>CANMLL010000010.1 GCA_947498775.1 uncultured Aquimarina sp.
TTCTTCGTTTCATAATACAGTAAATTTAATCAATTTTTGAACTTAAATTACTGCCCTAATTGAGGGGGGAATTATAAAGACATGGGTAACCCAAAAACTAAGATAACTACAACAGATTTTTTAAAGAGTCTGGTTCGAGATCCTGAGGAATATAAAATGCTCAAAGATCAAGGTGTTCTTTAGAAGGATATTAAATTATAAAAGTTCAATAAAAAGATGAAGTTACACGAATGTAATCTCAATATAAGATATGATTTTCTTGAAGAAATTTGGAATAAACTAGATATAATGTATTTTAAAATGCCTGGTTGACTAGGATTTGGTAAGGATAGCTAGGAAAAAGATAGCATACCTTATTAGTTTGGATACAATGACGAATGGCAGACACCTTAAGCGAAACATTTAACGTCTTAAAAACAAAATAAAATCGTAAATTAAGAGCAGTTAATATCAACTTAAATCTTTATTATCATGTTAAAAAACATTTTGCTCTTAGACAAGGTTAGGAAGTTAACAACAAATGAACAGAGTTCATTAACTGGAGAGGGTTGTATAATAGGTACGGTTTCTTGCATAAATACAGGAAACCTATGCTGTATAACCATATGTATTGCTCCAAATGAAACCGAAACATGTTGTCATTCTGGTAGATGTAGCCAAGATGGAAGATCTTGTGTATCTAGCTAATTGTATAAATTTGAAATCACAAGATGACTTGACTCCAGAGAATTCTCTGGAGTTTTTCGGAAATAATCATCCAATAAAGAACAAACATTTAAAACCATATTAAATCAATTTCTACGAACTCCTAAAATCTTAAGAACTGAATAGTTATAAGAATTTTGCGGTTTTGTTACTAATTATAGTAGCTTTTAGAGTAAGAAAATAATGATTGAAAACAAATAAAACATTGAAATCTGCTCGCATAAATCGATTGGTTTAAGTTTACTTGCCTTTCCCTGTTTCAAATATTTAACATTAAAGTTCAAATAAACGATGAACAATCTATATGGCATGATATCGAATGATATATCTAAAAAAAATCTAGAAGATAAGTTTAAGAAAATGGGTTGGAAGATAAGAAAAAGTGGATTTGATGAATATGAAATCAATGGAGAAAAAGAAATATTATTAAATGGTGAAGTATTAGTAGATCGGTTTGAAGATTTGGAAAAGGAACTCTTGAATTTGAAACTTAGTTATAAATTGGCGATTTACGATAACGATAATCAATTAATCAAAACAGTTTCTAGTCCGAATTAACCAACCTTTAAGTGGAAATACAATAAGGCCTCGTGGGTGGTACAGTAGCCATGAAGCCCTTGAATCCTGTGTAAACTTGTTGACTAGCCCCCAATTCCTCCAGGTCCTCCAGATCCGCCACCTATGCCAGGGTGCCGGGCATAAGTGACAACATCGTCTTTTTCCAGATCAGATAGGGCTGTTGTTGTATTATTGCCCCCTTTAATAAGTCGCAGTTGATTGTTGTCCAGTGCCTTTATTGCCTTAGTGTTCTTCATAACGTACTAGGTATTAGTTATATCCTTCATGAAATATATAAAAAATTATCTTTTGGAAAAAGAAATGCTATCTATCTTAAGAGATTTTTAAGAAAGTTTAATAAACCGATGGAAAAAGATTATACAACTTTTCATGTAATAGAAGCAGATTCTATAATTAATTTAGAAAGCCTAGTGTCACAAAATTTGAATCATGGTTATAAGATTTCAGGAAATATGGTTATAAGACCTCTAACAAGTGGGGAAAAAGGATTTATCTATTGTCAGCCTATGACAAGGACAACAAAAGTCTAAATAATGTCAAAGATTTTAAAAAAACCTTTTATTCTATTTTGGATAATTATTCCTTTGATTATTATTTTAGGACATTCCAAAAAGGACCATACTTTAGATTTTAATGTGCACGATACATATTATGTAGTTTCACAATATCATGTTTCAATAATATTTTCTAAGTTTTTAGGGATAATAGGACTATTATATTTTATATTGATAAGGCTTAAATGTAATCTATCTAATACCCTAAACTTAATTCATTGGTTTTGTACATTCGTCGGAATTACTTTTTTACTAGATGTCTTTAGTTTTTTTAATCTAAACTTTTTTATTGAAGAAAGATATTATACAAATACCAATATCCCTAATGTAACCATTTTCTATTACCTTTTGCTCATGTTATTAGGTCAAGTAATTTTTGTGATTAATATGGTAAGAGGTTTTTTGAGAAGAAGAAAAGCTCTACATTAAATTGTCTACTTAAATCAATAAAAGAAATTTATAACTATTTCCGTAAAAGTTATATTCATTATTTGTGTAACCAAATAAGCTTGTTTTGATATGTATTAAACCATAAAAAGTGGGCAAAAAGTGGGCAAAACTGTTAAAAACAAAAAGAGCTACGAAATTTTATTATCGTAACTCTTTGATTATTAAGGTGGTCCCACTTGGGCTCGAACCAAGGACCCCCTGATTATGAGTCAGGTGCTCTAACCAGCTGAGCTATGGGACCCGAAACGGACGGCAAATTTAAGGATTTGACCAATACACGCCAAAAAAATCTTTCTTTTTTTGATAAAACTTTAAAGTACTCCAGAATTCACCTTAAAGCTCCCTCCCTTTTGAAGAAGGTTGGCCAGGGGCTTCCTGGCAAAGCTCTATCAACACTCCATTAGTGCTTTTAGGATGTAAAAAAGCAACTAGCTTATTATCGGCACCAGATTTGGGAGTCTTATTAATGATTTGAAACCCTTCTTTCTCCAATCGATCCAACTCTTTTTCGATATCATCTACATCAAAAGCGATATGATGAATCCCTTCTCCTTTTTTGGCAATAAACTTACCAATAGGCCCATCTTCCCGAGTGCTGGCCAAAAGCTCAATTTTACTTTCACCAACTTTAAAAAAAGAAGTGATTACTGCTTCACTCTCTACAGCTTCTTGTTTATAAGGTGCAACCCCCAAAAGCTGTTCATATAATGTATTTGCAGCATCGATATCTTTTACGGCAATACCCAGATGTTCTATTTTATTGATATGACTCATTTTTTACTATTTAATATAAATAATTCTCCGATGGCTCTGTCTCGAGGATGGTTAGTTTCAAGAAATTTTTTATTTACCGAGAGTAAAAATACAATAATACCGCATCTAAAAAATATATTAACCACCACAGAATGTATAAAAACAACATCTTTGTATAAAAGTAAAGGTAGAAAGTCTATATTCTTGCTTCTAAAAGCGAGGCGTTCTTGTCTCTTAAGAAGATTAATATGTATTTTTGCACTTATGGAAACAAACAGACAGAAAAAAATTGCCGGAGTATTGCAGCGAGACGTAGCCGATGTGATACAACATGCATTGCGTGAAGCTGGAGTACAGGGGATTTTGGTTTCCGTTACCAAAGTAAGTGTGACCACAGACCTCTCAATAGCAAAAGTGTATATGAGTGTTTTTCCACATCAGGAAGGAGAGAAGGTATTAAAAGAGGTAAATGCTGTAAAATCGCAAATCAAGCATCAGGTTGCACAACGCACAAAAAATCAGCTACGGCGCATGCCAGAGCTGTCATATTTTATAGACGATTCTCTAGAGTATATTTCGAATATCGAAAAAGCAGTAAAAGGAGAAGAAAATCCAATTCAAAACCCAGAACTTCTTGAAAAACGTAAAAAGAAGTAAATAATAAGAAAACGATCAAATAGGATAGATAAAATAAAAAAGACTTCTGATGAGATCATAAATTTAGTATTTCCTTTTCTCTTTATTCTCTTATCTTTATTCCGAAAATTGGTTTTATTCTGATTTATTAACCTTTAAGAAAATTTGAACTTCTCATATTACATCGCCAAGCGGTATTTATTTTCTCCGGGTAGCAGCAATGCTATCAATATCATTACAGGTATTGCCGCTGCAGGGGTGGTTATTGGGGCGATGTCACTTTTTCTGGTGCTTACAGGATTTGCAGGTCTTAAAGATTTTAGCCTTCAGTTTTCGACCTTTTTTGATCCCGATCTTAAGATTTTTCCGTCAAGCGGAAAAACCTTTGCCTTTGATGATGTTAAAAAAGAAAAACTTAATCAACTTCAAGAGGTAGCTCATTATTCTGAAATTGTTGAAGACCATGTATTTCTCGAATTTCGCGATAAGCAAAAGACTGCTTTTATAAAGGGTGTTGATGCCAATTATAACAAAGTCATCCAAACCGATAGCATTGTGGTTTATGGGAACTGGTTAACAGATAATGATTTTCAGGTCGTTGCGGGCAATGGTATTAGCCGTGAACTTAGTATGGGGGTAGAACAAACCTATACCAATCTACTTAGCATCTATGTGCCAAAACCGGGAAAAGGGATTCCTAATGATATAACCAAGGCTTTTAGATCACAAAAAGTAGTCAATACTGGCATATATAGCGTAAACGAAGAATTAGATGAAAAATATATTTTTGCTACTACAAGCTTAGCACGTATACTGCTCGATATACCAGAAAATGAAGTTACTCATATAGAACTTAAATTAACGCCTAATGTAAATGAAGAAGTTGTACTACAAAAATTGCATTCAATTTTTGGAGACGAGGTACTCGTAAAGAACCGGTTTCAGCTTAATGACAAATTGTACAAGATGTTGAATACCGAAAACCTGGTATCCTACCTGGTGATAACCTTGATCGCAATTATCGCTTTATTTAATGTTGCAGGCGCCATCATAATGATGATCATAGACAAGAAGAATAATGCAAAAACGCTGTATAGTATCGGGGCCTCTTTACATAATATCAGAAAAATCTTTTTATTCCAAGGATCCCTTATGACAATTTTGGGAACCATATTAGGACTTGTACTAGGATTAGTGTTGATTATATTGCAGCAGCAATTTGGATTATTAATGATTACACCATCTTTGCCATACCCAACCAGAATTACAACAATGAGTTTTATTATTGTGTTTTTAACAATCACTGTAATTGGATTTGTTGCTTCTCTATTGGCTTCCAGCAGGATTAATCAGAAATTAGTAGCTTAAATGGTATTCGTATTTGGGCGTTCGAGCGGGCTATACGTTGTATCTTTTTTATTTTTTTCCTTCGAGAGCACTTCGACAAGCTCAGCCTAAACCTCAGGCACAAAAAAAATAAAAAAGGATGTCACTACTATCCCTAACGCAAAAGCAGTACTCAAGATGAGTTCTAAGAGTGTAAGATATTTTTAAGTGGTTTATCTAAATAATTTTGAGGATCGTTGGTTACAAGAAATTTTTTATGCCCACCTTCTTTTTTGGAAATTCGTGTTAAATATATTCAAAAATTACTGTAACATTGTAAGCTACCCAAGTACATATTAGGTAATTAAACACTGATTTTACTATAAAATTAAGTACAGAAAACAAAGTTGAATATGAATTTAAGTAATAGTATCCCTAGAGATCTTAAAACGATTATAGACTCAGAAGAAGTAGATTTTTTGATAAAAAGTAAAAGAAATCATCCTAAAAAAAAATCAATAAGTATTTTGATGTTTTCTCTTTTTTGGCTTTCGATTACAAGTGTTTTTGTAGTTGGTTTTTTCGGACCATTATTTAAAAAAGAAGAAGTTCATTTTTCGTCAAACGGTAAAGCAACAGTGGCGAGTTTGGATAATTTAGAACCGTTATTAGTTCCGGGGATTGTTGTTGGTCTTTTTGTTTTAGTAGGAATGGCAACGTTGATTTGGGCAATAGTTATGTTTTTTCAAAAAGGCGGATATTTTGTAGGAACCCAAAGTAGATTAATAAAATACAGAAAAGGAAATATAGAAATAACAGATTGGGAGCAGTTTACGGGAAATATCAAAATAAAAAAGAAAAGAACCTATGGTAATCTCGAATTAGAATTAAGAACCGGAAAAATGAGAAACAGAAAGAACAGTTCAAAATATGTTCCCGATATTGTTTACATTACTCAAATCAATAATGTATTTGATATCGAAAAAAAGTGCAAGATCAGAATTAAAGAGAACGATCCAACTCCAAGAATAAGCACAGAAAAAAAATGGTAATTTTACATTAGAATTGGTAGTATCCAAGCAGTTTCTGTTTTTTCATCTCGAGTAGTCGCACCAGGAAATGGGCTAATACAAAACTTGCTAAAAAGCTAGTCCTGATACAGATCGGTGAACATTTTTATAACGAATTCAAAACATTTCAATAACAAAGAAGTAAGACAAGAAAAGTCTAAGCAAACTCAAATCCCGAGAATTTCTCCTGGATTTCATCAAAAGCAGCAAACACATCTATAGCATCATCGCTAGTTACCATCTTCATTCGGTATTCTTTAAAATGAGGAATGCCTTTAAAGTAATTTGTATAATGTCTTCGGGTTTCAAAAACGCCTAGTTTTTCACCTTTCCAGTCGATTGCCATTTGTAAATGTCTGCGTGCTGCGATTACACGTTCTTCGATAGTTGGCGGGGGTAAATGCTCGCCTGTTTCAAAATAGTGTTTAACTTCTTTAAAAAACCAGGGATATCCGATACTGGCACGACCAATCATAGCACCATCTAATCCATATTGATCACGCATCTCCATAGCGCGTTCAGGAGTATCTACATCCCCATTACCAAATACAGGAATGTGCATTCGCGGATTATTTTTTACTTCGGCAATGGGTTTCCAATCGGCATTACCCTTATACATCTGTGCCCGGGTACGCCCATGAATAGAAATGGCTTTGCACCCTACATCTTGTAGCCGCTCTGCGACCTCTACAATCTTAATAGAATCGTGATCCCAGCCCAATCGGGTTTTTACCGTAACCGGCAATTTGGTGTGTTCTACCATGGCTTTGGTTAGCGATACCATAAGATCAATATCTTTAAGAATTCCGGCACCAGCTCCTTTGCTCACCACTTTTTTTACCGGGCATCCAAAATTGATATCGATAATATCTGGACCCGAAGCCTCGACGATTTCGACTGATTTAAGCATCGAATCGAGATTGGCTCCAAAAATCTGGATTCCCACCGGGCGTTCTTTCTCATAGATATCCAGTTTCATCACACTCTTGGCGGCATCACGAATCAGTCCTTCGCTAGAAATAAACTCGGTATACACCACATCGGCTCCTTGTTCTTTGCACAACGCTCTAAAGGGTGGATCGCTCACATCCTCCATGGGTGCAAGTAACAACGGAAATTCTCCTACATCTATGTCTCCAATTTTTGCCACAGCAATTGATATTTTTTGGCAAAAATACGAATTCTAATAGATTCGCTAAAGACCTTGAAGGTTTAAGAAACCTATGCGGTCCAATTTTTATAAATACTATAGATCTAAATAATAGAAAAGTAAGTATCTAAACCTTCTAAAATAAATTATATTTGCAAACTGAATGAATTTTGATGAATACCGTCAAATTCATCGGGCAGGGATAGGAACGATATCCTTTTTTGTTTTTTGTGCCTTAGGTATAGGCTGAGCCTGTCGAAGTGTTTTCGAAGGTAAAAAAATAAAAAAGATTAAGTGGATAGCCCGGTTCAGCCCGCCAAATAAATTGCATATGAAGAACATTAGAAATTTTTGCATTATTGCACATATTGACCATGGTAAAAGTACGCTGGCAGATCGATTATTGGATTTTACAGGATCGGTGACTGCTCGTGAGGCGCAAGCACAACTGTTGGACAGTATGGATCTGGAGCGTGAACGAGGGATTACAATCAAGAGTCATGCCATCCAGATGGAGTATACACACAAAGGAGAGGAATATATCCTGAACCTGATTGACACTCCTGGTCACGTAGATTTTTCTTATGAAGTTTCGCGTTCGATTGCAGCGTGCGAAGGAGCATTACTGGTGGTAGATGCTGCACAAAGTATACAAGCACAAACGATTTCTAATTTATATCTGGCCCTGGAAAATGATCTGGAAATTATCCCGGTACTCAATAAGGTAGATTTACCTAGTGCCAATCCCGAAGAGGTGACCGATGATATTGTTGATCTTTTGGGTTGTGCGATAGAAGATGTTATTCCGGCAAGTGCTAAAACAGGAATAGGAATTGAAGAAATTCTTACGGCTATTATAGAACGCGTTCCGGCACCAGAAGGAAACCCTGAAGAACCATTACAGGCATTGATTTTTGATTCGGTGTATAATTCGTTTAGAGGAGTTGAAACATATTTTAGAGTAATAAATGGTGAAATTAGAAAAGGGCAACATATTAAATTTGTAGCTACAGGAAAAAACTATTTTGCAGATGAAATAGGGACATTAAAATTAAACCAGGTACCAAAACAAGTGGTTAAAACAGGGGATGTAGGGTATCTAATCACAGGGATTAAAGATGCACGTGAGGTAAAAGTAGGAGACACGATCACAGATGCCAAAACCCCTACCCAAAACGCTATCGAAGGGTTTGAAGATGTAAAACCAATGGTTTTTGCAGGAATTTACCCGGTAGATACCGAAGATTATGAAGAGCTAAGAGCATCTATGGAGAAACTGCAACTTAATGATGCTTCTTTGGTATTTGTACCAGAGAGTTCTGCCGCATTAGGATTTGGTTTTCGATGTGGGTTCCTGGGGATGCTACATATGGAGATTATCCAGGAGCGATTGGAGCGCGAGTTTAATATGACCGTGATCACTACGGTGCCTAACGTATCATACCACGCTTTTACCAATAAGAATCCAGATGATATTATTATCGTGAATAATCCATCAGATTTACCTGATCCTTCTTCTATGAATCGCGTTGAAGAACCCTATATTAAAGCTTCTATTATAACCAAATCTGATTTTGTGGGCGCTGTAATGTCTTTATGTATAGAGAAACGCGGCGAAATTACGAATCAAACGTATTTGACAACCGAGCGGGTTGAATTGACCTTTGATATGCCGCTAGCAGAAATTGTTTTTGATTTTTATGATCGATTGAAAACGGTATCAAAAGGATATGCTTCGTTTGATTATGCACCGATTGGTTTGCGTGCTTCTAAACTCGTAAAAGTAGATATTTTACTTAACGGAAATATCGTAGATGCATTATCTGCATTATTGCATAAGGATAATGCTTATGATATCGGTAAAAAGATTTGTGAGAAATTAAAAGAATTAATTCCACGTCAGCAATTTGACATTCCAATCCAGGCAGCAATTGGTGCTAAGTTTATAGCTCGTGAAACGGTAAAAGCATTGCGAAAAGATGTAACAGCCAAATGTTACGGAGGAGATATTTCGCGTAAGCGTAAATTGCTTGAAAAACAAAAGAAAGGTAAGAAACGTATGCGCCAGGTGGGTAATGTAGAAATCCCGCAAGAAGCATTTATGGCGGTATTAAAACTTAACGATTAATCAAATCTCAGGGGTCAGGGTTCGACTCTTGTTTTTAATACCTTCATGTGTAAATTGTCACTTAAAATAATACGTTAGAGATAGCTTGTATTGTAGGAATTTGGGGCTTTATTTAAAACAAAATCATCGATAAAAAGTATTTTTTATTCGATTAAGTACGTTTTTCCGTTATATTTTTTTAAATTGCATCGAATTCATAATCTCAAGAGATTAGTCTAAACAACTAAACTAGCTATGCAAAATCTATCCCCAACTCGTATTCCGATCTACATATATCTTTTTGTTATCTCAATAGTTTTGGCCTGTATTTCATGAAGTAATATAGCTGTTGATGCTATATAGAAAACTATCTTTCTGAGATAAAATTTTAAGAAATATTATACAATGGTAGCTTTTTTGGCTTCTATCATTTTGTGTAGCATATATTCTACACCATTATCGTTATTACTTTTTGTAGTGTAATTGGCAATGGCTTTGACGTTGGGATGTGCATTTTCCATAGCAAAGCTATAGGTAGCCCTTGTCATCATTTCAAGATCATTATTATAATCTCCAAATACCATGGTTTCTTCGGGTAAAATGTTATGATTTTTTTGCAGTTGCTGCAAGGCATATCCTTTGTTGGCGAGATTATGCGATAGATCCAGCCATATTTCTCCAGACACCTTTACTTTTAACCTGCCTTCGAGATGCTTCAGTGCTGGATATAGGTATTTTTCTGATCCTTTTTGATTGCAAATGGCTATTTTAAGGTATAGATCATCCATCACTTCAGAAAGGTCTTCTACTATTTCGTATCGGTCATAATATTCGGTAAACATGTTCACAAAATCTTGGCCATAATCTTCGATATACCCTTTTTTTCGTCCGCAAAGAATTACTTGAGAACCTTCCAGATCTCTGACTATATCCAGAAGTTCTAAGTAGGTTTCACGATCAATTACTGTGGTTTGTAATTCTTTATCTTTTTGCATGGTGAGTGCTCCATTTTCGGCAATCACATAGATATCGTCTTTAATAGGTTTTAGCTTATCGATGATACTATAATATTGCCTTCCGCTAGCGGCAACAAAGGTTACCCCTAGACTATGTAGCTCTTCAAAAAGCTCGAAGAAATGATGACTTACTTCTCCCTTAGAATTAAGAAGCGTACCATCCATATCGGTAGAAACCAGTTTGATTTTAGATAAATCCATAATAATTACAATTTTAAGCAGTAAAGGTATAAGAGTTTGTTTTAAAAATAGGATGATTTATGTGAAGATAATATTAATTTAGCTTAATACAGTTTCTTGTCATTCCAACCCTTCGTCTATCGCTCAGGATAAACTTTGGCTGGAATCTAAAATTTTAGTATTTAAATTATGAGTATGTCTCAGTATATTTTTAATTATATTGATATGTAATACATTTGAGTTTAAATAATTTATGAAAAATAGATTCCGGCCTATGCCGGAATGACAAAGCGCATGAAATTCTTCCAAAAGGAAATACGATTAAATCCATATCCAAGAGGCTTTCATTTGATAACCGAAAAGGTTATTTCTGAAATTCCGGAAATAAAACAGATTAAAATAGGACAATTTCAGGTATTCATAAAGCATACTTCGGCAAGTTTAACGATTAATGAAAATGCCGACCCGACGGTAAGACAAGATTTTGAAAGCCATATGAATAGTATGGTTCCCGAAAATGCTTCGTATTATATTCATACCTACGAGGGCCCCGATGATATGCCTGCCCATATTAAAGCTTCACTTATGGGAGCCTCGGTAAAAATACCGATTACCAACGGACGATTAAACCTTGGTACATGGCAAGGAATCTACCTATGCGAGCATCGAGATTATGGTGGATCGCGTAAGTTAGTATTGACTGCTTATGGAAGCCCCCTAACCCCCAAAGGGGGAATATAAAAAAGACACCCATTATCTACATAATGGGTGTCTTTTTTGTTTAAATAATTTCCTAAAAACTATAGAATTCCCCCTTTGGGGGTTAGGGGGCTTAAAACCACTGTGCCCAAGGAATTCTGGACAACATCAAAATCCATGCTAGCGTATAAAAAATAGCCAACATCTTGAATTTTGGTGTAGACGTAAGTTTCTTCTTATGTTTAGAATATCCCATGGTGATAAAAACGATCATCAAAATCATGGTTAAAGGATGCTCAACATTGTATAAACGTAATGTAGCATCTTTCATAATTTCTCCCATACTATGGGCTCCCGAAAACCAAACTACAAGAGGTGATACAAAGAAAATTATGATTCCGATCAGCAATTGAATATGAGAAACAATAAGTGCAAAAAGCGAAACTCTAAAGTCTTTTGGAGCATACTCTCTTTTACTGAAAAAACCAGCAAGGGCATTAATAGTAGCCAGTGTAACAATAAGTAATACAAGATAAGCCCAGTAGGAGTGAACGATTTGAATAGCTTCGTACATAATGATGTTTGTTTTTTTCAAAGGTAAGTAATATGAATAAAAAAACCTCATTCGATTTTGAATGAGGTTTTTAATAATTGGTTGGCTACTTTATTCTCTAAAGATTATTAATAATCAACCCTACATAGTATTGACTACCAATGAATCCAGATCCTATAGCAGTATAGTATTCATCACCGCCAATGTTGTTGGCTCCTATTTTTAATGTAGACTTTAGTTTTGGAACAGTATAGTTTATTTGTGCATTAATCACAGTGTATGAAGGAATAGCTCCATCTCCAAAATCAGATTCCCAGAAATACTCATCACTCCATATAAAGTTAGTGTTAAAACCAAAGTTTTTAAACAATTGGTCATTCCCAATCGAAGCTTTTACTTTATGCTTTGGTGTATTAAAGCTACTTCTAAAATCAGGATCTTCGTCCTGATCAAAATCTTGTTCTGCAAACGTATAATTTACACTAAGATCAAAACCTTTGACTTGTGCTGTAATTCCGCCTATAAAACCATAGGAGTTAATATCAACATCAGAATTAGTAGAGGCAACAAATAATTTACTGGTTGTAAGTGTTGAAATAGCTCCTAATGCTTCAGCCTGTTCTTCGGGAGTACCATTTACATCACCGACTCCGGGAACTATAACTGTTTCATTAGCAATGAAATCTTCGTATTGGTTGTAATATATACTACCATCTAAAATAACGGTTCCAAACTGCGCTCTATATCCTAATTCATATGCTGTAACTTTCTCTGGTTTTACAACATCAATATTTGCAGGTGTTGGATTACCCGCAGCAACAGAACTTGCAGAGTATGAGTTTTCATAAGCATCTCTACCAGTTATTGTATTACCAGCAACATCTTGCACTACAAATCTATCTAAGTTATCTGGAGCAGAACCGACCAAAGTTTGGGTTTCAATGTCTAGACCTATATATAAATCTTGAGTAGTTGGATTTCTAAATCCTGTTTGTATAGAAGCACGTACATTACGATTCCTTTTTGCTCCTAAGGTATATCCTATAGAAAATCTTGGAGAAAAATTACCATCAAATAACTCAGATTTGTCATAACGTACAGAACCTGTTAATTTTAATCGATCGTCTGCTAACTTCTTTTGTATCTGCGTATATACCCCATATTCAGAATATTTAATAGGACCATCAATATCAGTAAATACTGTACCTTCTGAATCTAATTTATACTCCCTAAAAGATCCACCTATTTGGATGTCTGCAAAATTACTTGTCAAGTGGCTAAAGTTGTAATTTGCATCTGCGTGTCTAAAAGAAGATTTCTCTACGAATTTGGATCCTCCTGCACTAAGATCTGGATTAGTAGTTACTTGATCAAAAGCGCTTTGAAATTCTGGTGTTCCAGGGATTAAACGCCCTGTTTCTGCAACATTTCTTGCTGTTTGGTGCGCCTGATCCTCTGGGAGTCCGGCAGCTCTAGATCGAGCAAATGCTACTGCATATTCTGTAAACCAATCTTGATCACTTTTCCACGCTCTATTAATATTAAGTCCTGTGAATCTAATATCATAAGAATCTCCTGCATCTTCAGCAGTAATGTATCCTCTTACAAAGAAGTTATCATTTTTAACTTCTAATTTGTGTTGTTGTAAGAAGAAATTACGCAATGATGTTCTGTTGGCATCTTGAGTTACTGTAGTACCTCTACCTAGCTTACCGGTATAAATAACTTCAAAATCATTTGCAAAAGGTTTGTAATGCAATGATGCATCAAACTTCAAACTTTCGGCATCATTCTCATTAAGATCAGATTCGTCATATCCTGTTCTGCTTATGATAACAGATTGATCTGGAAGAAAGTCAGCTTCCTGCTGCGTCAAAACATTTCCTGTTACCAATAAAGGACCAAGAAATCCGATAGGTGAAGCGACCTCATCTCCATAAACATTTACACCGTCATAGTTTAAACTATTTTCTCTGTTAGCGCCGGGAGTATTCAAATCTCTTTTATCTGCAGCTAACCAATCTGTACCACTAAGGATAGAGAGATTAGCCTTTGCAGCAAATTTATCTGAAAACGCATGCGCCATTCTAACTCCTACATCATAAAATTCATTGTCGCCAGCAGCTTCTTGAGAAGTAATACCTCCTTTTGCATACGCACTGATCCCTTGGTGATCAAATGGGCTTTTACTATTCATAAATAAAATACCGTTAAAGGCATTCGCTCCATATAGTGCAGAAGAAGCTCCTGGTAGCAGTTCAATACTTTGAACATCTAACTCACTCATCCCTACAAGGTTTCCTACTACAAAATTCAACGCAGGAGCAGTATTATCCATACCGTCTATCAATTGTACGAATCGTGTATTAGCAAATGTAGCAAAACCTCTCGTGTTGATTGATTTAAGCGTTAAACTATTCGTGTTAACATCTACACCTTTTAAATTTTCAAGGGCTCCATAAAAATCTGCAGATGCTGCATTTTTAACCTCTTTTATACCATACCGTTCAATACTCACCGGAGATTCAAATAAACGTTCTGGAGCACGAGATGCAGAGATTACTAACTCATCTAAGAACGTAATATCTTCAAGGACAATGGTAACATCTTTTGTTTCTGAAGTGACAACAAATGTGGCATCGTCAAACCCAATACTACTTGCTAATAGCGTTAAGGGATAATCTTTGTCTGTAGTTAATGAGAAATTTCCATCAAAATCTGAAATTGTAGAAACAGAAGTTCCTTTTACTGTAATACTAACGCCAGGAATTGGTTGATCGAAACCATCAATTACCCTACCATCGACTACATTTTGCGCAATACCAATGGTACTGACCAAAAGCATTAAAATTAGTGAAATTGCTTTCATAAGTAGATTTGTTTATAATTAAGTTGATATTTCCTATGTGTGCATAAGAATTTTTAAGTTTGGGATGCAAAACTACACTTTTTCACTATAAAAAAAAGTTAAAAATGTTTTTTGTCGTAAAAAAGCGGTTTTTAACGGTATTAAAAAATTATTGAACTTTGCAAAGGGGTATATGTAAACTTAAAGCATTGATTAAGAAGTGTATACTTGCAAAGAAGTAAGAAAAGCAAATTTATTTTGGGTAATGGATACTATATAAGTCTTGTATTAAAATATTCTTGAAGTAAAGAACCCCGGTGCAAGTCCAAGAGGCATTTGTAAGAAACTGATTTTGGTTTCGAGGCAAGCTTCGAAGCATAAAACGGTTTTAAATCTCGATTATCGAGTAAAAAACATATCCCAGCAAACGATCGTTTGTTGGGATATGTTTTTGGGTAAATTTAATCCAATAAAAAACCTGTAATGGTTATTTAGGACTAGTTAAAATATTACTTATTCTACAGTTACCGACTTGGCTAGATTTCTTGGTTGATCCACATTTTTTTCTAACATTACCGCAATATGATACGACAGCAATTGTAAGGGTATTGTTGTAAGCAATGGAGTTAAGAACTCTTCGGTTTCTGGTATTTCTATTACATGATCTGCCAATTCTTTTACTGTAACATCACCTTCGGTAACAATTCCTATAATTTTTCCTTTCCTGGACTTAATTTCCTGGATATTACTTACCACTTTATCATAATGCCCTTTTTTGGTAGCGATAACTACTACTGGCATCTGATCATCGATAAGCGCTATGGGTCCGTGTTTCATTTCTGCTGCTGGGTACCCTTCTGCATGGATATACGAAATCTCTTTAAGCTTTAAGGCTCCTTCTAATGCAACCGGAAAATTATAACCTCTACCCAAATACAAGAAATTTTTAGAGTTTTTGTAGGTTTCTGCTATCAGTTTAATATGATCATCGGATTGCAAAGCATCTTTTACTTTTTCTGGGATCCTTTCCAGTTCTTGTAAATAGTAATGAAAGTCACTATTTGATATCGTTCCTTTTCTCTCTGCTAGTTTTAACGCAATAAGAGAAAGAATTGTAATTTGTGTTGTAAATGCCTTGGTAGAAGCTACTCCTATTTCTGGTCCTGCATGCGTATATGCACCTGCATGTGTTTCTCTTGAAATAGAAGAGCCTACAACATTACATACTCCAAAAACAAAAGCTCCTTTTTCTTTGGCTAATTTGATAGCCGCCATTGTATCTGCAGTTTCACCACTTTGTGATATTGCAATTATGACATCATCTTGGTGTATTACTGGATTTCGATACCTAAATTCTGAAGCATATTCTACCTCTACAGGAAGACGAACTAATTCTTCAAAGATGTACTCTGCAACCAAACCTGCGTGCCAAGACGTACCACATGCTATAATTATAATACGTTTTGCATTAAGGAGTTTTGCCAAATTATCATCAATTCCGGCCATCTTAATGATTCCTTCAGAAACTCGCATTCTACCTCTGAAAGTATCACTTATCGCATTAGGTTGTTCATATATCTCTTTAAGCATGAAGTGATCGTAACCTCCCTTTTCTATCTGCTCAAGGTTGATTTGCAACTCTTGCAGATACGGGTCCACCATACTATCATCTTTTATCTTTCTTACCTTGATTCCCTTTTTTCTTCTTACGATAGCCATCTCTCCATCTTCAAGGTAGATAGCATTATTAGTATATTCTAAAAAAGGAGAAGCATCTGATGCAACAAAAAACTCATCCTCTCCAACTCCTATAGCCAGTGGACTCCCTAATCTAGCTACTACTATTTCATCTGGTTTTTGCTTGTCAAACACAGCAATTGCGTAGGCTCCAACAGTCTGATTTAATGCTATTTGAACCGCTTTTCCCAGTTTTACATTTTCCTTATTTTTTACATCTTCAATTAAATTAACCAATACCTCGGTATCAGTTTCTGAAGTAAAGGTATATCCTCTTTTTAACAATTCTTTTCTAAGGGATTCATAATTTTCTATGATTCCGTTATGAATAATTACTAAATCTCCAGAATTAGAATAATGAGGGTGAGAGTTTACATCGTTTGGCACACCATGTGTAGCCCATCTTGTATGTCCAATACCAACAGTTCCTTTTGTTGGAATTTCTTTAACTAAGCGTTCCTCAAGGTCTGCAACTTTACCCTTGGTTTTTGACAACTTTATATCGTTTCCATCATAAAGGGCAATCCCTGCAGAATCATACCCTCTATATTCTAATCTTTTTAATCCTTTTAATACAATTGGGTATGCTTCTCTATGTCCAATATATCCTACTATTCCGCACATTATTCAAGTTTTTAGTTGTTTGTTGATTCTGTATAAAAAATCTCTAGTTTTAGACGGTTAGACTCCGAAACATTTACTCCATTTCCATAGAGAATTGTTCCTTCATGTGAGACTATTGATGAGGTAGGGATGATCTCATTATTGGCACTAGAAGTATCACCAATTGTGCTGGTAGTTGCATTTACGTTTTGGGAAACAGCAACTCCCAGTTTAACATTATCAATATCTTCGTTGAGAAGATCAATTATATGTTGTGTTATTCTTATTCGATAAAATTCTCCTGCATCATCAGCATCTCTAGTAATTCTACCTAAATGATTAAGAATAGAGTTTACAGGATCTGCAGCGTTAAATAGCTGAAAAGTAGTATCAAGGGTATAGTCTGACAGGATTGTTCCTGTCTCTAAGTTAAAAATGTAAATCCTTTCGGGTTCTGCGCTCCCTGATACAACTTGAGTCTGATTAATATAAAACTTAAGATTTGCATCATTAATTAACCAGTTTTGTCTTTTTAAAAATTCAAGCTCGTTCTCTTCTTCTCCATTCTCATTAATAATATTGCGATTAAATAAATCCAAAACCGCAATGGCTCCATCTCCTCCTTTTAGATATAAATTTTCTTCTCCGTTAACCTGATCCTGATTCTCTGGCTTCAATTCTTCTGCAATGGTGGGGTCCAACTCTGTATCTATAAAATTTACCACATTGTTTGTAAATGATAAAACCAATTGGCCTTGATCAGGAATTCTGTCTGTACTTTCATCGTTATCTTCATTGGAAACATCATCTCTTTCAAAAGTATAATGTAGTGTAATATTTGCATCTCGTATATTTAGATACAACAAATTACCAGTATCGTTAATTGGTTCAGCTTTAAGATAAATTCCTCTAAAATAATTACTGAAATTACTTGGATTGCTTAATTCTATTGATCCATCTTTGTCAATAAACTGGGTTTTAAAAATTTCTACAGGTAACTTAGATCTTAATCTAGGTGATACTCTTGTTCTATCTCTAGCCGAATTGGTATCACTACCATCAGGACTTGTAAGAATTAATTCAGAATTAGAGGGCACAAAATTTTCTTCAAAATACAATGGTATTCCGTTTCCTTCAATTTCCATTCCGAAATTTTCTAAATCATTAGAATAATATGCTTGTCTTTCTGTAGTTGAAGGATCAAAATCTCTTAAAAAATAATTGGATTGAAATATAGAAAGTTTAAAGGGTTGTGTTTGATAAATTGAATCAAGCTCATAGGTTGTAGCCGTTTCTGTTTCTGTTACTGTTGGTTCGTCATTAGGATCGAGATTATTTAAAACTACCTCAACAGCTTCACTTTCACTTGACTTAACTATGTACGGAATACTAATAACTACACTATCTATTACTGCCTTATCTCCAAAAGTTACAGGAAATGACGGAGGCTGAACTTGTGATAAAACGTTATATACAGATCGACCATACACCGGATCATTATAAACCCCTAGCATATTAGAATGAAACACCTGGGTTCTATCAATGAAATATAAAAGATTATCGGTTCGCACTCTTTCAAACCTTTTGCTATATCCTATAGGTGCAGTTGTATATAAGCTATCCTGGAAATTAACTCCTCCGATAACCTCACTACCAACTGAATTAAAATCATCATCACAAGACAAAAAAGTAAAAATAACAGCTACTGTAGTCGTTATTTTAATTAAAACGTTCCTCAATTTCATAAATAATTCATTTTGCTTAAACCAATACCTCCGTTTGATAAAAGGCTTCGTAGGCATCTGCAAATTCATCTGGTTTTTTATATTCTAATACGGGTTGGTCTATACTTTTTAAATGCTCTGTAAGCTCATTAGGTATACTTTCTGATCCCACAATAATAGCATCAGAATTATCTATTGCAACCTTCATTACATTATTATAGGTAGGACTAGATAAGTCACTTATTTTTTCTTCGGCAATTCCGTCAAATTTCACTTTTGCCATCATGTTTTGATCAAGTGTATCTTCGAAACCATGATCATAAACTGAAGTTACAATTTTACTATGTCCAAAAAGTGGTTCGTTTGCATAATAGTTTTTGAGATACAAAGGCAAAAGAGATGCTAACCAGCCATGAACATGAATCACATCAGGTGACCAATTCAACTTCTTCACAGTTTCTATAACACCTTTGGCAAAAAAGATTGCTCGTTCGTCATTATCAGGAAATAAATTTCCATCCTCATCTGTTAATGTAGCCTTTCTTTTAAAATAATCTTCATTATCAATAAAATACACCTGCATCCGCTCTTTGGGAATCGAAGCCACTTTAATGATCAAAGGCATGTCCAAATCGTTAATAACTAAATTCATACCCGAAAGACGAATCACTTCATGCAATTGGTGTCTTCTTTCGTTAATATTACCATATCTAGGCATAAAAATTCTTATTTGGCCTCCTTTGCTATTCACCATTCTTGGTGCTTCAAAAGACATCGATGAGATTTCGGTCTCTGGTAGGTAAGGTATTACTTCTGATGATACATACAATATCCTCTTATCTTTCATATAATCGATACTTTTATCGTCCTCCTTTTGGAATTAATTTTGCAAAATTACGAAAATTTATGCAGTCTGCCAGTAATATCTTATTTTTGCACCCCTTTAAGTTTTAGACCAATGCATGTATATGAAAAAAGACGAGACATAGTTTTTAGTGTTGCAACTCTTTTAATAGAGGGAAAAACTATTGGATTTGTCCCTACTATGGGAGCTTTGCACAATGGGCACTTGGCATTGGTCAACCGAGCTATTAAAGAAAATGATACCGTTGTAGTAAGTATTTTTGTTAATCCTACGCAGTTTAATAACTCTGAAGATTTAGTGAATTATCCACGAACTTTAGAGTCAGATGTCGAGCTTTTATCAAAATTATCGACCAATATAATCGTATTTGTCCCTACACCGAAAGAAGTATACGGAGAGGAAATGATGTCCAAAAATTATGATTTTGAAGGATTAGAAAATGAAATGGAAGGCAAGTTTAGACCTGGCCATTTTAATGGAGTAGGAACGGTACTAAAGCATTTATTTGATATCGTGTCTCCTACCAGAGCTTATTTTGGCGAAAAAGATTTTCAGCAGCTTCAAATTGTAAAAAAACTGGCAGAAATTGAAAATATGTCAGTACAAATCATTGGTTGCCCTATTTTTAGAGAAGACAACGGATTAGCGTTAAGTTCTAGAAATAAAAGGCTAAACAAAAAGCAATTACAGGCTTCTCCTTTGATCTACAAGATATTAAAACAAGTAAAAAAGGATTTTGGCACAAAAAGTGTACTAGAAATGAACGAATGGGTTTCTGAACAATTTAAAAACGATGAAATCCTTGAATTGGAATATTTCGAAATAGCCAAGATATCAGACCTGAAATCCATTAAGGAAAAACAAAAAGACACAAAATACAGAGCATTTATAGCAGTTTTTGCTGGTAAAATAAGACTCATTGATAACATTGCCCTAAATTAAAAATAACTAACTTTGTAACATGTTTGTACACGTAGTAAAATCAAAAATTCATCGCGTTAAAGTTACTGGAGCCGACTTAAATTATATCGGAAGTATTACCATTGATGAAGATCTAATGAATGCAGCCAATATCATTGAAGGTGAAAAAGTGCAGATTGTAAATAATAATAACGGAGAACGACTAGAAACATACGCTATTCCTGGACCCAGAAATAGTGGAGAAATTACACTAAACGGCGCTGCGGCACGAAAAGTTGCAAAAGGAGATGTACTCATCCTAATCACGTATGCAATGATGGATATCGAAGCGGCAAAAAACTTCAAACCAAAGCTTCTTTTCCCTAACGAGGAAAACAATTTATTAAAATAGAAGTAGTGCATCCTAAACTTATAAAAATTCTAAAAATAATACTCCCACTTTCACTGGGAGTTTTTTTAATTTGGTATTCTATTTCATCAGCTTCTCCGGAAGAACGACAAAAAACGTTTCAATACATTTCTCAAGCGGATCCAAAATGGATTGTTTTTTCGGTAATTATGGGCATAACCTCGCATCTCTCGAGAGCATATCGATGGAGGTTCCTTTTAGAACCCATGGGATATTCTATCAAATTATCCAATAGTTATATGGCGCTAATGGCAGGATATCTTGCTAATATGGGAATCCCCAGATCTGGAGAAGTCCTGCGAGGTGGCACTATAACTACTTATGAACGAATTCCTTTTAAAAAAGCATTCGGCACCATTATCTCTGAAAGGGTTATTGACTCTTTTATGTTATTACTGATAATAGGTATTACACTACTCTTTCAATCTAAAGACCTATTCTCATATCTAGAAGAAAAAATCACAAGTACCTTTATACTACTTATCGCATTAGCAGGCGCTATAATGCTAGGGATACTATTCTTGAAAATTATCCAAAGATCCACAAATCCGATATTAATCAAATTAAAAAACTTTGGAGAAGGTCTCTTAGAAGGTATTAAGAGTATTTCTAAATTAAAGAAGAAAGGTGCTTTTGTTTTTCATACGTTGCTCATTTGGATCCTATATATTGCTATGTTTTATGTCATAAAATACACTGTTCCGGAAACCGCACATTTATCCATTGGCCCTATGTTGGCTACTTTTGTAGCAGGGTCCATAGCTATGTCTACAACCAATGGAGGAATTGGGGCTTTTCCAATTGCTACAGCAGCTATTTTATTTCTATTTGATGTCGAAAAACCTGCCGGCGAAGCCTTTGGATGGATCCTTTGGGGTTCGCAAACTGCAATAAATATAATCGTTGGATCGTTATCCTTTTTCTTTCTGCCGATTCTAAACAGACAGAAATAAAGAAATAATTTAATATATTGTCCCTTGCTTAACCGTAATCCATTTACTTATGAAAAAAAGTGTAACTCTTTTAATAGCTTGTATCTTTGTTGTTTCCGGCTATAGCCAAGCAATTTATGAGTCCTTTAGATCTATCAAACTAGATCAAAGCAGAGAATTAAAAATTCAACTACCACGTAACTATAAAAAGAATGTCGATAAAACATATCCTTTAATCATTGTACTAGATGGCGATTATTTATTTGAACCCGTTGCCGGAAATGTAGATTATTTTTCGTATTGGGAAGATATGCCCGAATCAATAGTGGTAGGTATCAACCAGAGAAAAACAAGAGATAGTGATATAGAGTATGATCAAGCGGAGTATCTACCCACACTCAAAGGTGCAGAGTTTTTTGAATTTATAGGTCAGGAACTCGTTCCTTACCTAAACCAAACCTATCGTACGGCGCCTTTACAAATTATTGTGGGTCACGATCGTACAGCTAATTTTATAAATTATTTCTTGTTTAAAGACAATCCGATCTTTCATGGCTATATCTGTCTTAGTCCAGAGTTGGCCCCGCCAATGATTGAAAGAATCACTACCAAGTTATCTTCTTCTGCTGATATCTGGTACTATCTTGCTACAGCAACCAATGATGCCGATAGAATAAAAAAAGATGTTCGTGATTTTAATGATAGAATGCAAGAGGTTGACAACCCTAATGTACATTTTTTCTTTGATGATTTTGATGAGTCCTCGCACTATACACTGGTAGGAAGAGGAATCCCAAGAGCGCTTGAAACCATGTTTGAAATGTATCGACCTATCACCAAAAAAACATATAAAGAAGTTCTTCTTCCTCTAGAAACATCTACTTACGATTATTTGGTCGACATGTATAAAACTACCGAGCAGCTATACGGAATTAAACGACAAATTAGAATAAACGATTTTATAGCGGTATCTACAGCTATAGAAAAAAACGAAAAATGGGAAGAGTTAGAACCTCTGGGGAGATTAGCAAATAAGGAACATTCTGAAAAAATGCTCGGGTATTATTATCTGGGAATGTTCTATGAACAAACCGGAGAACCTAAAAAAGCAATGCGAGCCTACGAAAACGGATTTCAACTTGAAGAGGTAGCTTTTCTTACCAAAGATTATATGCTTGATAAAGTAAATAAGATCAAAGAAGATTTTGGTTGGTAACAGGTAACAATACAATTAACTTAAAAAGATCTCTTTTAGGGATCTTTTTTATTTTTACCTGATTAGTTTTCAATCTAAATAATAGTATTTTTACACCTCATCATTATTATATGGCCAAAACAAAAACTGTTTTTTTTTGTCAGAATTGTGGAGCTCAATATGCCAAATGGCAAGGGCAATGTACATCATGTAAAGAATGGAATACTATTGCAGAAGAAGTAGTTCAAAAAGCAGAGAAAAGCGATTGGAAAAGTGCAACATCTGCAAAAACCACAAAAACGGCCAAACCATTACGAATTTCAGAAATTGATACCAGTAAAGAAGCCAGATATAATACCGATGACAATGAATTAAACCGCGTGCTGGGTGGTGGTTTGGTACCGGGTTCTCTAACCCTTCTAGGAGGTGAGCCAGGTATTGGAAAGAGCACCTTACTCCTTCAGATTAGCCTGAAACTTCCCTACAAAACGTTATATGTTTCGGGTGAAGAAAGCCAGAAGCAAATCAAAATGCGAGCAGAACGCATACAATCAAAAACCGATAACTGTTTGATTCTTACTGAAACCAAAACTCAAAATATCTTTCGGCAAATTGAAGCCACAGCACCAGATATTGTGATTATAGACTCAATACAAACCTTACATAGTGATTATATCGAGAGCAGTGCAGGGAGTATCTCTCAGATTAGAGAGTGTACTACAGAATTGATCAAATTTGCCAAAGAAACAGCTACGCCTGTGCTCCTGATCGGTCATATTACCAAAGATGGAAATATTGCCGGACCCAAAATTCTGGAGCATATGGTCGATACAGTGTTGCAGTTTGAAGGGGATCGTAATCACGTATATCGAATCTTACGTGCCTTAAAAAATCGTTTTGGTTCGACATCTGAGTTAGGAATTTATGAAATGCAAGGAAGCGGATTGCGAGAAGTTAGTAATCCTAGTGAAATCCTTATTTCTAAAAAAGAGGAAGAACTAAGCGGTACGGCTATAGCGGCTACCCTTGAGGGGATACGACCTTTAATGATCGAAATACAGGCTTTGGTAAGCACCGCAGTATACGGAACCCCTCAACGCAGTGCTACAGGGTATAACTTAAAACGCCTGAATATGATCCTGGCAGTACTAGAGAAACGTGCAGGTTTCAGGCTGGGAGCAAAGGATGTTTTCCTGAACATTACAGGTGGAATATCGGTCGATGATCCTGCAATAGATTTGGCGGTGGTAGCAGCAATATTATCGTCTAGTGAAGACATTCCAATTCCAAAAGATTATTGTTTTGCGGCAGAAGTAGGTCTGGCCGGAGAAATACGACCTGTAACCAAAGTAGAACAGCGTATACAAGAAGCAGAGAAACTAGGTTTCTCTACCATCTTTGTTTCAAAATACAATAAAATCTCTCTTCAAAATACCCAAATCAAAATTCAACTTGTTGCCAAAATTGAAGATGTTGTTGAGTTTCTTTTTGGATAAAATAAGACTATACTTTCGAGCTTAAATATGTCGGTAATAAATCCTTAATTGGTTTAATACTATTCTTATCATAATCCTTATCAAGACTATATTGTAAATTTTGGTATAAGTAAAAAGCCAGCATCCTATTATAATCGTCCAAAGAACTGTCTTTGATCATCTCTATTAATTGAGATTTTATTTCTTGTTTATCTTTACTTTCGGCAATGGCTCGTCCAACTCTTCTAATACTTCCAAAATAATGATTTTTACTAGGGTTGTCTACCCTAAGACTAATCCCATAAACCAGCGATGCAACATCAATGTTTAAAACCTCTAACTCTTTTATATAAGTATTTCTATTTTTCCACGCGTAACTTCCATCCGTAGCTCTTTGGAACCGGTCATTCATAATATTTAAATGCGCCCTTAAAAACACATCCCATTGATAACTCTCTGCAGATAATTGAGCAATATTCATCGCATGAATTCTTGGACTACGATCCATACTACAACTGCCAACCACGATTCTGTTTCTTTTAAGATCTAGTGCTTTTTCTTTAGATAAATATGTTGCAATATACTCTTCAAACTTATTATCAGAATTATTTTCTTTTAAAGCTTCTTCATGAGCCTCGAGAAGCAATTCTCTAAAATGTTCTCTTTTTGAAAGCGAATCTCTCAAAAAATTTGATCTCAAATTTTTCCAGTTTTTAAGATCTTTTCTGAATTTTTTATAACCTTCAGAACTTACCTTTTTTTTATAATTATCAATCTTAGCTATTTTTTTATCCAAAATTGGTTTCTCAACTTTGAATTTTTTACTCACATAATTATAAAAAGCCTTTCTTTTTTCTAACGTTTCACTTTTGCTATAACCCCCTCTATAAGACGTTGCATTCTCAGAATGAATTTGGGTGGTACTATCTATTAGACATTCAGCATACTGAATCATTCGAGAGTATTTATAAGGAAGTTTTGCTGTTTTAAACATATCCTGGATATAAAAGATTTTAACGTGCTTCCAACCTTTAGTTATAATCCAATTACCAAAATTTGACGTTTCCCAGTCTTTTATTTTTATTGAATTAAGATTTGGTTCTTCGGTAATCGAAATAATCTCTTGATTGTTATAATTAGTATATTTTGTTTTTGTAATCAGAGATAATTGAACTTTCGAATTTGGGGCGTATTTTTTGCTAAAATTTTCTAATGAGATACCATCCTTCAAATCACTTCTTATTTTTTGGTAACTATGGCCTTTGATGTTGAAGCAAAATCCTTTGGCTTGTGGTATCGAAACAAAATCTTTTGTTAAATCGCATTTCCTGAATTCTTCATTTTTATCACCCACAATTTCTTGAAGTCGACTTATTGCTTCTGAAGAATAGATAAGATTATTTTCAAATTCGTTAAACTCTGATTGAGCACTCATCGATGCCCCTAATAACAGAAAGAAGATTATTTTTTTCATTTTAGAAAGTATTTGTTTAGTGAAAATAAAAAAGGCCCAATTGTAGATAAACAACAATTGAGCCAACCATTAATTCTAGTGAGTGAAAATACTTTCTTATTTATTGATAGTGATTATGGCGCCGGATTTGGAATATTTTCATATACAGCTTCAATTTCTTTTAAAATTTCATCAGAAAGTGTGAGATGAATACTGTCGATATTTTCTTTAAGCTGTTCTAAACTAGTAGCTCCAATAATGTTACTAGTCACAAACGGCCGATCATTTACAAACGCCAACGCCATTTGCGTTAAACCAATACCGTGCTTTTTTGCAATGTCATTATACGCTCTTGTAGCTTTAAACGAATTTTCGTTATGATATCTCGAAAACTGTGGAAATAAGGTTACTCGTGCATTTTTTGGTGTCTCCTCTAGATATTTACCCGTTAACTGTCCAAAACCAAGCGGAGAGTAGGGTAGATGACCAATATTTTCGCGATGTAATACTTCGCTAAGTCCAACCTCATCCTTTCGGTTTAATAAATTATATGGGTTCTGAACCGTAATCATTTTGGGAGCTCCTTTTCTGGCTTCTTCAGCATAGCGCATCATTCCGTAAGCAGTTTCATTAGAAGCTCCAATCTGTCTGATCTTTCCTTCTTTTATGAAATCTTGTAGATACCCTAACACCTCAGCAAAATTATCATTCCATTTTTCATTTTCATCATGTTGATACCCACGCACCCCAAAGAAATTGGTATTACGCTCTGGCCAATGCAATTGATATAGATCGATATAATCTGTTTGCAATCGCTCTAAACTTTTATTGATTGCATCAGCAAATTCGGCTTTAGTAAATCCTCCGGTTCGAATATGTTTTACAAAATCACGAGGCCCCACAATTTTTGTTGCTAGTACAACATCGTTTCTCTTACCGGTTTTCTTTAACCAGCTTCCTATTATTTTCTCGGTACTTCCTTGTGTATTCTTGTTAGCGGGTACAGAATATAATTCGGCAGTATCAATAAAATTTATGCCTTGTGCTATAGCATAATCTAATTGTTGATGCCCTTCTTCTTCGGTATTTTGTTCTCCCCAGGTCATCGATCCCAGGCATATTTTACTTACTTTGATATTGGTGTTGGGTAGGGTGGTATATTTCATTATGTAGTACTCTAGTTTTTTAGTGGATTAAAAATCTTAAAAGTAGAAACTCTTCCCTTAAACTAATGTAAAAATTATCATAATAAATTAAACATACGTCTGGGCAGTAGTGTGAATGTTCTCTACAATTGACCCGTTTTATCTACAATTTCTGAAATGAATCTCATTTTGACAAAGGAACTTAGTATTCTAAAAATCAATACTTTAAAACGTTTTATTTTTTAAATTATATTTCGGAATGATTATTTCTATGTACTACTATGAAGATGCCATAGACTCAAATGCTAGATGAGAATGGTGTGATTTTAATGATAGGAGTGATTTCTGACTTTACCCTATTTAACCGGAAAAGAGCTTCTAAACAGAGGCTCTTTTTTGAATTAAAAAACGGACATAGCTACCCCATTACTATGTCCGTTTCACACAACTAACCAACCTAAAACTTAATGCTCTTTCATGTTCAACCTCTTATACCATTTCTGAGGTTAATTTACCCTTTAAAAATTGTTCTTTTCCGTGTATGCTTCAAAATAAAATATAACCGTAGTTAAGGCTATGCTTAGATTTTCTTTTTCGCCTACACAAAAAATCCCTGTTTTTTATTTGTGTAAATTAACATCACAAATGGTATTAGTTTTATAGGTATATGATAAAAGTATGATGAAAGAATCTGCTATGAAACGTAGAATGAGGGAAAGGAGGTTTTGAGTGAGGGAAGTTGAAATTTCTTGAGTATTAGAGAGCCGAGATACTATTTATAAATAAAAAAAGCGCCTAATGCGCTATAATTAAGACATGGGGAGTATTTTGATTACTCTTCCATATACATTTTTGGTCCAACCATTAAGGCGACCTCGGTTATTACCGATTAATAATCCTCGTTTTACATTTTTGCCTTTTACCAAATGTGTAAAACAGTTACCTCTTACTTTACAAAAAACAATATCTCCTGTTTTACAATCCTCCCAAGATATGGGTTCAAGTACTACGGGTTGTTTTGATTTCAAGATAGGTAACATCGAATTACCTGGTTCTTTGGAGACGATTGTCTCTCCATTCAATAGTTTTTGAATTTTCCAATTCATCATATATAGTTTTAAAAATTAAACATTAATTCAAAAACTATGGAGTATGGTTTTTACAAAGAACATGTACTTGTGTACAAAGCAAAGGTAAGTGTTTAACTTGAATTATCAATATAGAGCTTTATGACTTGTCATCCCGGACTTGATCCGGGATCCAATTTGAAACGCATACTTATGGATTCCCGCCTGTGCCCGAATGACAACTCTTTGTTAAATTTATTTTATGAATTCTGTTTTTTTCTTTTAAACCAAAACAGGGCAAGAAACAAAATTAATAGAACACTTAATCCTAATATCCAATACAACATTGAATTGTCATCAAAATGTATTGGAGCAGGGTCCCCAACCAAATAAAAACCTCCCCAATAAAAAGGATGCGTTCTATTCACATTTGCAGTACTTAAATATTGCAATTTGGCTTGACGCAAAGCTTTAGCTTTACTCATTCCTTTCTTAAGATTTTTATAAAAATATTTCATCAAATCTGGTGTGGTTTGATCGGATACCTCCCAACCTGTTAAAAGCAAACTCTTGGCTCCTGCATATTGAAAGGCGTTTCCTAAGCTCATGATCCCTTCGCCTTTGGCTATTTTACCACTCCCCGTATTACAAGCACTTAAAACGGTAAGTTCTGCAGGAATATTTAAGGCAAATAATTCGTGACTGTATAAAAAGTTATCCTCGATCGTATCGTTGCTTTTCGTGAAAAATAACTTCGAATTCTCTGGTCGCTCGTTATCTACTTCTCCATGCAATGCTAGGTGTAGCATACTGTATTTGTCTGCATTGTTTTTAAAATTAGCTTCGATTGCCTGAGAACCAAAAAAATACTGACCGTTTATTATATTTGAAATCGCTCTAATTTCTTCTCGGGTACCTGGGAGGTCATCTCCTGAATCCCGTAAAGTGGCTAAGCTCATCGTTTTTGTTTCTGCCACATTTGTACTATCCGAAAAAGAAAAAGCAAGGCACTCCTGTGCTATATTAGGTTTTTTTTGATTTTTAAACGAATTGAACAACATGGTGGCAGAATTGGCATAACTGATTGTATATTTCTTAAGCCAATAGGGTAATTCTTTCGGATTATTTGAATTGGTTGTTTCTGTAAGTAACAGATCAAAATTAAGGTGCCATAGTGGGCCATCCGGAACAATGATCAATTGGTCTCCAATTAGTTGATCTTTGATAGGATTTATTAATTGTTTATACAAATTATATGATTGGCTTTTAAATGCATTGACGTTTTTATCAATAATACTTTTACGTAATCGTTCAATATCTTGCTGAAGATTAGGGGTTGATAATTGTTTTACTGCCAAGTCATTTTTAGAAATGGTAAAAGCATAAGTGATACTATCTGTTGTAAAAAATTCTAACAATGTAGTTTTAGTATCCAGATTGTTCTGAATATCAGCTGCCGAAGCGACCTCGTTTTTGTATTTTAGTTGGTGATATTTGGGGTAGTTTTTTTTAATTACGTCGTTAAGTGAGTCTTGCTTGCGATTGATATTGAAAAGTTTATCCTCATATTCTGAAGTTTTTATAGAATCAATTGATGTTTTGGATCTTTCATTAATTAATTGAGATTGCAATATGGATTTGTTGACTTTCAGATTACTATTAAAATATGATATAGCTTTTGGTAATAAAATATCATTGTTAAGCTCAATATCTGTAAGTGATTCTTGTAGTATACTTGATCTACTTCTTTCACTATAATAAAAAGCTTTATCAAGTACTTTTTTATTTCCATAGTCTTTATTTAAAATCAGTTGAAGAGCAATAGATGCTTCATATATCTTTTTTCTTTTTTCAGCTAAAGAAATCTTATCTTTGTGACTTTGATAAGTTTGATTCAATTTAAATAATAGTGAATCTGCTATTCCAAACACAGCAAAGCTAGAATCAATCAAATTGATATCTTTATTCATTTCATATAAAGACATAAACGACTTTGCTTTACCCTTTAAGGTACGTATTAAAACTTGCAAATCGTAATAATTATCAAGATTATATTTATCGATTTTTGTCGAATACGATTTATTTTTAGTATTTAATGTTAGTGCTTTATTATAAAATAAAACTGCTTTATCATATTTTTTTTGTGCATAATAAATTTCTGCAATTCGATTAATTGATTTGGTAATGGTAGGGTTATTTCTCCAGCTTTTATTCTTTAATATCTCCCATGTTTTATTAAGGTATAAGTTAGCATTTTTACGATCTCCTTTTTCTAGAAACAAGTCGGAAATTAGAGAATAATTGTCCGCAACTTTCTCATAATATTTACCAAATAAACCAATTAAAATATTGGTCGATTTTTGATAAGATTCTAATGCCAAATCGTACTTTTCCTGATTTCTATAAACGTTACCTTTATTTAAGTGAAGCTTAGATTCAATTTCTAAGTCGTATTTACTAACTGATTCCAAAAGCTCTAAAGCCTTATCATAATAAAAAAGTGCCTTGTTATTTTCATTTATTGTATTGTACAGCCCTCCTATATTTAAATAATCAGAACTCAATACAGCATTATTCTTTCCTAAAATTTTAGTATCCAGCTTAATACTTTTTTTATAATAATCCAAAGCTTGATCATACTCTCCATTGTCTCTCAATACACTCCCTATGTTGTTGTAAATAACAGCTAAATCATTATTGTTAATACTACTTTTTTCATAAAACTTTAAAGCCTTCTTATAGTTATCCAAAGCTTTTTTATTCTGTTTTATGTGCTGGAAAACACCTCCTATATTAACATAGGCTTGAGCAATAAACAAATGTTCATTACCATAAACTTCAGACATAATTTCTATCTTTTTTTTATGGTATTTTATAGCCTCATCAAACCTCCCCATACGCTCTGAAATAACACCCAGATTATTATAGATAATACCGTTCTTAGGATGATCTGGGCCAAGAACTTCTATCATTATTTTTAAAGCTTTATTATTGTAGTGTAATGCTTCTTGATATTTGGAAAGATGAGTATAAATCAAGGCCAGATTACTGTAGGACTTAGCTTTTTCAAAGTGAATTTCTGGTAATATTTCTTTTCGAATCTCCAGAGCTTTTGTATGTAATTCTAAGGCTCTATCAATATCCGAAGATCTTAAATAAAATTTTGCAATATTGTCAAAGGCATATGCTGCTTGAAAATGATATTCTGAAAAATGTTTTTGACAGATTGTAAGTGCTTTTTTGGCGTTTACAAATGCTTCATCAAGTTCATATATCCTCAATTGATTATCTGACAAGCCATTGTAGCAAGCGGCTACACGCTCTAACTCATCATATTTTTCATAAACAGGTAGAGCCTTTTTAAAATATACAATTGAACTATCCATTTTCCTTGCTTGCAATAAAGAATCTGCTTTTTGATAATATTGCCAGGCTTGCAGTGTATCTTTCTCTACTTGTGCAGATACTTTATTGAATGAAAACAATATAAAAACGATCCAAAAAAAAGGTGCTATATATTTCATAATACTAAGGGTATGGGTCTATTGTTAATAGCAAAGAAACTAAAAATGTTACTGTTTTTTTAACCACAGGTATTGTTTTCAAAATTTTTCAATGGATACAAAAGATTACTTCGTCGCTAACTCGTAATGACAATTGTAGTTAGTAGATACTAGTAAGTGGTTAGAACTAATAATTTAATTTTGATACTTAATACTACTCCTTATTCACTTTTTTGGAGATACCGCATTTTCTACGGACCGTTCTTTCGGCAAGCGCTGCGACATTTCTGGCCTCATCCTCGGAGCCTCCGTCGTTAATAATCTCATTGTAGACGGTTTTGTTTTCTATAAGACCATGTAGGATACAGACAAACCCAGGGCTGTCTTTACCCTTGTAAGGATTCTTTTTGCTGGGTTTTGCAATCAACTCTCTAAACAAGCGATCTTTTAATATTATATCTTTTTGGACCTCTACTACCAATGTATTCAGGACATTTTGATCTTCTGGATACATATCATTTATCTTATCCAAGGCGTTGGCATACTCATCATTGGTGAAACTAAAATAGTTATAAATGTCAAAGTAGTTGTTTTCTCCTTGTTCATCCTCCTGCACTTCTTCTTCACTTTGTATTTCTTCTTCGTTCTGGTACTCTTCTTCGCTTTCTTGGCTCATTCCTTTAAACACAGATACTAGTACTAGTACAAAAATGGATAGCTTCTTCATTTGTTAATGGTTTTAAATTAATTGGGGTATTATAAACGTCTCGTAACGTCCTTTTGTCACCTGTCTTCTTTATTTTTATGCTTTTACACTATACATAATTAAGGATTTTATTTTTGTTTACTAAATTCGTGGCACACTTTTTGGTTTTTATCAAATAAATTGAGTATTTTGACTCACTTTTTAAGGTTATTTTAACAATAAAATCAGTTTTATCACGTTAGGTAACCGGTGTAATTAACCTATAAACTTTTAATACATTTTAACACCCAAACATTATGAAAAAATTATTTCTACTTCTATTCGTGCTAGGCGCAGGATTAACTACTCAAGCTCAAAACTCAGATAATTCTGCTCAAGACTGGTCTGTGAGCAATGAAGATTATACTGATTTGTATGCTATGGCAACTGAAATAGGTAAGCGAACGGATAAGGTAATTGCCAATGGTAATATAATCTCAATTGTGAAAGACAACGGCACAACATCTTTCCAAAGAAAAAGAGATAAAACTGTTGCCGTAGAGTTTTATACTTTTATTTTAGGAACCTCAAATGGTAAAAGTATCGAGTTAAACAAAGGTCAAACTGAAAAGGTTCTCGAAAAATTTAAAGTTGTTTTAACGAAAGTGAAAGCAAGTCTTGATGTTGATAGTACAAAAGATATTGACGACATCTTGAACACTCTATAAAACGTTTGGATTTATAATCTGCATAAAGAGCTTCCTAATTGGAAGCTCTTTTTTGTTCTATTTTTTTACGATTATATATCATTCAACAGTTTAGAAATTTCGTCCAGTTTGGGAGTCAAAATTACCTCAATTCGTCGATTTTTGCTCTTACCCTCGCCAGTATCATTACTTGCTACAGGAGCAAACTCACCTCGACCCGCTGCGGTAAGATTTTGTGGATCGATTTGCCCGTTTTCTAATAAAATATTGACAATAGCCGTTGCTCTTTTGGTCGACAGATCCCAGTTGCCCGATAATTGTGCATTACCCGTGTATGGTACGTTATCGGTATGACCCTCAATCAACACAGCTATATCAGGATTTTGAGCCAATACTTTTCCTAATTGCTTAACCGCTTTGCGTCCCTGTGATCCAACGGCCCAACTACCAGATTCGAACAACAATTTATTTTCCATAGATATGTATACTTTGCCATTACGTTCTTCTACAGTAAGTCCTTTACCTTCAAAATTACGTAGCGCTTTGGATATAGCATTTTTTAACGCCTGCATTTTGGCATCTTTGGCGGCAATCAGACTCTCTAACTCATCCACACGTTGTGAGCGTGCATCTAAATCTCTTTGCAGTTTGTCTAAACGGGTGCGTTCTTGTGCCAAAGCACGTTCTTTATCTTCTAACTGCCCCAGTAGTTCTCTGTTCTTTTTACTATTGGCCGCAATCGCTGCAGAGCTGTTTTTCTCAAGAGCGTCGTAAGAATTCTTTAGATTCTCATAATTTGCTACACCAGCATCGTATTTTCTCTGTAACTCATCTCTTTCAGTCAATGTTTTTTGATACTGCGCATCAAGCTGCTGCAGTGCTTTTTTATCTGCCTTACTTTCTTTTTCTAACGCAGTCAGGTCATCTTCCATCTTGCGATTTTCACGTTTTAGATTGGCATACTTGCTTTCTAGATCCTTGTAGACTTTTGATGTTACACAAGAAGAAAACAGTATTCCCACTAGCATGATACCTGCAATTTTTTTGATCATCATTACTTGTTTATTTTATTAAAATTTACGGTTTGCGTCAGGGATAGCAGTGTAAATCCCACAGTATTGTCATCCTGAGCTTGTCGAAGGGTAGACAATGCGAGGAATTGAAACGAATAGCCCGCCCGGACGCCTTAATATTTATTATCTTTTATTACTTCTGATTCTAATCACACTTCGACAAGCTCAGTGTGACCAATAAGCTTACACATTAAGTTCTACCACAATCGGGCAATGATCACTGTGTTTTGCTTCTGATAGTATAACGGCTCTTTTTAATTTATCTTGTAATGGTTGTGACACCATACCATAATCCAATCGCCATCCTTTGTTATTAGCTCTGGAGTTAGCCCTATAACTCCACCAGGAATAATTATGGGGTTCTTTATTAAAATGCCTGAAAGAATCTATAAATCCGCTATCCATAAAATTGCCGATCCACTCTCGTTCTACTGGTAAAAACCCAGATACATTTTTGTTACGCACCGGATCATGAATATCTATCGCTTGGTGACAAATATTATAATCTCCTAGTATAATCAAATTAGGATGCTGTTGTTTTAGGGTATTGACATATTCCTGAAAATCGGCCATATACTTCAGCTTATGTTCTAGGCGTTCGATGTTCGTCCCACTTGGTAGATATAAGCTCATTATAGATACTCCATTAAAATCGGCCCTTAGGTTACGGCCTTCATGATCCATATACTCTATCCCCGTGCCGTACTCAATATGATCTGGTGCTGTTTTTGATAAAATGGCCACCCCACTATATCCTTTTTTTTGTGCACTATACCAATAATTATGAGGATATCCTGCCTTTGCAAACACATCAAGATCTAACTGATCTTTGTTGGCTTTTATTTCCTGAAGACAAATTACATCTGGGTCTGCTTGCTGCAACCAGTCTAAAAAACCTTTGTTTATTGCTGCGCGAATCCCGTTTACGTTATAGGAGATGATTTTCATGAAGTATAGATTTTAATTTTTTAGTAAAAATAAAATTTACATCGAATCCATTGTTCTAAATACATCATAAACTTTGAGGTGTTGCAAACAAACAATACCATTTCTGATGTTAATTTACCCCTTACAAATTGTTCTTTTCTGTGTATGCTTCAAAACGAAATATAACCGTAGCTAATACTATGCTTAGATTTTCTTTTTCGCCTACACAAAAAATCCCTGTTTTTTATTTGTGTAAATTAACATCAGAAATGGTATAAGGTATTAAAACCCTATCTTTATAGAAGCAACCATAAATCATGAAAATTATGTATAGAATAGCTTGCTTTGTCGCTATCATTAGCCTGTATACGTGCTCAACAACAAAACAAACAAAAACCACCGATACTGCTGAGGCAAAAACAGAGGCTCAAACTATAACTTCTAAAGAAATGATTGAGAAAGGATTTAGTAAAGGAACTATCACAGCTAGTAAATCAAAGGACTGCCCCTATATGCTTACCGTAGAAGAGTATAAAGACAAGCTAGATCCTATTAATCTGGACGAGTTTTTCAAGGGCAGTGACATTCCTGCTCAGGTTTGGGTAAAATTTGCCAGTCTTAGAATGCCAAACAGGTGTAACGAAGCTCGCCCCGTCTCAATAACCGAAATAAATAAACGTTCTGAATAGTATTTCTTTTCAACACCTTATCTTACAGCAAATCCTGCAACATTCCTTTTACTGTTACCAAGTCGAGCAAAATAGATTCCCGATCTGGCAAAAGACATGTCCAACACATAGGTAAACGTATTGTTGCCATCTTTATTTACAATATTAGAGGCAACTATCTGTCCTGTGATACTAAATATATAAATCCTTTCTTGTTCTGGAGCGTCAGGATCTGTCTTGGTGATTACAAACTGATTTTCGGGTTGTGAAACAACGATCAAATCTGTAATTATATTAGGATCTGGGCCCAGAGGTTCGTCTACAATTTCTACAGTATAATCGTGTGTGGTTCCAAATTGCATGGATCCACAGGGTTCATTAAGTAATGCTCCACTATTTGTATTAACATCACCCGCTCTAATTCTAAGTAAATGTGTACCCAATGTGGCATCACCATTAATAGAAAATGTAAAATTTTGATCTGTATTTATTTCAGTAATTACCTGATTATCTAATATTATTTCTGAGTCTTCAAACACATTGTTATCATTAAAATCAATCCACAAAGTAAATCTTTCTGCACCGAGATCATTTGCAAAACCAGATTGTACGGTTATCTCATACTCCTCTGCTGTTCTATTAAGTTGTATGGTAAAATCTGAAGTAAAATCTTCATATCCGGTAGTACAGCCTATTGTTGAATTGGTAACATTAGCCAATTGAAATGAGGTAATTCCGTCATCAGCGAATGCACAATCTGATTCTGGTTTGCAAAATATTCTTTCGAATGCTAGTGTAGTAGTATCATTACTGATGTCTTCATCTCCGGCTAAAGTCGTTCCGATCTGAAATTCAAAAGTACCAGCTCCCGTTACATCTGCAGTAGCGGTAAACGTATAATTTGCCGTTTGTTGAGGCTGGATAGTTTCTGTAAATATTTCTTCGACCCTGGTGCCATTATTTAAAATATAAAATACGGGGATATTAGATTGTGGTGTCCCACCAAAATTTGAAATTGAAATGGTTACAGCTTCTGGTTCGATCGTAATTTCTGGATCCGAAGAAGGAGAGATTAATCCTGTTGCTCCAACATCATTAGATAACAAATTCTTCACTTCTATACTACTACAATCATTTTCGGAAAAACTATCTGTTGCCAAATTAGTTTCAGCAGTAATGTTATACAGGTCTTCAACAGAAAGATCTGCATTTGTAGCAAAAGTAAAAGAAGCGGTTTCACCTGCACTAATGGGTCCTGCAAACAATTCAGAAACCGGTGCGCCATCATTTATTGAATAGCTTACGGGAATATCTGTTTGGGCAGCTGTTCCAAAATTTTTGAGGGTTACAGTAACCGTCTCAGAATTTGTTAAAATCGCATCTCCGGGGGAATCAATACGCACTATACCAACATCATTGGCAATACTTTGGGCAATTTTAAAAACTCCTACGATATCCTGAGCAGCTCCGCTACCGCTTTGAAAATATTCTGCAGTATGCCAAAATGTTTGATCATCTAGCGGATCTACAGTCATATGTGCATAATCGCCATATCGATTACTATCATTTGTACCTGTGCCTTCTACAATAGTTTCTTCGGCAAAAGTCATTACTCCAAGAGGGTCACTTGCAAATCTACCGGTATATCGAATAGAAGCAAAACTATCTTCGGTTGCACCATCTGCCGTGGTACCCATTGTGGTGTATGCCATACCTATATTTCCAAATACATCCATTGCCATACTAGCACACCAGGCACTTTTGCCATCGGTAGAGGTATACGTTCCTTCTTGATAAACAGTCCATGGTTGATCATCTCCATTTTGTCGTAATTCATACCATCTAATCCCTGCAACGTTGTCTGCATTGGTATCAATATCCACTGCAAAATTGAGCACCACCGAATTATAATTACAGAATCTTCTATAATTTGTGGCATGCATTATTACTGCCTGTTGTGCATCTAATCCACTGCCTCCTCCGGGTTGTGGTATATTTTCAAAAGATGCTCCATCAAAAACTCCGTCAAAAGGAGTGACTGGTAGCTCTTCTGCTTCTGTTATCGTAGATTGACCAGGGGTAATCCAATTTACATTTACTGTCCACAATTTTAGAATATCTTGATTTACGCCTGCCCACTCATCATCTTGCATATAAATAATTTTGGCATCTCCAGCGGGAGGAGGAGCATTTCCTATTGCATTGAAAGACGCCGGACTATAAAACCCATTAATACTTGATCCGGGCAAAGGAAAACCAACCATTTTTGCACTTTCATCGCCAACCAACAATTTATCACGCTCCATCACATAAATAACTTCTCTTTCAGTTTGTAATCCCTGATCCTTATTTGTAGTGATATAATATCCATCTGACCAAACCGAAAATTTGGGATAATCCGGAAAAGTATTTCCTGTTCTAAATCTAAAGGTATACCAACCATCATTAACCGGATCTGGACCTTGACTTACTGCGATTAAAAATCCATTATCTGGATCTGTGCTGGAGTTTACAGTACCATCAAATTGAGTGATAACAAATCGATCTGCGAAATTATCATAAAATACAATGGGGTCTCCCATGGTTTCACCCTCCCAAATAGTTGCTAAAGAACTTGGGCCTATTAAAAGATTCCCATTCTTATCATGTATAGCAAAATCTGAATTTAGAGCACTCACATAATGATTAGGCCCTACAGCTCCCGTAGGGTCCGAGGGGTCTGCACCCGTACTCCCAGTTTGAAAAACCAACGATGGGGCTTTGCTTTTCCTTGTATTAAATACGCTCTTTTGTTTTGCAACTAATGGATCTTCCCCTCTAGGGAAGCCTTTTCCTGGAACCACTTTACTCGAACTCCAATTTTTGGGATTAACTCTTCCTACTTTTGGTTGTATGGGTACGAGTTTTTTAAATCGCAAAGGTTCGATTTTTCTAACATCAACAGCGGTGGTTACCATAGTAGGGCCGGATATCTTTTTTTCTTGTGAGTATCCAAAAAACATAGCAAAGAAAACCGAAATGACCATAATCTTTCTTAATAGCATAAGATGTACTTTTTTTAAAGTATGAACTCATTTTGACTTTTTCTATTTCCTAAAAAATGACTGAAATTCACCCATATTTCGTTACTTTTCTTATCTATAGCGCCGCTATAGCTTTCAAAAAGTGCCTCATCTGGTCAAATTTCACTGCCATAGCTACGTCTGGCCTCTCCCTGTCAGTCGATCCTGGTCAAAAACAAAAAGTCAAAATGAGTTCTATATATAACTCTCTACTTTTTTGACTAAAATACGATTAAACTTCAAGATACGATAATGGACAAATAGTAATTCTTTTAAATCCTTAAAAACTGCAGCGATTTTCAAGAAGATTTCTGTTCTAAGTTGTTTTATATCTATAATTTCATTGTATCCTTAAAAAATATAAAGCTGCCATAAATTAAAGGCAGCTTTTATAGTAAAACGGATGATTTTTAAATTTATTTCAGCCAATATTCTGCATCAGTTTTTTCAGAAATTATAGTCTTGAGATCGGCAATCAGAACTCGTTTTTGCTCCATAGTATCTCTATCTCTAATGGTTACTGTGTTATCATTTAATGTTTCATGATCTACAGTAATACAAAATGGTGTTCCATTAGCATCTTGTCTTCTGTAACGCCGGCCGATAGCATCTTTTTCGTCATAGATTACGTTGAATTTCCATTTTAGATCATCTACGATTTGCTGAGCGATTTCTGGTAGCCCGTCTTTTTTGACCAACGGAAGAATCGCGGCTTTTACAGGAGCTACTACTGCAGGCAGTTTTAACACCACTCGACTTGTACCATCTCCTAGATCTTCGTCTTGTAATGCCGTAGCAAAAACAGCCAGGAACATTCTATCCAACCCAACTGAAGTTTCTACCACATAAGGCACATAACTTTCTTGTAATTCTGGATCAAAGAATTGTAATTTTTTTCCAGAGTATTGTTCGTGGGCTTTAAGATCAAAATCGGTTCTAGAGTGAATACCCTCTAGTTCCTTAAACCCAAATGGAAAATTAAACTCAATATCGGCAGCTGCATTTGCATAATGCGCTAATTTATCATGATCATGGAAACGATAATTCTCTTTGCCCAACCCTAGAGAAAGGTGCCATTTTAGGCGAGTTTCTTTCCAATATTCATACCACTTCATCTCATCTCCTGGCCGTACAAAGAACTGCATTTCCATTTGTTCAAACTCACGCATTCTGAATATAAACTGTCTTGCTACAATTTCATTTCTGAAGGCTTTACCGGTTTGGGCAATCCCAAAAGGTATTTTCATGCGTCCAGTCTTTTGAACGTTCAGGAAGTTTACAAAAATCCCTTGTGCCGTCTCCGGACGCAAAAATAAATCTGTTGCTGTATCAGCCGAAGCGCCCAATTTTGTTCCAAACATCAAATTAAACTGGCGAACTTCTGTCCAGTTTTTGGAGCCCGTCTCTGGGTCGGCAATACCAAGTTCTTCAATTAAGGCTTTTACATCGACAAGATCTTCTTTTTCTAAAGATTTACCCATTCGTTTAAGTACTTCTTCTCTTTGCGACAAATACTTTACTACTCTTGGGTTGGTAGATACAAATTGTTGTTCATCAAAATCGTCTCCAAAGCGTTTTTTTGCTTTAGCAATTTCTTTTTGAGCTTTTTGATTTAGTTTTTCTGCATAATCCTCTATCAGCACATCGGCTCGATATCTTTTTTTAGAATCTTTGTTATCGATAAGAGGATCGTTAAAAGCATCTACATGCCCCGATGCTTTCCATGTAGTAGGATGCATAAATATAGCGGCATCCAAACCTACTATATTTTGATGCATGTTGACCATGCTTTTCCACCAATACTCTCGTATATTCTTTTTAAGTTCTACTCCGTTTTGACCATAATCATATACGGCACTAAGCCCATCATAAATCTCACTAGAACCAAAAATGTACCCATACTCTTTTGCATGGGCTATAACCTTTTTAAATTTATCTTCTTGCTTTGCCATTGCGCAAAAATAATCGAATTTATCAAATTAACGACCTTCAAAATTAATTTCTGTTGAAAGCATAAAAAAACCGCCATATTTTTAATGAATATGGCGGTTTAATTTATATGATTTGAAGAATTATTTCAATTCAAATTGTGTGTTAGAAATCATTCTAGGTCCAGAGAACAGGTTTACTACATAGTTACCTTTTACTAATTCTCCTTCGGAAGCATCTACCAATACACATACATCCAAAGCTTCATTTTCATAGAACACTTTGTTACGACCACTATAGGTAAGGATAGCATCATCAAAGTTTACAGAAACCTTATCACCTATAAGATTGTTTTCTGGATTAATAACCTGCACAAAAAGTTCTTTATCTCCTTTTTCTGTCAATTTATTTGGTGAAAGAGTAAAACATACTCTTACTTTTTGGGATTTACTTGCTTTTGTAGAAGTCGAAATTTTACCACTATTACGAACTCTTACTCCTTCAGCCTTGATATTAGCGGCAGTAAGTGCAGATCCTCTTTCTACGATCTCAGCAAGTTGTGCGTTTTGCGTTTGTAAAGAATCAGAAAAAATAATTCTTCTATTTAACTCTACCGAGGTACTATCAAGATCTGTTGCTAATTGTGTATTAGCAGTTTGCAGACTATCGGCAAGTTTAAATAATCTCTCGCGTTCTTTTTTCAACTTTCCAACTTCTCTTCTATATCTAGAAATTAGTGCCAAATTAGCATCGTTGTCTTTTACACTATCTAATAGTACTACAATACGTTCTTTAGCTTTAAGTAAATGATCATCCATCACTTCATTAAGAGCGATCGCATTATCATATTTTGTGATCAATTCTCCTAATTCACTTTCGATAAGATCCTTTTCTTGTTGCAAAATTGCTTTATTTTGCTTCTCTTCGTTGTAAAACTTATACGTAAAAATCCCCAGAATAAGTAACAGTGCTCCTAGAACACCGATAAGAATTTTTAGGGTCAAGTTATTGTTTTGAGTTGTCATAATATTTAATTTCTAATTTTTGATGGTTATTTCAATAGCTAAAATATAATAATTAATGGTAATCACCCTAATAAAATGCTAAGAGACTTTCTCTATTTATTCTATCCTATATATTGTGCGGCTTGTAATAATGCACTATATAAAAATGAAAGGTTGCTATGTACGTCATGCCGTCACAATCTTCCTTTGGGCAATTTCCATAACGTAAACGCAAAAAAAATTGAAAAAGTATTTTATGGACGTGTCAAAATTGAAAATGCGGCCTCTTTATTGGTATTTCAAAAAAACAGTTTGGTACAGAATTTAATGCACAACCTTAAATATAAAGGAAGAGAAGAGATCGGAAAAGAACTTGGCAAATGGCTGGGTGAAATTCTTATACAAAACCCTGATTATCAATATATTGATGCAATTATTCCTGTTCCATTGCATAGAAAACGACTTCGAGAAAGAGGATACAACCAAGTAGAAAAATTTGGAATAGAAATCGCAAAAAAACTGAATACAGAGTATATTGATTCGGTGCTGAAAAAAAATTCATATAATACCAAACAATCTAAACGTAGTAAAGAAAGTAGGTGGATCAATACTTCTGAAACATTTGGTATTCAAAATGAGTCCTTACTAGAAAATAAGCACATTTTGCTGGTAGACGATATTGTCACTACCGGGGCTACTATTGAAGCTTGTATAAATGTCTTGCAAAACATCGCAAATATTAAAATAAGCATTGCTACTATGGCAATAACCGAATAGATTGAAAAATGATTACCATACATTGAAATTTTAAATTTGAGATCCCGTTATAAAAACAGAATTAACTTGCTACATAGCATAACCAGGTTCAACTTACTATTTTAGAGAACAGTTTTATTAAGTTTTTTTGTTTTTTAATATAGTTGTTTCTTTGTGTCTTAAAATAGTAAAGGAGATTATGAACAAAAGATTAGAAATGTTATTGCTTACTTTGTTATTACTAGCCTTTGTGGTCGGTTGTGCAAAAAAAGGATCAATAACAGGTGGAGAAAAAGACGAAACACCTCCTGCGTTTGTAAAGGCATTTCCTCCTAATTTTTCTACTAATTTCAACAAAGATGAGATTCGCATCTACTTTGATGAGTATATAAAACTCAAAGATGCTCAAAAACAAATTATTATCTCTCCTCCTATGGATCCGAAACCTACTATTACTCCGCTGGGAAGTGCAGCAAAGTATATAAAAATTAAGTTTGAGGATACCTTATTGCAAAATACCACATATAGCATCAATTTTGGTGAAAGCGTTGAAGATAATAACGAAGGCAATGCATTTCCTTTTTTTAGATATGTTTTCTCTACAGGAGATTTTCTTGATTCGTTAAGCATAAAAGGAACTGTAAATAATTCGGTTCAAAAAAAGATTGACCCTTATATTACGGTTGCCCTATATGAAAGCGATGAAAACTATACCGATTCATTAGTATTTAATACCGTACCCCGCTACGTTACCAATACGTTGGATAGTACTTCGTTTGATTTTTATAATCTGAAAGAAGGAAAGTTTAAGCTTATCGCTTTAAAAGACGCTGCTTCGAACTACCTCTATGAGCCTAAACAAGATAAAATCGGTTTCTATGAAGAAATTATAACGCTGCCAGCTGATACTGCCAAGGTTTTTAATATTGAAATATTTAAAGAAATCTCTGATTTTAAAGCGTTGTTACCAAAACAAGTTTCAAAGAATGAATTCCTATTTCCTTATCGTGGTGAGGCAGATAGCATGAACATCAAAATACTAAGTGAAACCCCAGAAAACTTTCAATCTCTGGTATTTCCGGATAAAGAAAAAGATACGTTGCACTATTGGTTTAAACCTTTTTTTGAAGTAGATTCTTTAATTTTTGAAGTAACAAATGTCAAAAACTACCGAGATACTTTGGTTTCTAGGTTTAAAGATCAATATAAAGACTCATTATTAGTTACTTCAGCGTATGGATCTTCGCTTCCGCTAAATAAAAATTTTACTTTTTCTGCAAATACCCCGATCGATAGTATTAATCAGCAACATATCACTTTAACCGATAAAGATACCTTGGCGGTTCCTTTTTCGGTCGTTCTTGATACAATTAAAAATGAGGCACAGATAAACTTTGAAAAAACTGAAAGCAATACGTATTTCTTGCAAATGTTACCTGATGCCATCAAAGATTTTGTTGGTAATGTAAATGACACTATAAATATCAATTTCAGGACAAAAGAATTATCAGATTACGGTACAATTTTCCTTACGTTGCAAAATGTTGAAACTTATCCCGTGATCGTAGAGGTTACTAATGAAAAAGATGAAGTGATTTCAGAAAAAATTGCATCAAAAGAAGAACTGCTTACTTTTGATTACTTAGATCCAGGTAAATATTACATACGAGTAATTATAGATTCAAATAAAAATGGAAAATGGGATACCGGTAATTTCTTAAAAAGAATTCAACCCGAAGCAATTAAATATTTCCCAGATGTAATCGATGTACGAGCCAACTGGGAACTAAAACAAACATTTATCCTAGAGTAATTTGAAATGATCCCGATCCTCTAAAAATGCCAATTTTTCTCTAACCGAATGTATATGAGATTTCTCTAAGGTAGCATATACAATCGTTTCTTTTTCCAAAGAGTTTTCATCAATTACAGAATTTCCTAAAACATCATATACGGCAGAGTGGCCATTGTATTCATAACCCTTACCATCTGTACCTACACGATTTACACCAATGCAATAACTCATATTTTCGATCGCTCTGGCCTGTAATAATGTATCCCACGCATTGATTCTTGGTTTTGGCCAACTGGCCACATACAATAGAACATCATAATCTGAAGTATTTCTGGCCCAAACCGGAAATCTGAGATCGTAGCATATCTGTGGTTTAATTTTCCAGCCCATATAGTCGATGATCACTTCTTTTTGACCCGCTGTAAATACTTCTTGCTCCTTGGCTAATGTAAAAAGTTGATGTTTGTCGTAGGTATGATATTCGCCATTGGGTAGCATAAAAATTAAACGATTGTAGTACTTTTTATTTTCTTCAACAATAATACTTCCGGTAATAGCACAACCTTTTGTTTTTGAAACACCTTTTAACCATTGCATCGTTTCTCCTTTCATCGTCTCTGCAACCTCAGCAGCATTCATAGTGAATCCTGTTGTAAACATTTCTGGTAAAACGACAAGATCGACATCCTGATGTATAGCGTTGATTTTTTGTGTAAAAGCTTTTCGGTTCTCGAGAGCATTTTCCCAAATCAGATCAGGTTGAATTAAGGTTATTTGTAATGTTTCCTTCATGAGATAAAAATAGTAAAATCTAATCGCGAATAATGATTTTAATATTACAAAGAATACTTTTCGATAATTACATTTAGATCTTTTTCCTCTTCTAAATAAATTGGCAGATGAAACTCGTCTAGTTTTTTTAAAGTTCTCAATAATACTATCTGCTCACTTTTTGTTAGGCAACCACTCACTGTTTTTGCCGCTTTATGGGCTTCAGCATATGCTTTTATAACATTTTCTTCTCCATATTTGGTTAATCGTAATAATTTACCTCTTTTATCATTGGGATTCGGAAATTGTTCGATAATCCCGTTTTTTAGTAATCGTTTAATTACTTCCATCCCCGAAGATTTATCATACGCCATTTTCCTGATCAAATCAGTTTTTCCTATAGGTCCGGCTCTGTGAAGAATAGCAGTAAATGCAAAATCCATGTCGGTAGCAAAGGGTAAATCAACCATTGCAGATTTAATATATGTATTAGAGTACCTACTCATTCTACCAATATGTGCTGCTATTTCTGCTTCTATACTATGCCCTGTGATCTCATACTCCTCAATAGAAACTGTTCCATCCATACGTTTAGACAGCCAATTTGTAAATGATTTTATATGAATATCCTTATCCATTCTACCTTTTACAAACTCTCCTGTGAGATCAACTAATTGTTTTATTAACTCATAAATCTTCATTAAAACTACTTTTTAACACTAAATTACAATAATTTATTATTATATAATACTTATTTGTTTAATATTTGCACAAAAATATTAAACAATTTATTCTAAAAACACTTTAAAACCATTGAAAACCTATTAATTATGAATATTAAAAATATTGTTTTAGTACTTTCTCTACTACTTGTCTCTAACATGTATGCTCAAGTTTATGGCGAACTGTTTGGAAATGTAACCGACCAAACTGGCCAACCTGTTTTAGGGGCTTCTGTTTTTCTTGAAGGAACACAAAAAGGAGCACAAACCGATTTTGATGGTAATTACCGCATCGAAAACGTTACTCCGGGTTCATATAACCTTATTGTTAGTTATGTTGGTTTTGAAACACAAACCAAATTTAACGTTATTGTAAGATCTAAAGGAACTCCTGCTTATAATTTTATCCTAAAAGAATCTGCAGAAGCATTGGATGAAGTTGTAATAAGTAATGCCAACAAAATAAGTAGACCCAAAGAAACCCCATTGTCTACACAATCTTTATCGGCTGTAGAAATCGCTACCTACCCAGGAAGTAATAATGATGTAGTACAAGTTGCCCAAACGCTGCCGGGAGTTTCTCCCTCAATTGGTGGTTTTCGTAATGATTTGATAATTCGGGGTGGTGCCCCCAACGAAACTGTTTATTATCTAGACGGTATGGAAGTCCCAAATATCAACCATTTCAGTACACAAGGTAGTGCGGGAGGGCCTGTTGGGCTAATTAATGTATCATTTATAGATAATGTTACCTTATCTACCTCTGCGTTTGGCGCCCAATATGACAATCCACTTTCGGGAGTATTACAGTTTAGTCAACGCACAGGAAACAACAGAGATTTTAGTGGTAATTTTCGTGTAAGTGCCAGTGAAGCAGCACTTACATTAGAAGGACCTCTTTTTAAAGGTAAAAATGAAGAAGCAAAAACTACTTTTTTGGTGTCAGCAAGGCGTAGTTACCTTCAATTTTTATTTGAGGCAATCGGACTTCCATTTAGACCCAATTATTGGGATTATCAGTATAAAATAAATCACAAGATTGATGCCTACAATGATATCAATTTTATAGGTTTAGGGTCCATCGATGATTTTTCGGTAGAAGCACCTGATGATTTTGATGCAGAACAGCAAGCACAGTTAGAACAAGCACCATTTATAAATCAGCGTACCAATGCCATTGGTTTATCCTGGAAACGACGTTTTAAAGACGGATCTGGTTTTATGGAAACTACCGTAAGCAATAACACTTTGGTTAATGAATTTACCAGATATGAAGATCCTGAAAATGAAACTGGGGTAATTTTTAGTAACGATGCAACCGAATCCGAAACCAAACTGCGATATCAACTCACAAAATTCCTTGGTGACTGGAAACTTACCACAGGTTTTAATACACAGTATTCAGACTACAGTAATGAAACAGTCAACCTAACAGATAATAATATTTTTAATACTGATATAGACTTTTTTAAATACGGGTTGTTTGCCAATATGACCAAATCATTTTTTAATGATAAATTAGATTTCTCTTTTGGTTTTAGAATGGATGATGATTCTTTTACAGAAGAGAATAATATCCTGTCTACGTTCTCTCCACGATTCTCTCTATCGTACGAATTTACAGAAAACTGGAGGTTAAATGGTTCTCTGGGCAGATACTATAAGTTACCTCCTTATACGATTTTAGGATTTAGAGATAATGACAATGTTCTAGTGAATCAAGATGTGGATTATACTGTGAGTGATCATTATGTACTTGGTTTGCAACATTATTTCGGTCCATCGTCAAGTATTTCTTTGGAAGGGTTTTACAAGCGTTACGACGATTATCCCGTTTCAGTTCTAGATGGTGTCTCTCTTGCCAATAAAGGAGCCGACTTCGAAATTTTGGGAAGTGAAGATGTCGCTACTGTAGGTAAAGGAAGAAGCTATGGAGCCGAGCTTCAGTTTCAGCAAAAACTAACTAATAATTTTTACGGCATCTTTGCATATACGTGGTTTTATAGTGAATTTACCGGTTTTGACAGAGATATTTATCTGCCTTCAGTATGGGATAGCCGTCATCTTGTTTCATTTACAGGTGGTTATAAACTAAAGAAAAATTGGGAGGTAAGCGCTAGGTATCGATTTGCAGGAAACACTCCTTTTGTACCTACAGATCTTGATGCTACCCTGGCTAATTATCCTGAAGTTATTTTGGATTACGGCCGTTTGGGAGAAGAAGAGTTAGATACATTTAGCCAGCTTGATTTGCGTATTGATAAAAAATGGAATTTTAAAAACCTGTCGTTAAATGTATTTGTAGAAGCTCAAAACGTTTTAGGACAAGAAATACCAGAACCTACACAGTTTGGGCTTAATAGAGATACCACCGGAGCTATTGTAGAACCTAGAAGTCTGACTGCTATCGAAACAGATACAGGACAAATTATACCTAGTATAGGAATTGTTGTTGATTTTTAACAAGGGTTCTATTATAACTACCGAAAATGCATCTATCTTCAAACAGAACACACCTGAATGATTTTGGATGCATTTTCTGTACTTTTTGACTAAAAAATCGCAGAGTTTGTTAAAAATTCTTATTTGACACATATTAATTTTACATCACACTTCAATTTGGTCTCTCTTTTTCAAGAAAATCCTTATTTTCGCAGACTTAATAGAAAGAACGATCAAATGAGCACTAAGTTTCCTGAATATAAAGGACTTGACTTACCAAAAGTTGCCGATGAAATACTAGATTTCTGGCAGCAGAATAACATTTTTGAAAAAAGTGTTACAGAGCGTGAGGGCGCAGCACCATATGTCTTTTTTGAAGGACCTCCTTCAGCAAACGGACTGCCTGGTATTCACCACGTGATGGCTCGTGCGATTAAAGATATTTTTTGTCGATACAAAACTCAAAAAGGATACCAGGTAAAACGCAAAGCTGGATGGGATACTCATGGACTTCCGGTCGAACTTGGCGTAGAAAAAGAACTTGGGATCACCAAAGAAGATATTGGTAAAAAGATTACGATTGAAGAATATAATGAGGCTTGTAAAAAAGCCGTGATGCGTTATACCGATATCTGGAATGACCTTACTCAAAAAATTGGATATTGGGTAGATATGGATGATCCATATATCACCTACAAATCCAAATATATGGAGAGTGTTTGGTGGTTGCTTTCTCAGATATACAAAAAAGGATTACTCTATAAAGGATATACCATACAACCATATTCGCCAAAGGCGGGTACCGGACTAAGTTCTCATGAGCTTAACCAACCGGGAACGTACCAGGATGTAACCGATACTACGGTTGTAGCACAGTTTAAAAGCCCCCCAACCCCCAAAGGGGGAGACAGAAATTCTGTAAGTAAGGCTTTTAATATTACTCCTCCTCTGGGAGAGACAGAAGGGGTCTATTTCTTAGCCTGGACTACTACTCCATGGACATTGCCTTCTAATACAGCTTTAACTGTTGGAGCAAAAATTGACTATGTTTTAGTAAAAACATATAACCAATATACTTTTGAACCTACAAACGTAATTCTAGCTAAAAATTTAGTAGGAAAACAATTCTCTGGTAAGTTTACTCAAGTTGAAACTGAAGCAGAGCTTGATGCTTTCAAACAAGGAGACAAAAAAGTTCCTTATTTCATAAAAGCCAAATGCAAAGGAGCAGATCTTGTCGAGATTCGATATGAGCAATTACTTGATTTTGTTCAGCCTTATCACAATCCTGAAAATGCCTTTAGAGTAATCTCAGGAGATTTTGTGACTACCGAAGATGGTACCGGTATCGTACATACGGCGCCTACTTTTGGGGCAGATGATGCTATGGTAGCCAAGCAGGCAGTGCCAGAAGTACCAGCTATGTTGGTCAAAGACGATAACGATAACCTGGTTCCACTTGTTGATTTACAAGGTAGATTTACAAAACATGTTGGCGAATTTGCCGGAAAATATGTTAAAAACGAATATTATGATGATGGCAAGGCTCCCGAAAAATCCGTTGATGTAGAAATTGCCATCAAACTTAAGATAGAAAACAAAGCTTTCAAGGTTGAAAAGTATGTTCACAGTTATCCAAATTGCTGGCGTACCGATAAGCCTGTTTTATATTATCCATTAGATTCTTGGTTTATAAAAGTGACCGATTTTAAAGATCGCATGCACGAACTTAATCTGGGTATTAACTGGAAACCAAAGGCTACGGGCGAAGGACGTTTTGGTAACTGGCTAGCCAATGCCAATGACTGGAACCTTTCTCGTTCTCGTTTCTGGGGAATTCCTTTACCGATCTGGAGAACAGATGATGGTAAAGAAGAAATCATCATCGGTTCTGTTGAAGAATTAAAAGCAGAAATGACCAAAGCCGTTGAAGCAGGAGTACTTGAAGCTGATGTTTTTGCAGATTTTATAGTGGGTGATATGAGTGAGGAGAATTATGAAAAAGTAGATCTTCATAAAAATGTAGTGGATCAAATTACCTTGGTATCTCCTTCTGGAAAACCAATGAAACGTGAAAGCGACTTGATCGATGTATGGTTCGACTCTGGATCTATGCCGTATGCACAGTGGCACTATCCTTTTGAGATGCCCCCTCAATCCCCCAAAGGGGGAAGTAATGAAGCTCCTGGTTATCAAACAGCTAGGAAATCTTCATACCACCTTTTAAAAGAACTTAAAGAGAATAGAAAAAACAACCCTACAGAGGCAGAGAAAACCTTATGGGATTCTTTAAGAGGAAAAAAATTAGAAGGTTATAAGTTTAGAAGAGAACACATTATAGATGAATATATTGTTGATTTTGTATGCTTATCACAGCGATTAATTATAGAGGTTGACGGAGGATACCATAACAATCCAGAAGTTAAAGAAGCAGACGAATTTAGAACAAATCATCTTGAGCAAAAGCTAGGTTATCGTGTCATTCGTTTTACAAATGAAGAAGTTTTAGATAGTTTAGATACTGTTTTAGAAAAAATATCGAATACGTTACGTACCCTTCCACCTCTGGGGGAACTGAAGGGGGCTTTTAAAGCCGATTTCATAGCCGAAGGAGTAGATCAAACGCGTGGGTGGTTCTATACACTACATGCTATTGCAACCATGATTTTTGATGATGTGGCTTATAAAAATGTCGTGTCTAATGGATTGGTACTCGATAAAAATGGCCAAAAGATGTCAAAAAGATTAGGAAATGCTGCCGATCCTTTTGAAACGTTAAAAACCTATGGCCCAGATGCAACACGTTGGTATATGATCAGTAATGCCAATCCTTGGGATAATCTAAAATTTGATATTGAGGGCATTGGTGAAGTACGACGTAAGTTCTTTGGTACCTTATATAATACGTATTCATTCTTTACGCTCTATGCTAATATCGATAACTTTACCTATGCTGAAGACGATATCCCCTTGGTAGAACGTCCAGAAATTGATCGATGGATTCTTAGCGAATTACATACATTGATCAAAAATGTAGACGAATATTATAATGACTATGAGCCTACCAAAGCAACTAGAGCAATATCAGAGTTTGTACAAGAATACCTAAGTAACTGGTTTGTAAGATTAAGCAGAAGAAGATATTGGAAAGGTGACTATCAAAAAGATAAGATCTCTGCTTACCAAACTTTGTATACTTGTATGGTTACTGTTGCAAAGCTGGGAGCTCCTGTAGCACCATTCTTTATGGATAGACTATACAAAGATCTCGTTGCAGGAACACAGAAAGAAACGTTTGAAAGTGTTCACCTGGCAAATTTCCCAGAGTACAATGAAGCACTTGTTGATAAGGCTTTAGAACATAAAATGCAAAAGGCACAAAACATAACTTCTTTGGCTCTTTCTTTGCGTCAAAAAGAAAAGATCAAAGTTCGCCAACCTTTACAGCGAATGATGATTCCTGTATTGAATGAAGCTGAAAAAAATGAGATCGATGACATCGCCCACCTGGTAAAAAGTGAAGTAAATATTAAAGAAATAGAGCTTCTCGATGATGCATCTGGTATATTAGTAAAGCAAATAAAGCCAAATTTCAAAGCTCTAGGCCCTCGCTTTGGGAAAGATATGAAGTTGATAGCCAATAAGATACAAGAATTTAATCAAGAAAGTATCAAAATTCTTGAACAAACTGGCAGTTTTGATATAGAAATTAATGATAAAATTATTACATTACAAACCGATGATGTAGAAATTAGCTCTCAAGACATCGAGGGCTGGTTGGTAGCAAATTCGGGTCCCTTGACGGTGGCGTTGGACATTACAATTACCCCTGAGCTGAAAAAAGAAGGAATCGCCAGAGAGCTTGTAAATCGAATCCAGAACATGCGCAAAGATAGTGGGCTTGAAGTGACTGATAAAATAGAAATCGTTTTTAAGGAAAACGCAACGATACAAGAGGCAGTTACTACCAATGAGGCTTACATTAAAAACGAAACCTTAACCGAGACAATTGAATTTGCAACTGATGTAATAAATGGTACAGAAATTGCGTTTGATGACATTGCAACCCAATTGATAATAAAAAAACATTAAACAACATGGCAGGAGATGTAAAAGTAAGGTACAGCGACTCTGACTTAGAAAAATTCAGAGAAATAATCGTTGAGAAAATGGAAAAAGCACAAAAAGATTTAGAGTTAATTCAAAGTGCTTACAAGAATGACGGAAATAATGGTACAGATGACACTTCACCCACATTTAAAGCATTTGAGGAAGGAAGTGAAACCATGTCTAAAGAAGCTAACACACAGCTTGCGATTAGGCAGGAGAAATTTGTACGCGATTTAAAGAATGCTTTGTTACGAATAGAAAACAAAACCTATGGTATTTGCCGTGTAACCGGAAAACTAATTAATCCAGAGCGATTAAAACTGGTTCCGCACGCTACGTTAAGTATCGAAGCAAAAAATATGCAGAGCTAACAAACTGTAAAATATTGTAAATTTAAAGTGCTTTCCCATCTGGAAAGCACTTTTTTTATATGCTAATGTAACCTTTTTAAAAAATTAAGGTATTACTAATAGAAACCAACCAAAAGAGTAACATCTTGAAAAATCTAAGTGACGAAGAATTAATGATTCTAGTGTCTAATGGAAATGTAGACATGATGAGTATCCTGTTTGAAAGGTATCATGTGCGTATCTATAATTTTTTATTGAAAATGACTCGGGATCGAGACGTTAGCCAAGATATTACTCAAGAAGTTTTTTACAAAGCTATAAAGTATAGAAACTCGTATAAAAGAGGAAAGTTCTCATCATGGATCTATACCATCGCCAGAAACATATTTTCTGATCATTATCAAAAACAAAAAAACAAAGATCAACGATTAGATGATATACAATATAAAACTGAAGAGCAAGATGCCAATAGCATAGAAGATAATGAAGTCAAAGAACAATTACATCTAGCATTACAACAACTAGGTCAAAGCGATAAAGAGCTCATTATTATGAACAGATATCAAGGAATAAAATACCAGGAAATCGCAGAGATCATTGGCTCTACAGAAGGTGCTGTAAAAACAAAAGTGCATCGAGCCATACATAAATTAAAAGAGTATTATTTACAAAAGATATAATATCATGAACTGCCAGCAAATAGAAGATCAACTTATCGATTATATTGATTACAATCTGGATCAAGAAGTGCATCAAGCCGTTGCAGCACATCTTAAAGATTGCCAAAGTTGCAGTAATGCTTTACAAGAGCTCCAAGAAGTTTTTAAAGCTATCGATAACGATCCAATAGAGCTGCCAAATGCAAATATGAAATTGGATTTTGATCAGATGCTTGAGAAAGAAAAAGCATCATTGCAGGGCTCTAAAGTAGTTTCACTAGAAAAAAGATCAAAAAATTCTTGGAAAACGGCCCTACAAATTGCGGCCACAATCACATTGGTAGTTTCGGCATATTTTTTCGGAAAAAATCAAACCAATGAATCCTTTACCAAAGAAATAGCAGTGCTGGAAAAACAAAAAATTGAGATGAAGCAAACGATGACCATTTCGCTCATAGAAAATGAATCAGCCAGTAAACGGTTGCAAGCTGTGAACTATGCCGAGGAATTTGAAAAACCAGGAAACGACATCTTAAAAGCTTTGATCGATAAAATGCATTACGACGACCATATCAATGTGCGACTGGCTGCAGCAGAAGCACTGGTAAAATTTTCAGATTCAGAAATGGTTCGTAAAGCATTAATCAATGCCTTGGACAAAGAACAAGATCCAAGCATGCAAATTGAATTAATTCAAATATTAGTTTCCATTCAGGAAAAACGCGCGGTTCCTTCAATGGAGAAACTACTTCAGGAAGAAAAAACTCCTGATTATGTTAAAGATCAAGTAAAAGTTGGTCTGCCAAGTTTAATTTAAAAATTCAGTCAAAAAACAAATAGTCATGAAAAAAATAGCAATCATACTAATAGTATTCTTAGCCATTGGGCAATTAAGGGCCCAGGATTATACACAATCTTTACAAGGAGTTAAAAAAGTGAAGATTAGTTCAGAATCAGGGGTAGAAATAAAAACTCACAATCAAAATGAACTTAGGATTGTTGGAGACGGTCATGAAATACCTGAAAAAGCAAAAGGTTTAAAGGCAGTTTATGCAGGTGGAAGTGATAATACAGGTCTAGGCATGTATGTTCAAAAAGAAGGAGAAATCCTAGTTATTAAAAACTTAAAAGGCATGCATAGTGAATTGCTAGAAATTTATCTTCCAAAAACTATAAATATTGTTGTCGAAAGGAGTAACCTAGGCGATGTATCCATGAGTGGATTTACATCAGAAATTGAAATCTCTTCTAATGTCGGGAGCATTACATTAAAAGATGTTACAGGCCCAATTGTTGCCAGAACCGCTACGGGAGAAATTAATGTAATCTTCAGTAAAGTAAACCAGAACTCTCCTATTTCGATCATGTCGTCTACAGGAGCGGTAGATGTAAGTTTACCATCGGGCACACCAGCCAATTTAGAGTTAAAAACTTCAATGGGCGAAATCTACACAGATTTTGATATCAAGTTTCCGGTAGAAGATAATAATATGAAATTGGTAGGAGGAAAAAGAGCTATAAAAACCGGATTAAATAACGGAGGGGTAGAGATAAGTTTAAGATCTTCTACAGGAAATATTTACCTAAGAAAACAATAAAAAAGTCATCAATAATCAACATATCTCGATTCTTATAATTAGGATCGAGATCAAAAAACGAACAATATGAAAAATTTAATAATCCTAGTCGTATTTTGTCTTGTTTCAATACAAATACAAGCACAAAAAGTAATCGAAAAAGAGATCAATACTTCTGCAGACGAAGTAAAAGTAGAATTTAAATTTGCCGAAGATATTAGCATAAAAACTTGGGATAAAAACAGTGTTTACTTAAAGGCCGAGGTAAGTGTACGAAACGGAGAGTTTGACGACTATTTTAATTTAAAAATAGACAATTCTTCCTCGGTGCTAGATATAGCATCAGATTATGGAGATCTATTTGATATGTGGAAGAAAGAGCGGGGTTCGAACAAAGGAAACAATTGGGATCCATGTAACAATCTTAATATAGATGCTTTTTACACATTGTATGTTCCTAAAAATATGAGGTTACGAGTAAAAAGTATATCAGGAAGCGTGAAATCTGAAAACTATCAGGGAGAGCTCATCGTTGACATCATAAGTGGAAATATTGACATAAAAAATTATGCCGGGGATTTAAATCTTAAAACAATAAGTGGAGATATTGATATTAATGTTGCTAAATCTCGCTTAAAAGCAGAAACCATTTCTGGGATGATTTATTCTGACAAGGACATGCAATTTGATCATGGTAAAAACCGAATGGTAGGTAGTAAAGTAACCGGTACCTTTGGTGATGTAAGAAGTGAATTATTGCTAAAAACCATAAGCGGTAGTATCTTTATCAGGAAACAGTAAAAAACTTCATTTTAAGTGTTATCAAGACCATACTTATCTTAGAGATCAAGATAAGTATGGTCTTTTTATTTAGTGACTTCGGGATAAGTGTTTGTAAAACAAAATAAAACACTATTTTTGTCCGGCGCTTTTAATACCAAGGCAAACCTGTTTATTTATGTCCTTAAAGAAATCTATTTTAGTTATAATTTTAGTTTTATTGATTGATCAGATCACAAAGATTTATATTAAGACTCATTTCAGTCTTCATGAAGAGGTAAAAGTATTTGATTGGTTTCGTATTGTATTTGTTGAAAACAAAGGAATGGCCTGGGGTTTTGAGCTACCCGGTAATTATGGAAAACTTGTTCTTACCCTATTCAGATTAGTAGCTATTACAGGAATAGGGTATTGGCTATATGATTCTATTCGCAAAAACAGTCCGGCTATACTTTCTTTTTGTATCGCTTTGATATTTGCTGGAGCCTTTGGAAACATTATAGATTCTTTATTTTATGGAGTGTTTTTTGGTGAGAGTACAAATATTTCTGTAGCAAGTTTCTTGCCAGAAGAAGGTGGATATGAAAGTGTATTTTATGGTAAAGTGGTGGATATGATTCAGTTTACTTTTTATGATGATACGTTGCCTGAATGGATTCCCTTTTTTGGAGGAGATCATTTTTCTTTCTTTGATCCAGTATTTAATATTGCAGATTCTGCGATTAGCGTAGGTGTATTTTTATTGATAATTTTTTACAAGAGGGCATTTCCAAAGCAACCAGAAGCATAACGTACATTTTTATATTAAGATCCGTTCAAAATCATCAATATTGATAGGTTTGGCGATATAGTCTGATACAACATCTATGGATTTTGCTCGTTCAATATCTCTTGAATCTATCGAAGAACTTACCACATAAAGGTCTATTTTTTTACTAATTCTATTTTTGATCTTTGAAAATTCGCTCAAAAATTGCCATCCATCCATTATCGGCATATTGAGATCCAGAAAAATCACTTGAGGGACTTTGGGTTTTTCATTATTTTCTATAGATTCCTGAAAAAAATCCATCGCTTCTTTACCATTGTTGAATACGATAACCGTTTCAGACAATCGTCTTAATTCAATAATCTTACTCACTAAATTTATGTAAATAGTATCATCGTCGATGATACAAACGCTTTCTATATTTTGGGACATTCTTAGGGGTAATATTCAATAATAATTCTCGAATATAGTATAAACTAACTTTGAATACAAGAAATGTTAATTAATTCTTAAAATCATATGTTTCTTCTGGAGTAACACAAAGGTCAAGCCGTATATCTGATGGTTGAATTCCTATAATTTCTTCTTCGGCAGTAAAAAATGACAGTCCGATTTTTATAGTATCCGGATTACATTTTGCCAAAAACCTATCATAAAAGCCTTTACCATAACCAACACGATTTCCATTTTTATCATATGCCAAAAGGGGTATAAAAATTATTTCTAGTTTGTTTTCAGGGATCGGAATCCCATCAATTGGCTCAGGAATTCCCCATTCATTTATTTTCAAAGTGGTACTATCTGTAAGTAAAAAATGCTCTAAAGTGTTACTTTCGAAATTACTTTTTGACACTACCACATGCTTATCTTTACCCTGAAGGATATTCATTATAAACTCTGTATTAATCTCTTTTTGTTTTAGAATAGGTAAAAAAATATGGCAATACGTTTTATCCCAAATAGGTAATTGTAAAAGCCGATTGGCAATCGCTAAACTCAAATTATCAACTTCTTCTTCACTTAATTGAGACCTAAGAGACTTATATTTAGTTCGTAACTCTTTCTTATTCATTCACCAATTCTTTAGTTATCCTAAATATTGCATCACCTTTGTATACAATTGGCGCTTCATTAACATTAATTACATATCCTTCGTTACTGGCTTTAACCACATGTCTCATTTTACCATATGGATCGGTGATTGTTGCCAGAATCTCTCCTTTTTCTACATGTTTTCCTATAGGTATTTTGATATGTAATAAGCCACTATATTTGGCTCGCATCCAAAAGCTTGTTTTTATAATCATGCTTTCAGAATGAGGGACAGGAACCTCAAAGTCTGAACCAAGCATATCGAGATGATGAAGTATGCGCATAGTACCTTGTACACCTTCGATTGCGATTTCTTTACTGCTATTTTGAGATTTACCGCCTTCAAACAATAAGATATCTTTTCCGATTTTGGCACAAGTGGCCCGATACGACCCCTCCAAATTTTTGGATAAAAGGATAAAAGGAGCGTTAAAAACCTTTGCCAATTCTACGAGTTTTTTGTTTTTAGGATCCACCCTGATATGCGGAGCATTAAATCTACTTGCTCCTCCGGTATGAAAATCCAAACAAAAGTCGGCTGCCGGTAAGATGTCATTAATAAATTGATAGGCAAAACGACTGGCCAATGATCCGTTCTTATTTCCGGGGAAGACTCGATTAAGATCCCTCCCGTCTGGAAAAAATCGATCCATACTTAAAAAACCAAATACATTAAGTACCGGGATGCAAATAATACTTCCTTTTGCGGGTTTATTGATTTTTTTGGCAATAATCTGTCGCACTACCTCAACACCATTAATCTCGTCTCCATGTATTCCGGCTGTAATTAAAATGGTTGGCCCGGCTTTTTTAGATCTTTCAATAATTATTGGTATTTCTACTTTTGTCGAAGTATATAATTTGGCAATGTTAAAGTTTATCGTGGTATTGGTGCCCGGCAGCAGTTCTTGGCCTAGGATGCTTAGTAAGTTTTCTTGTGTTTTTTTTGTCATAACATCACAAACTTCTTTCTATATATTTGATAATAGACTTTGCAATATCTTTTCCTGTTGCATTTTCTATCCCCTCTAACCCAGGTGAAGAATTCACTTCAAGGATCAGCGGTCCTTTCTTACTTTGTAACATATCTACTCCGGCTACACCCATTTTTAATGCTTTTGCAGCCAGGATCGCGGCTTGCTCTTGATGTCTGGTTAATCGTATTATTGAAGCTGTTCCTCCTCGGTGCAAATTAGATCTAAACTCACCCTTTTTGGCCTGTCTTTTCATAGCGCCAACTACTTCTCCATCAACCACAAGGGCTCTAATATCTGCCCCTTTGGCTTCTTTTATGAATTCTTGTACAATTACTCTTGCCTGTAATCCATTAAAAGCCTCTAATACTGATTCTGCAGCGGTAGCCGTTTCGGCAAGGACGACTCCCAATCCTTGAGTACCTTCAAGAAGTTTAATAATTAAGGGGGCCCCGCCAACATGCGAAATTACTTCAGAAACATCTTTAGAATAGTTTGTAAACACCGTTTTTGGAAGTCCCAGACCAGCTTTTGATAAAATTTGCAGACTTCTAAGTTTATCTCTGGATTGTATTAGTGCTTGCGATTTTAATGTAGTAAATACATTCATCATTTCGAATTGTCTTACCACAGCCGTTCCATAAAAGGTAGCAGAGGCACCGATTCTTGGAATCACAGCATCTACATGATCCAATTTTCTTCCTCGATAGTAAATTTCAGGTTTTTGCCGCTCAATGATAATATCACAATTTAATGGATCGATTACCTGAACGTTGTGTTTGCGTTTTACTGCGGCTTGAACAAGTGCATTGGTAGAATACAAATTCGTGCTTCGCGACAAGATTTTGATATTCATTATAACTTTTGATTGTAAGACTGATTTTCTAACTGAGGGTCAACCAAAAATTTTCCGCTTAAAAATTTACGCCCTATCAATACCGGAAAACGCATATCATCACGAGGCGATAATGTAAATGTAATAGGATAAACTTTATTAAAAACCTCTATTTGTGTTCTTACGGCAAACCGCATCTCTACTTTTCCATTACTGCTTTTTACAGCCGACATATCATAATTCTTAAAAGTGAATTTTTTACCGTTATACTCAGGATGCGTAGCATCAAGAAAACTACATTGTAAAATTTGGTCTATTTCTCGAATATCCACACAATGTATAGAAGAGGTATACGCACCTGTATCGATCTTGGCATCGATATCCGATAATTCTAAAAGTGGAAAATCCACTTTATCTGTGCGACCAATTATTTCTTTTTTTATTTCCAAAAAAATAACATTTATATTGGAACTACTAATGTAAGAAAAATCAAAATGTATTATATGATTAACGGCATTTTTAATATAAATTGATATTTTGATCAGGATTTAACAAAATTTAAACCTTTGATATATTTACAAACGGGGTAAACTCTTAACTTTACGATTGGAATATGCAAGAAGCCTCATTAAATATACAACTTAAAACACTGCCCACAGGTCCAGGAGTTTATCAGTATTATGATAAAGATGATAAGTTATTGTACGTAGGTAAGGCAAAAAATCTTAAAAAAAGGGTAGCCTCTTATTTCAACAAAAATCATGATAATAACAAAACCAAGATACTGGTAAAGAAAATTCATTCGATAAAACACATTGTTGTAGAAACCGAAACGGATGCATTATTACTTGAAAACAATTTGATTAAAAAGCATCAACCTCGTTTTAATGTGATGCTTAAGGATGATAAGACCTATCCTTGGATATGTATAAAAAAAGAACGTTTTCCTCGGGTTTTTCCTACTCGAAATTTAATTAAAGATGGTTCTGAATATTATGGCCCTTATACAAATTTTAAAACCGTAAATACATTGTTGGACCTCATAAAAGGCTTATACCAACTTAGAACCTGCAATTATGATTTATCTCAGGAAAAAATAGACAATGGCAAGTACAAAGTTTGTCTCGAATATCACTTAGACAACTGCAAAGGCCCCTGCGAAGGTTTACAGGACGAAAACGAATACAATGAAAATCTAAATGCAATACGGCAAATCGTAAAGGGAAATTTCAAAGATTCTCTAAGTCGTTTTAGGAATCAAATGGCAGATCATGCTCAGAAAATGGAATTTGAAGATGCACAAAGAATTAAAGAAAAAATTGAAGTACTTGAGAAATACCAGGCTAAATCTACAGTGGTTAATCCCAAAATAAGCAATGTAGATGTCTTCTCGATTCTATCAGATGAATCGTATGCCTATGTTAATTTTTTTCAGATTTCGTATGGTTCGATTATAAGATCCCATACTACCGAAATTAAAAAGAAGTTAGAAGAATCAGATAAAGAACTTCTGGAACTGGCTATTGTTGAGCTTCGACAACGCTTTAGCTCTACATCAAAAGAAATATATGTTCCTTTTGATGTAGAAGTAGGTGAAGGACTAAAAATCACGGTCCCACAGCTTGGTGATAAAAAGAAAATCGTAGACTTGTCTCTAAGAAATGCAAAGTATTTAAGACAAGAGCGTTTTAAGCAAATCAAGATCATTGATCCTGATCGTCATTTAAAACGATTAATGGCACAAATGAAAAAAGACCTACGATTGCCAGAAGAACCAAGACATATCGAATGTTTTGATAATTCAAATATACAAGGAACCAATCCCGTTGCTGCCTGCGTTGTTTTTAAAAATGGAAAACCTAGTAAAAAGGAATATCGAAAATTTAATATCAAAACCGTTGAAGGTCCAAACGACTTTGCCTCGATGGAAGAAGTAGTATACCGAAGGTATAAAAGGTTGTTAGACGAAGAGCAACCCCTACCACAACTTGTTATTGTTGATGGTGGAAAAGGGCAATTGTCTTCTGGATTAAAGGCGCTAGATGCTCTAAATCTAAGAGGAAAAATAACCATTATTGGTATTGCAAAGAGACTAGAGGAAATTTATTATCCTGGAGATGCTATCCCCCTTTATTTGGATAAAAAATCAGAATCCCTAAAAGTTATACAACACCTACGCAACGAAGCGCATCGATTTGGTATTACTTTTCACAGACAAAAAAGAAGCAAATCGGCATTGGACACCGAACTAGATTCGATCCCGGGAATAGGAGAAAAAACAGTTATAGAATTACTCAAGCATTTCAGATCTGTAAAAAGAATTAGTGATGCTACAATTGATGAACTGTCCCAGGTTGTAGGAAATTCGCGCGCAACCAAAGTATTTAATTACTATCTTTCTAAAAAGGATTCATTGTGAATACATGCAATCTCTTACAGCTCTCTCTAATTAGAATATCAATTCTTATGATATTCCTCTGGGCTACTTCGAATTGGTCTCAGGAAAAAGAAATGCCAGAAATCCATGATGATCCTACACAAGAGGATCTAAAAGTAGGATTGGTATTAAGTGGCGGTGGTGCAAAAGGGTTGGCTCATATAGGAGCACTAAAAATAATTGAAGAAGCTGGAGTTCGAATCGATTATATTGGCGGAACTAGCATGGGTGCCATTGTTGGAGCCTTATATGCCTCTGGATACCGCGCTCAGGAGCTGGACTCTATTTTTAGATCTGTAGATTTTGACACCTTTATTCAGGATTTGTTGCCAAGAGATGCAAAAACTTTTTATGAACGGGAAGACTCTGAAAAATATGCCTTAACGTTGCCTTTTGATAATTTTAAAATAGGCCTCCCAAAGGGTTTATCTAAAGGCCAAAACTTTTATAACCAATTTTCCAGATTTACGGCGCATGTAAACGATATTAACGATTTTGACGACCTTCCGATACCCTTTTTCTGTATGGCTACCAATATTGAAACCGGGCAACAAGTTCTTCTTGACAGAGGATACTTACCCGAAGCTGTAGCGGCAAGTGGAGCTTTGCCTTCAATTTTTAGTCCTGTAGAAATAAACGGAGTTTTAATGACCGATGGAGGTGTAGCAAACAATTATCCTGTGAAAGAAATTAAAGAAAAAGGTGCCGAAATTGTAATAGGTATCGACGTTCAGGATAGTTTAATATCTAAGGAGGAACTAAATTCGGTGACCAATATTATGCTGCAGATCAGTAATTTCAGAACTTTTAATGCTATGAAGGATAAGGTTTTAGAGACTGATGTTTATATAAAACCATCGATTATGGATTTTTCGGTAATGTCATTCGCCCGTGCCGATGAAATTATAAAAAGCGGTGAAAAAGCGGCAGCTTCTAATTATAAACGACTGAAAGAGATCGCACAACATCAGAAACCTTCAGAAGCAAGAGAAGAAGTTCCTGAAAATTCTGAAACAATATTAATAAGTAACTTATCTATAACCGGAAACAAAAGGTACACAAGAGCCTATATTAGAGGAAAATTAAAACTGAAAATACCAAGAGTTACTACCTATGAAAGACTGAATGAGGGTATTAATAACCTATCGGCAACAGGAAACTTTGATCGTGTAAGTCATCGATTGGTAGATAATGGCGAAGGTAAAGAGCTGATACTTAATGTTAAAGAAAGTGAAAACAAAATGTTATTACGTTTTGCTTTGCACTATGATGATTTGTATCAAACCGCAGCTTTGGTAAATGTAACTAGAAAAAGCTTGTTGTTTAATAATGATGTTCTTTCGCTAGATGTGGCACTTGGTGATAATATCAGATACAATGTAGATTATTACATCGATAAGGGTTTTTACTGGAGTACAGGATTAAAATACAGCTATACCAACTTTAAGAAAGATTTTGATTTTGATTTTATAGGTCAGTTTGGAGAAATCCCAGATTTAGACATCAATACTATTGATGTTAACTATACAGATTTTAATGCACAGGTATATGCCGAAACGCTGCTCAATCAAACCTTTTCGGTTGGTTTAGGAGCAGAGTATAAAAGACTGCGTATTATTTCTGAAACCTTTGGAGAGGATGAAAACCAGATTCCGCGAACTGTTTTTGATGATAGTGATTATTGGAGTGCCTTTGGATATTTTAAATTTGATACTTACGACAATAAATATTTTCCAAAGCGAGGAATAGTATTCGAGGGCGATATACATACCTATCTTTTTTCTTCAGATTTTACCAATAGTTTTGATGAATTTTCGATCGCCAAAGCTCATCTGGGTTATGCAAGACCACTATTTCAAAATGCATCGATGAATATTAGTTTTGAGGCAGGCACTAAAATCGGAAATAACGCAGTTAACTCTCTCGACTTTTTACTTGGTGGATTTGGAGCAAGAACGATTAATAATTTTATTCCTTTCTATGGATATGATTTTTTATCCATCGCAGGTCAAAGTTTTATGAAAGGTTTGATAACTGTTGATTATGAAATTTTCAAAAAAAATCACATCAATGCTTCTGCTAACTTCGCTAATGTAGGCAATAAATTATTCAGTACGGGAAGATGGTTTGAAAATCCTGACTTTACAGGGTATGCTTTGGGATATGGCCTGGACACTTTTGCAGGTCCAATACAGGTTAAATATTCCTATTCACCCGAAATAGAAGAAAGTAACTGGTTCTTTAGTGTTGGTTTTTGGTTTTAATAGCAAGAACTCGTTTAAACTTTTCGCCTTCAGACAAAAAGTCTAAATGAGTTCCAAATGAAAAAAGAGAGCAGAGCAGAGCAAAGAAAATAGATAAAGAAGCATCTAAAACCCTCTATTAATCCTATAATCATCGATCCAAGGACTACAAAATCTATAATTTTTTCTCTTTCATCTTTTCTCCTTAATAATAGAAATATTTCCGATATTTGTAATATTATGAACTTGTTTTGGCAGGATTTATTACTACTATTACATTACCTTATCAAACGTAATCCGGAATAAGGTAGATTTGATATTCATTATTTTTAAAAAGTAGTTAATCTTTTAAATCTTAAATAATCATGCCTTTTTATCATACATTAGGAAAAATCCCTCATAAACGTCATACCATCTTTAAAAAACCAGATGGAAGCCTATATTATGAGCAATTGTTTGGCACTATTGGTTTTGATGGGATGTCTACCAATATGTATCATTGTCATAGACCCACCCAAGTAAAAGAAATTAAAGGGAATTATAGCGTTGCACCCAAAATTGCCATTGGAAATAACATTAAATCCTATCGATTTCACGGTTTCAAAGTCAATCCTGAAAAAGACTATTTACAAAGCAGAAAAAATGTTTTAACCAATAGTGATGTAAGTATTATACTATCTGCTCCGCAAGAATCAACATCTGATTATTTTTATAAAAATACCGATGCAGACGAATTGATTTTTGTGCATCGGGGTAGTGGTAAATTTAGAAGTCATCTTGGCAATCTTGACTTTAAATATGGGGACTATATTTTAATCCCTAGAGGAACTATTTATAAACTAGATTTTGATACAGGTGATAATCGATTGTTTATAGTAGAGTCAAGAAGACCAATCTATACTCCCAAAAGATATCGCAACTGGTTTGGGCAATTGTTAGAACATTCACCATTTTGTGAGCGTGATCTTAGAGCTCCACACGAATTAGAAACTAATGATGAAAAAGGTGATTTTTTGATCAAAGTAAAAAAACAAGATGAGATTTTTGATATGATTTATGCTACGCATCCTTTTGATGTTGTTGGTTATGATGGGTTTAATTTCCCGTATGCATTTTCGATTCATGATTTTGAACCGATAACCGGGAGAGTACATCAACCACCTCCAGTACATCAGACTTTTGAAACCGATGCTTTTGTAGTTTGTTCTTTTGTTCCTAGATTATACGACTATCATCCAGACGCCATACCGGCCCCATATAATCATAGTAATATAGATAGTGATGAGGTTTTATACTATGTAGATGGGGATTTTATGAGCAGAAATGATATTGATGCAGGGCATATTTCTTTACACCCCGCAGGAATACCACATGGGCCACATCCTGGAGCTGTAGAAAGAAGTATTGGACAAACCGAGACTGATGAGTTGGCCGTAATGGTAGATACTTTTAAACCGTTAATGGTGACCGAAGAAGCCATGAAAATAGCTGATGAAGATTATCACAAATCTTGGTTAGCATAGTCAATGAGAGAATTGGGGAATGAGAAAATTAGAAAATCTTCAAAATACTGAAATGACTTTTAACGAAAAATATAAAAACAATATAATTTTAATTAAAAGCTTTGATTTTGCTATCAATATTGTAAAATATACAGAACAACTAGAGTCTTTAAGAAAATACGTCATAGCTAAACAACTTCTGAAATCCGGAACTTCAATAGGGGCTAATATAAAAGAGGCTCAAAATGCAGAAAGTAAAAAGGATTTCATTCATAAAATGAAGATCGCTATAAAGGAGGCTGACGAGACTGAATATTGGTTACACCTTTGTAATTCGATTAAAGAATATCCTGATTGTAGTCAATTACTGATAAATTTAGAAGAGATTGTTAAAATTTTGAACAAAATTATAAGCTCTTCAGTGAAATCAATATACAATTACAAAAATGTTAAATAATAGGATTGATATAACTCCTCATTTGAGAGCGATGTGGTAATTTCTTATTTAAGATTATACCACAATTTATCTATAGAGAACATTTTCTCATTATCTAATTAACACATTATCTAATTATCAATATTATGTCAACCAATATAACACCTCAGGATTTAGAAAAAGTAGTTCCGCAAGCAGAAGATTTTTTACCACTTTTAGGAACCGATTATGTAGAACTTTATGTAGGCAATGCCAAACAGGCAGCCTATTATTACCAGACTGCATGGGGGTTTCAGCCTATTGCTTATGCCGGGCTGGAAACTGGGCGAAAAGATAGCGTCTCCTATGTACTACAACAAGATAAAATAAGACTAGTGCTTACTTCTCCCCTTCAACCCGATGGAGATATCAATAAACATATCAATGCACATGGAGATGGTGTAAAAGTAGTAGCTCTTTGGGTAGATGATGCTACAAAAAGTTATGAAGAAACTATAAAACGCGGTGCCAAATCGTACATGAAACCTACTGTTGAAGAAGATAAACATGGAAAAGTAGTGTTTTCAGGAATCCACACGTATGGTGAAACTGTGCACATTTTTGTTGAAAGAAAAAATTATAACGGTACTTTTTTACCAGGATACATGGCCTGGAACAAACCCTATAAAACAAAATCTACCGGTCTAAAATATATTGATCATATGGTAGGAAATGTAGGATGGAATGAAATGAATAAATGGTGCGAGTTTTATGCCAAAGTAATGGGATTTGCACAATTAGTCTCTTTTGACGACAAGGACATTTCTACAGAGTATACTGCCCTAATGAGTAAAGTGATGAGTAATGGCAATGGTCGAATTAAATTTCCTATAAACGAACCTGCAGAGGGAAGAAAAAAATCCCAGATCGAAGAATATATCGATTTCTATAACGGAGCTGGTGTACAGCACATGGCATTGTCTACCGATAATATTATTGAAACAGTTTCTGAGCTTCAAAACAGAGGAGTGGAATTTCTCAACGTTCCTGCTAGTTATTATGAAACAGTTTTAGATAGAGTGGGTAACATTGATGAAGATCTTGAGCCATTAAGAGATCTAGGAATTCTAATCGATCGCGATGATGAAGGATATCTTCTTCAAATTTTTACCAAACCTGTTTTGGATCGACCAACAATGTTTTTTGAAATCATTCAACGCAAAGGAGCACAATCCTTTGGAAAAGGTAATTTTAAAGCATTGTTTGAAGCAATAGAACGAGAACAGGAACAAAGAGGAACCTTATAAATTTACAATTTAATAATTCACAAATAACCTTGTTAAAGTGTTACTTTTATTGAACTATTGTAATTATTTATATAAGTTTTTGTTAAAATTCATAATAAAAAAACGTTTTCGATTGATAATTATTCAAAAAAAGTTCATATTTGCAAAGTAAGTGGGGTGGTTACCGCTTATATCTAAAACAATAATTATTCTCATAATTTAAGTTTTTAGTTGGTTAATAAAAGTAAAAAAAGAGAGCTGTGGTGGCTCTCTTTTTTGTTTACATTTTTATATTTGATAACAATAATCATTTTTTTCTCATTGTATTAAATAGTACTTTTGGAATAGATATTGCTAGCATATAAGCATTTACAATTGCATCAAATAAATTAATGCTACATACCATGAAGAAGATTTTTTTAATAGTATTTTTAATCTTATTTACTTATCCTGTTTTGGCACAAGATAACCATAGTGCTTTTGACTCTGGAGAATGGTTTAAGTTTAGAATTCACTATGGGGTTTTTACAGCAAGCTATGCCACATTAGAAGTCAAAGACGATATTATTGATAATATGCCCGTACACCATGTAATAGGCACTGGTAAATCTACTGGACTTTTAAGTTTATTCTTTAAAGTTGAAGACTATTATGAGACTTATATCGATAAAAATGAAGTTAAACCTTATCGTTTTATTCGAAAAATAAATGAAGGTGGGCATACAAAGGATATAGAGATCAATTTTGATTATACACAGAATGAGGCTCTGGTTTTCAATAAAAAATACAACACCAAAAAGAAATTTCCTATCAAATCAAATGTTCAGGATATGATGTCTTCTTTCTATTATTTAAGAAATAATATTAAAACGACTTCATTAAAAAAAGGTGACGAACAGTATGTAACTATGTTTTTTGACAATGAAAATTACCTTTTTAAGCTAAAATTCTTAGGAAGAGAAGTCATTAAAACCAAAATGGGTAAAATTGCATGTCTGAAATTTAGACCTTATGTCCAGGCAGATAGAATCTTTAAGGAAGAAGAAAGCATGACCGTTTGGGTAAGTGATGATGATAATCGCATGCCAGTAAGGATAAAAGCCGACATATTAGTAGGATCAATAAAAGCTGATTTGGATGCATTTAAAGGTCTAAAACATCCATTTAAAATTATAATAGATTAATGGACGAACCCATAAAACCAGAGATTGCAGAAAAAATAAAGCAATTAGAGACAAAATTTAAAAATTCGGGCCAGAATCTTGGTTCTTATCTAGATGGCCTTCTTCATGATCGATATTTAACATATTGGGATTATATACACCTAGATACCCTTCTAAGTTTACAAATTCCGAGAACCCATTTTCCAGACGAAGAAATTTTTATTACCTATCACCAGATAACAGAGCTTTATTTTAAACTTATCATTCATGAATTAAAGCAAATTATAGATGACAAGTTACAAACTGCAAAATTTTTCGCAGCAAAATTAGGTCGTGTAAATCGATATTTCAGAGTTTTAATCAACTCCTTTGATGTGATGATCAAAGGAATGGATCGAGATCAGTTTCTTAAATACAGAATGTCATTATTACCAGCCAGTGGATTTCAATCTGTACAATTTAGATTGATTGAGATTTACGCTACTCCATTGTCCAATCTGGTTAATACCAAAGAAAGAGCTAAATTTTCTGAGCAAGATCCTCTTGAAGAAGTATTTGAGCATTTATACTGGAAATCTGGTGCTACGGATATAGAAACAGGAGAAAAAACACTTACTTTAAAACAATTTGAATATCGATACACACCAAGAATGATGCGTATCGCAAAACAGGTACAACATAGCACAATCCATCATAAATACCTCGAACTCCCAGAAAAAGAGCAAAATAATGTGCACCTTATCGAAGCATTACGTACTTTTGACACCAATGTGAATATTAATTGGTTATTAATGCACATGGGTGCAGCCTTTAGATATCTTAATAAAGAAAAAGGCGAAGTTTTGGCCACCGGAGGAACAAATTGGAAAAAGTTTTTACCTCCTAGTTTTCAGAGAGTTATGTTTTTTCCTAATCTTTGGAGTGACGAAGAAAAAGAAAGCTGGGGCCAGCAATGGGTTGCTCATCAATTTAATACCGCAAAATAAAATAGTCGTCAGTTGAAGCAAATAGGTTACTTACTACTACTTGTGGTAGTATTATTTTCATGTAAAAAAGAAAAAAAAGCAGCAAAAGTTGTCGTTCCTGAAGTAATTAAGGAAGAAAAAGCACCTCCCATTATCAAGGAGTTTGGATATATCCTTGATCAATTCAAAGTGGTAAAGGACACTATCAAACCGGGCGATAGTTTTGGTGCAATTATGGATACTCATGGTATCAGCAGAGCCAGAGTGTTTGAAATCACCAACAAAATAAAAGACACCTTCAATGTGGCGCGTATTATGGCCGGAAAACCATACATGCTGCTTAAATCAAAAGATACTACAGAAAAAGCCCAGGTATTTGTTTATCAAAATAATAAAATAGACTATACCGTAATTGATTTTAGAGATAGTATCATTGCCAAAAAACGTAAAAAACCAGTAAAATTAGTCGAAAAAACAGCTTCTGGTGTTATTAACAGCAGCCTAATGCAGACTTTTGACGATATGAATCTTAATTTTCTGGTTGCCTATAATATGGCCGATATTTATGCGTGGACCATAGATTTCACAAGACTTCAGGCAGGAGATCGGTTTAAAGTACTATATACAGAGAAATTTATAGATGATACCATTCCTGCTGGGATTGATCAAGTTAAAGCTTCTTATTTTGAACATATAGGCAAACCCATCTACGCATTTAGGTTTCAAAACGATTCTGTACATGGGGTGATTGATTATTTTGATGAAGAAGCCAATAATTTGCGTAGAGCGTTTCTAACCGCACCAGTAAAGTTTAGCAGAATTTCTTCTAGATACAATCTTAGGCGCAGAATAAAATATTATGGTAACAAAGTAAGGCCACATAGAGGAACAGACTTTGCTGCACCAATCGGAACCCCAATACTAGCAACTGCAGATGGTATTGTAACCAAATCAGAACGCAGAGGAGGTAACGGAAAATATGTAAAAATAAGGCACAATGCCACCTATGACACCCAATACCTGCACATGAGTAGACAGGCCGTAAAAGTTGGTCAATTTGTACGACAAGGAGATGTTATTGGGTACATTGGTATGACAGGTAATACTGCCGGACCCCATGTTTGCTATAGGTTTTGGAAAAACGGAAGAGAGGTTGACCCATTTAAACAAGAGCTGCCTGCTTCAAAACCGCTGTCTGATAGTCTACGACCTAAATTTTTTACCTATATCGAACCAATTAAAGCAACACTAGACAGTATTCAATTTAAACCACAAGAAATTTTATAACAATGGCATTACCAACTATCAACCCCATCACCACAAAAGCCTGGGAAGCGTTAAAATCCCATTATGAAAGTATTAAAGACAAACACCTTAAAGATCTTTTTTCGAAACACCCCGATCGTGCTACCGATTTTTCTATTGCCTGGAAAGATTTTTATATCGATTATTCTAAAAACAGAATTGATCAAACTACCAAAGAATTATTAATAGAACTAGCCAAAGAAGTTAAGCTTGATGAAGCTATACAGCATTATTTTGGAGGAAGTAGTATTAATGAAACCGAAGAACGAGCAGTACTACATACCGCATTAAGAGTTCCTTCAAATCAAGACATAAAAGTTGACGGGAAAAATGTAATTCCAGAAGTTAATGCAGTAAAAGAAAGAATAAAGAAATTCAGTAATCAGGTAATTTCGGGAGACCTAAAAGGATATACAGGAAAACCATTTACCGACATTGTAAATATCGGTATTGGTGGATCAGACTTGGGTCCCGCTATGATTACAGAATCCTTAGAATTTTATAAAAATCATCTTAATGTACATTTTATCTCTAATGTAGATGGAGATCATGTACATCAAAACTTAAAAGGCTTGGATCCTGAAACTACACTCTTTGTAGTTGTTTCTAAAACCTTTTCTACCCAGGAAACCTTATCCAACGCCACTACGGCAAGAAATTGGTTTACAAAACATGCCCCAAAAGATACTGTAGGGAAACACTTTGTGGCAGTGTCTAGTAATATTCCTAATGTAACCGATTTTGGTATTGCAGAAGAAAATATATTCCCGTTGTGGGATTGGGTCGGTGGCCGTTTCTCACTATGGAGTGCAGTTGGATTATCGATAAGCCTTTCTGTCGGGTATGAAAACTTTGAAGCATTGTTACAGGGAGCACACGAAATGGATGAGCATTTTAAAAACACTCCTTTCGAAGAAAATATCCCTGTTGTTTTAGCAATGCTAAGTATTTGGTACAACAACTTCTTTAATGCGGAAAGCGAAGCCATTATCCCATATTCTCAATATTTACATAGATTACCTGCCTACCTTCAGCAGGGTATCATGGAAAGTAACGGGAAAAGTGTTGCCAGAAATGGAAAACCTGTTGATTATCAAACCGGAACTATTATTTGGGGAGAGCCTGGCACCAATGCTCAGCATGCTTTCTTTCAGCTAATTCATCAAGGAACTAAGCTCATTCCTGCCGAATTTATAGGTTTTAAACATTCTCTATTTGGAGATCAGGACCACCAGGACAAATTGATGGCTAATTTCTTTGCTCAGACCGAGGCACTCATGAATGGGAAAACCGAAGCCGAAGTACTTGAAGAACTCGCTTCCAAAAACCTGTCTGCAGAAAAGCTAAAGCAGCTAACTCCTTTCAAAATATTTGAAGGAAATAGACCTACAACTACAGTTTTAATCGATAAACTTACTCCTAAAAGCCTGGGAGCATTAATTTCTATGTATGAGCAGCGTATTTTTGTACAAGGTGTGGTGTGGAATATCTTCAGTTATGATCAATGGGGAGTAGAATTAGGCAAGCAACTAGCCACAAAAATCTTATCAGAAATTAACAATTCTGCAGCTTATCAACATGACTCTTCTACGCAAAGACTCTTAAAGCATTATATGGCCAGTACATAAAAAGAGAAGATTTTAAAAGTACCTTGTTCTTATCCTGAACTTCCTTCCTGCCTGTCTTGTCTGGTACGAATTCAGAATGGCCCTTTTTTGCGATTTTAGACATTTTTTAGATAGGGCCGTTGCAGATTTTTGACGAGAATAATTAACATTTTTTTAGTTAATAACTTTTGAATATCTTCAACGTATTGACTGCCAATATGATTCATAAATATTTTTACTTTGATCCCATACAAATTTTGTGAAAAACTCTTAACATTATGATAAAGTTAGTTCGCTTAAAGATTTGTTTTTTTGCACGGATTAATTAACTCAATTATATATAATGAAAAAGATTACATTTTTATTAGTTGTAATCCTAATAGCATTCGTTGGGGAGACGTATGCACAAGGGGTAACTACTTCCGCTATAGGAGGTAAAGTAACAGACAATACAGGAGGTCCATTACCAGGAGCGACTGTGGTAGCAGTTCATCAACCATCTGGTACTACATATGGTGCCACTACAGATTTTGATGGGTTTTACAGAATTTCTGGTATGCGTACTGGGGGACCATACCGTATTACAATATCTTATGTTGGATTTCAAAGCTTTATGAAAGATGGTGTATTTCTTCAGCTGGGTCAGTCTGAAAGAATTAGCACGCAACTGGTTGAATCTTCAACTGCATTAGAAGAAGTTGTAATACAGGCCACTAATACTGGTGTTTTTAATTCTAATAAAACTGGTGCAGAAACTAATATTTCTCAAAGAGATATTCAAACGCTGCCACAAACATCTAGATCTATTGCTGATTTCGTTAGAATTACACCACAAGCTCAAATATCTGAAGGTGACGACGGTTTTAGTATTTCTTTAGCAGGACAAAACAACCGATATAATGCAATTTATATAGATGGAGCTATTAGCAACGATGTTTTTGGTCTTGCAGGCTCAGGAACCAATGGTGGGCAAACTGGTGTTAATCCATTTTCTGTTGATGCCATTGAGACATTTCAAGTTAACCTTGCTCCTTTCGATGTAAAAATATCAGGATTCGCAGGAGGTGCAATAAGTGCAGTTACAAGATCTGGATCAAATCAAGTACAAGGTTCTGCTTATTCTTTCTTTCGAAATCAAGATCTAGCGGGGAAAACACCACCTGATTTAACTAGAGACGAAAGAGAAAAACTAGATGATTTCTCTTCACTTACTTATGGAGTTAGACTTGGAGGCCCTATTATTGAAAATAAATTGTTCTTCTTTGTTAATTATGAAAGACAAGATGAAGAAATTCCTCAACCTTATAGTATTACTAGGTATACTGGAGATGCCAGGGGAGTTTTAAATACAGATGGAACACCCATAAATCCAGATTTGACTCAACAAAATATTGATTTAATTCGAAACACTCTAATAAGTAGATATGGTTATGATCCTGGTGTATTAGATCAAACTAGAACATTGGTTAGTGACAAAATTACTGCTAGATTTGATTACAATGTTAACGATAAAAATAAACTGGCATTTACTTACAGACTCGTGAGCGCTGATAACTTGGAAGCAAGAAGTTCAACCAACACTAGGCTAGGTTTTAGTAATGGATCTGAATCTTTTAAAACAAATACTAATTCTGGTTCCTTAGAATGGAACTTTCAAAATGATAAGGTAAGCAATAGCTTGATTTTAGGATATACAAGAGTTAGAGATGATAGAGATCCCGACGGTTCTCCTTTTCCTTCGATCATAATTTCTGATGGATTAAATAGATTTAGAGGTCAAGGAATTCAAATTGGTAGTGAGCAGTTTTCGACTGCAAACCTTCTTGATCAAGATATTTTTACACTTACCAATAATTTTGAGGTTTATAAAGGAAACCATACAATTACCTTTGGAACTCACAACGAGTATTCCTCTGTTAAAAACTTATTTTTTCCTTCTAACTATGGGCTATACGTTTACGATAGTGTAGGTGATTTTGTTAATGACAATATTGATGAATATGAAAGAGGTTATTCCTTAATAGGAAGCAATGCTGTGGGTGATGACTCTGCTGGTGCTTCAGAGTTTGACTTATTTCAAATGGGTTTTTATGTCCAGGATGAAGTAAATTTTTCGGATAATTTTAAATTAACTGCTGGTTTACGTTTTGATATTCCGTATTTTGAAGATGGAAGAGTAAATGAAGATTTCAATACGAATGCTGTGGCGCAACTAGAAGCTGCAGGTAAGGATTTGCAAGGAGCCAGAGTAGGTAAAGCTATAAAATCTAAAGTTCATATTTCTCCTAGAGTAGGATTCAATTGGGATGTAAACGGAGAACGTAAAACTCAAATAAGAGGTGGTTTTGGTATTTTCACATCCAGAATCCCGTTAGTTTGGCCTGCTGGGACTTACAATAATAATGGTGTTACAGGGGGATTCACAGATGAGGGTGATTTAGCAGATGCTGGTATACCCCTTGCTTTCAATCCAAACGTTAATCAGCAACCAGTGCATGTACAACCCAACACAGGAGGGTTTGGAGGTAATGTTGACTTATTCGCACCTGACTTTATGCTCCCTCAAAGATTTAGAGTCAATGCAGCAATTGATCAAACTTTACCTTTGTGGGGACTTATTGCAAGTGTGGATTTTTTATGGAACGAAAACATAACCGATATTTATTATCAGAATCTAAATATTGGAGCTCCTACAGGTAATTATGAAGGAGCAGATAATAGACCTTTTTATAGCAGAAATAGAATAGCAGGAGATTACAATCGTGTTATACTAGCCACGAACACAAGTGGCGGGGAATCATGGAACGCTGCTATTACCATTAGAAAACCTTTCGAAAACGGTTTTCAGGGAAGTATATCGTACTCATATGGGGAATCAAATATAATATTTGATGGAACCTCGTCTCAAAATAGTTCTCAGTGGAGAAATCAACAAAGTGTTAATGGAAAAAATAGCACATTGCCAGTTACAAGATCTGACTTTAATCAAGGACACCGTATTATATCAAACTTATCTTATGAACTTGATTGGAACGAGAATTTTAAGACTACTATCGGTTTATTTTATGAAGGTTCTCAAAGTGCCCCTTATTCATTCGTTTATAACGAAGGTCGAGATCTTTTAGGAGATGACTCAAGAGATAATGCATTAATATATATTCCCAGAAATCAAAGTGAAATAAATCTAGTTCCTCTTGATGTTGATGATAATGGTACCATTGATTTCACTCCAACTCAACAATGGGAAGCCTTAAATGAGTTCATAGAAGGAAATGAATATCTTAGGAAAAGACGAGGACAGTATGCAGAGCGTAACGGAGAACAAGGACCTTGGAGTCATGTAATCGATTTACGATTCTTACAGGATTTTGCTTTAAATATAGGGAATAATAGACATGCTTTTCAATTTAGTTTTGACATTTTCAACTTCACTAACTTGTTGAATAAAGATTGGGGTAAAAGAAAGTTTGTTCCTAATAATATCGGATTAATAGAAACAGTTAATACCAATACCAATACTAGTAGAGTTCCAGATTTTACGTTCAATCCTGATCGTTTTTCAGGAGGTTTAGAAGATCTTGATGATGATGGTATTCAATCCTCAAGATGGCAAATGCAGATTGGATTACGTTATTTGTTTAACTAAACCGATTAAGAATAATTTTAAAATACCTCATTCGTTAATTCGAATGAGGTATTTTATTTTTCAGACTTAATAGTATTACTATAATAAAAACTGCAATTCTCGTAATAGCCATAGAATAACTTTTACAATGTTAACCTTTTGTAAATTAACATTTTAGTACGGTAAATCCGCAGCACAACCGATGCTTCTTTTAGGTATTTTTAAGTATTGTTTAACTCTTAAAACCTATTAGATTATGAAACAATTATCAACACAATTGATGGTAGTTATTCTTCTCATCTTTACTCAGACTACCTTAAAAGCACAAGAAGAAAAAGACAGGGTAGCCATAAAACGTTATATGCCGGTTGGCGACCCAAATTTGAACCCTAATTGGGACTGGACAGTTAGTGGGTCTGGGCATACCGTATACTATCAAACCTCAAATGGTATTAATAACAGGCTTATACAAGTCCCTTTTTACACTAGTGGTCATCCGTTAAACACTGTTGGAGAAAAAGACATGTATCCAGAAGACGGTTGGGTTTTGGCATTTCGTGATTTTGGTACTGCTTCAGCTGCCCCCGATATGCCCTTTTTTGCATTATACAATAAATACAGAGGTATCCTTAGAGTTATGGTCTACAATAGCCAAAGTCTCTCTTACAATAAATTTGAGATGAAGCTATTTTTTAAAAGTCAATCCCATACAGGTGGTATTTTTACTTTCAGCGCTAAAGAAAAAGCCTTTCTAGATGATTATGATAAAACAAAAAGTGAAATTTTCCTGGTAGAAGCACCTTCTTTTAATGGTTGGATCTATGCAGATTTTCAGCTGTTTGGTTATGATCCTAATATGAGTTCAAATACACAATTAAGGTTGCATATTAACGGGATTAATATGAGTTCGCAAAACCTAGAATCCACAGAGTTTACACTTAATGAAATTTTATCTGAAGCCAATCCTGGAGGTGAAAAATCTGGGGGTGATCTTTTGGGATCCTTAAATAAAGGAAGTAAATACTATAAAAATGTAGATAAGGCAGCCAAAAACCTAAGAGCAACTGTAAGTAAACAAGAAAGTGAAGGAAAAAACTCTTGGTGGAAAAATATTCTGAAATCTGCTGTTGGGACTAAAAGCAATCCTAAAGGAATATCAAAAATAGCACCTATTGTAGGTGGGTTAGTAGGTTTTTTTACTTCTTTTATCGGCGGTAAAGATGATCCTGCCCCCAGAGAGCCTATGAATTTTGAAGGTGTATTGAAATTTAAAGGCTCTATTACAACCTCTCCCTTTCCGCTCTATTCTCTTGATCTAGGTTTGTCTAGCGGCACAGGAGCTAATCCACCAGATTATTATAGAGTGGTACAACCTATTACTTGGGGTGTGTTTTCTTTACAGAGCAAACCAATAATAGAAAACTGGCTGGATGATACCACAACTTGTGAATACAATGATTATTACGAAGAATGGGAATGTAGTCCTGATTTTGTATGGGCATACACTAACTTGAAAGAATTCAACTATTACTTTAATAACAATGCAAACTTATACTTACAAAAGATTAGATTAGCATACATTTATAATACAAACCCATCATCAACAGGTAAAAAACCTAGCAACTATTATACTATAACAGAGCTTAAAAACCTCAGTTTTAATGACTGGCAAGCATCAAACATTGCTGTAGAATTAACTCTAAAAACTAAAACTCCAACCAAATATTATGACGACGAGATTTTGGTTTATAAAACATATGATGTCGTAAAAGAATATAGCGAAACTGGAGTTTATGTTAGATCTTCTCGTTCAGAAGATAATATTTTAAATACGCATCCATATTTTAGCACATTAAATAAAAAAGAATCCTTATCTGTTCCCAATCCAGCCAAAAACCATGTAGAAATTTATTTCAAAGCTGTAACGGATACAAAAAAGCAGCAAGTTGATATTCACATTTACAATTTTACCGGTCAACAAGTAGCTACTATATCTGGTCAAGAAGAATCCTCCGGTATTGGCAAAGCGCACTGGGATCTACTGGACAATTCAGGAAACAAAGTCCCTCCGGGAATTTATATCTATCATGTTGTCACTGAGCAAGGCATCAAAAAAGGAAAAATTGTCGTAGAATAAAAATAAAATTTAACTCACATTAAAAAAACCTGTCTGATTTTTTTCAAACAGGTTTTTTTACTTGTGTCGTAGCTGTCTTTGTCGTAGAAAATCAATGGTGTATTTCGAATTGTCAATACTGTTAATTAATAGTTTTTTAACAACAAAAAATACAAAGCTTTAACGTTTTTATTAAAAAAATCCTAAAAAAACGTATATTGTTCTTGTAACTATAAAATTTCAGGGGTATGAGAACAATTACTTTAGTAGTAATGCTGATGGTAAGCATTATTGCTACTGCACAAACAACAATTAAGGGAGCGGTTTTAGACGATAACAATCAACCGATCCCCGGGGCAAATGTTAAATTACAGGACTCACCAGTGGGTACTGTAACAGACTTTGATGGACTTTTTTCGTTAACTGTAAAACAATCACCTCCTTTTACTATTGTAGTAAGTAGTGTGGGGTTTGAAGAAAGTTTGACGGTGATTACTTCACAAACTGAAGAAGTAACGATTACACTTAAAGAAGGTACAGAACTAGATGAAGTAATTATTTCTGCTTCTAGAACACCAGAACGAATTTTTGAATCTCCAGTTACTGTAGAGCGTTTTGGAATAAAAGAAGTAAAAAACACACCTTCTGCAGACTTTTATGGTGGTTTAGAAAATTTAAAAGGTGTTGATATTAATACGAATAGTTTAACATTCAAATCTATCAATACCAGAGGTTTTGCCAGCTTTGCTAACACAAGATTTATGCAACTTATTGACGGAATGGACAACTCTGCGCCTTCCCTCAACTTTCCATTAGGTAATCTTTTGGGTATGGTCGAAACAGATGTGCAAAGTGTAGAAATTCTTCCAGGAGCTGCATCGGCGCTATACGGAGCAAATGCTTTCAACGGTATTTTATTTATGCGCAGTAAAAGTCCTTTTGATCATCAAGGGATTAGTGCTTATATCAAAGGCGGTGTAACCTCTCAAGAAGCTGCCGGTGACAATGACTATAGAGATTTTGGTATACGTGCCGCACATAAATTCAGTGATAAGTTCGCAGCCAAAGTTAATTTCAGCTATCTCAAAGGTACCGATTGGTTTGCTACGAATGAAGAGGATAGATTTAACAGAGGTTTTACAAGAGCAAATACAGATTATGATGGTATCAATGTTTATGGGGATGAAGTTTCTACCAATATTAGAGAGGCTTCTGGTCGGGGCATTATACCAGATGTTGAGGTAAGTAGAACAGGATATAATGAAGTTGACTTAACCAACTATAATGCGGAGAGTGTTAAAGCAGACTGGGGATTATATTTCCGTCCTTGGGCTACAGATTTAGAAATTCAATACGTAGGTAAAGTTGGTTCTGGTAATACCATTTATCAGGGTGCTAACAGGTACAACATTAAAAACTTCTTTCAACAGCAACATAAATTAGAAGTAAGAAATGATAACTTTTTTGTAAGAGGTTACCTTACCGAAGGCAAAGCAGGTGACTCCTATGATATGGTTTTTACGGGGATTAACATCAACCGGGCCTGGAAAAGCGATCAAGATTGGTTCGGGGATTATATAGCAACATATGCAGGTATAGAATTGTCGGGTAACCCACAGGGATTAACAACGCAGCAAAAACATGATGCGGCAAGAGCAGCAGCTGATACCGGACGTTTGATTCCAGGTACACCAGAATTTCAGCAAACATTTGATAGGATTGTAAATGATCCTGATTTATCTACAGGTTCACGTTTTCAAGATAATTCTAAAATTTACCACGCAGATGCAAATTATAATTTCAGTCACCTGTGGGATGCTGTAGAGATACAGGTTGGTAGCTCTTTCAGAACGTATCGCCTAAATTCGTTCGGAACTATTTTTACCGATTTTGATGGTCCTATTGACTATTCAGAATTTGGAGTGTATACTCAAGCTCAGAAAAAATTAGAGATTAGTGACGATGTCGAGTTAAAGTTAACAGGATCGATACGATACGACAAGTCTGAATTGTTTGATGGATTTTTCTCTCCGAGAATTTCAGCTGGTTTTACATTTAACGAAAATCATAACATTAGAGCATCGTTCCAAACAGGATTTAGAAATCCGACAACCCAGGATTTATACATTGGTTTAAATGTGGGTCGAGCGATACTAATTGGTAGTGCTTCTGATAATCCGGATAGGTTTTCTAGAACTTATGATGTAAGTGATGACGGGCAAGGATTGGGACAGCCATCTCAGATCACACAGACAGGTGCTGCCGCGTATTCTAATTCTTATTTATTAAGTTCTGTTGAAGCGTTTGCCGAATCTGGTAATCCTGCAGATTTGCAAATAGGAAACTCTTCTTTAGCAGAACCAGAGCAAGTTACCTCTTTCGAGGTTGGCTACCGTGGTAAAGTAAAACAGTTTGTTATCGATGCGTCTGCGTATTATAATCAGTATCAAGATTTCTTGGCTAATGAAACCGTAGTGGCTCCACTTTATGGTACAGCTGGAGACAACTCTCTTTCATTAGCAGCTTTGGCAAACGACGATTTTCAACCTTATCAGACCTACACAAATTCAGATGTAGATATAAATTCGTATGGAGCAGCTATTCAGGTATCCACAAAAATATTCAACGGTTTTGATCTAGATGCCAATTACACATGGGCAAGATTAGATTTTGATGTCAACGAAAATCCGGATTTTAGAACGCAGTTTAACACGCCAGAGCATAAAGTAAAAGTCTCTTTTGGTAAAACAGAGCTATTTAAAAATTTCGGGTTTAACACCTCTTGGAAGTGGAGCGATAACTTCTTCTGGGAAGCTTCTTTCGGTGACGGTGAAGTGCCGGCTTACCATGTGGTTGATGCTCAAATTAATTATACCATACCAAGCTTTAAGTCTACATTTAAGCTAGGGGCAACAAACTTATTACAAGACGAATACTTTACAGCTTTTGGTACAGGATTTATTGGTTCCCAGTATTATTTATCCTGGACAATCAATAACTTATAATATTGAAAATTAGAAATTATCATGAAATGAGTCATAACAATTAAGGTAATATCAACCGGAGATGTTCAATGACAAATTCCATCTGACAATTATAAAACAATAAAAAATAACAGATGAAAAAAATTAAATATATAACCTTATCTCTTCTTACTTTAGGCTTGATGTCTTGTGAGAATGACACATTAGAAGACTTAAGAGCTAGAGGGCAAGAAGAATCCATAGAACTTGAAACTTTTAACCAAGGAAGCGCAAATTTTTCTACATATGTATCTTTAGGAAACTCATTAACAGCAGGTTTGGCAGATGGTGCGCTTTATAAAATTGCTCAAGAAAATTCTACACCTGCTATATTGGCACAACAATTTGCTGCTTTAGGAGACGGAGGAGCGTTTACACAACCATTAATGAATGATAATGTTGGTGGTTTATTAGCTGGAGGAACTCAACTGCAAGGTTTTGAACCAAGATTGGTTTTTGATGGTTCTGGACCAGCACCATTGCAGTCATTAGTACCTTCTGCGATGCCAACAACAGATATTATTGCAAATTCTCCTACTGGGCCATTTAACAATCTTGGTGTACCCGGAGCCAAAAGTTTTCATTTATTGGCTCCTGGATATGGAGATTTAAATGGTGTTTTTGCAGATCCACCAACTGCTAACCCCTATTTTGTAAGAATGACTGGTACAACGCCTAATGCAAGCGTTATAGAATTAGCAATTGCGCAGCAACCCTCTTTTATTTCTTTATGGATAGGGAATAATGATGTATTGGGCTATGCACTCTCTGGTGGCGATGGTACTAACCCGATTACACCAATGGCAGGAGCTCCTGGAGTTGGTTTTGAAGCTACTTATCAAGCAATTGTTGGATCGTTAACAGCTAATATCTCTGGAGTACAAGGGATACTTGGCAATATTCCTAATGTAACGGCTATACCTCATTTTACGACAGTTCCTTATAACCCACTAGACCCAACGAGTCCAAGTTTTGGCCCACTAATTCCAACTTTAAACGGACAGTTTGCAGGACTTAATCAAGTGTTTACAGCTTTAGAGGTTCCAGAGCGATCCATAATTTTTAACGCAGAAGCAGCCAGCGCAGTGGTTATAAAAGATGAGTCTTTGGTTGACTTGTCTGCACAAATTTCTGGAGCGTTACAGATGAACGGAGTAGATCCAGGAACAGCTGCGGTATTTGGCTTTTTATATGGTCAGACAAGACAGGCTAATAAGAATGATTTGTTAGTCTTACCAAGTTCATCGATAATTGGACAAGTAAACACAAATGCGTTAGCAACTCTTACTGGTTTAGGCCTTCCTGTCGAAACTGCTAGGCAATTGGCTGTAAATGGTGTTACTTTTCCTCTAGAAGATAAGTGGATACTTTTACCTTCAGAACAAGAAGAAATTAAAGCGGCTACTATTGCATTTAATAACATTATAGAAACCGCTGCATCAGCAAATGGCTTCGCACTATTTGATGCTAATACATTGTTAGATCAAGTTGCTTCAACTGGTGTTGAAACAAGTGGATTAATAATATCGTCAAGTTTGGTAACGGGTGGTGCTTTTTCTTTAGATGGAGTACATCCTACCTCTAGAGGCTATGCATTAATTGCTAATGAGATGCTAAAAGCTATTGATGCTACTTATGGTTCAAACTTCGAAGCTTCCGGAAATTTAGTAGACGTATCGGCATATAATACGAATTATTCACCTGCATTACTTCAGTGATTGAACTGATGTAGCTATAATAGAACAATCAAGAGATTGCGTGAAAAGTCATCATTCCTAGTGAAGCGACGGAGCCTGTTAGGTTTGATTTAAAGAATTCCCCCGAGGCAGAGCCTCGGGGTTTCATATTTATCTCTCCTTTTAAGAGGTCAGAACTGAAATTTTCAACGGTTTTGGGCAAGAAATTTTTTATCTTACTGATCACCAGATAACCTCAAAATTAAAATTTTTGTAATAATGTGGTTAACTACTTTTTTGATTACCTCTTTTGTACCTAAACTAATACTATTCTTTTTAACCCATAGTATACATTAAAAAATTTATTGCAGCTTGAAATCATTGCAAAATATAACTTTTCACTACATTTTTAAGTTTAACCATAGCGTTGGGTATGCAGAGCTTCAATTAAAATTAAGACAATAAAATCAGGGATTGCACAGCTCAATGCCGAGGCGTATGCTTCCAAAGCAAGAGTTTTTCTTAAAAAAGCTGAAATTTTTGTTCTAAAATATTCGTTATAAAGATTTAATTGCCAAATATTTGTACAAAGCTCCATTGTATATTTCTTACAAAATCAACATAAAGAAACTACCATTTAAAAAACACTAAAAAAGGAGTTATTTTTTCCATTTTAAAAGACTATATTTGCAGCCTGAAAAAAGGTCGTATTGCTTTATACTGAATAGAGCGCCTTTTTAACATAGTTAAATACTAAACATTAAATAGTTAGATAATGTCTAAAGTTACGGGTAAAGTATCTCAAATTGTAGGTCCGGTGATCGATGTAGAATTCGCAGCAGGGACTGAATTACCAAAAATTTACGATTCATTAGAAATTAATAAAACAGACGGTAGTAAACTGGTGTTAGAGGTTCAGTCTCACATTGGTGAAGATACTGTACGTACCATTGCCATGGATTCGAGTGATGGATTGAGTAGAGGGGTGGAAGTTGTTGCAACAGCAGCTCCGATCCAAATGCCAATAGGAGGTGATGTATATGGGCGTCTATTTAATGTAATTGGTGATGCAATTGATGGTCTAGGAGATCTTCCAAAAGCAGGAAAAGATGGTCTTCCTATTCACCGTCAAGCTCCTAAATTTGAAGACTTATCAACGTCTACTGAAGTTTTATTTACAGGGATCAAAGTAATTGACCTTATCGAGCCTTATGCAAAAGGAGGTAAGATTGGATTATTTGGAGGAGCTGGAGTAGGTAAAACTGTATTAATCCAGGAGTTGATCAACAATATTGCAAAAGGTCATGGTGGTCTTTCTGTGTTCGCAGGAGTAGGAGAAAGAACTCGTGAAGGAAATGACCTTCTTCGTGAAATGCTTGAATCAGGAATTATCAAATATGGTGATGACTTTATGCATTCTATGGAAGAAGGAGGATGGGATCTTTCTAAAGTTGATAAGAATGTAATGAAAGAGTCTAAGGCAACTTTCGTCTTCGGACAGATGAATGAGCCTCCTGGAGCACGTGCTCGTGTAGCACTTTCTGGACTTACTATTGCAGAATATTTTCGTGATGGAGCTGGAGACGGACAAGGAAAAGACGTACTTTTCTTTGTAGATAATATCTTCCGTTTTACACAAGCGGGTTCTGAGGTGTCTGCACTTCTTGGACGTATGCCATCAGCTGTAGGTTACCAACCTACATTAGCTTCTGAAATGGGTGTGATGCAAGAGCGTATTACATCAACCAAAAAAGGATCGATTACATCTGTACAAGCAGTTTATGTACCTGCAGATGACCTTACGGATCCAGCACCAGCAACTACATTTGCTCACTTGGATGCAACAACAGTATTATCTCGTAAAATTGCAGAGCTTGGTATCTACCCAGCGGTGGATCCATTAGATTCTACTTCAAGAATTCTTAGTGCAGATATTTTAGGAGATGAGCACTATAACTGTGCACAACGAGTAAAAGAGTTATTACAGCGTTATAAAGAATTACAAGATATTATTGCGATCCTTGGTATGGAAGAATTATCTGAAGAAGATAAACTAGCAGTAGGACGTGCACGCCGTGTACAACGTTTCCTATCTCAACCGTTCCACGTAGCAGAGCAGTTTACAGGTATCCCAGGATGTCTGGTAGATATTAAAGATACGATCAAGGCATTTACCATGATTATGGATGGTGAGTTAGACCATTTACCAGAAGCAGCATTTAACCTTAAAGGTACGATTGAAGAAGCAATCGAAGCTGGTGAGAAAATGTTAGCTGAAGCGTAAGTCAAATTGAGAATTATGAATTCAGAATGCAGAATAAATATATTCAATTCATAATTCATAATTCATAATTCATAATTTTAAGACATGTATTTAGAAATAGTAACTCCAGAAGCAGTATTATTTAGTGGTGAAGTAACTTCGGTTGCAGTGCCAGGCGTAGATGGAGAGTTTCAGATGTTGGATAACCACGCCCCTATTGTTTCTATCTTAGGAAAAGGAAATGTTAAGGTGTATGGTGATATGAATTTGGAAGAAGAAGTTGCCGAAAAATTTTCTAAAGGAGAAAATGGAGCCACGTTACTTCCGATAAATTCTGGAACGATTGAAATGAAAGATAATAAAGTGATTGTTTTGGCAGACTAAACGATCATTCTTTATAAATTATATAACGCCTTCAGTATAATGAAGGCGTTTTTTATTGCCAATCCCATTGCATTAAATGCCAGGTAACTCCATCGGAATCATATATGAGCAAATCGGTGAAACCAATAGCATAATGAGCCCGTAGTGATCTAGTATTATCTGCAGCTACCTCGGTAATAAGTAAATCGTACTTATTATTTAATTCATCTCGCATTTTGTAATAAAGCCCTCTAAAAATACCTTGTTTTCGATAGGCTTTATCAACACATACTTGCCCCATCACGATATAAGTGGTTTGGACATTTAACTGATCATCTATTTTTGCAAACATAGATTTTAAAACATCTATGTCGTTTTTAAAGTCCTGTACCATTGATAACGTGTATCCTACCAAAGTATTAGCATCTTTGGCAATAATATGCGGTTCTTGATCATGCATTTTTTTCAAAATATTAAGATCATGTTTTACCGTAAGAAAGCCTTCTTTGTGTTTTTCGATATTAGTTATTGAGGAAGACAGATTGTTCTGTTGAAGGTGAAGAATTTGTTTCAATTCATTGATTGAAGAAGTGACTGTATACGTGATGTTTCTCATTTTATATAACTGCCTGGGTATCTCTTTCTAAAGTGGATGTATTGTCTATCTTTGTAAAGATAATCAAACTAAGAGGATTGAAATCATTTCCTAATAAATTACAGACAAAACTAGCTACAAGAAAAAAGGAAGGGTCGTTACGAAAACTTCCGATACAGAATAATCTAACAGATTTTTCATCTAATGATTATTTGGGGTTTTCGCTATCAGAAATGATTTTTAAGAATACACACGAACTTCTAAAAAATAAAAACATACAAAAAAATGGTGCCACCGGGTCTCGTTTGCTTTCAGGAAATCATCCATTGTACACAGCTACCGAAAAAATACTGGCAACGTTTCATAATGCTGAAGCAGCCTTGGTTTTCAACTCGGGATATGATGCCAATGTGGGGTTCTTTTCGTCGGTTCCGCAACGAGGTGATCTAATTTTTTATGATGAATTAATTCATGCCTCAATTCGCGATGGCATACAAATGAGCCATGCTAAGTCCTATAAGTTTAAACATAATGATTTAGAAGACCTGCAAAAAAAACTTCAAAAAGTACGTTTAAAAAGTAATAGTCACACTGAGCTTGTCGAAGTGTATGTTGTTACCGAATCTGTTTTCTCGATGGATGGGGATTCTCCGGATTTGAAAAGTTTTGTAGAGTTTTGTAAGGAAAACAATTGTTACCTAATTATTGATGAAGCTCATGCCGCAGGAGTTTTTGGAGAGCAGGGAGTTGGGTTACTTCAGGAATTAGAAATAGAAGACCAGGTTTTTGCCAGGATCAATACATTTGGCAAAGCTTTGGGTTGTCATGGTGCGGTAATTTTGGGATCTAAAGATCTAAAAAGCTATTTGGTTAACTTTGCACGAAGTTTTATATATACTACAGGATTGCCACCACATTCTTTGGCAACAATACAATCTGCTTATAAAGCACTTCAAAACACATCAGAGATCAAAAAACTAAAGGAGAACATCACTTTTTTTAATCACACCCTTGAAAACTTACGACTTACATCAAAATTTATCAAAAGCAATTCGGCTATCCATTGTTGTGTAATTCCTGGTAATGAACGTGTAAAAAAAGTGGCCCAAGAAATCCAGGAAAAAGGATTCGATGTAAAACCCATTTTATCACCCACAGTGCCAAAAGGAGAAGAACGATTAAGAATTTGCTTGCACAGCTTTAATTCTCATAAAGAAATAAGTAAAGTTTTGAAGCTCTTGGCTACCTTTGTTTCAAATTAGTAAACACAATCACATAAAGCCTCATATAGGGATATGAAAAAAATATTCGTTACCGGAATAGGAACCGATGTAGGGAAAACCATAGCCTCTGCCATCGTTGTTGAAGCCTTGCAAGCAGATTATTTTAAACCCGTACAGGCTGGAGATTTAGATAATTCTGATACCCATAAAGTGAAGAAGTTGGTGTCAAATCCCAAGTCTCAATTTCATCCCAATAGCTATGCGTTGCATACACCCATGAGCCCACATGCGGCTGCAGAAATTGATGGACTTACGATCCAGTTAGATAAAATAAAACTTCCTGAAACCAATAATCATTTGGTAATCGAAGGGGCAGGTGGTTTATTAGTACCGCTTAATGAGGAAGATACTATTTTGGATCTAATCCAACCAAATTACAAAGTTATTGTAGTCTCTAGACATTATTTGGGAAGCATCAATCATACATTAATGACCATCTGGATTTTAAAAGAACAAGGATTTAATGTGTCGGTAATTTTTAATGGAGATGAACATAAGACGACCGAAGGTATTATTAAAAAAATGACAGAAGTTGATGTAATAGGAAGGATAGATGATGAACCATATTTTGACACTATGGTTATTAAGGAATATGCAGAGCGATTTAGAGAGAAATTAGAAATGTTATGAAACCCAGATTGATAATTTTATCAGATCTATGGGGATTACATGAATCTTTTTGGGTAAAGGAATATGTAACAATTTTAAAACAAGTTTTTGACGTCAAGTTATATGATAGTTGTTCTTTGGGAGAGTTAAATGCCACCGAACGTTCTGAATCCAAAATTCACAAGCAATTTGTTGATAAAGGAATAGAAACTGCATCAAGAAACTTGTTAAGGGCTGAAAACGAAAAGATCAATATTTTGGGATTTAGTGTCGGAGGAACAATAGCTTGGAATGCTGCTTTAAAACGACTGGATATAGATACTTTATACGCCATATCATCAACTAGATTACGATATGAAACTAAAAGACCCGATTGTAAAATCGAACTTTACTTTGGAGAAGAAGATCGGTATAGACCCAATCAAGATTGGTTTAAACAAATAGGGGTTGAGGAGAAACTTATTTTGAATAAATCGCATACAATGTACGCTGAACCTGAAATTATTAAGAAAATAAGTAATGACATTATCAGAAGGCAATCGATATCAAATTAATGAGTAATTGCAAGTAAAAAAGTAAATGCATTATGACTTTAAAAGAAAGAGACAAAAAATACCTATGGCATCCTCTTACGCAACATAAAATTCATCCAGAAGCTTTACCGATCGTAAAAGCAAAGGGAGCGATATTATATGGCGAAGATGGTAAAGAATACATAGATGGGATAGCATCATGGTATACGGCTATGTTTGGACATTGTAATGATTTTATTCTAAATAAAGTGCAAGAGCAAATGCAACAATTGGATCAGATTGTGTTTGCAGGGTTTACCCATGAGCCCGCTATTAGATTATCTGAAGAGCTTATTAAAATTCTTCCCGATAATCAGCAAAAGATATTTTTCTCAGATAATGGTTCTACTGCCAACGAGATAGGTATCAAAATGGCATTGCAATACCATTTTAATAAAGGCGAAAAAAGAAACACGATTATCGCTTTTGAAGACGGTTTTCATGGCGATACTTTTGGGGCCATGTCTGCATCAGGACTATCGGTCTATAATGGCCCGTTTGAAGATTTTTTTATTGATGTAAAACGCATCCCTACTCCAAATTCAGAAAATATTGATGGAGTTTTAAAACAATTAGAGGCAATCATTCAAAATAACAAGGTTGCAGCTTTTATTTATGAACCATTAGTGCAAGGTGCCAATGCAATGCACATGTTTGAAGCAAAATACTTAGACCAAATTCTAAGGATGTGTAAAGAATATTCGGTAATAACTATTGCCGACGAGGTTATGACTGGATTTGGGAAAACCGGAAGTTATTTCGCTTCAGATCATTTACAGGAGAAACCTGACATTATCTCGATGTCCAAAGCACTTACCGCTGGTTTTGTGCCTATGGCGGTTACCAGTTGTACCCAGGATATTTATGATGCGTTTTTAGACGATTCTGTAGGCAAAGCCTTTTTTCATGCACATACGTATTCTGCGAACCCGATTGCATGTTCAGCTGCTTTGGCGGCAATCGAATTACTGAAAAGCGAGGAAATTCAAAATAACATGCAACGAATCATAGGGTCTCACAAAAATTTTAATGATAAAATAAAAAATCACCCAAAAATAAAGACAACACGACAAAAAGGGGTGATCTATGCACTGGATCTAAACATAGAAATGGATCGGTATGGTAAAAAACGATATAAAATCTTTGATCATTTTATGCAAAAAGGAGTGTTTTTAAGACCTCTGGGAAATACTATTTATATCCAAGCCCCTTATGTGATCACTCAGCAACAATTGGATAAAGTATATGATGCAATTGTTGAACTTTTAGAAATTGTCTAATCTTTTTCGTACCCCAGCAAATCTATTTGCTCTTCTGTTTCAGAAATGATAACATACATCTCGGTATAGGTCCATAAATCATTTTGTTTGGTGCCTACAAGGTATACCCTTGCCTCACCATCTGGGCCTTTGATAGGAATAGAAATATCTGCTTTACCAGTGTTATTTTTAAAAGAAAGCTCGCCTTGCATAATACCATCGGTTTCTATAGGCTCTCCCAGTATTTCGATCACATATTCATCCTGTTGTACCTTGACAAGTGCTTCTTTATAGGGATCTGATCCTGTCATGAGTTCACTAACCCCAAAGATAACGGAGCCTAAAAAAATGAAAAATAAAATGATAACAGTGAGACAACCCCCTAAAGGAACAACCCAACCCCAATTTCGGGAAAACCAGCTTTTTTGCGGTGATTGATCTTCCATATTTCTTAATTTTATTGTTTCTTACAAGATATAGCTAAATTAATGTAAAATGGCATAAAAGATTTATAAAGGAAAGAATCGAAGTTCAAGGCAAAAAACGCAATCCTAGCAGAGCTAAGGTGAGTATTTTTAACGCAGAAATTCGATTTTTTACTATAAAGATTAATGTCAATTTATGTTGATTTAGCTATACGTATATGAAATGTGGTTTTTGTTACTAAATTAAGACTACAAATTAGCACGATAACTGTTGAACAAAATCCAGTAAACCCCTACATTTGTCAAAATTTAAAAATTGCAGCAAAAAATATCCATTACAGCTATTTCTTCTATATCTCCGTTAGGAATTTCTACTGAAGAAATATGGAAAAAATACAAAGAAGAATCTCCTTGTATTTCTTTCAGGAGTTTTACAAATGAAAAGACCCCTGTTGCAGAACTCTCGGTTGCCGGTAAAAGTGCAATTTCTAAACTGAAGCGAGAGAATCAACACTATAATTCGTTGGATGATTCGGTTCTTTTTGGGGTTTATGCCGCCAGACAAGCTGTTAAAAATGCAAAATGGGGTAACGATCGTGATTTTGGAATCAATATAGGTTCATCAAGAGGGGCAACAGAACTTTTTGAGAAATATCATAAAGAATTTCTTTCTACCGGAAAATCTTCAACCTTAAGTTCGCCAACCACTACCCTTGGCAATATTTCATCATGGATTGCTCATGATTTGCAAGCCAAAGGTCCAGAAATTAGCCATTCAATTACTTGTTCAACGGCATTACATGCGGTACTTAATGGAGTTGCATGGTTACAATCTGGTATGGCAGATAAATTTTTGGTAGGTGGTAGTGAAGCTCCGTTAACACCATTCACCATTGCGCAAATGAAAGCCTTAAAGATTTATGCCTCAGATACAGTATCTTTTTATCCCTGCCAGGCAATGAATCTGGATAAAAGTATAAATTCTATGTTTCTAGGAGAAGGTGCCGCAGTTGCTTGCTTAGAAAAAGGAAGTAAAAAGAATGCTTTGGCATTTATACAAGGAATTGGATATGCAACAGAGCCATTAAAACATAACATATCTATATCTACCGATGCAGACTGTTTTCAAAAATCAATGAAAATGGCATTGAAAAATACTCCTGTTCATGAGGTAGATGCTATAGTAATGCACGCTCCTGGAACAATTAAAGGAGACCTTTCAGAATACAATGCAATCAAAGTTGTGTTTGGAAATCATCTCCCTGCTCTAACAACCAATAAGTGGAAGATTGGCCATACGTTTGGTGCTAGTGGGATATTAAGCATAGAGCTTGCGGTTTTAATGCTAAAACACAATGAATTGATACCGATTCCGTTTGTAGAAACAAAAATGAAATCAAAGAAAATAAACAAAGTTATGGTGAATGCCGTTGGTTTTGGAGGCAATGCCGTGAGTGTTTTATTAGAAAGACCTTGAAAAAACAAATAAAGGAAGAAGAAAAACAATATAAAAAACGGTTAATTTGACGTTTCTAAGTTGTGTTTTTTGATTATAAACAATTACTTTTGAATACTTACACATCTTTTTTATGAGTATTATACGACACGATTGGACAAAGGAAGAAATTTTGAAGATCTATAATAAGCCAATGATGGATCTATTATATGAAGCAGCAACAATTCATCGTCAGTTTCATGACCCAAATACGGTACAAGTATCTACGTTATTATCTATAAAAACGGGAGGATGTCCTGAAGATTGCGGGTATTGCCCACAAGCTGCAAGATATCATACAGACATCGAAGGGAATGACCTTATGAGCGTGCAACAAGTAAAAGCTCAGGCGTTGCGAGCAAAGGCTTCAGGAAGCTCTAGAGTATGTATGGGAGCAGCCTGGCGTAATGTAAAAGATGGACAGGAATTTGAGGATGTTTTGGAAATGGTGCGCACTATCAATAAATTAGATATGGAAGTGTGTTGTACTCTTGGTATGATTACCGAAAATCAGGCACAACGCCTTGCCGAAGCGGGATTATATGCCTATAACCATAACTTGGATACCTCTGAAGAATATTATAAAGAAGTGATTTCTACCAGAGGATATGAGGATCGTTTAAAGACCATAGAGAATGTCCGTAAAACTAATGTAACTGTATGTAGTGGAGGGATTATCGGTATGGGAGAAGAGGTTGAAGATCGTGCGGGAATGTTGGTGGCATTAGCTAAACTTAATCCTCAACCAGAATCTGTGCCCATTAATGCATTGGTGGCAGTAGAAGGAACACCAATGGAAGAAGAAAAACCGGTGCCCATTTGGGATATGATCAGAATGGTAGCTACTACTCGAATTGTAATGCCAAATACCCAGGTTAGATTATCGGCAGGAAGAACAGCAATGAACCGAGAAGGGCAAGCCATGTGTTTCTTTGCAGGAGCAAATTCTATTTTTGCAGGAGATAAACTTCTTACAACTCCAAATCCAGATGTAAATGAAGATATGGAGATGTTTAAATTATTAGGGCTAATACCACAAAAACCTTTTGTTAAAAAAGCACAACCTGAAACCATAGAAGCTTCAGCATCAAAATTTGAACCTATGGGAGAAAAACCAAAATGGTCTAGACCAGAGCATACTATAGAAAGAAATGAAGCTGCCAAAGAGAAAGGAAAAAAAGTTGTTGCAGATAAATAAAATACATAATAGGGATCTTTGACAAGTTACCGTTTTAAATTACTTTCATACTTAGTGAGATTAAATTTAGAGCAAATACCGCGTGTAACCACAATTACCAAAGAAAAATTTCTTAGGGAATATGTCGCATTGCAAAAACCTGTCGTAATTGAACAGTTGATAGAAGATTGGCCAGCATATAAAAAATGGAACTTAAGTTATATAAAAGAGATCGCCGTAGATAAAATAGTCCCTTTATATGATGATAGAATGCTAACCTCTAAGCTTAAAGTCAATCAACCTCATACTACTATGAAAATGAGTAAATACATTGATTTACTCCAAAAGGATGCGACCAACTATCGTATTTTTCTGTATAATTTATTGAAAAAAGTACCAATACTACAAGAAGATTTTAATTATCCTGATTTAGGGTTAAAATTTATGAAAAAAATGCCAATGCTATTTTTTGGAGGCGCAGGTTCACAAGTATTGATGCACTATGATATAGATTTGGCCAATATTTTACATTTTCATTTTCAAGGAGAGAAGCAGTGCATATTATTTGCACCATCCGAGACAAAACATTTATATAAAATACCACATGCACTCATCTCACACCAAGGAATAGATTTTGAGAATCCTGATTTTGAGAAATGGCCAGCTTTACAACATGCCAAAGGATATATTACAAATTTAAAACATGGAGAAGCTCTATATATGCCCGAAGGATATTGGCATCAGATGACCTATTTAACCCCAGGATTTTCTATGAGTATTCGATCCACTTCTAGAGGGATAAAGAATTTTTCTACTGCAGTCTATAATGTTTTTGTTATGCGTCATTTTGATAATTTTATGCGCAAATTAAGAGGTCAAAAATGGATGGATTATAAAAATAAAGAAGCTGTACGAAGGACAAATAAAAGAAGTACCTTTTAGCATAAAAAAGAATGAGTATTGTAAACCTTTTTTTACTGATTAGTGTTTCTCAAGGGTTTATTTTTGGCTTTGCAATTCTTTTTTCCCCTTTTTACAAAAGTAAAGTCAATAATTATTTAGGATATGCTATATTAATTTTGGCTTCATTGATGCTTAATGTTTATCTTGATGCTATAGAGGTGTTTATTAAGTATCCAAAATTTAAGATTTTATATGATATCGAATGGATATTCTTATTCCCCGTTTTTTTCTTCATTTATATTTTAAAGTCAATCAATCACGACTTAGAAAAAAGCAAGAAATTATATTGGCTATATCTACCTTTTTTATGCTCGGTTATTCTTAATGTAATTTTTAATCTAGAGTATACGTATCAATGGTTTTCATTTTCATGGGAGCATAAAGAATTGGTGTATGAACGAATTTTTGGTTTTCAAGAACTTGGATATTATTCATTCAACTTCATTATAGCCATTTGGTCTTATAGGATTCTTATAGGAAAAGAGTATCCTAATAATAAATGGTTAAAAAGATTATGCATTTGGGTATTTTCCTTAGTAACATCCTGGATTATAATAGATGTTGCCGATATGATTTTTGATATAGGATATGAAATTGGGGTATCTATGATATGCATTGGAGCATCTATCTTTATATTTTGGGTAGTGTATTATGGAATTTATACATTAAAACTTACTAATGATCAAAAAGATATTATCAGCGAGTTTAAAAATGGCACTTTACAGGTAAATTCTTCAGAATCCCTTGATAAGAAGAAACATAAAGGTCAAGCGATTCAGGATAATTCGTTTTCAGAAAACAACATATATTTTCAAAAATTAGAAAGTTTACTAAAAAATGACTTCATCTATCGTGATCCAAATCTAAATCGAGAGATCATAGCTAATCTATTAAATATAAGCTCGGGATACCTATCGCAGATTGTAAATGATATTACAAAAAAGAATTTTACGGCTTATATCAATTCCTATCGTGTTAAAGAAGTTAAAGATATGATTCTTAATTCAGAGTTTGATAAATATAGCTTACTCGCCATTGGGCTGGAAGCAGGTTTTAAGTCGAAAACTACATTTTATACTTCATTCAAAAAAGAAACCGGGCTAACTCCTAGTCAGTATAAGTTTAAAAACAAAAAGGTTCCGAATTCTTAAATTTTAAGAATATCGAACATTGATTTTATAAGTCCTACCTAGCTTTGGCTAAAATTAAATACCCGTCAGTCTATTTGTTAATTGATAATAGTAAGTAATACTAACGTCATTCCGAATTTATTTCAGAATCTCATTGCGCTCATAAACGATCAGTTATAATGAGAACCTGAAAACGAGTTCAGGTTGACGATTGTGGCATATGATATGTATGTTACGGATATTCAAATATTATTTTAATGCAACTGATAGGTTTTAATTGTCAATGAAATATAACGCCTAAAAGATAAATTCGTATGTATTCGCACAATGATATTAAAATAGAAGTAATTAAAAATGTAAAACGATGTTTTTTATTCCTATTGATGGGCTTATTTATCGCCTGTCAATCAGATGATGATGGGCCAGAGCCAGAAAAGTCTATAAATGGGTTTTGGTTGGCAGCAGACAAAGGATATATTATTGAGGTTAACAGCGATAAGAATGTATTGTATAATATAAACACTATAGGTTGTTCTATCACAGACGATAATTTTGATCCAGAAGCATCTTTTGGGATAATGCTAGATCAAGATCTAACCAACCCCAACGAATTAATTGCAATTTCAGAGCTTTCAGCATCAGATATTAAGTTTACGAGATTAGTCAATCAAAATGAATTTTGTCTTCCTGATCAAATTGCCAACACAGATGATCCAAAGATTAATTTTGATCATTTTTGGAATACATTTAATGATTATTACGCCTTCTTTGAAACTAGAAATGTAGACTGGTCGCAATATAAGGATTTAAGAGAGCAAGTAACTTCTGATAATTTTTATGATATCCTTGAAGAGTTAGTTCTTCAATTAGAAGATGGACATGTAATTATTGATGATGAGGCTAATACTATTTTTATTGACTCTGGATTATTAAGTTTATTCGCTAGATTAAATTTAGGCCTTAGTGGAGATTTTATTATCGAATCAGGAGAAGATTATGATAAGCTTTACGGCCAAAGAATAGAAACCATAAGGTCAAAGTATTTGGGAGATGCTTTTGAAATTGATGAAAGACAAAACCTAGCTTGGGGATTAATTAGTGATGATATTGCCTACATGAATGTTTTTTCAATGGCTGGGTATAGCAGCGAAGAAAAAAATGAATTAGCGACTCTAAACACCTTACTAGATAGGGTTTTGAATGATCTTAAAGAATCTGGAGTTTCTAAATTGATTATAGACACTAGATTTAATTTGGGAGGATATGATATGGTATCAGTAAACATAGCTTCACGATTTGTAAATCAGGAGCGGTTGGTTTTTTCTAAGAAAGCCAAATTAGGTGATGGTTTTACAGAAAGTACATCCATATCAGTAACTCCCAAAGGTGATTTTCAGTTCACAGGGGATATTGTATTGCTAACAAGCCCCATAACTTCTAGTGCAGCAGAGATTTTTGCGCTGTGTATGAAAGACTTGCCGTATGTGACTATCGTGGGCGAGAATACTAACGGGGTTTTTTCTGATGTTCTTATTCATGCGCTGCCAAATGGAGCATTAATTGGATTGTCTAATGAAGTATATAGTGATGCACAAGGAGTAGTATATGAAGCTGTCGGTATTGGGCCTATTGATGAGAATAGAATCCCGTTATTTTCTAATAGTGATTTTACTGAAGAAAAAGATGGCGGAATTGACCGGGCTATAGAAGTATTAAATAAATAAACACTGCAAATCAAAAACCTCAAAGTATGTACACGTAATATCTTTGGGGTTTTATTTAAAAAGTTCTTTGATCTTTTCAAACACCAAATGTGTTTCCCAACCTCGATAGCGTAAATAATCTGTTAGCTTTTTACGCTTTTTATATTTGTCTGTCTCCTTAAGGCTGGCATATTTTTTTTCGGCAAGTTGATGAAATGTGTCATAGTAGTCTTTTTCTGAGATTTCTTTAAGGGCCGTTTTAATATTGTATTGAGAAATATTACGATACTTTAATTCTCGCACGATGCGTTGTTTTCCCCATTTTTTGATTCTAAATTTACCTCTGGCAAAACTTTTGGCAAAGCGTTCCTCATTCAGAAAGTTATGTTGCAGAAGATGTAAAATGATTTTTTCTCTTGCTTCTGGGATAAGTTTCATTGTTTTAAGCTTATCCTCTACATCTTTGTGGCACCGTTCCTGGTAGGCGCAATAGAGCTCCATTTTTTTGAGGGCTTCGGTTACCGTAATAGCTTTTGGAGCGTTTTGATACATAAAAGCAAAGATAATAACCTTTTTTGCTTACTTATGCATCCAATAGTAGCAATTTATTAGTAACCATATCTTTTTTGGCTACGCGGTTTTTCTTGAGAAATCGAATAACTTCTTTTTCTTTTTCGGTATCCTGAACATTTTCAAGTAAGTTTTTTTTGGTAAGTTTTATCAACTCCAAGGGGGCATACTTGGTTTTGAAATAGTAGGTGTTAAATATAGTCCAGTTAGGTAGTATCCGTTTGTTTTCTTTATAGATATGCAACCAGTCATTGGATCCATTAAACTCACAAAAATTACCGTTAGGTAGTATGGTGAAGTGAAAAGGGTCGACTTCGTCGGTAGAATTAAAATCGGATGCTATAATTTGTATAAGATCCTCAATATCGATTGGATTAGAGGCATAAAACAAAAGTGTTTCTAGTTTATGTGTGAGGTCATAGGCCTCAATTTTACTTAAACCGTCAAATTTTTTCGCGATTTTAAAGAGTAGTTTTTTTTGATCTTTCATGATTAGTTGTTTGTTAGTTAGCATAGGTATAATTCAAAATAAAAATGATTCCCCTATGCTTTTATACATAAGGGAATCTGAACTCACTACACTCCGCACTAGCGCAGAAACCTAAATACCTTTCCCCGATACGCTATTGGTCTGGCTATGTTACATTTTTCCCTATTCTTATAACTAAGTGATTATTAAACCATTTCATTATAAGCCCAAGATTAAACCATTTTTAATCTAGACTAAAGAAAAAAGGATCCCAATCTTGTGGATCTCCAAGTTTAATAATTGGCAATGTATCTAATACGTCACCTGGTTGTGGTGCTAATTGGCCTCCAAAAGTTTCTGTTAGCTCATTTGCGTTTAATGCTGTAAATGCATTTAGATTTTTCATGGTAATATCACTATTGTTAGTGCTAAGTCTGGGTGGTGCAGGCTATTATTATCGTAACCAACAGGTGTATAAAAAGCGATTTTTACAGTTATTGGATACCAAAAATACACCGGTAGTCACCCCTGTAAAAAAAGAAACTACCAAAGATAAAGTTGCCGTAACCATAAGCGATGAAACCCGGGATCATCTACTAACCCAATTACAACGGTTTGAGGACAGGCATGACTATCTTAAATCCAGAATCAACTCAAAAGACCTGGCCAAAAGTTTTGGGTCCAATTCTAGCTATCTGTCGATTGTAGTTAATACCTATAAACAAAAAAGTTTTAGCCAATACATCAACGATTTGCGTATCGAGTATGTGGTAGTGCGCTTACAAACCGATACCAAATTCAGAAAATATACCATCAAAGCCATTGCGCAAGAGATCGGTTTTAACACCGCAGAAGCTTTTGCCAAAACGTTCTATAAAAATACCGGTATTTATCCTTCGTATTTTATTAAGCAGTTGGAGGGCCTCTAAGGGCGGGGACTATACTAAAAGAACCCTGAGTGTAGTCGAAGTGTACAACATCGTGGGGATTTATTTTTAATTGCTCATCGAGAACTGAGCCCTTTAACAGACCCGGGACAGGCGTAGTTAAAGTGCATAATTTTCGATTACTTAACACTCACAGACTCAAAAACTCAAATACTTCACATACCGCCTCAAACCTCACCCCCTAGAATCATCCCACAAAAGGATTCAGACCGCTGCTATTTTGCTCTTTTTGATAGAATCCAAAACTAAAGCCTACAGCTTCTTCATAGACAAAACTTTGCAGGGCTACGTTATAGATAATAGGAGCATTTAATGCTCGCATGGTGCTAATGGTTCGATATAATTTAGTTTTAGAGATCCCTAATCGACTGGCCAACTCTTCTGGGTTTCCTGTAGCTTGTAAACGTATCAATTGATCGACACGTGCTATAAGCTCAATTTGTTTGATTACTACACTCATAATAAATTCCCTTCCTTTGTTTAGTTTTTACTTTTTTGGTTAGACCATGGTCAAACAAATGATGTGTTATTTGCAAGTGGGGTAGACAATGACCTTTGATGAGATCAAATGTAACGAGTTATAAAGACAGAAAACAAGTGAAGAGTATCTGTTTTTATAAAATACGAGTGAAAAAATAAAACATAAAAATATGATTATCAAATAGTTAATAAATACGAAGGTTGATCAGATATCTGTGCTATGTGCTAGCGTAAAAAGTAGGTTTTTGACAAACAACAAAGAATAATTAAACCCGGTTTACCTTAGAACTTCGTTATGAGGGTTGGACATAAAATATAACTGGGATTAGAATTTTATAGCAGTTCTCATATCACGCCAATCCAAAAGTTGTGACTAGCTTTAAAACAAAAAACCCGGCTTTTTGGGCCGGGTTTTATTTTACTTTATCATCTCACCATTTTTATCATGGAAATGATATTCTAAATACGTGTAAGCGTCTCTAGGTACAATCTTTACCCATCGTTTATGGTCAAAAAACCATTTTGATCTGGTAGATGGAAATCCTTTGGTTAAAAAAGCTGCAATAAAAGGATGCGCACTTAGCGTTATTTTTTTATGCTCTTTTTTAATTAATTTTTCTAATTCGACATTTATTTTTTCTACCAAAACAATAGGCGCCTCAATTTCGCCATTGATTCCGTTTGGATCTACCTCACGGGTTTTGATATTCATTTCGGGTCGAACACGCTGTCGCGTGATTTGAATCAAGCCAAATTTACTTGGCGGTAAAATTTTATGCTTCGCCCTGTCGTCTTTCATCTCTTCTCTAAGATGATTAAAAAGTGTTCTACGGTTATCAGCATTATTCATGTCAATAAAATCGACTACGATAATACCTCCCATATCTCTAAGACACAGTTGGCGAGCAACTTCAGTTGCACTAATAAGATTTACTTCTAGTGCAGTATCCTCTTGGTTTTTGGCTTTATTAGAACGGTTACCACTATTCACATCGATTACATGCATTGCTTCTGTATGCTCGATGACTAAATAGGCTCCCTTACTCATAGATACCGTTTTGCCAAAACTTGTTTTGATTTGCCGTTCAATACCATATTTTTCGAAAACAGGTACTTTGACATTATGAAGTTTTACAATTGACTCCTTTTTGGGTGCAATTTCTTGCAGATACTCTTTAATTCTGTTGTGTAGATCTTCATCATCTACAACAATAGACGTAAAGGTGTCATTAAATACATCTCTTAAAATAGAAGACGCTCTATTCATTTCACCTAATACTTTTGATGGATGGTGTGCTTTGTATAATTTTTTACACATTGCTTTCCAACGATCCATCAGATTTTGCAAATCTCTGTCTAGTTCTGCTACTTTCTTGCCTTCTGCAACCGTACGAACAATAACTCCAAAACCTTTGGGTTTGATACTCTTTACGAGCCTTTTTAAACGTTCTTTTTCTTCTGAAGATTCTATTTTTTGCGAAATAGAAATTCGATTAGAAAAAGGAACTAACACAATATACCTACCGGCGATCGAAAGTTCAGAACTTATTCGAGGGCCCTTGGTAGAAATAGGTTCTTTTACTATTTGTACGAGCAGTGATTGATTTGATTTCAACACATTGGTAATAATACCGTGTTTATCAATATCGTTCTCAAAAGGAAAATCCTTTAGAGAATAATTTTTTAATTTACCTGTGCTTACACGTTTAATGAATTTAAGTAAAGAAGATACTTGAGGACCAAGATCATGATAGTGCAAAAAGGCATCTTTTTCATACCCTACATTTACAAATGCAGCATTAAGACCTGGGACAGATTTACGGATTTTGGCAATAAAAATATCACCAACCGCAAAATTACTGTCGTCTTCTTCTTTATGTAATTCAATAAGTTTTCCATCCTTTAATAAGGCAAAATCTGTAGAGGAACCAGATCTAATGATCAATTCTTTGTTCACTCTGATTAGATTTTTATCCCGGACCCAATAAATATAGAGGCATCGGAATGGATTAAACAAATTTTTTGTCTGTGAGAAAAATCTTGTTAGACAAAAATGACAATTTTTTTCTCACATTTAAGAATTCATATAACAAATAATAATCTTCTTGTTTTTTTAGTAAAGATTAATTTTGCTGATACTCATTCCACAGGAATTTTTTATAATTCCGTTGAAATAAAACAAGTATATCGGTAGTAATGTTTGTTTTATTTCGATTTCAAAGAACATAACTTTTTAAATAGAAAAAGTAGTTAGAAAACTACTTTTTCTTATGGCGGTTGGCTCTTCTTCGCTTTTTACGCTTGTGCGTAGCTACCTTGTGTCTTTTACGTTTTTTACCACTTGGCATAGTGTACCTGTTTATTTATTATTTAACTTCTACGTTTGTTTTTACACCTTCTACAAATACTTTGGCAGGCTTAAAAGCTGGTATGTTGTGTGCAGGAATTTTGATGGTAGTATTTTTTGAGATATTACGACCTGTTTTTTCTGCTCTTGTTTTGATGATAAAGCTTCCAAATCCTCTAAGATAAACGTTATCTCCGCTCTCCAAAGAACTTTTTACTTCTTCCATAAATGTTTCAACAGTGGCTTGAACATCTCCTTTTTCTATTCCCAGCTTTTCTGAAATTTTTGCTACGATATCTGCTTTAGTCATTATATTACCTATTTAGGGGTTTTTAAATTTTCAAGGGGGCAAATATATGAATTTAAATTCCAAAATATCAATACTTAAGATGAAATTATCATCTTTAATCGATTAATTTTACAAAACTAACAATTTTGTGATGAAATTTTCTAAAAAACTCATAACGTGGTACTTACAAAATAAAAGATCCATGCCTTGGAGACAAACTACCGATCCGTATCGTATTTGGCTTAGCGAAATTATACTTCAACAAACAAGAGTTGCTCAAGGATTACCCTATTATTTGTCTTTTACAGAAACATTTCCAACGGTTTTTGATCTTGCCAATGCTAAAGAAGAAAAAGTACTAAAATTATGGCAGGGATTGGGGTATTATTCGCGTGCAAGAAACCTACATGCCACGGCAAAATATGTTGCCAATGAATTAAAAGGAGTGTTTCCCGACAATTATAATGATCTTTTGAAACTAAAAGGAGTAGGCGATTATACGGCCAGCGCAATCGCATCTATATGTTATAAAGAAGCTGTGCCGGTGGTTGATGGGAATGTATATAGGGTCTTGTCAAGATATTTTGGGATTGATACCCCGATAAATAGTGCCAAAGGTATAAAAGAGTTTAAAAAACTGGCTGTAGAATTAATGGACCAGGAAGATCCTGCAAACTATAACCAGGCGATTATGGAGTTTGGAGCGCTGCAATGCAAACCAAAAAACCCATATTGTAGTATATGCCCTCTTAATGATAGTTGTGAGGCTTTAAAAACAGGAAAAATAACAATACTACCTGTAAAACTCAAAAAACTGAAAATCAAAAAGAGATACTTTAATTATTTGGTTTTCTTTAGTAATGATAATAAAACGATTATTCAGCAAAGAACAAAAGACGGCATCTGGAAAGGTCTTTACGAATTTCCTTTACTAGAAGAAGAAAAAATAGATATCCGAACGATTAAAGAAGATTCATTTTTCAGGAACCTGACAACAGACACCAATTTTGAAGTTATACCCTATCAGGAAAAACCTATTGTGCATAAACTTTCTCACCAACATTTGTATACCAGATTTTATGTGGTAAAGCTTGATAAGATTTCTAAGATTAACGGGGCTCAAAAAGTAGTTGATTTTAAGGCGATACATACCTACCCGGTTCCAATTCTGCTAGGTAATTTTATAGATGAGTTTTTTAAATCGTAACCTTATAGAATAAAGAAATCTTAAGAAGTTAATGAAGTGAATCAGGAAGAACTTTCAAAAGGGTTTACTCTAAATAATTCTCCGATGGTTCTGCCTTGAGGATAGTCGGTTTCAAGAAATTTTTTATTAACTCTGGATGTTAGTTAGTCTGCTTTATCATAATAGTAGTTTCCTCTCCTCGTTAGAAAGGATTAAGGTCAGGGCTTCAGATTTGAAAACCCCCTCATCCTGGCCTTTTTACCGAGGAGAAGAAACTTCTGGATCTCTCTAGAAATGGAACCAACAACTTAGGGTAATTAAAAAACAAATTGCCATTTTTTTATTACATTTACTAGAGTGAAGGTATATAAGAAATAAAGACAAAGTAGATGCGTTATTCTTCATACCTTTACACCATAAACAACAAACCAAAAATAAAATGTCTGGAACATTAAATAAGGTAATGCTGATTGGGCATACAGGAGATGAGGTAAAAATGCATTATTTTGAAGGAGGTAACTGCATTGGTAGATTTCCATTGGCAACTAATGATTCTTATGTAAACAAAAGTACAGGAGAACGAGTTACAACTACCGAATGGCATAATATCGTAGTAAGAAATAAGGCTGCCGAAATTTGTGAAAAATACCTCAATAAAGGAGATAAAATTTATATCGAAGGTCGTCTTAAAACCAGAAAATGGCAAGACGAACAAGGAAAAGATAGATATAGTACCGAGATACAATGTACCGATTTTACATTTTTAACACCCAAAAATGAGAACCAACCATCTGTGGCTACAACTCCTCAGAGTACATCGCCGAAGAACACTCCTGTTGCTAATCCACAGGAGAGTTCATCTAACGCACCAGTTACCGAGGAAGACGATCTTCCGTTCTGATATGTTTAACTAAACAAAAATAATTTGGACTCTGATCCTGAACTGTTATATACTTCATTATTAGTTTTTGATGCAATGCACACCTTTAACCTGGTTTTATTGGTAGTTTTGCTAATTTTTTCTGCGCTTATATCTGGTAGCGAAGTTGCACTATTTTCTTTAACACCAACAGATCTTAAAGAGGAGGAGGATGCTTCTAAGAACCTTAGAATTGTGTCTAGATTACTGGACGACCCTAAAAAGCTGTTGGCTACTATTCTGGTAGCCAATAATTTCATTAATATTGCTATTGTACTTCTTTTTGATGCTATCGGGAAAGTATATTTTAAGGATCTGGATTATACCTGGTTGGGATGGATTAATGTGAGATTAGTAATAGAAGTAGGGGTTGCGGCCTTTGTTATTTTGTTGTTTGGCGAAATTCTTCCCAAAATTTATGCGAGTAGGAATAGAATAAAATTTTCAAAATTTATGGCAAAGCCATTGGCGATTTTGGATTGGACACTTGCGCCTGTAAGTTTACCAATGCGAAGGATTACCGTTGGTATTCATAATCGATTAGGAAAACAAAAATCAAATATAAGCGTAGATCAATTATCACAGGCACTTGAGCTTACCTCTGACAAGGATACTACGGTAGAAGAGAAAAAAATACTCGAAGGCATTGTCTCTTTCGGAAATACAGATACCAAACAGGTTATGAAACCCCGTATGGATATTTTTGCACTTAATAATGTGTCTTCTTACAGAGAAATTCTTCCCGAAATTATAGAAAATGGATATTCTCGTATTCCAGTCTATGAAGAAAGTATTGATAAAGTTGTTGGGATATTATATGTAAAAGATCTTTTGCCACATATTAACAAAACTAATTTTGATTGGATACCTTTGTTAAGAAGTCCTTATTTTGTTCCAGAGAATAAAAAGCTGGATGATTTATTAAATGATTTCAAAGATAAAAAGAATCATTTGGCTATTGTAGTTGATGAGTATGGAGGTACAAGTGGATTGATTTCTTTGGAAGATATTATTGAAGAAATTGTGGGCGATATTAGTGATGAGTTTGATGATGAAGACTTGATATTTTCAAAACTCGACGATAACAATTATGTTTTTGAAGGAAGAACGGCACTAAAAGATTTTTATAAGGTTCTAAAACTTGAAGATAACGGAATTTTTGATGATAATAAAGGAGATGCTGAAACTGTTGCAGGCCTTCTTCTTGAGATATCAGGAAGTTTCCCGAAACGTGGAGAAAAGATCGTACTCAATCACTATGTGTTTAAAATAGAATCCTTGGATAACAAACGAATAAAGCAAGTGAAACTTACGATTAATGAAAAAGATAATAACTAGACTTTTTACTTTAATGGGGATATCGTTGTTGCTTTTCTCTTGTGGAGGTGAGACGATACCAAAACCAAAGGGAATGCTGAGATTAAGCTATCCAGCACCAAAATATACAGAAGTACTATCCCAGTGCCCATATACTTTTGAAAAAAACAATTTTGCAGAATTAAAGAGCGCCCGAAGAAATAGAAAGTGCTGGTATAATCTTGAATATAAAAAGCTGAAGGCCACCATGTACATTTCGTATTACGAAGTTAGGAGCAATCTGGATTCGTTATTACGCGATGCTCAAAACCTTACACAAGAACATGTGATTAAGGCCGATGGTATATTACAAGAACCCTATGTTGATCTAGAAAGTAAGGTATATGGGATGTTTTATGAGGTAACTGGTGATGCGGCTTCGCAATCCCAGTTTTATCTCACCGATAGCCTAAATCATTTTATAGTGGGTTCTATATATTTTAAGGTGAAACCCAATTACGATTCTATTCTTCCGGCTGCCGATTATTTGCGTAATGATATGAAACACTTTATGGAGACCCTGCGATGGAAAGAGTAAACAATAAATTACAGTTAATTTTTTTCCAAAAACATCTGGGCGCAATAAAAATTTTATAATTTTTATAATTCATCAATCGGGAAATGCAAAACATAAAACTGAAATGGATTTACCTAATTACCCTGTCTCTTGTCTGGGGGAGTTCATTTATTCTTATCAAAAAATCACTTATTGGTTTAACACCAATGCAATTAGGGGCTTTAAGAACCGTATTCGCGGCGTTATTTCTGTTTTCGATTGGATTTAGGAGTATTAAAACCATTCAGGGTAACGAGTGGAAATGGGTAGCGATTTCGGCTTTTGTAGGAACCTTTATTCCGGCGTTTCTTTTTGCCTTTGCCGAAACCGAAATTGATAGCGGGATCACTTCTATCTTAAATTCGTTGACTCCCTTAATTACCTTTGTTTTAGGAATTGTTTTGTTTTCTATTCGTTCTAGCAAGAACCAGCTTTTAGGTGTTATTATTGGTTTGATAGGTAGTATAGGGCTTATTTGGGAAGGATCTATTATCAATCCTCAACAAGACTACAGCTATGCTTTTTTGGTGATCATTGCAACATTGGGATATGGGATCAATGTAAATATCATTAAGCGCTATCTACAACATGTCTCACCAATGGCCATTGCTAATGGTAATTTTGTTGTGCTCATAATTCCGGCATTAATTGTACTGGTTGCTTCAGATTTTTTCACTGCAAGCTTGTTTAATGACCTCAATGTACAAACCAGTATTGCATATATGGCATTATTAGCAGTTTTGGGAACAGGGATAGCCAAACTAATGTTCAACAAATTGATACAAATAAGCACTCCTGTATTTGCAAGTTCTGTTACTTATATAATGCCCATAATAGCACTTATTTGGGGACTTTGGGACGGAGAGAAATTTTCACTATATCAATTGTTAGCCTCGTGTGTGATCATTTTTGGAGTGTATCTAACCAATAAAAACCGGTAGACCGTAAAAGGTTGTTAAGCAATAAATTAACAACCCTTTAAGGTTAAAAAACTCTTAATTTTCATACTTTTAAGTAAGAATCTTAATGACAGAAATTATGAAGAAGTCTACTATCCCGGTAAAATATGGAGTCTTAATTGCTATAGGACTTGTTGTATATTTTTTAATTCTTTCACTTCTTGGCGTGCAAACCAATCCTGTTTTTAGCTTAGGTAACGGTATTATCGTTGCATTTGGATTGTATGCTGCAATGAAAAATTACAAAAAAGAAAAAGGAAGTGATTTTGATTATCAAAAGGGATTTATGGCCGGTTTGTTTACAGGGTTTAATGCAACCATTATTTTCACTGTTTTCTTTGCAATCTATGTAACCAATATTAATACTAATTTTTTACCTGAAATGTTGGCAAACTGGAGTTCTCATTATCATGTGGGTGTAGGAATAGTTGTATTTATTGCCGCTATTATGGGTTTTGCAACTACATTTGTTCTTACCTTATCTTTTATGCAATTATTCAAAGAAAGCTGGAATCCAAAAAAAAATCACAATTCGCCTCCTGTAGAAGTATAAAAATATTTGTCAATTAATTAATTAGCAGTATATTTGCACCCGCCTATTGAGAATTAGGTGATGTTCTTGTATTTAAAAAATAATTAATTAAACGTTACGCTATGTACGCAATTGTAGAGATAGCAGGGCAGCAATTTAAAGTTGCAAAAGACCAAAAAGTATTTGTACATCGTTTAGCTGGAGAAGAAGGAGACAAAGTTTCTTTTGACAAAGTTCTTCTTGCAGCAGATGGAGATAAAGTTACTTTAGGCGCCCCAGCTATAGATGGAGCTCAAGTAGGAGCAAAAATCACAAGACACCTAAAAGGTGATAAAGTTATTGTTTTCAAGAAAAAGAGACGTAAAGGATACCGTGTAAAAAATGGTCACCGTCAGTCGCTTACTGAAATCGTTATTGAAAGCATTGTAACTTCTGGAGCTAAAAAAGCTGCTCCCAAAAAGGAAACCAAAAAAGCTGAACCAAAAGCCAAGGCCGAAACACAAGTAAAAGCCAAAGCAGCTGCACCAAAAGCAGAAGCGAAGCCTAAGAAGGCGGCTCCAAAAAAAGAAACTAAGCCAAAGGCAAAAACTGAAGATTTAAGTACTAAAACAGTGGCTGAATTGAAAGAATTGGCTAAAGCTGCAGGAATTACTGGAATTTCTTCTATGAAGAAAGCAGAATTAATCGAAGCTTTGCAAGGAAAATAAAAAAAGGGCAGGTAATACTGTTATTATTAATAATAAAACCTAAAGAAAATGGCTCATAAAAAAGGAGTTGGTAGTTCGAAGAACGGTAGAGAATCAGAATCGAAACGCTTAGGTGTAAAGATATTTGGTGGACAAGCTGCCGTGGCGGGTAACATCATTGTAAGACAAAGAGGCACAACGCACAAACCAGGTGAGAATGTTTACGCTGGTAAAGATCATACATTACATGCCAAAGTAGATGGTACTGTAAAATTTACTAAGAAAAAGGATAACAAATCTTATGTTTCTATAGAACCATTTGAAGCTTAAGAATCCTTCCATTGTAATAAAATTGACCCTCTTTTAGGAAACTAAAGAGGGTTTTTTATTTATGCAGTATTCTAATATCCATGAACTTTGCATAACTCTTGTGGAGATTGTTTTTGAGCAGCTATTAATCTTCGAAAAATAGATAAAACCTCTTTGATCTCTACAGGATCACACTCTTTTACTTCACTTTTGAAATACATAGATACATCGAGATATTTTTCCTTAATGTCATCGGTTACATCTTCGTTTTCAAATTGTTTAATTAAGCATTTAATAGCGTTCTCTTTATTGAAATAGATTCTCAATTCTGATGCGCTCCAGTCTTCTTCTGTCCCGATAACATCTCCTGTGTTTTCATCATAAATAGTCTCATCATTATCAAAACCATCACTATTTAAATAGAAAAATAATGAGTCATTTGAGATATAGTAATCATTAAAAGCAGCATAATGCCCTTGATGATATGAGTGCGAAATAAATTTTAAATCTTCATTTTGATAGTAATATGTTAGTGTTGCACTAATGCTTAAATCTTTGCACGAATACGCTATTTCTTTTTCTTGTAGTAGTCCTTTTTCTTGCAGTTCTGATATTATGGTGTACTGCTGTTTAATATGTTGGATGGCCTGATCATCACTTTGAGCAAAAACCATCGATGTTATAAAGTAAAAACCAAAAAGTAATCTCATTACAAGTTAGGTTAAACGAATTGTCTAAATTTACTATACCAAAATCATAAAATCGAATAAAACCATGAAAACTTCATTAATTAATACCTTATGGTGTACTATTTTCTTTGTATTTGTTACGTTTCAAGTTACGGCACAAGAAATACCTAAATACGATTACCTGGAGGTTATTGTTATTCAGAAAGCAAATAATAGTGGAAAAATTAAGAGAATTAAAGTGGAAGAGCAACGGTCTCTCGAGGGGAAGCAGATCACGATTAAGCAATTAGAAAAATTGGAAAACACTTCTGATCTATTAAATTTCATGAATGCTTCCAATTGGGAATTTGTAGATAGACAATCAGTAGTTTCACAAGAGAATGATCCCGTTTGGATGAGCTATATTTTTAAAAAGAAGAAATAGTAATTACGAGATCAAAAAAGAGACCCCTTACAAGATGCAAGGGGTTTCTTCTATATTCTGAAAAGCGAAGCGATCCAAAAATCTAGGAACGCTAGTTGTCTGATTTAGTATCTATAATACTCTGGTTTGTAAGGCCCTTCAACAGTTACGCCAATATACTCGGCTTGTTCTGGTCTTAGGGTTTCTAATTCTACTCCAAGACGTGCAAGGTGTAACTTAGCTACTTTTTCATCAAGATGTTTTGGTAGCATGTATACTTCATTTTTGTAGTTATCAGAATTTTTCCAAAGTTCGATCTGAGCTAATGTTTGATTGGTGAATGAGTTACTCATTACAAAACTAGGATGCCCTGTAGCACAACCAAGGTTTACCAAACGACCTTCGGCAAGGATAATGATATCTTTACCATCAATAGTATATTTATCTACTTGTGGTTTTATCTCATCTCTTGTATTTCCATGGTTATCGTTTAACCAAGCCATATCGATCTCATTATCAAAATGCCCTATATTACAAACAATAGCTTTATCTTTTAATGCTTTAAAGTGCTGTGCTTGTACGATATCTTTATTACCAGTAGTTGTAATCACTACATCGGCAATACCAATTACAGTTTCAAGTTTCTTTACTTCAAAACCATCCATAGCTGCTTGCAGAGCGCAAATAGGGTCAATTTCGGTTACGGTTACTATTGATCCTGCTCCTCTAAACGAGGCTGCTGTACCTTTACCAACATCACCATATCCGCATACTACAACACGTTTACCCGCGAGCATCGTATCAGTAGCACGACGAATTGCATCTACAGCGCTTTCGCGGCATCCATATTTATTATCAAATTTAGACTTGGTCACAGAGTCGTTTACATTAATTGCAGGCATAGGTAACGTTCCGTTTTTCATTCTTTCATACAAACGGTGAACGCCAGTAGTAGTTTCTTCAGACAATCCCTTGATACCATCTACCAACTCTGGATATCTGTCTAACACCATATTAGTAAGATCTCCACCATCGTCAAGGATCATATTCAAAGGTTTACGATCTTCACCAAAAAATAGAGTTTGTTCGATACACCAGTCAAATTCTTCTTCATTCATTCCTTTCCAGGCATATACTGGGATACCTGCATCTGCAATGGCAGCAGCAGCTTGATCCTGAGTAGAGAAGATATTACAAGAACTCCAGGTGACCTCTGCACCAAGAGCTTGAAGTGTCTCAATAAGCACAGCCGTTTGTATAGTCATATGTAAACACCCGGCAATACGAGCGCCTTTAAGAGGTTGTTCGTCTTTGTACTCTTTGCGTAGAGACATAAGTCCAGGCATTTCAGCTTCAGCTAATTCGATTTCTTTTCTTCCCCATGCAGCCAACGAAATATCTTTCACTTTGAAAGGAACATAAGGTACTGTTTTGGTACTCATAAATAGTTTGTTTTATGTTTATCAACTGTGCCCTAGTAATTGGCACTAAATTATTCTAAATTCGTTCTTCAAAAAATAAGGTAATAATCTTTCAAATTTCGGTTTGCAAAGATACATAATAACTTTAAGAATCTAGATGCCTCTTTACAAAACTATAACAGTAGATGAAAGTACTAATGTGTTGATTTGGAAGATTACAGAGACCTATGAAGCACTTTGTGACGGGATAGAATTGACTAAACATTGTCAGGATCGTGTAGATCATATGAAATCTGAAATACATCGCAGAGGTTTTATGAGTGTACGGCATTTATTGGCAATTATTGGATATACAGATCATGATTTGTATTATGACGAATTTGGGAAACCACATCTTAAAGATGGAAAACAAATTTCTATCACCCATTCTTTTGAATTTTCAGGAATCATTATTAGTGATAACAACGTCGGAATAGATATCGAAAAACAGCGAGAAAAGATCCAGATTATTGCGCATAAGTTTGTGAATACAATAGAAGATAATTGCATAAAAGAAAATGATCTTGAGAGGATTAGGGCACTAACGATAATATGGGGTGCCAAAGAGTCCTTGTACAAACTATACGCAACGGCAGGAATAAGTTTTGAAGAGCATATCCATATTTCTTCTTTCACATTAGACTATCCTTTTGTTTTTGGAGCAATTAATTATAAAGACCAAATTAGCCACTATGACCTGACCTTTTTAGAATTTGAAGGATATACCTGTGTATATGCATTGCCTGCTTTAGAGTTTTAAATGTTAAGCCACGAATACACGAATAATTTTATGAGGAATTTGATATATAAAAAGAAAGTTATGAAATATTAGGAGTTTTATTTGAAGTTCATAATAATTTAGGAGGAGGATTCTTAGAGGTCGTTTATGGAGATGCATTAGAGTATGAGTTTGAAATAAGAGGAATACCATACGAGAGAGAAAAACGATATGATGTAAATTATAAGAATATTGTTTTAAAGCATCATTTTTATGCTGATTTTGTAGTTTATGATAAAATAATTCTTGAAATCAAATCTATTAAATATACACACGAAGCACATATTGCGCAATGTTTAAATTACTTGAAAATTTCAGGGAATAAGTTGGCAATTCTAGCTAATTTTGAATCTGAAAGATTGGATTATCAAAGAATCGTATTATAATACTTTTTAGAAAAAACATTCGTGCATTAGTGGCAACCAAAAAAATAGACCAATGCAAATATCAATAGAACTTACGCTAACCCCTCTTCAGGATGATTATGAAGCACATATTATTCGTTTTATAAAGCGATTAAGAACTTCAGAATTTACGGTTTTAGAAAACCCCCTAAGTACTCAGGTTTATGGAGAATATGATAAAGTAATGCCGTTTTTGACCCAAGAACTAAAAATCGCCTTTGGTAATATGGATCATGTTTTGGCATATATGAAAATGGTAAAAAGCAATAGAAGCGACTATGAGCCAAATTTTTGAATATCTCTTTGGTCAGTATGCAGAATATACCACACTTGCTGTTTCATTAGAAATTACTGCAGTTATATTTGGTATAGCAAGTGTTTTCTTTGCGTGGCTTAATAAAGTATGGGTATACCCAACAGGAATAATTAGTACAGCGATTTTTGTTTACTTGCTTTTAAAATGGTCCTTGTTAGGGGATATGATGATTAACATATATTATTTTATTATGAGTATTTACGGATGGTATATATGGACCCGTAAAGTCGATGAAACTCATGTTACTCCAATTTCCAGAACCAATGCAATGGAAAAGATGATCCAGGTTTTGATTTTTATCGGAACTTTGATTTTTGTATATGTGATTTACATTACTTTTGACAAGTGGAATAATTGGACCGCATATATTGATACACTTACTACAGCCATATTTTTTGTAGGGATGTGGTTAATGGCAAGGAGAAAAATCGAAAATTGGATCTTTTGGATAGTAGGAGATATTATTTCTGTCCCATTATATTTCTATAAAGGATTTACATTTTCAAGCCTTCAATATGTGATTTTTACGATTATGGCAATTTTTGGATATCTCGCATGGAAGAAAACTTTAGACAAAAAACTAGTAACTGTATAAAGATAGTGCTTTTTGGACCCGAATCTACGGGCAAAACAACCTTGGCAAGGCAATTGGCAAAGCATTACCAGACTGTGTTCGTTCCAGAATATATGCGAGAATACCTTCAGGAAAAGTGGAATGAGCATAAAGAAGTTTGCACATATGATGATCTTATTCCCATAACCAAAGGTCAAATAAGACTAGAAAACGAATACTTAAAAAAGGCTAATAAAATATTGTTTTACGATACGAACCCCTTAGAACTTAAAGTATATTCTGAAGTTTATTATGAAGGAAAGGTTCCCGATATCTTAAATAAAATTTCAGTAGAAAATGTTTATGATTTGTATCTTTTAACTTATATTGACACTCCTTGGATCGCTGATGACTTAAGGGATAAACCCAATCAAAGAGAAGCGATGTTTTTAAGATTCAAAGAATCTTTGGATACGTATGGTCTACCGTACATAGTTTTAGAAGGAGATAAAACCTCTAGATTAAAAGAAGCAATAAAAATCATTGATCGATTAATAGTACAGAAAAGTGAACATAACAGATAAAGATATAAAGTTAATTAAATCAAAAGGATTAACTATAGATAAGGTACTTTCGCAAATAGAAATCTTTAAAAAAGGAATTCCATTTGTACCGCTGAGAAGTGTAGCTACTTTGGATAATGGAATCTTAAAATTTACAGAACATTACCAGTCCGAGTTAACCAAACTCTACGATTCTAGAGTGTCAAATCTGGAAACAATAAAATTTGTTCCTGCATCGGGAGCAGCTAGCCGTATGTTTAAAGAATTGTTTAAGTTTTTGGACAATTATGACTGTGAGAAGGAAAGCCTGAATTCTTATACCAATCATGAGAAAGCAAATGCAATACGACTTTTTTTAATTGGTCTAGAAAAATTTCCTTTTTATAATACGGTTATGGAAAAAGTGAAAAGCGTTTATCCTAAATTTGAATCTTTATCTGAAGGAAGACAGCTTTATATTTTTGTTGAAATGATGCTTAGGAAAAAAGGGTTAAATTATGGAGACTTTCCAAAAGGACTGCTTCCTTTTCATAAGTATACAAATAGTACAGCCACTTCTTTTGAAGAACATCTCTATGAAGCAGCAGGATATAACACCAATGATAAAGGGGAGTCGAGACTTCATTTTACAATTTCTAAGGATCACCTGGAAGGTTTCAAAGGCGAGTTTGAGAGAATTAAGAAGAAAGTAGAAGAAAAGACCAATACCAAATTTAGCATCACCTATTCTTTTCAGAAACCAGAAACAGATACTATTGCCGTAACACAAGACAATGAGCCATTTAGAAAAGAAGATGGATCCTTGTTGTTTAGACCAGGAGGCCATGGTGCATTGATTGAAAATTTAAACGACCTTGATGGGGATATCATTTATATCAAAAATATAGATAACGTAGTCGTACGCAAATACCAGGACGAGGTTACCGGCTATAAAAAAGTATTAGCCGGCAAGTTACTTGAAATCCAAGATGAGGTATTTAGAATTCTGAATGCAATTGATCAAAAAAATCCATCAGAAGCAGAATTAAAAGACATTAAAAAGTTTTTGGTTCAACAACTTAATGTTAGACTACCATTAGATTTTGATAAATTCTCAGAAAAATATAAATTAGGGTTTTTGAGAGAATCCTTAAACCGCCCAATTAGGGTTTGCGGAATGGTAATTAATGAAGGTGAGCCGGGAGGAGGACCATTCTGGATAAAACGAGAAAACGGAAGGTTGATTCTGCAAATTATTGAAGCACCGCAAATCAATAAGCAAGACCCAAGACAAAAGAATATATTAGCAAGTTCTACTCACTTTAACCCGGTTGATCTGGTATGCGGTGTGAGAGATTACAAAGGAAATAAGTTCAATTTGTTAGACTTTGTAGATCCAGACGCAGGTTTTATTACCAAAAAAAGCATGAACGGTAAAGTGCTTAAAGCACTAGAGCTTCCTGGACTTTGGAACGGGGCTATGGCCAATTGGATAAGTGTTTTTGTTGAAGTTCCTATTACTACTTTTAATCCAGTAAAAACAGTAAATGATCTGCTGAAGTCAGCACATCAGGTAAAACTTTTTTCGTGAACGTTTCAAGAATTATAGGCGAATTAAAGTATAAGGCAATTAGAAGTTCTGGTGCCGGGGGTCAACATGTTAATAAAGTGTCTTCAAAAGTTGAGCTTAGTTTTGATATTAACACTTCAAAAGGGCTTACAGATGATGAAAAAGAGCTTCTTAATCAAAAATTGTCTTCACGATTAACCAGATCAGGAATTTTACGCATACAATGTGGTGATACCAGAAGTCAGCATAGAAACAAAGAGTTAGTTATACAAAGGCTTTTAGATATTCTTAAAGCTAACCTTCATATTCCCAAAAAGAGAGTGGCCACAAAACCTTCTAAATCTGCCATTAATAAGCGCTTGGAAAGCAAGCAGAAGCTATCCTTAAAGAAGGCAAACCGCAAAAAACCGCTTCTATAAATATAGCGCCGTACAAAAGCGCGTAAAATTTCTACACTTTTATGTGGATTCCACGGTTTTCCGTGTTTTCAGCTTCATAATTTTTAAGATTTAAATATTTGATAATCAGATATTTGCATATTATTTTATCTCGTCTTTACTCTTTGGAACAATTATTAATAATTATATAGGTATTGATGTAATTCAATAACCCAATGAAAAAGTTACCAATGATAATAGCAATAGTAGTAAGTATCTTTTCTGCACAGGGTGCAATCGCTCAGGAAGAGTTGGCTATGAATGATAGTAATGAGTATTTTGACTATGATGAGCAACATGAATATACTGAAATTAGTGCTTTAGATTTGCCTCTTGCTCTACAGGAAGCTGCAGCAAGGGATTTTCGAAAACTTAGAATAGCAGAAGCTTATATATCAAAAGACTATACATATAAAGTACTTTTGAGAGATCATAACGATAATACAAAAGTTGTATTTGCAAGCGCTAGTGGCGAATGGATAAAGCCAAACGACAATAAATCTTAAATCTAGGGGTAGAAAAAGAATATCGTTTTGCAACCAAGGACGATATAAAGTTGTTTAGTGCTAAAAAAGAGACTCACTCCCAAGGGTCTCTTTTTTTATGTCTTTATTCGCGAAAAATGTTTTAAATTGTAATTTTATAATTGTATTTTTTTGAGTGAATAAATTATTTGGATATGGCTAAGATACTTATTGTTGAAGATGATGTGGCTTTTTGTACAATGCTCAAGACTTTTTTGCAAAAAAAAGAGTACGAGGTAGTAACGGCATTTTCAGGTAACGAAGCTATTCCCAAAATCAAACAAGATATCTTTGATGTTGTGCTTGCAGATGTAAGATTACCGGATCGGGATGGAATAACATTATTAGACGAAATCCTGAAAAAAAATCCAACTACTCAGGTGATTATTATGACAGGCTATGCCGAGATCAATATGGCAGTTAATGCTATTAAACAAGGGGCCTTTGATTATATTTCCAAGCCATTTAACCCAGATACAATTCTACAAACCATAGAGAAAGCACTTGGCACAAAGAATAGTAATACGAAGAAAGTGAAGGTTGTTCCAAAAATTATTAAAACAGTCAATGCCGATTTTGTAAGAGGAGTTAGTGATGCTTCTAAAAAGCTTAATGAATATGTGGCTTTGGTAGCGCCAACAAGAATGTCTGTTTTGGTAGTTGGAGATAGTGGTACCGGTAAGGAATATGTAGCAAGTAGTATCCATAAATCAAGTAAAAGGTCAGATAAACCATTCGTTGCCGTTGATTGTGGTGCAGTACCAAAGGAAATTGCCTCTAGCGAGTTTTTTGGTCATATAAAAGGATCTTTTACAGGGGCAGTGAATGATAAAGTCGGTCATTTTGAAGCTGCCAACGGTGGGACTTTGTTTTTGGATGAAATTGGAAACCTGAGTTATGAACTACAGGTTCAATTATTAAGAGCACTTCAAGAAAGAAAAATAAAACCAGTTGGAAGTAATAAAGAAATTGAAGTAGATATAAGAGTGATTGCTGCTACCAACGAGGATTTGAGTCATGCAGTAAAAGAAGGGGATTTTAGAGAAGATTTATATCATAGACTTAATGAATTTACCATAAAAGTCCCTCCTCTTAAAGATAGAATTGAAGATTTAATGCTTTTTGCTAATCATTTTCTCGAAGAATCTAACGTAGAGTTGGATAAGCACGTGGTTGGATTTGCAGACGAGGTATTAGATGTCTTCAAAAAATATAACTGGCCAGGAAATCTTAGAGAACTTAAAAACATTGTAAAACGTTCTGTTCTTCTTTCTCAAAAAGACATGATCATGTTGGATGTTTTGCCAAAAGATATAGCGAATGCATCTCACAGTGCAAAACATACCTATGGGTTGTTTAAAAACCAAAACGAACAAGAACTTATTCTTGATGCATTAGAAAAGGCAAACGGAAATAAAGCCAAAGCAGCAAGGATGCTCGCCATCGATCGCAAGACATTGTATAATAAATTAAAGCAATATGATATAAGTCTTTAATTTTCTACTTTAAGTTTACTTATTAAATCTTCTATTTTTTCAATCCCATCTTTTGTTAAGTTTACTATTGATTTTTTGTCAAGTTCATATCGATCAGGATGCTCTAATTTTTCTAAAATAGGAACAACATCCTTGGCTTTAATTTGCTTAAACATGGGTAGCATTTTATGAGCTATCTTTTTTATGTAATCTATATCTTTTTTTGCAATACTAGTTTTTAAATCATGAACATTGTCAATAGTGCTTTCATAAAATGTATCCAAAATAGCATATAAAGAATCAGAATCGCCATGAGCAAATAGTATCAAATCCTCCAAAGAATATGCTTCATTTTGATCTTCATCAATAACGGGATCTTGATATTTTATCAAATCAACACTTAAAATTTCGGCAATAAGGTCAATTAATTCTTTGGGTGCATAGGGCTTTCTTAAACTACCAGAAAATCCGGCCTCTTGGTATTCTGTATACGAAGTATCTGTTCTTCCTGATAATGCAATCACAGGGAGTAGTATATGAGAAGCGCTATTTTTTATAGTTTTTAATAGCTCAAATCCATCCATTTTTGGCATCTGAATATCGGTAAGTACTAAATCATACTCATGTTTTTGTAAAAGAGAAATGGCATCAAGACCATTTTCACAAACATCATAAGTTAATCCAGCCAAAGAAGCAACTTCACTTGTTAATGCTAATTGACTAGGATCATCATCTACAATTAATACTTTCTTGTTAGAAAAATTATGTATTTCTAATACCTCATTTTCTTCTTCTGGAACCAATGAACTAGAAAGTTTGATAGGAATCTGAAAAGTAAATTCACTGCCTTTGCCTTGTTCACTATGCAATGTTATTTTACCATCAAGTAGTTGTATTATTTTTTTTGTAATGGCAAGACCCAAACCAAAACCTCCATATCTTTTTTCTGTATCTTCATCCCCTTGTGAGAATTCTTCAAAAATATGGTGCTGTTGTTCTTTTGTAATACCAATTCCGGTATCTTTTACAGAAATCATTAGTTGTTTTTCTGCCAATCCATTTTCAATAATTTTACTCTCAACGGTTATTGAACCTTCATCTGTAAATTTGTAGGCATTATTTACAAGGTTGGTTAATACTTGTTTGATCCTGAAAGGATCACTTAAATATTGTTTTTTTAATTGATCATCTGTACGGATAAAAACATCAAGGTTTTTTTTGTCATTAATCGGAATTACACTTGAAATGGTATTTTCGATTAACTTTTTTGGAGAGAATGGTAATTCTTCAATAAGCATTCTACCTGCTTCCAATTTAGAAAGATCAAGAAGATCATTTACCAAATGAAGGATATAATCAGATGATTTTTTTAAATGATCTAAGTAGTGTTTTTGCTTATTGCTTAAGCCCGTTCTTTCTAATAAATCAGAATATCCTATTACAGAATTTAATGGAGAACGTAGATCGTGAGTAACTGTATTTATTAGAGTTTCTCGGGTTTTTAAAAGAGATTCGGTATAGGTTTTTTCGGCTTCAAGCTCATTACGGTACTTCTGACTTTTTGAAACATCTTTGGTGATCAAAAACAAGAAAAGAATAGCTATTAATAAACTTATTGCGGCTATGACTAATATAATATTCGAAGTGTTATTTAATACCTCGTTGGAAGCATCAACACGTGCAAAATATTGATTTCTTTCATTTCGTTCTATAGCAGCAAGTAAATCTCTTAATTGTTTTGTTATAATTTGATCATTTTTCAGAAGATTGTTCTCTTTTATTGAAATCTCTCGCTTGTATTTTTTATCTTTTTCTTCAAGTTCTGCTAGAACTTGTTTTACCGAAGTTGCCAAAGAATCAACCGTTTGGTTCGTTAACCGTTTGGCATTATCCCTTTTTGTGTATTCTAGAATATCAATAAGTGCTCTTTTGGTACGGGCATCGTATTTTTTGAATCGCTCGTCATAATTCTCATATCCCCCAAAACTTTTGTTTACCTTTTTTAATTCATCAATCGCAGTTTCATATAAACCCTTTTGCTTTCGTTGTTCATAAATTTTAATTAGCGCCGCAAGGTTGTTATTCTTGCTGTCGATTAGAAACTTAATACTATCGATTTTTTTAGTTTGCAAAGTATCATCAGATATTTCAGAAACTTTATTAATTGTACTAAGTATAGTATCTATTTTTGTTTTATAAGTATCAAACTTTATAACATCAGAAGTTTGGATAATATTTCTGGTTAAACTTTCAGCTTCGTATAATCCGGTAATCGCTTCTCCAACCAAAAAAAGCTTCTCATTATTTTCACTTCTTATTTCAGTAATTTGGGTGTAATTAGTTATTTGCCGAGAAATTACCCAAAAAGCAATCACAGCAAGTACACCGGCAAGAAAGTAACCTGCAATAATCTTAAAAGTAACCGATCTTTTTGTGTTTTTCATCTTCTAATCTATCTAATACTATAACTTAAAAAACCAAAAAGCATTGTTTATTTGGTATTCCATTAAATAAAGTTACAATAAATCAATAAAACATAGTATTTTTGCACCGAAATCTCAAAGGGGTGCTTTTTGAAGTGCTGAATTTTAGGTTCAAAGTTTTAAAGTGATGATCATTCTAGAATTTAAACTTAACAATTACAATTTCAAACGGCTGAGATCATACCCGATGAACCTGGGCAGGTAATGCTGCCAAGGGACGTTGAAACAAAAAGATGAGAGCATCTTTTTGTGACAAAAAGAGATGGTAATTTAGAAAATTGCGTGACTTATGTTAAACGCATACCAATATGCCATCTAACATTTTTTAATCATTAATTTTAACAGTAGAGTAATTACCCCTTTTATTCGTAAAAAAAATCATTTACGAATGAAACGCTTATTATTTTATTTTACTTTTTTCTTACTGTGTATGTATACATGGGCTCAGGAAAAACAAAAAGATTCTATTCCTGAAGGAATGGAAAAACTAGACGAAGTTTTGGTAAAATCTGTAAGAGTCGATGCAGATTCACCGATTACTCATTCTAATCTATCCAAAGAAGAACTTGCAGAGCGCAATCTTGGTCAAGACATTCCGATTCTTTTGAATTATTTACCAGGAGTGGTAACAACTACTGATGCCGGAACAGGAATAGGATATACCTATATTCGAGTTAGAGGTAGTGATGCTTCACGGGTGAATGTTACCCTAAACGGAATACCTTTTAATGATGCAGAGAGTCAAGGTACTTTCTGGGTGAACTTGCCAGATTTTGCATCTTCAATTGAGGATTTACAGCTACAAAGAGGAGTAGGTACCTCGACCAATGGTTCTGGTGCTTTTGGAGCAAGTTTAAACTTACTTACCGATGCAGTTTCAGAAGTAGCCAGTGCAGAAATTTCAAACTCTTTTGGCTCTTTCGGAACCCGAAGACATAATGTTAAGTTTAGTACCGGATTAATCAATGAAAATATTGAGATTGCAGGCCGCTTATCAAATATTGCATCAGATGGATATGTAGATCGAGCGTTTGCAGATTTAAAATCTTACTTTTTGCAAGGCACTTATGTAGATGACAATACACTATTAAAAGCTATAACTTTTGGAGGACATAATATCACTTACCAATCATGGGATGGTATAGATGCAGAAACTTTAGAAAGGGATAGAACTTTTAATCCTATAGGACAATATACCGATGAAGAAGGAAATACGCGTTTTTATGATAATGAAGTCGATGATTACAAACAAGATCATTATCAATTGCATTGGAATCAAAGGTATGATAATAATTGGTCTACAAATCTAGGATTAAATTATACCTATGGTCGTGGTTTCTTTGAACAATACAAAGAAGACGAAGATTTTGCCGATTATGACTTCACGCCAATAGAGATCGGGGGTGAAACCATTAATACAACAGATTTAATTCGCCGTAGGTGGCTGGATAATGACTTTTATGTAGTTAACGCTACTGCAAACTACAAAAACTCTAATTTGGATGTTGATTTTGGAGCATTTTTCAGTCATTATGATGGTGATCATTTTGGAGAAGTGATATGGGCACAAAACGCTGGGGGGTCTGGGATTAGAGATAATTATTACTTCGGAAACGGAACTAAGAATGAATTTAGCATCTTCGGAAAAACTACATATAGGATTAACGATCAATGGAGTGCATTTGTAGACTTACAAGGTCGATTTGTAAATTATGAAACCACTGGAGATGCTTCAACCGGAGAACCACTAGAGATTGACGAAAACTTTAATTTCTTCAATCCAAAAGCTGGCCTTACATATCAAATAAATACCTCTAATCAAGTATATACTTCTTATGCAAGAGCTAATAGGGAACCAAGAAGAGATGATTTTGAAAATGGGATCAATACCGCCGAGACCCTAAATGATTTTGAGCTAGGATGGCGATATAATACTAAGAGAACCGTTGTAAATACCAATCTATACTATATGCAATATAAAAATCAGTTGGTATTAACTGGTGCATTAGATGATGTAGGAGCACCTGTTCGAGAAACCAGCGGAGAAAGTTATCGTTTGGGGATAGAAATTGATGCCGATATCCAACTGTTAAATTCATTTAGAATTAAACCTAATATTGCTCTTAGTACTAATAAAAACAAAGATTTTGTTGCCACTGTAGATGGGGCTCTTACTAATCTTGGAGCTACAGAAATTTCATATTCCCCAAGTATAGTTGCTGGTAACATGTTGATTTATCAACCTACAAAAGGGTTACAACTTGGATTTCTTTCAAAATATGTGGGAGAACAACATCTCAGTAATCTGGATAATGATGATTTAAAATTAGATAGCTTCTTTGTTAACGATCTGAATATTGTTTATGAAATTAAAGAAGTCTCTGTTTTCAAATCAATTGTGTTTACAGGATTAGTTAATAACATATTTGATCTTAAATATGAATCAAATGGCTATGCTTTTGCTTTGGGTGACGTTCCTGATGATCAAAGCCCAACAGGACTAAGAACAACATATTTTAGCGGTTTTTATCCTCAGGCAGGGATAAACTTCTTAGTAGGAGCCACATTAAAGTTTTAAGAGTAAAAGAGGCTATCTAAAAAAGTATAGTATTTAAAATGCAGTCACATTGAGCGAAATCGAAATGAATTATAAAAACAATAGTTTATTCTAGACTATGCTCGAAATGACATAGAAAACTACTTTTACATCAGAATTGGTATTATATAGCTTATTTTCAATACTCACCCCATTCCTGAATCAAGTTCAGGATAGGCTCTAAATCCCAGAAGGAAGCACTTTTAGTTCCCTTTCTTTTGGGATTACATAGCAATGGGCGAGATGTGGCCGTGAACAAAAGGGATGGGATAATTGTATAGCAAATCAATGCTATTTAAAACAAGGATTATTAGTATTTTAATTTAGTCTTGGCTCTTGTTTCTTGAAGCGATAGTGATCTTGTATCTTTACCGAAAACTACTATAAAATAATCAATTAGTAACGGTCAAGACATTTCCATCCTTTCTTATTCTATAAGCAAGTAGTGTGAACCCACCTTCTCCTTTAATTTGTTGACCAAAAGAAGTAATCTCATAAATATTTTCATCTCCATTACAATCTGATGAAGCTCTAGATCCTTCAACCGTTAAAGTCGAGCAAGAAAGGCTAGGATCCAAATTAGGGTCGCTAAGCTCATAGGCAAAAAATTGAGTACCATCTTGATTGTAAATGATAACACCTTTTATACCCCTGCCATCTGTTCTGTCAACAAAAATTCCTCCAGGAAAATTGAGATTATTATACTGTGGTAAGTTGAGGTTAATCTGAAAATTAACGGCGACATTAGGTAAAAAAGGATTGTTCTGGCGATCATCACTGCTGCATGATAAAATCAAAACAAAAAACATCAAAAAAACTATCTTTTTCATAACACTATCATATTGTTTCGCCAAATTACGTAAATTTGTATTCTTCAGTAAATTTTTTGTTATCTTTGAATAACAAATCCCATACCTATGGGATTTTTTGTATTTATATAAACGATGAAGTTATGAGCAAAGTATCTTATTATACTGCAGAGGGGCTAAAAAAATTAAGAGACGAATTAAATCATCTTAAAGATATAGAACGCCCAAAGGCATCTCAAGCCATTGCCGAGGCAAGGGACAAAGGAGATTTAAGTGAAAATGCCGAGTATGATGCCGCAAAAGAAGCCCAAGGCTTGTTAGAACTTAGAATTTCTAAACTTGAAGAAACATTATCTAGCGCACGTTTAATTGATGAATCACAGCTAGATACTTCTAAAGCATTGATTCATTCTATGGTAAAGATTAAAAACCAAACCAACGGTGCAGAAATGACCTATAAGTTGGTCGCACAAAGTGAAGCGGATCTTAAAAAAGGAAAGATATCAGTAGATTCACCGATTGGGAAAGGCCTTTTAGGTAAGAGTGTAGGTGAAGTTGCCGAAATTCAGGTTCCCAATGGTATTATGAAATTTGATGTTGTAGAGATTACAAGAGGATAAAATATTTTTTTAGTACTGTTAAAAGCCTTTTTTGAATTCAAAAAAGGCTTTTTTATGATTTTTTCTTACAAATAAATAGACTATATTTCGGACAAATAATCCAACTAAACACTATTCAATGCCTACCCTGTTTACCAAAATTATTAATGGTGAAATTCCTGCTTACAAAATAGCCGAAGACGAGAATTTCTATGCTTTTTTGGATATACATCCAAATGCAAAAGGACATACATTATGTATTCCTAAAAAAGAAGAAGATAAACTATTTGATCTTGACGAAGAAACATATCTTGGTTTGATGATTTTTTCTCGTAAAGTAGCCAAAGCACTAGAAAAAACTGTACCCTGCAAACGCGTTGGTGTAGCTGTTGTAGGACTCGAAGTCCCGCATGTGCATGTGCATCTGATACCGCTAAATCAGATGAAGGAAATGACTTTTGAACATAAAGTTTCTATGTCACCAGCTGATTTGGAAGAATTAGCAATAAAAATTCAATCGAATTTTTAATAGATATGCAAGATTCAGATTTCAAGTTATCCTTAACACTTCGAATTGATTGGAGCGAAATGGATACCTACATGCATGTAAACAATATAAATTTTATGAAATACATGCAAAGTGCGCGCGTCCAGTTTTGGGATGTAACCGGATTAGCTCAACTCTACGAAGATACCAAAAAAGGACCTATGCTTGTTTCTACCAAATGTGACTTTAAGCATCCGTTATTTTTCCCCGGCAATGTTGTAGTTAAAACAAAAGTCGAATTTATTAAAAACTCTAGCTTTGGCTTATATCATAAACTTTTTAATGATGATGGTGTTTTATGTGCTCAGGGTCATGACATAGCCGTTTGCTTTGATTTTAATATTGATAAAACATTTAAAATCACTGATGAGTTACGACAAATAATGGAAAAATATTAGTCTAAAGGGTTAAGCCTAATAGATCGGGGCGATAAAGGTAAACATACCCAATCCCACTTATAATAAGTATTAAAAAAAGCAGGAAATAAAACAAACCTGTAAATTTTAAAGAAGCGGGTTTAGATGAGATTGTTTTTTTGTGATAATTATAGACCCGTTCTATATCATCAGTCCATTGCCCTGGATAAATTGTGTTTTCACATTTACCACACTCAATATTTTCAATTACATTTTTCTTGGTTCTAACCAAAAATTTTGATTTTTGTTTTTCTTGTTTAAAAGAAAGAACCATTCCATCGTTAGAATAACATTCAGGACAATTATTGGTAAGCTTTGTTTCTTTTAGGGTGATATATTCGCTTTTCACATGATCTCAATTTGGTGTCTCAATCACTTATAACGTCTTGAAGAAAATATTGTTATATCATTTTAAATATAAATGATCGCGAATAATTGCTAAACCTGCTTAAACCTTGACCCCCGATTTACGAAGTGTGATTTGAAAAGTGGTTCCCTTATCAATTTCAGATCGCAGTACTTTGATGCGCCCCAGGTGATATTCTTCGATGATTCTTTTGGCTAACGATAACCCAAGCCCCCATCCACGGCTTTTAGAAGTATAACCGGGGTCAAATATTTTTGTAAACTTACTTTTAGAGAGCCCCTTACCACTATCTTTTATCCTTATAAATACGCGCTTTGCATCATCGGTAAGATCAATTTTAAGATCTCCTTTGCCACGCATAGCATCGATCGCATTTTTTACCAGGTTTTCTATAGTCCAGCTGTATAATTGAGAATTCAATGATACATAAATGGGCTTGTCGGGTAAATTTAAAGAGAAATGGATCAGTTTAGAACTCCTGGATTGCAAATAGGTATATGCATCCTTGGTTTCCTGTACAATATCAACTTCTTCAAGGTTGGGGATAGAGCCAATTTTAGAAAAACGTTCTGTAATTACTTTCAATCGTTCAATATCCTTTTCAATTTCGATAATGTATTCTGGATTCACATTTTCGACTTTTAGAATCTCGTTCCATCCCACCAAAGAGGATAATGGAGTTCCAATTTGATGCGCAGTTTCTTTTGCCATTCCGGCCCAAAGTTTATTTTGTTCACTTGCCTTTGAGGTCGTAAAAAAGAAATAAATTACGCCTATTAATAAAAATAGAATTAAAGCAATGGCAATGGGATAGTACTTCAGTTTATTCAAAATATCCGAATGGCCATAGTATATATATTGAACAGTTCCTCTTAAGTCCAGCTCGATAGGTTTGTTTTCTGATTTTAATCTGCTTAGGTATGATTTTAACTTTTTGTCACTATTGATTACAGTTTCAGATAAATTTTGAAAGTAACTAGGGTCTGGTTTTCCAATCGAATCCCGTATAAAATCTCCATTGGAGTCTGTAATAATGATAGGTATAGATCTATTGGTTGATCCAATTAAAATGGATAACTCCAAATAATCATCAGATTGTTCACTATTTAAAGCTTTTTGTGATTGAGCCCATATTTCTATCTTGGTACGTTCATCATCTTTAAGTCGCTGCAAAAACAAGGAAGTGCTCCATAATACTAGAGCAGTTATGACTACAACGGCAATGATTATAAAATAGCTAGAAAAGTTACGCTCGTCAGAGAAATTCATAAAGGATGTTAATCAAATCTTAATTATAACGGCATTAAACAATTTTATTGCCCTTAAAATATAACACTAAAACTTGTTTCCACAGTAATTGGGAGACTAAACTTTAATTATCTTTGTTCAATATAAAACAAATTATGGTTACAATTAACCCTTCAGAGGTTTCTACAGGAAAATTACATGGTCTTATGTTGGGCGCAATTGGTCCTAGACCTATTGCTTTTGCAAGCACGATAGATGAAAAAGGGACTCCAAATTTATCACCTTTTAGTTTTTTTAATGTATTTAGTGCAAACCCTCCAATTCTTATATTTTCACCAGCTAGAAGAGTACGAGATAATACAACAAAACACACATTAGAGAATTCAAAAAGCACCAAAGAAGTTGTAATAAATATGGTGAATTATGATATTGTTCAGCAGATGTCATTGTCTAGTACAGAATACCCGGATGGAGTCAATGAATTTATAAAGTCAGGACTTACCATGGTGCCCTCAGAAAAAGTTGGCCCATATCGTGTAGGGGAATCCCCAGTTCAGTTTGAATGTAAGGTAAATGAGATTGTTCCTATGGGAAAAGAAGGTGGTGCAGGCAATCTTATTATTTGTGAAGTAGTATTGATGCATATCAATGAAAATGTTTTGGATGAAAATGAAAGAATAGATCAAGATAAAATCGATCAGGTAGCTCGTATGGGAGGCAATTGGTATACCAGAGCCAATAAAGGGATGTTTGAAGTTCCTAAACCGCTTAGCACTATAGGAATAGGTGTGGATAGATTGCCAGAAGATATTAAGAATAGCACGGTTTTTACAGGCAATGATCTAGGAAAACTGGCCAATGTAGAGGGGATCCCAACAAAGGGAGAAGCTTTGGACTTTGTTAATAACCAAGATGATATAAAGGATAAAATTGAGCTGGCAAACCAGATAGAAATTCATAAATTTGCAAAGCAATATCTAGATCAGGATGATATAGATACCGCATGGAATATTTTATCAGCAAAATAATAATACAATAGCGATGGAAGTACAAGGTAAAGTAAAAATGATAGGTGAGACGCAAACCTTTGGAAGCAATGGTTTTAGAAAGAGAGAAATTGTAGTAACTACAGAAGAACAATATCCGCAGCAAATTATGGTAGAGTTCGTTCAGGACAAATGTGACTTACTAAACAATTTTCAAGTAGGTCATGATGTAAAAATTAGTATCAATCTGCGTGGTCGTGAATGGGTAAATCCGCAGGGAGAAACCAAGTATTTTAACTCTATTCAAGGATGGAGAATCGAGAGCTTGCAACCGGCAGCTCCTGCTAATTCTTCAGCTCCTACAGCGCCCCCAACAGATACTTTTGAGCCTGCGACCGATTTTTCTGAAGAAGATCACGATGATTTACCATTTTAGGTAAATTATAGGTATAGAGGTTACATTGAGCTGTCATACTAAGCTTGTCGAAGTATTGTCGAAGTGTAAAGTAAAAAGTCCGATACTAATATCGGACTTTTCATATTGTGGTTTTAGGTTAACCTTTTAATAAAACTCAAAAAAGCAATGATGAACAAAATTTATCTTAAAAGGTTCTAACAAATATTGCGATTTTTTTGGTCAATTCAAACAACTGATTGATATTTAACGTTGTATAATTAGATACTCGTATTTTGTACATTCTAACCGATTTAATAAAATTTCCACAAGCGCACCATGCAGATGTTGACGGATTATTAGCAATAGGAGGGGATTTGTCTGTAAATAGATTGTTAGAAGCATACAATAACGGTATTTTCCCTTGGTATAATATCGATCAACCGATTTTGTGGTTCAGCCCAAACCCAAGAATGGTATTATTTCCAATAGAGCTTAAAGTAAGCAAAAGTATGCGCCAGCTTATTAGAAAAAATGAATTTAAAGTAACATTCAACAAAGCTTTTGAAAACGTAATACATAATTGTGCAAATATCAAAAGACCAGAACAAGAAGATACCTGGATAACCGATGAAATGAAAAAGGCATATACCAAATTGCACGAATTGGGTTATGTGATCTCTGTTGAGGTATGGAAAAATGCAGCATTGGTAGGAGGACTTTACGGTGTTTGGTTAGAAGATAAAAAGATATTTTGTGGCGAAAGCATGTTTTCTATAGTAAGCAATGCTTCAAAATATGGTTTTATAAAATTAATAGCATGGCTAGCGCAAAAGGGAGTAAGATTAGTTGATTGCCAGGTATACACCGATCATATGGCTAGCTTGGGAGCCCGAGAAATCCCTAGAGAAGAGTTTTTAAAGTTTTTAAAATAAGGTAGTATGGTTGTCCATAATTTGGAATCAGAAAATTCAATTCTAAATCAATTTATATTAGAACTTAGAGATGTCGAAGTACAGAAAGATGCTATGCGTTTTAGGAAAAATATAGAACGTATAGGAGAGGTGCTAAGTTATGAGTTGAGTAAAACATTGCAGTATGCAGACAAAACCATTCGGACACCTTTAGGAACCAAAAAAATATCTGTTTTTAACGATGAACTCGTACTTTGTTCAATTCTTAGAGCAGGATTGCCTTTGCATCAAGGGCTGTTGAATTATTTTGATAAGGCAGAAAACGCTTTTATTTCGGCGTATCGAGATCATAAAAATGATGACGAAGATGATTTTGAAGTGGTTGTAAACTATCTTGCTTCTCCTTCACTACAAGACAAGACACTAATTTTGGCTGATCCCATGTTAGCTACAGGTAAAACTTTGGAAAATACATACAGGGCAATGAAAGATCATGGAGATCCCAAACAGATTCATATTGTTGCTGTAATTGGATCAGAACAAGGGGTGTCGTACGCAAAAAGGGTGTTTCCTGAGAACACACATCTTTGGATTGCAGCTATCGATGAAAAACTAAGCAGTCGCAGTTATATCATTCCTGGTTTGGGCGATGCAGGAGATTTGTCTTTTGGGATGAAGATATAATGCTTTTTATTTTCTATAATTTTTTGAAAGGGATTTAAGAACTTCAACGGCTTTTTGTCCATCTTTTTTATTTACAAAAATATGATCGTGGTAGTATCCTGCTATCACATTGCAACTTATAGTATGTTTGGCCAATTCTGAAGAAAATACAGCAGTCAAACCAACTGCATTCAATGAAGAATGAATTTTTAACGTTATCCATGAGGCTACATATTCATAATGTAAATTGAGTTTATCGGCCTTTTGGCGCTCTATAACTATGGTAACCCCCTCTTTTTCTTTAAATTCACATATGATATCATGTCTTGGGATCGTATGGGTGTTTTTTACGGTAGAAAAAATGTAATCGCCAATTTGCAATTCGGGGCTCATGGATCTTATTAGCGTAGCTAAGTTAGTTTCGCCTGTTGTCATACTTCACTAAACTTCTTTATATCTGAAACAATCTACCGCATGATCATTCACCATTCCTATAGCCTGCATAAATGCATACATCACCGTAGAACCCACAAACTTAAAACCTCTTTTTTTCAAGTCTTTACTAATTATATCTGAAATCTCTGTTGTGGCTGGATTTTCTTTATGCGTTTTCCAACTGTTTTTAATCGGTTTGCCATTAACAAAACTCCAGATATAGGTGTCAAAACTGCCAAATTCTTCCTGAATTTTTATGAAGTTTTGGGCATTGGTAATCGCAGAATTAACCTTCAGTTTGTTGCGAATAATACCTGCATTTTGAAGCAATGCTGACTTTTTGTTTTCACCATATTTGGCTACGATGCGATAATCAAAGTTGTCAAAAGCTACTCTGAAGTTTTCCCTTTTACGTAAAATGGTAATCCAACTTAATCCAGCCTGAAAGGTTTCTAAAACCAAAAATTCGAATAAAAGTTGTTCGTCATGTAACGGAACGCCCCATTCATTATCATGATAAGATTCATAAAGCGAATCGCCAATACACCAACCACATCTGACTTTTGTCATAGTTTAAATTTAGAAGCATAAATATATTACTTTCGCAATCAAAATTACGATTCGTAAGTTTTTAAAGTAATAACCGTCTTATATCATAACATTTAGGAAAGGATTTATGGAAACAACAACAAAAGTAAACGAATTAATAGAGCAAGGAATCGCAGATTCTTATACATATCAAGAATACAAACAAGTAGTAAGTGATTTATTAGAAGAAGGAAAATCTACTGGTCATGAACAATCTGAAGCATTAACAAATTATAGCATGCTTAATGATCGTAGAATGAAACGATTGGATAAAACCTTAAAAATTGACGAAACTGTAAAAGAAGCTTTCATTAAGGCCAATACCAAAGTAACATGGTTGGTTTTGTCTGAAGGTTGGTGTGGTGATGCAGCACAATCGCTACCTGTAATCAATAAACTTGCAACCCTGAATAATGGCATAGATTTAAGAGTTATTTCTAGAGATGATCATGACGAATTGATGAGTAATTTTCTTACTAATGGAGGAAAAGCAATACCTAAATTAATAGTATACGATAACAAGAATAAAGAAGTCCTGAATTCCTGGGGTCCAAGGCCATCTATTGCAACAAAAATGGTAAATGACTATAAGGTCACACACGGCAGTTTAGATCCGCAGTTCAAGGAGAATTTGCAAGTTTGGTACAATAAGGATAAAGGAGTAAATATTACTGGTGACTTATTAGCATTATTATAACAACATTCTAATTACTATAGTTGAAGTAATACGTTATAGATCCTTGTTGCTCTTCAATATTTCCTCGAGAAAATAAAGCTTGTCTGGCATAATCAATGGCATTATCAAAAAGACATTCATTACGCGTTGTTGAACTCTTTTTATCAACTTTGGCAGTAGTAACATATCCATTTTTATTTACTTCAATTTTTACAACTACTCTACCACTTCCGTTACAAGTATATACTGGGTTTGGTAGTTCAAGAGATTTCCTGCCCTTTAAGTTATAGGTAAGAGAGCTATTTCTATTATTAGTTTCTTCATCAGGTTTTTCTTCTTCATTTTTAACTTCACTCTCTAAAACTACTTCATCCTCCTCTGTAATTTCTTCATTTTGCGCAATTTCTTCAGCCTCAGTTAGTGATTTGATTCGTTCTTCAATCTCATCGTGATCCTCAAAGTCTTCATTATAGGCGGTATGGGTTCTTTTAGAGGGATCAAGCTGTCTGTTTTCCTGGGCAATTAGTTCTTCTTCGGGTTGCTCTTCTTCCTCTTCTACCAAGAATTCTTCTGGGATTTCCATTAAGATTTCGGATTGCTCTTTCTTCTTTTTGATCATGCTGATATTGTACAAGCTAAGTACAAAAATTCCCATCAACATTGAGGTGATTATCAAGGCTTTATGTTTCTCTATAAACTCCATAAGTGAATGTATAACTACTTTTTTTAAACAATATTTCATCTATTTTAAAATTTTTACTCAGCTGAAAATAAGCTGGTAAAAATTTTATGTATAGATCAACCATTTCATTTTAGCACAAAAAAATTAATTATCTCAAGGGATGTGTGAAAATTAATTTTGTTTATGCTCATTTTATGTAGTTTCAATTTTTGCTGGTAACCGTTCTTCAAAAGATGCAATAGTAACAGCATTTTCAACAGAAAATGTGCCTATTTTGGTCCTTCGTAAAGCAGTCAAGTGCCCCCCACTTTGTAAAATTTTCCCGAAATCGTGTGCTAATGATCGTATGTATGTTCCTTTGCCACAAACCACTCTGAAATCTACCTCGGGTAAAGCTATTCTAGTAATTTCAAATTGGTCTATAGTAATTTTTCGTGCTTGTATTTCTACTTCTGCGCCTTCTCTTGCATATTCATATAATCGTTTTCCGTCTTTCTTCAAAGCCGAAAAAACCGGTGGATATTGTTCAATTTCACCAATAAAATGTGAAGTAGCGTCTTTTATATTTTTTTCTGAAATATGATCTATTGGAAAAGTTTGGTCTATTTCTGTTTCAAGATCGTAAGATGGCGTAGTTGCTCCAAGTTTAATAGTTCCTGTATATACTTTGGTTTGACCTTGAAATTCTGGAATACGTTTTGTGAATTTACCCGTGCATATAACAAGAAGTCCCGTTGCCAAAGGATCTAAAGTCCCAGCATGCCCAACTTTAATTTTTTTAATCCCGAAGTTTTTTCGAATACCCCAACGAAGTTTGTTTACAACCTGGAAAGAAGTCCATTGCAATGGCTTATCGATCAAAATAATTTGACCATCCTTATAGTCTTGTTCGGTTAACATTATAGATGGGGCTATTTAATAAAACCAAAAATGATGGCTAATACGCCAACAATTATACAATATACGGCAAAATAAGTTAATTTACTCTTTTTTACCAAGGAAATCATCCAGGTGCATGCAAAAAGCCCTGAGATAAATGCAGCTACAAAGCCAAGAGAGATAGCTAGTGTGTTTTCAGAAGAAAAGCTAAGATCACCGCTCAGAATATCTTTGGCTATTTTTCCGAAAATCAAAGGAATAACCATCAAGAAAGAAAAACGTGCTGCTTTGGTTTTATCATTACCCAATAGCACCGAAGTAGAAATGGTAGCTCCACTTCGTGAAATACCAGGAAGCATGGCAATGGCTTGTGCAACACCAATCACCAATGCATTTGACGAACTTACGGGTTTTCGAGTGCTTATTGCTTTATCGGCAAACCAGAGTAATGCAGCTGTAATAATGAGCATAAAACCTACAAACATGATATTACCACCAAAGAGCTGTTCTAATTGTTCTTCAAAAAATAACCCAACCAATACTGCGGGAATCATTGAGATAATGATTTTGATTGAAAAAAGAGTTTCGTCGTTTTTTTTGAATTTTAACAACCCGCGAATAATAATCCAAATATCTTTTCTGAAAACAACAATAGTACTTAATGCAGTTGCAAAATGAAGCACTACCGTAAAAAGTAAAGACTCTTCGGGTATGCTGGTATCACCCAGGATGGCTTTACCTAATTCGAGATGACCACTTGAAGAAACTGGCAAAAATTCTGTAAGACCTTGTACAACTCCTAAAATGATCGCATCAATAATTTCCATGTAGTAAACAGGGTTTTCTTAAAAATTGATGCAAATATATAATTACCAACAGATAATTTATTGAATTACTGTTTTTTCTTCTTATCCGGATCTAAAAGAATGGCATAGACCTCTATACCAAATCCTATCAAAACAATCATAGGCGCAAGTCGTATCCTTCTAAAATTGTATATTTCGGGATTAAAAACATTGGGGTCATCACTGCCGCCACCAGCCATAAGGATAAATCCAAGGGCAATCACAGCAATTCCTATAGCCATTACAATATAATTCTTCTTTCCAAAAACGTAATCGGGTTTAAATGAAGTATTTTTATTTTGTTGTTTACTCATGAATAGTATTGTTTATTTCGTTATACAACTCCTTGTTATCAATCAGCAATTTAGCAATATGTCCCATATTTCCATCTCGGGTAAAGATAGTCCATCTTTTAATAGCATACAAAGTAACCTTTTTGTTAAGAATATCCGTATTTAATTGCTCCACGGTTAAACCGTGCAGCATACCTCTGTTTATATAATAATAATGCTCATCATTTTCTAATGTAATTACAATGTCATATCCCGAAGCTTCTTGTATATTAATTACCATGCCTTCGATTTTCATGACATCATCGGGTTGTACATTTCGTACCGGTCTGAACGTTTGAATGGCAACAGCCATAAATGCAATAAAAAGAATAGAAGCACAAAGTAACCAGATTTTACCAATTTTCCCCATAACTTTAAACTACTAGCTGTTTTTTTTGTTTGCTATAAATTAATAAAGCTATTCCCGACAGAATAAAAGGAATGCTTAACCACTGTCCCATATTTAATGTCATAGTATCTTCAAAAGCTACTTGATTTTCTTTAAAGAACTCCAAAACTAGTCTTACTGCAAATAGTACGATCAACAGAACACCAAAAATGAACCCTTCATTATTTTTTAAATCTGTTTTTTTGTACAGGTACCATAACAAGCCAAAAATAATTAGATAGGAGAAGGCTTCATATAGCTGTGTTGGATGTCTCGGAATCAGATCATCTCTCATAAATATTACACCATAGTCGCCATTAGTTGGTTTTCCATAAATTTCAGAATTCATAAAGTTTCCGAAGCGAATAAAAGCTCCAGTCACAGGGGCACCAATTGCTACTCGATCTAATACCCAAAGCAATGATGTCTTACTTCTAATAGCATATATGATAATAGCTAATATTGCTCCAATACTGCCGCCATGACTTGCTAGTCCAGAAAAACCAGTAAAAGTCCAATTCCCCTCTACGATCTGAAAAGGAAGAAATATTTCTAAAGGGTGTTTAGAGAAATATTCGAAATCATAAAAAAGGCAATGTCCCAATCTGGCGCCAACCAGCATTCCTATAAATAAATAGGTAGAGAGTTTCTCAAGATTTTCAATAGCAATATTTTCAGATTTATAAATTCGTTTTACGATCTCATATCCCAGTAATAGCCCAGTTACGAATAAAATCCCGTAATATTTCAAAGGAAAGGTGCCAAAGAGTTCTATGATCTCGGGGTCAACATTCCATTCTAAAGGTCCTATTGTAAACAATCTCTATTTAGTTTATGAAAGATTTAAAATCCACATCTCGAAAATCGTACTTCAATTTTTTTTAACCACTGCCTACTAATAATATAATTCGTCGGTTCTGAGATTCAAGAATCGTTGCGTGGCAAAGAACGTACTGATCCAGGTAATTAGAATGCCAATTCCGAAAACACCCAAAAACAATACAACCAATAGAAATCTGTCGTCTAGCAATGCTAATTCAGGGAATGTTATGTTAAGGTAGTATAATACCACACCTACACCAACTAATGCTACAAATGCTCCTATCATGCCCAGGCGCACACTCTTCCAAACAAAAGGTTTACGAATAAATTTCTTGGTGGCACCAACCATTTGCATGGTTTTAATGATAAATCGTTTGGAGTATACCGATAAACGAATCGAACTGTTGATTAGTAATACCGCAATAAAGGTAAAAACCCCGCTAATCAACAATACCCAAAAACTAATCTTTTTGATGTTGTCATTTAATAGTGAAATCAAAGGTTTGTCGTAGATGACTTCGTCAACAAAATTCTTTTTGGTGATAGATCCTGAAATTTCTTCAATTTTGGCTGGATCCACAAAATCAGCTTTCAGATATATATCAATCGAGTTTTGTAATGGATTGTATCCTAAAAAATCCATAAAATTTTCTCCAATATCCTTGCTGTGTTCTTCGGCAGCCTCATCCTTAGAAATAAAAGTTGTGGATTTGGTATATTCTGCCAGCGCCAATGTTTTTTCTAATTGTTTAATTTCGACCTCTTTTGCAGAATCCTTTAGGTAAATTGTCAATGCAATTTTTTCTTTAAAATGATCAGCTACTTTTTTAGTGTTTAAAACCAATAAGCCTAACAAGCCCAATAAAAATAGTACCAACGAAATACTAATAACCACAGAAAAATAAGAAGAGATTAGTCGACGTTTTTGGTATTTTTCAAAAGATGAGCTCATAGATAATCTAAATTTTCAGTAAAAATAATAAAGTTAATGAGACTTCTTATGCTAAAATGTATTGCATTTTGGCATAAGTTAATCGAATTAATCCCGTTGCAGACCGGGATCTATGGTTTTTATGACATGCTTCCCTTTATGGTAAGGTAGTTGAACTTGTTTTCTTCAAGTACATCAATGCTTCACAAAAAAGAACTCAGACCATTTTGTAATTTTAGTAACTTTGGTTTACATAAGAATAACGTATTCTTGAATTTAATATTTTTAAATGGCGAAATCCCAACATATCGGGACCGGGCTATCCGCTATATCTTTTCTGTCACCTTAAAGTACAGCCAAAAGGTCTTGGTAGTAGAAAAGGATGCCGCTGCTATCCCTTTCGCAAAATAATTAAATCTTTGGCCTAACATCTAAAAACGAAACGGTCTAAAATCTAATAATCTATATAAATATGCACACAGTTATCATAGGAGTAGGAGGCGTTGGAGGATATTTTGGCGGAAAAATTGCCAATTCTGGACAAAAAGTTAGCCTAGTAGCAAGGGGAAGACATCTTGAGGCGATTCAGAAAAAAGGATTGCATGTTAAAAGCATCAATGGGGATTTTGTAGCACACCCTTTTATGGTGACCAACAATATCAATCAAGTTGAAAAAGCCGATTTGGTATTGATTTGCACAAAATCCTGGCAAGTAGCCGAAGCGGGCGAATTGATAGCCCCTGTCCTAAAAGAAGATACCATAGTAATTCCCTTGCAGAATGGCGCCGATAATGCAGAAAAATTGCTTTCAGTATTAGATGCTCAGCATGTATTGGGTGGTTTGTGTAAAATGTATAGCAAAATTGAAGCGCCGGGTGTGATCAACCATTTTGGGCATGATCCTGAGATCGTTTTTGGAGCGCTTGATAAAAGTATATCTGATAGGCTGCACAAAGTGAAAGAAGTATTCGACAAAGCTGGATTTAACAATACGATTTCAAAAGATATCTATGTGGATATTTGGAGTAAGTTTATGTTTATTGCCACAGTTAGTGGACTTGGAGCGCTTACTCGTGCCACTATTGGTGAAATGTATGAAAATCTAAATACCCGTGAGATTTTAGAGCAAACTGCTACAGAAATTTATGAGGTGGGCAAAGCAAAAGGTGTAGCCCTACCCAAAGATCTGGTAGAGCGAATCTTGTCGTTTATCAGTATGCAACCGTATGACTCTACAGCCTCTACACAAAGAGATATTATGGAGGGTCGCCCATCAGAGCTGGATAATTTTAATGGATTTATTGTTAAAGAAGGTCAGAAACTGGGAATTGCCACACCTACAAACAGGTTTATTTACAGTTGTTTACAGCCGATGGAAGCTAAAGCTAGACGCCTATCTTAAATTCAAAATTAACAATACCACCTTCTCCCTTTGGGAGAGGGGTTGGGGGTGAGGGTTTTTGCAGTTTGAAGGTATCCTTTAAAAACCTTGAAGGTGTAACATAAAATCGTAAATTTGCGATCTTAATTTTAGATTGATGAGCTACAATTTTAGAGACATTGAAGCCAAATGGCAAAAATATTGGAAGGATAATAAAACATTTGTTGCCAAAAACCCTCCCCTTTTGGGGGAGATGGAGGGGGCTCCAAAATATTATGTACTGGATATGTTTCCCTATCCATCTGGAGCAGGATTGCATGTAGGTCACCCACTAGGATATATTGCCAGTGATATTTATGCACGATATAAACGCCACAAAGGATTTAATGTATTACATCCACAAGGGTACGATTCTTTTGGATTACCGGCAGAACAATATGCCATCCAAACCGGTCAACATCCTGCCATCACTACCAAAGAAAATATCGCTCGTTATCGTGAGCAATTAGATAAAATCGGCTTCTCTTTTGATTGGAGTCGCGAAGTACGCACCAGTGATCCAAAGTTTTACAAATGGACCCAATGGATCTTTATAGAGCTTTTCAACTCATGGTATGATAATAATGAGGATAAAGCTAGAAGCATTGAGGATCTTGAAACTATTTTTTCTGCTGAAGGAAATACAAATGTAAATGCCGTTTGCGATGAAGATGTAACAGAATTTACAGCAAAGGAATGGAATAACTTCTCATCCAAAGAAAAACAGGAAATACTTTTAAAATATAGATTAACCTATTTGGCAGAGACCGAAGTAAACTGGTGCCCGCAATTAGGAACAGTATTGGCCAATGATGAAATCGTAAATGGAGTTTCAGAACGAGGTGGTTATCCTGTTGTTCGTAAAAAGATGACCCAGTGGAGTATGCGCATTTCTGCATATGCACAACGATTATTAGATGGTCTTGATACCATAGATTGGCCACAGCCGCTAAAAGATTCTCAAACCAATTGGATAGGGCGTTCTGAAGGAGCCCAAGTGGAATTCAGAATTCAGAACTCAGAATTCAGAATTGAAGTCTTTACTACCAGACCTGATACCATTTTTGGAGTAAGCTTTATGACATTAGCTCCAGAACATGAATTGGTACAAAAGATAACTACTCCCGAGCAAAAAGCCGAGGTAGAAACCTATGTCGAAGCGACTGCAAAGCGAAGCGAGCGCGAACGAATGGCAGACGTAAAAACCATTAGTGGTGTATTTACCGGGGCGTATGCAGAACATCCGTTCACCAAAGAACCTGTACCCATCTGGATTGGAGATTATGTGTTGGCAGGTTACGGTACCGGTGCAGTAATGGCAGTACCCTGCGGAGATCAACGAGATTATGATTTTGCAAAGCACTTTGGGATTGATATTCCTAATATTTTTGAAGGGGTCGATATTTCTCAAGAAGCTTTTGCCGATAAAGACAATACGGTTATTACCAATTCTGATTTCTTGAATGGCTTAAATTATAAAAAAGCCACCAAAAGAGCAATTTATGAGTTAGAGCAACTTGGTCAGGGAGAAGGAAAGATCAACTATAGACTTCGTGATGCAGTATTTAGCCGTCAGCGGTATTGGGGAGAACCATTCCCGGTATATTATGTAGACGAAATGCCACAAATGATAGATGCAAAACACTTACCGATCAAATTACCAGAGGTAGAAAAGTATTTACCTACCGAAACCGGTGAGCCACCATTAGGTAGAGCAACGGTTTGGGCTTGGGACGCCCTCAAGGGCGAGTTGGCAAAAAATGAGGACATCGATAATGTGAATATTCATCCTTTAGAGTTAAATACTATGCCTGGTTGGGCAGGAAGTTCATACTACTTTAATAGATATATGGATCCTCATAATGAGGATGAGGTATTCTCTAAAGAAGCCATTGACTATTGGAAAGATGTAGATCTATATATCGGTGGAAGCGAACACGCGACGGGGCATTTATTATATGCACGTTTCTGGCAAAAGTTTTTGTTTGATCACGGTATTGTTCCTGTAGATGAGTTTGCGAAAAAACTGATTAATCAAGGGATGATTTTGGGAGAAGGTGCTTTTGTTTATAAAGTTTTCTGCAATAATAAAGGTGGATTAGATAAACCAATAGATATTTTTGTTCCTATTAATTGGTATTATATTGAAGACGAAAAAGAACTCAAGAAGAAAAAGGAATTTATAATTAATAATGAAAAATTTAAAAATCGTTTTCCTGAAGGTAGCAACCCGGAAGATATTTCTTTCATGAAATTTCGTGTTGATATTTCTTTAATTGATACTTCTAATAAACTAAATTATGCTGATGATTCAAGTTTTGGTATTAGATATAAAAATGTAATATTTATAAATGATAAAAACGAAGAAATAAATAAAAATGAATACCTGGTAATAAGAGAAGTCGAAAAAATGTCCAAGTCAAAATACAATGTAGTAAACCCAGATACTATTTGCCACGATTATGGGGCAGATACGTTACGTTTGTACGAAATGTTCCTTGGGCCATTAGAGCAGGCAAAACCCTGGAATACGGCAGGGATCACGGGTGTGCATTCGTTCCTTAAAAAATTATGGAAGTTATACCATTCTGGACCAGATGGAACGTTCTACGTATCAGACACTCCCCTTTTGGGAGAGCCAGAGGGGGCTAAAACCTTACATAAAACCATCAAAAAGGTAGAAGAAGATATCGAGAATTTTTCGTTCAATACCTCGGTAAGTACCTTTATGATTGCTGTTAATGAGCTAACCGCTCAAAAATGTAATGCCAGATCAATTTTAGAGCCTTTATTAGTGTTAATTTCACCCTATGCTCCGCATATTGCAGAAGAACTTTGGCAAAAGCTTGAGCATGAGACCTCTATTTCAACGGCAGTATTTCCTGTTTTTGATCCGGCTCATTTGGTAGAAAGTACAAAAGAATATCCTATCTCATTTAACGGTAAAATGCGGTTTACGCTTGAGCTATCTTTAGACTTAAACAAAGATGAAATTGAAGCAGCGGTAATGGCACATGAAAAAACACAACAACAACTCGCCGGTCGCGAACCTAAAAAGGTAATCGTAGTACCCGGTAAGATTGTGAACGTGGTTGGGTAAGGAAAAATATGAATCAATAACGGTGGGCTGAGGCTCTCGAAGCCCACTATTACTAATGAGCCATGAAGCTTTCTAACGGTGAGTTGTTGAGCTAAGTCTGTTGAATCGTACACTGGGGTTCTCGAAGGATACGATAAATCTAAAATTAACTTCTTTCTATACCACCTATACCGTTCATTTTTGGTTTTAGAGGACTTTGTTGGTTAGTTTGCCGGTTTTAAGCGATAGCTTTCCTATTATTTTAGCAAATTTTGTTACGGCAATTTCAGATTTCATGTTGTTGTATTTTAAGTTTTGATATAAAAACTAAGATCTACTTTAGAAGTCTTTATTTTTTTAACAAATTCAATATAAACCCAATAAAATTATTGATAAAATATTTTTAACTATTATTTTTTTGTTTTATTTCAGTAAAAAATCTATTTTCGACCAAAAAATAAGAATATGATAATTGGTGTTCCAAAGGAGATCAAAAATAACGAGAATCGAGTAGGTGTTACCCCTGCCGGAACTATGGAGCTCGTTAGGCATGGTCACACTGTTTTTATTCAGCAAAATGGAGGTCTTCAGAGTGGTTTTAGCGATGATGAGTATATTAGTGCTGGTGGTAAAATTTTACCGACTATAGAAGAGGTATATCAAACCGCAGAGATGATTATTAAGGTAAAGGAGCCTATCGAACCTGAATATTCTTTAATCAAAAAGGATCAATTAGTATTTACATATTTTCATTTTGCATCTAGCGAACCGCTTACCAAGGCTATGATCGATAGTGAAGCTGTTTGTATTTCTTATGAAACCGTAGAAGATCCTGATCGTAGTTTACCATTGTTAACACCGATGAGTGAAGTTGCGGGGCGTATGTCTATCCAACAAGGTGCAAAATACCTGGAGAAACCACTAAAAGGAAGAGGAATTCTTCTGGGAGGCGTACCCGGTGTGGCGCCGGCCAAAGTTTTAGTACTTGGTGGTGGAGTGGTTGGTACTCAAGCGGCAAAAATGGCTGCTGGGATGGGTGCAGATGTAACCATTTTGGATATCAGTCCCAAAAGACTAAAATATCTTGATGATGTAATGCCTGCAAATGTAAATACAGAATATTCTAATGAGCATACGATACGTAAACATATCAAAACATCAGATCTTATTGTTGGTGGCGTATTAATTCCTGGTGCAAAGGCACCAAAATTAATCACTCGTGATATGCTTAAGGATATGCGTCCGGGAACTGTATTGGTTGATGTTGCTGTTGATCAGGGAGGATGTTTTGAAACTACAAAACCTACCACACACCAGGATCCAGTATATATTATTGACGATGTAGTACACTATTCGGTAGCAAATATGCCAGGTGCTGTGCCATTTACGTCAACTTTGGCATTAACAAATGTCACTTTGCCATACGCTGTGCAGTTGGCAAACAAAGGCTGGAAAGCTGCGTGTGCAAATAACGAACCGCTTAAAAAAGGATTAAATGTTATTCATGGCGATGTTGTGTATCCCGCAATATCAGAGGCTTTTGACCTTCCATTAAAAGACGTAGATACATATTTAAAGTAAACTCGATTTATTGGCTAACTCAAGTTTATTTAACCAGAGACCTCGCTATTATGGCGAGGTTTTTGCTTTTAATGTTGTATATTAATAGGCATAAAAAAGTAATTAGTTATGATGGGATATTATATCCTTGCGGGGATTATATTTTTGATAAGCTCTTATGTGAGCAATAGACTTAAAAGTAAATTTAAAAAATATTCAAATTTACATTTACAAAATGGGATGAGTGGTGCAGAGATTGCAACCAAAATGTTACAGGATAATGGTATACGTGATGTGCAAGTAATTTCGACTTCGGGAATGCTTACCGATCATTATAATCCGCTTAAAAAGACAGTAAATCTAAGTGAAGGCGTTTATAATCAGCGCAATGCAGCCGCTGCAGCTGTGGCAGCACACGAAGTTGGGCATGCGGTACAGCATGCTACGGCTTATGGTTGGTTAACGATGCGATCCAAAATCGTACCCGCCGTAGGTGTGGCGAGTAAGCTTTCTAATTTGGTGATCATGGCCGGGCTGGTTTTATCAGCATCTGGGATGGTATTTGGTAATACTATTTTCCTGGTGGGAATCTTACTGTTTGGAGTAACAACCTTGTTTGCATTTATTACACTTCCGGTAGAGTATGATGCCAGTAACAGGGCATTAGCGTGGTTAGAAAATAACAGAATGCTTACAAGCCAGGAACATGCGGGAGCAAAAGATGCTTTAAAATGGGCAGCGCGAACTTACGTAGTGGCTGCTTTAGGTTCGTTGGCTACGCTACTTTACTTTATTTCCATCTTTTTAGGAAGAAGGGATTAAATTTGATAAATAGTATGAAGAATTGAGCTCATGGGTTGGTTGCTAGCTTGTCGAAGCACAAACCAGTGAGCTTTTACTCGATAATCGAGATTTAAATGCTCCGAAGCTTGCCTCGAAATCAAGAATCAGTTGCCTACAAATGCCGCGTAGGCTTATCCCGAGGTTCTTTACTTTTTTAAATTTTTATCTGTCGATCAATTTGCTGATCCAGGGATATAAAAGTCTCTGTACGAGAGACTCCTTCTATAGCCTGGATGTCTTTATTTAATACATTCATAAGATGCTCATTGTCTCGGCAAAGTATTTTTATAAAAATGGACCAATTTCCAGTGGTATAATGGCATTCGATTACTTCAGGAATTCCTTTTAGTTGTTTTACCGCTTTTGGATTACTTACGGCCTTGTCTAAAAACACACCTACAAAAGCCATTGTCTTATAACCTAATACTTTGGGGTCGAGAACGAATTTGGATCCAGCTATAAGTCCAGACGCTTCAAGTTTACGAAGCCTTTGATGAATAGCGGCTCCCGAGATCCCAACCTTTCTGGCAATCTCTAGAATGGGTCTTCGGGCATTTTCCATTAGATTGCGCAGGATCTCTTTATCAATACCATCAATCTTTAAATTATTGTTTTGACCTTTCACTTAGTTAAAATTGCGATTAGTAACCAAAAATACAATTAAAGGTTAATAACTGAAATATATTCGATGAAAATTGATGGTTTTTGTATTAAAAGCGATGCTAAAGTCATCTAGATGAATTTTACCGAAAGATGAGCCAGGTACGATAGTATTATATTGACAAGAAAAACAGTGCATAAAACGGGTTTAATCTAAAGGATGGCGCTGCCCCAAGGATATCCAGTTGCAAGAATTTTTTTATTTATTCTTCAACCTTTTGCACCATCTGGGTTGTATCCCATATACTCACATTCTTTTTCATTGAATACGATACCATATTCTTCAAGTTCTTTAAGAATAGGTTCATATACCTCTTTGCGAATAGGGATTTGAACACCTGTTGATGTGATCTGTTTATTAAGAATACGTAATGTAGCCATGGCCACTGGCAAACCTACGGTTCTTGCCATAGCGGTATAGGCTTGGTCTGTTCCAATGCTTACCATCGTAGCATCGATTTGTTTGCGTTCTCCATTAAGTTCGTATCCAAACTTATGGTACATAACAATCATATCTTTATCACCTTGGTCGAGTGTCCATTTATCCATAAGGATCTTTTGAAGAATTTGAGCTGGGGTTGCGTTCGGGATACCAACTTTTTTATCAGGATTAAATAGATCTAACTCAAGAAGCTTGTCCCACATAATATCGTCCTGATCAATCTTGAGATAATGACGCAGTTTCAGTTCTACAGAATCTGTTGGAGAATAGGCTAAAAAAGAATTTATAAAATCACGGTAGCTCATGTCTTCAGAGTTTACCATAGTGTAATCATCGGCGGTCATTCCTAATTGTACAAAGGTGTTCCATGCTCTCGAGAATCCTACTCTTCTAATAGTGCCTCTATAAAGGGTTAGAACATCATCCAATCCATAAATACGTTGATATTTTAATGAGTTTCGGTTAGCATAGGCTTCAAACCTGCCATACCCTTCGACTTCTAAGAATTCGGTTCTTCTAAATAGTTTATGATACGGGATATATTTATATGTTCCTTCCTGAAGGAATTCTGCGGCTCCTCCCTGCCCTGCAATGACTACATTTCTGGGGTTCCAGGTAAATTTATAATTCCAAAGATTGGTATCATTTTCTGGAGCTACTAATCCTCCTGTAAAAGACTCAAAAAGAATCATTTTACCACCTTGATTTCTGATCCGATCTATTACCTGCATGGCGCTCATATGATCGATACCAGGATCTACTCCAATTTCATTCATAAAGATTAGGCCTTTTTCTCGGACCTTTTCATCAAGCTGCTGCATTTCGGGGCTTACATACGAAGCTGTTACCATACACTTATCAAATTGCAAACAATCTTTGGCAACTTCAATATGAAATCTTGCCGGAAGCATAGAAACCACAATGTCTGCATTTTGAATCGCTTTTTCTCTCGAACTTTTATCAAAAACATCTAGTAATATGGCTTTGGTGTTTGGATGATTATTGGCAAGCTTTTTAGCATTTTCGATAGAAATATCTCCAATAACTATATGAAGATTCTCGGAAACAGATTTGTCCTGAAAATATTTAATTAAAACGGCAGTAGATTTACCTGCACCAATAACCAGAATCTTTCGCATACCTGCTGATATTTTGATAACTTTGATACGAATGTAATAAATACTACAAAAAATAAAGGTTTGATTTTATAGTATTAATTTCATTTCGAGGAAAAAAGTGTCTAATACATATAATGTAGTCTTATATAAAATCAAATATGAATAAAACTGAAGTAAATAAAACAATTTTGATTACGGGAGCAATTTTGGGATTACTCGCGGTACTTTTGGGTGCTTTTGGAGCACATGGTTTAGAGAAAATAGTGGATGCCAAAAGTGTAGACTCTTTTAAAACAGGAGTGCGATATCAAATGTATCACGCAATCGTTTGCGTGATTTTAGGGAACATGTCTGTTATAAATCCCGTTTTTAGGAAACGTATTTTCTATTTCTTCATGGGGGGAATCACCCTTTTTTCGGGGTCAATATACCTTTTGGCAATCGATGAGGCTTTGGGGATATCTTTGTCAAGTATTGGTTTTATTACACCTTTGGGAGGGTTTTTGTTAATTTTTGGATGGATTCTCTTTATTGTTGCGATAGGTAAGATTAAGTAGGTATTTTGGTGGCTAGTGTAATTATTATTTATAATTTTGCACGTACATAACAAACATGATATATTTTTATGGAACCACTGTATCCAATTACGAAAACGTTTTCGTTAAAGCATTACGGTATTAAAGATGCTACAATGCGCTACCAATTATCTCCTAAAGAATTACAGGAAGAGGTATTGCAAAAAGGTCAAGGGCAACGTACAAATTCTGGTACACTCGCTATCAATACCGGTGAGTTTACTGGTCGTTCTCCCATGGATCGATTTATTGTTAAAGATCACATCACCAAAGATAAGGTCTGGTGGGGTGATATTAATATCCCTTTTGAATCTGATGCATTTGATGCATTGTATGATAAGGTAACAGACTATCTCTCTGGAAAAGAAATTTTTGTGCGGGATAGTTATGCATGTGCAGATCCCGAGTATAGGTTAAATATTAGAGTGATCAACGAGTATCCATGGTCTAATATGTTTGCGTATAACATGTTTTTAAGACCAACTGAAGAAGAATTGAAAGATTTCGACCCAGAGTGGACGGTGATTAACGCTCCTGGTTTTATGGCAGATCCAAAAGTTGATGCAACCAGACAACATAATTTTGCAATTTTAAACTTTGATAGAAAAGTTGCACTTATTGGTGGTACTGGATATACCGGAGAGATTAAGAAAGGAATCTTTTCTGCATTAAATTTTATTCTCCCTGTAGAACGTGATTGCTTTCCGATGCATTGTTCTGCTAATATTGGAGAAGAAGGAGATACGGCTATATTCTTTGGGCTTTCGGGTACGGGTAAAACGACTTTGTCTACCGATCCTAATCGCAAGTTAATTGGTGATGATGAGCACGGTTGGACCAAAGAAAATACGATCTTCAATTTTGAAGGAGGTTGTTATGCAAAAGTAATTGATCTTTCTGCAGAAAAAGAGCCTGAAATATTTGGAGCGATTAAGGAAGGAGCAATCCTGGAAAATGTAATCCTCAAAAATGGTGAAGTAGATTATGCAGATACCTCAATTACTCAAAATACACGAGTAAGTTATCCAATTTATCATATTGAAAATATTCAGACCCCTTCGATTGGCAAAAATCCAAAGAACATATTCTTTCTAACGGCTGATGCCTTTGGAGTAATGCCTCCGATATCAAAACTAACACCAAGCCAGGCGGCATATCATTTTATATCTGGATATACTGCAAAGGTTGCAGGAACCGAAGCAGGAGTTGTAGAACCGCAACCTTCTTTTTCAGCATGTTTTGGAGCACCATTTATGCCACTACATCCAGCGGAGTATGCCGAAATGTTAGTTAAGAAAATGAAAGACACTGGAGTAAATGTATGGTTGGTAAATACTGGGTGGACCGGTGGTCCTTACGGAGTTGGAAGCCGAATTAAACTGAAATACACACGGGCCATGATCCAGGCAGTACTAAATGGTGATTTAGGGTTGTATTCTTATGATAACTACCATATTCATTCAGTTTTTGGAGTGGCACAACCCAGAACATGTCCTGGAGTTCCCGATAGTGTGTTAAGTCCAAGAGCGACATGGAACGATGATGAAGCATACTACAAGACTGCCTTTAAACTTACAAATGCTTTTAGAGAGAATTTCAAGAAATTTGAGTCCTATGCCAATGAAGAGATAAGAAGAGGAGGGCCTCAGCGGTATGCTTTTTAGCATATTAAAATACTTTTGATCCATAAATAAAATAGAGCTGAAAAATACCTTTTTCGGCTCTTTTTTGTTATGTTACTATCGGTTTTTTAATAGGTTTTTGACCTTATAGATCAATACGATCAAGGCAAAAACAGAAGTAACCGAGTTAGCATAAATAATAGGCTTATTTTGAATCCTGATACCGTACACCAACCATAAAAGCATACCAGTACATAATATGATATACATAGTTAGGGAGATACCACCGGTATTTTTGGTTCTTATCGTTTTTATAGCTTGTGGCAGAAAAGATACCGTAGTAAGGGCGGCAGCGATTTGTCCAATAATTTCAGTCAATTTGTAATAGATTTAAAATGGTTCTTTGATATTTTATCGAATACGTATCAATGGTAGTACTAGCACCTTTATTTAGTAGATGTTCAGAACTATGGCTGGTTGTAATTCCAATGACATTCATATTTGCTCTTTTTCCTGCCAGAATCCCGCTAAAAGAGTCTTCAATAACCAAACATTTATCGGGCTGTACCTGGTCACTTGCTTTTAAGAAAATTTCAGGATTTGGCTTCCCCTTTTCTATATCTTCAGCTCCCAGGATGATGTCAAAGTAATGGCGTATATGTAATCCATCCAGAATAGAGTCAATATTTGGTTTTTGACCCATGGTGGCTAATGCTATGGGTACATTTTTACTATTCAGAACTTGTAGAAAAGATGTGAGCCCAGATATTGGTTTTAAATGATCAGCATATAATGCTCTATATAAACCTTCTTTTTCTTCGCTAAGATTGGTAATATCATTAGAGCTTAAGGGGTGTTTAAAATACGCTGAAAGGATCTCCTTCATTGTGCCAGGGGTATTTCTTTTGAAACATTCTTTATTTATATGTGTTTTGTATTTTTTATAAAATGTATACCAGCTTTTTCTATGATAGTCCATATTGTCGACCAAAGTTCTGTCCATATCAAAAATGACAGCGTTCGAAGTCATGAAAAAGAGTTTTTAAATGGTCATTAAAATTAATAATTGTAAAACTTTCTGAAGCTTCTAATATTAACAAGTTTACCCTTAATATTTGCAAAAAGTATTTTAGATTTGTTTAAATCAAAGGGATAAGATGTCAAGTATTGAAGTAGAAAGTATAATTAGAGATGTGGATAGTTCATTTCGGGTGATGCACTTGCAACCTTCAGACTTGTTAAAAGTCAATGATATTCATATACACCCAGAGTATGAGATTATATATATTCCTCAAGGTTCTGGCAAACGTTTTGTGGGTTCTAAGATGAGTACATATGATGATGGCGAATTGTTATTGCTGGGGCCTAATATTCCTCATATAGGTTACAAGGACTCTTTAAGGCAAGGACATTGGCAAACAGTTATTCAGTTCGACCCTGTGATTTTTGAATCTCTTGTGGATCTTTCAGAAACTGCTCCTCTTCGCAAGTTGCTTAAACGTGCACAAAGTGGGATCATATATCAGGATCCCGTCAAACATAAATTTAGTAATGAGTTTAAAAGCCTATCCCAAAAAGCTGGTTTTGACCGGTTGTTTTTCTTGCTTAACCTTCTTAAGGATCTTTCGACTACGGGGTACTATCAAACATTAGATTACGATCAAAATTATGATATCACTAGCAGCAAAGAACAAACTCGTTTTTCTTTGGTGTTTACATATATTAAGGATCGATATAAGAAAGAGCCAACATTAAAAGAGGTTGCAAAGCTGATGGCGATGCATCCCTCAGCTTTTTGCAGGTTTCTTAAAAAACATACACAAAAAACGTTTGTGCAATTAGTAAATGAATACAGGATCAGGCAATCTTGTATCTTGTTGATGGAGAGTAAATTGAATATTTCAGAAATAGGATACGAATCTGGTTTTGATACCTTGTCTTATTTTAATAAGAAATTTAGAGAACTTATGAAGATGAGCCCTAGTCAGTATCGCCAACTGTATGGCATTAAATAATTACAAAAAAAATCGCCTAAAATTTAGACGATTTGATGCTGTTTTATAAAACTCATTTTTTATTCGCTTCTTTAATGTATTTCTGAAGCGCCATAGTCATTGATGGAGTTTCTGGTGTAGGAGCTTGTATATCAACTACTAGATTATGCTCTTCAGCTGCTTTCACTGTAGAATTTCCAAAAACGGCAATTCTGGTATCATTTTGCTTAAAATCAGGGAAGTTTTCAAATAAAGATTGTATTCCTGAAGGACTAAAGAAAACTAATATGTCATAAAACACATCTCTTAAGTCAGATAAATCACTAACAACAGTTTTATAAAAAACTCCTTGTTTCCAGTCTACTTTAAGAGTATTTAAAGTATCAGGAATTAGAGGTTTTAATTTATCAGAAGAAGGCAATAAGAACTTTTCATTTTTATATTTCTTAATCAAAGGGGCAAGCTCCTGAAAAGTACGTTTACCTACATAGATTTTCCTTTTACGATAAACTACATATTTCTGCAAATAATAGGCTACAGCCTCACTTTGACAAAAATATTTAAGGGTGTCGGGAACTTTGTGACGCATTTCCTCTGCAATTCTGAAAAAATGATCAACAGAGTTGCGACTTGTAAGAACAATAGCAGTGTATTGTGATAAATCCACTTTTTGTAACCTTACTTCCTTTGCATCAACTCCTTCAACATGAATAAATGGGATAAAGTCAATTTTTACTTTTTCCTTTTCTTCTAAATCAAAATAAGGTGAATTTTCCACTTTAGGCTCTGGTTGCGAGACCAAAATTGTTTTCACTTTCATATATATTCTTTTTGTAACCATCCTACTAATTACTTAATAAGCTTGTACAGTATAAAATAGGGTGCGATTTCAAGTGCGCAAAGATACAAAATAAAATAAAACAAGTGGTTTAAAATTATAGTTTCATTTTTTCTGTAAAACGAAATGAGTACAATAATGTTCAAAATAAGTAACAAAACTAAGAATACCGTAAAAATAATCTTTGAAGGCTGAAAGGTATAGATGAATACTATATTGATAGGTAGCAGCATTATTCCCATAAAATTACGATAGGATACTTTGTAGAACAAATACTCATTAACGATATCATCAATGGAAAAAATAGTAGCAATAATTTTTTCAACTAGTAATTTACAAAGCACGATGACTGCATATATTATAGCAATTTTAAAAAACAAGATGACATCCGAGGATGCTACTTCTATTTCAAAAATGCCAAAACATAAATATAAAAATAGAGATACCGAGGCAATCTGCAAGACTAATAAGACTGCGTTGAAAGGAGAAGAAAGTCTATTAGGTTTTTGATAGGATATAATATACTTATTGTTACTAAAAAGCATCATAAAATCGGCAAACCTAAGTGCATTTAATCCTTTTGCTGTTACCAACAATCCAAGGCATATTAAAAACAAGATGGTAAGCCAATTAGTAGTTACAATTTCTCGCGTAATACATTCCATATATCTATAAAGAGATAAAATTACAACCAATTAACTCATAAAAACAAAAAAATCGGTATGATTATTTAACTATATTTGCTTGAAAAATAGCATTGATGGCAGAGGCTTTAGTCATTATTCCTACCTATAATGAAATTGAAAATGTGGAGCGTATCATTAAGAATGTGTTTTCGCTTCAGCGCGATTTTCATATACTTATTGTAGATGATAACTCTCCCGACGGGACAGGCGCCAAGGTAAAAGAATTACAATTAGAATATCCAGAAAGTCTTTTTTTACTTGAGCGAGCAGGTAAATTGGGGCTAGGTACTGCATATATTGCTGGTTTTAAATGGGCTCTAGAGCGTTCTTATGAGTATATTTTTGAGATGGATGCTGATTTTTCACATAATCCTAATGATCTCATACGATTATACAATGCTTGCTCAAAAGGAACTTCCCAAGTCGCCATAGGCTCTAGATATGTTACGGGAGTAAATGTTGTAAACTGGCCAATGGGGCGTGTTTTGTTATCTTGGGTGGCTTCAAAATACGTTCGATTTATTACCGGAATGAATATTCATGACACAACTGCCGGATTTATCTGTTATAAAAGAGAAGTTCTTGAGAAAATAAATCTGGATAAGATTAGATTCGTGGGATATGCTTTTCAGATTGAAATGAAATTTAAAGCATATTTGCTGAAATTTAAAATCAAAGAAATTCCAGTGGTTTTTACTGATAGAACCAAAGGTAATTCAAAAATGAGCAAAGGAATTATTTCTGAAGCTGTTTTTGGAGTAATAAAAATGAAATTTAAAAGCTTGTTTAGACGTTACGAAATATGATTATGAATAAGGTGCTTATAAAAAATGCAAATATCGTTAATGAAGGAACGATATGTAATGGAGATGTATATATAGAAAATGGGATTTTCAAAGAAATAGCCTCGCAAATAAGTGCAAAGTCTCCCGATGTTCAGATTTTTGATGCTGAAGGAAAATACTTATTACCCGGCGTTATTGATGATCAGGTACATTTTAGAGAACCAGGATTAACACATAAAGCGACTATAGAAACTGAATCCCGAGCAGCCGTTGCCGGAGGAATCACTTCTTTTATAGAAATGCCCAACACGGTTCCGCAGACCACCACTATCGAAAAGCTTGAAGAGAAATTCGATATTGCTTCAAAAACAAGTTATGCCAATTACTCTTTTATGTTTGGGGGTACCAATGACAATCTTGATGAAATTTTGAAAGTTGATCCAAAAAAGGTAGCAGGACTCAAATTATTCTTGGGTTCATCAACCGGAAATATGCTCGTAGATGATCCTGGCGTATTAGAAAAGATATTTTCCTCTACAGATTTGGTAATTTCAGTTCACTGTGAAGATGAACAAACTATTAAAGATAACACAGTAAAATATAAGGAAGAATACGGAGACGATATTCCGATAGAAATGCATCCTATTATTCGAAGCGAAGAAGCTTGTTATATTTCTTCGTCAAATGCAGTAGCCCTTGCCAAAAAAACCGGTGCCAGGCTTCATGTTTTTCATCTTTCTACGGCAAAAGAACTAGAGTTATTCACTAATGATATTCCGTTACAGGAAAAAAAGATAACCGCCGAGGTTTGTATTCATCATTTGTGGTTTTCTGATGCAGATTATAAAGAAAAAGGAACCTTAATCAAATGGAACCCTGCAGTAAAAACAGCGCAGGATAGATCGGCATTGTTTGAGGCATTATTGGATGATAGATTAGATGTAATTGCAACCGATCACGCTCCGCATACTTCCGAAGAAAAAGAAAATGTATATACCAAAGCACCATCTGGAGGGCCATTGGTACAACATGCACTACCAGCAATGTTAGAATTTTATCATCAGGATAAAATTAGCTTAGAAAAGATCGTTGAAAAAATGTGTCATAATCCTGCAATTCTATTTCAGGTAGAAAAAAGAGGATTCATCAAAGAAGGATATCACGCCGATGCTGTATTGGTAGATATAAATGCGCCATGGACGGTAAACAAGGAAAATATTGCCTACAAATGCGGTTGGTCTCCTTTTGAAGGTACTACGTTTAAATCAAGGATTACACATACATTCATTAACGGAAGTTTGGTTTACAAGAACTTTAAATTCTATGATGTTAAAAATGCGCAACGATTAACTTTTAACAGATGATTAAAAAGTATACATACCTCATATTGATTTTGGCCGTTTTTTCGTGCCAGAGCCTGGATAAACCGCCCAAGCCAGAGGTGTTAATTGAGGAAGATAAAATGGTAGAAATTCTTACAGATATAGCATTTGTAAAAGCGGCAAAAACAACCTACAGAAAAGTACTGGAGATAGAAAAGATCAATCCTGAAGCTTATATTCTTAAAAAACATAAAATAGATAGTGCTGTTTTTACGCAAAACAATATTTGGTACGCTAGTCAATTAGAAAAATACGAACAAATTTTCACCAGAGTAAAAACTAATTTGGAAGCATCCAAAAATAAATATGAGAAGCTTAAAAAAGAAGAAGATTCGATAAAGAAAGTACAGGATTCTATCAAAAAAATTAAAGATACACTGGATACAAAAAAAATACTTAGTAAAGAAGAAAGACAGATAGAGGAAGATATAGAAAAGGCAAAAGCCAAACGACTTAATGCTTCTTCAGAAAAAGAGTAGCAGTCTCTTGGATCCCTTTTTTTATGGGTGTAAAGGTATAGTTAAGCTCTTCTTTTACTTTGTCGTTTTTGTAGAATGACTTCGATAAAGCACTGTGTATAGAAGATTTAAATATAGATCGTTTTGTTCTGAAAAGCAAATAGCCTAATAATTGAAGATAATACGCGAGTTTTAATAAAAATAAAGAAGCCTCGCGGGTTGGAACTGGTTTGCGTAATGCTGCTGCGATCATACCAAAAGCCTCTTTATAACTTAAGTTTTCTGCTACTACGATGTACCTTTGATTAGTATAATTGCCATTCATGAGTTGGTGCATGATAGTAATAACATCGGTTACGGCAACATATCCGGTAGTGCCTGTAGTATAGTATTTCATGCCGGCATGTATTCTTTTAAACAAGTAGCCGCTTCCATCATTAAAAAATCCAGGGCCAATGATAATACCTGGATTAATGATAACAACGTTAAGGTTCTCTTGGGTTCCTCTCCATACTTCCATTTCTGCGCCATATTTTGTGATAGCATATACCGATTTCTGGGTTTCAGGATTCCATTCTGCAGTCTCGTCAATAAAAGATAAAGCAGGATCTTCTTCCAGGGTAGCTATCGAGCTCACATAGCACAATTTTTTTATGTTATGGATCAGACAAAGGTTTACAATGTTTGCCGTTCCTTCTATATTTACTTTCCGCAGTTTTTTATAATGTTTGGGATTGAAGGTGATCCATGCAGCACAATGATATACATAGGTGATATCAATAAAAGCATCGGTTAACGAGGGGATATCGGTTAGATCACCTTTAACCCATTGGATAGTGTCAAATAATGCCGCTTGTTGTTCTTCAAAATAATAAGAAAACACTTCTCTGGCATGTTCTTTCTTGGCTTCTGATCTATAAAGTGCCCGTACTTCTTGTTTTTCCTGTACCAGCTTAACCAATAAATGAGTTCCTACTAAACCTGTTGCTCCTGTGACTAATATCATGGTGTGTATAATGCGATACTAAAGTAAGTATATTTTGGATTTCTGCCGTAATCGTAGCTCAATATTATCCATATTTTTATCTTTGTCGCTTGTAAAGGAAATAGAGAAAAATGACCAAGAATTTTATAGAAGAGTTACGGTGGAGAGGCATGTTACATGATGCAATGCCTGGAACCGAAGAATATTTAATGGAACAAATGAGATCGGCTTATGTTGGATTTGACCCTACAGCAGATTCATTGCACATAGGAAATCTGGTGCCTATTATGTTATTAGCACATTACCAAAGAGCAGGTCATAAGCCTTTTGCTTTGGTTGGGGGTGCTACGGGTATGATTGGAGATCCTTCGGGGAAGTCTGCAGAACGTAACCTTCTTAACGAAAAAACCTTGCGCCATAACCAGGAAGCTATAAAATCTCAATTATCTAGGTTTTTGGATTTCGAAAGTAATACGTCTAATGCAGCTGTTTTGGTAAACAACTACGACTGGATGAAAGATTTTTCATTCCTCGGGTTTATCCGAGATGTAGGTAAGCATATTACCGTCAATTATATGATGGCCAAAGACTCGGTGAAAAACAGAATTTCGTCTGAATCTTCTGAAGGAATGTCTTTTACCGAGTTTACATATCAATTGGTACAAGGGTATGATTTCCTTCATTTGTACAAAGAACATGACTGTACATTGCAAATGGGAGGAAGTGATCAATGGGGAAATATTACTACCGGTACAGAATTGATAAGAAGAATAGGTGGGGGCAAAGGCTATGCGCTTACTTGTCCGCTAATCACAAAATCTGACGGATCTAAATTTGGAAAGTCAGAAGGAGGCAATGTATGGTTGGATGCTAATCGAACATCACCCTATAAATTCTACCAATATTGGTTAAATACCAGTGATGAAGATGCTGAAAAATATATCAAGATTTTCACTTTTTTAGAGAAAGAGGAAATTGAAAGCCTTGTTGCATCGCATAAAGATGCTCCGCATATGCGCATCTTGCAAAAGAGATTGGCAGATGAAGTTACGGTAATTGTGCATTCTCAGGAAGATTTGGACAATGCCATTAAGGCCTCTAATATCCTGTTTGGAAAATCTACTTCTGAAGATTTAAAACAGCTAGATGAAGCCACTTTTTTGGATATTTTTGATGGTGTGCCACAAGCTGAAATCTCTAAAAATGTAATTGCAAACGGGTTAGAGATCATTGGAGCATTGGCAGAGCATACTAATTTCTTAAAATCTAATGGAGAAGCTAGAAGGGCGCTGAAAGAAAACTCGATTGCAGTAAATAAGGAAAAAGTTACAGATAGTTTTTCAATATCAGAAAAAGATCTGATCAATAATCAATTTGTTTTACTACAGCGTGGTAAGAAGAACTATTTTGTGATTAGAGCTATTTAATATATCGCAGCCTGAGCCTGTCGAAGGCTACCATACGATCTTAAAAAAACAAAGCCTACTAGAATTTCTTCTTAGTAGGCTTTGTCAACTAACCAATCAATTATTGAAAAAACTTAACATTTCAATACAGTTTTGAAGCAACTGTATTACCTTTTTATTTTAATTTTCTCCCAATTTGTATCTGCTTTAACTTGCAGTTTTTTGGGATCTTCTTCTGTCCATTTATCTAAAGTATTCACTCCCCAGGCGTTATAAAACAAATATAACTTACCTTCTCTCACCTCAAAGGTTTTTGGATTAATATCTACTTTTTCATTATTAACTGCTACCGCATAGGCACAATATCCTCCGTACTGTGGAACAAACTTTTCAGGGTTATTTTTAAACTTTTCCAGATTCTCCTGATTTGCAAACTTATATTTTACATCATCATGCGTAGCTACAAATTTGATATCCCCTTTTATGGCTTTATTACCAAAATACTCTGTAACATCATATCCTTCAGCCACAAAACTTTTTTTGGTGTTATAATCTATTTGTTGTGCACTTAATGTTGCTACAAAAACTAGTAAAATGATCGTCAACTGTTTTCTCATTTTTTCTTCTAAATAACCTTCACAAATTCAGTCGTAAAAAAATAAGATCATTACAATTTTAACATAATTATAAGACTAAAAGAGTGTTATGATAAAAGACGGGTTATTTTTTGTGATGTTACAAAGCTATCAAATTACAGCCTCTTATATCGCTGTTGTCGAATCTTCCTATAATCTCAAAACTCCCGTCATCATAAATTTTACCGAGATCTTGAGTGGCAATGAATGAACAAGAGTTAATATTGGCCAGGTCTATGATATTAATCCCTCCGGTTTTATTTGTTCCTAGAAGTGTAAGAGGGTCTTCGGGATTTCTTATGCAAATTTTCATCCAGGGAGGGCAATTAAAAATACCATTACCTTTAGAATAGGCTTGCGATAACAATTCGGTCATTCCGTACTCGCTATGAATTTTAGAAATTCCAAATCCTTTTTTAAGAGTTTCATGCAACTCTTGCCGGATCATTTCTTTTCTTCTTCCTTTCATTCCGCCGGTTTCCATAACGATAGTAGTATTATTTAACTTGACCAAATGATTTTCGACTAGGTCTAATAAAGCAAAAGAAACGCCAAGAAGGAGTACTTTCTTGTTTTTGGTACTACAGTTTTGAAGAGTTTTGGCTAATTTTTCTGTTTCATAGAGGTAAAAACCACTTTCTGGGTTATGGCTATCTTGTATTAGTTTCTCTGCCATATAGACCAAAGATGATCCATCTCTTTCTAAATAGGAAGGTAATAGAGCCAGGATGATATATCCTGAAATATCCCCATAAAAATGTTGAAACCCTGATCGGAAACTTTTTTCATAAATCGTAAGATCGCTAACATAATGTTTGCTGGTACTACTCCCCGTAGTGCCACTACTGGTAAAAATTTTGGAGGTAGACGATGTAGTGCTTACAATTTTTTCTTGTTTAAAGAACTCGATAGGCAAATAGGGGATGTCTGTAATTTGTTTTACCGAAGTTTTGGTTATCCCCAGAAGGTTACAAAATCTTTGATAGATCTTGTTGTTGAGGTATTGATGGTTAAAAACCCGTAATGCCGTGTGTTCAAAATCTGTATTGTTTTGAATAGAAAAAATAGTGTCGGCAAGCATAAGAATTGTTCAACAAATTAGTAGAACAAAGGTATAAAAACAGTTTTCTTTTTTAAGAAGTTGTTTTAAGATAAAATTTAATAAGTAGAAGACATACCTCTTCCTACTGTTCTTTTATAAGCTTCAATGTAGCTTGTTTTTCTCCTTCAGTAATTTTAATGACATAAACACCAGAATTTAAGTCACTGATGTCTAATTCTTTTCCAAAAAGAACCTCGAACTTCACTTTTTTACCAAGAACAGTATATATAGTAATGGTTTTAGTAAGTTGTTTGGTAGAAGTAATATATACAATATCACCGGTAGCAGGATTAGGAAAAACACGCAACCCATCTATCTTTTGTGATCTTTTAGAATCTTGTCTTTCGAACAGGTTAGACTGCGCCTGCATTCCTGAAGTGAAGGAGAAGCAAACCAATCCAATAAATATAAATAGCAAGTAGATTTTTTTCATAAAAAATTATTTTGGGGCAATAAAGATACAATTTTATAATTAAAAATTTTAATAAAGATTCATATACTTTTATGTTAAATGGTGATTAAAAGGCTATTCAATAAGAAAATTACGGTTTTAACTTTAAAAAAATACTTTGAAATTAAAAATTAATGCCGCATATTTGTTCTATTATGAAGTTATAAAGAATTATGTACATCATTGTGCACATAGTATCCCCCCGATTTAGAAGCTAAAGAACCCTTTGGCAACTCCCTTTATTTTTTTATTTCTAATTCATAATTCTTTACATAATGGCTCAAAATAAACTTACTATTAGTCGCCTATTTTCTTATTTTAAAATTGCAGTTTCGGGCAAAGAACAGGAATTTACCACAGGAAGTATTCGCAAGGCAATTTTTATGCTTTCGGTACCTATGGTGCTCGAAATGATGATGGAATCGGTATTTTTTCTGGTAGATGCATACTTTGTATCCAGTTTGGGTGCCAATGCTATTGCCACAGTAGGACTTACAGAATCTGTACTTACTTTGGTATATGCAGTAGCAATTGGATTAAGTATGGGTGTAACCGCAATTGTTGCCCGTAGAGTGGGCGAGCAAGATGTTCCGGGTGCTTCGCAGGCTGCAGTGCAATCTATATTTCTTGGGATTGCAATTGCAATAATTATAAGTGGTATTGGAATTCTTTTCCCTAAGGAAATTCTTGGACTTATGGGGGCCGAACCTGATTTGATTGCCAATGGGTATGGATATACTCAGGTTTTATTAGGGGGAAATGTAACTATCATGTTATTGTTTTTGATTAATGCTGTATTTCGTGGTGCTGGAAATGCTTCGGTTGCCATGCGAGTATTGATTTTTTCGAATCTGTTAAATATCATTCTGGACCCAATGTTTATTTTTGGTTTTGGGCCCATTCCGGCATTTGGAGTACAAGGGGCCGCAATTGCTACAACGATCGGAAGAGGTAGTGCCGTAATTTTTCAGTTACTTATTCTTTTTTATGGTTGGAGTAAGATCAAAGTTGGTTTTAAAGATATTGTTTTTCGTGCCGGGATTATGCTTAATTTGATTAGGGTTTCTCTTGGTGGGATTGGTCAATTTATAATAGGCACCTCAAGTTGGGTATTCCTGATGCGAATCATGGCAGAGTTTGGCAGCGAAGTGCTGGCAGGATACACCATTGCTATACGCGTATTGATGTTTACTTTGATGCCTTCTTGGGGGATGAGCAACGCTGCTGCTACTTTGGTAGGACAAAATTTGGGTGCTCAACAACCTGAACGTGCCGAAATATCTGTCTGGAAAACTGGAAAATATAATGCCTATTTCATGTTGATCGTATCTATATTCTATTTGTTATTTGCCGAAGTGATCATAAAAATCTTCAGCGATGAAGCATTGGTCATAGAATATGGAGCATTAAGCTTACGTGTGATTGCAGCGGGATATGTTTTCTACGCGTATGGGATGGTTATTATACAATCCTTTAACGGAGCTGGAGATACCAAAACACCTACTATTATTAATTTCTTTTGTTTTTGGGTGTTTCAGTTGCCCTTTGCGTATTTGATGGCAATGGTATTCGATTGGGGTGCTATGGGTGTGTTTTTGTCCATTACTTTTGCTGAAGTACTAATTGCCGTAATTGGTGTTATTTGGTTTAAAAAAGGTAGCTGGAAAAAGGTGAAGGTGTGAGCGATTTATGAGGTGTTATGTTTGTGGAAGCAGGAAAGAGAAGATTGCTTATTTAAAATGAGGAGTTCTTTGTGGATATTACTTTTACGTATTGCTTTATAAAGGCTTTCCCCTTTGGTAAAAGGCGAGAATGAATTAAGTAGTTGCGCTAACAACTCTTAAGAAGGAGGGGCTTGCTACACGCTAGGTGTAAGTTTTGTAATTTCTATTGATCAGGAGAAGAGTGTTTAAACCTGTTTTAAACCCTCCGTCTTAATACTTTTCCTTAGAAAAGTATTAAGCCACCTCCCTTTGTCTAAAGGGAGGAGCTTTTGTGTGGTGTTGGAAAGTTTTTTACCATATCAAAAAGCTCTCCCCTTTGCAAAAGGGGAGAATGAATTGAAGTTTTTGAAAAAAATTTCAAGAAAGAGGGGTTTGCTATACGTAAGGTTGGAAATATGTAGTTTACATGAATCCTAATAACAATGTTCAAGCCTTTTTCAAACTCTCCGTCTTAATACTTTTCCTTAGAAAAGTATTAAGCCACCTCCCTTTGTCTAAAGGGAGGAGCTTTTGTGTGGTGTTGGAAAGTTTTTTACCATATCAAAAAGCTCTCCCCTTTGTAAAGGGGAGAATGAATTGAAGTTTTTGAAAAAAAATTTCAAGAAAGAGGGGTTTGCTATACGTAAGGTTGAAAATATGTAGTTTACATGAATCCTAATAACAATGTTCAAGCCTTTTTCAAACTCTCCGGATTTTAGGATTTTGAAAAATTCTAAAATCTACCTCCCTTTGTCTAAAGGGAGGAGCCGTTCTTGACTATACTTAGTACCATAAAGAAAACCGGAAATCAAATTTGATTTCCGGTTATAGGATTAAAATACTATTTGATTTTATAGCATCATTCTCTTACGATTTTATAGGTGTCTGTACCATTTTTAACAATATAGAACCCTTTGGGGACACTTTGTACAAAAGATTCTTCCTCCTCTTTGGTTGCTAGAGTTTTTTGAGCTATCAAGAACCCTGATGCATTGTAAATCGATACTGTATATGGTTGTTCAAAAACGTGGATAGATTTGATCTCATTAGAGAAGAGTAGAGATGATCTGCCAAATGTCTCAACTTTTACAGGAATACTTTTATAATTATTCGAAGTGTTCTTATCCTTGCTTCCTGGTTCTACATCAATTACCAGATAATAACTACCTAAATCTACAGGGAAATCACTGCTATAACTAAAGGAAGGATTTGTAAGATAGCTTCCTCCAGGTGCAATACTAGGAAGAGAAATAGCCTTGGATGTAGCTTGAACACCAAATTTACTATCTTTATTTTTAGACATATAAAATCTTATTTTTACAGGTTCTGAAACTGCCTCTCCTTTATTTTTAACAGTAAATTGTACCTGAATAGAATTACCGGTATATAGAATATGTTTTTTCGATCCCAACACACTTAGAGGGTTCGAGCAATCAAAACAGTTACTATAGGTAAAGATATCTCCAGCACTTAAACTTAAATCATAATCTGTAGCTACTGGGCAGCCATTATTAGAAGCTGGACCTGGTTGATTAGGGCAATTATCTATTCCGTCTTCCACTCCATCATCATCTTGATCACAAAAAATAGGACCACTTAGTACAGCTGATGCATCAATTACCTCATCTTCATCGTCGAAAAAGTTATCTCCGGGAGTTGCAGATAAAACATAATAATATTTCGGATCATAGTTACGGAAGGGCTTAATAAAATAGATTTTTCCAACCTCTAGCTTTTTTCCTAGAATGACAATTTTATGTCTGCTTCCAGAAGGAATCGATTCTCCTGAACAATAGGTTTTGGCGGTTTCTAAGCTAGTAGTCCTTAAGGATTTTAATCGATGCGAATACGGATCTTGACCAAAAGAATAAAAAGATATAAGCAAAATCAGCCCTGTAAAAAACGTTTGTTTGAAATTCATACTATTTGGTTTTAAGAAGTTAAACAATACTTAAAATTAAGTAAAAGAAGAGGTGGGTGTGTTGAGGGTTAACAGTATATAGGTGTTAATTTACAGTAATTTAAAGCACGTAAAGTTTTGGTAACATGTAGGGATTCCAAAATCCTCCGTCCGCCTATGGGGCGGACACCTCCCTTAGGGTTAAGGGAGGAGCGCATAGCAGTGCGCAATGTATACCAAGTGTCATCTCTGCGCAACCTTGCTAAAAGCTCTCCCCTTGTTAAAAGGGGAGAATGAATTGAAGTTTTTTTTGAAAAAACTTCAAGAAAGAGGGGTTCCAATACACGTAAGGCTCAAGCTGAGTAACTTTTGTTTCATCATGGTAATAAGGCTTAAGCTTGTTTTGAACCCTCCGGCTCTATGTTTTTTGTAAAAAAACATAGAGCCACCTCCCTTTGGTAAAGGGAGGAGCTTTTTTTATACAAAATTTCTTCAGTTTCAAAAAATGAAACTACTATGTGTTATTATTGCATTTTAGAAATAAAAAAACCGATAGTCTTTACAACCAGAAAATTGATAAAGTAAGCTCTGGCAAGCTTTACAAATGGTATTTTGTTATTCATATAGGATTAGCTGTTGCCTATATGAGCTTAGCTAGTGTATACATGAGGTTAGAAATTATTGAAATGAACTTGATAGTTGTCCAGATGAATTTCATCGATAACCAAATATGGTTAGCAGCAAACCTAATATAAATGAGCACTAACCAGATGAGGTTCGCAAGTGATCAAATACATTTGGTCGATAGACAGATGCATTTCATCTATCGTCAAATGAGGTTGTGTACTGCCCAAATGAGGTACGTGCCTTTTGAGGTGCATTTTATAGATAGTATTATAAAGAAAGGGGTTTGTACTATAATTATGAGTATTAATTAAAATAGAAATATAAATGAACAAGAATCAATTAAAAAATTACCGTATGTTTTTGGCCGTACAAAACACAATAGATCAAAATACAACGATCTGGAGTGGTCATCCTAAGTTTACAGAAACCAAACAACAATTTGATCTGGAAATTGATGGGATAGAACAATTGGGAGAAGAAGCTTCTAGAACTACCAAAGGGAAAACCAGGGATAAAAACCAGATACGTGCGATTTTAGAGAAAAAACTGGTAGTGCTTAGTGGTACAGTATCGGCTTATGCTGCGATTACCTCTAATGAAACGCTGCAAAATACCGTAATTACTTCTAAAGCGGCATTAGAAGCCAAAAAGGAAACCGATTTGGTTATCTATAGCCATACGTTGGTAAAACAGGCAGAAGCATTGCAAGAAGTGCTTACCAATGAGTATGGTATGACGACCTCAGAGCTTGAAGATATAAAAACAACAACGGCAGAATTTAAGCCCCTAATCGGAAATGCCAAACCCGAGCAATCGGCTATTAATGCAGCAAAGCGCAATATCGATGATCATGTACAACAAGGTAAGTTTTTACTGAAAGAAATTTTGGATAAACTCATGATACGATACCAGTTTACCGATATCACTTTTTTTAACGAATATCAACAGTCGAGAACTATTGTGGATGTGTAGCTAGAAATAAAGAAAGCTGCCTACTGGCAACTTTCTTTAAATATTTTTTTCTCTATTCATCAGAAATTAAGGAATAAGGACTTCAATTGTTGGGAAAGTGAAGTTGGTCCATGCAAATACAGAAGAGTTTGCGCCACCAGTGTTGCCACCAGTTGTATTAACCGTAGCCGTTGTTGCCGGAAACTGAGGATCACCTTGATCTTCTTCAGCATCAAATATAATATCTGTAATATCAATATTTGCTCCAACTACAGTAATTTCTGAATCACCGGATGCATAACCTTTTGAGTCTGTAAGATCTATAAAATCCCCTGCAGTACCATCACCTAAGAGTGCTACTAAACCGTTTGTAATGGTAACAGAGCTACCTCTTCTAATTTTGATCATATCTGCCATTGCATCTACTGTTTTTTCAACTCCATCATCATCAATAATTGTAACTTGTGGAGCTTGATTTACTAGGGTGATACCATCGATAGTAGGATTGGATCTTGGTGATGCGTCGATATCATTTTCATTACTATCAGCTTCAATTCCTCTAGGATCTCCACTAACCTCTAAGAAATCGGCAGTACGGATACCATAAAAATTACTTCCTTGTCCTGTCCATCCTTCGGTCCAATCAAACCAGTCATCAACACAGTTTACGACTAACGCATTGGTTACATTAACTGTACCGCCAAACCATTCAATCCCATCATCAGCTCCAAATAATGCAGCGACATGATTTACAGTAGTTGCACTTCCTACTCCGTAAAAAGAAATTCCATTAAATTCTTGCTCGCCGCCTATTTTAGCTCCTGTATATTCAACACGAACATAGGTAAGTGTTCCCGAATTATCATCAGGCTGATCACCACCGTATCTTAAACTTATTACTTCTGCCAAAGCTGTATCACCAGAATTGATAGGGGCTCTACCAGCTAATAACAGTCCTCCCCAACTTCCTGGTCTCGGATTTGTAGCAGCAGAAGTAATTACTATTGGATTTGCAGCAGTTCCGCGGGCATCTATTTGTGCTCCTTGTTCTATCGCTATATATACATCAGTACCTCCATCTGCAGCTAAAATTGTTGTTCCTGCCTCGATAGTAAGCGTAGCTCCACTTTTAACGGCAAGTGCGCCAGTAAGGGTCCATTGAGTGGCGGCATCAAGAGTAATATCTCCTGTTACATTACCTTTTAATGCCGTATTAACTAAGTCTACATCTGTTTGAGAAGTGATATTTCCATCTGGAGTTTCTCCTCCAGTTCCTCCTCCTCCGTTGTCATCATCGTCAGAACAACTTACGAATGCGACAGTAATTGCAGAAATAAATAAAAAGTTTCTAAGAATTTTCATCATTGTATAATTTAAAGTTAAAAGTTATAAGTAAATGCTAAAGAGGTTACAATTCCCTTTTTAAAAGTTCTGATGGGTATCGTATTTCCATTAAGGATTTCTTGATTAAGTTCGTATTCTGGATTTAAAATATTACGTATTCCCAAATTGAATCCAAATGTATTGTTGAACGCTACCTTGGTAATAAAGTCTAGAGTGGGAATTCCTTTCTCTACTATATTCCTTTGATTTTGTGTGCCCAACGAGTAAATCCGATCACTAAAATAGTTGAGTACAACAGAAGAAGTTAATCCTATTTTATCTTGAATAGTATAGGTATACGTAATATCTGCATTAACTAAGAACGGTGAAGCTCCTTCAAGTTCATCTTCTTCTGCAGTAAAGTTAGCTTGTGATCTTTCACTATCTAGTTCTTGATTCGAATATAGATAAGATGCATTCAATCCTGCGGCCAAAGTACTTTCTCGATACGTGTCTTCAGATTTACTTTGTATGATGTTCTTTCGCATTTCAAACTCAATACCCGCAACAGTAGCATCATCACCTGTATTTCTGTACGATAAATTATTTGCAGCAGAATTAATAGCGATTCTATTGATGGGATCTTGAATTATTTTATAAAATCCATTTATTGAGATTACTTCACTTGAAGAGAAGTAAAACTCATACTTTAGATCTAGATTGTAATTTGTTGAAGGCTCGAGTTCTGGGAAACCAACACTTGCAAAAGTAACATCTTCGTATAAGAATGGAGCTACTTCTTTAAATTGAGGAAACGTGTATGTTCTGCTTCCTGCTAATCGAAAAATACTATTCTCAGAAAAACTATATTTTGCACTTAAACTAGGAAGAATATATGTTTCATCTAATTCTGAAGGGTCAGTGCTTAAATCTCTAACACTACTTGAAAGGTTTGTATCCCATGCTACAGTTTGGTTAACATTTTCAAATCTTAGTCCTATTCCTAAAGAGAGCTTATCATTAAAAATTAGATCACTATTGATAAACCCAGAATAAATAGTTCTATCCCCAGTATAGAAAAATGGAGACAATGGGTCTGCATTTACACCAACAGTACCTCTACTGGTTAGCAAGAAAAACCTGTTTTGGTCGAGTGATTCTTGATTAAAAAAAGAATCAGGATTATCTATATCCACTGCAAAAAAACGTCTTACATCAAAATTGAATTGAGTAAAATTAAATTCTCGGTCTGTTTGCCTGAAATTGGCACCTATTCTTACTGTTCCATGAATAGAATTTTCCTTTTCTTTTTTTCCAAACTCATACGCTAAGGAAGCTTTGGCAGCTAAGTCATTTTCTTCTAAATCAGAATAAAATCTATTTGTAAATTGTGAAGCCCCAAGTGCGACTAAATAAGTTTCACCATTCAATGTATATGTGTTGGTTCGACGATCAGGTTCATACCCACGGGTCGTATTATAAGAAACTCCAAGGTTTAGAATAGTTTTGGCGTTAAGATTTAATTCCGATAATAATTGATTTACAAAAACTATATCTTCATTTTGCTGTTGCCTTCTTACTAATGCGGCATCAGCTTCTTCGGATACGTTCGCTTGAAAACCAAGATAGTCGCCAACGCTTTGTTCATTTCTATGAATCAAAATACTATTGTAAGAAACATTTCCATTATAAAAACTATATTTAAAATTACCCATCAATAGTTTTGAGGTCTTGTAAATGGATTCATTAAAGTTAAAATCGGTACCTAAACCTCCTTGAGCGTTAATTACTCTGTTTATTCCTTTGTGATAAAAATATTCACTATTACTAGATCCTGATAAAAAAGTACTCAATCTATTTTCCCTAACATCAAAACGTTTTCCTACTTGAAATCCTAAAGATGTATTTGTTTGGAAATCACGGTTTCCGATAGAAAACGAATTATTGAAGTCGTAAGAATTCAAGTCTGTAATAGTATTAGTTCTTTCGTCTACAGTACCTACCCAATTTCCTTCATCCATGGTTTGAAATTTTGAATCAAATGCAATAGAATTAAAACCAGTACCCGCAGTAAAGCTATAAAGACTTTTTCCCGTCAACTCTTTTGATTGAATATCTATAATAGCACCACCCATATCACCATAATTAGAAGCTGTGTAGTTTTTACTAACCCCTATGGCTTGTATTGCATCTGAGGAAAATAAATCTAATGCAATATTTTTATATTCGGGATCTTCTGAAGGTAATGGTAAGCCGTTGAGTGTAGTAGCATTATAACGGTCACCTAGCCCTCTTACAAATACATTTTTCACTCCTTCTTGTTTACTAACCCCAGATATCTTTGATACAGCTCCTTCTGCATCACCAACACCCTTTCTAGCTAATTCCTGAGCACCAATAGCCTGCTTAATTTCCACAGCATTTTTCTGCTCTAATAACAGCGCTTCTTCTCGCTCTCTATTGGTAACTACTTTAATCACAACTTCCTCTAGGGCTGCTGCTGTGGCTCCCATCGTTGCATCTACAACAGATATTTTGTTTGCTTCTACTCTTACGTTCGGAACTTCTACGGTTTGATATCCTGTAAAGCTAAATTCTATAGTATACGTACCCACAGGTATGCCGTTAATCTCATACAAACCATCAAAGTCTGTAGAGGATCCTTTGGTGGTTCCTTTTACGATTACATTGGCAAAGGGTAGTGGTTGGTTGTTGGATTCTTTATCTAATAACTTCCCGGCGATTGTACCGGTTTCTTGGGCATTACCAAATCCTATAAGTAATACTGCTAAAACTGTAAATAATCTTTTCATTGTATGCTTTCAAAATCTGCTACAAATAAATACGGTTTTACAGTAAATGATTTTATGTCACTATTATGGTTGTTTTAAGGGATTGTGATGTAGGAAAAAAGGAATATTCATCTTTTTTGTAGGATTTTTGAGGGAAATTTTATCATTAACAAAAGTTTTAAATCGAATGTATCTTTTTATTTATCAGTTAATTATTGCGTTGATAGGGCTATGATGTTTTTTGCGGTTACTCGCATTTTTGAGTAGAAAAAGAGTTAAAGTTAAATTTTTGCTAAACATCAAAGAATTGTTACCTAAGAGTTAATACCCGTATTATCACTAAATTGTCCTTAACAATAAGGTAAAGTTGAATAGAGAGCTATGAGGTTAGTGTACTATTTTTCTTTAAATTTACAAGCTTTTATCTTGATTTTTAGATAGTTGTGGTGTTTTTGCTGAAAAGAATGATAAAAAAAGAGCCTGGTTTACTAGTCCAGGCTCCTGTAATTCAATTGTATATTGTATTATAAACGAGTCCATCCATCTGTCCATGTATCATCCTGATCGATGGCACCTACATAAGCAGCAGAGGTAAAGAAACTTCCCAGCGTGGCAGGATCAAAATTATCCACTCCATCTACAGCAGTTGTATATTGATAAGTACCTCTAAAACCGCTAACTTCAAACTCATTAGGAACTGCCGTTCCTGTAGCATCTAGAGAATAGTTACTGTAGGTAGCAAAATCTGCAAGATCAACTGTAGTGGTACCTGCACTCAATTCAAAAGAAGTTTCATTGTCTATAATCGAGTTCCTGATGATAAGCTCGTTATTATTAAGATTAGTAAATGTTTGCTCTTCGGTCAGTTCTATTCCTTGTGAAAAGTTTTTCACGATCATATTATAAATAGCGACTTTTGTTCCTCTTGCTAGTAGGACTGCTTGATTATCTCGATCACCATCTTCTGCACCTATTAGTGTGATGTTTGATAAGGTAGGATTAGAGAATGGAAGTGCTTCGTTATTTGATCTTAAATTGTCTGCCTCGATTCCATGATCACCATCATTTGTGTTTTGTTGTACAATCCAGAATTGTCCGTTTCCTACCCATCCATCTGTCCAGTCAAAAGAATCATCTGCTGCACCGGTCACAATTGCATATTTAAGATTTACAGTACCTCCAAAAAATTCTATTCCATCGTCATTGCCATTAAATGCCTGAATGTATTCTATGGTGGTTCCGCTTCCTACTCCGTATAAGGATAATCCGTTGTACTCTGTGTTTGCGTTTATTTTTCCACCTGTGTATTCTAAACGGATGTAGCGTAAAACTCCAGAATTATCTGCTGGGTCTGTACCTCCGTAAGTAAGGTTAGCCACCTCGGTAGTAGCAGTAATCCCTCGGTTGATAGGAGCTTTGCCTGCTAATAATAATCCACCCCAGTCACCCGGATTGGGAGTTGCATTGTTTGAAGTAAATACGATAGGTTGATTTGCGGTACCTTCGGCCATGATTTTTGCTCCTTGTTCTATGGCTAGGTAAGCAAATACCCCGCCTGTATTTCCTGCAATAATTCTAGTCCCTGCTTCTATAGTTAACGTTACGCCGTCTACAACAGATACTCCACCTCTTAATTCATAGACTTCGTCTGATGTTAATGTACGGTTTTCGGTTATATCACCTTCAAGGATTACAGTTCCATTAGTGTTTCCTCCTCCAGGATTTATAATGATATCTCCTATATTATCTTCTTGTACAGTACAAGCGTTCAACAGAACCAATGCACTAATTAATATTACGTTAATTAAATTTCTAGTTTTCATCTTGATATACTGATTAATTTTTAGTTGTATTTTTAATTAAAGTTTAAAAGTTACCCCAAGACTGAAGTTGATTCCGTTATCAAATTGATAAGTGGTTAATTCTTGGTTTATGTCTTCTTGATCCTGGTATCTTTCTATTGATGGGTTTAAAATGTTGTTGGCTTTAAAATTTATTACAACATGCTCTCCGATTTCATCTTTAAAATTGAAATTGAGTAACCCAAATCCCTTTTCAAAAATATCACCTACGCCATTACCACCTGCAGAGTAAACGCGATCACCAAAGATGTTGAAGTCTAAGCCAGAGGTTATCTTGTGCGTTTCGAATGCTGCAACATAAGAAAGATCGGTATTGATTAAGAATGGTGAAGCTCCTTGTAATTGTCTTTCTAAATTAGTGGGCGCAATATTTGATCCATTAAATGTGGTGATGGTTGGGTCAATTTCTACCTGAGTGTACATTACGGTAGTATTGATTCCAAAGTTGAGGTTATTCCATAGGGTCTCTTCTACCTTGAAAAGGTTACCCAAATTCTTTTTATATTCTAACTCGACACCTAAAATAAGTGCATTATCAGAATTTACAAAAGTATTTTGGTTTGCTGCTGATGCAACGAATACCTGCTCAATAGGATTCTCAATATATTTCCCGAACACTGTTGCCGCTACTAATTCTCCGGATTGTTCTGGGAAATGTTCCCATTTAAGATCTACATTATAATTATCTGAATTCTTAAGAATAGGATTTCCTAAAGTAACCTCGGTAACATCCTCATCAAGAAACGGTGCGACCTCAGTAAATTTTGGTAAGGTTACCGTTTTACTTGCTGCAAAACGAAGATTGGACGTTTCATTTAGTTCATATTTCAAACTAATACTTGGCAAAATGAAGGTTTCATCAATCTGTTGCTTTCTTAACGGAGCATTCTCCAAATCCTGTTGCTCTCTATAAAAAACATTTTGTTCAAACAATTCTGCACGAACCCCTGTAATGAAAGTAAGTTTTGATGAAAGTGCATATTGTAGGTTGGCAAAACCTGCAAAAGTAGTTAGGTCTGCTTCATATAGACGTGTAGGGTTTAGGTTTTCAAGAACTATATAATCTCCATTTAAGAAGTTGGTTTCATTTAACAATGCATCAGGATTAGTAAATGCCACAGGAGTATTGCTTAAATTACCTGCATCATAATTGAGTTGGTTGGCCTCAAAATCTCTTTCTTTTCGTCTGGCAGCAATACCTACTGTGAGTTTATTCTTAAATTGTTCTTCTTCATCGATTCCAAAATTAATGTCAAAATCAATCTTTGCCGAATAATCATCTTCGCTTAGCTCTTGATAGAAGCGTTGATTATTTGCTAAATCAGGACTTGTTCTATCTCCTAATAATAAAGATCCGTCTTCGAGTTCTGTAAAAAATAATTGACGACGATCTGGAATCAATCCCATGGCATTATTATAAGCGATCCCCCAATCTAAAACATATTTTTGCTCGGCAAATTTGTGCTCACCTGTAAGCTGTTGTGTAAACAATGTATTTTGTTCATAGGTTCCTCTTCTAGCTAGAATTCTAGTATTTATTGCTTCTTGTCCTATTCCTATAAATTCTCTCAATTCATCTTGCGTATCATTTACAAATAATGTAGTAGCCAATATTTTATTATCGGTGTTCCAACGGTACCCAAGGCTTATCAATGCTGTGGTATTGGTGCTATATTGATATCTGTCGGTATTGTCAAAATTAGTGATAACACCTCCTTGTGAATTAAAAGAAGCTTCAGTTCCATCTAATGCCGTTTTATGATCTTGACTAAAGGATCCGGTAAACAAAACATCCAGTTTTTTTTCGTCAGAAATCTTAAATGTTTTTCCGCCTGTTATACTCATACCTCCATCAGGAGCATTAAATCTTTTTTCTGGATTAAATGAAGTGTCAAAAGGGAAATAATTAATGTCCGTACTCACATAATTATAATTAGGAATTTCTAGAAAGATGGGTACTCTTCTCGACCCGTCGTCTAGTCCCCAATCATCATATTGTCCTCCATTTAGTAAAAAGAAATCATTATTAACAGCATTTGAGTTTACACCAGAGTTAAAACCAACCTCCAAAAACCCTTTACCAGGACGGTCTTTGGTATCTATATTGACACTAGCACCGGCAAAGTCACCATACAAAGAAGCCGCGTATGTTTTAAAAATCCCTAAGTTTTCTACTATATTTGTTGGGAAAATTCCAAGATCAATTAGTTTTAACTTTGGGTTTAATGAGGGAATAGGTAGGCCATTTAAATACGCGTTGTTGTAACGATCTCCCAAACCACGAACATATAATTTGTCACTTTGCCTAGAAATACCGGTAGCTTTAGTTAATCCGGTAGCAACGTCGCTTACTCCTTTTTTGGCAAGTTCTTGTGCGCCGATTTTTTGTTGAATGGTGACTGCATTTTTTTGTTCTAACAAAATAGCAGCTTCAGATTCTTTTTTGGTAGTAGTTTTGATGATAACCTCGTCAAGAGCCGCAGCACTTGCCCCGATAGATGCATTTACAGTAGTAGTTTGGCCAGCAGTAATGATCAACTCTTTATCCAGAGTTTCATACCCAACAAAACTGAATTCTAGTATGTAAGTACCTGATTCTAATCCCTCGATTGTGTATAAACCATCAAAATCTGTGGTTGTTCCTTTGGTTGTTCCTTTGATCAATACATTTGCAAAAGGAAGCGGTTGATTACCAGATTCTATATCCAATAATGTACCGGTAACCGATCCGGTTTCTTGCGCAAAGAGTATTCCTACAAAAAACAGCGCAACTAGGGTAACAATTTTTCTCATTTAATTTGTTCTCAAATTCCGGGGCAAAGAACGTGGTGAAGTGTTAAATGAGTGTTATTCAAAAATTAATTATGTATCATTATAATGTTAGATAATTGTTATGTGCTACTGTTTATAATATGTTTTCTTAACATTAAGCAGGTGTTAAGTTGATTTTTAAGTTCCTGAAAACGGGAAATTAAAACCTGTACTACCATTTTTTGGGTGAAGAATCTTGAGTTAAGAAAATATTAATCAAGAGGGTAATGTAAAAAAAATATTAAGTTGTTTAAGGATCATGAATTCAGATATCAGAGGGAAATCTTGTATTTTTTGAGCCATTTTATAACAAAAAAAGCGCTTCAAATATTGAAGCGCTTTTTGTATATTTTTAATAAAATCTAATTGTTATAATTAACTACAACATTGTCTTTATTTGACCAAGTAGTTACATCGGCAATTTTATTATCAGAATAGTTGACTTCTGATAATTTATCAGCAGACCAGAAAAACCACTTTCCGGTTTTTACTCCGTTTTTGTATTGCCCCATGGCAATTTTTTTACCGGTAGCATCGTATGATTTCCATTCGCCATGAAGTTTACCTTCTTTACTGTAGAAGCCTTGTTGTCTAATGGTGCCATTTTCATAAAAAAATGTACCTTTAATTTGATCTCCTTGTTTTTCGAATGTAGGTTTTACTTCTTGAGCAAAAATAGTCGCGGAAAACATCATTGCTAACATCATTACTAAATTTCTCATATCTTACAATAATTTTATTGGGGTTCTTGATAATTACTTTACAAAGATAACATTAATTTTACTTTCCAACAACAATTATGTAACATTTAATTAACATTAAGCTTTTATTTAATTGATTATCAATTATTTAAATAATAATGTTTTTGATAACATTGATTTTTTACATTTTATGGATGTTTATAAGAATATCAATTTTTACAATAAAACAAAGTTTTTTAGTGTAAATTTTAAGGTTTTAATTTTGCACTTATTCAATTTAATATATTGATTTATAGATATATATGATTTTTTTGCCCTATTGTTTTCTCTTAAAACATCCTCTTTAAGAACAGTAGTAAAACCTTATATCCACTAGCTATGGTTACTTGATCTGGAATATATAATACTATATAAATGAAGGTGAAAAGGCTTTGAAAAGATAACATTTCAATAACATTTGACTTGAATTTTAGTAACATTTTTGTGGTTTATAAGTACCTACAGAATATATGAGTGATATTTACATATGGATGATCGTTGCACTGGCGGTTCTGGCCATTGCAGATCTTATTGTTGGTGTAAGCAATGATGCGGTTAATTTTTTAAATTCTGCGATTGGCTCTAAAGCGATATCTTTCAGAACGATCATGATCGTTGCTAGTATTGGTATTGCAGCAGGAGCTATTTTTTCTAGTGGATTGATGGAAGTAGCCCGAAAAGGGATTTTTATTCCTGGTGAATTTTATTTTGACGAGATCATGATCATCTTTATGGCGGTTATGATCACGGATATTTTGTTGCTCGACTTTTTCAATACCTTGGGGATGCCTACTTCAACTACGGTATCCATTGTATTTGAATTATTGGGAGCTGCGGTATGTGTAGCGCTTTTAAAAATAGCTGCAGATGCTGACCTTTCTGTATCTGACCTTGGTAACTTTATTAATACCAAAAAGGCAGGAGAGATTATTATAGGTATTTTGTTATCTGTGGTTGTTGCATTTACTATAGGAGCAATAGTTCAGTATGTTTCAAGATTATTATTATCATTCAATTTTGAAAAGAAGGCAAAGTGGGTTGGCGCACTGTTTGGAGGAATAGCTCTTACTTCAATATTCTACTTTATATTTATAAAAGGAATAAAAGGAACCAATTATGCTAATTCTATTGTACATCTTTTATATGATGGAGGAGCAGAAGGCTTATTGGATTGGGCAAATACCTATTTTAATAGTGCTTATGATAGTGTAAAAGAATTGGTTAAAGCCCAAAAAGATCTTTTTAGAATAGATACAGAAGCGGGTACTGTTGCCTTAACGCTAAGAGGATTTTTAGAAACCAATGTATTGTTAATTGTTCTTGCAGGTTTTGCTTTACTTTCATTTCTGTCTTATCTTATTATCACTGTATTTAAGACCAATATTTATAGAATAATTATTATTGTAGGTACATTTGCTTTAGCTCTTGCCTTTGCAGGTAATGATTTGGTAAATTTTATTGGAGTGCCTATCGCCGCTTGGCAATCTTATGAAGCCTGGGCCGCATCTGGAGTTACTGCAGAATCTTTTACCATGGGTATACTTGCTTCAAAAGTGGCTACACCAACCTATCTTTTATTAGCCGCAGGTCTTATTATGGTGTTTACTTTATGGTTTTCGGCGAAAGCCAGAAATGTTGTCAAAACTTCTATCGATTTATCACGTCAGGGTGATGGGGAGGAGAAATTTAGACCAAATTTTTTATCTAGGGAAATTGTACGACTTACCATATTAATATCAGAATCAATTTCGTTTATTACACCAAGAGCTTTTAAAAAACTAAGTGATAATCGGTTTAACGAACAAGAAGTAATAGCGGCAAACGCTTTTCTTAAGAAAGAAGATCAACCAGCGTTTGATATGGTAAGAGCGGCTGTAAATCTAATGGTTGCCGGTATTTTAATTTCTATTGCAACCTCTATGAAATTACCATTATCAACTACCTATGTAACCTTTATGGTGGCTATGGGTACTTCATTGGCAGACAGAGCATGGGGTAGCGAGAGTGCAGTATATCGGGTAGCTGGAGTGCTTAATGTAATAGGGGGCTGGTTTTTTACTGCAATTAGTGCATTTTTGGCAGCTGCAGTTATTGCATTTCTGATTAATATAAATCAGCCTGTAATGACTGGCGTTTTATTGTTGGTTGCTTTACTTTTGTTAGTTAGAAGTACTATAAAGTATAGAAATAGGACCAAGGCAGAAAGAGCCGAAGATCGACTCAAAAAATCAGAAAGTAGTTCTATTCAAGGGGTCATTGAAGAAAGTGCAGATAATATAAAGTCCTTTGTTGCTAGAGGAAATAAAATTTATGGAAATACTATAGAAAGCCTTGCAAAATATGACCTTTCGGCTCTAAAGAAAAGTAGAAAGGGAATTGCCAAATTAGAGACAGAAGTTGAGGAATTAAGAGATAGTATTTTTTACTTCATTAAAAATTTAGATGATTCTAGTGTTGGAGCCAGTAATTTTTATATTTCTATTTTAGGTTATCTGGAAGATATTGCTCAATCTTTAGAATATATCGCAAAGGTCAGTCACAAACATGTGAATAATAACCATAAAAAATTAAGATTTAATCAAATTAAAGATCTCAAAGAAATAGAAGATCATTTGGATCATTTTTTTGGGCATATCAAGAAAGTTTTTGATAAAAGAGATTTTAACACTCTTAACGGTATTATTAGTGATAAACAAGAATTATTCACTATAGTAAATGATAAAATCAATAAGCAAGTTGCTAGAACCAGAACAGAGGAAAGCAGTCCTAAAAACACTACGTTGTACTTTGGTCTATTAATGGAAACAAAAGATTTGATTACTGCAACAATGAATTTATTGGCAACCTATAGAGATCATCAGGATTAAATTTGAGAAGATTTCATAACGTTAAGGAATTGTTATCCTTATAAGATTTTTATGTTAGCTTGTTGCTTCCAAGTCAGATCCTTGTTAAAACTTTCATTGTAACATAGTATATTTACCTATCGTGATAATTTTAGGAAAACATGAATAAAAAAGATATTACTATTTTATTGGTAGACGATGAACCAGATATTTTGGAAATCGTGGGATACAATCTTAATGCAGAAGGGTACCATGTAGTTACTGCAGAAAACGGTTTAGAAGCTGTTAAAATTGCTAAAAAGAAAAAACCACACTTAATTATTCTTGATGTTATGATGCCAGAAATGGATGGTATCGAAGCGTGTGAGCAAATACGAAAGTTACCTGATCTGCAGAGTACAATTATTACTTTTCTTACAGCGAGAGGAGAGGATTACTCTCAAGTAGCTGGTTTTGATGCAGGTGCAGATGATTACATCACTAAACCTATTCGCCCCAAAGTGTTAGTGAGTAAGGTAAAAGCATTACTTCGCAGACTTAAAGAGGAAGAGTCTTCAGATAATGTATTAAAAATAGGAAGTTTGGTAATCAATCGAGACGAATATAAGATCGTTAAAGACAAAAAAGAGATCGTATTACCCAGAAAAGAGTTTGAATTATTATCTTTATTGGCCTCTAAACCTGGTAAGGTGTTTAAGCGAGAAGATATCCTTGATAAGGTTTGGGGTAACGAGGTCATCGTAGGAGGCCGTACTATCGATGTTCATATTAGAAAGTTAAGAGAAAAAATCGGCGATAATAGTTTTAAAACTATCAAAGGAGTTGGATATAAGTTTGTAGTTTAAATGGCAGAAAACTTTAAAAAGTCATATAGGTTCGCATACCTGTCGTCTTTATACATAACTATTTTATTAACGCTCGGGATGAGCGTTTTTTTATACTTTCAATCAATACTTAACCCATTATTTATGGTAGGTTTTGCAATAGCTTGCTATGGGATCTGTTTTTTGATTGTTCAATATCGAGTAGAAAAATTTATTTATCGAAGAGTTCGTAGAATCTATGACGACATCGAAATGCTTGATGTCGAAAAGATTGGTGATAGTCCGGTAACCACAGACATGAGAACTCTAATTAAAGAAGTTGAGAAATTTGCCCAAAAGAGAAAAACAGAAATAGAAACCCTAAAAATCAGGGAAACTTATCGCAAAGAGTTTATGGGCAATGTTTCTCACGAACTTAAAACCCCTTTGTTTACGGTACAGGGATATATTCTCACCCTTTTAGATGGAGCAAAAGATGATCCTAAGATTTTGGATAAATACTTGAATCGAGCCAATAAAGGTGTAGAACGCCTCATCTATATTGTAAAAGATCTGGACATGATTACCAAATTAGAAACAGGTGATCTTAATCTTAATTATAGCAATTTTGATATTGTAGAGTTGGTTCAAAGTGTATTTGATCTATATGAAATGAAAGCGGCAAAAAAGAACATTGCGCTTACATTTGATATGAATTATACAGAACCAATTATGGTTCATGCCGATAAAGAGCGAATACAACAGGTACTTTCCAACCTTATTGTAAATTCTATTAAATATGGAAAAGAAGATGGAACTACCGAAGTAAGTATCGAAGATTTGATACGTAATAAGACTATTGTAAGAGTTACCGATAATGGAGAAGGTATCGCACAAGCACACATCTCTAGATTGTTTGAGCGTTTTTATCGAGTCGATAAAAGTGGCTCTCGTAAAGAAGGAGGCTCTGGGCTGGGGCTAGCAATTGTTAAGCATATCATCGAAGCTCATCATGAACGTATTTATGTAGAAAGTGACTATCGCGTAGGAAGTGAATTTTCATTTACCCTTGAAAAAGTGAAAAAGTTCCCCGTAGTCGATGTCGGTGCTAAAACTACTTAAGCCTCTATACATATTCAAATCATGTAACTTTTTTAGGGTAAAATCGTTTTGATTACAGCTAGGCACTAACTTATTTAGAGTTAAACGTTGTGCAAGATATTCCTGTTCAAATTGCCCGGGAGTGGGTATAAAGAATGCTTTTTTCTTCAATTTGGCAAGATCCATGACCGTAGTATAGCCCGATCTGGAAATAATAAGATTACTACTGTTTATAGTATTTTCAAGATCCTTTCCTGTAAGATAGTTATGAATAGTAATATTATTTTTTACAAAAGTCTGTTGCGTACCCTCAATTAAACCTCGTACAAATACGATTTTCTTATCACTTTGTTCAAACTCCTGGAAAAGTTTCTGTTCTAGTAATGTGCGTTGTGGCTCAGGACCAGATAACAATACCATTATGTCATATCTTTTTGGTACTATCTGATATTTAAACCTACTTAACGGACCTAGATACATAACCGGAACGGTACTTTTTTTTGGATGCCCTAACTCACCACTCAGGTTGGGATCATCAGCCATATCAGGAACCCAACATACATCAAATTTCTTGATGTATTTATTGTGAAGCTTTGTGCTAAAAGAGGTAGTATTTCCACTTAGAACGGTTAATTGATGAGTAATAAAAACAGAAGAAACACTCTTATGCCTTACTCCCATTCTATTATCAGAGATGATACCACAAAATTTTTCTTCCTCCAGTATTCGTTTAATAGCTTTTTTTTCTGCATTAATTGTGTGCACTATCTTAGGGCTGTTTAAAAGCATTTTTAGCTTAAAATTACCGCCCTTTTTAGAGTATTCAATATGATAAGAAGGTAATGTCTTAGTTTGCAATTCAGGAAACTCCTTTTTTAATAATGAAAGAGCGGCACCATCTGATGCGATAACAGGTGCTATACCTTGATCTATAAGTGCGTTAATGATCGGTATACAGCGAGTTGCATGGCCTAGTCCCCAGTTAAGTGGAGCTACAAGTACTTTTTTGTCCAAATGTCTTAGTTTTTAGTTTGTTAGAGCAACCGACTATTTCATTTAATTATAAAAGTAATCCTATTTCTTTGTGGGTATATTTCCTTAATTTTACCAAAAAATTATCTTTAGTGAAACTCCATACTGTAAATGAATATAAAAACAAAGGAGTTAGGTGTAACAGATACCAAAGTAAAAAGACAAGTATATTAGAAATAGAAGTATAGGTGGGAAGCAAGAATAAATTAAAACGATTTAACGAGAATAAAACATTTCATAATGTTCTAGAGCCCACAAGAGAAGAGGTTCTTAATAATTCGTGGGGTTATAAAGGAAAGTGGAAGGAGAAGTTTTTTAAAAATTCAAAGCCAATTGTACTCGAACTAGGTTGTGGTAAGGGAGAATATGCAGTAGGATTGGCAGAGAAATATCCTGACACCAATTTTATAGGAATTGATATCAAAGGAGCGCGATTTTGGCGTGGCGCCAAGACGGCTGTAGAAAACGAGATGAGTAATGTGGGTTTCATAAGAACCCAAATCGAATTAATAGATCACATTTTTGAAGCAGGAGAAATTGATGAGATATGGATCACATTCCCCGACCCGCAGATTAAGTATAAGCGCACAAAACACCGATTAACCAATCACCAGTTTTTGCAGCGTTATAAAAAGGTTTTAAAACCTGAAGGGATTGTGCATCTTAAAACCGATAGCGAGTTTATGCATGGGTATACCTTGGGATTATTGCATGGCGAAGGACACAAAGTATTGTATGCCAATCATAACGTGTATCATAACGAGGGAGCTCCAGAGGTGGTAACCGCGATTCAAACTTTTTATGAAAAACAATATTTAGAACAAAATAAACCCATAACTTACATCCAGTTTAAGATCTCATAATTGGCACTACAATTTTGGAAACTACAAGACTTTTTTTGGTTACTTTTTTTGCAGCACTGGTTGGGGTTATACCTCCGGGATTGGTTAATATGACTGTGGCCAGGACATGCCTTGAAAGAGGTAAAAACAATGGTATTTTAGTGGCTATAGGAGCTTCTATAGTTGTTGTATTTCAGGCGTTGATTGCTATACTTTTGGCTAAATATATATTCTTTAACCCATTTGTTAGAAATATATTATTGCGAACAGGGGCGGTTATCTTTTTTTTGATGGCGATTTATTTCTTTGCAAAGGCAAAACAAAAAGCAAAAATTAAAGTCTATCGTAATATAGATACTAGAAGTTTTTTTAAAGGAGTCATGATGTCTGTAATTAACGTGCTACCTATACCTTATTTTGTAGCCATTGCAGCAGGAATGAGTGTTAGTGGCAAAATCGAATACGATACCTCACGTATCATCGCATTTATAATCGCAGCTGGAAGCGGAACTTTTGTTACACTTTATCTTTACGTGTTTTCTTTCTTGAAAATTGAAAAGAAAACAGCATCCATTACTAAGTATACTAATTATTTTATGGGTATATTAATGCTAGTTTTAGTGTTGATTACCTTAGCAAGAATCATATACACATGGGAGTAAAAAAAGAGGAAACAAATTTCTTTGAAAGGGTTTATGAGGTTGCTAAACTTATTCCATATGGCAGAGTTACGTCATATGGCGCAATTGCCAAATATCTTGGTGCTGCTCGTAGTGCTCGTATGGTTGGTTGGGCAATGAACGCTTGTGATGGTCGAGAAGATGTACCTGCACACAGAGTCGTAAATCGCAAAGGGATTCTAACTGGGAAACATCATTTTCAAGGCACAAATCTGATGCAACAGTTATTAGAAAGTGAAGGGATAGAAGTCATCGACAATCAGATTCAAGACTTTGAAAAGATATTTTGGGATCCGATGCAGGAATTATAATTTTGCAGATACCCTATTATTTCCTAATTTTTGAAAAATTTACAAATAATAATGCATCAGGGGTAGAAACGGCATCCTTTTTTGTGTCATCCCGAGCTTGTCGAAGGAGGCACTAAAAATATATAGTGAATAGCCCGCTCGGATGCTCAAATCTAATATTAAAAAGAAACCCCAATACCAGCAGAAAAGGTCGAGAAATCAACGCTACCTATTTTAAGATGCTCGTACCCACCCGAAAATTTATATCGCTGATAATGATAGTTTAACAATGCAGTAAATTTGTTTACTGATTCTTGATTGATGAATGACCCATAAAAATTTGTTTCTATACTAAATGGTTTTGCGAAGAATAGCTCTGCTCCAAGACCATAAGCAAAACCAAACTCCTCGACTTCGCCACCAACATAAACCGCTCCTAATCCCCACCAGGCATTAAATCGTTCGGTACGAACTCGATGGTATTTTGCCATTGCAGTAAATATGGCCAGAGTGTTATTGCCAAAATTGGTGTTCTCTTCCCATAATTGAAGATAATCTACTTCTAGACCGATTCGATTAAGAAATTTTGTATCGATATTAAAATGGTTTCCGTGTAACTTAGCATTTTCAGTAATAAATCGATTATGAATAGCAGTTCTAAATATTGATGTGTTATCACCTTGTTCGTAAGAATAATTACCCTTTTTAGAGTAGTTGAAATATGGGTATTTTGTAATCGAAGCCATACTGCCTTTGTATTCGGTTTCCATTGGTGTTTCGATTACAGTATAATACGTTGCATATAAAAGACTTTCAATCAAAAAGAGACTAATATCTTCTAGTAGAAAACTATAATCAGAATCATCATCATTTTCATAATTGTTTCGATATTCTGACCTGGAACTTCTATTTTTGAGTTCTTCTTTTTTGCTTAAACTTTCTTCAGCTTTTTCTAGTTTTCCCTGACCATAGCTCAAATCACAGGATAAAATAAGTACGATTATAAACAGTAAAGATGGTTTCATATTTTGCATGTAAAAGTTTTGAAATTTCTAGATTACACAAATCATACCGTTTTAGAAAATTAGAATATCATGAATAGCGATACGACTATAAATCATTTCGATTTATGAGCTTTATAATCTTAACTTTTCGACCTATCTTTGCGTTTAGAATGAATCTAGATAGATTTATTTTCAGAAAAAGAGAAAATACAGATGAAGCTAGAAAAATCAGAAATACTAAAAGCACTCGAAACCATAACTGTTGCAGGAGAAGGAAAGAATATGGTAGCGAGTGGTGCTGTAAAAAACATAGTTACTTTTGGAGATGAGGTTATTGTTGATTTAGTATTATCAACACCTGCATTGCATATTCGTAAACGTGCCGAAGTAGATGTGATGAAAGCGATTCATGAGAAGGTTTATGAGAAAGCAAAAGTTAAAGTAAATAGTAAGGTTGAAGCGCCAGAGAAGCCTGATCTAAAAAATTCGATTAAAGGGAAACCAATTCCTGAGATTACTAATATTATTGCAGTTGCCTCGGGTAAGGGTGGAGTAGGGAAATCTACCGTAACTTCGAATCTGGCGGTTACTTTGGCCAAAATGGGTTTTAAAGTTGGGCTTCTGGATGCTGATATTTATGGTCCTTCTGCTCCGATTATGTTTGATGTTGAGCGAGAACGACCCCTTTCGGTAAAGGTGGGTGACAAATCCAAAATGAAACCTATAGAAAATTATGGAGTAAAAATCTTGTCGATAGGTTTTTTTACGCAACCTAACCAGGCCGTGGTTTGGAGAGGGCCAATGGCAGCCAAAGCATTAAATCAAATGATTTTTGATGCCGCATGGGGAGAGCTTGATTTTATGTTATTAGATTTGCCTCCTGGTACAGGAGATATTCATTTATCAATTATGCAGTCACTACCTATTACAGGGGCTGTTGTTGTAAGTACTCCTCAAGATGTGGCCTTGGCAGATGCCAGAAAAGGAGTAGCAATGTTTCAGCAAGATAGTATTAATGTACCTGTATTGGGAATTATCGAAAACATGGCATATTTTACTCCAGAAGAACTACCTAACAATAAATATTATATCTTTGGGAAAGAAGGGGCAAAGCATTTGGCAGAGGATCTGGATGTTCCTTTTTTAGGAGAAATACCTTTGATACAAAGTATTCGTGAAGCTGGGGATGCAGGTAGACCAGCTGCATTACAAACAGCTACTGCTATAGAAAAAGCCTTTGAAGAATTGACAAAGAATGTAGTCCGGGAGGTGGTTGATAGAAATGAGAATCTACCACCTACTGAAGCAATAAAAATAACAACAATGGCAGGGTGTTCTGCTGTAAAAAAATAACAAATGACTTCTGAAGAATTAAGAATAAATGTAGAAAAAGCCTTGGATGAGATCAGGCCTTTTTTGGAAAGTGACGGGGGTAATATTTCTTTGATTTCTATTGAAGATAATAAAAGAGTCAAGGTCCAGTTAGAAGGAGCGTGTGTGGGATGTAGTGTAAACCAGATGACCTTAAAATCGGGAGTAGAAATGACGATCAAAAAATATGCACCACAGATCGAAGAGGTATTAAATATCGCTTAAAAAGAAAAGAATTATATTTTGAGACCCTACAGTCATGTGGATTTATTCTCATGATTGTAGGGTTTTTTGATTCCAAAAAGTGGATATAAAATGGGGATTCTCAGAATAATTAAATCATAAATAAGCCAGCTTCCTAAGAAAGTTCCAATAGTCAAGATTAAAAACTTCGGAAAAAATGGCCATTCAATGTGCATAATATAATATCCTATAATTATTGTAATAGTCTGATGCAATATGTAAAAAGGATATACTGCACGATTACAATAAGATAATTTATTGCTTTTTTTGTTTAAGTACTTCGCTCCAAAACCAAAAATAACCAGTATCCAGGACCATAAGTTTGTTACTTTTATTAGTGCTTCTGTAAAGTGAATATAGATATTATCTTTTCCTATTATCCAAATCACTAATTGCATACCAAAAGCAACAACTCCGACGATCAAAGCTTTATTTTTGATTCGTTCCACACTATTCCAAAATTCTTTTCTCGAAGCGATAAGTATAAATCCGAAGAAAAATAAGACAAGAGAATTGACAAAATTAAACCAGTCATCGATTAGTGCATGCGTAACAGGAAAAAATGGCTCGACCAAAGCTTCAATAAAGTATAACGGAATTATGAATAGATATAATCCATAAGGTTTTTGAATTTTTTCTTTAATCCAATTCACAACTATCGAAGGCTTTCTTTTTAAACGAATAAATATGGGAGAAAGTAATATAGAAAATATAAGAAGATAAGGTAAAAACCAAAGGTGGTGCCAGCTAATATTGCCTTCGGGATATACACCTACAAACGCTTGAGTTCTGAAATACATAAAATAAGAACCAACAAATTCAGCCTTGTCTAGTCGCTCAAAATAAATTTGAGGTGGTACTATAAATAACATTCCAAAAATAAGCGGAATCAGTAACCTTTTGATTCGTTCCCAATTAAATTGCCAAACGTTTCTATAGGAAAGGGCATAATACGTTCCCATACCCGAGATGACAAAAAGAATAGGTAATCGCCATTGATTCAAAAAAAGCATTGGCCATCTTATCCAGTCATAAATAATATTATTTTTGATATGAAACCCCCAAGGCACAAAAAACATCCCAACATGATAAAAAATCAATAATCCAAATACAATAACTCGTAACCAATCCAGATCATAACGGCGAATTTTCTCCATGAAATTAAAATTTGTTTTATCAAAAGTGAAGTATTTTGTTTCTAATGATTGAAAAAGTATGACCGATTATGTCTGGAATTATAATTTTGGACGTTTTAGACGGTCGTATTTTCCTTTTGAAACCGAATAAACTCTTTTGGAGACATTTGTACATGTTTCTTAAAAGCATTGTAGAATGTTGCTTTTGATTTGAAACCAACCGAATTGCCAATAGCCTCGATAGTAAGGTGAACATAATCTTTGTCTAAAAGCCTCTTTTTAGATTCTTCAATTCGATATTGGTTTATAAAATCATTGAAATTCAAATTAGTCTCGGTATTGATAATTTGAGAAATATAGTTAGAGCTGGAATTCAAAGTTTCAGACAAACTTTTTAGAGATGCAGATTTTGATAAATAAAACTGTTCTTTTTGTACATGAAGTTTAATACGGTCAATTGAAATTCCAGCGACGTTAAACCCAGAAGTTTCATATTTATCAGCGATCCAGGAGCGTTCAAAAAACCGAGATTCTGATAACAACACAAAAGTGGTTATGCATACTACTGTGGCATGAAATATAAATATATAATGATCACCGGCATCATCTTCAAAATTCAAAAAAACCAAAAACACAAGAACAAAAGCAGCAAAAAATAGTAGAAAAGTATTCTTAGAAAATTGATGCTTACTAGCCATGGTATTTCTACTATTTTTTTTGCCAGTATACAGATTTTTAAAAATTAACCTGGCGGATAGAAGAATATAAATAACAAAGCTAAAAAGGATAAACCATCTTAATTCATCTTTGATCAACAAGTAAGTGTAATCGATATTATCAGGAACCTCAATGCGTTTCATATCGGGGAAGTATGCTCCCAGATATGCATTAATTTTAATAGATTTAGGTTGAAGATAATAAGGCACCTGAGAAATAAAGTATAGTGTCGAAGGTAATAGATGAAACCAGTATTTTTTAAAGATGATTAATTTTCGTTCTAGTAATGAATAAACAAACAAATATATCGAGGGAGCCAAAAGCAACACCAGAGGTTCGGTACTGTCGTTGAGGTGAGGGATATACTTCATAAGGCCAGTATAGCATAAAAATACATCTGTTGCAATAATAGATTGTGTAAGTAAAGACCAGCCATATATCTTAAAAGCTGTAGCTTTTTTGGAGGTTCTAAACAATATCACAGTACTCAATAAAAACCCTAAAAAGACACCTAAAAATATAAAATAAGACACCAGATTATGCTGTATAGGGATTTGATCTATTATATATTGAGCAGTTTCCATAAGTGGTAATGCTATATTACAATAAAATCAGTGAGTTTGCTAGGGCCTTCTAGTGCAATTCTATTAATCTTAAGAGTACCATCTTCTGTAGTTGAAATTTGCCATTTAATTAATGTAATATTACCTTTTTCAATTTCCATCCCGGTGATGCATCTAGGGTGAACACAACTCCCATCGTTAAATAAAGCAAGATCACCAGGCTCGGGAAATCTTGGACGATGCGTATGTCCTACTACGGTAAATACATTTTTATTGTTGGCGATCCATTTTTTGAGTCTGCGCTCGACTCTAATCGTTTCTTTATAGTTTTGAGCTGGGCTCGTAGGGTCAGAAATACCTATAACCTGTAGAGGTTTCCATAAAATTCGTACCAAAAATCTATGAAAACGCCATCCATTATAATTCATATAATCTGCCTGATGCCCGTGAAGAAGAAAAACTTCTTGATTTGTATTTTTGTGTTTTAATATAATCGCTTCTTCAAATTTAATGTCAGGAAAGAGAGGAACTTCCTTGTTGGTTTTATGATCCAAATAATAGCTGAGATGTTTTCTCACATATTTTGGATCTCTATATACCATATCATGGTTGCCCCAAATCATTTCTAATCGGTCTTCCTTATAAAATAGTTGAAGTAATTCATACACATTTTTATGTGCCCTAAGGATCATATTAAAATTATGATTTTCCCATAACTCATCCCCATCCCCCAATTCGCAGTAGGTAAACCCTTTATTATAATAATGAGTTAGTGCATGCAAATAAATATTTCTATTGTTTGCAAATTCATCTGCAAAACTATTATCTCCACGATGGCAATCGCTAAAAAGGATAAACTTAGAATGATCATCAAACGGGATTACTTTAGCATTTTTGTATGCACGATCCAGACGGGATTGAGAAGACATATAGAAGTGTTTTGAGTAAATATACAATACTGAGCTATTTTATTTGGGCTCATCTTTAGAAATAATTAATCTAACTTGATGTAAGAGAATTGACGTCTGTTTGGGTAATTCTCGATAGAAAATTGTACCGAAGACAAGTCAATTTTCATTAGAAAGCCTATTTCGCTACAATTTTTCTTCGTTTCTGTAGAAATGATGACTTTTTAGGCTTCTTTTCGAGTTAAATACGGATTGACCCTTGAGTTTACATAGTTATTAAGTTGGATTGATTTGCCATTAGTAAATGTAATAGTATTGTTTATTTGTGGATCACTTCTGATTCTAGTTTTTTCTCTATTTCTACTATAATTTGCTTTTTTAATCCAGGTACTTCTGTGAGGTCTTTTTCCCAGAATTTGGTGTTAGCAAGAGTTTGATGAACAACATGCTCTATATTTGATGTTTTCCAGAGAGTTTCAAAAAAATTAATGGTGTATTTATCATCCTGCAAAGGAATTTTGGTGCCGTTAAAATAACCACGATAAAACAAAATTAGATACGCAAATGATTTTACCAAACCATTAGGCAGGTGGTCTTTTTTTTCAGTATAAGCTAGCAATGACGGCAATACTCTCACTTTAAATTTTGATATAGAATTAAGTGCAATACTTAGCAAATTGTGCTTAATAAATGGGTTTCTAAAACGTTCGATTACTGAATTGGCATAGGATAATAATTCTTCTTTTGGGAGATCCAATGTAGGTATAATCTCATCAAAGATTATTTGTTTTATAAAAGATGCTGTTTTAGGATTTTCTATAGTTTCTCGTACTGTTTCTATTCCATTAAGGTAACCGATAGGAACCATTGCGGTATGAACGCCATTCAATATCCTTACTTTCCTTGTTTTGTAAGGGGATTGATCCTCAATAAATGTAACAGCTAATTGGGCTTCTTTGGCCGGGAAAATGGAGCTAACTTCTGCAGGGCCTTCAATAACCCATAGATAAAAAGGTTCTGCTTTTACGATCATAGGATCCTTAAAACCGATACTTTTTTGAACTTGGTCAATAGCATCTTCAGGAAATCCTGTAACAATTCTATCTACAAGAGTATTGCAAAAAATAACATGGTTGTCAAGCCAGGTTTTAAACCTATCTGGCAGTTTCCATAGCCAAATATATCTTTGGATCATCTCTTTCAATTGATCACCATTACGATCAATAAGCTCACATGGTAAAACAGTCAGCTTTTTGTTTTTGGAATCCTTTAAGTGCAAAAAACGATAATACAATAGAGCAGTTAATTTACCAGGAAAAGAACGTGGTAATATGTCGAAGTCAGTATCATCGGGGTCAAAAACAATACCTGCTTCAGTAGTGTTAGAAATGATAAGTTCTAAATCAGGATTTTTACCCATTTTCAGAAAAGTTTTATAGCCTTGATTAGGGTTAAAAACTCCTTTTACACTTGTGATCAATCTTGTTTGGCGAATTTTTTTTTCATTTTTTAACCCTTCCAAAATTACATGATAAAGACCTTCTTGTTCATTGATCTTTGATGCTAGTCCGTTATCGGTAGATTCTATAATTTGGATATCTCCGTTAAAATTCGCCTTTTCATTAAGGATATCAATCATCCAGTCGGCAAACCCCCTTAAAAAATTACCTTTTCCAAATTGTAATACTTTGATGGGTCTTTTTGATAATGAATTTGATGTGTTTCTATTTAGTTTTTCCATAACCAAAAATGCTTTTAGAACCCAAAATATTCTTTTGCGTTATAATAAGAAATATCACTTACAATGTTGCCCAACCATTCTTCATCTGCAGGCAATTCTCCGTTTTCAACATCGTTGCCAATAATATTACAGAGAATCCGTCTGAAATATTCATGTCGGGGAAAAGACAAGAAACTACGGGAATCGGTAAGCATACCAACAAAACAGCTTAAAAGCCCTAAATTTGAAAGGGCGTTGATTTGTTTTTCCATACCATCTTTTTGATCTAGAAACCACCATGCAGATCCAAACTGTATTTTTCCTTTGACGCTTCCATCATTAAAATTACCAACCATGGTAGCCATTACTTCGTTATCTGCTGGATTAAGATTATAAATAATGGTTTTAGATAATTGATTGGTGCTATCTAATGCGTTTAAAAACTTACTTAAAGTTACTGCTTGAGAAAAATCACCGATAGAATCAAAGCCTGTATCCGGACCAAGTTGGGCGAGCATACGTTGGTTTGTATTTCTAAGAGCACCAAGATGAAATTGCTGTGTCCATCCTTGAACATGATACATTTTACATAAGTGAAGTAATGTTTCAAACTTAAAATAGTTAATTTCTTCCTGTTCTAATGGCTTCTTGTTTTTTATTTTCTTAAATAATGTTTCGATGTTGTACGAGCCTAATTCGAAATGATATAATTGTTCTAATCCGTGATCAGAAAGACGCCCACCATGTTTATGAAAATATACAACCCTGTCATTAAGTGCATCTATCAAATCTTTATAAGAATTGATAGTAACACAAGAAACCTCACTTAGTTTTTCAAGGTACGTGATATAGGTTGCTGGATTTTCTGCAGCATATGCCTTATCAGGTCTAAAAGTTGGTAAAAGCTTAGGTTCAATACCATCTTTTCTTGCTTTTTGATGCGACTCTAAATCATCCGTAGGATCATCTGTAGTACAAACCACCTCGACCTTCATTTGTTTTAAAAGGCCAAGGGTGCTATGAGTTTTCTCTTGTAATATGGTAGAGGTTTGTTCATATATTTCTGAACCATTTTTTTCATTGAGTAAGGTGTCGATTCCAAAATATCGAAGTAGCTCGAGATGTGTCCAGTGATACAAAGGGTTTCTAACAGTATAGGGTACGGTTTCTGCCCATTTTTCGAATTTCGCCTTGTCAGGCGCATTTCCAGTTATAAATTTTTCTTCAACACCCAAAGTGCGCATAGCTCTCCATTTGTAATGATCACCTGCTAACCACACTTGAGTACAGTTTCCAAACTGTTTATTTTCTGCAATATGTTGTGGAGATAAATGACAGTGGTAGTCTATTATCGGAAGCTTTTTGGCATAATTATGATATAATCTTTTCGCAAATTCATTTTGTAAAAGAAAATCTTCAGAAATAAAGGCGGTATCAGATATACGCAATCGATTGCTCTTTGATTTTAAGTTATTCTTATCAGTAGTTTGGCTCATGATTTCTTTTTTATTTTCCCTTTTTAAGTGATGAAGCTCTCACAATTAGTTCTGGATGAAGCACGGTTTTTTGAGGAATAACTTTTTTTTTGGTGGAATCTAGTATCTCAAAAAAAAGCTCGGCTGCGGCTTGCCCCATTTCTATAGGAAACTGACTAACCGTTGTAAGAGGAGGATCAGTAAGTGAAGTAAAAGGTTCATTACTAAAACCTGCAAGAGCAATATCATCAGGGATTTTAATATTTTGCTCCTTCATTACCTGCATAGCTCCTGCAGCGGCATAATCACTCGCAGAAAAGATTGCATCAAATTTTTGTCCTGATTCTAGCAACTTTTCAGTAGAATCGCGCCCACCATCCAATAGCATATTATTTTTAAAGACAAACGATTGATTAAAAGGAATATTGTAGTCTTTTAAAGCTTCTATATATCCTCTATATCTTTCTTTATAAATATTGATTGTTCGATCACTTGTATAGTGAATAATTTTTTTACACCCCTGTTTTATAAGATGTTCGGTAACCATATAACCGCCCAAATAATCATCAATAACAACTTGACTAGTTTCAATTTCTTTAGTAGTTCTGTCAAAAAGAACTAATGGAATCCCTTTTTTGATGACATTTTCATAATGCTCATAATTTTCAGTTTTATTATCGACTATTGAAGCCATTATCCCGTCTACTCTGGCATTTAATAACGAATTAACCACGCTAATTTCATTTTCAATCTTTTCATAAGACTGACTCACAATCACTCCATAACCTAAAGTATTTGCAACCTCTTCTACTCCACGAATAACAGAGGAGAAAAAGGATCGATTAATCCGAGGCACTATAATACCTATAAGTTGGCTTTTTCCACTTCTCAGGGCTGCAGCGATGTTATTAGGCTGATAGTTAAGGTCTTTTGCAACCTTAAACACTGCTTTTTTAGTTGCTTCACTGATTCTTGGGTTGTTATTTAAGGCCCGAGAAACTGTAGATGCAGTAATGCTTAGCTTTTTTGCAATGTCATGTATGGTTGCTTTTTTGGGTTTCATTTATAAATGCAAATGGATCAATTTAATAACGTGCAAAATAATGGTAATGAATTGTAAATTACAATTTTTAAGTCACAAATGTAAAAAAAATGTAATCGATTGCGCAATTAATAAGTGTTTTAGGTCAAAACTTGTTTTGAAAATGAAAAATTCCTAATAAAAAACATAAGTATTAATAATAATTATGTTTTTTAGTTAAAAATATGAAGTGATTTGTTTTTTCTGTTTATTTATCATAATATGCAATCGATTGCACAATGTTAAGCTTTCTTTTGGATAGTTTAAGGGGGTAATCATTCTTAAAACTATTAATATAAATGTTAAAATTAACATTAAAATGTTTTTTGTCGATAAAAATTATACTTTTGTCCGATAAATTAAATAATTGCTCAGATTAAATTTTAAAATTGAAAGTATGGATAATTTTACAAGATGCATGAAAACCATGTTGTTTTCATTCATGATGATGATTTCATTTCATTCATCATTTGCAGATACCGAGGTATCTAGAGAAGTGTTTGATGACCTACAGCAGCAATTTGTTGTTGTAAATGGTAGGATTCTGGGAGATATAAACGATCCCCTTCCAGGAACGTCGATAACCATTAAAGCGCTTAACATTGGTAGTTCTACAGATTGGGACGGTTTATTTGTATTAGATCGGGTTCCTGTAGGCAAACATGTCATAGAGATTTCTTATCTGGGTTACGATACGTTCTCGCAAGAGATTGACGTAACAGGGGATTCATCTTCTATTAATTTAGGAGATATTGTTCTTCAGCCTTCTACTAGTGTATTAGGAGAAGTCGTGATTACGGCAAATGTAGAGGGACAACAAAAAGCATACAACTTGCAAAGAACTTCTGATAATATAAAAACAGTAGTCTCGGCAGATTTGGTAAGTCGTTTTCCTGATATCAATGTAGGGGAAGCGTTGCAAAGAGTATCAGGTGTTACTATTCAAAGAGATAATGGTGAAGGAAGTGTTGTTAAAATTAGAGGAACACCTCAAAACTTTACAACAATTTCTATTAATGGTGAGCAAATACCATCTACCGACGAAGAAGGGGGTCGATCTGAATCTCTTGATTTGATTTCGGCGGATCAGTTGGCATCAATGGAAGTTAGTAAAGCTATTACTCCAGAGATGGACGGAGATGCAATCGGAGGGGCTATTAACTTGATTACTCCGACTGCAAGAACTGAAAAGGCAAGAATTCGCGGAACATTAGGAGGGGGGTATAATGATCTTTTTGAAGAAGGAAGTTTAATTTCTAAATTAAAATACGACCAAAGATTTGCAGATAATAAATTTGGAGTGTTATTGGGAGGTAGTTACTATAGAGCGGTGAACGGAGAAGAACGTTTTGAGGCAGCCTATCGTAATCGAAGAATTGGGGACGAAGATGACCCTAACTCCTTTAGAGCTGATGTAATTGATGATTTTAGACTAAGGCCTCTTGAAAATCAACGTACACGAGTAGGGGTTAATGCAACATTTGATTATAAATTCAACGATAATTCTAAAATTGTTCTGAAAACAATCTACAATAATCTCGAAGATGAATCATTGCGAAGACGAATTCGTTTTAGACCAAGAAATAATTACCAAGATCCAGAAAATCCTAACCTTGCTGGAAGTATTAATAATGGTGATGTGCGTGTTCGTAGGGATATTAATGATCGTGTGATCAATAGAGAAAATATTACGCTTTCATTTGATGGAAATCATTTATTAGGTGACATAGCAAAATTAGACTATGGCCTTAATTATTCAAGATCAGAACGAATTCTTAGAAGTAACAGATATGTCTTTAGAAAAAGAGGACTGGTATTGGATATTAATAGAGCTAACGAAGATTTTCCACTATTCTCCTCTCCCGATTTTGATTTCGAAAATCATGAAGAATATACATTTAATGGTTTTCAACAAGATAAGCCTATATTAAACAAAGGAGATAATTTTGTAACTCGTTTAAACTTAACTTTTCCATTTAGGATAGGTAATAATTCTGGAGAAATTAAGACGGGAGGGAAGTATAGAGAACTTGATAATTTGAGAAGAAGGAATACTGTTGAATACTCTGGATTTAATGGGCCTTACAATTTGGCTCAGGTTCTTGATGGTAATCAAGGTGCGATATTAGAGGGAAATTATGAGATGGGACAATTTCCTGATCCCGACAGGGCATTACAACATTTTATCCAAAATGAAGATGCATATGTTCTTGATCAGGACGCCAGTAAGATTAATAGTGATAGTTTCTTCTATAATGCTAGTGAAGATGTTACTGCAGCATATGTCCAGGGAAAATATCAGATTAATAACTTGAGAATTCTTGCTGGAATACGTTACGAAAGAACAGATGTAGAATACGATGCCTTAGAGATAAATGAGCCGGCGAACGGCCCTATTACTTCTAGACCAATTTCAGGGAGTAATGATTATGATTTTTTACTTCCAATGCTGCATTTAAGATATTCAATATCGGATAGAAGTAATATCAGATTTGCATTCACAAAATCCTATGCCCGACCTGATCTTCAGGATGTTGTTCCTACACAAAATATCAATAGAGCAGATCAACGATTGCAAGTGGGAAATCCAAATTTGGAACCCGCAGATGCAACTAATTTCGATCTTTTATATGCAAATTACCTGCAGGGAGCCGGAATAATCTCTGGAGGGGTTTTCTATAAAAACGTAGAGAGTTTCATATTTGATCAGCTGTCCAATGTTGAAGGAGGAGAGTTTGATGGATTCCTAAGAGATACTCCGGTAAATGGAGATGAAGCCAAAATCTTTGGTGCGGAAGTGAATTTTTCTAGAAAGCTAGATTTTTTACCAGGAATATTTTCAGGGATTGGGGTGTATTTAAATTATACCTATACAGATTCTGAAAGTAGTTTCGAATTTCTCAATGAAGATACTGGGGAAACAGAAATAAGAGACGATGTTCCATTTATAGGACAGGCAAATCATGCATGGAATGCTGCTATATCATATGATAAAGGAGGATTTAGTAGTAGAGTCGCCTTAAATTATAATGATTCCTCTCTGCTAAGCTTTAATAGTGACCCTACTCAGGATTTTTTCCTTGACGAAAGATACCAATTAGATGTAAATGCTTCGCAAAAAATCAACAAAAATCTAACAATTTTTGCAGAATTTGTGAATTTATTAAACGATCCAAATGTCGAATATCAGTTTCTAAGAAATCAAGTGACAAATTATGAAATTTATGGTTGGTCTACTCGATTTGGTCTTAATTATAAATTTTAAAAGTTATGAATAATTTTAAAAAACATGTGTCCTTCACCTTTATATTATATGTTATTAGTTTAATACTTATTTCTTGTAATGAAGATGATGATTCCTCAGGAGAACCTTTATATTTTGAACCTGAGATCAGTCTGTCTTCAGAAAGTGGAGAATTTGGTGTGGGGCAAACCATTACTATTGATGTAGAACTAGAAGCATCTGGTCTTCTAGAAGGTTTAAGCGTTTCTATAGGGAACACTAATTTGTCCACCCAGAACTATGGAGCTACAGGAAATGAGAATTTTAGATTTTCGATTCAGGTACCGGCATCTTGGCTAGGAACAACACAATCAATTGTTTTTATGTTAAATGACAAACAAGGTCAATCCATATCTACAACCTATTCAGCTACGATTTCCGAAATTGAACCAAAATATACTATCGAAGATGTAACTATTAATGATATAAATTTCAAACAAGTAACGGGTACGATAAATTTTGACGAAACTTTTGATAATTCATCAAACTGGCTACTTAATGGAAGTGTAGATGTCGATCAACAAACTACTCTAACTATTGATGCAGGGACTACTATTTATGGTTTTACTAATGAGAGTGAACTAGATATAAATATTGGAGGAGAAATTATCGCAGAAGGCACTCCAGATGATCCTATTGTGTTTACTAGTTTCAAAAATGCTCCTGGTCAGTCTGGAAATCCAGAAGCTGGAGATTGGGTCGGGGTTACATTAAGAGGAGATGATTCTGAAGATAGTAATTCAGGAATACTTAACTATGTAAGAATTGAGTTTGGTGGAAATGGAGATGATGCCTTGCAGCTACGGCAAGTAGGACAAGGCACTATAATAGACTATGTGCAAGTACATGATGCAAACGCCACAGGAATCAGAATACGTGGTGGCTCTGTAAATCTGAAGCACATTGTTGTGACCAAACCAGATAGTCGATGTGTACGATATAGTGGGGGATGGAATGGTAATGGTCAGTTTTGGGCATTGGCAACGAGTACTGGTAGTCGCGCTATTAATGGGACAGACGAAAACCTTATTCCTCAATCTAACCCTGTTATTTCTAATGCAACCATAATAGGAGCCGGAATTACAACGGGAGATTTGAATGTAGGAGAAGGTGTAAGAATGCAAGATGGAGCCAATGGCCAATATTATAATACCACAATCTCAGGGTTTGGCACATCATTTAGAGTTAGAGATGGAGGCGAAATTATGATGAGAAATTGTGCGGTGTTTAATAATGATGAATTTGGTGATAGCGGAGGCTTACACAGCAGTGTTCGAGACCAATACAGAGAAGCAGGAAATAACAATTCTGAAGAAGCTTTTGGTATTACGAATACTTTTGTTGGAGTGTCAACTCAAAACTCTTCTGATGCGTCTTCTTTGGGTAGCTTTTTCGATAGTGTAAACTATGTGGGTGCTATTCCTGCAGATGACGACTGGACATTGGGTTGGACAAGAAATTTTGATGGAAGCAGTAGAGAATAATCATAAAAGTTTAAAACAGGAGCTTTTAAAAGATGTTTCATATTAGTTTGTTTGTTATGAGTTGCTATCCAGCCTATTCTATAAAGAATAGGCTGGTAGTAACTTATATTAAAAAAAATAAGCTCATAAGATTTTCAACCTTGATCGCAATAGTATTAATGTCGATATCTTGTAAAATCGACAAGGATCATCGTTTTGATATTCTAGAATATGGAGCCATTGCTGATGGAAAAACGTTAAATACTAAGTTTATCCAGGCAGCAATTGATAAAGCAATAGAAACAAAAGGAACCGTGATCATCCCAAAAGGAGATTTTTATACAGGAAGTATAACCTTGGGATCGAATATAACACTTCAGTTTGAAGAAGGAGCAAAATTAATCGCTTCTTCAAAGATGAAAGATTATCAGCAATCCAGTTTCATATTTGCACCTAATGCAGATAATCTTACAATTAAAGGAAAAGGAATTATCAACGGTAATGGAGAATCTTTTTTCGATAAAAACTGGAAATTTACAGAGCGTCCAAAACCTTGGATTGTAATTAAAGATGCAAAAAATGTTTCTGTTTCAGGAATTACTATAGAAAATAGTCCTGCGCATTGTCTAGTATTTCAGTTTTGTGAAAACGTTAGGGTCGACAGTGTAACTATAAAAAACCATCCAAGAAGCCCAAATACAGACGGTATCGATATCAATAACTCAAGAGATGTATTGATTACAAATTGTACTATTGCTACAGGAGATGATGCTATCTGTATCAAAAACCAAAACAAACCAGAATTTTTTATAGGAGAACATGCTAACCAGAGAAGCAGGTATACCGAAAATGTAACCGTAAAGAATTGTCTGCTCGAAAGTGATGATGCCGCCTTAAAGTTAGGAACAGGATCTGCATATCATACCAGAAACTGTACCTTTCAGGATATTACTATAAAAAATTCACGATATGGCATTGCACTTTTTATGATGGACGGCGGTATATATTCAGACATCAATTTTCAAAATATCAATATAGAAACTGGTGGCAGACAAAAAGATGAATACGGTATTTTTTTAGATATCCATAGAAGAGATAGTCTTTCAGAAATTGGCACCATCAAAAACATTAACTTTAGGGATATCAATATTACAACAAATGGATTGTTATATTTTTCTGGATATCCGGGAAAAGAAATTTCTGAAATTACCCTCGAAAATGTAAAAATAACAATTCCTAATGCAGAGAATACAGTTTTAGAAAATTGGAAAAAACCAAAAGGAAATAAAAAAATTCAATACTGGGATAATACATTAAATTATGTGCAATCTCCAGGCTCATTGATTGTAGCGCATGCTAAAAACGTTAAGATAAAAAACACATCTATTAGGCATAATCAAGGAAAAATGGATCGTTATGGAGTGTATCTTATTGATGTCGAAAAATTAGACACGACGTTGCTTACAGGAAATACACTTAATAAAGAAGCTTTCATCTTTAAAAAGAAATTAAATGAAGATTAAAATAGTCATCGTACTTATTTTAAGTATTTGTATTCAAGCCTGTGCTCAACAACCTAAACTTGAGCTAGATAAAGCCTACAAGACCAAGATAATCGAATCACTTAATAATGCAATACAGCATACTGGCAAAGCTATGTTAAATAATGATGGAATGGCGCGAGGGAATTACCAGATGATCTCGGGGGTTTGGGAAGAATACGAACCTGCATGGCATACAGGACAGGCTATTTATGGTTTGCTCGAAACCTATGAGGTTACAAAAAATAAAAGCGCACTAGATCATGCTGTTAGAGCAGGAAAATGGTGGATTGATTTGCAATTTCCCAAAGGTCATAAGTTAGAAGGATATCTCAATGCCAGACACGGTAGCAAGCTGGGGGATTTGATCAATACTACAACCATAGCCGATGGAACACCAGGCCTTTTCAATTTGAGTGATGTAACCGGAGATAAAATATATGCTGATATTGCTACAGATGCTGGAGCATGGATTTTAGATAACTTATATATTCCTAAAGAACGATTGAGCTATAACATCGTAGATGCAAAAACAGGCGAGATATGGAAAGATCGAAGCCCTCATGAACAACATAAGGATGTGCCCTTTGATATTAAACACGTTGCAAGGCCAAATGCAGAAGGGTATCTCTGGAAAGATATGTATACCCATACAGGAAAAGAACGTTATAAAGAAGCCTTTCTAGAGATTTGTAATAAACTAGTTGATGATCAATCAGAAAATGGTTGGTGGATGGATTTTGAACCTAATAATCCTGAAACAGGAAAAATACATGGTCGTTTTAATACCTGGAATGCCGAAGCATTAATTGAAGCATATACACTTACCAAAGAACAAAAATACCTGGATGCGGCTCTAAAAACCGCAAAGGCACTAGCCAAAGTACAGGATAAGACAGGAGTCATCTGGTATAGTAGTTATTTGGATGGTAATCATGATAAACGAAGCCCTTGTGGCAGTGCAACAAGTTATGCAGGTATTTTATGGTTACAGTTATACGAATTAGGGATTACCGATTTTGAAAATAATATAAAACTGGCATTGGATTTTACATTAAAAAATCAGTTTAGTATAGCTCATACTGATCCTAATCTCGCAGGAGCTTACTATGAAATAAGGCAAAAAGCAAAAAAAGATGGCACTTTTGAATTGTATTATCGGGATATAGCTACCTCTTTTGGAATGCGGTTTTTAAGTGATTTGTATCAAAATGCGTATTAATAATAAAGACTAGGATGTTTTTGAATAATGAAATAAGATACAATGTATATAAAAATGTATAATACAATAATTTGTTCTCTTTTTGAAGAGGGATCAAGAGGATTGTTAAAATTTTGTCTGGGACTAATAGTAGCATTAACGATCTCTTGTAAAACAGATAAAAAAATAGAGAGCAGTTTGAATGAAATCTATGCTAAAGCAAAAATTGATACAGCCTGGAATCAAACTTTACCGGATATCCTAAAACAGATCATCCCTCCTACTTTTAGAGATACAACAATTTCAATCTCAGATACACTAAACTTTAGAGAAACTATAAACAAGGTGATCGAGCAAGTATCTGCAACCGGAGGAGGAACTGTAAAAGTAGCGCCAGGAAATTATTTTGTGAAAGGATCGGTATTCATGAAATCTAATGTGAATTTACATTTGTCTGAAGGAGTAGTATTGAATTTCTCCCCTAAACCTGAAGATTATTTACCAGTAGTAAAAATGCGTTGGGAAGGTACTTTTATCATGAATTATTCTCCTTTAATTTATGCTCTTGAGCAAGAAAATATCGCAATCACAGGCAAAGGTAAAATAGACGGTCACTGTGAAGAAATTTGGGCACCCTGGAAGCAGAAACAAAAACCCGATAAGATGCGTGCCCGACAAATGGGTAATGATGAAGTACCAATAGATGTGCGAATATTTGGAGAAGGGCATTTTCTTAGACCAACAGGAATTCAGTTCATTGAATGTAAGAATATCCTTTTTGAAGACTTTACCATAAAAAGTACTCCGTTTTGGACTATCAATCCAATTCTTTCAGAAAATATTACGATAAGAGGACTTAATATTCAACGTGGCACTACCAATGACGATGGTATTGATCCAGAAAGTTGCAAAAATGTGTTAATTGAGAATTGTGTAATCAATACTCATGATGATTGCATAGCCATTAAAGCTGGCCGCGATCAAGATGGGTGGCAATACCCTCCTTCAGAAAATATTGTAATCAGAAATAATGATTTCACAAATATCGTGGGTAGCGGATTTTGCATAGGATCCGAAATGTCTGCCGGGGTTCGTAATGTATTTGCAGAAAATAATATGCTACGAGGAAGTGATAAACACGCTTTTCAATTTAAAAGTAATCCAGATCGAGGAGGTTTTATAGAAGAAGTATATATGCGAAATATGAAAGTACTGAACCCTGTAAAATATGGATTCGAATTTACCACAGATTATAAGGGATGGAGAGGTAATATGCACTTTGTGAAATATAATAATTTTTACTTCCAGAATATCACAGTAGAGGAGGTGACAGAAATTTCAATTAAAATTAATGGAAGGGTAGAAGAAAATATTGAAAAAGTGTTTATGGAAGATATAAAAATTAAAAAATCACCTGCATCGGTAATCACAAATCATACCAAGGATGTTATACTTAAGAATGTTTCCGTAAACGGAAGAATAATTAAGGATAAAGATATGCTAACAACAGTAGAAAACAACTAAATATGTTCGATAGAAGAAAATTTCTAAAAACAACAACAGTAGTTGCAAGTGCAGCCGCAGCATTGCCTTTGATAGCGTGTACAGATACAACGGTATCCCAAAAAGCGAATGTAGATCCAACCGGCAAAAAACCATTTGATGGAGGTACTTTAGAAGCAAATATTACTAAAAGAGTCATGGCAACGTTTCCCTCATCTGTGATTATAGATAAAATCGAAGTGGTAACCTTAAAAAAACGATTCTTCTTGAGAGTAACAGATGCATCAGGAAATACAGGTATTGCTGCAATGAACAAAGGTCGTTTTATGAAATCACAGACTATGTTTACCGGGCTTGCAGCAAAGAAATTTGTAGGAGAAGATGCACGAAATGTGGCCAACCTTCCTGCCAAGATTTTAAAAGATGACCGTAACTACAAGTTTGTAAGCTTACCGTACTGGAACGGTATTGGCACAGTAGAAATCGCTATTTGGGATTTGTTAGGTAAAATTGCAGGAAAACCAGCCTATACCTTTTTAGGAGAAAAAGCTCGGGATTCGTATCCGGTATACATTTCTAGTCTTGAGCGAGAAAATCCTTATGAAGATGAAACCGAGCGAATTTTAAAAACGGCAGAAGCCACAGGAGCAACAGCAATCAAATTTAAGATTGGGGGTCGCATGAAAAATATAGACCCCTATATCAAGCGCACCAATGATTGGGTACCTTATATGAGAAAAACTGCCGGAGAAAAATTCACGTTATATGTCGATGGTAACAGTTCATATACCGCAGATGAAGCCATAGAAGTTTTAAAAATGATAGAAAGTCATGGTGTGGAGTTTTTTGAAGAACCTTGTTATTGGCAAGATCTGTGGTCACATAAATTAGTAAAAGACGCGGCGACTACTTGTAAGATTGCCGGTGGAGAACAGGATTTTAGTTTTGATCAGTTCAAACTCATGGCAGAAATAGGTGCGATGGATACGTTACAACCCGATGCGTATTATCATGGAGGTTTGGTACGTACACTTAAAATTTCACACCTAGCGGCTCACTATGGTCTTGGTTTTACACCACACTCGCCCAAAGCGGGGCCTATGGCTGCGGCACCAAATCAGATTTTTGCAGTATGCCCTGTTTTATCTCATCATCAGGAGTATCGTGTGGGTGGAGAAGAAAAACAAAAAGATTGGCATTCACCAGTATTGCCCAAAAATGGGAAAATGGCGATTTTTGAAGCCCCTGGCTTAGGGATCGAATATGATCAAGACCTTTGGAAAGAAGAAAATATATATTGGACCACAAAAAATGCTTAATATCTAATAGCAAAACACACATGAAAAACTCAATATTAACATTTACTCTTGCACTAGCTGTTCTTGTAAACATACCATGCATAACCGCTCAGACCAATCAAAGTATTTCAGAACCCCTATTACAAAATACATATAATAGAAAGGCAACTTCTCTTAACGGAAATTGGAAATTCGTAGTTGACCCCTATGAAACAGGGTATAGGAACCATCGAAACTGGAAACCTTTTGACCAGATGGAATCCACTCGCAATTCGGCTAAACCTTATTATCTGGATAAGGTAATAACAGAACGATGGGATAGAGTAGAATACAACTTTAACACCTCTGCAGAGATTAAAGTGCCAGGTGACTGGAACTCTCAGGATCGTATGCTGTTGTATTACGAGGGATCGGTTTGGTATAGAACTACTTTTGATTATAATGTTACTGAAGATAATAGGTTGTTTATCTATTTCGGTGCTGCTAATTATCAAACAGATGTGTATGTAAATGGACAAAAAGTCGGGCAGCATCTAGGTGGATTTGACCCTTTTAATTTTGATGTTACCGATGTAGTTAAACCCAAAGGGAATTCGCTAATGGTTCGTGTAGATAACCGAAGAGAAAAGCATCGCGTACCCAATTATACTACAGATTGGTGGAATTACGGAGGGATTACCCGGGATGTAAAGCTGGTAGAGCTTCCCTCAACATATATTCAAGATTATTTTATTCAATTAGATAAAGACAATCCAAAAAATATTAAAGGGTATGTGCAAGTAGCTGGAAAGAATCCACAAAGTAATGTAACTATTTCTATCCCGGAAGCCAAGGTGAATTTTTCTGGAACAGCAGATGCTTCCGGCCGGTTAGCTTTTGAAATCCCTGTAAAAAAGATCAAAAAGTGGTATCCAAAACGGCCTAAATTGTATGATGTACATATTCAAGCAGGAAGTGATAAGTTAGAAGATCAAATAGGGTTTAGGACCATTGAAGCCAAAGGTGCTGATATTTTGTTGAATGGGCAATCGATATTTTTACGTGGTATCAGCCTTCATGAAGAAAATCCAACCAGAATAGGGCGTGCCAGATCTCTGGAAGATGCACAAATGCAAATGGGATGGGCAAAAGAGCTGAACTGCAATTTCATTCGCCTGGCTCACTATCCGCATAACGAGAATATGCCCAGATTAGCCGATAAGTTAGGACTGTTATTGTGGGAAGAAATTCCTGTGTATTGGGGCATAGATTATGAAAACCCAAAAGCATTTAATCAGGCCAAAAGTCAATTAGAAACATTGGTACATCGTGATAAGAACAGAGCCAGTGTGATTATATGGTCTGTAGCAAACGAAACTCCGGATAACGAATCAAGATTAGAATTTCTTAGAGAACTCAAAAAGATTGCAATAGATATCGATAATACACGCTTTATTAGTGCAGCTTTAGAGCGTAATGAAAAAGATGTGCAAGATGTAGTAAAAATCCCAGATCCATTTGCGGCAGATGTAGATATGTTGGCTTGTAACGAATATATTGGTTGGTATTCTGGATTGCCTGAGAAATGTGATAAGGTAACCTGGCAGTTGCCTGGCGACAAACCATTTTTTGTAAGTGAGTTTGGAGGGGGAGCATTATACAATCATCATGGAGATAAACTAACACGATGGACAGAGGAATACCAGGAATATCTGTATCAGGAGCAGATCAAAATGCTTAAAAAGATACCTACACTGCGTGGGATGACTCCTTGGATTTTGGCAGATTTCAGGTCTCCTCGTCGAAACCTTCCAATTATTCAGGATGGTTGGAACAGAAAAGGCCTTATCTCTGATGGAGGTTTTAAAAAGAAAGCCTTTCATGTGTTAAAAGCCTATTATGATGAGATGGAAAAGAAATACACTTATCAAATAAGAGACTAAGTAGCATATGATCGTCCGTTTATTTATACTAGCATTCCTATTGAGTTGTGTTTCCTGTCAAAAGGAGAAAAAGAAGGCAGTTCAGAAAGGTACAGAAGAACCGCAAAAACCAAATATCATCTTAATTCTGGCAGATGATCTGGGTTGGTCTGATCTGGGATGTTATGGTAGCGAGATCAATACCCCAGTTTTAGACAGCCTGGCATACAGCGGACTGCGGTTTACACAATTTTATAATACGTCAAAATGTTTTCCATCTCGAGCAGCACTACTTACGGGCTTATATGCCCAACAAGTAGGAGCTGGTCGTACCTGGAAGAATCCCTGGATCAATAGTACCACAATTGCAAGTTCGCTAAAAGAAGCTGGGTACATGACATGGATGTCTGGAAAACATCATGGTGTAGATGTTCCCACAGATAAGGGATTCGACAAATACTATGGTTTACTTAGTGGAGCCGCAAATCAATTTAATCCCGGAGAGCGTCGAGAAGGAGAACCCGAGCCAGCCAGAAAGCGTGTTCGAACCTTTTATGTTGATGGAAAAAGACATGAACCTTATACACCGGATAGTACTTATTACTCCACAGATGCATTTACCAATGCTGCATTAGAATGGATTGATACTTCTGCAAAGGAAACAAAACCCTTCTTTTTATATTTATCCTATACCGCTCCACATGACCCGCTAATGGCTTGGCCAGAGGATATTGCAAAATATCGCGGAACGTATAAAGTGGGTTATGAAGCCATTAGAAAGCAACGTTTTGCTAAACAAAAAAAGTTAGGGTTGATCCCTGAAGATTTTAAACTATCAAAACCTATACACGTACCTTGGGATAGCCTTTCCGAAGCAAAAAAAGATGAAGAAGACCTAAAAATGGCAATTTACGCAGCTATGGTAGATCGCATGGACTATAATATCGGAAGAGTGTTCGATAGGCTTAGAGGTCAGAAAAAACTACAAAACACAATTATACTCTTCCTTTCAGACAATGGAAGCAGTGCAGAAGTGGTACATATAGCAGGAGATGGTAATATAGGTACCGTGGGGCAATGGACTTCTCTTGGAGGTGATTGGGCAAATGTGAGCAATACGCCTTTCAGGATGTATAAAAACAATAGCTATGAAGGAGGGATTAATACTCCAGCCATCGCTAGTTGGCCACAAATGAGCCAAAAAGGAAAGATCAATGATACATTTTATGGTCACTTTATTGATATCTTCCCAACATTGCTTGATGCTGCAGGACATAGTTATCCAAAAAATGAAAAATTATTACCGCTTGAAGGGCAATCCTTTGCAAATACGGCTACACAAACTTCTGAAAGTTCCAAAGAAACAATAAGTCGTCCACTCTTTTTTGAATGGGCAGATGGTGCTGCAGTACGTATAGGTGATTGGAAAATCGTTCGAGAAAAAACAGAACAATGGGAATTGTATAACCTTGCAGAAGATGCAGGAGAAACCAATAATCTAGCCGCAGAAATGCCTAATAAAGTAACGGAAATGGAAATGGCTTTTAAAACATGGCAGAAACGCATGAAAAAATACTAAACAATGAAGAGTTTTGACCGACGAAAATTTTTAACAGCATTAGGATTATCCACTGCGGGTGCTGCAACGGTACTTGCAAATCAAAATATAACTTCGGGTCTAGCAGGTTTTGAAAACCTGTCAGGTGTGCAGGACGCTCCCAACGATATCAAAATTACCAATGTAACTACATTTAAAGTAAAGCGCGCCCTTTTTATCAAAATCGAAACCAACGCAGGAGTAACCGGTTGGGGAGAGTCTAGCTCGAATAGCCCAAGAGAAGTAGTAGAGTCATTCATTATGCGAGAAATGAGAAAGACCGTTATCGGGATGAATCCTTTTGATACATAGTTGATCTGGAACACCCTTTTTTGGGAAAATCACGACCTAGGACCCTCTGGAGCATTATCGTATGCTGTAGCTGGGATAGATCTCGCATTGTGGGATATCAAAGGAAAAATTCTGGATCAACCTGTGTATAATTTACTGGGAGGTCGATTTAGATCAGAAATGCCAACCTATTGCGGAATTCCTTTAAAAGGTGGAAAAATACCCATAGAAGAAGCTGTAGAACGCGCATTGAAAGTAGTTGGACTAGGTTTTAAAACAATAAAACTACGTATGCAGATTCGAGAGTATAACCTAAACCCTATTCCTGATCCTACCCTAAAGTATTATGAAGCTATACGAAAAGCATTACCCGATGATGTAGATCTATTTGTGGACCCTAATGAAGGATACACGGCTTCGAGAGCTATACAAATCGGGAAAGAGCTACAAGCTATGGGGATGAAATATTATGAAAGCCCTGTACCTAGAGAGAATAACAAAGACTTAGCAGAAGTAGTATCCGCCATAGATATTCCGGTTATGGCTGGTGAAAAATGTTATACACGTTGGGAGTTCAGGGATTTGATTATGCAAGGTAATCCCGATATCATTAATCCGGATGTCATTAAAGCAGGCGGTATTACCGAAGTAAAACGTATTGCTGTTATTGCTCAAGCCTTTTTTAAACAACTTGTACCTCATAATACAAAACCTACTTTGGGAACTGCTGCCGCATTGCACGTAATGGCTTCCATCTCTAATGCAGGACCATTATTAGAATATGTAGAATTGGATACTTATAACGAAGCAATGGCTTGTTTTGACACCGATCAGCACTTAAAGCTAATTGACGGAAAATTACAAGTGCCCACAGGTCCCGGTTTAGGAATGGTAATCAATGAGAAGAAATTGAAAAAACTGGCAAAATAAATCGTTATATCAATGTTTTTTTTCTGAAAGTGCTTTTTTGATTATTTTCATACTTTGCTCTGGTAATGCCACATTTACCGGATAATCAAAATAGCAAAACAATTCTGATTTTTTAGCCAAAATAGTATCAATTTTGGTTTCCAAATCTTTTGTTTGTTGCGCAATGTAACCGCGATGATCTAACAATACGATTTGATGATCATACTTATCTAATGCTTCAATTTTTTCTGCACGAAGTTGTATTTCTGAATTGGGATGCGGTAACCATCCAATTTCAGGAGCATCATATGTCGACTTTACATGTTTGTTCAATGCTGAAAAAACGGCTGTATAGGCATTGGCAGTTATATCCATACCACCACGACCTCCGGCAGCATCCCAATACAAGTTTGGTTGGTACCAGATCATCCCGTCAAAGCCAAAATATTTAAAACATTCCTTTAGTTTCTTTTTTAAAAATGAAATAGTTTCAGGAACAAATAGGCTGCTTACAGGTCCTGTGGCTGTCATGAGATAATCGGTAGTAGCTTTGGTAATACTATATTGCATGTTTTTAAGTGTCCATACACTTGGGAAATCATGAACTCCTCCAAAAACCCCAAGCCATCGCTCGGGGATGAAGTAAATTTTAAGTCCCAGTTTACGAGCTTCCTCAATGACCAACTCGATATTTTCTCTGGCAGCTTTATAATCCTGTTCGATAATGTTTAAGGTAATACTATTTGCTCCTGTATCTTTGATCCTTTGCAGGTCTTCCTTGATTTGCCAAGGGACAAGGGTGTAAGAAAACTTACTGAAATAAAAACAGTTGATGTTCATAATACAACGATATTCTATATTTACTTGCTCTTTTTTGAAGCTTCTGGAGAAATCTGGTCTTTTTTAATTCCCTTATGGCGATTTTTATTTAAGTTAGGATCTTCCCCCATCCATGCCCAAAGTTTAATTAGTCCATTTTGGTGTGCACTTACCAAAAAGCTCCCATCCTTATTAAAATCTACATACTCTGCATGATCGCCTGCCCAAATTTCGGCTGCACTTCTAATTTGATCAACACTATAGTTTTTTATATCATCAGTTCGATAGATAAAAATGTAAGGAGAATGTCCGGTAAAAGCAACGTAATCTCCGTTAGGATGAAAGGTTACTGTTTCTATTTTTCTGCCCATGTGTGAGAAAGATTTCTTTATTTTTCCTTTTTTCCAATCGATAAGGTGAATGGTACCGCGTACCGGTTTATTTTGTGCGGCGATAATATATTTTCCGTCAGGAGAAAAGCCTCCGGCAGTGAAGATGACATCATCATCTGTAAAAAGTTCTTTTTCTAATGACCAGTCTGTAGTATTGTATACTTTAACGCCTGCATGCCCAATAGCTACAATGTATTGATCGTCTTCTGTAAAGAATAACTCGTTGATGGTGCTACCATAGTCTATTTTTACAACCTCTTTACGCTTATTCATATCATACACTCGCAGATATCCATGTTTTTTTCCAGTTTTATCATAGCTATATTCCTCTCCGGTGGCCAATAGCATACTATTGTTAGACCAAATAAGCCCGTCAATACCTTGATCATGGTTGATAACTTCAACAATATTTCCGGTTTTTGCTTCGTAGATGGTAGTTTTAAAATCCTCACTACACCCTGCTACATATTTATTATCACTAGACCAACCCACACGTTCTAATTCTGCAGGATGATACGCACGCCACAATTCTGCGCCATCACTGGTACGCCACATGACCAGACTGTAGTCGTATTTGGTACCACTCACGATATATTTTCCGTTAGGAGAAAACTCTGCACTTTCTACAGACCCGGGTTCACCCAGTGCGTCCGCTACACGAGACCATACGGGTTCCAGGCGTAATTGGTAGTCTAAATAGGGTTGTTGCGCAAATGCCATTACCGGTATAACAATTAGAATAAATAACTCTCTTTTCATAATTATAATTTTATATATGTTTTTTTAAATATTTAGTGATAAGCCGCATCGCTTTGTCGGGTTCTGCACAGCTACGTGGATAATAGTAATAAGCAAACTGGTCTGCCATAGGGATAATGGTATCAAGATGCTTTTCTAGTAAGGCATACTCATTGGGATTTGTTTTAAAGTTTTCTATGAGCACCATACTTTTCAATTTTTTTTCGGCTGCTTTTTCGATGTAGCGTTTGCCAACGTTTCCTTTACCTAAAAGAAATTTTTTGCCGGTGTATGTTTCTGGTTTTTCGGTATTGGGATAGGCTCTTCCATCTGCTCCAAAATAATCAAGATGACGTATTTTTGAGGCTTGTTCAATCCAACTTTCTGTTAGATATGGATAGGCAAAAAAGTTAATAACCTTATCACCGTGTTCGTTTTTAATATGGTCGTTTAAAACTGAGATAAAATTACAATAGTTGCCTTCGTGAATACTTAATGCTTCTTTTTCTCCAGTTTTGTATCCTGGGATATCTTGGAATTTTGCTTTCGCGAAAGCAGAATAATCCATTTGATAAGACTTGGGTTCATCCCAAACCACTCCGTCTAGATCCCAAGTATTAAAAGCCTTGTCTAGGTGTTCAATAAAAAAATCGTGTACCTCAGGATAGTAAATGCTGCAAATAGGACCTGAAGAATGAAAATAAGGTTTCCCTTTTTCATTTAGCGACCAGGTATGGGGATTTTTAGCCGCAAAAATACTTGGCATTTTGGGTGCTCCTGCAAATACTCCTGCCCATCGCGAAGTCACAAAAAAGACTTTGATACTTCTTTTGTGTGCTTCGGTAATAATGGTCTCTATATTTTGCTCTGCATTGCCAAAATCTACTTCAGAAATAGCTATTGTCAGGGCATTGGTGCCATGATCTGCCATCCATTGCATATCGGCAGCGATATGTGCGGGATTGTAATGAAAGGTATTAGCACGATAATAGAGCGTATTGATTAAGCTAGGTTTTTTGACTTTTTCTGAAGCTACACTACAGGCATAAGGGATTCCTAATATTGAGGTTCCTAAGGCGCCTAGTGTTGTTATTTTTGTAAAATCACGTCTTTTCATCGGTTCATTTTTCTAAAAGATAAACTGCCAAACGTGCGTCATATGGACGTTTACGACCTTGAATTTTGTTGGCTAATTCTTTAAGCGTTGGTTCGAAGACTTTGGGAATCTTAGACATATTATCCAAAGCATTAAGAGCCTGCACACGGACCAGGAGTTGATCGTGATCCAAGATATTCAGTAGATATTCAAGGGCATATTTTTTTTCATTTAATCCATACAAAGTTTCGGCAAGTACAATACCTACAAAAGAATCAACTTTAAAAATGAGTTGTTTCATATCAGGGATAGCCAACGAAGCCGCTTCTTTTAAATTTTGGAATCCAATAGCTGCCCAATATTGTTTTACTGGGTGCTCACTTCTTAGCGCTGTAATAAACTGATCAAAGTTTTCGTGGTCTGCTGATCCTGCTGCTTGTGCAAGAGCTATGATTTCTTTGATAGGATATGAATCTGAATGCGTGAAATCATAAATGAGGCCATTATCATTTAACTTCTGCAGCATAGCTTCAGGAATAAGACCTGAATCGCGATTTTGGATTTGCCAATCTACGAGGGCTTTTGTAAGCTTTCTTACCTTATCTTGTTCTGTATTCTTTAACAAAGCAAAACCAGATTTACCTTCTTTATTTAATTTTTTTTCACTAAATAGATTATTTAGTTGAAAAGGATCATTTACGATATCATATAATTCTTCAAAAGGACGGGCTTCAAAAAAAGTTGATTGTGCTTTGTTTGTTTTCCCTTCTAGATATGTTTCATGCCAGCTTTGCATTCCTTTTGCATTCCATAGGAATTGTAAATGAGTACCATAGGGTATGTTGGGGAAGTAATTACGTGTATATCGATAGCGACCATCCGTTACAGTGCGCACCATATTGATACGTTCATCCATTCTTCCGGCAAAGCCGAAAACCAGATTGTTGTCATTCTCAGGATTTAAAAAAGGAGTACCCTGAAATTGCTCTGGTATGTCTGCGTCAATTAATTCCATCAAAGTTGGTGGAAAGTCAATAAAACTTATAGGTCTTTCAATACGGTCTTTAGCCTTATATTTAGTTAAATGTTGAAATTTTTCAGGAATGTGCACGATCAAGGGAACATGCAATCCTTGTTGGGTAGCAAAACGCTTTGTTCCCGCTACGGGGCCACCATGATCGCTGTAATAAAAAACAATGGTGTTTTCTGAAAGTCCTTCTTTTTCTAAATCAGCTAGAATCTTACCGATTTCTACATCTAGATCTTGTAATCGATCATAATACACGGCATAATCGCGACGTATTTCGGGAGTATCCGGATGATATGGATATAGTTTTATGCTTTCTGGATTGTGATTTTTAGGGATGCTATCTCTATGCAAACGACTTTCATGAGATGTCATGAGATTTTGAATATGAAAGAAAGGTTGTCCTTCTTGTCGATTTTTGTATGTTGCTGTTTTACTGCTTTCGTTCCATACCTCGGGGATATCAGTAGTATTATAATCTTTTTTTGAGTTATTCGAGGTATAATACCCTGCATCTTTCAGTAACTTTGGATAAAATTGTATATGATCAGGAATCTTATAGGCAGAGCGCATGTGTTGTGTTCCCAGGGTTGGAGAAAACATGCCAGTGATCAATGTATTTCTTGAGGGAGCACAAACCGGAGCATTACTATAGGCATTGGTAAAAAGAATACTCTCTGAAGCTAGTTTGTCTAAATTAGGGGTTGTGGCTATTGAATCGCCATAACACCCTAACCATGGGCTGTTGTCTTCAGAAACGATCCAGAGGATATTGGGTTTTTGAACTGCTTTTGGCTTTTTTGTACTGGGTTGTTTGCAAGCTTGGACTGATAAGGTAATTAGACAAAGCAATATTATTTTAATTGTATTTTTCATAACCTTAATTTTTGTCAATCAGCACAACAAAACTTACATGAATGTTTCCGGTCATGGGATCTACTATCAATTCACGTTGGCGGTTAGTACCATCACAAGTGTTTTTATTGCATAGATAGGAACCACCCGCCAGTCGGATTTGATTCTCGATTTCAGGTTCAGTAATTTCCCATACATTGCCGACAAGATTTACAGTTTCCGGAGGAAGGATACTGTCATAAAATACATTGATACGCCGCTCATCTTTTCGGGCAAGTTCCCAGTATGTATCGTAAGATGGTAATTCTACATTGGCCCATTTGCAGTATGCGATGGCATCATTATAACTTACTTGTGTGACTGGGTTTTCGGGTTTTGCAAAATTCTTGCCATCTGGTTTTCGCCATGTGGCATTAGGTACGGTAATAAAATCATAGACGGTTTGTTGTACTATGGACCAGCCAAATTTTTCGGCATCGGTCACATATTGAGTGGCCTCAACAAATTCAGAAAACTCTTTTACTGTAATAGGTTTTACTGTTTTTTGATTTTGACATGCTGCTGTAAAAATGCAGCAAATAACAAATACTATGAGTGTTCTTTTCGGCATACATACTCTTTTAGCGCATTCCACCTATAATCCCATGTTCGAGCCCGCGTAATTCTGCAAGACCTTTTAAACGGCCGATTCCAGTATATCCCGGATTGGTATTTTTGTGTAAATCATCCAACATTTGATGTCCATGATCGGGTCGCATAGGCAATGATTTTTTTCGTTTTTGTTGAAGCAATATTAATCTTCGCATTACTTCGTACATAGGAACATCACCTTCCAGATGATTTGCTTCATAAAAATTTCCTTTGGCATCGCTTTGTGTACTTCTTAAATGTATAAAATGAATATGGTCTTCAAAATCAGTTATCATATTCGGTAAATTATTATCTTCTCTTACGCCAAAGGACCCGGTGCAAAATGTAATGCCATTATTTGGACTGGGTGTTTGCGTAAGGATACGTTTTATATTGGTAGCAGTGCTAGCTACTCGTGGTAGTCCAAAGATAGGAAAAGGGGGATCATCAGGATGGATTGCCATAAAAACGCCCTGCTCTTCAGCTACAGGAATAATTTCATCCAAAAACAACTTAAGATTTTCTGCTAGTACATATTCGTCAATATCTTTATAGGTATCCAGAACCTGCTGAAATTGCTTCAGGGTATATCCCTCTTCAGCTCCCGGAAGACCTGCAATGATAGTATTCGTTAAAGTGGTTTTATCTTCTGAAGAAAGGCGCTTATGATATTCCTTACCCTGTTCAAGTTGATCTTTAGTATAATCATGCTCTGCATTGGGTCTTTGAAGAATAAAACAATCAAATGCAACTAGTGCTTGCATTTCAAATCTAAGCGCTTTGGAACCATTAGGGAGCTCAAATCCCAAATTTGTACGAGTCCAATCCAATACTGGCATGAAATTGTAGCATATGGTATAGATGCCTTCACCTGCCAAATTCTTAATACTGGTTTTATAGTTTTCGATGCATTCTTTAAAGTTCCCGCTTCGCGTCTTAATATTTTCATGTATAGGAACACTTTCTACAACAGACCAGTTTAATCCATTGTGCTCTATAGTTTTTTTTCTTTTACGAATTTCTTCTGTTGTCCAAACGTCTCCATTAGGGATATGGTGTAACGCAGTCACGATACCATTTGCACCTGCTTGTTTTATATCAAATAAACTAACGGGATCATTAGGACCATACCAGCGCATTGTTTGTTCTAAATATATCATTTTAATTGTATTTTATAAGACGTATCAAATTTGTATTTATACTCCAGAATAGGCACTGAAACCACCATCTATAGGGATTATGGTTCCTGTAACAAATTTTGATGCATCACTACACAGCCAATGCATGGCTCCAAGCAATTCATTGGGTTCACCAAAACGCCCCATTGGGGTGCTTTCTATGATCTGTTTTCCTCTTTCTGTGAGTGAGCCATCCTGGTTGGTTAATAATGCTTCATTCTGTTTAGTTAAGAAGAACCCGGGAGCAACTGCATTCACACGAATACCTTCACCATATTTATGGTTAAACTCTACAGATAACCATTTAGTTAGGTTATCTATTGCGGCTTTGGCAGACGAGTATCCCATCACCCTTGTTAATGGGCGGGAAGCAGACATAGAAGAAATATTAATAATACTACCTTTTTTATCTTCCATAAAAAGAGGTAAAAAAATCTTTGTTGGCAAAAAGCTACCCAAATAATTAAGTTCCATTACCTTTTTTAACTCTGCTACGTTTGTATCTGCCAATGTTTGATTGGGGGTTATGGTAGCTCCTTGCATATTCCCGCCAGCGGCATTGATAAGGATGTCCAGTTTGTCGAATTTGGTTTTAAAATTTTTCATAGCGGCTTCAAGGGATGCTTCAGAGGTTACATCTGCTTCTAAAGCAAAAGCCTGGTTTCCTTCCGCTTTTATGATATTGACGAGATTTTCTACATTTTCTAGACGTCTGCCTAGGATTCCCACATGAGCTCCCTCATTGGCAAGGTATTTTGAAATGATAGTCCCTAAAACCCCGGTACCGCCAGTGATTATAACTACTTTGTTTTTAATTGAAAATAATTTTGACATTTTTTTAAATTCACATTCTTATATAATTTCTTTCTGTACCATAACATACAGAAGTTTATAGACTTATCCCTCTTTTCCAGGGAATAAAATCATCCTGATTCAATTGTTGCGCTTTGGTTTTTAATTTTCCACTAGCAACCTGAATAACAAACTCTAAAATTTCTTCTCCCATTTGTTTGATTGTTTTTTTTCCTGTGATGATACCTCCTGTATCCAGATCAATAATATCGGGCATTTTTTTGGCTAGAGGTGTATTTGATGAAATTTTAATAACCGGGGCTATGGGATTTCCTGTTGGAGTTCCCAGACCAGTCGTGAAAAGAATGATATTGGCTCCCGAACCTGCTAATGCAGTTGTGCTTTCTACGTCATTACCGGGAGTACAGAGTAAATTAACACCTTTTTTTTTGGCATACTCTGCATAATCAAGTACATCTACTACTGGTGAAGAACCTCCTTTTTTGGCTGCACCAGCACTTTTCATGGCATCAGTAATTAATCCATCTCTGATATTTCCAGGGCTGGGATTCATATCAAAACCTGACCCTACGGCTTCTGCAGAGGCAGCATAAGAGCGCATCAATTGAATAAATTTATTGGCAATTTCCTGGTGAGTACATCTATTGATCAACTCTTGTTCTACACCACACAGTTCTGGAAACTCTGCCAACATAGTTTTTCCTCCTAAAGCAACGATAAGATCAGAAACTCTGCCAACAGCAGGATTAGCAGATATTCCCGAAAACCCATCTGAGCCACCACATTCCAGTCCTATAGTTAATTTACTTAAAGGAGCAGACGCTCTTTTAATTGTATTCACTTCGGTAAGCCCTAAAAAGGTTTGCTGAATGGCTTTGGTAAGCATTTGCTGCTCTGTTCCTTCTTGCTGTTGCTCTAAAATATATAATGGCTTTTGAAGCTTAGGATTGATGTCATGAAGCTTTTCTTTAAGAATGGAAATTTGAGCATTTTGACACCCTAAACTCAAAATAGTAGCTCCGGCAACGTTAGGGTTGTTAATATATCCTGCTATCAAAGCACATAGCATGTCAGAATCCTCACGTGTACCACCGCATCCCCCTTGGTGGGTTAAAAATTTGATACCATCAACATTTTTGAATAATGGTTCAGGTTGTGAAATTTCAGTAGTTAAATCAAGGTTTTTAATATCACTTTCTTTTCCGGCTTGATATAACGTAACCATTTGGCGCACATAATTTTTGTAAGGACCGGATTTGGCAAAACCTAATTCTTCCAGAAATGCCTGTTTCATCACTTCTATATTTCTGTTTTCACAAAATACAAGAGGAATTACTATCCAATAATTAGCTGTGCCTACTTGTCCGTCTTTGCGGTGATAGCCTAGAAAATTTTTGTCTTTCAATTTGCTGATATCTGGAGCTTCCCAAGTAAGTGTAGTTTCTTTTTTTGTAAAGGAGTTGGCCAGATGTGATACATTTTGAGTGGTGAGCACTGCTCCTTTTTCAATGGGAGTAGTGGCTTTACCCACCAGGGTGCCATACATAGTGATTTCTTTTTCCAGAGGAATAGTATACTGCGCAAATTTATGTTTAGCTTGAATATCTTCGGTTATAAGAATTTCATTGCCATTATATACCACCCTTTCTCCTTTTTTGAGATCGGTGAGTGCTACCAACACATTATCATCAGGGTGTATTTTCAAAATTTTATGGCTCATTATAAATTAAAATCATTATATTGCGCAATCGATTGCGCAATTTACATAATTTTATCAAACTGTAATCGATTTGCATTAAAAATTAGATAAAAATATGATATTAAGGCCCTTTTTTTGAGATCACGTCAATAGGATATCCTAAAATTGTTGCTTTTATATCAATTAACCAGCTAATAATTATTTAAAGTATACTTATGAAAAAAGTAGTCACCTTTGGAGAAATCATGATGCGATTAGCTCCTCCAGGATTTTTAAGATTTTCACAAACAAATTCATTTGATGTAATCTATGGTGGAGGTGAGTCTAATGTTGCCGTTACACTTGCTAATTATGGATTACCGGTAGATTTTGTTACACGTTTACCCGAAAATGACTTGGGGCAATGTGCCATGATGGAAATGCGTAAACGTGGTGTCAATATCAATAATATTATATGGGGAGGAGAACGATTAGGAATTTATTTTTTAGAAACCGGTGCTGTAGCAAGAGGTAGCAAAGTAGTTTATGACCGGGCTTATTCTGCTATTTCGCAGATAGAAAAAGGAATGATTAATTGGGAAGAGGTATTCAAAGATGCTCAATGGTTTCATTGGACAGGGATTACCCCTGCTATATCCCAAGGTGCAGCAGATGCTTGTCTTGAAGCTTGTGAGATAGCTAGCCAGATGGGGATTACCATTTCTACAGACCTTAATTACAGGAAAAAACTATGGAAATATGGGGTTGAACCAGAAAAAATAATGACTCCGCTTGTAGAACATTGTGATATTATCCTGGGTAATGAGGAAGATGCTGAAAAGCATTTTGGAGTGCACCCTGAAGGAGTAGATGTCACCCAAGGGCACTCAGTAAGCACCAAGGCATTTGAGTCCGTTTGTAAACAAATGATGAAAAAATTTCCAAAGGCCAAGAAGGTAATTACTACGCTACGGGGTTCGATTAGCGCTTCGCACAATAGTTGGGCTGGAGTTTTATATGATGGAAATACGCTTTATGAGTCTACCACATATCAGATCACGGATATTGTAGATCGTGTAGGTGGAGGAGATTCTTTTATGGGAGGATTGATTTATGGCTTGCTTACTTATGAGGGTGATGATCAGAAGGCACTGGATTTTGCCGTAGCTGCTTCTTGTTTGAAGCATACGATCAAAGGTGATGCTAATCAGGTAACAGTCGATGAAGTAGAAAAGTTAATGAGTGGTGATGCATCAGGAAGGGTGGCGAGATAATACTTAAAAATAATAATAAAAGCTTTATATTAGTAATATGGCACGATTTTCCAGAATTGAAGTAGCATTGAAAATGAAAGAAACCGGATTGATTCCTGTTTTTTACCATAAAGATTTAGAAACCTGCAAGCAGGTTGTGAAAGCTGCTTATGATGGTGGAGTTAGAGTATTTGAATTTACCAATCGCGGGGATTATGCTCACGAAATTTTTGGAGAGCTTAATAAATGGGCTGCAAATGAAGCTCCCGAAATGATCCTGGGAATAGGCTCTGTGGTGGATGTAGGAACTACTTCACTTTATTTGCAATTGGGGGCTAATTTTATAGTTTCACCAGTATTAAACCCGGATATGGCAAAGGTATGTAATCGTAGAAAAGTAGCCTGGTCTCCTGGATGCGGATCTTTAACAGAAATATCTTATGCAGAAGAACTAGGCGCTGAGGTGGTAAAAATTTTCCCGGGTTCTCAAGTTGGTGGCCCTCCTTTTGTTAAGGCGATAAAAGGACCTTTTCCCTGGACCAGTATTATGCCTACAGGAGGAGTGAAACCCACAAAAGACAATTTGGAAGAATGGTTCAATGCAGGAGTGCATTGCGTAGGTATGGGATCACAATTATTTAAAAAGGATATCATTGAAGCCAAAAACTTTGATCAGTTGACAGCTCATATTAAAAAAGCTTTACATATCATTAAACAATTAAGAGAATAAATTGAAAGTCAAGTATCTATTAGTTGCGGTAAGTTTCTTTTTTCTTTCATCTTGTAAGGAAAGTGAATCCAAAAAGATTCTAAGATTAGCACATGGTTTGGATACAAACCATCCAGTGCATAATGCAATGGTTCATTTAGGGGAATCTTTGGAAAAGAAATCCGGTGGCAAATTAGAAGTTAAAATTTATCCTAGTGGTCAATTAGGTGCAGAGCGAGAGTGTTTAGAACTCTTACAAATCGGAAGCCTGGATATCACCAAAGTTTCTGCTGCAGTATTAGAAAATTTTGTGACAGATTACAAAATATTTAGCATTCCATACATTTTCAGGGATCGTTCTCATGTGCATCAGGTATATGATAGCCAGGTAGGGCGAGAATTTTTGTTGAAGGGTGAACCATTTCGACTTAGAGGGTTGTGCTTTTATGATGCAGGCAGCAGAAGTTTTTATACTAAAGAAAAAATGATCAACACACCAGAAGACCTGAAAGGATTAAAAATCAGGGTTCAGAAAAGTAATATGGCGGTGGCTATGGTAAAAAATCTTGGAGGTTCACCAACTCCGATTTCATGGGGAGAATTATATACAGCATTACAGCAAGGTGTGGTCGATGGAGCCGAAAACAATTTACCTAGTTTTCATTCTTCAAAACATTATGAAGTATGCAAGTTTTATAGTCTTGATGAGCATACTGCAGTACCTGATATTTTATTAATTGGTACTGAAAGTTGGGGTCGTTTGACAGCTCGAGAACAGCAATGGCTTCAGGAAGCTGCTAATGAATCTGCTATTTATCAAAGAAAAGTATGGGCAGAAGCCGAACAAACGGCTTTAAAGGTTATTAAAGAAGCCGGGGTGCAAGTTGCATACCCTGATAAAAATCCTTTTGCTATCAAAACAAAAGGAATTATTGATATGTTCAAAGATAATGAAGAGGCAATGCGTCTTATTGAAGCTATAAAATCTATTAAGTGATGAGAACAACTATAGATAAAATATTGGAGCGATTATTAATTGTAATTATTTCTGTTATGCTGATCGCTGTAATTTGGCAAGTGGTTTCAAGATACTTGTTAGGAGCACCAAGTACATTGACTGATGAGATTGCCAGTTTCTCTTTGATTTGGCTCGGACTTTTTGGAGCTGCCTATGCTACGGGAAAAGAAATACATTTAGCAATTGATTTAATCCCGGCAAAAACTATTCAGAAATCTCCTGCTCTTTTTTCAGGAATTGTTACTATTTCTGTAATAGTATTTGCTTTTTTTGTGATGGTAGTTGGTGGGGCTAGATTGTGCTGGGTTACATATACCCTAGATCAACGATCGGCCGCTCTAGAGGTTCCTCTAGCATTTATTTATTCGGCAGTGCCCGTAAGCGGGTTGTTGATTGTATATTATAGCCTGGACATTTTTTTAAAGAACAGTAAACTTGCTAAATAAAAAGCGATATGGAATATACAGAAGCATTTATATTGGTTATTAGTTTTCTGGTTTTTTTGTCATTACGTGTTCCTATTGCTTATAGTATTGGACTTTCAGCGTTTTTCACTCTAATAGTATCCATGCCGTTTTTACCTTCGGTTACTACTCTAGCACAACGAATGGCTACTTCTTTGGATAGTTTTGCATTATTGGCAATTCCTTTCTTTATTCTGGCGGGACAAGTAATGAATCGTGGTGGTATTGCCCATCGATTGATTGAGTTTGCCAAAGCTATTGTGGGACCATTACCCGGAGGTTTAGCTTTCGTAAATATTATCGCCTGTATGCTATTTGGAGCTATCTCTGGATCCGCTGTGGCAGCAGCTTCTGCAATTGGAGGGTTTATGAATCCTATGATGGAAAAAGAAGGATATGATAAATCGTTTAGTGCAGCAGTAAATATTACCAGCGCTACTACAGGTTTGATTATTCCACCCAGTAATATTTTGATTATTTATTCGCTAGCAAGTGGAGGCGTATCTATTGCGGCTTTATTTTTGGCAGGATACATTCCAGGAATTTTGATTGGCCTTGCTTTGATGATCGTGGCAGGGATTTATTCTTACATTAAAAAATACCCTACAGAAAAAGCGGTTAGTTTTTCAATGTTTTTTAAGCGTTTTATGGATGCGTTTCCTAGTTTACTACTTTTGGTAGTTGTTATTGGAGGGATTGTAGCTGGAGTATTTACCGCTACCGAGGCTTCTGCGGTTGCAGTAATTTACACTTTTGTCTTGGCTTTTGTATATAAGGAAATTACCGTAAAGGATATTTCAACTATTTTATTAGAGACGACCAAGACCACATCTATCGTAATGCTTCTTATCGCTACCTCTGTAGCCATGTCTTGGGTAATGTCTTATGAAAACATTCCTCAAGAAATTAGCAGTGCTTTATTGGCTATAAGTGATAACCCAATTGTTATTTTGATCATAATAAATTTAATTCTTCTTTTTGTTGGTGTATTTATGGATATGACACCGGCAGTTTTGATCTTTACTCCTATTTTTTTACCTATAGTTACCAACATAGGAATCGACCCTGTTCATTTTGGGATTATCATGATTATGAATTTATGTATTGGTTTATGTACCCCTCCTGTTGGATCGGTACTTTTTGTTGGCTGCGGAGTGGCAGGATTAAGTATTCAAAAAGTAATACGTCCGTTACTGCCTTTATTTATTGTAATGATTGTAGTTTTGGTAATCGTAACCTATGTACCCGAATTAAGTTTATGGGTACCTAGAGTATTTGGTTTTTAGTTATTGAGTTCCAATAAATTTGAATGCTTCGTAAACTAAAACGGCAGGCCAAACAATAGCTTTAAGAACACCTAATACTCCTAGCCAAAAAGATGTAGCATTACTTATAAAATAGATGACAGCACCTATAAACCCAAGACCATATATGGTATTTGAATAAGCTCCTTTTTTTGCGGTTTCTTTCATTTACAAAACTGTTTTAGATTTCAAATATAAAACACCTATTTATTTATTCTTCCAATGGCGCAGCTTACATAAGACTTGGCTTTTCTGGTCAGATTGTTTTTGTCTCCTTCAATAGGGTACCCCAGTTTTGTGAGTTCTTTTTGCACTGTCTCTATGCCATCTTCTGTTTCATAGTTGAATGAGACTGTACAGTCTTCGGTATTTACCGATATATTTTTTATTCCTTTTAGCGTATGAAGCTTCCTTGCAATTGTACTTTCGCAACCATTGCACTTTAAGTTTTGTATGGCCACTTTTGTTTTCATGGTCTTGATTTTAGAAACTAAACATATCAGAAAATGATGGGTTAAACTATGATAAATATCAGTAGTTGAGGTTTAGATATCTGATTTATGTCATTTTTATTAGAAAAAGCTACTTCTATATTTGAATAACTAAGAAGAAGATGAGTTATGACACAATCCCTTCGCATAGTAGAAAGAACAAAAGCTTTTTTTACAGAGATTGGCGATTTGTCGTTTTTTGCAGGGCGCTTTTTTAAAGAAGTCTTTACCAGACCTTTTGAGTTTCAGGAATTACTTCGACAATGCTATTATATAGGGAATCGTTCTTTGCTTTTAGTAGGGGTCACAGGATTTATCCTGGGATTGGTTTTTACGCTACAGTCTAGACCTACGCTTATGGAGTTTGGTGCAGAATCATGGATGCCTTCAATGGTCGGGATCTCGATTGTAAGAGAAATAGGACCTGTAATTACTGCTCTTATTTGTGCAGGACGAATTGGTTCGGGGATCGGAGCAGAATTAGGTTCAATGCGAGTAACAGAACAAATAGATGCCATGGAGGTGTCGGGAACAAACCCTTTTAAATACTTGATCGTTACCAGGATTACCGCAACTACCTTAATGTTACCTATTCTAATTGTCTTTGGAGATACAATTGCGTTATTCGGTTCTGCTATTGTCGAAAATCTTAAAGGAGCAGTTTCCTATCAATTATATTTTAACCAGGTTTTTGATGCTATCGAATATAGCGATGTCATTCCAGCTACCATAAAATCATTCTTTTTTGGCTTCGCTATCGGATTGGTAGGTTGTTATAAGGGATATCATTGCAAAAAGGGTACTGCCGGGGTCGGTGAGGCCTCAAATTCTGCCGTAGTGTATACTTCGATGTTATTATTTATAATTGACTTTATAGCCGTATTTCTGGCAGATATATTTTTTGAGATATGATAGAAGTTCAAAAAGAAATAACAACCGTTTTAGAAATCAAAGACCTAGAAAAAAGCTTTGGGGATAATCATGTGCTCAATGGATTTAGCCTACAACTATTTGAAGGCGAAAACCTGGTTGTTATGGGAAAATCGGGATCAGGAAAATCGGTAATGATTAAATGTCTGGTTGGGTTAATGCAGGCCGATAGTGGTAGTATTAGGATAAAAGATCAGGATATTACTGTTTTGGGTCAAACAGAATTGGATTTGTTGCGAACCGAAATTGGTTTTTTATTTCAAGGAAGTGCTTTATACGATTCGATGACCGTTAGAGAAAATTTAGAGTTTCCGTTGCGAAGACATAAAGAAAAACTCAATATTACAGAACATACTGAAGCTTTGGTTATTGAGGCACTAGAGAATGTTGGCTTGGCAGACGCGATAAATTTAATGCCCGCAGAACTATCAGGAGGAATGCAACGTCGCGTGGCATTAGCTAGAGCCCTGATATTGAAACCCAAAATCATTTTGTACGATGAACCAACCACAGGATTAGATCCAATTACTGCCAAAGAAATCATCCAGTTAATGCGAAGCATTCAGAAAAAATATGGCACATCGTCATTGATCATTACACATGATGTAGACTGTGCCAGAGTGATCTCTAACCGAATTATTTTGTTGGTAGATGGAATTAATTACGCAGAAGGTACATACCAGGAATTGTCTGCATCAAATGATCCTCAGGTACAGGCATTTTTTAAACATTAGAAAGAAAATATGGTAACTATGAAAAAAACAGCTTCACAAAAATTAAAATTAGGTGTCTTTGTTGTGGTAGGAACCTTGTTACTTATTGCAGCACTTTATTCTATAGGGAATCGACAAAACCTTTTTGGAAGTAACATTAAAATCATGACTCAATTTAGCAATGTAAATGGCCTCGAACTTGGTAATAATGTGCGTTATTCTGGGATCAATGTAGGAACAGTGAGTAAAATCCAAATGATAGGTGACAACCAAATTGTTGTCGAAATGCTAATTCAGGAAAAAATTGGCAAACATATCAAAAAAGATGCAGTTGCCACTATAGGTTCTGATGGTTTAGTAGGAAATATGATCGTTAATATTATTCCTCGAGAAAGTGAAAAACCACCAGTGGTTTATGGGGATACTATTAATTCCTATAGTAAAATAGGAACAGACGATATGTTAACCACCCTAAATGTCACTAATGAAAATGCAGCGTTATTAACAGCAGATTTGTTGAAGATTACCACCGAGATTCTGGAAGGCAAAGGTACCCTTGGATTATTAATCAATGATTCAATTATGGCAAAAGATCTTAAACTAACTATTTATGAATTAAGAAAAGCTAGTACTGGGGCATCACAAGCGATTATTGAATTGAAGGACATAATTTCTTCTATTAGCGAGAGCGAAAGTATTGCAGGAGTATTGTTAAGTGATAGCATTTCTGGACAAAAAATGAAGACTATTGTCAATAATCTGGAGCAATCAAGTGTTGAAATTACCGAAGTTAGTAAAAACCTGAATATAGTATTAAAAGATATTAAGGAAGGCGAAGGTGCCTTAAACTACTTGTCTAATAATCCTGATTTAGTCAAAAATATCGATTCTACCATGAATAATATTAAACAAGGAACCCAAAGGTTTAATCAGAATATGGAAGCGTTGAAACATAATTTCCTTTTTAGGGGGTATTTCAAGAAGTTAGAAAAGGAAAAGAATAAGGGGAGTAAGAATTAAATCCAACTATGATGAAAAACCTACGCCTTATTGCAATCGGATTATTATTCTTTTTGAGTATTACAGCATTATTTGGTGGTTGGGGTTTAATGACCGGAAATCTGGAACTCGATATCGGTTTACTTAAAAACACTCCTTTTGAAGATTTCTTTTTACCAGGTTTAATTTTATGTATGGCAAATGGGATTTTAAGTATCATTGTTATTGTTTTTACGGTTGTTAGAACCGAAAACTATTATTGGTTCATTATTTTTCAGGGATTGGTTTTAATAGGATGGCTTACAACCGAGGTAATCTATGGAATGTTTTATCCAGCATTACATTATCCGTATTATGGTCTTGCAATTTGCTTGATTGTCGTTGGGCTATTGTTAAAAAGAAAAGAAGAATCAGTATAAATATTTAGGTTATGAAAATAGAACATCTTGAGGAGCGAGTAAGCGATTATAGAGATTCGATAAAGACTGTGGTAGACAAGAGGATACTCTGGAAGAACATGACCAAGAATATACTTCTTAAAACATTACGGAGTATTGCAAATCAATACGATATCGGTTGGAAAGTTCAAGAATTAAGCTGGATACGTAATAATGAAGCCGTTAATATTACTTTTGATTCTTTTCCGTCAGAAATGATCGATTGTACTAACCTGATTCCCGCATACCAGTTTTTACCAGGTGGGGCACTTATTTTTTCGCAATCCTATAATGGAGATATTTATATTTTTATGTTATTTCCCGAGATTGATAATGCACCTCAAGAAAGTAATCTAGTAGAGTTAGGGCAGTATACACCAGAGATGATAACAGAAAAACTAATTGTCGAAAAGGTTGATGAGTTTTTAAAAGAGATGATACGATGGGAGGTGCCGGCATTAAAAAATAAGGTAGGATATTAATATCTCTTTTAGGGAATGGGAGAAAATCCCTTGCCATTAGGCGAAGACTTTAGTGTTTTTATTATTTTAGATTTTCGAGAGTTACAAAGTTACCGAGTTATTTTTAGCATTGAATTTCGGCCGACTTAAGTCAGAATACAAACCTATCGGCTTCAAACCGATAGTAGTTTAGTACTAAGGTAGCAACCTAAAAAACGATTTTAGAGCCACTACAAAACCAGTATTTTTTGAATATTTAGAAGATTTTACATAATACACAATATGTTGTATTCATATTGGATATCAGTATTTAATAGTAATCTATCTCACTATCTCATAAAGATATTGGTATTCAGTGTCCTGTGGGTTGAGGCCTTGAAACGAATTCAGGGAGACATATAGATTATGAGTTTTAATAAAGAAATTTTTTGATACTCTGCATTAAACCATTATAATATCGTGTCTTCTGATTTTTTTGAAAGGTTAGCTTATAATTCTACCGTCACCCATTTCTATAATCCGATCAGTTTTTTTTGCAAAATCAATATCATGGGTTACTACGAGAAGTGATAGCCCTTGTTCATCACTTAGTTGCTTGAAAATATTAAAAACATTATCAGAATTATAACTATCAAGGTTTCCTGTGGGTTCATCACCCATGATGATAGCGGGGTCATTAATCAAAGCCCTTGCAATAGCTACTCTTTGTTTTTCTCCACCAGATATTCTTGAAGCTCTTTTTTTTGCAAGATGGTCAATTCCTAAAACGCGAAGTTTTTCCATCGCATGATGCTCGATCTCTTGTACGGTTTTTTCGCCAAGTTTTTTGGCAGGAAGCATTACATTTTCCAGTACCGAAAACTCAGATAATAAATAATGAAATTGAAATACAAAACCTATATGTTTATTCCTGATGTATGAGAGCTTTTCTCTCTCTTGGCCGGTAACTAGTTCATCATTTAGATATAACGCTCCCTCATAATCAGTATCCATGGTAGACAAAATATATAGCAATGTAGACTTACCACATCCTGATTTACCCATGATTGAAGAAAACTCTCCTTTATTAATTTTAAAGCTGATATCCTTCAGCACATGAAACAATACGGGTTTTTTGAAGTATTTATTGATATTTTTAGCTTCTAGAACTGTTTCCATAGTATACATGTTGGTTTAAGATATACCTTTAGGTGCATTACTTTTCGCTTCTAAAATTGCGATCAGGTGAGCGGTATAAAGTTTTAATAGGCAGTCAATTTACTCGATAATCGAGATTTAAATGCTCCGAGGCTTGCCTCGAAATCAAAAATCAGTTTCTTACAAATGCCTCATGGGCTTGCCCCGAGGTTCTTTACTAGTTACCGCAAACTGCATGCTGTCAACTTTTGTCTATTTTTAAAGAATTATATTCCTTGGTTTCAAAACTCACTTACTTTTAGTGCAAAAAAGTTTAATTACTGTCCTCTAATAATTTTAACTGGATCAATTTTTTTGGCTTTCCGAGAAGGCAAATAACCAGCTAGAAATGTAGAAACCATGGCAAAAGTGATTCCAATTATATAAAAATTAGGATTGTGATTGATAGGATAGGTGGTAATTGTAGGAAGCGCTTCTGTCTCAAACGGTAGATTATCAATAAAATGCGATAAACTTAATCCAATTAATAACCCTAAAACTCCACCAACTACTCCAATAATTATGGCCTGACTCATAAAAATAAGCTGTACATCTTTTCCAGAAAACCCGGTAGCTTTTAGGATTGCAATATCATTCATCTTCTCATAGATCAGCATATTCAGAATGTTATAAATTCCAAAGCCGGCAACTATCAATAAGGTAATAGAAACCGAGTAGGTAATCAGGTTTCTAATGGTGGTTCCTGTTTCAAACTGGGCATTAGCAGTCTTAATATCTATCGCCGTAAGCTTGAATTGCTGTTCTATTTTTTGTGCCAAGGGAATAGAATACTCAATGTTATGCAATTTTACATTGATATCTGTAATATAATTTTCGGCTTCGCCAAGAATACGCTGCACGGTTTTTACATTTGCAAAACTCTGGATATTGTCGATATCTGCAATTCCACTCTGGTAAATCCCTACAATTTTTAATGGAAATATATCTCCTCTTATGGTGCTAATCTGTACCCGATCACCAACATCAAGAGACATTTTTTCGGCTACACCTGCGCCTAGTAGAATGCCACTTTCGTTATTATGTAATGCTTTTGGAGTACCTTTTACAATGTAATCACTAAAATTGAAGAGTTCTACCTCTTGCATCACATTGATCCCAGTCAAATTACCACCCAATTCAATAGAACCGGCAATATAAAATATCTGTTCCTTGATTTGTGGTATGGCACCTCTTACCAGAGGGTCTTTGTTCAGATAATTCATAATAGGCAATGCGTTATGAATTCTTTTTTGACTTTGCTTGGGTTTTACAGAGTGAACTACATTAAATGCATTTTGAAATTTGTCATAAAGATCAATCGGCTGCTTTTTTGAAGGTTCTATTTCATTGAAGATATGTACATGCGGGGTTACATTAAGAATTAGGTCATCCAACATGGCATTGAGCCCAGTCATAAAACACACCAAAGTGATATACGCTCCAATACCAAAAGTTACTCCCAGGGCAGCGGTAGCTGTCTGCTTGATTTTGGTAAGCAGATGTGTTTTGGCAATGTTTAATATGACTTTCCAGTTAACCATTATTCGGGTTTGTAAATCCAGGTTTCTTTAGTGATTCCAGATAATATTTCTACGGTATCCATACTTTGTAGTCCGGTTACTATTTCTACAATTCCATTATCAGTTTTTACTTTGGTATCATCAATTAAATACTGTTTGGGTATTGTAAGTACATCTTCTTTCTGATCAATAATAATATTTGCTTCACCCGATAATCCAGGATACAAAACATCGGGCTCTTTAGTAAACAGGGCCTCGACCATAAAAGTTTGATTACGCTCGTCTTTTTTGGGATAAATCTTACTTACATTGGCGGTAAAAACTTTTCCATTATAAGCATCTAGTGTAATAATCGCTTTCTGCCCTTTTTTAATTTTTACGATATCCACTTCGTCCACCAACATTTCAATCACAAATACAGTTTCGCTACCAATAGCGGCCAGGGGCTCTAGCGTATTTACTATTTCTCCTGGATTTTTATATAGTGCATAAACTTTTCCGTTGATTCTACTATTTATAGTGAAGTCTTTGGTGGTTATCAATGAGGTTTTATAATTATTTTCAGCCTGTTTGAGCTGTGTTTGTAATTCTTCTTTAGTGCGCTGGTATTTATTTTCAAGAAGATCCGAAGAGTTTGTGGATAACTCATAGGCAAGTTTTTTGGTATCGTATTCTACCTTTGAACCAATTTTTTGATCCCATAGGTTTTTTTGCCTACAGTAATTAATAGAATCATTGGTCAGCTTCAACGCTGCTGCTTCAATTTCATCTTGGATACTACTTAATATTGCTGCGCTACCATTATAATTTTTTTGAGCAAGGTCTAAAGACAACTTTGCATTTTCTGTATTCAGTTTAGGATTGCTATTAATGACCTGAATTAATGGCGTTTCTTTCTCTATAACATCTCCTTCTTCAACTAAGTTTTTATCCAGAATACCGTTTACCGAAGCATACGCCTGATATAAACTATCAGGTTGAATGGTAATCGAAGAATATACCGATTCTGTAATTTCTGTAACGGCAGGAAGTATCTTTTCTTCATTATTCATACAGGACACAAAAAAGACAGGAAAAAGTATCCAAAAAAATAGCTTGACCATATACTTTATTTTTTCTTCAAATTTCAACCAATGCATGTATTTTCGGAATGATATTTATCATATTTAATACCAAATAGAGCTACTATTTTTGAATAGGTTATAAAACAATCTATATATGGATACTTCTATTTTTTTAGCAAAGTTTTGGGGTTGGTACCTTATTATATTTTTCTTCATATTAAGTTTTAACCCAACCAGGATTAAACAAATTTTTGAAGATCTGAAAGATCAAAAGTTTGTAATAATCACCTCTTTTGTTGCCATCATTGTTGGGTTGCTCAATATCCTTGCTCATAATATATGGGAACCCAACTGGAAGTTTATTATCACCATCATTGGTTGGATTTCGTTAGGAATAGGCCTAAACCTTTTCATTTTTCCGACGGGAACAGTAAAGTGGCTGGAGTTTATCAATATAAAACTAGTGCAGGTACTTTATGTATTGTTGTTTTTAACAGGAATGTTCCTGCTGAATGCTGCTTATGATCTTGTACCTTATTAATTATTAAAACCTAAAGTGATGGATACATTCATCAAAAAATTTAAAGAAATAATGATTAACGATATACCCATAGTTGGAGGTAAAAATGCTTCTCTGGGCGAAATGTATAATCAATTATCCTCTAAAGGAGTTCGAATTCCAAATGGGTTTGCAACTACGGCTGAAGCTTTTTGGTTGTTTCTTAAAGAAAATTGTCTCGAGGAACCCTTACAGCATCTTTTAAAAGGTTTGGACAGAAAGAACTTTTCGAACCTTAATGAAATCAGTTCCGTTGCAAGGCAGCTTATCCTGGAGGGAACGTTATCTGATGCTTTTTCAGAAGCCATTATTGATTCTTATAAGGATCTGGGTTCTGATCATGATATTGCAGTGGCGGTACGAAGCAGTGCTACTGCCGAGGATTTACCCGAAGCCAGTTTTGCAGGTCAGCACGATACATTTTTGAATGTAAAAGGAAATACGGCACTACTCAAAGCCGTAAAAGAGTGTTTTGCTTCGCTATATACTAACCGCGCCATAAAATATCGCGAAGACAAGGGGTTTGTGCACCACGAAATAGCACTATCTGTGGGCATACAAAAAATGGTGCGATCTGATAAAGGGTGCTCGGGAGTAGGGTTTACCATAGAACCCGAATCTGGGTTCAAAGATATTATTCATTTATCGGGAGTATGGGGTCTAGGAGAAAACATAGTGCAAGGAACTATTAATCCCGATGAGTTTTATGTGTTTAAACCTACTTTGATCCGGGACAAAAACGCAATTGTACAAAAGAAACTTGGCGACAAAGAAAAAACAATGATCTATTCAGAGTCTGATAGGCACTCATCAACAGTAAATATAGATACCGAAGTATCAAAACAGAAACAGTTTGTGTTACTAGATGAAGAAATCACTGTGTTGGCCAAATGGGCATTAGAAATTGAGAAGCATTATCAAAAACCAATGGATATCGAATGGGCCAAAGATGGCATTACTAATGAACTCTTTATCACTCAGGCACGACCCGAGACCGTACATCATGCAAAAGATAAGAATGTACACATCGAGTATACATTAAAAGAACGTAGCGAAGTATTAGCCGTCGGAAACGCGATCGGTTCTAAAATAACTAGAGGAACAGCAAAAATACTCGAATCTCCCAAGGATTCTCATAAATTGCACGAGGGTGATATCATTGTTACCGATGTTACCAGCCCAGATTGGGACCCTTTACTCAAAAAAGCGGGGGCTATTGTTACCAATCGAGGAGGAAGAACCAGCCATGCAGCTATCGTAGCAAGAGAGTTGGGTGTACCGGCAATTGTAGGAACCAATAGTGCTACCAGAGGCATCAAAGACGGGCAAACGATTACAGTTTCATGTGCAGAGGGTAAAACCGGCTATGTGTATGATGGAGCACTGGAGTTTATAGAAGAAAAGATAAACTTTGGCCGTATCAAAATGCCCAAGATCGAAGCAAAAATGATTCTTTCGGATCCCGAAAAAGCATTTCATTTTTCTTTCTACCCAAATGATGGTATTGGATTATTGCGAATGGAATTTATCATTACTCATGCTATCAAAATACATCCTATGGCATTAGTGAGATATGAAGAAATAGAAGACTTCAAGATCAAAAATGAAATTGAAGTACTAACCAAAGAGTACCACAATAAAAAAGATTATTTTGTAGATAAACTTTCTCAGGGAATTGCCACTATGGCGGCTGCTTTTTATCCAAAAGAAGTAATCGTAAGAATGAGTGATTTTAAAACCAATGAATATGCAAATCTTATTGGCGGAGCTCAGTTCGAGCCCAACGAAGAAAACCCAATGTTAGGTTTTAGAGGAGCCGCAAGGTACTATAGTGATGCCTATAAAGATGGTTTTCAACTAGAATGCGCAGCCCTTAAAAAGGTGCGAGACGATATGGGATTAACCAACGTAAAAGTGATGATACCCTTTTGTAGAACAGTAGAAGAAGGTAAAAAAGTAATTCAAATAATGGCTAATAATGGGTTGAAGCAAGGAGCAAACGGACTAGAGATTTATGTAATGTCTGAAATCCCAAGCAATGTAATGATGGCCAAAGAATTTGCAGAGATTTTTGATGGGTTTTCTATAGGCTCTAATGATCTTACGCAACTCACCCTGGGTATCGATAGAGATTCTGAAATTATGTCTTCAGTTTTTGATGAAAATGACCCTGCCACCAAAAAAATGATTGCCCTGGCAATCGAAAAAGCCAATTATTCGGGTAAAAAGATTGGATTATGTGGGCAAGCACCCAGTGATTTTGAAGAATATGCTGCTTTTTTGGTAAATGCTGGTATCGACAGTATCTCATTTAATCCCGATGCACTATTAAAAGGAATAGAAAATATTAATAAAGCAGAGTCACGTAGAACAGCCATAGCCAATTAAAGTAACTTATGGATACACCTAAATTATGTGATACTAATGAAAAGAATGAAGAGAGCAATGACAGCGATATTAGTAGTATTGGCCATGACCATAATTATCTGGGTAGTACTTTCGGTTGTGGTAGCAAAAACAGGCCCCGAAAAAATAGCTACAATAGGAGAAAATGGTGATCTCAAAGCCCTTATCGTATATGATCCCGATCCTATTTACAACCTGGACGAAAAAATAAGTATTGCCTTTGCCGAAGGGCTAGGCGAGAATGGATGGGAATCCAAAGTAGCCACCGTTGCAGCTGCAGTAAAGATCAAACAATCTTTTGATCTGTATGTATTTTGTGCCAATACCTATAATTGGGCTCCAGATAAGGCAATACGTAATTATATCAATAACAATAATGACCTCGAGGGGAAAAAAGTAGTTGCCATTACTCTGGGTAGTGGCGCTACCAAAAGATCGCAACGCTTGCTAGAGAGGTTGATCACAAAAAAGCAAGGGGTATTAATCGATTCGAGATCTTTTTGGCTTATGAAACCCAATGACGAGTTAGAAACCAAAAGATCAAATAGAAAGATCGCCCTTGAAATGGCAAATGATTTTGGAAAGAAAACAGCAGAAAATATTAATAACTAAAATGAATATCAAAATTTAAAAAAAAGTAATTATATGAAAACTAATATTCAATTTGTACAAATGCCAACGAGTGAAACGATGGAGAGCTATGTACACGAAAAACTAGATAAATTTTACAAAAAATATGATTGGATAATCAAATCTGATGTGTTCTTTAAAAAAGAAAACGACCCAAAAGGAAAAGGAAAGATTTGTGATGTAGAGTTAAGTGTCCCCGGACCAAAAATATATGCAACTTCTAATGAAAAGAATTTTGAGCTGGCTTTTAAGGAAACCCTGAGTGATCTGGAGAGACAACTCAAAAAACGCAAGCAAGAAATGAAGCCTTACATGTAGAAGAAGTATCAATTAGTTTTGAAATTTTAACATACAAAAAGGCTAAAACTGATATTTGTCATATTTTTCGCATCATTAATATACTATCTTGCTAGCGTAGTTAAAAAATGATTCTTTGTTTTGTATTAATTAAGTTCAACTTGCTATCTTGAAATTCGTCCTCAGGAAGACTTTCAAGATAGCAAGTTGAACTTATTCCGTTGTAAAATGGGATTTAGTACTATACCACTTAGTTAAAAAACTGGTTTTTACGATAGCAATGTGGTAGAAACCGAATCGGAGAAATTGGATATGTTTTTTAGGAAAATTATCTGATTTTGGATATCTCACGATTGAAGATTGAAGAGTATCGTACTACAAAATACAATTAATTTCTTCGAAGGAAACAGGTAGGTGAAGGTCTACCTGTTTCTATTTTATACATTCGACCTCTAGATAGATACCTAAAGCTCTTTAATACATGCTAGGCAAAATTTTTCTTCAGGGAATTTAATAGTACTAAGACAACTGTTGTTAATCACAAGTTTACTAATGTAGTGATACTATAATACGTTAATAAAACGTACATTTGAGATATAAATTACCTAATTAAAAACAATGGTCTCACTTAAACAACTCGCCTGGGCGTGTCTATTTGCGGTATGCTCTTTTTCTTGTAAGACATCTAACGACAACAATACGATAACCTATGACGACTTGATAAAAGAGTTTAAAACTCTTGGGATCGCTACAGGTAATTTATTGGTTTATAAGAATGGCCAAATTGTGCATCAAAGCGCAAATGGGCTACGTAGCATCGACCCCCTAGATAGTTTGGATGTAAGATCCCAATTTCGTTTAGCTTCAGTGAGCAAGCAGTTTACGGGGATGTCTATTATGAAATTAAAAGAATCCGGAAAACTAGATTATGATCAAAAAGTGAATAGCATTCTTTCAGACTTTCCATACGATAACATTTCGGTTAGGCATTTGCTGCATCACGTTTCGGGCTTAGAGGACTATGAGCGTATGATGCATGAGCATTGGCAATCTAATGATACCACCGGAACAGAAACCATCGGCAATACTAAGATTATGAAGCTGTTTTACGAGCGTAATCCCAAACTGCGCTTTGCACCTGGCGAGAAGTACGAATATAGCAATACAGGGTATTTGGTGCTGGCTTCGATTGTAGAAAAGATCTCGGATCAACATTTAAGGGAGTTTCTTAAAGAAAACATCTTTGACCCTATAGGTATGAATAATACAGTACTTTACTCGTATCAGGTAGCACCAGATCCGACTATGCCAAATCGGGTTTTTGGATATAACACAGCACTCAATCAGGTCGATTTTATAGCTAATGATTATCACCTGGTCAATGATGTGAGAGGCGATGGTGGTATCTATTCTACAGTAGAGGATCTGTTTAAATGGAACATGGCTTTGGTCAATAATACCATTATTTCCAAGGAGTATTTAGACGAAGCATTTACCTCGGGGGTATTAAACAATGGAGAAGAAACAGGATATGGCTTTGGTTTGCAATTGAATTCGGATTCTTCAAAGAAAGAAGTGTTCCATTCTGGCGGATGGGTGGGTTTTAGAACCTTCTTATTAAACGATTTGGAGACAAAAAGTGGTTTGGTATTGCTCACTAATAGTAACAACGAGAACTTCTTTGATATCCTTAACGGAGCCACTAATATTCTTACCAATAAACCTGTGAAGTTGCCAAAACGAGCATTGCACAAAGAAATGGCTCAAAAGATCATAGGAGAAAATATTGAAAGTGGCATAGACCATTATCATGCTAAGAAATTAGATACGGTCACTTACAATATTTCTGAAGACGCCATAAATGTGTTAGGCTATCAATTACTAGGCAATGATCATTTAGAGGAAGCCCTGAAGATATTTGAGCTTAATGTAAAAGAACATTCAAATTCGGCTAATACCTACGACAGTTATGGTGATGCCTTGCTGGCAAAAGGAGATTCGCTTAAAGCGTTAAATAATTTTAAAAAATGCTATCAAATGGATTCTACCCTTACGTATGCCAAGGATAAAGCCGAAAAACTAGAAGCAGCATTGAAGTAATTACTGTGTTTATGGTGATGGTGTTTAATGTATTTCTGAAATCTCTATAAAAACAAGAGCATTGCAAAGCTCGGTGTTTTCTCTAAATTGTAGATACAACATTCATTTATTTCAGCTTCAAAATCACGGCTAAGGCATCAAATAGGCTATTTAAGACTAAACTATTGTTCGCAAAAAGCAGTGCTTAGATGTATTTTAATCAATCTTTTGCTTTTTATACCAATTCTGTTGTAAAAATACCCACTTAAAATTGCTCCTTTTGCCCAAGTTGAAATTTAAATTTTGTATTGTTTCCTGAAGTATCTGTAGCAATTATTATAATCATTATCGGGTCTTTTGACTTCCAAGTACCTGAAAAAGATAGATTATTAGAATCAAATTTAATCCATTCAGGTAATTCAAGATTATTTTCCAGATATGCTTTATAAGATAAATTTTGATCATCTACATCTTTGAATAAATCATTTGGAAGTTGTAATTGAATTTGTTCATTTTGTTGTATAGTGTATTTAATTTCAGTATTATATGGATAAGGCTTAAAGATGGATTTAGTATTTACCCAATAGATATCAGATTCATAAACATCTTTACCTTTTTCTTTAATGATACTCGTTCTACTAAAAAACAAAAATTTATTATCTGATGATATAAATGGTCTTTGTTCAAATTCTTTACTATTTATCTTAGTGTTCAATCTTTTGGGAATTGTCCATGAACTATCCTTGGTCCGATAGCTTATATATAAATCGTGCTTTGACTTAAATTCTTTTTTCCACGCTTGGATTATGATATAATTTTCATCAGGAGATAAGAACAAACTTTCTTCATCAAAAATAGAGCTTAATTCGTCTATTTTTTGAATTGTTTTATAACCATCAGATTCAAGTTTAGAATAATAAATATCTCCACAGCATTGGTTTTGGTCGTTTCGATTCGATGTAAAATAAAAAGAACCACTTTTTGCTATACCATGTCCCGCCTCTCTCGACTTTGAATTAAATATAGAATCTAAAGGCTTGGGCGCTATAATTTTATTATTAAGATATTTAGCAATCCATAAGTCTGTTTCATATTTTTCATTGGATTTGGCAAAATAAAATTCATCTCCGGTAGGAGAGAACATTGGGAAAAATGTATTAGTGTTATTAGGGAGCACTGTTTTATCGGGAGAAGACCATTTTTTATTTATGAAGTTCATTAGGTAGATACATGTCTCTTCAGGTTTAGAATCATGAGCAACTCCAAAAGCAATACTTTTTCCATTTGGAGAAATTGTAATTCCCATTTCAAATCTACCTTTCTTGGATACAATATCTGCTCCAAAAATTTGAGGAATATCATTAGGTATTTCTTGAACCAAATCTTTGATATAATTGTCTTCTACATTTTTCTTAGTATTGCAAGAGAAGAATAATAGTAGGATTATTAGAAAATATTTTATCATTCAAATTATTATTGGATTATTTTTTTAGTGTTAGGTAATATTTCTTGTATCATGCTTTTGTATCCCGAAGGATATCTATGCAATAGGACAAATTGTTGTTATTAATACTTTTTTGTCCAAATTGTTTCAAATCTTTCGCAAACTATTAGCATTTCTTCAGTTGGTTTCTCTCCGCTTTCTTTCATTACATTCGCAAAAAACTGCCAATGCGCTTTTTTCCATTTTTTCAGCGGTTCGATTTTCGTTCCAAGATCCATTTCAGCGTATTCTTTGGAAATTTGATTGAAAGGGACTGTATCTACTTCTTTAATTTCAATAATTGCTTGTGCTTTTCCGTCAAAATCCGTTATTATTTGTTTTTTTCCAACTTTTGGTAAATCGGCATTATATTTCTGGTACAAAAAATACAATCCAGAAGAGGCTTTCTTTTTTCTATTCAGCGTTAATTCCGCTAATTGATTAGCATCTTTTTTATTATTATGAAAAAAATCAGATTCTGGCATTTCTTCGTTTTTGAATTCAGGATTTGATTTGGTGTAGTGTTTCCACATTTCATAAACGGATTTGTCAATTCCATTTTCCGTTTTTATTTCAGATTTTGTTTCAACTGTTACCTCAGTTTTTTGGTCGTTTTTACAACTGATTAAAATCAAAAACAGAATAATTGCTAAATATCTCACAGTTTTTTGGTATGTCACGTCTTAAAATACGGCTACAGTTAATATTAAAATTTAAGCGGCATTAAGATGCACGTCATTAGGTGTTTTATAGTCTAAAGATAAATGTAATCTTTTATTGTTATATGATTTGATTGCATTTTTTGGAGTAAGCACCAAAACCCGCATTAATTATGACCATTGTGTCTTTTGCACAAGATAGCAAAAAGCTAACATTGATTTAATATGTCTGGGATATTGATTTGTTATCTTGAAGTGAAGATATATCAGGAGAAATTGTTCAATAGTTTCCGGCTTAGTGATTGTGGAGGGAAAGATAACTTCTACCGCAAGATCAATACTATAGGATTGGCTCAAGCAAACAAGTGTATGCATTTATCGGCTATTGCCTATAATCTAAAAAAGTACTTTAAATTTACTAGAAACACTATACAAAGTCAAGCAGGGGTGTTACTTTCATGTATTTTACCGTTGAAATTCTTTCTGAGGCATCAAATAAGCCGTTTAGAACATAGTTACATGCCTAAGATAATATACTATTGCTAACAAAAAGTAGTGCTTAGATCATCGATTTTCTAATCAATCTCGTTCTTTTTAGAGGCTTTTGCAACAGTTACAACTGTGGTAGAGTGTTTTTTATTTATTTTTTAATTCAATTTTCCGTCTATCCAAATCCTTTGTTGTATGCTGTCTTTATTTAATTTTCTAAATTAGCAACTAGCAACTTTAGTTTCATTAAATCTTTCTTTAATTCTTCTAAAGATTTTTTGGATTCATAATCATCTTCTTTTCTGGGCTTATATGCTCCATCATAATCTTCTTTGAATTCGGATATATAATATTGAACTCCAATACCATAGGCTGATAAGTCAGTTATAGGGTAACTAGGAACTCCCGACTTAGAAATAATATCAATCACTTCTTTGGATAATAATTGACTTACACTAAAAGAACTACTTTTTGCATGGATTATTCCAGATGTTTTTTTATCACTATACCCTATTGTTTGCAAAGTATTATTGTTTTTAAGAGAATATAAGATAGTAAGGTATAGATATCTCGCATCTCTATTTTCTGCGGAAGAACTTTTAAAGTTCATTTTTATAGACAAATTATCTGTATCTAAGATCGAATAATTAAGCATTTTCACTGGTTCATCTTTTGAACTATTAACTAGTGAAGCTCTTCTGTTTTCAATTTCTTTTTCTAGAAATTTTATTCTTTTTTTATTTTTATTTAAATACTCATTGGCGAGTTCGATAATTTTATTATAAGACTTATTCTTTATGGTTTGTAATACTATTATAATTCCCCCTATTCATAGGACAGAATAATTAAAAAATAAGATGTTAATGATGTTGAAAGAGGGGGGTCTGGGGG
>CANMLL010000011.1 GCA_947498775.1 uncultured Aquimarina sp.
CAGTATTGAAAAACAGATTTTTTCGCAGTACTAAAGTGCTGCAATAAAATTGCAGGGTTTTGAACCCAAATCTGAGATCAATAAATCTTTTGCCTTAATTCTAATCGAATTAAGGAAGCACAACCGATATAGCATCGCATGTATTTTAATTCTGATTGGATCATAAAATGACACGGTATTAATTTATCAATTAGCTGTATACCAAATAATCAACAAAATTCGTTATGGATTTGTTAATTACTTTGTAGGAAGCCTGTTTTTATTCTGTAAGTGATACCTTATATTAGCAGGCATTCTACCCAAAAATTTATGAGCAAGGAAACCAAATATACCGAAGATAATATACGATCCCTTGATTGGAAGGAACATATCCGCATGCGACCGGGGATGTATATAGGTAAGTTAGGCGATGGATCATCGGCAGATGACGGAATTTATATACTCCTAAAAGAGGTACTCGACAACTCGATCGACGAGTATGTGATGGGAGCCGGTAAAACGATCGAAATTTCTATTCAGGGTGATAAAGTAAATGTTAGAGATTATGGTCGTGGGATTCCTTTAGGAAAAGTAGTAGATGTAGTGTCCAAAATGAATACTGGAGGTAAATATGATTCACGTGCTTTTAAAAAATCGGTAGGACTAAACGGTGTAGGTACCAAAGCCGTAAATGCATTATCTACATTTTTTAAAGTAGAATCCACCAGAGATGGTAAATCAGCTTCTGCAGAATTCGAAAAAGGAAATTTAACGAATCAGGAATCACTAGAGGAAACTTCTCGTCGTCGTGGTACCAAAGTATCTTTTATTCCTGATGAAACGATCTTCAAGCATTTCAAATATCGTGCAGAATATGTAGCCAAAATGCTAAAGAACTATGTGTATCTTAATCCGGGATTAACAATCATTTTTAATGGAGAAAAATATTTTTCTGAAAACGGGTTAAGGGATTTACTTTCTGATAATATCAATCAAGAAGATAGGCTATATGATATTATTCATCTCAAAGGTGATGATATTGAAGTTGCAATTACTCATAGTAAAACTCAATACAGCGAGGAGTATCATTCATTTGTAAATGGACAGCATACTACTCAGGGAGGAACACACCAGGCTGCTTTTCGCGAAGCTATAGTAAAGACAATACGTGAGTATTATGGTAAAAACTATGAAGCCAGTGATATTCGTAAGTCGATTGTTTCTGCAATAAGTATCAAAGTAATGGAACCTGTTTTTGAGAGTCAAACCAAAACAAAACTTGGCTCGACAGATATGGGTGGGGATTTACCAACCGTAAGAACGTACATTAATGATTTTGTAAAGAATAAGCTTGATAATTTCTTTCATAAAAATCCAAACACGGCAGAAAGTTTACAACGTAAAATATTACAAGCAGAACGCGAGCGTAAGGACTTATCAGGAATTCGAAAACTTGCTAAAGAGCGCGCTAAGAAAGCAAGTTTGCATAATAAAAAATTAAGAGATTGTAGAGTTCACCTTACCGATAGTAAAAAAGATCGCAACCTTGAGAGCACACTGTTTATTACCGAGGGGGATTCGGCAAGTGGATCGATTACCAAATCTCGTGATGTAAATACACAGGCGGTATTTAGCTTGCGCGGAAAACCGTTGAATAGCTACAATATGAGCAAAAAGATTGTATATGAGAATGAAGAATTCAATCTTTTGCAGGCGGCATTAAATATAGAAGAGTCTCTTGAAGATTTGCGCTATAACAATATTGTGATCGCAACCGATGCCGATGTCGATGGGATGCACATTAGATTACTGTTGATCACTTTCTTTTTACAATTTTTTCCTGAAGTGATCAAAGAAGGACATTTGTATATCCTACAAACACCATTATTTAGGGTAAGAAATAAGAAAGAAACAATTTATTGCTATTCTGAACAGGAGCGAAGAGACGCCATTGCAAAATTATCTGGTAAGCCAGAGATCACACGATTTAAGGGATTAGGTGAGATTTCACCAGATGAATTTGTACACTTTATTGGTGATGATATACGATTGGATCCGGTAATGCTGGATAAAGAAAAGTCCATCGAAGAACTATTGTCGTTCTACATGGGAAAAAACACACCGCAACGACAAGAGTTTATTATCGATAACCTGAAAGTCGAATTGGACACTGTAGAGGAAGAAATATAAGGAATTACGATTTATGAATTACGAGTTACGATTACTAAAATCGAACCTACAAGCTTTGATACTTTGGAACTCTGTAACTTTGAAACTTATAAAATAAGCCCCATCAATTATATATGGATTTGGAAAACGAAAACGAAGAATTACATTACGAATCAACCCCCGAAGATCACAACCCACAAGAAGTGATCACCAAAGTTACGGGAATGTACAAAGACTGGTTTCTGGATTATGCATCCTACGTAATCCTAGAACGTGCTGTGCCTGCTATTGAAGATGGTTTAAAACCCGTACAACGCCGTATTCTTCACTCTATGAAGGATCTTGATGACGGTCGATATAACAAAGTAGCCAATATTGTAGGACATACGATGCAATATCACCCACATGGAGATGCCAGTATTGCCGATGCCATGGTGCAAGTAGGACAGAGAGAATTGCTAATCGATATGCAAGGAAACTGGGGGAATATCCTTACTGGTGATAGAGCCGCAGCTTCACGTTATATCGAAGCACGTTTGTCTAAATTTGCATTGGATGTAGTATACAATCCAAAGGTTACCGATTGGCAATTATCGTATGATGGACGTAAAAAGGAACCGATCAATCTTCCGGTAAAGTTTCCATTACTATTGGCACAGGGAGCCGAGGGGATTGCCGTAGGATTGAGCACCAAAATCCTTCCGCATAACTTTATCGAGCTAATCGACGCTTCTATCAAGCATTTACAAGGAAAACGATTTACTATATTACCCGATTTTCCGACTTCGGGAATTGCAGATTTTACCAATTATAATGATGGTAACCGAGGCGGAAAAGTACGAGTACGTGCGAAGATCTCGCAGCTAGACAAAAATACGCTGGTAGTTACAGAGATTCCGTTTTCGACCACAACAACAACTTTGATTGATTCTGTTCTTAAAGCCAATGATAAAGGGAAGATTAAAATCAAGAAAATTGAAGATAATACAGCAGCAGAAGTAGAGATATTAGTACATCTTCCGTCGGGCATTTCGCCAGATAAAACTATTGATGCCTTATATGCATTTACCAATTGCGAAGTTTCTATTTCGCCACTGGGTTGTGTTATCGAAGATAACAAGCCAAATTTTATAGGTGTTTCTGAAATGCTTCGTCGTTCTACCGATAATACCGTAGAATTATTGAAGAGAGAACTCGAAATTCAACTGGAAGAACTTCAGGAACAATGGCATTTTGCTTCGCTTGAACGTATATTTATCGAAAATCGTATCTATCGTGATATCGAAGAAGTAGAAACCTGGGAGGGAGTGATTGAAGCCATTGATAAAGGGTTAAAACCTCATGTCAAGCATTTGAAACGTGCTGTCACCGAAGAAGATATCGTGAGACTGACCGAAATACGTATTAAACGAATTTCCAAATTTGATATTGACAAAGCACAACAAAAAATTGAAGCGCTTGAAGAAGATATTGCACAGGTAAGGCATAACCTGGAACACCTTATCGAATTTGCTATTGATTATTTCAAGAGATTGAAAACTACCTATGGCAAAGGAAAAGAGCGTAAGACCGAGATTAAAGTGTTTGATGATATTGAAGCTACCAAGGTAGTAATACGTAATACAAAGTTGTATGTAAATCGCGAAGAAGGATTTGTAGGTACTTCACTTCGTCGAGACGAGTATGTGACTGATTGTTCTGATATCGATGATATTATTTGCTTTACGGCAGATGGTAAATTGATGATTACCAAGGTGGATTCTAAAACGTTTATAGGTAAAAATATTATTCACGTAGCGGTCTTTAAGAAAAAGGATAAACGCACGATTTATAATATGATCTATCAGGATGGTAAAGGTGGAGCTTCATATGTGAAGAGATTTGCAGTTACCGGTGTTACCCGGGATAAAGAATACGATCTTGCTCAAGGAAAAAAAGGATCTAAAATCACATACTTTTCTGCAAATCCAAATGGAGAAGCTGAAGTAATTACTATTTTCTTACGTCAGGCTGGAAGTATTAAAAAACTGAAATTTGATTTAGATTTCTCGGATTTATTAATCAAAGGGAGAGGAGTAAAAGGAAATATTGTCACCAAATATAATATCAAACGTGTAGAGCTAAAAGAGCAAGGGGTTTCAACCCTAAAACCCCGTAAAATATGGTTTGATGACACTGTACAACGCCTTAATGTAGATGGTAGAGGAGAGCTCTTGGGCGATTTTAGAGGAGAAGATCGTTTACTTGTTATTGATCAAAGAGGAATCGCAAAAACGATAGTTCCTGAAATGACATTGCATTTTAATGCTGATATGGTGGTGTTAGAAAAATGGAAACCCAAAAAACCAATTTCTGTGATCTATTGGGATGGAGAAAAAGAAAAATACTATGTAAAACGATTTCTGATCGATAATCCTGAAAGGGAGGAGTTGTTTATTTCTGAACACCCAAAATCCTTTTTAGAAGTAATTTCTACAGAGTATAGACCTATTGCAGAGATTGTATTTAATAAACTTCGCGGTAAAGACCAACGTCCTAATGAAGAAATCAACATGGAAGAGTTTATTTCGATCAAAGGAATCAAAGCATTAGGTAATCAATTAACTACGCATAAAGTAAAACAAATCAATTTATTAGAGTCGTTACCTTATGAAGAACCAGAACCGCTTCCTGCAGAGGAAATAGAGGTAGTAGAAGAGGAGAATATTTCTGTAGCACCTGCCAATGAAGCAAAAGAAATCCTTCCAAAACCTTCTGAAGATGATAAAAATACTGAAGACGGAGAGCAGGCCAGTTTATTTTGATAAATAACTTAAGACATATTGAATAGGTTTTGAAAAGTAATCTTACACAAACCATTTTAGAGCGTAGTCTAGAAATAGAGTATATAGGGTTTTGAATACATTTCGATTCCTGCTAGTCCTGTGGCCTGTTGAAGGGTTTGCTGTGACAGAAGATTAAGACTTCTTTACAAATTTGGTAAGAATTACGATGTGTTGTCCGTTCACCTTGCCTTCAATATGTTCAGGATTATCATGAACCAACGAGATATTTCTCACAGCGGCACCTCTTTTTGCTGTAAAATTAGCTCCTTTTACATTTAGATCCTTAATCAACACTACATTATCTCCTGCTTCTAAAGTTGCTCCATTTGAATCTATATGTTTAATGAGATTTTCATCATCGTTCCCTTCTCCTGTGGCCGCTGCCCAAGCCATAGTTTCTTCATCCAGATACAGCATATCGAGTAAATCTTGCGGCCATCCTTCTGATCGTAAACGGTTTAGAATTCTCCATGCCATTACCTGTACAGCAGGAACTTCGCTCCACATACTATCATTAAGGCAACGCCAGTGATTGGGGTCCATCGTATCCGGATCCTCAATTTGTTCTAAGCACGTTTGTGAAACGAGAATGTGGCTATCTACTCCTGTTCCTGGCGATTTAGGAACCTCATATACTTTTAGATTTTCTGTCTCACCCGATAACTCACATGAAGACCCGCTTCGCGTTAGCAACTGTTTTTCTATGCTCATTTTATACTACTTGTTATTTTCTTCGGCGAATTTCGGTTAAAAAATAAAAAAATTGCTTAAAAATACATCAGAACTTAAGGGTTCTTCTACATTTTTTCAATTTTTATCTGGTCAGAAGTATGGATATTGCCTTGGTCATCAATAATGATGCATTCAATTTTTGGCAATTGATTGATTCTACTTAACCCAACCTCTTGGCCCATCACAAATATCGAAGTAGCTAGTGCATCAGCAATTTCTGCTTTTGGAGCAAAAACGGTAGCACTTATAATTCCGGTAGAAGGATATCCTGTTCTGGGATCAATGATATGGGCGTATCGTTTCCCTTCAAAAGAGACGTATTTTTCATAATTTCCAGAGGTAACTACCGCACCGTTGTGGATAGGCAATAACCCAAAAGCTTTGGCTTTGTCTAAAGGATTGGTAATAGCTACTTTCCAGTCTTCACCATTGGGTTGTTTTCCCCAGGTCGTCATATCTCCAGAAGCATTAATAATACCAGCCAAAGCTTTGTTTTTTAATAACAAAGCTTTGGCTTTGTCTGCGGCATAACCTTTTCCAATGGCACCAAATCCAATTTTCATTCCAGGAATTTTTAAGAATATAGTTAGGCTATCTTTATTTAAAATGATGTTTTGATACCCTACTTTGGAGACAGATGCTTTTATTTTTTCGCTTGAGGGTATTTTTTCCATACTTCCATCAAACCTCCATATTGTATCCATAGAGGCATAACTGATATCAAAGGCACCATCAGTTAGTTTTGAAATACCTAAAGAGCGATGTATAAGATCAAACAATTCTTGATCGACTTTTACAGGTTTAATGCCTGCATTTCTATTAATTTCTGATGTTTGAGAGCTTGGATCCCATGATGATATAAGTCTTTCTATTCGTGTTATTTCGGATACAGCCAAATCTATATATTGATTAGCTTGAACAGAATCTTTTGCTACCACAGTGATATCAAAACGGCTGCCCATAAGAGAAAGGGTTCGCTTATAGGGTTGCTGAGAATATATAACAACCGACAACAAAAGTAGTATGATAAAGGCTACATATTTTTTCAATGGCTAGACTCGGTTTTAATAATTTATTGTGTCGTATCTAAAGGTACTTAAACAGGTTATTTTTAGATTGAATTATAGTGAAATTTTTGTTTCCACTTAAAAGAGATATAGTATCTCTATCAGGTTCTTGATTATGCTTATCAATCCAGATAATTTTTCTCAAACGACAAGCAGCACTTCAACGTTTAATATTGCATAAATTTGTCAATCATATTATTGGAGCTGTAGGTGCTATCTACCAATAATAATTAGACATTTTGCTTAATACTTTTATGTTTTTTTCTGAGTTTAAAATTTAAAAACTCAATAAATAATGAAAATGCTATAGTAAAGTAAAGGTATCCTTTGGGTATCGTACCAACTTCACTATCAAATATTTGCAAATGAGCAAGATGTGCAGCTTCTGCAATTAGCATAAACCCGATAAGGATCAAAAATGAAAGTCCGAGAATCTGCACAGAAGGATGTTTATTTACAAATTTACCTACCGGAGTCGCAAATATCATCATGATTAGCACGGATATAACCACGGCAATAATCATAATTATTAAAGCGTCATTAGGGTCATCACTTAATCCATTGGTCATACCCACTGCTGTAAGGATCGAATCGAAAGAAAAGACAACATTGATTAGGGTGATTTGTACAATAGCGTTGGATAGAGAAGAAGAACTTTTGGCTTGAATTTCTTTTTCTTCCTCACCTTTTTCATCTACCTTTTCATGAATCTCATGAACACTTTTGTACAATAAAAACAATCCTCCTCCAAATAATATCAATGCTTGTCCGCTAATCCCTGCTTCTATCCAAGGCAGGTTGATGTGCCAGAAAGGGGCTTCCATAGCTACAAGAAGAGAGATACCAAATAAAAGAACAATACGCATTACCATTGCCAGTATTAATCCTATATTGGTAGCTTTTTTCTGTTGCCTTTCGGGTAATTTGCTTGATGCTAAGGAGATAAATATAATATTGTCGATTCCTAGAACAATTTCCAAAAAAGTAAGAGTTAGCAATGCCACCCAGGCATCAGCTGATGCAAATATTTCAAACATTATTTTATTTTTTTTGCGGTTCCACGTTGTTTATTCGATGCACCTACCAACGCATATTCAAAAGTATAAGTGTCTTTGTTGGTAGTTAAGATTTTCATATGAATAGCTTTTTCTTCGGCCATGTTTGTTGGATGTAACTTTTGAACTATATATTCACATTCATTAATCCAACGAACACTAGAAGTGTCACTTTTTCCCTGAAAATAATCAATCTCTATGGAGTCATTACGTACGAAAGTCGTTTTTACTAATTCACCATTTAGAAAAGTTTCAAATTCAAAAGTACCTGTATGGAAATTAATACAATTACGTTCCTGCTTATAACAACCAGAAAAAACAATAACAGTTAACAGCGAAAAAACAATTTGTCTCATAGTAAAGGCTAACTAAAAAACGAAAGTAAATCTATTTCGAGAAAGTTTATAATGACTTGCAAAAAAGTTGTTAAGATTTTTTCATTTGATAAGAATTAAATGTACCGTCCGAATAAAAAACAACGATCCGATCTATTTCATGCGCTCCCGAAGGCATCTGAGAATTTTTTTCGGTAGCAGTAGCATGAGGTTGAATTGTTTCTTTTTCTGTAGTTAACGATTGTGAGAATAAATCTTGTTCTGAAGGTAAAACAGAAGAAGGAGACTGGTTTTTGGTGATAAGGTTTTCTTGGGCGCTTTTTTCTTCTTCAATAGTATCAGATTCAGAGTTAGGAAATGCACCCTTACCATATAACAACCAATGTAAATCTACTTCATTGTATGCATCTACAATCTTCATCACAAAGTCAAGACTTGGTTTATTTCTACCACTAAGAATATGTGAAATAGAAGAGCGACCCACACCCATGTAATCTGCAAAGGATGAAGCAGATACAGCATAATGATCCATGATTTTTTGGATTCTTTTTCCGAAATCTTTACTGTTTACCATTGTAAACGATTTTAAGAGTACAAAACGGTTACAAAGGTAAACAATTCTAAGTAAAAACAAGGTTTACAATTGTAAACATGGCACTTTAGATATTAAACTTTTAATTAAGATTACAATACTTAATTACCTGATATTTATAACTTTATATTGAATCAAAAAGTTAATCAAATAAATTGTTAATAAGTTAAATGCATTTGAGAACTATCTGTTTACATTGGTAAACAACACGTTGCTTTTAATATGTTTACATTTGTAACACTGAATAATTTACAATTGTAAATCGTTCTCTAGTTTACATTTGTAACTAATACTTACATTTACTATGATTCCTCAATAAACTATGTTAATTTCGTAACTTTATCTTGCTAATCTATGAACATTGATACGTTAAAAAATTGGTTTGTTACCTATAAAGAATCTTCTTTACTTGCACGCTATATTCACCAGGATCATATTGCTCCTCTACTTGATGTATTGTCAAAAAAAACTCAGATAGATCAAATTGGGATTTCAGAAAATAAAGTTCCTATTCATCTTGTGAAAATTGGTACCGGTACAAAGAAGCTTTTATTTTGGTCACAGATGCACGGCAATGAAAGTACTACTACAAAAGCCATTTTTGATCTTTTAAATTTGCTTACCGACGCTGAAAATGATATGGCAAATGAAATTCTCAAAGAATGTACTTTATTTATAGTACCCATACTTAACCCAGATGGAGCTAAAGCCTATATCAGACTTAACTATAACAAAGTTGATCTTAATCGGGATGCTCAGGATCTAACGCAAAAGGAAAGTAGGGTACTTAATTATCTAATTAAAGAGATAATCCCTGATTATGCATTTAATCTTCATGGGCAACGCACCATTTTTAGTGCTGGAGAAACAAATAAACCTGCTACTGTGTCTTTTTTGTCTCCTGCAGGTGATGAAGGACGAACCGTTACCAAAAGCCGTAAAGAGGCAATGGAAATCATTGCCAAAATGAATGGTGTGCTTCAACAATTTATTCCTGGGCAAGTAGGACGTTATGATGATGGTTTTAATATTAATTGTATTGGAGATACTTTAGCATACAATGGCATTCCTACAATTTTATTTGAAGCCGGTCATTATCCCGATGATTATAATCGTGAGATTACTAGAGAATATATGTTTTATTCATTGGTTACATCAATTAATTATATAGCCAGTAAAGAAGTCACAGGAAAAGATTACAAGGGTTATTTTTTGATTCCTGAGAATGCAAAATGCTTCTATGATATTATTATTAGAGATGTTATTTTAGATGGAAAAAATGTCGATATTGCTATACAATATACTGAAGAATTGCGTGAAAATAATGTGAGATTCGTACCTAAAATTGTTAAAATTGAAGATTTACGAAAATTTTATGGTCATAAGGAAATTATCGGCAAAAATAGGGTGATACGCAACGAAAACGATACAGTAGAGATAGTTCCAGAGGTCAAGTTGTTAAATTTCTACCTTGATTCTGAATTATTCTCAATAGAATTGGCAAAAAGGTAAAATAAAACGTGTAGAAACTGTATTTTTCTGTTATTTTTACAATGTAAATAATCGGGAAAAAATAATACGAATTACTATGGCAAAGTTTAAATTAGACGAAGTTGATCACCAGATTTTAGATATGCTGATTGAAAATACTCGTACACCTTTTACGGATATTGCAAAAAAACTATTGATTTCTGCTGGTACTGTACATGTGCGTGTAAAAAAAATGGAAGAGGCCGGGATTATTGAAGGTTCTTCACTAACATTGGATTATAAGAAATTAGGATACTCATTTATTGCTTATGTGGGTATTTATCTTCAAAATACTTCGCAAACCAAATTTGTTTTGCAAAGAATTAATGAAATACCATTTGTAACTGTAGCACATATCACTACAGGGAAATTTAATATTTTCTGTAAGGTAAGAGCAAAGGATACAAATCATGCAAAAGAAATCATTTTCCAATTAGATGATATCGATGGGGTATACCGCACCGAGACCATGATTTCCTTAGAAGAGAGTATCAACGATAAGAAACGTTTGATGCATTCAATTTTTCAGGAATTGTAAAGGGTATTCCATAAGACATATGACGCACCCTTTAGGAAATAATTCTTAAAGGGTTTTTTATGTAAAAGATACCTGTAATTCAGTATAAATTAACCACAAACCATAAATTACCACCACACAAATGGCTAGAAAACCAAAAATCGAACGTTTTAATGAGAACGTTCTTGCAAAATATCAGATATATAATAGTATACTGTTTACCTTACCTTTTGATACGGTAACAAATACAGGGGTTTTATTGCCGCTGTTCAAAGAGATATGCGAAAAAGGATATGATCAACATAAAAATCCAACAGAGATCGTAGAGAGTTTCTTTACTTTATATCAAGATAATCCATCACAAAAACAACGTCATGACCTTTTATTCAGGTTTATTCAATATATCGAAAGACAAGTAGTGCTGTTTGATGCAATCGAGGATGCCGCCTTTCCTGTTGTTAATAATATGGATGGACGAGGTACCTTACGTAGTATAAAAGAAGAAGCGCAGGCAAAAGGCCAGCTCGAAGAACTCAAAGAATATTTAAGACGTTTTAAGATTAGACCTACCTTAACAGCACACCCCACCCAGTTTTATCCTGGTACGGTGTTGGGAATTATTCATGACCTGGATGATGCAATACGCGGTAACAATTTACCCGAGATTAAAAAGTTATTAGCACAGCTTGGTAAAACAGCTTTTTTCAAAAAAGAAAAACCAACTCCCTTTGATGAGGCAGTAAGCCTGATATGGTACTTAGAGAATGTATTTTACCAGTCGGCAAGCAAGATTTATAATTACGTTCAACAAAATATTTTTGAAGGAGAAGATCTGGACAATGACCTTATCAATTTAGGTTTCTGGCCTGGAGGAGATCGCGATGGAAATCCATTTGTGACAACCGAAACTACTTTGAAAGTGGCAAAAAGATTGCGTAAAACAATATTGATTAACTATTACCGGGATATTCGGGATCTAAAAAGAAGAATTACTTTCGGGAATCTTCAAGATAAAATAGGCGTATTAGAAACTGCACTGTATGACAACTTTTATTATGCGAAAACTGCAGAGCCTTTATCTATAGAAAACTTAATGAAAGGTCTGTTGGAGATTAGAGAAGAGTTAATAGCAGAACATCAATCTTTGTTTCTTGAGGAGTTGCAAGACCTGATCAATAAAGTAAAGATTTTTGGATTCCATTTTGCAACACTTGATATTCGCCAGGATTCTAGAATACACCATAAGGTATTGACTGATATTGTTGAAAAAACTAATGAGTTAGGCTTAGGGATTTTTCCGAATGATTATCAAAAACTTTCTGATACTGAGCAAATAGATGTACTTTCTAAGGTTTCTGGAAAACTTGATCCTTCAGTTTTTGAAGAGGATATCACACGTTCAACTTTAGAATCAATCTATGCTATAAAAACCATTCAGGAAAATAATGGTGAACGAGCGGCCAATAGATATATCATTAGTAATAATGGGAATGAACTCAATGTCATGGAAACTTTTGCCATGATTAGGCTTTGTGACTGGGAGCTTCCTACGGTGGATGTGATTCCATTGTTCGAAACAGTACCGGATTTACAAGTTTCTCATCAGGTGATGGAATCTCTTTATAGTAACCCGGTGTATATGGAGCATTTAAAACGCAGGGGAATGAAGCAAACGATTATGCTTGGATTCTCTGATGGTACTAAGGATGGTGGATATTTGATGGCAAACTGGGGGATATTTAAAGCGAAAGAGGCACTGACAGAAATTTCTAGGAAGTACGATGTAAAAGTCGTGTTCTTTGATGGCCGTGGAGGACCACCGGCAAGAGGAGGAGGAAATACAAATCAATTCTACGCTTCTTTGGGGCCAACCGTTGGAAATGAGGAAATTCAACTTACTGTGCAAGGGCAAACTATCAGCTCAAATTTTGGAACCCTTGATTCTTGTCAATATAACCTTGAACAACTTTTGGGAGCTGGAGTCGAGAATCAATTAACAAGCAATGAAGCTAATTTGTTTTCACCAGAAAATAAACAGACAATGCAGGAACTGGCCGATGTAAGCTATAAAACCTATGTTGATTTTAAGAGTCATCCTAAATTTCTTCCGTATTTAGAAAATATGAGTACGCTGAAATACTACGGAAAAGCAAATATTGGTAGCCGTCCTTCAAAAAGAAGTAAAAGTGCTACACTAGATTTTGGCGATTTACGAGCAATACCTTTTGTTGGTAGCTGGAGTCAGTTAAAACAAAATGTACCAGGTTTTTATGGTGTGGGAACCGCGTTAAAATCTTTTGAAGACCGTGGAGAGTTTGATAAAGTTATTCTGTTATATAAAGGTTCTGCATTCTTTAGAACTTTGGTAGCTAATAGTATGATGAGTCTTACCAAATCATTTTTTGAATTAACCGCTTATATGAAAGAGGATGAGGAATACGGAGCATTTTGGGATATTATTCATGATGAATTTGTATTAACCAAAAGCCTGCTTTTTAAATTAACTGGTTATACCGAATTAATGCAAAATGAACCAGCAGGAAAAGCTTCGATTGATATTAGAGAAAATATTGTTTTGCCATTGCTTACTATTCAGCAATATGCATTGAAGAAAATTCAGGAAATTCAACGTTCTAAAAGTAAGAATACCGAATACTTAGATATTTATGAGAAAATGGTGACCCGATCATTATTCGGAAACATCAATGCTAGTCGTAATTCGGCTTAATTTATAAAGTCCTGTTAAGAGTGTTAATTAATGAGGTGGGAATTGCTAAATTTCTACCTCATTTTTTAAATATTAGTGTTATGCTTACTCAATTAAATGAAGGAGAATTTCATCCCTATTACGGGGCCTATATCTCTAAGGCAAAAAATCCGAATATTGTGTTGGGATTAGGGGACGGTAAAAAGGAGTTCACAGATTTTGTATACTCGATTCCCGATGAAAAACTTACCTATGCTTATGGTATTGGAAAATGGACGATTGCAGAAGTACTACAACATTTAATAGATGCCGAACGAGTATTTGCGTATCGCGCATTGCGGTTCGCAAGAAATGACGAAACACCTCTTATGGGGTTCGAACAAGATGAGTACGTGCCAAATTCGAATGCAAATAATTATAGTAAAGAAGAATTATTAGCCGATTTCGAAGCTGTTCGTAATGCCTCAATTACACTTTTTAAAAGTTTTACTGATGAGATGTTGCTTAGGGTAGGAAAGGCGAGTGGTAGCCCTATGAGCACTAGAGCCGTTGGTTTTATATTAGCTGGCCACCAAAAACACCACCTCGAAGTTGTTAAAGAACGTTATTTGTAAAATGACCAAAGAGGAAGTAGCCCAAAATTATTTATTTTATCTGGAAAAAGGTGAAATGGGGCAAGTAACAAATCTGTTTGCTGACGAGGGAATTGTAGTTTCTCCTTTGTACGGAACATTGCCCGCTAAAAAATTTTATGAAACTTTGGCCGGGGACACAAATACTTCCAGATTAATATATGATGGTTTGTTTTTTGAAAAAGATTCCAATCGAATGTCTTTGCTTTTTGATTATTACTGGCAGTTAAAAAATGGAAAAGAAGTTACTTTCAAGGTAGTAGATATTATCGAACTTAATCTTGAAAATAAGATTAAAAAACTCACAATTATTTATGACACGGTTCACAGTAGGGCTGCTTTAGCAAGACTTAAATAATATGAATCAAAGTCTTTGGATCTAATTCATGGCCTCCAGGATGCGTTCTAAATTCAATTTGAGGTAATATTTCTCGTACCCGTTCCTTTTCGGCTTGCACCTTTTCAATTTCAAAAAAAGGATCCTTTTCACCTACAATGTGCATGATTTTTGTGTTTTTGGGTAAGAAATCAAAGTCTTCTTTATGTAATTCTTTAGGAAAACCACCGGATATCATTATCAAAGCATCACAATTAATTTTTCGGCTTGCAATCCATCGAGTTGCAATACTTACTCCTTGAGAATACCCTAAAATGACGAAATTCAAATCTTTAGGGATTGTCTCTTTTGCAACAATAGCATCAATGTATCTTAATACATTTTTAGTTTCGGCTTCGGTGTTTTCTTTGGTTAACCAACTGGATCCAACTTTTCTATAGTCGTTTCCTTTGTAATATTTTGAAGGTGCTTGCGGAGCAATAAAATAATTATCCTCTTTGTTTAAACTGTCAAATAATCTAATGAAGTACCTGCTTAAATACCCGATTCCATGAAAAACTAACCAAATATTTTTGGTCTTTTTGGTTAAAGTGTTTAAAGTAGAATAGGTGTTGGTAACTTGATAAGAGATTTCTTTTTCTTCAGTATTCATAGCGTCAGTAATAAAAACCAATGAATGTATTTGAAAACTTACTTTAGTTCAGTTCAAACCATTCAGAAACAATTGGCCACAAGATATCCCGATTTTTCTTTCTAAAAAAATCAAAATGACCAATTTTCTTTAGATTATAATCTTTAGGCTTTAAGTGCTTTCTGGTTACTTCAGCATTGCTGTATACGCGATTGCCAAGAATATCTACCGACTTTTTGGGTGCAAAGAGATCATCTTCAATACTTACCAATAACATAGGGTCTTTAATGTTTTCATAGTACGTTTTATTGTTGCCTTTTGTAAAATATAGCATAGAATCCGGGTGGAGCAGAAATTTTGCCCAATCTTTAGCAACTCTAGTAGTTAATGGTTTGCCTAAACCAAACCACCCTGATGGATAATATCCCATAAAGGAGGTAGTTAGCGGTACAAATACTCCGAAGTTTATAAGAATTAATAGCTGCATTCTTAGTTTAAAGTGCTTATAAAAACCATATTGAGAAGCAATTGTGAGATACTTATCATAATATTGATATGCATCACTGAAACCTAAACTGTTTCCACCATAGCTATGACCAATTGCATATTGTATATTGCTGGGAAATTCTTCTTTTGCATATTTAGAAACTGCCTTAAAATCTGATGCCCACGAAAAATAACCATGATTTTTTAGCGATTGAATACTTTGAGACATAGAGGTACCGATACCTCGATAGTCAAAAGTAAAAACATTACACCCCATATTTGCCAAATGTTCTGCCATGCTGAAATAGAATTTTTGAGGCACTGCTACTGCAGGAGCAAAAACTATAGTTTTTTTGTTAGGAGATGATGGAATGAATTCATGAACCGAAATTGGATATTCGTCAAAAGAGTGAATAGTATATGACTCCATGTGATGCTTTTTTAATTTTGAGATGCTTTTGTTTGAATGTCAAAAAAAGAGACTATAGTGTTAAAATATTGATCTCTTGATGTTGATTTGGGAATTTGGGCATGTTTTGCATTAGAAAAAGTGAGTACTTCTGAATGTATAGGAATGGCTTTGCTAAAAAGTTCGCCGGCGTCATCTTTTATTAATTCGTCATTATCAACATAAATAAAAAGGACCTTTTTGAGGCTATGAGCATCTTTAATTCGGTCAATCATTCTTATTTTTTTTCTGAGTTTTGGGTTTATAAAATTCATTGTTTTTAGAACAACGTTCGCCAGCGGAAACTGTACCCAAAATTCATCCAAAGTGTTAGCGGCACTCTCTATAATGGCAAACTCATAATTATGATCTTCGGCAAAAGCAATTGTTGCCCATTGCCCTCCTAGTGAGATTCCTAAATACCCTATAGGTAAATCCGGAAATATTTCTTTAGCAACTTTTCCTGCGGCGATAATGTCTTCATGATAGAAAAAGTTCCCTACTTCACTTTCACCGAACCCATTAATGTCAAAGATCAACACATTATAGCCATTATCTCTTAAGATATCAGTATATCCATTTTTTAAGTAGTATCCCTTTGCTTCTTTTCCCATAGGATGCCCCAGGACAATTGTTGCTTTAGTGTTTTTGGTCTTGGATGTCGCATATATTCCGGTGAGTGTAGCTTTGGATGCACTTTTGAAAGAAATAGAAGTCCATTCTGCCCGTTCATTCTTCGGTAGAGGATTTTGCCATGTTATCATGAACCTTCCAAAAAATGGTTTTTTTACTAATTTATAGTATGCTCTCATTTGTCAATATTAATTTTTCCATTCTGGAAACAGCGTTGTTTATATATTTTTGGTCGTTATATACTTGCGCTAATAAAATACCACCTTCGATATCTTGTACCATTTGTTCTGCTAGGATTAATGACTCTTCCGGTGAGTAATTAGGCTCTAATAACCCCTGTAAACCAGTTATAAAATCGGTAAAAAAGGATTGTATCTCTTTTCCGTATGTTGGGTTAAGATGAATAGTTTCTAAAGCTGTATTTGCCATAATACAACCGCCATCGGATACTCGGAATATCTTATCCATGAGTTGTCTCATTTTTTCAACTTTCTCAGGAAGAGTTAAGGAGGTACTATCAATGATTTTAAACAGGTTGTATTTAAAGTAACTATAAACACTTGAAAGCACCTCCTTGATTAATTCTTCTTTATTATTGAAATAGTAATAAAAATGTGATTTTTGTATGCCACAAACCTTGGCCAATTCGCTCATACTGCTATTTTGTACTCCACGAGTTCTTAAGATAGGAATTACTTTACGTAGTACTTCTTCTTTGGATGTCTTGATCTTTGGCATTTTACTGAACGTTCGTTAAAATAATGATCAAATATAGTTATATTATTTGATTGGCATTGTTTATTTTTACTAAAATTTAAAATTTAGATGAATTTAACCCAAGAAGAAATACTTGAGCAATGTGCCAAGATGTGCGAAAATACGCTTATGGAGACCTTGGAAATCTCTTTTTGTGAAGTGGGAAATGATTATCTGGTCGCCAAAATGCCAGTAACCCCAAAAGTACATCAGCCCGATGGTGTATTGCACGGTGGTGCTATGGTTGCATTAGCAGAAAGTGTTGGTAGTGCAGCTTCTTTTATGTTTCTTGATGCTAAGGATTTTTATATTCGAGGAATAGAAATTTCAGCAAATCATGTAAAGAGTATTCGAGAAGGCTATGTTTTTGCTAAAGCTGAAATTGTTCATAAGGGTAAAACAACACAACTTTGGGATATTAAAATTAGAGATGAAGAACAGAACCTGATCTCTGTGGTCAAATTAACAACGATTGCACTTCCAAAAACCAGTTAGTATGAGCATAGAAGATGTTTATACTAAGATTCAAGAACAAATAGATAAAGATTTTCCTTTTGTTATATACAGAAAGGCAGGCTCTTCTGAGTTAACTACCTTTGTTCAAAAGAATGATCGTTTATATGAAACAGAAGATTATTCTTCATCTGGATTTGTATTTGCTCCATTTGACTCTTCTAAAAAGGCGATTCTTATTCCTTTTGCACAAAGCGATTATTTTACAGCTTCTCTTACAAAAGAAGTTAACGTTAATTATAATATCATAGTTGAGAGAAAGAATGTTTCTGATAAAATAAATAATGAAGAAACTCATGTAAGTCTCGTAAAAAAAGGGATTGTAACTATTCATTCTAGTGTTTTAAGAAAGGTTGTTTTGTCTCGTAAGGAAGAAATTTCAGGCTTTACGTCACTTGATTCATTAAAGATATTTCAGAAATTAATTCGTAGTTACCCAAAAGCATTTGTGTATTACTGGTACCACCCCAAGATTGGATCATGGCTAGGTGCCACCCCAGAAACGCTGCTACAAATTAATAATGATCAATTTACAACCATGGCACTGGCCGGAACACAACCTTACCAGGTAAATAACCAAGTTGCATGGGAAAGTAAGGAGTTGGAGGAGCAAGAAATGGTGACACAATTTATTCTAAAAGAGCTCTCAACTATAGCCCAGGATATAGTTTCTTCAAAAACATATACCCACCGAGCAGGAACGCTATTGCATCTTAGAACAGATATTAAGGCAAGTCTTGCTGGAGAGAGATCAGGAATCCAGCAGGTAATCAATATCTTGCATCCAACGCCAGCAGTTTGTGGTTTACCTAAAGAAGAGGCAAGATCATTTATTATGCAAAATGAAGGGTATGACCGAAAATTTTATACAGGCTTTCTGGGAGAGCTAAATATAAATAAAGCGGATAAAGTGGTTTCTAATCTTTTTGTAAACCTTCGTTGTATGGAAATTGAAGATGATAAGGCAATTCTATATGTTGGAGGGGGAGTTACCAAAGATTCTATTGCAGAAAAAGAATGGATAGAGACTGTAAATAAAACAGAAACAATGAAAAAGGTGTTGTTTTAATTTACTTTTAAAACATTGGCTTAAATTGGTATGATATTGTATTTTTACCCTTCGAATGAAAGCACGATTATATTCCAAAATTCCTTTAGCTCAAACGATAGTTGCCTTATGCGAAGCGAAAGGAGTTTTTCATATTGTTATATCTCCTGGATCCCGTAATGCACCATTAACTATTGGTTTTAGTGAGCATCCCGAGATGAATTGCTATAGTATTGTCGACGAACGATGTGCTGCATTTTTTGCATTAGGGATTGCTCAACAAATAAAAAAACCGGTTGCAGTAGTATGTACTTCAGGTAGTGCATTATTGAATTATTATCCGGCAATTTCTGAAGCATTTTATAGCGATATTCCTTTGGTGGTTTTGAGTGCAGATCGCCCTATTGAACGAATTGATATTGGTGACGGACAAACAATTCGTCAAAAAAATGTATTCGAAAATCATATTTTGTATTCCGCTAATCTTTACTCTGAGGTAGTGGCAGAAACCAAGATTGAAGATATAAGAGTGCAGCAAAAACAACGTGAAGCTCAAAAGCATAATGAACGAGAAATAAATTTAGCACTTAATAAATCTATAGAAGAAAAGGGACCGGTTCATATTAATGTGCCTTTTTATGAGCCTTTATATGATAAGTTAACGAGTCCTACAAGTATTCCTAAAAATATACATGTAGAATATCCATTACACCATATCTCTGACGATTTACAATCTGAAATGATTTCTGCCTGGAACCTTGCAAAACGTAAAATGGTATTAATTGGGGTGAACTCTCCAGGAATGGTACATCAAAAATGGATAAAGGATTTGGCTAAAGATCCTTCTGTTTTGGTAGTTACTGAAACTACTTCAAATCTTCATCATTCGTCACATATAAACTGTATTGATCAATTAATCACTTCATTAACCGAAGAAGAATTTAAAGCTTTGCAACCTGATATTCTTTTAACTTTTGGAGGGATGATAGTTTCTAAACGGATTAAGGCTTTTTTGCGCAACTATCAACCAAAATCTCATTGGCACATCGATTCAAAAAAGGCGTATGACACTTATTTTTGTCTTACCGAGCATATAAAACTAAGTCCAAATGAGTTTTTTTTAGAATTTTTATCAAAAACTGAACTTCAAAAAAGCAATTATAAATCTTTTTGGATTTCTGTGAGAGATCAAAGAAGAAATAGACATAAAGAATATCTCGATAAAATTTTGTTTACAGACCTCAAAGTATTCGAAACTATTTTTAATAAGATTCCGGATAGTCAGATGATCCAACTTGGCAATAGCTCGACTGTACGTTATGCCCAGTTGTTTTCAATAAATTCATCTTTTAAGGTTTTTTGTAACAGAGGAACAAGTGGAATTGATGGAAGCACTTCTACTGCAATCGGAGCAGCAATAGCTTCAAATACTCCTACTATTTTAATAACAGGTGATTTAAGTTTCTTTTATGATAGCAATGCATTATGGAATGATTATATTCCTTCTGATTTTAAGATCATAGTAATCAATAATAGTGGAGGAGGAATTTTTAGAATTTTGCCTGGTAAAGAAGAAAGTAGTAACTTTAATACATATTTTGAAACTACCCATTGTCTTACTGCCCAACATTTATGTAAAATGTTTGGTTTTGAATATCATGTTGCACACAACCAGGAAGAGGTGATTCAAGGTATTCAGAAAATGTACGAAAACAATAACTTACCCCAGTTGTTAGAAATTTTCACTCCCCGCAAGGAGAATGATAGTACTTTAATCGGTTATTTTAAGTATTTCGTCTAATAACGACGCTTTATTATACTTTTTGGATCAATTATTCATTTATAATTCATCTATATTTGAGATAACATTAAAAATTAACTAAAAACCTAAAACATTATCATCTTATGAGTAAAAGAGACGAATTAATTGCTAAATACGCTACCGACATCAAAGACAAAATTGGTCAAACCCCTGATATGGGGCTTTTAACAAAAGTAACTATAGGTTGCGGTCCTTCGATTTATAATGCAGATGCGGCTACAGTATCAGGTAGTGATCAAAGCGAACTAGATACAGTAAAGAAAAATTTCTTGATCAAGAAACTAGGCCTTTCTGATGGAGCAAAATTGGATGAGGCTATCGCTTCAGTAATGGATGCCTACGGAAAATCAAATCGTAATAAATACAGAGCGGTTGTTTATTACCTTTTAACAAAACACTTTAAAAAAGAGTCTGTATACAAATAGTATGCAGTACTATTTTAACAGTATAAAAGGTGATTCATTAGTGAATCACCTTTTTTTTGCATAAACCGGGTTAAATACGATAGGTAAGAATATTAAAGAAGTATCTTTGCGCAAAAAAAAAGCATGCTCAAGCTAGGCGAATATAACATGTTAGAGGTTGTAAGAGAAAGAGATCAAGGGATTTACCTTTGTGATGATGAAGGAAATGAAGTTTTATTACCAAATAAGTATGTGCCAGAACAATTTCAAATAAGAGATGTTTTAAAAGTATTTGTGTATCTGGATAGTTCAGAACGCATTGTATCGACTACATTAGAGCCATATGCTACAGTAAAATCTTTTGCCTATCTTAAGTGTACAAGTAACTCAGAAATTGGTGCGTTTTTGGATTGGGGGTTAGAAAAAGATCTTTTTGTCCCTTTCAAAGAACAAGCTTCAAAAATGAGAGTGGGTAGCTGGTACCTTGTTTATGTATATCTAGATGAAGAAACCAATAGATTGGTTGCCTCTAGTAAAACAAATGCTTTTCTCGATAATACGTTGGTGTTACTTTCACCATACGACGAAGTAGATTTAATCGCCTCGCATCCTTCACCGCAGGGATGGAACATGATAGTGAATCAGAAACATCTGGGATTGGTATATGCAGATGAGATTTTTCAGAAAATTACTGCGGGAGATCGTTTAAAGGGTTTTGTAAAAAAGGTCCGCCCCGACGGAAAAATAGATCTCACGCTACAACGCCATGGTTATAGAGTAATAGAACCCAATGCTCAACAAATTATAAATGAATTGAAGGCCAGTGGTGGGTTTATCGATTTAAACGATAAATCTGATCCTGAAGATATTAAAGAGGTCTTTCAATTAAGTAAAAAGAGCTTTAAAAAAGCAATCGGCGCTCTTTATAAAGCCAGAAAAATCACCATCGAAAAGGATGGGATACGATTACTTGATTAGGCATATAGTATAATAAATTTACCTAGAAATGGTTAAGTAACACAGGGGGAAATACTAATAATTTAATTATTTTATTAAATTTGAAGCCTCAAAACTAAATAATATCAACAACTTAACCTTTTTACTTACATGGTAGCGCTTTGCAAAAAAATTGCTAAATCTAAGTGGTTTCAAAACTTTATTATTTCGGTAATTATCCTTGCTGGGATTTTAGTAGGGATACAAACCTATGGCGAGAAAGTAGATCAATGGGTTCCGATTATAGATACTATTGATTGGATTATTTTGATCATATTCACGGTAGAGGTTTTTATTAAAATCACAGCCGAAGGTAACCAACCACAAAATTATTTTAAGGACACCTGGAATTTATTCGACTTTTTTATTGTCGTTGCTTGCTTTGCAGGGCCTTTTTTGGGGGACAATGCCGAATTTTTACCTGTATTACGATTGATTCGTATACTTAGGGTATTTAAATTGGTTAGTGCACTTCCTGAGTTGCAACTTATTGTAGGAGCGCTTTTAAGAAGTATCCCTTCTATGGCATATATCAGTCTTTTACTGGGGTTGCTTTTTTACATTTATGGCGCCATGGCGGTATTTTTATTTGGACCAAATGATCCCATACATTTTGATAACCTGCAGACTGCAATATTATCATTATTTAGGGTAATAACACTTGAAGACTGGACGGATATCATGTATATAAATATGTATGGTTGTGATAGTTACGGGTATGATGGTAACGAAACTTTGTGTACAAACCCGTCTGCATCTCCAATACTGGCATCTTTTTTCTTTGTTACTTTTGTGTTAATAGGAACAATGATCGTACTCAATCTATTTATTGGGGTTATTATGAATGGTATGGATGAAATGAAAGCCGAAACAGACATAAAAGCCCGAGTACAACGAAAGAAAAAGGAAGATGGTACTAATCTAAGTAATGAAATACATCTTTTGGTTGATAAAGTTGATGCTTTGAAGAATGAGTTAAGTCTGCTTACACATCTTTATGAAGAAGAAAAGAATGGAAATACGCTTCTTAATGATATGCACAAGAATGTAAACGGAAAATCAAAAAAAGTTTTTAATAAGCAAGACCAGTAATTGGGCGAAAAGCTCCGCTATATAAACCGGCATCTTTATAAGCGGTGTTTTTAATTCGACCCGAGGTGTTTAAATTAGAATTATAACCATTACCAGAAATACTAAAGCCAGTATTTTTTGTTTTTGGTTGTGGGATGGCAACATTATAATTAGGTTGGATGAATTTATTTTCTGGTAGAATCATCAACGAGGAAGCGTCCTTGTTCAGATACTGCTCTCGTAGATTAACACTTAAGTCTACTTCAAGCAATTGGTATTTATTAGGAACGGATTTTGTATGTAAAGATAACGGAGCAACCAACTGCTCCCATTCTATGGAAATAGATTCTATGGTATTTTCTTGTGCATAGGATAAAAAACTTACACTTCCGATTACTAATGCTAAAAATATTTTCATAACGGTATAAATATATCATCAATTCAGATAAGTTTATCAAAAACTATGCTAAATTCTTATTTTTAGAATAAAATTTAGCAAGTAAATAATAGAGTAGGATATGCTATATTGTATTATTTTTGGGGAACTAAAAAAAATATAATGAGTTCAATAGACTGGAAAACTGTAAAAGAATATCAAGATATAACCTATAAAAAATCAAATGGTGTTGCTCGTATTGCGTTTAACAGACCTAATGTGCGTAATGCTTTTCGTCCGCAAACCACAAGTGAACTGTATGATGCTTTTTATGATGCACAAGAAGACACCTCTATTGGGGTAGTATTACTTTCTGCCGAGGGACCTTCTACAAAAGACGGAGTCTACAGTTTTTGCAGTGGTGGAGATCAAAAAGCCAGGGGGCACCAGGGATATGTTGGTACCGACGGAATGCACCGGTTAAATATTTTAGAAGTTCAGAGGCTAATTCGATTTATGCCAAAAGTAGTTATTGCTGTAGTGCCAGGTTGGGCAGTAGGAGGAGGGCATAGTTTGCATGTGGTTTGTGATCTTACGCTAGCTAGTAAAGAGCATGCTATTTTTAAACAAACAGATGCAGATGTCACTAGTTTTGATGGAGGATACGGCTCTGCATATTTAGCCAAAATGGTGGGTCAAAAAAAGGCCAGAGAGATTTTCTTTTTAGGAAGAGATTATTCTGCTCAAGATGCATACGAAATGGGAATGGTTAATGCAGTAATACCTCATGATGATTTGGAAGATACAGCATACGAATGGGCACAGGAAATTCTTGAGAAATCACCCACATCTATCAAAATGCTAAAATTTGCAATGAATCTTACCGATGACGGTATGGTGGGGCAACAGGTATTTGCTGGAGAAGCAACAAGGTTAGCTTACATGACAGAAGAAGCCAAAGAGGGGAGAAATGCGTTTCTGGAGAAAAGAAAGCCGAATTTTAAGGATGTTAAATGGATTCCTTAACTTAAGCGTTTCTTTATAAGATATTGGATACAGGGATTAATTGTTTTATACCATGGATAAAAAAGAAGAAGAGATTTTATCAATGCATTATCAGATTGAAAAAACTGATATTAAGCAGCAAAAAATGGAAGATCGGCTTATGTCGATCTCTAAAGAGCTAAAGAAAAGTAAAAGAATAAGTAATTTGTATTTTTCTCTAATTGTTGGTCTTATTGTATTAATGGCTGCAGGAAGTTTTTATTTGATTAAGAATGATGCGTCTTTTTCTTCTGAAAATGCAAATGAAATAGAAAAATTGCAGGTAATTAATGATTCTTTACAGCAAGAATTAATAAAACTTAGAACTGACATTTCTGAACAAAGAGAAAGTGAAGCTATCTTAAATGATTCTTTAAGGATAGAAAATGATTCTATTAACGGGAAATCGACGTCAAAATTTAAAAGACAGTATTGTTATGTTACAAGAGCTTTTAAAAGTAATGATGCGATTTTTGTTGAAGCAGACTTCATAGAGTATTATGAAGGACGAAAAGCTGTAAAAAAGGCAAAAGAATATGGAGAAGCAGAGTATGATATAGACAAAAATGGAGATACATTGTATTTTTTGTATAATAATTATTATATTCATAACCAAAATTCTACAGCAAGAATTTTAGAACTTGACGATAAAGCGAGAGTGAGCATTGAAAATATAAATCAAATCTCAGATGGTTTTCCATTAAAAGCTTTTCAGAAAATAATTAAAGAAAATCCAATCTTAATTCTGGAAACTAATAATGGTATTGTTTATAGAATAACCCAACAAAAACTCCTTTAAGCGTTGTGATTTTATCTTTAAGATAACTGTAACCCCATAAACTACCCCAATCATGAAGGTTATTAAAGATGAGGATCTTTTATCCCTACATTATCAGATTGAAAAATCTGAAATTAAACAGCAAAAGCTTGAAGGTCTTTTAGAAATAGAGGCAAACAAGCTAAAAAAAAGTAAAAAGACAAATAGGTTATATGGATCATTTTCTGTGGTCTTATTATTGTTGGCCGTTTTTATGGTAGCCAATGCCTTTTACTCAAGCAAATTGTCTTCGAGAGAAATTTCAAAAGAAGACCATTCTAAAGAACTATCCTTAATTCAGAACGAATTAATAGCGGCTAAGCAAGAGTTAAAACTCTTAAAAGAACAAAAGGCAGATATTAAAGAAATTAAAGATTTGTATCTTTTTAGAAGCCTAATTAATAAAGACACTGTATTTTCTGTGCAGATAAAGGCGCTTAATGATAAAAAGATAGCTGCTGTCTCAAAAAAGTTTACCAATACATTGGTGTATAATGATACTTCGCTTTACAAATTTAGTTTAGGAATTTTTGAAACATTATCAGAAGCCCAAGCTTTCAGGAAAACTCTTATTGAATCTGGTTTATTTGATAAGCGAATATTTGTAATCTCTTATAAAAATGGTAAGCGTATTAAGATTGAAGATTTTCAATAAAGAATTATCTTAATTCAGGATAATTTACAGGATCTGCTTCGGTCATGATAGCATATACTTTTTCAAAAATATCTTCAGCAGATGGTTTGCTGAAATAATCCCCATCGGTACCAAATGCTGGTCTATGTGGTTGTGCGCTTAGTGTTTGCGGTTTGCTATCTAAGTATTGATACACATTTTGATCATCAATTAATTTATGAAGGATATATCCTGTAGCTCCTCCGGGAACATCTTCATCAATAATTAATAAGCGATTAGTTTTTGCAACACTTTTTGCTATATTATGATTTAAATCAAAAGGAACCAAAGATTGTATATCTATAACTTCAGCATTAATACCTAAAGATAACAACTCTTTTGCAGCTTGTTCTACTAATCGTAGTGTAGAACCATAGGATACCAAAGTAATATCTGTTCCTTCTTTTATCGTTTCGACGACACCTATCGGTGTCCTTGTTTCAGATAAATTAGTTGGCATTTTCTCTTTTAATCGATATCCATTCAGGCATTCTACTACAATGGCTGGCTCATCACTTTCCATTAACGTATTATAAAAACCGGCAGCTTTTGTCATATTTCTAGGAACCAAGATATGCATTCCTCTTAACAAATGAACGATACCTCCCATTTGTGATCCTGAATGCCAAATACCCTCGAGTCTGTGTCCTCTGGTTCTTACAATTAAAGGTGCTTTTTGCTTGGCAAAAGTTCTGTATCGCAAAGTAGCTAGATCATCGCTTAATCCTTGAATACAATACATGATATAATCTAAGTACTGAATCTCGGCAATAGGCCTTAGTCCACGCATCGCCATACCTATACCTTGTCCAATAATAGTAGCTTCGCGTATACCGGTATCAGAAATTCTAATGTCCCCAAACTTTTCCTGCAGCCCCTCCAGTCCCTGATTTACATCACCAATTTTACCGCTATCTTCACCAAAAATTAATGCTTCAGGAATTCTGCTGAACAACTGTTCAAAATTGTCACGGATAATCACTCTACCATCTACAAGAGGAGCTTCTTCATTATATTGAGGTTTAATCTCTTTTATGTTGGTAACTCTAGAGTCAAATTCACTATATAAATGATCACTGTATTTTGGTTGGATATTTGTAAAATAATTATTGATCCATTTTTGAAGCATAGATTTTTCGGCAAAATCTTCTTTGATTAGATATCGTAATGTTTTTCTAGCAGCTTCAAGAATATCTTTTCGTATTGGATCTTCTTTAGAAGAAAGCGTATCGATTATTGGTGAAATAAAGTTCTTATTTACACTTTTCTTTTCTACAATTTTTAAAAGTGCTATAGCCTCACTTTGTTCAGATTTTATTTCAGAAAGGTAGGCGTTCCACGCATTATTTTTTCCTTGTCTAACTTCTTTTTTTGCTGTTTTCTCAATATCTAAAACTTCTTCTGCGGTAGCGATATTGTGATCAATGACCCATTCTTTGAACTTTTTATTGCAATCATGTTCTCTTTCCCAATTTAATCGTTCTTCACTTTTGTACCTTTCATGAGAACCTGATGTAGAATGACCCTGGGGTTGCGTAAGTTCTTTTACATGAATAATAACAGGTATGTGTTTTTCACGCGCCAATTCTTCTGCGTTTTCATAAGCATCGATTAGAGCAACATAATCCCATCCATTTACTTTTATGATTTCATAGCCTTCGTGGTTTTCGTCACGTCTGAATCCTTCTAGAATTAATGAGATGTCTTCTTTTGCAGTTTGGTGTTTTGCATGTACAGAAATACCATATTCATCATCCCAGATGCTAATAACCATAGGTACTTGTAATACGGCACCAGCATTTACTGTTTCCCAAAATAATCCTTCACTGGTACTTGCGTTTCCGATAGTACCCCAGGCTATTTCATTTCCCTTGTCAGAGAAATTAGGAAAATCAGCTACACTTTTCTCATTACGATATACTTTTGATGCTTGAGCTAAACCAAGTAATCTAGGCATTTGACCCGCAGTAGGGGATATATCTGCACTTGAATTTTTCTGTTTTGTAAGATTTCTCCAGGTGCCATCTTCATTTAAGCTGTGTGTTGCAAAATGCCCGCCCATTTGCCTTCCTGCAGCAAAAGGTTCTCTGTCAATGTTTGTATGTGCATACAAACCTGCAAAAAACTGTTCTACCGTATATTGATCAATGGCCATCATAAAGGTCTGATCTCTATAATATCCAGATCTAAAATCACCATCACGAAAAACTCTAGCCATAGCCAGTTGTGGTAACTCTTTTCCTCCTCCAAAGATTCCGAATTTGGATTTGCCTGTCAATACTTCACGCCTACCTAATATGCTGCATTCTCTACTGATACATGCAATTTTGAAATCTCTAAGTATTTGATTTCTGTATTCTTCAAAGGATATATTAGATGAGCTTATTGTTTCAGGTTGCATACGAACGACAATTTTAGGTTTGCAAATTTAATTAAAATACAAACCAATTGCAAGGCCAAAACTCTTAAATTTATTGAATATTATGTACTTAAAACGGTATTTTATTGACAAATTATCTTTTTTTGATGATAATTTAAGGATTGGTTAACAAATATTCAAAATTTTCACATTTTTAGTATTTTTGATTATTTTGAAAAAATCAATACCATTCTCTAGTGAATAGACCGATCAACGTTTCTGGGCTTAATGTTATAATAAATCTAATCTGTTGATCATAATTTGGTTGGGACATTTCCCATCCTTTATTAGAAACTACAGGGAAAAATATTTCAAAGTAATCTGCAACCAAACTAAGCCTAACTCCTGCATCAAAAACGTATTTTGGCGAAAAGCCTTTATTTTTTACAATACCTACATCGCCATAGGCATAAATCCAGTTCCATATATTGGTATTTGCATTTAAAGTGGTGATCCATTGATTGGCAAAAGGGTAGTCGAGTTGAGATTTAAAGCCTCCTTCTGCAATTATGATTTGCTGACTTACTAAACCTGTATCTTCGCTACGTCCCAGGTAATTAAAATCAAACAGATAATCTGTGGGTCTGTCTAGTGCAAAACTGAAGAAATCCCCATCTTTTTCCGTATCATTAAAAAGAAAAGTTCCTGCAAATAATCTTAGGTTTAGTTGTCGGTTATTAAGAAATAGCTTCCTGTAGTTAAAGGTAGTAGAAAACTTACTGAAATTTTTAGATATTTGGTAATCCAGTGAATATCCTAAAAAACTGATTAGATTAAAGTCGGAATATTGATACCGTGCATTAAATACATTATAATCTGGTGTTTCAACTGGGTTTTCTTCATCTCTTTCTCTAAAAACATTTACATTTCTGAGTGAAAGCCTTTGTTTTTCGTTTGATCTAAGGTCTTTAGGTCGAAAAAAGAAGTTTACTGAACTAGATAGTCTTCTGAATAACAAATCAGGAGCATAGCTAAACATATTTCCATTAACACCATAGCGTATTTGATACAAGCCGTGTTCTGCAATTTGATTTCTAAAAAAGAAGGCTGCAGATCCCAATAATTTTTTGGATTTAAGACCATAAGCCGGAGCTATATTATATTCGAAATCACGTCTAATAAAAGTCTTGTTATAAAACTTTCCTGCCACTGCAAAACCGTCATAGACATTAAACTCGAATTCAGGAATAACGAATAATTGATTGTACCTAGGGTCTTCAATATCGTCTAATAATCTAAACTGAAAAGGTTTGTTAAATATCCATTTCAGGTTTCTATAATTGTTGCGTCTATTTACTTCGGGTATATTTTGATCATAATCCAGTACAAGTTTTGTAATATTTTCATTGGCAATCTTTACCTTTTTTGTACCGACTATGTCTGTAACCCAAGTTTTAGAAACCATGTCTTTTTTTCTTAATCCCACAAGAGAAACGGGCATTGTATTGTTTCTTTTGTTTTTGATGGTGACTTCAATAGAATCTTTGCGTTTTTTTACAGATTTTATTTTGAAGTCAATTTTTTCGTTGGTTTGTACATAATCTTCAAAAAACCATTCTACATTTTTTTTTGATATGGACTTCAAGGTTTCTTTATATTTCGCAGAACTGGTATGCTGTAATGCATTTTGGGTATAGAATTCTTTAATGCTGGCATCTACGATATTATCATCGCCCAGATAGTCTTCTAGATATTTAAATCCCACACCTGCTTTATATGCATTCGCTATATTTTGATTAAATTTTACCAACTTATCTCGTGGAGTAGTTAGTGGTTGATCTAGAAATAATCTGGCCATATTTTTGTAAGCCAGAAAATACTGATCATTAAAGTCCAAATCAGCAGCATGAAACCAACGTATACCTATCACTTTGCTCAGTTTTCCTATCATTTTCATTTCGGGATAAAACTGTTCGGTATATGACATCATAAGATATATATGAATAGCATCTCTTATCCAAGTATCGTTTCTTGGATTAATAATCAATGTGTTTTTGAGGTACTTTTCTGTAATGGCTTTAAGTTGTTTTATCTCATATTGAAAACCGTCAGGGAAAGGTCTTAAAATATCAGGTAATTGATTTAGGCCGTAGACAGGGTTGTTTTTATAATCACTTTCAGAAACCAGGATTTTATCAAAAGGATATTTGCCTAATTTTTTTTGCAAAAAGCCTAGTATTCTTTCGGTTGCCACAATTTTCATTTCCGGCATCAAATCATTATCCTCGATATTACTTATAAATTGAAGCCCATCTGCAGGAAAACTATAAAACGCCCCAGCTCTTTCTATGTATAGGTTTATTTCACTTCTAGTATTACCTTTAAGCTGTATGATTTTATTTTTACTTTCTTCAGAAGAGATAATGGTTTCCTTATTGAGGTCACTCACAATTTCGTAACCATGTGGTATTGTAAAAGTTATTTTGTAATCTGAAATAGGTGCATATAGATCGTCTAGGTTTTTATGGCTGTAAACATTCCATTTTGTATCATAAACAGCAGGAATGATGTGCCAATATTTAAGATCAAAATTACCATTAGGTTGATATCCGTAACGGGTAAACTTGCTACTTGCTACCTTTATTTTGTATTTTAAAACAAATGTTTGACTTTCTCCGGGATAAAGAGGTTTAGAACATTCGATCCACATTATATCTGATTTCCCTTTGTAACGCCCCCATTTTAGGGATTGTGAGGATTTATCGCTAACATTTTGGATTATTGTACGTCCACGTTCATGGTCTTTTGCAAAATAGAATCTCTTTAGAAAATCTTCGGAAAACCGTTTTCCTAAATCTGAGGTCTTGCTAGAAAAACTATTTGCCCAATCGTGAAAAAGTACTTCGTTTAAGGTGTCTTTTGAAGAATTTATATAGGTGATTTCTTGTGAAATCGTTAGTACTTTTTTGTTTACATCCAGGGTAGCATCGATAGTAATGTTATTTTGTGCTGAAGCAATAAACAGCACAAAAAAAGCAAAGATGGTATGATATATTCTTATGATTTTCAAATTCACATTCACATTATAAACATAAAAGTATTGAATGTTTTAAGCAACACTCTTCAGGATTAATAACTGTTTTAGTAACAAGATGTTTCAGAAATTAGGACTTAGGTTATATTGACCATAGAATTTATCTAAAATTTGAAGCACTTCATCAGGAGTATCAACGATATGAATAAGATCCAAATCACCAGGGCTAATATTTCCAAACTTTTGTAGTAATGTACTTTTAACCCAATCGATTAGGCCTCCCCAAAAATCGGTGCTTACCAGAATTATAGGAAATTTTGCTATTTTTTTTGTCTGTATCAGTGTCATTGCTTCAAAAAGTTCATCCAAAGTTCCGAAACCTCCAGGCATCACCACAAATCCCTGTGAATATTTTACAAACATTACTTTACGCACAAAGAAATAATCAAAATCTAAGCTTTTATCATTGTCTATATATGGATTATCATGTTGTTCAAAAGGGAGGTCTATATTTAATCCCACCGAGGTACCACCTCCGAGATGAGCTCCTTTATTTCCTGCTTCCATAATACCGGGGCCTCCACCGGTAATAACCCCGTACCCATTGTCTACAATTTTTTTGGCAATATCTACGGCCAACTGGTAGTTTTTATCATCAACCTTGGTTCTGGCAGATCCAAAGATTGATACGCAAGGGCCAATCTTGCTCATTTTTTCAAATCCATTGACAAATTCTCCCATGATTTTGAAGATTGCCCATGAATCATTGGTTTTTATTTCATTCCAGCCCTTGTGATGTTGTTGTTCTCTCATAAATTGTTTCGTTTTTAAGATGCTAGCTCTTTTTTAAGGAACTTAGCGGTATAACTTTTTTTATCTTTTATAATTTCCTCTGGAGTACCTTTTGCAATAACCTGGCCACCATTTTTTCCTCCTTCATAGCCAATATCAATAATATAATCTGCCATTTTAATTACATCCAGATTGTGCTCTATAATCAAAACAGTATTTCCTTTATCAACCAGTTTGTTTAAAACCTCCATCAAAACCCGTATGTCTTCAAAATGGAGGCCGGTTGTAGGTTCATCCAAAATATAGAATGTATTGCCCGTATCTCTTTTTGATAGCTCTGTTGCAAGTTTGATACGTTGTGCTTCGCCACCAGATAATGTTGTTGATTGCTGGCCTAAAGTGATATATCCTAACCCTACATTCTGTATGGTTTTTAACTTTCTAGATATCTTTGGGATGTGTTCAAAGAAAAGACAAGCTTCATTAATAGTCATTTCGAGTACATCAGAGATTGATTTTCCTTTGTATCTAATTTCAAGGGTTTCTCTGTTGAATCGTTTTCCCTGACAGGTTTCACATTCTACATACACATCCGGAAGAAAATTCATTTCGATTACCCGTAAACCACCACCTTTACACGTTTCACATCTACCACCGGTAACGTTGAAACTAAATCGTCCGGGCTTATAACCTCTAATCATGGCTTCTGGTGTTTTAGAAAAGAGGCTGCGTATTTCTGAAAAAACTCCTGTATATGTTGCCGGATTCGATCTTGGCGTACGCCCAATGGGAGATTGATTGATATCTATAACTTTGTCTGAATGCTCTAGTCCTTTAATAGTTTTATAGGGCATTGGTTTTTTGACTCCGTTAAAATAATAAGCATTAAGGATAGGGTAAAGGGTCTCATTTATGAGGGTGGACTTTCCACTACCAGAAACCCCGGTAACTGCAATCATTTTTCCCAGAGGAATATCAATAGAGACATTTTTTAGATTATTTCCCGTGGCTCCTTTTAAAGAAATTATTTTTCCGTTTCCTTTTCTACGTTCAGAAGGGATTTCGATTTGTTTTTTACCACTCAAATAATCTGCAGTTAATGTATTGTGTTGTTTGAGCTCCATGGGAGTGCCTTCACTTATGATTTCACCGCCATGTTTTCCGGCAAGAGGGCCAATATCGATTACATGATCTGCTCGCTCTATCATATCCTTGTCATGCTCTACGACAATTACAGAATTACCTATGTCTCTAAGCTGGATAAGAGAATTGATAAGTTTTTCATTATCTTTTTGATGCAGACCAATACTTGGCTCATCAAGAATATATAGCACACCTACCAACTGAGAGCCTATTTGAGTAGCCAATCGTATACGTTGTGCCTCGCCTCCTGAAAGCGATTTACTGCTTCGGTTTAAAGAAAGATAGGTAAGGCCTACATCAACCAAAAATTGAAGCCTAGCGTTAATTTCTTTTAATATCTCCCCAGAGATTTGCTTTTGTTTTTTGCTTAAATGACCGGGTAGATCTTTGAACCATTCTGCAAGTTCACTAATATCCATGGCCGACAGTTCTGCAATGTTCTTTTGGTTTACTTTAAAATATAAGGATTCTTTACGCAACCTGCTTCCTTCACATTCTGGACATTGAACGTTATCCATAAAATCTCTTGCCCATCTGCGCAAAGAGGTAGAATCATTAGTATTGTATGTGTTTTCTATAAAGGTTGCAACTCCTTCAAAATCGATAGTGTATTCTCGAGTAACTCCCAAAGTTTTACTGGTGATGGTGAATTTTTCTTTTCCACCGTACAGTATTACTTGCATAGCTTTTTCAGGGATTTTTTTTATGGGGTCACCAAGCTTAAAATCAAAACGTTGGGCTATAAGCTCCAATTGTTTAAAAACCCAATTGTTTTTTTGAGGTCCTTGTGGAGCCAAACCACCATTTTTTATGGATTTAGAATTGTCTGGGATGATTTTTTTGAGGTTAACTTCGTACAGGTTTCCTATTCCGTTACATTTAGAACAGGCTCCTTTGGGGGAGTTAAATGAAAAATTATTTGGCTCTGGATTAGGGTATGAAATTCCGCTTGACGGGCACATCAAATTTCTACTGAAGAAACGAGCTTCTTGGGTATCTTGATCGATTACCATTAATACATCATCACCATGATACATGGCCGTATTAATAGTTTCCATTAAGCGTTTAGAGTTTTCCTGGTCTTTGGTAACCAAGAGTCTGTCGATTACAATCTCTATATCATGAGTTTTGTATCGATCGAGTTTCATTCCTTTGGTGATATCCTTTATTTCTCCATCGGTTCTTACTTTTACAAAACCTTGTTTTGCAATTTGCTCAAAAAGTTCACGATAATGACCTTTTCTAGACCGAACGATTGGAGCCAAAATATTTATCTTTTTTCCATTAAAGTCCTTCAGTATTAGGTCCTTGATTTGCTCATCGCTATAACTTACCATTTTTTCTCCGGTATTATAGCTATACGCATCACTACCTCTTGAATAAAGAAGTCTTAAGAAATCATATATTTCTGTAATTGTTCCTACGGTACTACGCGGACTTTTACTTGTGGTTTTTTGCTCTATGGCAATTACAGGAGATAGCCCGTCGATTTTATCAACATCTGGTCTTTCTAACCCTCCTAAAAATTGACGAGCATAAGCAGAGAAGGTCTCTATGTATCGTCGTTGACCTTCGGCATAGATAGTATCAAATGCCAAAGAGGATTTGCCAGATCCAGATAGCCCGGTAATCACGACAAGTTTTTCTCTGGGGATAGTCACATCAATGTTCTTCAAGTTATGAACCCGTGCGCCTAAAACCTCAATATTTTCTTCTGATACAGCCATAAATTTTAACCAAGATTGCAAATGTAGTTATTTGATCGCGTTTTGTGAAATAGGTTTAGTTTCAGTTTTGAAATTTGAACACTTTTTTTGTCTAAAACGGATTAAAGGCGTAAAATCCCTATTAATTTTAAGGGGTAAATCGAGTAGTTCTTAATAATTTGTGTAAAATCAGCAGTTAATGTTATGAAAATTAATCGTTCCAAGCGCTTAGATTTGATATCGGGATTCCGAAACCGAGTAATTTGTGTTTTTGAGATAAATATGCTCCACTTTCTGTAGTTGTCCAACCATCCCAGGTTGCCTCAATACCACCGATAGGAAGTATTGAAACCCACATTTGATAACTCGTTGGTACGTAATTCTTGTCTACTTTCCATAAATATGAGTCACCGGGTGTGGTGCCTCCAGAGCTGTAGGTTACCAAAAGACCTTTGCTTTTATCTTCCAAAGTCACTAATTGGCGCGTAACTCCTTTATCAAATAATTTATGGGGTGCTACGATCCAAAAAGAATCGTTATTAAAATACCCAAAAGCAGTATCAATAAGCTTTTTCTTTTCTTCTTCTTTGATATTCTTGTTCTCTAAATAGCTTTTATGAGGTTTATCTAAATCCAGATATACGGTATGATCATCCCATTGCACCTTGGCAATGCCTTGTCTTTTATCCCATAAGTAATGATGTTTGTTTCTAAAACTCCATTGAATATAATCTGTGTCGAGATATAGATCATGTTTAACTGCATTTTGTATTTTTAATGCAAAACTATCGGCTTCAGGTCCATGTACTCCTTCAGGGAGTTGTTTATTTAATGAAAAATACAAAGTGGCAATTGCGATGACTATCAAGGCTAGTATGCTTAGCACTAAAATTTTTAGGAGCTTAAAGATTTTCTTTTTCAAGATGATGTGTTTTGGATTGCCTCTAAAATATAAAAAATGAATTAAAGCGAGCCGTAATAATCGAAAGCTTTTAGTATCAGTTCATCAGGTACAATACAATTGTATTTTGCTTCTCCAATAGTATGTAATAATACGAAAAGAATGGTGCCTTTTTCATTCTTTTTATCGTGAATGAGAAGTGCTATAATTTTTTGATAATCCTTAGGATCTATTTCAATTTTTGGGAAGGTAGCTAAGATTACCTCACTTATTTGCTGCAGATCATCAGAAGTTACAGACAGCAATGCAGAAGATATAAAAGCTTCCATGATCATTCCGATTGCAATAGCTTCACCATGCAGTAGGGTTGGTTTACTTGGATGAGTAAGATAGAATGATTCGATAGCATGGCCTAGTGTATGACCAAAATTAAGATACTTACGGATGTTTTGCTCGGTAGGATCTTCAAAAACAATATTGTTTTTAATAACCACCGAGTCATAAATCATTTGATCCAGATCGTCGAGTTCTAATTTAGATAAATCACTAAGTTTTTCCCAATATAGGCGGTCTTGTATAAGTCCGTGTTTCAACATTTCGGCAAACCCACTACACATTTGCTCAACGGGCAATGTTCCTAGATATTCTGTGTCAACCAATACCATTTCAGATTCGCTAATTACCCCAACCATATTTTTTAAATTCCCAAGATCCACACCTGTTTTTCCGCCAACAGAGGCATCTACCATAGCCAATAAAGAAGTCGGAACGTTGATATAGTTGATCCCTCTTTTGTAGGTACAGGCAACAAATCCGCCAAGATCAGTAACCACGCCACCACCAAGATTGATCATTAGTCCCTTACGATCAAAACCTAATTCTGACAATGCATTCCAGATACCGCTACACGTCTCAATGTTCTTATGAATTTCGCCCGCTTCAATTTCAATGATTTCGATATCATATTCCTTTTCAATTTTACTCATAAATAGTGACAAACAACTTTCGTGAGTATTGCTATCAACCAAAATACATATTTTGGAATGATTAGCTTTATCCAAATAGGAGTTTAGGGCAGTATAGCATTCCTGACCAAAATATACGACTGAATCTTTTGAAACTATGGGCTTCATATAGTATTGAATTAAGAGCGACGAAATTAAGCAGAATTTAGATCAAAATAAACTCGCAAGTTCTATATTTGCAGAAATCACAAAATAAACACCTAGTGATTACATAAATTGATGATATTTTTACAAAAACATCTTTAAAACTGAAGATTCTTAAAATTAATTTTAATGGAGCAAAATAACTTATTTGATAATACAGAGACAGCATTTGCTTTAAAGAGTGATTCTGAATTAGAAAGAGCCTATTTTCTTTTTAAAATGATTGCAAACGAACCGTTGGTTCGTATAGGTACTGCGGTTACAAATTTTGCAATAAAAGCACATTTACCAGTTCAGGGATTGATAAGAGCCACCGTTTTTGATCATTTTTGTGGGGGGGTTAGTGAAGACGACTGCTTGCCGGTTGTGGATAAAATGTATTTAAAAAAAGTGTGCTCGGTACTTGATTATTCTGTCGAAGGAAAAGAAGAAGAAACGCAGTTTGATGCAGTTTTGAAAAAAACTAAAGAACTTCTTGAATTTGCGGATCAAAAAGATGCTATGCCATTTGGAGTTTTTAAACCTACCGGGTTTGGACGGTTTTTAGTTTGGCAAAAGAAAACAGAAGGAACTCCTTTGAATCCCGAAGAAGAAAATGAATGGAATCGCATAGAAGAACGCTTTGATAAAGCATGTAAAAAAGCATACGAATGCGATGTTGCATTACTTATTGATGCCGAAGAAAGTTGGATGCAAGATGCAGCCGATGAATTGGTGACCAAAATGATGCGCAAATATAATACCGAAAAGGCGATTGTTTATAATACGCTTCAGCTCTATAGACATGATCGTTTTGAGTACCTTCAAAAACTTCAGAAAGAAGCACGAGTTCATAATTTTAAGGTAGGAGTAAAAATTGTTCGTGGGGCATATATGGAGAAGGAAAATGAGCGTGCAAAAGAAAAGGGATATACTACACCGATTTGCAGAAACAAAAAGGAAACCGACGAAAATTTTAATAAAACGATGAAATATATCTTACAAAATCTGGATGATATTTCGGTTTTTGTAGGAACGCATAATGAAGAAAGTAGTTATTTGGCTATGCAGATGATGAGTACATTAGGTATTCTTAGAAATGACCCCAGAGTGTGGTTTGGGCAATTGTATGGGATGAGTGATCATATTAGTTTTAACCAGGCTGAAGAAGGATATAACGTTGCAAAATATGTACCTTTTGGACCCGTACGCGATGTTATGCCATATTTAATTCGAAGGGCCGAAGAAAATACGTCGGTTGCAGGACAAACCAGTAGAGAGCTCAATTTACTTTCTCACGAAAAGAAACGAAGAAAGCTTTAATTTGATTAAGGAAATAATCAACCATTTAAAAACTTGTATATTTCTTTTTTTATAAAAAGTCAAGATGAGTTCATGTTTTATATTTAGTATTGTACAATTGTAACTTTAAAAAGGAAGCTTATAATTGTCATTGGTCTATCTTTGATCAATCTTACTTACCTTTATACAATAGTTCAGTGTTTATTCGACTCTTTTTGAAATTAAGCCAAGGAAATTAAACTTTTGTTAATTAATTATTTGATATAGAGTCATATAAATTGTATTATTTAAATTTAAGTATTCATTTTATAAAATTCTTAAAACCTAAACATCATGAAAAAGAAGAACCTAAAGAGATTAGTATTTGATAAAATAACAATTTCAAGATGTAATCAAAATAGGATTAAAGGAGGTTTTGGAACTCAACATTGTAATTCGGCTACTTGCCCAGTTGATACTTCTGATAAGCCTGAATGTCTTGTTACTGGTTATTATCAAGGTTGTGATGTTACAGGAGATTGTCAAAACACTGTTCCTTGTGATATATTAACTTTAGGATGTTAATTCTTTACAAGATGTATTGCTTTTTCATATCGTATGATCAAAAATCTTGGCTTAACATTCTGAATTAATGAATAAACAGGCTTTTGATCAAACTTTCGAAAATCAAAACTTTTCGGGAAAAAAACTACCTGCAAAAGAATATGATAACTGCACTTTTGTTAATTGCGATTTTACTAGCACAGATATGTCGGTGGTCACTTTTTTGGAATGTACTTTTGATACCTGCATTTTTGGTTCGGTGATGTTAAAAGAGACTTCGTTTCAAGAGGTCACTTTTACGGATTGCAAAATGTTGGGATTAGACTTTGGAAATTGTAATAGCTTTATGTTTTCGGCAACATATGATCACTGTAATATGGATTATTGTTCTTTTTCTGGTTTGGTGATGAAAAATGTTATGTTTTCCAATTGTAGTCTTAAAGAAGTTGATTTTACAGGCGCAGATATTACCGGGTCCGTATTTAATGATTGCGACTTGTCTAAAGCTATTTTTGAAAACACAATTGCCCATAAAGCTGACTTCAGGACTGCAAAGAATTTTACCATTGATCCAGAAGTTAATAACCTAAGGAAAGCAAAATTCAGTAGGTCTGGATTGATTGATTTGTTACAGAAATATGATTTGGATGTGACGTAGAAGATTATTTTTTGGGATTCATAAAGACTTTTTCCAATCGTTTGATAACTTCATAAATCTCGTCTTCATTCAAAGAGGCAAACCCAAGCCGTACCCCATTATGACCTAAATTGTTAGCGTCATATTTTCGCCAATCCGGATTTAGTTCGAGATGTAATTTTTGACATTCGGTAACAATAGTATCCCAACTATACTTTTTGTCTAATCGAACCCAAACCGCCATGCCACCCTTTGGAATTTCAAAATTTAGATAAGTACCAAGTTTTTCTTCCAGTAATGAACAAAATAGATCACGTCTTGCTTTATAAATCCTTAAAGCTTTTTGACAATGTCTCTGTACATCCCCACTGGTAATCATTCTGGCCAGTGTTTGTTCTAATAAACTATCGCCTTGTCGATCTATAATTTTTCTTAATCTGGTAGCCTCATCTATAAAATCTTTTGATGCGATCAAATAACCGATTCGTATAGCAGGGGCAATGATTTTGGTAAAACCACCAATGTAAATCACATTTCCGTTATAATTGTTACTGGCAAGTGGCAGTATAGGAGCATTACCATAATGAAAATCATAGTCATAGTCGTCTTCGATAATGGCAAATTTATATTTTTGGGCTAATTGAAGTAAATGCATTCTCCTTTCGGCAGAAAGCGTAACCGTTGTCGGGTGATGGTGGTGAGAAGTTACATATACGGCAGCTATTTTTTTGAGATTGCATAACTGTTCCAATGCATGGGTGTTTAGACCTTCTTCATCTACAGGAATCCTTTCAATTGTTCCTCCAGCTTCTCTAAATGTATTATCGGCAGTCATATAGTTGGTACTACCAACGGCAATTCTTTTTTTGGAAGAAAGCAAAAGCTGACCCGCAAGATAAATCCCCATCTGACTTCCTCGAGTAATTAAAATGTTATCTTTATTGATGTGGAGACCCCGCGTTTGATTTAAGTAAGTAACCAAAGCTTTTCGTAAATCTGGATTTCCATAGGCAGAACCATAGGAGAGTAGCTTTTTGTTGTACGTTTTTTTGATGATATTTCTATATATTCTTGAAATTTCTTCAATAGGCGCAAGGCGATAATCCGGAGACCCGTCATTAATTCTAAATAATCCTGTGTCAGAATAATTGTTTGAATCAGAAGCCAAGTTTAACCTGCGGTTGAAAGAAAAGCCACTTTCTTTTTTAAAATCAACCTTCGAATTGTTGGGATCAAAATAGTGTGGTTTGATAATCGGTAAAGTACTGGTTACAAAGGTGCCTTTAGAAGGATATGTTTCTATCCATCCTTGTGAAATTAACTCTTCATATGCTGCGATAACTGTTTTACGGTGAACATTTAAATCACTTGATAACTTTCTAGATCCCGGTAATTTTGTAGAAGGGATTAGTTTTCCTGACTTTATAAACCCAATGATCTGATCGGATACTTGCAGGTATAAGCTGCGATTCGAATTACGATCGAGAACAATATTATTTTTAAATGGAAACAAAACCGGACTATTACATATTTAAAAACTGGATCACTATAACACACCATAAAACTATTATTTTTGATTTGAAAATAAAACAAATAATTAGAAAATATTTGTTTTAGAATTATCAAGCTCATTATGAGAATAAGATGTTAAATGCAAAAAATAAATGACTATGACCGCATATCAAATTACAGAATTAAATAAAGTGAAAAGAGGTCCTAAAAGAGCAAGTTATGATGTAGAAACTGTGTATTCTATTTTGGATGATGCTTTTTTGTGCCATATAGGGTATGTTTTTAAAGGAAAAGCTATTGTAATTCCGACAGCATATTGTAGAAAAGAGGATAAGATTTACATACACGGATCTCTTAAAAATCGCATGATGCTTAGTTTGTTAGAAGCAGGAGAGGCTAGTCTTACCGTTACTCATTTGGATGGTTTGGTTTTGGCAAGGTCCGCATTTCATCATTCTGCAAATTATCGATCGGTCACGGTTTTTGGATCGGTAAGAAAAGTTAATGACCCTACAGAGAAAATGGAAGCATTGGCTTGTATCTTAAATCATATGGTTCCAGGACATTGGGATCATGTTAGGCATCCTAATAAAAAAGAGTTTAATGCAACACTAATGTTAGAAATAACTATTAATACGGCATCAGCAAAAGTTAGAGCCGAAGGGGTAGTAGATGAACCCGAAGATCATAAATTACCGATTTGGGCCGGAGTAGTGCCGATAAAGCAGGTGGCATTTGATGCTGTTGCCGATAATGATTTGCTAGAAGGGGTTGAGGTGCCTGATTCGGTATTGCAATATGTAGAAAGCAATAACTAAACCACCCTGCACTGCAAGTGCAGGGTTTTGAACCCAAATCTGAGATAAATAAAACTACAAATATGTTAGAAATAAGACCCACATGCGAGAATTGTAATAAAATCTTGCCAAATGATAGTGACGAGGCTATGATCTGCTCTTTTGAATGTACATTCTGCAAAGATTGTGTGGATACTATTTTGCATAATGTGTGTCCAAATTGTGGAGGAGGGTTTGAAAAAAGACCAACACGCCCTGCTAATTGTTTAACAACAAACTGTGTAGAGCACTATCCTTTGGGAATAAGAGTGATTCATAAAACGTTTGATCAGGATAAATTTCAGAAAATTTTAGAAACCTTTAAAGATATTGATCCAAGAAAAAGATAAATAATGATTACGATAAGACGAGCTATTCTAGAAGACGCTACGAGTATTTCCTTTTTAGGAAAAAAGACGTTTGATCAATCTTTTGGGCACCTTTTTAATGACAGAGGAGATCTAATTGATTATTTGGACACTACGTTTTCTCATAAAAAAATAGCCGGTAGTATTGCTAAAGCACATAATGTCTACTGGATCGTTTTTGATGAAGTAACTCCTATCGGGTATGCTAAGCTACAGCTAAATTCTCCTTGCTCATTCATTGATCATGATAACGCTTGTAAGTTGCAAAAGATTTATATGCTGAAAGGCACTTCCTCAAAAGGTATTGGAAGTAGATTACAGCAAGTAATTTTTACCAAAGCTATTGAAGAAGGGAGTAAGTATCTTTGGTTATCGGTTTTAAAGGGAAACGAAAGGGCTATTGCTTTTTATAACCGCAATGATTACCATGTTGTTGGAGAACATCCCTTTGTTATCGGCAAACAGAAGTTCGATTTTTGGGTAATGAGTAAAGAATTAGTCTAATTAATGAACCACCTCTAAGGTGTTGATCTTTGCTATAGCATCACAGTTTTCAATATGCATGGACACCGTTTTTTCCTTAATAGCCCCTTCAACAAAATACATTCGGCATGAATCAAGTTTGGTATTGCTTCTAGAGAAATCAACATTACCTTCTTTTAATAGAAAAGACACATCGGCCGTATCTATGCTATAGGATTGCATAGTTGCTAATGCTTGTTCAGAGAAAGATCTTTCTTTTGTTCTAAGGTTTTTAAGGACTCTGGCTGTAGGACTATAATCACAAGAAGCTTTTTTTCCACCCAAAAAGAAAAATAAGAGAATAAGACCAATTGCAAACCCACCTAAATAATAAAACAAACGTTTTGCTAATTTCATAAACCGAATAAAAAATTACGAAGCCAAAAGTACGTATTTTTTTAAGTTTCAAAGTTTCAAAGTTTCAGAGTTTCAGAGTTTCAGAGTTTCAGAGTTTCAGAGTTTCAAAAGAATTGCATTATCGAAATACGTATTATTTTCAAAGAAAAAATTGAAGAGAAAGACATTGAGAAAAATTCTCTATAAAAAATGAAGAAATTTGGTGTTACTACCGTTATGCTAATAGAATCACTAAACCACCCTGCGCTGCAAGTGCAGGGGTTTTGATACGCAATACATTGCTTTTTGTTACTTGTTAAAAGTTATTTGGTGTAGGGATGGATGACAGACAGACAACTTTTAACGTATAACTTTTAACTAGTAACAGTATTGAAGAACAGATTTTTTCGAAGTACTAAAGTGCTGCAATAAAATTGCAGGGTTTTGAACCCAAATCTGAGACCAATAAAAGGCCTTGTAGCTCTGAAACTCGTTTTTACAATATTAGTAAGTTTATATCTCGGTACGATAGATCAAACCAATCGGCTATAGGTTTGCTGGTTAGAATTCCGTGATAGAAATACAATCCATTTTTTAGTCCTCGATCAAAACGTACAGCGTTTTCAATTCCTCCTTCATCTCCAATCTGCAACAAATAAGGGGTAAAGATATTACTGATTGATAAAGACGATGTTCGGGCATATCTAGACGGGATGTTGGGTACACAATAGTGTAATACACTATGTTTTTCGAAAGTTGGATGATCGTGCGAGGTAACTTCGCTAGTTTCGAAACACCCCCCCATATCGATACTCACATCAATCACAATAGCACCTGCTTTCATACATTCGACCATATTTTCGGTAACAATAATAGGCGCACGGTTTTTCCCTCTAACGGCACCAATTACTACGTCACATCGACGTAATGCCTTGAGTAAATTCTTTGGTTGTATCGTAGAAGTAAACAAAGGCCTCCCTACATTGGTTTGTATACAACGCAATTTGGTAATCGAATTGTCAAATACTTTTACATTTGCACCCAAACCAACTGCAGAACGAGCAGCAAATTCGCCAACCGTACCGGCACCAATAATTACAACTTCTACAGGAGGAACACCACTTATATTACCCATCATTAATCCTGATCCTTGAGATTTGGTTGCACTGCTCATCAATTCTGATGCAATTAGCACCGCCGCGGTTCCTGCAATTTCACTTAAAGCACGAACAGCAGGATAGGCACCATCTGCATCTCGAATAAATTCGAAACCCAGTGCAGTAATTCTTTTTTTGGCAAGTCCTTGAAAATATTCTTTGGATTGTGTCTTAAGCTGTAATGCTGAGATTAGGACGGTTTGTGGATTTACATGCTCTAACTCTTCTAATGATGGTGGTTCTACTTTTAAAATGATCGGACATCCAAAAACTTTGGTTTTGTCATTGGTTATTTCTGCACCAGCTTCGCTATAATCTCGATCAGTAAAACTGGCCCCTATCCCTGCATTTGCTTCTAACATTACTCTATGTCCATGAGCGGTTAAGGCGGCAACAGCATCAGGGGTTAAACATACCCTTTTTTCTTGATAACTTGTTTCTTTTGGGATACCAATAAACAGCTTTCCTTTTTTTCGTGCTACTTCTATCATTTCCTCCTGTGGCAGGAGCTGCTCTTTTGTAAAAGGAGATTTTGGTTTGCTCATTTGTGTGAAATTCTGTAACTCAAATTACGAATAAAAAAGCCAAGAAAGCAAATTCATGAATTATTTAAGAGCGATCAGAGCTTGTTATTCTTTAATATACAGTACTCTTTTTTGGCTATTCGAAAGGTCTATTTTGAGTAGTGCTGCACTCTCAGGTAATAGATTAGAAACTTTTTCTGGCCATTCTATAAATACCCGGGCTCCAGAATCTAAATATTCTTCAAATCCTATTTGATAGGCTTCTTCTTCATCTTTAATGCGATAAAAATCGAAATGATATACAACGCCCTGGTCGCTTTCGTACTCGTTTACTAAGGAATACGTAGGACTGGAGATTACATCTTTTACACCAAGTTGTTTACAGATTTCCTTTATCAATGTTGTTTTTCCAACGCCCATTGGGGCATCAAATAGCAAAACTTTACTATGAACATTTGAGATAACCTGCTGCGCTACATCAGGAAGATCATTCAAAGTGTATTCTATGGTCATTATTTTTTAAATTCTAGGTAAAAAGATAAAAAAGGCTTATCGGGGGTTTAAAACTACAAAAGGTATAATAATTTCTTCTAGAGATACCCCGCCATGCTGATACGTATTTCTATAATAACTAACATAATGGTTGTAATTGTTAGGATATGCAAAGAAAAAATCACCTTTTGCAAAAATAAAAGAACTGCTCATATTTATAGAAGGTAAATGTATTTTCTTTGGGTCAACAGCTTCCAAAACTTCTTTATCTTCATAGGTAAGGCTTTTTCCTGTTTTGTATCGTAAATTAAGACTGGTGTTTTTGTCGCCAATAACTTTTGAAGGGTTTTTTACATTTATGGTTCCGTGATCGGTTGTGATAATTAATTTAAAACCCAATTGTTGCGCTTGCTGAATCATCTCTAACAGCGGAGAGTTTTTGAACCAGCTCTGTGCAAGCGAACGATAAGACTTGTCATTAGAGGCTAACTCTTTAATAACTTCCATTTCGGTTTTACTATGCGAAAGCATATCTACAAAATTGTAAACTACCACGGTTAGATCATTGTCCTTTAATCCTTTGAAATTGGCAGCAAGTGTTTTACCCGATCTTTCATTGGTAATTTTGTAATACTCATGTTTTATGTCTAATCCTAATCGTTGCAATTGTGCGGTTAGAAATTCGTTTTCGTACATGTTTTTACCCCCTTCATCCGTATCATCCAACCATAGGTCTGGATGTCTTTTTTTCATTTCTGAAGGCATTAATCCAGAAAAAATTGCATTCCTTGCATATTGAGTAGCGGTAGGCAGTATACTGTAATACGAAATTTCTTGTTCTTTTTTGTAATAATTATTTATAGAAGGCTCAAAGGCTTTCCATTGATCATAACGCAGATTATCGATAACTACAAGTAGTGTTGGTTGATCTTTACCAATTTCGGGTACGACCTTTTCCTTAAATAGGGTGTGAGACATGATCGGAACATCACCATTACCTTCGAACCAATCAGGATAATTTTTGTCAATAAATTTGCAGAATTGCGAATTTGCCTCAACTTTTTGAGATTCTAGAATCTCAAACATTCCAGTATCTTCAATATCTTCTAATTGGATCTCCCAATAGATTAGTCTTTGATACAGTTCGGACCATTCTTCGTAAGAATTTACCATTGCCATATCCATAGCTATTTTCCTAAAGACTTGCTGGTAATTTGAAGTAGTTTTTTCTGAAACCAAGCGAGAATTATCAAGATTTTTCTTTAAACTCAGTAATATTTGATTTGGATTTACCGGTTTGATCAGGTAATCAGCAATTTTGCTTCCGATTGCTTCTTCCATAATATATTCCTCTTCACTTTTTGTGATCATTACCACAGGAATACTATCTTTTTTCTCTTTAATCTCAGATAATGTTTCTATTCCCGAAAGACCGGGCATGTTTTCGTCCAAAAAGATAATGTCAAAATTATCTTCATCCAAAATATCTAATGCCTCAGTACCACTTTGACATTTGGTTACTTCGTAATTTTTCTTTTCCAAAAACAATATATGTGGCTTAAGTAAATCAATTTCATCATCCACCCACAGGATCTTTATTTTACTCATTAATTCTGTATTTTTATTTATCAATTCCTAATATACCCTTATTTGCTTCTTTTAAAAGCCAAACCGTAGTCTAATTTTATAATGAAAAGTACTATATGAATAGCATATATGTATATTTGCTTTTTGTAAAAGTAATGTAAACTTGAAAAAAAGAAATAAGCTTAAAATATTAAACGACCCAATTTACGGTTTTATTACGATACCCAACGAACTAATTTTTGACCTTTTAGAGCATAAATATTTTCAAAGATTGCGACGTATTTCTCAAATGGGTCTTTCGTATTTGGTATATCCGGGAGCACATCATACACGTTTTCATCATGCGCTTGGATGCATGTATTTAATGCAGAAAGCAGTGAGAGTTCTTGGTTTTAAAGGGGTTACTATTTCAGAAGAAGAAGAAGAGGCTCTTTATGTGGCTATTTTGTTACATGATATTGGCCATGGTCCTTTTTCTCATGCCATGGAGCATAGCATCGTGAATGAGGTTAATCATGAATCGATTTCGTTGATGTTTATGGAGAAAATTAATGAAGATTTTAACGGTAGTTTAACGCTTGCCATACAAATTTTTAAGGGAGAATATCATCGCAATTTTTTACATCAGTTAATTTCTAGTCAATTAGATATGGATCGACTCGATTATCTGAAGCGTGATAGTTTTTACACAGGTGTCGCAGAAGGCAATATTAATAGTGAACGTTTGATAACTATGCTTAATGTTGTTAATGATGAATTGGTAATCGAAGAGAAAGGGATTTATTCTGTAGAAAAGTTTTTATTAGCGAGGCGTTTGATGTACTGGCAGGTTTATCTTCATAAAACCAGCATAGTAGCAGAAAATTTATTGATTAGGGTTCTGCAAAGAGCAAAAGAACTGGTAGAGAAAGGTGTAAAATTACCAGCAAGCAAAGCTTTAGCTTTTTTTCTGGAGCATAAAATAACTTCGGATAATTTTACGGCAGAAGTCTTAGAGATATTTTCCAAATTAGATGATTATGATATTGTCTCGGCTATGAAAGAGTGGATCAATGTTGAAGATTTTGTTCTTAGTAAACTTTCTTCTATGATTATAGACAGGGACCTTCTGAAAATAAAAATCAAAAAGAAACCTTTTGAAAAGAAGAAAGAAGAAAAATATATCAATAGAATTCGAAATGAATATAAAATTTCTGATGAAGATGCTCGTTATTTTGTTTTTGGAGGGACAATTTCTAATCAAGCGTATCATCAAAATAAACAAAATATAAACATCTTGTATAAGTCAACAAAGATAGTGGATATTGTAAAAGCAACAGATGCGTATAATCTTGAAGCATTATCAAAACCGGTTACCAAATATTTTATGTGCTCTCCAAAGTACAAACATTAACACATTTTTTATACTTTTGCTAGAATGATTTTTACAGCTACACAAATTGCAGGTATTTTAGACGGCGAAGTCGAAGGAGATGAAACTGTCGAGGTGTCTAAATTAGCAAAAATAGAAGAAGGAACCAAAGGGTCGCTGACCTTCTTGTCTAATCCTAAATATACCCAATTTATTTATTCTACCGATGCGTCTATTACCATAGTAGATAAAACTTTTGAAGCAGAATCTGATATAAAGACAACTTTGATTCGAGTAGAAGACGCTTATAAGGCTTTTTCTCAATTATTGGAGTACTATAATATGGTAAAGATGAATAAAACAGGTATAGAACAACCAAGTTTTATTTCAACGACAGCCGATTATGGTGATGATCTATATTTCGGAGCATTCTCATATATGGGAGAAAGCGTTAAAATAGGCAGTAATGCAAAGATTTACCCAAACGTGTATATTGGCGATAATGTAACTATTGGAGATAATGTTGTTGTCTTTTCTGGAGCCAAGATATATTCAGAAACCATTATAGGTGATGGTTGTGTAATTCATAGCGGGGTTATTGTAGGAGCAGATGGATTTGGTTTTACTCCTAATGAAAAAGGAGAGTATAGTAAAGTCCCTCAAACGGGTAATGTGATTATAGAGGATCATGTAGATGTTGGTGCAGGAACCACAATTGATAGAGCAACCCTGGGCTCTACTATAATTCGTAGAGGAGTAAAACTCGATAATCAAATACAGATTGCCCATAATGTTGAAATAGGAGAACATACTGCTATTGCTGCTCAAACAGGTATTGCTGGGTCGACTAAGATAGGTAAGTATTGTTTGATTGGCGGACAGGTGGGTATAGCAGGTCATCTTACCATCGGAAATAACGTAAGAATCCAGGCACAATCTGGGATCGGAAGAAATATTAAGGATGGAGAAGCAATCCAAGGGTCTCCGGCATTAGGATATTCGGATTACAATAAATCGTATGTTCATTTTAAGAACTTACCAAAAATAGTAGATAGGGTTTACAAATTAGAGAAAAAGATAAATAATAATGAGTGATGTTGTTGTAAGCAAACAAAGAACCATTCAAAAGGAAGTAAAACTCACTGGTGTTGGTTTGCACACGGGAAAAGAAGTGACACTTACATTTAAGCCTGCCCCTGAAAATCATGGATATGCGTTTTGTAGAATAGATCTGGAAGGGAATCCCGTTATTGAAGCTGATGCCAATTATGTAGTCAATACACAACGAGGTACCAATCTGGAAAAAAATGGAGTTAGTATCCAAACATCAGAACATGTACTTGCTGCATGTGTTGGGTTAGAGATTGATAATTTATTGATAGAGCTTGATGCTTCAGAGCCTCCAATAATGGATGGCTCTAGTAAGTTTTTTGTTGAAGCTATAGAAAAAGCTGGTATTGTTGAACAGAAAGCAGATCGGGATGAATATGTTGTAAAAGATGTTATTTCGTACACCGATGAAGAATCTGGCAGCGAAATTATAGTAATGCCATCTGATGAATACCAAGTAACTACAATGGTGGATTTTGGAACCAAAGTTTTAGGAACTCAAAATGCATCTTTAAAAAGACTTTCAGACTTCAAAGAAGAAATTGCCGATGCAAGAACGTTTAGTTTTTTGCATGAGTTGGAAATGCTGCTAGAACATGGCTTGATAAAAGGAGGAGACCTTAACAACGCAATTGTTTATGTGGATAAGGAATTAAGTCCGGATACGATGGAAAAACTTAAGGTTGCGTTTGGAAAGGATGCTATTTCTATTAAACCAAATGGTATTTTGGATAATTTGACATTGCACTATCCTAATGAAGCTGCAAGACATAAATTATTAGATGTGGTAGGGGATTTAGCTTTGATCGGAACAAGAATCAAAGGTAAAATTATAGCAAATAAACCTGGGCATTTTGTAAACACCCAGTTTGCTAAGAAGCTTTCAAAGATTATAAAAATCGAGAAGCGCAATAAAGTTCCAAACTTTGATCTGTCCAAAGAACCTTTGATGGATATTAATAAGATTATGGAAATGCTGCCGCATAGATCTCCCTTCTTGTTAGTAGACCGAATTTTGGAAATGTCTGACAAGCATGTTGTAGGATTAAAGAATGTTACAATGAACGAGCCTTTCTTTGTAGGGCATTTTCCGGGAGCTCCGGTAATGCCAGGAGTACTTCAAGTAGAGGCAATGGCACAAACAGGAGGAATATTAGCACTTAGTACCGTGCCAGACCCCGAGAATTACCTTACCTACTTCATGAAAATTGATAAGGTAAAATTTAAACAACAAGTAGTACCTGGGGATACCTTAATATTTAAATTAGAATTGATTACTCCTATTCGTAGAGGTATATGCCATATGCAAGCCTTTGCTTATGCTAACGGGAAGTTAGTAACCGAAGCAGAACTTATGGCGCAAATTGTTAAATCAAAATAATTAAAAATAGTAGATGAATCAACCTTTAGCATATGTTCATCCGGGAGCAAAAATTGCAAAAAATGTAGTAATAGAGCCTTTTACAACAATACATAATAATGTAGTGATTGGTGAAGGAACCTGGATAGGCTCTAATGTTACTATAATGGAAGGTGCACGTATCGGAAAGAACTGTAGTATTTTTCCGGGAGCAGTAATTTCTGCAACACCACAAGATAAAAAATTTAATGACGAAGATACCATTACCGAGATTGGCGATAATACGACTATCCGAGAATGTGTTACCATAAATAGAGGAACAGCCGATAGAATGAAGACCAAAATTGGTAGTAATTGTTGGATTATGGCGTATTGCCATATTGCACATGATTGCATTGTAGGCGATAATTGTATTTTTTCTAATAATAGTACACTTGCAGGCCATATTAATGTAGGAGATTATGTTGTTTTGGCAGGGATGGCAGCGGTACAACAGTTCTGTAGTATTGGTAATCATGCCTTTGTTACAGGTGGATCTTTGGTAAGAAAAGATGTACCACCTTTTGTTAAAGCTGCTCGTGAGCCCCTATCCTATGTAGGGATCAATTCTATTGGATTGCGCAGAAGAGGTTTTACAACAGAAAAAATTAGAGAGGTCCAGAATATCTATAGAATATTGTATCAACAAAATTATAATAATTCTCAAGCGGTAGCAATCATTGAAGCAGAGATGGAAGCAACCCCAGAGCGTGATGAAGTGCTAGAGTTTATAAAGAACTCTCAGAGAGGTATTATGAAAGGATATTTCTCCAATTAATACTTCCTCAGAAAGATAAGAGCAATAACAAGAAACATAGAAAAATAATGGCAAGTACTAGCGATATAAGAAATGGATTATGTATTAAATACAACCACGATATATACAAAATTATTGAATTTTTGCACGTTAAGCCAGGTAAGGGACCTGCTTTTGTGCGTACAAAACTGAAAAGTGTTACTACTGGAAAGGTTATTGATAATACTTTTTCTGCAGGACATAAAATTGATGATGTACGAGTCGAGACGCATAAGTTTCAATTTTTATATGCAGAAGGGGATACGTACCATTTCATGAATACAGAGGATTATAATCAAATAACACTTCAAAAATCAACATTAGATGCTCCTGGATTGTTAAAAGAGGGAGAAGTGGTAACAGTAATTATTAATTCTGAAGACCAAATGCCACTTTCTGTAGAAATGCCTGCTAGTGTTGTTTTGGAGGTGACAGCTACAGAACCTGGTGTTAAAGGAAATACAGCAACCAATGCTACCAAACCGGCAACTGTTGAGACAGGGGCAGAGGTCATGGTTCCTCTTTTTATTAACGAAGGAGATAAGATCAAAATAGAAACAGAAAAAGGTACCTACAAAGAGAGGATTAAAGAGTAACTAAAATTCTCAAATTTAATAATGAAATTTCCTCAAGCGCACACCTTAAAACAGATAGCTACAATACTATCATCAGAATTTGTTGGAGACTCGGATTTTCCTGTTCTGGGAATAAATGAGATTCATGTAGTTACTCCTGGAGATATCGTTTTTGTGGATCATCCAAAGTATTATGACAAAGCACTTAATAGTGTCGCAACAGTAATTTTAATTAATAAAAATGTAGCTTGTCCCGAAGGGAAAGCATTACTAATTTCTGAAGACCCTTTCCGGGATTTTAATAAACTCACCAATTATTTTAAACCTTTTGAAAGAGCTACAGCTTTAATTTCCCCAACTGCAAAAATAGGAGAGCATACTGTGGTTCAACCTGGAGCTTTTATTGGTAACAATGTGATAATAGGAGACAATTGTTTGATCCATGCCAATGTAAGTGTATATGATAATACTGTAATTGGTAATAATGTAACCGTACATTCTGGAACTGTTTTAGGAGGAGATGCTTTTTATTATAAAAAAAGGCCAGAAGGCTTTGATAAGTTGCTATCAGGCGGAAGAGTAGTCATAGAGGATAATGTTGATCTCGGAGCATTATGTACTATTGATAAAGGAGTGACCGGTGATACCACTATAAAAGAAGGAACAAAAATTGATAATCAAGTGCATATTGGTCATGATACCGTGATTGGTAAAAAATGCCTCATAGCATCTCAGGTTGGTATTGCAGGGTGTGTAATTATAGAAGACGAAGTTACGATCTGGGGACAAGTGGGAATAACAAGCGATGTAACTATTGGGACTAAAGCCGTTATATCGGCGCAATCTGGTGTAAGCAAATCCCTAGAGGCAAATAAGAGCTATTTTGGTACTCCGGCAGATGATTTTAGAAAAAAGTATAAAGAAATTGCAGCAATCAGACAGATTCCTGATTTAATAGAAAAATTGAAAAAGAATGAGTAATACAGCAAAGGATGTTGTAAAGTCCTTTTATGAAACAGATTTAATCCATAACTCCGAAGCATTTTCTAAATATTTACATCCCGAAATTGAGTTATACTGGAACAGTAGTTTTGGCTTTAATAAAAAAGGTTTTGAAGATATTAAAACCATGTTTAATAAAATGTCACTGTCTTTTGAGACTTTTAAATGTGAAATTAGTCATTTAATTGCAGAAGGAAATCAGGTAACCATTCGATATACCTATTTTGCTAATACTATCGAAGATCCGGAAAAAGAAGAAGCAATAGCTCATTTCATTTCCATTTGGGAACTTAAAGAAGGTAAACTGTATAAAGGATACCAGATAAGTCAGCAAGGAGATAATACTCCAGAAAGTATGAAATCATTTATTTCGAAATAGTAGTGTGAAAAAGTTCTGCCAGCAGACAGGATTACCATAAATACTATCTTTCCTGCTAAAACAGGGATCTGAAAAAATAAAAATTATTTTTTCGTTTTTCATTTTAACGATAGTGTTCAAAAGCTTACTTTTGAGACTTCAAAAGAAATTAAAAAATCATAACGCAATGAGTGTTTTAGTTAATAAAGATTCAAAAATTATTGTTCAGGGTTTTACTGGTAGTGAAGGTACTTTTCATGCTGGTCAGATGATAGAATACGGCACTAATGTTGTAGGAGGAGTTACTCCTGGAAAAGGTGGGCAAATGCATCTGGATAAACCTGTTTTCAATACTGTAGAAGATGCAGTAAGAGAAGTGGGGGCCGATACAACAATCATTTTTGTGCCACCGGCTTTTGCAGCAGATGCAATTATGGAAGCTGCTGATGCCGGTATCAAAGTGATTATTACCATTACTGAAGGTATTCCTGTAGCAGATATGATCACTGCATCAAATTTCATTAAAGATAAAGATTGCAGACTTATAGGTCCTAACTGCCCTGGAGTCATTACTCCTGGAGAAGCAAAAGTAGGTATTATGCCCGGTTTTGTATTTAAAAAAGGAAAAGTAGGGATTGTTTCAAAATCTGGAACACTTACCTATGAAGCTGCAGATCAAGTTGTAAAACAAGGATTGGGTATTACCACAGCTATTGGAATAGGCGGAGATCCAATTATCGGAACAACTACCAAGGAGGCTGTAGAGTTATTGATTAATGATCCAGAAACAGAATGTGTTGTAATGATAGGAGAAATAGGAGGGCAGCTAGAGGCAGATGCAGCAAGATGGATAAAAGAAAGCGGAACTTCAAAACCTGTAGTAGGGTTTATTGCTGGTGAGACCGCACCTGCCGGTCGTACTATGGGGCATGCAGGAGCAATCGTTGGAGGTAGTGAAGATACAGCCGCAGCCAAAAAAGCAATCATGAGAGAATGTGGTATTCATGTAGTAGATTCTCCCGCAGAAATTGGTAAGAAAGTAGCAGAAGTAATTGCCTAAAATTGCTATTAATAATTTATAAATTACCCTTCTATACGTCGTATATAGAAGGGTTTTTCTATTTAATATGTAAGTAATTTGTCAATATTGTAATAGAATTAGCTATTTTGCGTCCTTATAGCATATGTAAATTAAATCAAAAAACAATCTATGAAGATTTTCAAATCAGTTTTACTATTGTTCTTAATCGCTACATTGAGCAATTGTAAAAAATCATCGTCAGAAACAAGCATAGCCAATGAAATTAAAACCGAAAAGCATACAGATGCAAATGGGTTTAATTTTGAAACTGTTACCAATGATCCTACAGGGTTACGATTATATACTTTGGATAACGGACTTAAAGTATATTTAGGAAAAAATGAAGAAGAACCTAAGATTCAAACACTAATAGCTGTAAAGGCAGGCTCGACATATGACCCTGCAGATAATACCGGTTTGGCACATTATCTAGAGCATATGGTGTTTAAGGGTACTGACGAAATAGGAACATTAGATTTTGAAAAAGAAACTAAGCTAATTAAGGAAATTTCTGATCTGTATGAACAACATAAAGCAGAAGTTGACTCCGAAAAAAAGAAAGAGATTTATAAAAAGATCGATGAAGTTTCTCAAGAGGCCTCAAAATTATCGATTGCCAACGAATATGATAAAATGGTAAATTCTCTTGGAGCAGAGGGTACCAACGCGTTTACTTCAAACGAACAAACGGTTTATGTAAATAAAATCCCGTCAAACGAATTGGATAAATGGCTTGCTGTAGAGAGTGAACGTTTTAGTCAGCTCGTGCTTCGTCTTTTTCATACAGAACTAGAGGCGGTTTATGAAGAATTTAATCGAGGTCAGGATAGTGATCCTCGTAAGCATTATTACGCAATGTTAGAAGCATTATTTCCTACTCATCCTTACGGTACCCAATCAACTATTGGTAAGTCTGAACATTTAAAAAACCCGTCAATGGAAGCCATTCATGAGTATTTTGATAAATATTATGTTCCAAATAATATGGCCGTGATTTTGGTAGGAGATATTGATTTTGAAGCTACTATAAAAAAAGTAAATGATACCTTTGGAACATATGACTCGAAAGAGGTTGTGCATCCAGAATTTCCTGAAGAAGCATCAATATCAACACCGGTTAAAAAAGAAGTGTATGGCCCTACAGCCGAGTCTGTATATGTGGCTTTTAGAACTGATGGTTTTGGTTCTGAAGAAGAAAAAATGGTTACGCTTATCGATTATATGTTGGCAAATTCGCAAGCTGGGCTCATTGACCTTAACTTAAACCAAAAACAAAAAGTACAGCAGGCATCATCATTTACTAATTTTAATAAAGATTATGGATTCCATATCTTATTTGGAATGCCGAAAGCTGATCAAACTCTTGATGACATTAAAAATCTATTACTTGGCGAAATTGAAAAAATAAAAAAAGGAGACTTTGAGGATTGGTTAATAGAGGCTGTGGTAAATGACCTGAAACTTTCTAGAGTTCGCCAATTTGAGAATGCCAGCGCTACAGCATATGCGTATCTCGATACTTTTATTTATTTCCAGGATTGGGAAGATCGTTTAACTATGCTAGACGAAATGAAAGAGATCACTAAGCAGGACATAATTGATTTTGCCAATAAACATTACCAAAATAATTATGTCGAAATTCATAAAATCAAAGGAGAAGATAAAAATATTGTAAAAGTTGAAAATCCTGGGATTACTCCTGTACAATTAAATCGAAATGAAGAATCAGAATTTATCAAAGAATTTAAAAAAATAAAGTCCCAATCATTGCAACCTAAGTTTGTAGATTACAAATCGGCTATTAAGCATGCAAAAATGGCAAACGGTATTCCTGTTTCTTATATAGAAAATGAAACTAATGACTTATTTGATCTTAGTATCATTATCGATATGGGCCTTGATCATGATAAAAAATTAACCTTGGCTGCAGGTTATCTGGATTACCTTGGAACAGATAAATATTCTCCTGAAGAGCTTAAAAAAGAGTTTTATAAATTGGGAATTAGTTATACTGTTGCTTCTTCTGCCGATAGAACACAATTGAGTCTTTCAGGACTAAAAGAAAATTTGGACCAGGGCTTGGCGCTATTGGAGCATCTGTGTCAAAATGCCGTGGCAAATCAGGATACATACAACAAATATGTTGAAAAAATAGCCAAGGGTCGAGACGATGGGAAAACTCAAAAAGGGAATATCATGTGGAACGGCCTTATGAGTTACGGAAAATATGGAGAAAATTCTAGGCTTAGGAATATCTATACAATAGCAGAAATGAAAGCCATTAACCCTCAAGAACTGGTAGATATGGCAAAAGATCTTATTAATTATGAACAACGGATTTTCTATTATGGAAAAGATGTTGATGCTGCTATTACCTCTTTAGATAAAAACCATAAAGTGAATGCCGAACTGAAGGCCTATCCTGAGAAAACAGAATATGTTGAAAAAGAAACTGGAGGTAATGTATATTTTGTTGACTATGATATGGTTCAAAGTGAAATGCTACTCTTGGCCAAAGGAGCTGAGTTTGATGCAAAGAAATTGGCGGCTTCGAGTTTGTTTAATACCTACTTTGGAAGCGGACTTTCTTCCATAGTATTCCAAGAGATAAGAGAGTCAAAGTCCTTAGCCTACTCGGCGTTCTCACGATACAGTAATGCAAGAGAAAAAGGAAAATCGAATTATTTGTATGCCTACATCGGAACACAAGCTAATAAGATGCCAGAAGCCGTTGATGCGATGATGGAGCTGATGACCAACATGCCGGAAGCAGAGCAACAATTTAATCAAGCAAAAGAAGCAACATTAAAGAAAATTGCTGCAAAACGAATTACAAAATCAAATATTTTTTGGTCCTATGAAAAGCTTAAGAAAAGAGGAATTGATTATGATAATAGAGAAGAGATATATACTACTATTAAAAATATGACTTTGGCAGATCTTAAAACATTTTTTGATGAAAACATTAAAGGCGAAAATTATAACGTGCTTGTGATTGGAAATAAAAAGGATGTTGATATGAAAACCTTGTCTAAATTGGGTGTGGTTAAGGAAATGGATATTGATTATCTTTTTAACTACGAAAAGAAAAATGAGAAAATTAAGTTATAAGGTACTAAAGCATAATTTATTATTAAACCCTGTGAGAAATCATGGGGTTTATTGTTGGTCACCTACTTGTAATGCTTATATTTGAATGACAATATGTAAACACAAAAATAAATAGTATCGAATGAATCTCTTACAAGGAAAAACAGCCATTATTACTGGGGCTACTCGAGGTATTGGTAAAGGAATTGCAGAAGTTTTTGCACAAAATGGTGCCAATATAGCTTTTACATACAGTTCTTCTGTAGAGGCAGCAAAAAAACTAGAAAAAGACCTTAATGATTTAGGAGTTAAAGCAAAAGGATATCAAAGTAATGCGGCCAATTATGATCAGGCACAAGAACTTGTGAAAGATGTGTTAGAGGCTTTTGGAAGCATTGATATTTTAGTTAATAATGCCGGGATTACCAAAGATAATCTTTTGATGCGCATGGGAGAGGAAGACTTTGATAAAGTAATTGAAGTAAATCTAAAAAGTGTGTTTAATATGACCAAAGCAGTGCAACGTACAATGCTTAAACAACGAAAAGGAAGTATTATTAATATGAGTTCTGTTGTTGGTGTTAAAGGCAATGCAGGTCAGGCAAACTATGCAGCCTCAAAAGCAGGAATCATTGGTTTTTCAAAATCGGTTGCATTGGAACTTGGATCAAGAAATATAAGAAGCAACGTAGTTGCTCCAGGTTTTATTGAAACAGAAATGACAGCCAAACTTGATGAAAAAGTTGTAGAGGGATGGCGCAATGCGATTCCTTTAAAAAGGGGGGGTGCACCAGAAGATATTGCTAATGCTTGTGTATTTCTTGCGTCCGATCTAAGCGCTTATATTACAGGCCAGGTGCTACATGTTGATGGCGGAATGTTAACCTAAATTACGAATTAAGATTTTGGATTTACGAATTCTGAATGAATAGTATGCATAAAACCTACATTCAAAATTGTAAATCGTAATTATTAATAATGCAGACACAAACTATTTTATTGATCATAGTTGCTTTTATAATCGCCTTGGTTATTGCGCTTTTTCAATATTTATATAAAGCAAAGTATAGACAAAGAAAACATCTGTTCTTTGCTTTTGTACGTTTTCTTAGTGTTTTTGCTTTGCTGGTGTTACTCATTAACCCTAGTTTTAAAAAGAAGACTTATTATGTAGAAAAACCAAAACTGGTGGTTACTATAGACAATTCTTCATCCATAAAACATCTAGAACAAGACCAAAAAGCCATACAATTCATCGATCAGCTTAAAGCGCACAAAGGACTAAAAGAGCGATTTGACATTACGTATTATTCTTTTGCAGAAAAACTTAATGATTCGCTAAGTCTTTCATTTGATCAGAATCAAACCAATATATCCAAAGCTTTAGAAGATCTGGATCAAGTCTATAAAAATTCTATAGCGCCAACATTGTTAATTTCGGATGGAAATCAAACATACGGTAAGGATTATCAATTTAGTAGCAATGGTTATAAACAATCTGTCTATCCAATTATTTTAGGAGATACAACTGTAGTAACGGATACAAAGATTCAACAGTTAAATGTAAATCGATATGCTTACTTAAAAAACAGGTTTCCTGTTGAAGCTATACTTACATATTCGGGAGACCAAAGTATCAGTACAAGATTCCAGATAACATCGGGAAAAGCTACGCTTTATTCAAAAGAAATTAAATTTTCTGAAGAGCAAAACTCTACGGTTGTAAACTTTACGTTACCGGCAAATAATGCAGGTGTTGTTCAATATAATGCGCGTTTGACTCCTTTAGGTAATGAAAAAAACAAGGTTAATAACAACAAAGCTTTTGCAGTAGAAGTGATTGATCAAAAAACAAATGTATTATTAGTTAGTGATTTGATACATCCCGATTTAGGAGCAATAAAAAAGAGTATCGAAAGTAATGAAAGACGAAGCTTGACCATTGCTAAACCTTCAGAAGTTAAGAATTTGGACGATTATCAAATGATAATTGTGTATCAGCCTAATTCAAGATTCATAGGGCTTTATGAACAATTAAGCGCACTCAGGAAAAACTATTTCACAATAACAGGTTCTAAGACAGATTGGGTTTTTCTCAATCGAATACAAAACAAATATACTCAGGAAATTACAAGGCAAACCGAATATTACATTCCGAGATTTAATTCGAATTACGGAGCATTCTTGTTTGACGACATTGGTTTTCAAAATTATCCTCCTTTGATCGGAGCTTTTGGAGAGATAAGAGTAAATACAAACTATGATCCATTGCTTTTTCGTACGATAAGTAATATAGACACAAAAGAACCTCTATTCATAACTATCGAACAAGATGGTATTCGTGAAGCAGTATTATTAGGAGAAGGATTATGGCGTTGGCGAGCGCAAAATTATTTGGAGACTAAAAATTTTGAAAGTTTTGATGATTTTTTTGGAAAGATAATACAATATCTGGCATCAAATAAGCGAAAAAGTAGACTTAATACGATTTCTGAATCCTTTTATTATGGAAACTCAAATATTAAGATTAGAGCCGAATACTTTACCAAAAATTATGAATTTGACCGTAGGGGAAATTTAAGAATATTGATTAAAAATACGAGTACAGAAGCTGCTCAAATCATTCCGATGATATTGAAAAACAACGCATACGAAGTGGATGTGAGTAACTTAACAGCAGGAAACTATGACTTTACAGCAAAGGTTATAGGCGAAAATATTACCAGATCTGGAAGTTTTACGGTATTAGAATATGATGTAGAGCAACAATTTCTTAATGCCGATGTAACAAAACTCAAGCAAGTAGCTACTAATACCAATGGTACACCGTACTATCCAAATCAAAAGGATTCGTTAATTAACAATTTATTGAATGATCAACGGTATCAGGTTATTCAAAAAAGCAAGGAAAATATAGTATCTTTAATAGATTGGAAATATTTGCTTGTAGTTATAGTTTTATTACTTACTATAGAATGGTTAGTAAGAAAATATAATGGGCTTATTTAAAATTAAAAATATAAACTATTAATATGGAAAAATTACCAAAAATTGGATTGCCAATTCTTATAATTATTGTTTTAGCAATCGTCTTTATTTCAAAATCAACAAAAACAATCGCATCAGGTGAAGCAGGTGTATTATACAAGACTTTCGGTGGCGGAGTAGTAATTGATCAACCTCCTTTAGGAGAAGGTTTTCATTTAGTAGCACCTTGGAATAAAGTAATCGTATATGAAGTACGACAACAAGAAGTTTTTGAAAAGATGCAAGTACTTTCTTCTAACGGATTAGAAATTAAACTAGATGCATCAGCTTGGTTTCAGCCTGATTATGCCAAGTTAGGTTTGCTACATCAACAAAAAGGAGAAAATTATGTTGCTAGGATATTATTACCAACTATACGATCAGCTGCGCGTAGTGTTGTAGGTAGATATACTCCAGAGCAATTATATTCTAGTAAAAGAGATGTTATACAAAAAGAGATTTATGAAGAGACTAAAAAAATTGTGGAGAATCAATTTATTCAGCTTAATGAAGTATTAGTTCGTGATGTAACATTACCTCCTACCATTAAAGAAGCAATAGAACGCAAGTTAAAGCAGGAGCAAGAATCATTAGAATATGAGTTTAAATTAACCAAGGCCCAAAAAGAAGCAGAAAGACAAAAAATTGATGCAGAAGGTAAAGCGGTTGCTAACCAAATTCTTAGTGCTTCCTTAACAGATAAAATTCTTAAAGAAAAAGGAATTGAAGCTACTTTAGAATTGGCAAAATCTCCTAATGCAAAAGTGGTTATTGTAGGATCTGGAAAAGATGGAATGCCTTTGATTTTGGGTAATCAATAGGTAAGAAGAAAGTATAAATGATTACAATACAAACCGGTTATAGCATGCTATAACCGGTTTAAATATATAAAAAACTACTTTTGCTGCTTAAGTTTGTTTGCTTGTTTTGTCCATTTGTCCCTCTCAATTCTTCCGGGAAAAAACTTAATTAACTCAGTAACCGTGTCGATATCTTCTTTTGTAAATCGACTTATTTGATCAAAAGTATAAATTCCGATTCCGTTTAATTTTTCTTCAATAAATGGTCCAACACCGCTTATTAATTTTAAATCATCTTGGTCTGAAGCATCTGCTTTACCAAAACTATCAAAATTCAAGGTCGGTGCTGCTTTTTTATTAGAATCACCGTGGGTTACAGCTACGCCACCATGATCTCTGGTTTTTATTGCTTTAATCTCGTTATCAGGTTTTGAAGTATCAGAGATAGGAGGATTCGAAAATGTGGTTTTTGCTTTTGCATTCCCCATATTTCTTAGTTTGGCATTTTGTCTTTTGCATTCCTCAAGCTCTAATTTATATTTATTTTTTCGCGCCCATTTTGATAGAAACCATCCTAGTAAAAAAGCTAGAACTAATAATAATAATAGGCACCACCAATTTGCTTCGTTTAAAAAATCTAACATAGTTGTAGTTTATTTAGTTTACAGTTATTTCTATTCTTCTGTTTTTTGCTCTATTTTCCTCAGTGTCATTAGACGCAATAGGATTGGATTCTCCTTTCGATGAAGCTATAATTTTATCTTTTTCAATTCCTTGTGAAATAAGATATTTTTTTACATTATTAGCTCTTTCTTGCCCATACCATAGATTGGCTTCTTCTTTCCCGATGTCATCCGTATGACCAACAATCTGTATCTTTTTGTCTGGATACTTATTGAGGTAGTTTTTAAGCTCTAGTGCATAGTTTACTAATTGCGGATCAGGCTTAAATGTTTTTTGCGCAAAATTTGAATAGAGTGTCCTTTTAACGACACTTTTTTCTATTTCAGCAATCCGAGAAGTATTCAGGTTATTGAAGTTTAATAAAACTCCTCCATTATAGATACCATCCTCATCATATTTATAGTCAACAAGTTTGGCTTCGGTAACGATGCGATCAGGATTAATTCCTGCTTTGGTAAGCAAGTCTTTTATATAATTGGCTCTTGATACACCGTACTTGGATTTATTCTGTCTTTCAGAATTAGTTTCATAACCAGTTATTATAAGCTCTTGATCTTGATTTTTACCAAGATAGTCAACAATTTGATCCTCAAAACCTGCTAATGAATTTGGAATTGATACGTCTCCTCCAGAATTGTTAATTTGAAGATTATCGGGAAAAGAAAATAGTTCTTGATCATTTTTGTCTTTTACAAACAGACCAATTGCACTTTCATTGGCTTTTGCAATACTATCTTCGTAAGCCTTTTTTGCCAATGCTTCGGCATCAGAATCTGTTTTTTCTTCGACAATTATAGAATCGTTATCGGTGCTTTTTGCACACCAATCACAGGAATAATACCACCATATTCCTAACCAAGCAAATAATAAAAAAATAATCAGTGAGATAAAGTTTTTCATATAGTAATGATTAGTGTTAGTTACTTAAAGTTATGAAAATCATTTATAATCAACCTATTATGAGCTTTAAATTCTTAAAATTTATCTTAGAAAAAAGATTAATTGCAAAAAAATAAGTTGAAATACGTTTCAGGAAAAATAATTTTTATAAATTCGCATCATATTCAAAACCAATGAAAAATTTATTTATACATCATCATCATTTTTACATTTTCGCTCAGGCGTGGTAAGTATGGTATGTGTATAATACAACTATAAATGATAACCCGTTTGAACAGCTCAAACGGGTTTTTTGTTTTAAAAAAGCTTGTTTGTACAACTCAAACACAACAACAAAAACAGCATGTCAAAAATTAAAATTGCTATTCAAAAAAGTGGCCGTCTTAATGAGGATTCAGTAAAAATTCTAAAGGATTGTGGTATTTCTATTGATAATGGAAAAGACCAACTCAAAGCACAGACGCGTAATTTTCCTATGGAAGTTATGTTTTTACGAAATGGAGATATTCCGCAATATCTTAGGGATGGAGTGGTGGATATTGCCATAATTGGCGAAAACGTGCTTATCGAAAAAGGAAAAGATATCTCGATTGCCGAACGACTTAACTTTTCTAAATGTAAAGTCTCATTAGCTGTTCCAAAGGATTTTGAGTACAATTCTATTCAGGATCTTGACGGGAAAAGAATTGCCACTTCATACCCCAATACAGTAAACGAATATCTTGATAAAAAAGGTATTACGGCAGAGTTACACCAAATCTCTGGATCGGTTGAAATAGCACCCAATATTGGATTGGCAGATGCTATTTGCGATATTGTTTCTAGTGGGAGTACGCTGTTTAAGAATAACCTGAAAGAGGTTGAGGTAATGCTTACCTCGGAAGCAGTACTGGCAGTTTCACCAACAATTTCAGAAGAAAACAAAAAACTCCTGGAAAAACTTCAATTCAGAATCAAGGCAGTTTTAAAAGCTCGTAATTCAAAGTACGTTTTGCTTAATGCTCCTAATGACAAAATAAAGGACATTGTTAAAATTTTACCGGGAATGCGAAGCCCAACAGTGCTTCCATTAGCTGAAAAAGGGTGGAGTTCTATTCACACAGTTGTAGAAAAGAATAAGTTTTGGGATATTCTGGATGAATTAAAAGCCGAAGGAGCCGAAGGAATTCTGGTGTGTCCAATAGAGAAAATGGTATTATAAAAATTTTGCGATGTATTCAATTCAATTAATACCAAAAGAGAAATTAAAGGTAATCTTACCGCTCTTGAAAGAACTAAACCCCAAGATATCAAAGGATCTTCTTGACGAACGATTGAAGGAAATGATAGCCTTAGGTTATGAATGTGCGGGGGCCTATAATCGAGATAAATTGATTGGTATTTGCGGAATGTGGTTTTTGACTAAGTATTATGTTGGAAAACATGTTGAACCTGATAATGTTTATATACTTCCAGAATATCAGGGAAAAGGAATAGGTAAACTTTTGATAGATTGGATTTTTAACTATGCAAAATCAAAAGGCTGTAAAGCTTCAGAGTTAAACTGTTATGTGAGTAATGAAAAAGGACATAAATTCTGGAAGAATCAAGGGTATGAGCTTATCGCTTATCACTATGTAAAGAAATTATGAAATAAGTATAAGTATGAATTTTAATATCAACCAAAAATGATTACTATGTGATTCCATCTGACCATTGGGAAAACAAAATTATAAACAGATGAAAAAGATATACAATCCAAATCGAAAAGATTGGTCAAAATTATTGGAAAGGCCAACTCAAACAGTTGCTGATATAGAGGCTACAGTTCTAAATGTCTTTAATGAAGTGAAATTAGAAGGAGATGCCGCTGTAAATAGATATACTCAAAAGTTTGATAAAGCTATCTTGAAGGATATACTTGTTTCCTCTTTAGAAATTGAAGAAGCAAAACAATTAGTTAATGATGAGCTTAAAAACGCTATTCAAACTGCTAAATCAAATATTGAAAAATTTCACGCAGCACAAAAAACAGAAAAAGTTTTTGTTGAAACAATCGACGGAGTTTCATGTTGGCAAGAAAAACGACCAATACAAAAAGTAGGTCTTTATATACCAGGAGGAACCGCTCCTTTATTTTCAACAATTTTAATGCTGGCGGTGCCGGCCAATTTGGCGGGATGTCAAGAAATAGTATTGTGTTCTCCACCAAATAAAGAAGGAAAAATCAACCCCGCTATTTTATATACGGCAAATCTATGTGGAGTAACCAAAATTTGTAAGGTTGGTGGTATTCAAGCTGTTGCCGCTATGACTTTTGGTACAGAAACGATCCCACAGGTGTATAAAATATTTGGGCCAGGTAATCAATTTGTAACCGTTGCAAAGCAATTGGCTACCAAATTTGGGGTGGCTATCGATATGCCTGCTGGACCAAGTGAATTGTTAGTGGTAGCAGACGATACAGCAGATGCATCTTTTGTGGCTTCAGATTTGTTAAGTCAGGCAGAACATGGTAAAGATAGTCAGGTAATTTTAATTTCTACATCAAAAGACTTTATAGAAAAGGTAGAGGATCAAGTAGATAAACAACTTTCGGTTTTACCAAGAAAGGAAATTGCCATAGCCGCCATTCAAAATTCAAAGCTCATTTATATTAGCAATGATCGGGAGGCGTTGGACATAATAAATGAATATGGACCCGAGCATTTTATTGTTTGCGTAGAGAACGAAGAGTATTATGTACAGAATATTGTAAACGCAGGTTCAGTGTTTATAGGAAATTATACCCCAGAAAGTGCGGGAGATTATGCTTCGGGAACTAATCATACACTGCCAACTAACGGATACGCAAAACAATACAGTGGTGTGAACCTGGATAGCTTTATGAAATCAATGACTTTTCAGAAAATATCAGAAGAAGGAATAAAAAATATTGGCAATGCTATTGAACTCATGGCTGAAGCCGAAGGGTTACAAGCGCATAAAAATGCGGTAACCTTAAGATTAGAAAGTTTGAAAAATGAGTAAAACACAATTCAATATAAAACAATTAGTACGGGAGAATGTTGCAGCGCTAAAACCATATTCTTCTGCCAGGGATGAATATGTAAGTGATGGATCTAAAATGATTTTTTTGGATGCTAATGAAAATCCTTTTGAAAATGGCGTAAATCGTTATCCAGATCCACAACAAAGAAGTCTTAAGCAAGTGCTGGCCGAACAAAAGGAAGTTTCACCAAAGAACATCTTATTGGGTAATGGAAGTGACGAAGTATTGGACTTGATCTTCAGAGCTTTTTGCGAACCAAAAGTAGATAATATTATCACATTACCTCCTACATACGGAATGTATAAGGTACTTGCTAACATCAATAATATAGAAGAAAAGGAGGTACTGCTGACAGAAAGTTTTGAGCCCAATGTAGAGCAAGTTTTGAATACAGTAAATCAAAATACCAAAATTATTTTTCTATGCTCTCCAAACAATCCTACAGGTAATTCATTTTCTGAAGAACGTATAATACGAATATTGGAAAGTTTTAATGGCTTGGTTGTAATTGATGAAGCCTATATTGATTTTTCTAAAAAAGAAAGCTGGCTCAAAAAAATTAAGGAATACCCTAATCTTTTGGTAACTCAAACCTTGTCTAAAGCTTATGGGCTTGCAGGAATACGTTTAGGGATTTGTTATGCTTCAGAAGAAGTAATCGGTATTCTCAACAAAATCAAGCCTCCTTACAATGTAAATGAGTTAACACAACTTAGAGCATTAGAGCGTGTTTTGAATCAGGATCAGGTTCAACTTGAGGTTTCAAAAATATTGGAAGAAAGAAAAAGTCTTTTTACCGTTTTAAAAGAAATTCCTTTTGTACAAGAAGTTTACCAAAGTGATGCTAATTTTATTTTGGCAAAGGTTGATGATGCAAATAAACGATATGCGCAATTATTAGAAATGGGCATCGTAATTCGTAACCGTACTACACAACCTTTATGTGAAAATACGCTTAGGTTTACAGTGGGTACAGAAGAAGAGAATAAAAAGTTAATAAAAGCTTTAATGCGATTGTAATTATCGTTCCGGACTTGATCCGGAATCCAGAAAATAATGAAAAGTTTAATTTAATAAGATTCCAGTCTTCGCTGGAATGACAGAATAATGAAAAAGAAGGTACTATTTATAGATCGAGACGGAACGATCATTAAAGAAACGGCAGATGAACAGATAGACGCATTCGAGAAAATGATATTCTATCCTAAAGCATTTACTTATTTGGGTAAAATTGCCCAAGAATTAAATTATGAATTGGTTATGATAACCAATCAAGATGGTTTGGGAACAGATTCTTTTCCCGAAGATACGTTTTGGCCCGTACATAATTTTATTATGAAATCCTTTGAAAACGAAGGAGTGGTTTTTGATAAAGTGTTTTTAGACAGAACCTTTCCGCATGAAAATGCAAATACCAGAAAACCAGGTATAGGATTGTTGAGAGAATATTTCTCTGATGAATATGATCTTAAAAACTCTTTCGTGATTGGCGATCGTTTAACAGATATGGAATTGGCCAAAAATCTTGGCGCCAAAGGGATTTTTATAAATGATAATACCCACCTTGGTACTGATGAGATTACAACCAAAATGGACGAATTAAATGGTCATATTGCTCTTGAAAGTAATGATTGGCAAAAAATATACGAATTTTTGAAACTGGAGGATCGTGTTGCAGAGATTTCTAGAAAAACCAACGAAACAGATATTTACATCATGTTGAATCTTGATGGTACGGGTAAAAGTAATATCAGTACGGGACTAGAATTCTTTGATCATATGTTGGATCAAATTGCTCGTCATGGCCAGATGAACCTTGATATTAAAGTGAAAGGTGATCTTGAGGTAGATGAACACCATACTATAGAGGATACCGCTATTGCTTTGGGAGAGGTGTTTGCAAAAGCATTGAATAATAAACTTGGGATAGAGCGTTACGGTTTTTGTTTGCCTATGGATGATTGTTTGGCACAAGTGGCTATCGATTTTGGAGGACGTAACTGGCTAGTCTGGGAAACAGAATTTAAACGAGAGATGATTGGTAAAATGCCTACCGAAATGTTTTTTCACTTTTTTAAGTCATTTACCGATGGGGCCAAGGCAAATCTTAATATAAAAGCCGAAGGAACGAATGAACACCATAAAATTGAGGCAATCTTTAAAGCTTTTGCTAAGGCAATTAAAGTTGCGGTAAAACGGGATCCCGAGAAAATGATTTTACCAAGTACAAAAGGAATGCTTTAAGCCCCTCCGCCCCAAAAGGGGGAACTCTGAGTAGTGAGGGAAAATATCATTTTATCTTATTAGTATAAAGTTAAGAATGGAAAGTAAAAATTTATATAAAGAAATTAGTGGTTCCCCCTTTGGGGGCGGAGGGGGCTTGAAAATAGTAATAATAGACTACGGAGCAGGAAATATTCAGTCTATAAAATTTGCAATTCGACGACTTGGATACGAGGCTGTTTTAAGCAATAATCCAGAAGAGATCATGGCTGCCGATAAAGTTATTTTTCCCGGGGTCGGTGAGGCGAGTAGTGCAATGAAAAAGTTAAAAGAATCTGGATTAGATACTTTGGTGCCCAAATTAAAACAACCGGTTCTTGGGATTTGCCTGGGTATGCAGTTAATGTGCAAGTATACAGAAGAAGGGGATACAAAAGGATTGGGGATTTTTGATGTAGATGTGCTTCGTTTTAATCATGGCGTAAAAGTGCCTCAAATAGGATGGAATCTGATAGAATCTCTCGAATCACCACTCTTTGATGGTGTCGATGAAAAAGAATATATCTACCTTGTGCATAGTTATTATGCTCCGGTAATGAAAGAAACTGTAGCACAATCTAGTTACGGAGTAACCTATAGTACCGCATTGCATAAAGATAACTTTTATGGCACGCAGTTTCATCCAGAGAAAAGTAGTGTGGTCGGAGAGAAAATTCTATTGAATTTTCTTAGTATTAAGTACTGAGTACAAAGTATTAAGTTTTATTATATTAAGAGCTCTTTATTTAAGTATTTACAATAAATAATGAATAAATATCAAGAACTAAAAATATGGAATAAAGCAATGGATTTAGTAGAACAGGTCTATTCGTTGTTGAAAATGTTACTTGATGAAGAAAAATTTGGATTAATATCTCAAGTTAAAAGATGTAGCATTTCTATTCCATCAAATATCGCCGAAGGAGCAGGAAGAAATTCACCAAAAGAATTTATCCGTTTCTTAAGTATAGCTAACGGTTCGACAACTGAACTTGAAACCCAACTAATTTTAATTGTAAGATTGAAATTTATTCCAAAAGAAAAAATAGAAGGATTATTAAAATTATGTACTGTGAAATAAAGAAGATGAATTACTCGCTTCAGAGAAGTATTGGAAAAACTTAATACTTTGTACTCAGTACTCATTACTAGCAAGAAAATGAGAATTATACCAGCCATAGATATTATAGACGGAAAATGTGTACGCCTCTCTAAAGGAGATTATGATACTAAAAAAATATATAATGAAAACCCGTTAGAAGTAGCCAAAGAGTTTGAGGATCACGGAATCCAACATTTGCATTTGGTTGATCTGGATGGTGCAAAATCAAAACATATAGTAAATCATAAGGTTTTAGAACAAATTGCTACAAAAACAAGCTTAAAAATTGATTTTGGAGGAGGTTTGAAAACCAATGAAGATCTTAAAATTGCATTCGAGAGTGGAGCAAATCAGATTACAGGAGGTAGTGTAGCTGTTAAAAACCCAGATACTTTTTCATCTTGGATTCAGAAATATGGTCCTGATAAAATAATTCTAGGGGCAGATGCTAATAATGAAAAGATTGCAGTAAGTGGATGGCAGGAGGAGAGTGACAAAGAATTGATTCCCTTTGTACAGCAATATCAAAAGCAGGATATATCTTATGTGATTTGTACCGATATTAGTAAAGATGGGATGTTACAAGGTCCTTCTTTTGATTTATATACTAGAATACTTTCAGAGACTGAGAATTTGAAGCTTATTGCTTCAGGAGGAATATCAGCCTTTGATGAATTGCCTAGATTAGCAGAAATTGGTTGCGAAGGAACAATTATCGGAAAAGCAATTTATGAAAATCGAATTAGCTTAAAACAGTTAGAAACATACATACTTCAAACCTCATAAAGAGATGACAGAAGAAATAGCTAAAGAATTCAAAGAACAAATTATATATCGCCTCGATGAAAGCACAAGGATGGTATCGTTAAGTTTTGATAAACTTTCGGAAGATGATATTTGGAAGAGACCTAATAAAAATTCTAATAGCATTGGTAATTTGATTCTTCATCTTTGCGGAAACATAACGCAGTATGCCATTTCTTCTTTAGGAGGAACTGAAGATAAAAGAAAACGCGATGAAGAATTTTCTGCAAAAGAAGGGATAAGAAAATCAGATCTTTTGAACAAGCTAAAGGATACGGTAATAAAAGCAAAAGATAGTGTTGAAAAAGTATCTGTTTCAGAATTACTTCGTAAACGTGAAGTACAGGGGTTTAATATGTCTGGTATAGGAATAGCAATTCATGTTACTGAGCATTATTCGTATCATACGGGGCAAATTGCATTTTGGACAAAACAATTAAAAGATAAAAAGAGTTTAGGGTTCTATGACGGAATCGATTTAAATACTAAAAATCAGTAAAGCTACAAATTACAAAGTTAGAGGTACGAGTTAAGAAATAAAAAGCGAATGCAAGATCTAAAGAAAAGAAAACAAAAATTTGCTATTGATTGTTGGCACCTTTGTTCAAAGTTACCTCATACAAGAGAGTACAATAACTATGTTATTCAATTACTTAAGAGCTCGAGCTCAGTTGGAGCTAATTATAGAGCTGCTTTAAGAGGTAAGTCTACAGCAGATTTCATAAATAAATTAAAAATTGTTGAAGAAGAAGCTGATGAAAGTGTATACTGGTTAGAAATTCTAAAAGCTGTAACTGATCAAAATCATAGTTATATAGACCAATTACATAAAGAAGCAAAAGAGCTATTGGCAATTACGGTGGCTTCCATTAAGACTGCTAGGAAAAACAAAAATTAGTGAATATGAAGCTTAAGTTATATGCTTTCAAACTCGTACTTTGTACCTCAAAACTTTTACCTTAAATATGCTTACAAAACGAATTATACCGTGTTTGGATATCAAGAACGGCCGAACGGTAAAAGGAGTAAACTTTGTTGATTTAAGAGATGCCGGTGATCCGGTAGAGCTCGCCGATGCCTATTCAAAAGCTGGAGCAGACGAATTGGTTTTTCTCGATATCTCAGCAACCGAAGAAAGACGAAAAACATTGGCAAATCTTGTATTACGGGTCGCTGAAAAAGTTAATATCCCGTTTACAGTAGGAGGCGGTATTTCTTCTGTAGAAGATGTTGATATTCTTTTGCAAAATGGTGCAGATAAAGTCTCAGTAAATTCCTCAGCTGTCAAAAACCCGCAATTGATAAATGATTTGGCTGCAAAATTTGGTAGCCAATGTATTACTGTTGCCATAGACGCAAAGCAAATTGACGATGAATGGAAAGTGCATTTGGTCGGAGGAAAAGTCCCCACTGAACTTAACTTGTTTGAATGGGCAAAAGAGGTAGAAGAACGTGGAGCGGGCGAGATTCTTTTTACATCTATGGATCACGACGGGACTAAAGATGGTTTTGCTAATAAAGCATTGGCCAGATTATCTGAAGAGCTTAATATCCCAATAATTGCTTCTGGAGGTGCAGGAAATATGCAACATTTTGTAGACACATTTAAGGAAGGAAAAGCTGATGCCGCATTAGCAGCCAGCGTTTTTCACTTTAAAGAAATAGAAATTAAAGATTTAAAAGAGGAATTACGGAGTAATAATATTCCGGTAAGATTATAAAAAATAAAAATTTTGAATGTAGAACGTAGAGTTCAAAGATTTGTGTCAATTAATTATTATATGCAAGACTTAAAAAAGAGGACTAAAAAATTTAATCTCGATTGTATTAACTTTTGCTCATCAATTCCTAAGTCAAGAGAGTTCGATTCATTGGTTAGGCAATTGATACGATCCTCCAGTTCGGTAGGTGCGAATTATAGGGCAGCTAATAGAGCTAAATCGGATAGAGACTTCATTAATAAGCTGAAAATTGTCGAGGAAGAAGCTGATGAAAGTATGTATTGGTTAGAAGTTTTTAAGGAAATTTTGTCAATTAATAAACAAGAAAATGATCGATTAATACAAGAAGCCAATGAGCTTGTAGCTATAATAGTTTCTTCAATCCTGACTGTAAGGAAAAGATTGAAAGATAAAATATAAATTTAAAGAATTCGTCGATCTCCGCTCGAACTTCAAACTTAAAAAAATGAAAATAAACTTCAATAAAAATAATGACGGCCTTGTTCCTGCCATTATTCAGGATGCCTCCACAAAAAATGTACTAATGCTAGGTTATATGAACCAGGAAGCATATGAAAAAACACTTGCAACCAAAAAAGTAACTTTTTATAGCCGTTCAAAACAAAGATTGTGGACAAAAGGAGAGGAGAGTGGTAACATTTTGAAACTTGTTGACATTAAGAATGACTGTGATCAAGATGCATTACTGATTTCTGTAAACCCAGTAGGTCCTACTTGTCATACAGGTTCTGATACTTGCTGGAATGAAGAGAACAAACCATCTTTTGGCTTTTTGTCTGAATTGGAAGAAGTAATTAGGGATAGAAAAGAAAATCAAGATAATTCAACCTCATATGTGGCTTCTCTGTTCAAAAAAGGAATTAATAAAGTAGCCCAAAAAGTAGGAGAAGAAGCGGTAGAAGTGGTCATAGAAGCAAAGGATGACAATGAAAAACTATTTTTAGATGAAAGCGCAGATCTATTGTTTCATTATTTAATATTATTGCAAGCAAAAGGGTATACTTTGAATAATATTGTAGAGGTTTTAAAATCAAGGCATTAAATAATTGTTGAAAGTAACTTAGGCTTCTAAACCGTTAAAATTTTACGGGGAATAGATATTTTTTTTAATATTGCGCAACCTTAAACCAATAAACTTTGAAAACGAAAAAAGATCAGCTTGTTTTTTTTGGGAGAAAGCTAGTGATTATAATTCTTGTAATCTTTCCCATTTCCCATAGTTATGCGCAATGTGATTTAACAAGTACCGTAACTGTCTGTGATATGGAATCTATAGATTTCAATACAGATGGAGTTCCTGATGGTATAATAGATCTTTTTGTAGAAACCGGCATAACACCGCAGCCGGGTGATATATGGGAATCTACTGGAGACGAATCCGCAGAAGTGGCTTTAGAAGCTTCTACGGGTATTTTACGTGTGTGGAAACTGATAAATGCCTCTGATGATTATGAATTTACCTTGCGTAATACAAGTTGTTCTCCATCGGTTAGAGCAACTGTGCAATTTATTCTGGGTCCCTATGCAGGAAAACCTGTAACTACAGGTTTCTATGCAGTATGTGATATAAATTTTGAGTGTGATATTGAAATAGAAATAGACTTAGATCTTTTTGAAACTTTGGAAACCAAAGAAGAGGAAGCACCCCCCCATCTCAATGGAACCTGGAGATACACAGGTGCTCTTCCTTCTTCACAATATGTATTAGAAAATTCAGAATTTGGTGCAACCATACCATATACTCCGGGAGATGGATCTCCTGTGGATAGCCAAGATTTCACGTTTACTTATACGATAGCAGGGCAAGGTAGTTGTACTACAAAATCAACTGACATTCAGATAACTTTAATTAGAAGAGCATTCGCCGGATATGCTTCAGAACGTAATATTTGCATCACCGATGTAAATGTTTGGGATCAAATTATAAACTTGAATGATGATAGGTACTTAGAGCAGGAAGATGAAGACGGTACTTGGTCTTTTACGGAAAGTAGTGGACTAGAAACTCCTATAACGAATCAAATAAATCTGAAGGATTATATTGACGCCTATTTAAGTTCTCCAGAATATGTACCCGGATTTGGTTGTAAAGATTTTGTTTTTAATCACACTGTTAGAAGCAGGGCACCGGTTTGCGAAGATTCCAGAGCATCTGTTGTCTTTAGAGTTTTTGAGGAGTTAAAAGAGTTTGAGCAAGTAGATGGTCCTGAAGAAATATGCCCGGCAACATATCCTGGAACTGAACTTGACTTGTACGACCTGTTAACTTTTTCACCTGGTTTTGAATATCAAAATGGCACCAGTGATACAGAATTAGTACGATGGACTTTTGAAAGTGGACCAAGTGATTTGGATTTATTTGAAAATTTAAATGAATTGGAAATGGTTGAAAGCCATAGAGGGCCTATTTCTATTGCAGGAGCTTCGCCAGGAAGATACGAATTTAGATATACGGTTACAACAGATACAACGTGTACTGCTTTTAAGCCACAGATCTTATATGAAGGTAGCTTTTGTGCTCCTGATATACGAAGTTTTAATCCGTGTGGAAGTATTTCTGCTCCAGTTGTAATCGAAATTGTTGATTTTGATTACGCAGGAGAAAATACCAATATTAATCTTTGTAGTGCCGATGTTACAGATACTGTAAGCTTAAGAAGCCTATTACAGGATAATGGTTCGGTTATTATAGAAGGGACATGGATTAATGAAGATACCGGGCTTGAGGTTGATGATCAATTTCTATTCCCAGATACCATTACAGATCCTATTAGTTTTTCATTTACCCATCGAACTGGTGATCCATTATTATGTGAAGATACTGCGCGTCTAGAAGTTACTATCTTTAACCCACCCAACGCAGGTGAAGATGCTATCGTGCAGGTATGTACCAATGATTTGACAATTAACTTGTTTGATCAATTAGAAGGAAATCCAGATGATTCCGGAAGTTGGTTTGGTCCTTTTGGTTATGTTTCTACTGATAATGTGGGAAGATTCGATCCTAGTGATGATACGCTTCCTATTTTAGGCCCCGGCGAATATGTTTATTCTGTTCCAGGTAACGATGGCTGCGCAATGGCAGATCAAGCTACATTAACTATTCGATTTGTGGATCCCATAGCGGTAGGAAACGATATTAACGCGACATTTTGTAAACAAGATGGAGGGATAAATTTGTTTCAGTTATTGGATCGAAATACAGCACGAACAGGAAGATTTGTAGATCCTCTTGGTTTAGAAGTTCTGGATCAGGAAGGAGTTGTCAGTTTTGAAACATTAACTAATGGGATCTATACATTTCAGTACATAATTGATAATAATCAACCGTGTGATATTTCATCTCTAGATGTCAATATTCAAATTGTTGATTTGCCAATTCCAAATGTTCCTGATCAGGAATTTTGTATTCTGGATGCAGTACGTTTGGATGCGATAGAAGTAGATGTATTAAATTATAATTGGTATGATACGTTAGAGAGCGAAACTCCCGTGGTTGACAATCCATTACTAGTAGACAATCAGATATACTATATCGCTAGTGTTGATGTAGATAATTGTGAATCAGAACGACTTCAGGTTTCGATTAATATTTTAAATACCGGAGAAAGATCTGCAACAGGAGAGTTTTGTACGCTGGATTTTCAAGACGGTGTATCACCAAACGGAGATAACCAAAATGATACCTTTGATCTTCTTATCGAAGATGTATATAATATCCCTGAAGCTTTTCCAGATTTTGAATTACAGATATTTAACCGATACGGAAGCCTTGTTTATGAAGGAAATAGTGATACAGAAGAATTTCGAGGAGAAAGCAATACTTCTGTAAGGCTGGGAGATGACCTCCCATCAGGGACATATTTCTATATTTTCGTTCCAAATTTTGAAAATAATTTACCAATACAAGGAAGTTTCTACCTAAGCAGATAAACCATGAACATAAGAATAGCTTTTATAATTACTATAGTTTTCTGCTCGGTGACATTTGCACAGCAGCAACCACAATACTCACAATATATGTATAATATGAGTACTGTTAATCCGGCATATGCAACCGGTCAAAGTGGATTGATCTCAACAGGATTATTATATAGACAACAGTGGACAGGTATCGAAGGAGGACCCAGAACAGCCAATGTTTTTGGTAATATCCCCATGAGCGAAAAAATAGAACTTAGCATTAATTATGTAAACGATAGAATAGGAGATGCAATCCCTGTAAATAACGATTATGTAAATGTCGATTTTGCCTATGTTACAAGGATTTCGGATCGCGCTAGATTGTCATACGGACTTAAAGCGGGTATCAATAGTTTTAAAATAGACCCTTCGGGTTCTGATGTGGCCAATGACCCGGCATTTTCTGATAATACGGCTACAACGCAATTAAATATTGGAGCAGGATTGTATTTGTTTACAAGCAATTTTTATGCAGGAATTTCTTCTCCCAATTTATTGCCAAGTGATGTTGATATTAATGGTGTTGGAGTTTCTGAAACCAAAACACATTTGTATGGTATTGCGGGTTATGTTTTTGATTTTATAGATGAAGTTCGTTTAAAACCTTCAGTAGTGCTTAAGCAAGTGATAGATTCGCCTCTTACTTTTGATATTTCTCTAAATTCGTTGATTTATGATAAATTCGAATTGGGAGTGTCATATCGGTATACAGATTCTTTTATTGCTTTGGCTGGATTTAATATTACCCAAAGCCTTAAAATAGGGTACTCTTATGACTTTAGTGTAAGTGACCTAAGTGGGTATAATGATGGAAGCCATGAAATTGTATTGCTATATAATTTTGACCTTTTAAAATTTGGTAACAAACATACTTCTCCAAGATTTTTCTAAATGATAAAGACAAAGATAATACTAGTATTACTTCTAATTGCTCAAGTTACTTTTTCTCAAAAGAATAGTAGAGCAGATCGCTTTTTTGAACAAGGGGATTATATCAATGCTGCGTTGCAATATGAGGAAGAGTTAAATAGAGAAGGCTATACGAAACATATTTTAGAAAATATAGCCTCATCATATTATAATACATTTCAGTTTAGAAAAGCATATCGATATCTTAAATACTTAACTTCCGGAAAGTTTTATAATCGTGATAAGTCTTATGATAATGATTATAACTTTATGATGTACCAGGTGCTTTCTGCTTTGGGAGAGTACGAGAAGTCGGTAGAATTTTTGGCATTATATAATTCGAATGATTCGGATAAAGGTTTTAATAAATCCGAGGCAATTTCTACGATAGAAGACTTTAAGCTTAAGGATGATGATTATACGGTTTCTGATGCTGGCTTTAATTCTGAAGCCTCAGAATTTGGTGCTGTGAAAAAGGATAGTACAGTCTATTTTACAACAGATAGGTTTCCTCATGGGGTATTAGATAAAAAGTATAAATGGACGCATCGTCCATTTTTGGATATTTATAAGGTAACTGTTGATAATGACAACAATCCGGTTTCAGATATAGAAACAATTTCTAATGAAATCAATTCTAAACTTCATGAAGGTAATTTTTGTTTTACAGAAGACGGAAATACGATGTACCTTTCAAAAAGTAATTCAGAAAAAGGAAAAAAGAAATTCGATAGTATCAAAAATAACGCTATTCATCTCTATAAAGCGACCAAAGTAAATGGAGTATGGACAAAACCAGAAAAGTTGGCATTTAATGATATAAATTATTCTATCGAGCATCCTTCATTATCAAAAGATGAGACTAAATTGTACTTTGCTTCAAACATGCCTGGAGGGTATGGGGATTTTGATATCTATTATGTAGATATAAATCTTGACGGGACTTATGGAGAATCAGTTAATCTTGGTCCAACGATAAATACAAAGAACAGAGAGCAATTCCCTTATATTTCAAAAGATGGACATCTGTTTTTCTCTTCAAATGGGCATTTGGGACTCGGAATGCTCGATGTTTTTGTTTCTGAATTAAGAAAGGATGAACTTACTAAGCCCATCAATTTGGGAGCACCAATAAATTCTAGTTTTGATGATTTTTCATTGGTTTATTATAATGAAACAGATGGCTTTTTCGCTTCTAATCGTAAAAAGGTAGGAGATGATATGTATTCGTTTTCGCAAATAGGAGAAATTTTCCCAAGAGCGTATAGAACTAGGTTTGAGGTTAGAGATTTTGCCAGTGATAGTTATATTGCTAACTCAGATGTAGTGTTATACAATAATGATAACGAAATAGTTTATGAAAGTCAATTGGATTCTATTGCAGGATTCGATATCAAAATATTTCCGGGTAAATATAACTTCAAGGCAGCTTCAGAAGGATATAAAACCAAAACTAAACCTTTTACAGTAAAAGAAAAAGATGAGGCCATTTATGTAATTTATTTAGATCGGGAAAGAAAGAAAAAAGAAACAATGGTTTCTACAGATGCTGACAGTACCAATATAAGTAGGGTAACAGACAGCAGTAATGTAAAAGATGAAGTCAACATTACAAACATACATACCGAAACGAAAAGAAAGAAAGAGGAGGAGATAACAAAGATAAGGCTTAGAGAAACTCTTCTTACCGACAAGGATGGCCCGCCGGTTATAGAAAAAAACGGAAAGCTTTATTTTGAAATGCCACCCATTTATTTTGATTATGATAAATGGAATATTAGGTCAGATTCTAAAAAAGTACTCGATAAGCTAGCTTTAAAGCTAGAAAAGTATAAAAGCGTTTACATAAAAATAAGCTCACACACCGATAGTAGAGGTACCGATTCCTATAACCAGGTATTATCTGAAAGAAGAGCAGAGTCTACACGTAATTATTTAGCTCTTGTGGGTTATGTAAATGCGCGCAGGATGCAGTTTATTGGGTTTGGTGAATCTCAACCACTTATTAATTGTGATGACAAAGTATGTACAGAAGAGGAGCATCAAACGAACCGAAGAAGTGAGTTTGAGATTGTTCAATATTAAAAACAAAAGAGCCGGACATGAAAATACCGTACAGGCTCTTTTGTTTTGGTTGTTTGATCTAATTCTCTTTAGTATAGAACGTATCTTGCAATGTCTCAACACGAACTTCACAAATATCTAAAGTTCTTGTGCCAAAACGAAGTTGCCCATTGGCAACCTGAATTATGTCTTTCTCTACGCATTCTGTAATCGACGGAAATATGCTGCAACCGTCATTTATAGAATATACAACCCCTATTTCAGTTATTCCACAACTTTCAAAACCAAAAAGCGCTAAAATTTCAGAATCATCTGTTGTAAGTTCGAGCGTTTGATCTGTATTTCCGAAGTCTGCCTCCCAGGTATTTGGGAAAAGGGGACTTTCTTGTAAAACCTCAAAGGGTCCTACAGATTTATAAATAAGAACAGGAATGGTAAGTTCTCGATCCAGATATGCTGTACTGGTAATTTTATTAGTCGCTCCATCGAATTCAAAAACCTCTTGTAAATAAGCTTCCTGAAAAGGACTATCTGGGATATTAATAGGAAAAACTGTTAGTTGATTAGAAACCCATTCTCCCTGTAAATCAGAAATTAATATTTCGAACTCGTTGCTAGTGTTTTCGTCATCTGAATCACAAGATATACACACAAAAACAAAATAGGTAAGCATTAGTGTTTTTACTAAATTTTTCATTTGTATTTTTCAATTAAATTAAAATAGATTAAGTATTATTTCATGATACAAATGTAGCATCCAGATAGATTATTTTCATTGACTTTGGTTAAGAAGGTTTCCGGCTCATTCTTTTTCTTATTCTGCTCAGGGATTCAGGGCTAACACCCAGATAAGAAGCGATCATATATTGTGGAATTTCCTGTAATAAATGCGAATTTTTTTTAAGCAAAGCTTCATAACGTTCTTCTGGTGTATCGGCAACAAATTGATCAAGGCGTTCGGTCACCATTAAAAACAAATGTTCTGCTATGAACCTGCCCATACGATCTATCGTAGGATGAGTATCATATAGTGCATACAAATCTTTTCTATAAAGCTTCCATAGAACTCCGTCGGTAATAGCTTCTATATAATGGGTAGATGGCTTTTCTGCAATAAAACTACGATAATTGCTAATCAGATTATCCGGAAACCAAAATGCAGTGATTTTTTCATCTCCGTCTTTAATATGATAGAATTTCAGCAATCCCTTTTGTAGAAAGCCGGTATAATTACAAATTTCATGTGCTTTTAGTAAAACATCTCCTTTTTTAAACTCTTCTCGAATAAAACACACGCTAAGGGCCTGCCATTCAGCATCTGATAATTGAATAATTTTTTGAAATTCTTGTCGAATAAAATCCATTGCTTTGGGAATAAGTATCTTACTTCTAAAAATGTAAAATTTATGAATGTTACAGTCTTTAAATATATAAGTATTGTTAGTATAATAAAAGAATAGGTCGACATGAATTCTTTTAAAAAATGAATTATTAGTGCTTTAAGTTTAGTATTTGATCTTGTTTCTTGAAGCGATAGCTATCTTGATTCTCTACCAGACACTAATAGTAAAGAACTATGGTTTTATTTAAAATCAATGAGATGTAAATTTGTATTTTGTAAGAACTTGTCGTAATTTTGCACTCCTTTTTAGCGAGTAAGAGAATTAAAAAGGATTTTATAGCAATTAATTTTAACGCTTCTGTATAATTTTCGCCTTGATTCTCAATAATATATAGAATACAAATTTTATCTTCAATGTCTGAAGAAACAAAAAACACAGACGTTCAGGAAGTGGAAACTAAAAAAGCAGCTCCTGCTGTATCTCCGCAACAAGAAAATCCTGAGCAATTTTTAAAAGAATTTAACTGGCACAATTACGAAGAAGGTATTGATCCTATTGCAGATTCAAAGCTTGAAGAGTTTGAGAAATTAGTGGCAGAAAACTTTGTAGATACCCTAAATGATGAAGTAGTAGATGGTACTGTAATCAATATTACAGATCGTGATGCTATTATCGACATTAATGCTAAAAGTGAAGGTGTTATTTCGTTAAACGAATTCCGTTATAACCCGGACCTTAAAGTTGGTGACAAAGTAGAAGTATTAATTGATGTGCGTGAAGATGCTACTGGTCAGTTAATCTTATCTCATCGTAAAGCTCGTGTAATCAAAGCATGGGATAGAGTTAATGCAGCACATGACACCGGAGAAATAGTTAATGGTTTTGTAAAATGCAGAACCAAAGGAGGTATGATCGTAGATGTATTTGGTATTGAAGCGTTCTTACCAGGTTCTCAAATCGATGTGAAGCCAATTCGTGATTATGATGCATATGTAGGAAAAACAATGGAATTTAAGGTAGTAAAGATTAACCATGAATTCAAAAACGTTGTTGTTTCTCACAAAGCGCTTATCGAAGCAGATATCGAAGAGCAGAAAAAAGAAATTATTGGTCAATTAGAAAAAGGTCAAGTACTAGAAGGTACGGTTAAGAATGTAACTTCTTATGGTGTATTTGTTGACCTTGGAGGAGTTGATGGACTTGTTCATATTACAGACCTTTCTTGGTCAAGAATTAATCATCCAAATGAGATTGTTGAGCTTGATCAGAAATTAAATGTAGTAATTTTAGACTTTGATGAAGCTAAGACACGTATCCAATTAGGTCTTAAGCAATTAAAACCTCATCCATGGGAAGCTCTTAACAATGAGCTTAAGGTAGGTGATAAGGTTAAAGGTAAAGTTGTTGTAATCGCAGATTATGGTGCATTTATCGAAGTTGAAGAAGGAGTAGAAGGATTGATTCACGTTTCTGAAATGTCTTGGTCAACGCACTTAAGATCTGCACAAGACTTTGTAAAAGTTGGTGATGAAGTAGAAGCAGTGATTCTTACTTTAGATAGAGAAGAACGTAAAATGTCTCTTGGAATCAAGCAATTGACTCCAGACCCATGGACTGATATTACTACAAAATATCCTGTAGGCTCTAAGCACAATGGTATCGTGCGTAACTTTACTAATTTTGGAGTATTTGTTGAGCTAGAAGAAGGAATCGATGGTCTTATCTATATTTCAGATCTTTCTTGGACTAAGAAAATTAAGCATCCATCAGATTTTACAAATGTTGGCGATACACTAGATGTTATCGTGCTAGAACTTGATGTCGAAGGCCGTAAACTAAGTCTGGGTCATAAGCAAACTGAGGACAACCCTTGGGATAAATATGAAACTGAATTTGGTGTAGGAACTAAACATACTGCAAAAATTGCAGATATTGTAGACAAAGGAGCTACAATCGAGTTTAACGAAGATATCGTTGCTTTTGTACCGTCTCGTCACTTAGAGAAAGAAGATGGAAATAAAATAAAGAAAGGTGAAGAAGCAGAATTCCAAGTTATTGAATTCAATAAAGAATTTAAGAGAGTAGTTGCGTCTCATACCGCTTTATTTAGAGCAGAAGAAGCTAAAATCGTAAAACAAGCCGCTAAGAAAGCTGCTGCAAGTTCGGCAGAAAAGACTACGCTTGGTGATATCGATGCATTAGCAGACCTTAAAGCTAAAATGGAAAAAGGGGGGAAGTAATTCTCTTTCTTTTAAAATAGTTAAGACCGCTCAAAAGAGCGGTCTTTTTTTGTTTTAAACCCTAAAAGTTGTTTTCCTTTTTCTTATTCTTAAAACTTATGAACATCTACTGATGCAAAAATTCTAATTTTTCATTACTTTTGTACACCAAATATCCATTTGGAGATTATGAGTCAAAAATTACTACTTAGTGCAAAAGAGATAGATATTATTCTGCACCGTTTGGCTTGTCAATTGATAGAAAATCATACCCATTTTAGAGATACTGTTCTTATTGGTGTTCAACCAAGAGGTGCATTTCTTGCAGATCGAATCAAGCAGATTTTGGTAAAGGATTATCAAATAGAAAATATTGAGCTTGGTTATTTGGATATCACTTTTTACAGAGATGATTTTAGAAGAGGAGAAAAACCTCTAGAAGCTAATAAAACACATATTGATTTTGTAGTTGAAGATAAACGAGTTGTATTTATTGATGATGTTTTGTACACTGGACGAAGTATTAGGGCCGCATTAACGGCTGTACAATCCTTTGGTAGACCTCAGGAAATTGAATTATTAACACTAATTGATAGAAGATTTAGCAGGCATTTACCCATTCAACCGAATTATAGAGGGCGACAAGTAGACGCGATAAATCAAGAAAAAGTAAAAGTCCATTGGATAGAAAATGAAGGTGAAGATGCTGTGTATTTAGTTTCAGGTTTATAGTTTTCGGTTTATGGTTATTAAAGTAAAGAACCTCGGGGCAAGCCCACGAGGCATTTGTAAGAAACTGATTTTTGATTTCGAGGCAAGCCTCGGAGCATTTAAATCTCGATTATCGAGTACAATAAAAATGAACGATTATTCTCAAGAAAAAGATGCCGTAATTATTTCATTTGATAAAAGCTTTAATGGTTTGGATGAAATACATGAATTAGGTACTAAACTTTATAATATACCATCATATATTGGAAGATACGATGGTCACGAGGTTGCAATCGATGATAGCCATGGAACGTTGTTTGCTTATGGCAATAATGCAGAAAAACTATTCAAAGAAATGGAACCAATATTGAAGGAATATGAATTTCTAAGAGAAGCTTCAGTATACTTACGATTTGAAAAGAAGGATTATACGTATAGTGAACTGGATTTTAGGATAGTTTAACTGGTTAAATGCTAATAACTTAAAAATAAAAAATGAGCGAATTAAGTGTAAATCACTTATTGGGAATAAAGTACCTTAGCAAAGAGGATATTGATCTAATTTTTGAAACAGCAGATCATTTCAAAGAAGTGATTAATAGGCCTATCAAAAAGGTTCCTTCGCTTAGAGATATTACCATCGCTAATCTTTTCTTTGAGAATAGTACCAGAACAAGATTATCGTTTGAATTAGCAGAGAAAAGGCTCTCGGCAGATGTTATCAATTTTTCTGCAGCCTCTTCTTCAGTAAAGAAAGGAGAAACCCTTATTGATACAGTAAATAACATCCTTTCGATGAAAGTCGATATGGTAGTGATGCGACATCCCAATCCGGGAGCCGGAGTTTTTCTGTCTAAACATGTAGATGCTAGCATTATAAATGCAGGAGATGGTGCACACGAGCACCCTACGCAGGCTTTGTTGGATTCGTATTCTATTAGAGAACGATTAGGGGAAGTAGCACGAAAAAAAGTAGTAATTGTAGGTGATATTTTACATTCTAGAGTTGCACTTTCTAATATTTTTGCGTTAAAATTACAAGGAGCAGAGGTAAAAGTTTGTGGTCCCAAAACATTGATTCCAAAATATATAGAAAAATTAGGAGTTAAAGTTGAGACCAACCTTAGAAAAGCACTAAATTGGTGTGATATAGCAAATATGTTACGTGTGCAAAATGAGCGAATGGAAATCAGCTATTTTCCTTCTACCAGAGAATATACACAACAGTTTGGGGTAAATAAAAAATTATTGGATAGTCTGGATAAAGAAATTGTAATTATGCACCCGGGACCCATCAATCGTGGAGTTGAAATCACAAGTGATGTTGCTGATTCTAATCAAGCCATTATATTAGATCAGGTTCAAAATGGAGTAGCAGTGAGAATGGCAGTTATATATCTTTTAGCTTCAAAAATTAAACGATGATTTATGATTTTTAACAAAGAAGGTTCTACAACGATAATTACACAAGAAAAAACGACTATTGTAGAATTTGTAAAAGGCATCGAGAAAAAACAAGATACTCTTAAAAACGATAATATTATCGTTAATCTTTTTTCTTTAAAGGAAATTTCTGTGGATGACCTAAATGAGTTTTTAATGATTTCTAATAGGCATAAGGCCGCCAGACGTTCTTTCGTAATTGTAACAGATAAAATATCTTTTGATGAGGTACTTGATGAGATTACGGTTGTTCCCACGTTGCAAGAAGCGTATGATTTGGTTGAAATGGAAGAAATAGAGAGGGATCTTGATTTCTGAAAAAGTAATGCTTTTTTGTAATCTTGGTAGGTATCTTACGTCTTATTTTTTATGAATAGACTTACCTTGCTTATAATAATATGTTTTTCTATGCTTCTGTGTAATGTTATTAGTGCCCAGGATTGGAAATACGATTTAGACGAAGCACTAACTTTGGCAAAAGAGAAAGACCAAAAGATTGTTCTTTTTTTTACTGGTTCTGATTGGTGTCCACCTTGTATTAAGTTAGATAAAAATGTGCTATCTAGTGATAAGTTTGCAGCATTCGCAGAAGAAAAATATGTCTGGTTAAAGGCTGATTTTCCGAGGCGTAAAAAGAATAGAATTTCTAAAGAGCAAAGAAACAAAAACAAAAAACTGGCAGATCGGTATAATAAAAAGATGGTTTTTCCCGTAATTTTAGTGCTAAATAAAGAAGGATTAGTATTGGGGGCAACCGGTTACAGAAGAGATTTGGATGTAAATGGATATATATCCTTGTTAACTACTTTTGATTCTTTTGATAGATAAATTGATTTATAAGTGAGATTGAATTATATTCACCTCAATAATATAATTAAAAGAAAAATTGAAACTTACAGTCTTAGGTTGTTATTCTGCAACTCCCAGAACATTCACAAACCCTACATCTCAGGTTTTAGAAATTAATAATCATATTTTTTTAATTGATTGTGGAGAAGGTACACAAGTAGAGTTAAGGCGTAATAAGATAAAGTTCTCAAGAGTAAAACACATTTTTATTTCTCATTTACATGGGGATCATTTTTTCGGATTAGTAGGGTTAATATCCACGTTTAGATTGTTAACCCGAGAAACACCACTTCATATTTATGGTCCCAAAGGAATTAAAGAAGTAATTACATTACAATTGAAACTTTCAAATTCATGGACCAATTACCCCTTGCATTTTCATGAACTTAGAAGCAAAGAATCTGAAATAATTTTTGAAGATGAAAAAGTAGTAGTCACTACGATACCATTGCAACATAGAGTGTATTGTAATGGTTTTTTGTTTAGGGAAAAACCAGGAGATAGAAAACTTGTAATGAGTAAGGTTCTTAATTATGATATAGACAAGGCATACTATCGATCAATTAAGAAAGGAAATGACGTTACTTTGGATGATGGAACCTTGATTTCTAATGAAGAATTAACCGAAGATCCGAAACAGACAAAGAGTTATGCTTTTTGTAGTGACACAAAATATGATGAAGCTAAAATACCTTTATTAAAAGGGGTTACGGTACTCTATCATGAGTCTACATTTCTTGAGAGTCACAAACATCTTTGTGCAACAACCGGGCATAGTTCTGCCAAAGAGGCTGCAACTATTGCAAAAAAGGCAAAGGTCGGAGCGCTTATATTGGGTCACTATTCTACACGATACGAAAATATAGAATTGTTTAAGGAAGAAGCAAAAACTGTTTTTGATAATGTCGAAATTGCCAATGATGGTAAAGTTTTTAACTTTTAAAAATCATTTTAAAGCTAAAATCTTGTTTTTTTGGAGATGTTACAGTCGTAAAATAAGTAAATTGCGCTATAATTTGATGATATGAACAGGGATCTTGCTAATTATAGAAAATCTTATGAGAAAAGCTTTTTAGAAGAAGAAAATCTACCTGATTCTCCTTTTGTGCTTTTTTCGGATTGGTTTAAAGAAGTTGAAAATGAAGGCGGTGTTGAAGAAGCAAATGCAATGACTTTGACTACAATGGGATTAGATGGCTTTCCAAAGAATAGAATAGTGCTATTAAAGCAATTTGATGAAAGTGGTTTTGTGTTTTATACAAATTACACTTCAGAAAAAGGAAAAGCTATAGGTAATGATAATAAAGTATGTTTGTCGTTTTTTTGGCCAAATTTAGAACGACAAGTGATTGTAAAAGGTATGGCAGAAAAGATTGATGAAGAAAAAAGTAATACTTATTTTCGGTCTAGACCTAGAGGAAGTCAATTAGGAGCCTGGGCTTCATATCAGAGCGAAACAATTTCTTCAAGAGAAATCCTTGAAGAGCGATTAATAGCATTAGAAAATCAATATGCAAAGAAAGATATCCCTAAACCGCCATTTTGGGGAGGGTACATTGTTAGGCCTGTATCGTTAGAGTTTTGGCAAGGACGGTCAAGTCGTTTGCATGACCGCATTCGATATATTATAGAAAGAAATACTATTTGGAAAATCGACAGGCTTTCTCCTTAATTACTGGCATAACCCAGTCTATTATTCCATGATTACAAAATTAGACCTTCTGTTTTTTTGGTATTCTTCTTCATCACAATCCTGACCATCTAAACAATCATTAACAGGTCGGGTTTCGCCAAAACCTACATACGATAAGATTCTGTTTTCAGAAATATTTTTACTCACCAAATAATTGTAAATAGACGCTGCTCTTTTTTGAGAAAGATCAAGGTTGTAATCGTGATTTCCGCGGCTATCCGAATGGGTTTCAATTTTGATAACCATATCTGGATACTCTTCAGTCATCACGTCTACAATTCTATTTAATTCAGTTTCTGCTCGTGGCGTTATATCCCATTTATCAAAATCAAAATAGATTTCATTCAGATCGATAAGATCATTTATTGTTTTGCTTAATTTAAAATCAGATTTTAAAAAAGATTCAGGCGGTTTGTTTGATTTTACAATATCCTCGGGCATCATACCACCACTCTCAGTGTTATTAGATCTTCTTGTTCTGTCAAAATCCCCTGGGTCTACTTGGGCAATGCTGCTCTCTAATTTCTTTTTTGGTATGGTAACCAGACTACTTGCATTAGGACAATTTAATTCGCTAATATCGATAGCCAACTTAAATTGATAAAAATCAGGTAAATCACATTTGTTGATGTGATTATATCCTTTAGAGTATTTGATAGTTTCATTTAAAGAGCCGTTGAACTCTGCCGTAACAGGTTGATCAACTACCATTATATCATCAATAGTTTCAATGGATTCACAACTAGTATCTACAATGACATTATAGCTTATTTTTATCGATTCGCTATCCGTTTTAACCATTTTGTTTGGGATGCTAAAACTTAATGTTCTTGATGCGGTATCAAATTTCGTTTTTATCTTCTTTGAAGGAAGTTGCAATGATTTTTCTGAAAAAATAACATTTTTTGGAAGGATATCCTTTACAATGGTATTTTTTGCATCATCATTTCCATCGTTATAAATAGTTAAGTTATAGCTTATTTCTTGTTTAGGGGATAGAACATCATCGGGATGAACATAACTATTATCGGCATATTTTGACCTTTTGATAATATGAATTGCAGGTTCATATATATCTACACTAAAAGCTACTGCCATTACAGAATACCCATCATTATCTGTGGATAATCTAAACTTTGCTTCGGTTTGATTGTTACCTATAATGCTATTTCTTATGTTTTTGATGTCAAATAAGTCGGCATCATACCCCAAAGTATTTTGACTTGCAGGAACACGTGTTTTTACATTTCTGCCATTTTCAGTAATATTGGCATTAAAGAAATTATTCATTGGATTAGTGCCATCTGCTAGACTTTTATATTTGTTTGTCTCATTTGATATAACCTGAAAACGATCTCCTCTGATTCCCTTATCCCCTTCAAAGGCAATAACACCTATTTTACCATGAACAGGTCCATTAGGAATTGTTTGGAAATTATCAAACGAAAAAGCTACAGGCTTGGCTTTTGAGTCAATATTCACAAAACCATCATATACATAAAATCGTTTTCTGGGCTTTGTGTCATCTTCATAAATCACGACCATAGTCCAACCTCCGGTAAGACCATTGCCCAAGGTAGGGTCATTATTGATCTCGGATGTTGTTGCCGGAATATTGGCCAAGGTATACGTGCCTATTGGGTTTTCTAAATTTAAAACTTCTTTGGTAATGTTTTTATAACATGAATATTGTTTAAACAAAGCTTTTTCGTCATTATAATAATCATGAATTATTTCACCACCAGTGATGGTAGTATACGATTGATGCCCCGGATATTTAATTTTAATTGAAGTAATATCATGCTCACGATTTTCATCGGCATAGGCTGCGGTCCAATACAGACCAACATGCTTGATAGAATTACATTCAGAAGTGATATTGAGATCTGCACTACTAGAATTAAAGGTAGTTGGATCATTGTCAATATCAATAAATCCCATTTGGAATTGATTGTTTAACCCACCATCATTATAGCTCTTATTAGGATCAAAAACTCCAGAACCATCATCATTACTTACTTTTCCTAAAATAGTGTTGGATACAAATTTGAAATCACCCTTAAAAGTAAACTCGGTTCGTTTCTTTAACGGTACTTCTACCTGACTATATGTATTTGAAGAACAAAGAACATATAAAAGGATAAGTAGGTATATGGCTTGAAATCGAATTGGATTTCTTTTTTTAATAATGTCTATTTCCACTTCTTGTCTTTTTTAACCCTAATAGTTATGATAGATTTGTGATCATAAATGTCGCTGGGGAAACATCATGATTTAAGGGAAAACCGTAGTGTAAATTTAGATTTTAACATTTGATTTTTTAAGAAAAAACATAGTTTTTCGATGAAAAGATGTATTTTATCGACGAAAATCAAAACTGTATCACCTTCATTTTCATTAAATTATCGATAAAACCAACTATTATAATTGCTAAATCTTAACACAAATTTTTGGCTCAATTATATGTGTTTTGTTATTTTATTTTAATTAAAAATCATTTTTATAATTTAAATATTTAGAATTTTAAAAGCTAATGCTTAAACTTGTATTATATAACATCATTTCACAAAAAATAGTATCATATTCATGAAAACTTTATACATGATCAGACATGCCAAATCATCATGGGAATTTGATGTGTCTGATGAAAAAAGACCACTCAATCAAAGAGGGTTAAGTGATGCTGATTTGGTAGGTAAAGAGCTTAAAACAGTAATAAAATCAATAGATAGGGTACTAAGTAGCCCCGCAGAAAGGGCGTATTCAACTGCCAAAATCGTTTTAAGTCATTTGGATATTCCGGAGAGTTTATTTGGTTTAGAATCAAGGCTTTATGATTTTGGAGGTAATCAAGTCATCGAAGTAATAAAGAATTGTGGTGATGAAATTAATACTTTGATGATTTTTGGACACAATCATGCATTTACTTCGATTGCTAATCTTTATGGAAATGAAAACATAGAAAATGTTCCTACTGCAGGAGTTGTGGTTATACAATTTGACGTAAAAAAATGGAAAAACATTAACGTAGGAAAAACCTTATTAAAAATTTACCCTAAATCGTTACGATAATGATAGAAATCAGTACTAATCAATATATTAACAGAGAATTAAGCTGGTTACAGTTTAATGCCAGAGTACTTCAAGAGGCTGCTGATGATACCGTACCATTATTAGAAAGATTAAGATTTATTGGTATATTTTCGAACAACTTGGACGAGTTTTTTAAGGTAAGATACGCTACAATCAAAAGAATTGATCTTGCAGGTAAAGATGGTAAAAATGTACTTAAGGGTACTACTGCCGGTGATTTGTTAGAAAAAATCACCAAGATTGTAATTAAACAACAGGCAGAAAGTCTTAAAACCATTGATATCATTGGAAAGAAGCTTAAAGATCATAATATTTTTATCATCGATGAAAATGATGTCACACCAGATCAGGATGCCTTTATTCGTAATTACTTCATTACCAAAGTTAGCCCTGCGCTAGTAACTTATATCCTAAACGATCTGGATCAATTTCCTCATTTGAAAGATAGTGTTGCCTACTTGGCAGTAAAACTTGTTCTTAAAGAGAAAATCCCTAAAGAAGGTAGGATATCTAAAATATTACAACAAACCACCAAGGAACTAATATATGCGTTGATAGAAATACCAAAAGATACGGATCGATTTGTTGTGCTTCCAGAAAAGGATGGAAAACAATTTATTATTATTCTGGATGACTTGATTCGATATTGTATGCATATCAATTTTAGTATTTTTGATTATGTAAAAGCATCGGCACATATGATTAAGATCACAAGGGATGCACAATTAGATTTTGACAATGATCTTAGTAAAAGTTTTATTCAAAAAATATCCAGTAGTGTAAAATCTCGTAGAGATGGAGAGCCGGTAAGGTTTGTCTATGATGAAACCATTGAAAAAGACACCTTGGATTTCTTGATGGAAAAGATGGATGTAGATAGTACTGATAGTATTATCCCGGGGGGTAAATACCATAATCGAAGGGATTATATGAATTTTCCTGATTTAGGTAATAATAAAGATCTGGTGTATCAACAAATCACCCCTTTGGCAATACCAGGACTTGTTTTACAAGGAAGTCTCTTGGATAAAATTGCAAAAAAAGATTTTCTGCAATATACACCTTACCATACGTTTTCATATACAGTTAAATTTCTGAGAGAATCGGCAATTGATCCAAAAGTGAAAAGTATTAAGATCACCATTTATAGGTTGGCTTCTATTTCTCATATTGCCAGTTCTCTTATTAATGCTGCAAAAAACGGAAAGAAGGTTACCGTACAGATCGAAATACAAGCACGTTTTGACGAGGCGGCCAATATACGATATGCAGAACAAATGCAGAGAGAAGGAGTAAATCTTATTTTTGGAGTACCTGGATTAAAAGTACATTGTAAGGCCTGTATTATAGAACGAGAAGAAAAAGGAAAGCTAAAAAGATATGGATTTATAAGTACAGGTAATTTTAATGAATCTACCGCCAAAATATATACCGACTATACGTTGTTTACCACAAATGAGGCAATTCTGAAAGAAACAAACAAGGTTTTTAAGTTTTTTGAAATAAACTACAAGATAAATCGCTATAAGCATCTATTGGTTTCTCCGCATTACACGAGATCTTCATTGGTAAAACTAATAGATAAAGAAATAAAGAATAGTAAGTTCGGGATACCAGGAAGAATTCGCTTAAAGATAAATAGCCTTAGTGATTATGATATGATTGATAAATTGTATGAAGCGAGTAGATCGGGAGTGAAAATTGATCTAATCGTAAGAGGGATTTGCTGTTTGATACCTGGTATTCCGGGGATGAGTGAAAATATAAGAGCAATAAGTGTAGTGGATAAGTTTTTGGAGCACCCTAGGTTATTTATTTTTGAGAATGGGGGAGATCCAAAAGTTTACATTTCATCTGCAGATTGGATGACCCGAAACTTGGATAGAAGAGTAGAGATTTCTTGTCCTATATACGATAAAGATATTAAGTTAGAATTAATAGATACTTTTGATATTTGTTGGAATGATAATGTTAAAGCACGCAGACTTTCTAAAGATCAGGATAATGCTTACATTAGAAACGATAAAGAAAAACTAAGATCACAAGTTGCTACTTATGACTATTATTTAAAGAAACTAGGAAATTAAATATTTTGTTGACTATAGAAAAATATGGAGCCATTGATATTGGCTCCAACGCCGTAAGATTATTAATAAGTAGTATCCATGAGGAAGAAGGACAGACAACTAGATTTAAAAAAACTAGCCTTGTTCGAGTACCTATACGTTTAGGTGCTGATGTTTTTAAGACCAAAAGAGTTTCTGAAGAGAATATTATTAGAATGATTGATGCTATGCAAGCATATCAACTTTTAATGAAAACCCATAAAGTCGTTAAATATAAAGCTTGTGCTACCTCTGCAATGCGAGAGGCAGAGAACGGTGAAGAGGTAGTTGAACTTATCAAAGAAAAAACCGGAATTCAAATTGATATTATTGGCGGAAAAGACGAGGCAGCTATTATCGCAATGACCGACCTTAACAATCTAATTAATACTGATGCAACTTATTTATATGTTGATGTGGGTGGAGGAAGTACAGAGTTTACGCTATATCATAACGGAAACGTGATTACTTCACGATCATTTAAATTAGGAACCGTAAGACTTCTAAACAAATTGATTTCAGATGATATATGGAATGAAGTAGAACAATGGATTAAAAAAAACACGCAAGAGTATCCAAGAGTTTCGCTAATCGGATCCGGAGGGAATATCAATAACATTTTTAAAAATAGTGGAAAAAGCCCAGGAAAGCCATTGTCTTTTTTATACTTGAGTTCGTATTACAAATTATTAAATTCATTAACGTACGAAGAAAGAATTTGGCAGCTTAACTTAAATCAAGATCGGGCAGATGTAATTATTCCTGCAGCACGTATTTATCTATCCGCTATGAAATGGAGTGGAGCCAAAGATATTTATGTGCCAAAGATCGGATTGTCAGATGGGATTATTAAATCATTATATAATGAGAAACTTAATAATTGTTAGTAAGTTTCATAAAATCAGTATATTTATACACAAAAATTACCCTCAAATTGTTTAAGCCAGAAATTAACCTAAATGTAATACTATGAAAAAAAAAATACTAACTACTAATTTTCTTTTAATTTTTGTAACCCTTTTTGCGCAAGCTCAAGAGGCTTCTTATGGCGTAAGACTTGGCGCCAATCTTAGTTCTATTAGCTCAGACGATATCGCAGATGATCTGGAGGATAGCAGATTTGGAATTGTGGCAGGATTCTTGGCAGAGTTTCCAGTTACAGAAAAAGTAAGTATACAACCAGAATTTCAGTATTCTGCACAAGGAAATGATGACGAATCCCTGCAGGTAGATTATTTGCAATTACCTGTTTTTCTTAAGTATAACTTTACGAATAGGTTTAATATTCATATTGGGCCACAGGTTGGACTTAAAATATGGGAATGGGAGCAAGATGGTGTAGTAGAAGCAGATTTTAATACATTAGATTTTGCAGCGGTCGCCGGAATAGGAGTAAATCTTACCGAAAACTTCTTTGCAGATTTACGCTATGGTTTTGGTCTTTCGAATATAATTGATGACGAAAATATCCCAGGTGACTTTGAAGGTAATAGTAGAAATATTCAACTTTCTTTTGGATATAAGCTCTAATCAAACAACTTAAAAACATTAACAAAAACTCACCTAATTGGTGGGTTTTTGTTTTACCCGTGTATAGTTTCTTTATTCCCTAAATTTTTCATGATATCTGCTTCATAAGTAAGTAAATCTTGCCATTTTTGATCTACATCTTTACGATCACCATACTGACGAGCAAAACCAAGAAACATGGTATAATGATTCGCTTCACTAACCATAAGATCGTTATAAAACTTTGATAATTCCTGATCTTCTAACTCTTCCGATAGTAATTTAAAACGTTCACAGCTTCTGGCTTCAATTAAAGCAGCATATAGCAAACGATGCACGAGTTGTGTGGTTCTGCTTCCACCTTTTGGAAAGAAAGTAACCAATTGTATCACATATTCATCTTTACGATCTCTGCCCAAAACCCATCCACGTTCCAGAATTTTATCATGCACCATTTTAAAATGACTAATTTCTTCTTTCACCAGTTTAGTCATTTCCTGTACAAGTTCTGTGTATTCAGGAAAACTTACTATAAGAGATATTGCCGTAGAGGTCGCCTTTTGCTCGCAATATGCATGATCTGTAAGGATTTCTTCAATATTTTTTTCGACGATATTAACCCATCTAGGGTCTGTTGGAAGTTTTAAACCAAGCATCTGGTATTTGTTATTAATAGAGACAATAATTTTTCACAAAGGTATTATAATATTACCACACCTATAGAATTCAACAGCATAGATTGTAGGGGCTTAAAAACCTAGGTAGGTCGATTTTGAGTGTTTTTTGATTAGATATCTAAATCAAAACTAGAACGTAGCTTATCAATAAGAGGATTTTTTTCCTTTAACTTTTCGTATTTATCTTGTGGAGTAAAGGCATATTTTTTTGAAGCTTCTTCGTTTACCGTTATAACGAGCTCTACACTATAATTATTTAATTTTTTGTAGATAAACTGAAACAATCCAGGAAGAGCGCTTTCAAGATCAACTTTCATTGATTGATTAGGTAATTCAAGATGAATTTTATCCTCTTTTAGTACAGGGATATTCATCGCAAACATTGATCCAAGGATTAATTCTCCTTTTTTATCTTGTATTTTGCCATATTCGATCCAGGCAGATTGCATTTCAGACTCTGTAAACTCTTCTGTAGGAAGATTTTTTGGATCTACAATGTTATCTTCCTTTTTTTCTTCGTGCTCCTTTTTCTTTTTGATGCTTTTTAGCGACAATCCCGAAGTTTTACGCTCTCTATTGATTACAATAGGTTTTTGTTCTATGGCTACAGGAGCTTCAATTGAAGCAGTAGTACTTTTAGAAGCGATTTCTTGATCAACAGCAGAGGTGTTGATTAGCGTAGTTTCTATAGGTTCTTTTTTCTCCTCTTGTATTTTTTGCCCAGATACTTCTGGCAGAACCTCTTCTATTTTTTGGATGGCCTTTTCTTTGGCTTCTGGTGATATTTTAACGGCTTTGATTCCTTTTTCTTTGAAATAGGAAGGAGGGATTATGTAGGGTTGGTCATTTTTTTTTTCTCCGTCCGGAGTAATTAGAATAGAGGCAAGTTGCATTAAACACAATTCAACTAATAATCTTTGATTTCGACTGGTTTTATATTTTAGGTCACAGTCATTGGCAAGTTCAATTCCTTTAATTAGAAAATCATGTGAAGCTTTTTGTGATTGCTCCATGTATTTGGCCTTAGTTTGTTCACCTACTTCCAGAAGATTTATCGTACCTGGGTTTTTACAAACCAATATATCTCTAAAATGAGATGCCAACCCAGAAATATAATGATGTCCATCAAACCCTTGTGCCAGAATCTCGTTAAATTCTATAAGCAATTGCGGAATGTTATTTTCCAGAATTAGATCAGTACTCTTAAAATATGTTTCGTAGTCAAGAACATTAAGATTCTCAGTAACTGCTTGGCGAGTTAGATTTTTACCACTAAAACTTACCACACGATCAAAAATAGATAAGGCATCACGCATTGCGCCATCTGCTTTTTGAGCTATGATTTGCAAAGCATCCTCATCGGCAGTTATACCTTCTTGAGCAGCAACCTGCATCAAATGGTTTTTAGCATCGGTAACGGTAATTCTCTTAAAATCAAAAATCTGACAACGGGATAGGATCGTTGGTATAATTTTATGCTTTTCGGTAGTCGCTAAAATAAAAATAGCATGCTTTGGAGGTTCTTCCAATGTTTTCAAGAAAGCATTAAAAGCCGCTTGCGAGAGCATATGTACCTCATCAATAATATATACCTTGTATTTTCCAACCTGCGGAGGTATACGTACTTGATCGATAAGGTTTCTTATATCATCTACTGAGTTGTTAGAAGCAGCATCCAGTTCAAAAATATTGAAAGCAAAATCTTCATCGGGATGCTCATTTCCATCTTGATTGATGGTTTTTGCCAAAATCCGTGCACAAGAAGTCTTTCCAACCCCACGAGGTCCTGTGAATAGCAAAGCTTGCGCCAAATGATTGTTTTCTATAGCATTAAGCAGCGTATTGGTAATAGCCTGCTGACCCACAACATCTTTAAATGTCTGAGGTCTGTATTTACGTGCTGATACTATAAAATGTTCCATTAATACAAAGTTAAAAATTGAATCGAAATAGTGAATTCTGTTAAGTGGTTTTTATGCTGTAGTTATTAACAATGAACTCATCTTGACTTTTTGTTTTTAACCGAAAATGAGCTAAAATTTAACCAAATGAGGCACTTTTTAAAAGTCATAGCAGCGCTACGGGTAAGAAAAGTAAAGAAATATGGGTGAATTTCAGTCATTTTTTACAAAATAGAAAAAGTCAAGATGAGTTCAATATGAATTATTTGTATAAAACCTTAAAAGGGTATACTTATTGTGCTATTTTTGCATAAGGCAGATCACCTTATCGCTCTCGAGTACTCGAGGGAGGAAAGTCCGGACACCGTAGCGCAGCATAGCGGGTAACGCCCGTCTCCCGAGGAATCGGGGAGGACAAGTGCAACAGAAAGTATGTACAGGTAATGCTGTAGTGAAACCAGGTAAACTCTATGCGGTGCAACGCCATGTAAACCAGCTTTTGAGGGTTGCGCGCCCAATGTTGGAGGGTAGGCGGTTTGAGCCAGTAAGTAATTATTGGCCTAGATAAATGATAAGGACATTCGTTTTGGCGAGGAAACAGAATCCGGCTTATGATCTGCTTTTTTTTTATTTTTTAGGCATATTATTTGATGAGTATCTCTATCAAACACATCATCATGAAAACAAAAATATTGCTACTCTTCTTGTCAATTTCTTTTAGTTTTTTATCAGCCCAAAATTCAATTCCTCAAAAACAAGAGTTACTTGGTAAATGGGTAGTGAAACCTGATCAAAATATTCCCAACAAAAGTTATTTAATTGATTCCAAAATGTACGATAACCCAATTAAAATAGGTGTTGAATTTTTTGTTGGCAAGTATACAGGAAGGTTAAGGATTCGATATTTTCAAGTATATGAAAGTAAAAAACCTAGCCGATGCGGATACAACACTTTGTTTCCGGGGAGGTATGGTGGAATAAGAAATGCTGTTTGGTACTATGATGCCAATACGGGGATATTAAAAATCCAGCATTCAAAGTTTTTAGGAGGAACTTTATTTAAGGTACGAAAGAGCAATTCTTCAGAACTTATATTGATAAGAACTTGATCTTTTTTTAAAACTTCTTTAACAAAATAAAAACCTAATTTTCTTGTACCTTGTAGCTCTCAAGAAAATAATTTACATGAAAATTGCTATAGTTTGCTATCCTACCTTCGGAGGTAGTGGTGTTGTTGCTACAGAACTAGGTATTGCGTTGGCCAAATTGAATCACGAAGTTCATTTTATTACCTACAAGCAACCTGTACGACTTGATCTGCTCAATCCCAATATACATTTTCATGAGGTAAATGTCCCAACATATCCTTTGTTTCATTATCAACCTTACGAGCTTGCATTATCTAGTAAGCTAGTAGATACTATAAAAAAGTATAAAATCGATTTGCTTCATGTGCATTACGCGATTCCCCATGCTTATGCAGGGTATATGGCAAAAAAGATGTTAGAAGAAGAAAGTATTTATGTTCCCATGGTAACTACATTGCATGGTACAGATATTACTCTGGTGGGTAATCACCCACGTTATAAACCCGCAGTAACGTTTAGTATCAATAATAGCGATATAGTCACTTCTGTGTCGCAAAGTTTAAAAGAAGATACATTACGTTTATTTGAAATTAGAAAAGATATTCAGGTGGTTCCTAATTTTATAGATGTAAGCCATCAAAAAACTAGCTTTACAGATTGTCAGAGAGATGTAATGGCAGAGCCAGAAGAGAGAATAGTAACCCATATCAGTAATTTTAGAGCAGTAAAGCGCATATCTGATGTGGTTGATATATTTTATAATATCCAGAAAGAGATGCCTACTAAATTATTAATGGTAGGAGAGGGGCCCGAACGTAAACCTGCAGAGCAGAAATGTAAAGAATTAGGGATAAGAGATAAAGTAATTTTCTTTGGGAATAGTAATGAAATTGATAAGATTTTGTGTTTTTCAGACCTCTTTCTGTTGCCTTCTGAAAGAGAAAGTTTTGGACTAGCTGCGCTCGAAGCGATGGTAAATAAAGCACCGGTAATATCTAGTGATGCAGGGGGGATACCAGAGGTTAATAAACATGGTGTTTCAGGATATTTAAGTAGCGTGGGTAATGTGAAAGAAATGTCTGAAAATGCGATAAAGATTTTAGAAAACGACGATATTCTTGAGATATTCAAACAAAATGCATATAAAGAAGCCAAAAAATTTGACGTAAATGAAATCGTTCCTAAATACATTGCATTATACGAAGGTGCATTAGCAATGTCTTAGGAACGATTTATATAAGTACTATCTTTTGTTTAGAATTTGTACCGAACAGATAAACCCCAATCGATTTCAAGATCATCTGTATCATCAGTTATTCCAAATTCAGGTCTTATATCAAAGGACAATTGTAGAGGAATCGCAAAATTATATTCAATCCCCACATTTCCTGCAATAAATACGTCAAATTCACTATCTGCTGCGTCAGAATCAAAAGTAAGGTATCTTAATGAAGCACCTGGGCCTACATACCAATAAAGACCTTTGTTAATACCAAACATCCAATGATATAATCCTGTAAGCTTATACAAATCGAAATCTAAACCTCCTGCATCTTCGTTACGCCACCCAAAATCAATTTCAACTCTATTATCACTACTTACCAGACGCTGATAAGTTGCTTCTAGACCAAGTCCTGTATCATCTTCATCTCCTAATCGAAGACCTATTGCATTTTTGGATAAGCTTTCCTGAGCTTGTAGGACTCCCGAAAATGCCATGGTAAAAATCATAATTACTAAAATTTGCTTAATCATAATAATAAATTTAGGTTTGTTGTTTAACGAAGCTAATATAACGTCACTATGATGTTATTGTTGTGAAAAGTACTTAAAATTTTGTTAATTTCGATCAATTACATTTTCTATTTACATTTGTACTTTCGAAAATCTTATCGGCAGAATTAGCAATAAAACCTGTAAAAAGATTACCTTCTGCTGTCGGATATCGTAGTGCGAATTCATAATAGCATGATGTTACTTTTTTGATCTTTTCTTTAAATTCTACCTCGATTTCATCTGCTAACATGCTAGACTGTTCTAAGAACAAAGAGGGATTACCTTTGATCTTGCCACCAGAAGAATTTAATTTAAATCCATTGGTTTGTAGAAATTCATTAACCTGAGCTAAAGACTCAAATGATTTTAGTTTATTAACATCTACAGTAAAATGATTCGAACAAAAACCATTAACATACATCCATGCCGCATATTCAGATTCTTCAAGAAGTTCTTGATAGATCTTTAATGACGGTTTTGGCCAAACTCTTCCTTTTAAGATCAAATCTTTTGCATTAAATGTATTGGGTTGAACTTGATTTAAGATAACATCAATAGTCTTTTGTAGTTTCATCGAAAATTCCTCCAGTAGCAACTCGCTTATAAAAATTTTTGGAGCATTTGGATCATCTTTATGTTCAAAGTGTTTTGCAAATAATTTTTTGGTCTTAAAATGATATTCACCTTTGGGTTCATATCCCATGGCTATAAATGGTTTAGAAAGCACATCAATAGTAACACGTGGATCATTAAAAGTACGAATAGCAATATGATCGTTGCATATAATTTCTCCTTTGGCTTCAAATAAAGCCTTTACTTTTGCTGCAGAAGGAGTTTTTGCTGTATAATTTTGCCAAAGTTGCTCAAAAAAAGCTATAGAATCCATTTATAATATGTTTTTATTTGATGCAAAATTATTATTTTTGACCTGCATTATAGTTTTTTTATTCAGAATTAACTTAAATATATCATTTTTTGTGTCAATTTAATTTTATTTGATTGAAGAAATAAAAAATTGACCTTCTATTTTTTAATTTTTCAAAGTTATGTATCATTTTGACTACATCGATCAACAAATATTATTGCAAATAAGAAAAGATGCAAGGAAACCGTTTTCTCAAATTGCAGATGAGCTAAAGATTTCCAACTCTTTGGTTCATCAACGAATTAGAAAGCTTAAGGAACGTGAAGTAATTGATCAGGCAGAGTTTGTCGTAAGTGAAAAGCAAATTGGGTTTAGTACCAAATCCTATGTTGGGATTAAACTAAGAGAAGCAAGATACGCAGAGAAAGTTGTTGAGGGGCTAAAAAAAATACCAGAAATTCAAGAATGTAATTACGTATCTGGTAATTATGCGATTTTCATTCTTATTTTTGCACAAGACAACCAACATTTAAGAAAAATTCTGTACGAACAAGTACACCAAATTGATGGTGTGGCAGGAACCGATAGTTTTATTTGTTTTGATACCAATTTTAAAAGACCTGTATCTTTGGATACAATAGTGAAGAAGGAAAAATATGATTAGTAATGATACATTAACTTCGTTAAGCAAACAGTTAGATGGTGAAGTGAGGTTTGATAATCTTAGCAAAGCTATTTATGCTACTGATGCGTCTGTATATCGCAGGATTCCTTTGGCGATTACTTTTCCAAAGTCGGTAGATGATATAAAGAAGTTAGTGCAGTTTGCTTCAGAAAATCAAGTAGGTCTTATCCCTAGGACTGCTGGTACTTCATTGGCCGGACAATGTGTGGGAGATGGTATTGTGGTCGATGTATCCAGGCATTTTACTAAAATAATTTCTGTAGATACTAAAAACAAAACGGTCACCGTACATCCCGGAGTGATACGAGATGATCTTAATCGATTTTTAGAACCTTATGGTTTATTTTTTGGCCCCAATACATCAACATCAAATAGATGTATGATAGGAGGGATGGTTGGTAATAACAGTAGTGGTACAACTTCAATTCAATATGGAGTTACACGAGATAAAGTGCTATCGTTGCAAACTATTTTGGCCGACGGAAGCGAAGTTGTTTTTTCTGAAATTACAGAGGCAGAATTTGAGGATAAGAAAAAATCAGAAACTCTTGAAGGAAAAATTTATCAAGAGATTTATAATCAGCTTTCTTCTAAAGCCGTTCAACAACAAATAAAAGACAATTTTCCTAAACCAGAAATTCACCGACGCAACACTGGGTATGCTATAGATGAATTAGTAAATTCTAAAGTTTTTTCTGAGGATCCATCGAGTTTTAATATGTGCAAGTTACTATCCGGGAGTGAAGGGACTTTGGCCTTTACCACCCAGATTACGTTGCAATTGGATGAACTGCCACCTGGGGAATCTCTCATGATTGCAGCACATTTCAAGACGATAAGTGATTGCATGAAAGCGGTAGCACCTGTCATGAAACATTCGTTATTCACTTGTGAAATGATGGATAAAACTATATTGGACTGCACAAAAAACAATATCGAACAGTTGAAAAATCGGTTTTTTATTGTAGAAGATCCAAAGGCTATTTTGATGCTAGAATTGAGAAGTACTACTACTGAAGATTTAGAAATGCAGAAGAAAGCCTTATTAAAAACTTTGGAAGCGTCAAACTTAAGTTATGCAAACCCAATTTTACTGGGAAAAGAAATTGACCAGGCATTAGAACTTCGAAAAGCAGGACTTGGACTGCTTGGTAACATTGTTGGTGATAAAAAAGCCGTTGCCTGTATCGAAGATACAGCTGTTGCCATCTCAGACCTGGCAGATTATATTTCAGAATTTACAGAATTGATGGAGAATTATGGTCAAAAATCAGTGTATTATGCTCATGCAGGGGCAGGAGAATTACATTTAAGACCCATTTTGGATCTAAAGAAAAGTGAGGACGTGACATTATTCAAAAAAATAACGGATGATGTGGCAGCTTTGGTGAAAAAGTACCAGGGGTCTATGAGTGGTGAACACGGAGATGGAATTGTAAGAGCAAGTTATATTCCTTTCATGATAGGTGAAGAGAACTATCTAATTGTTAGAAACATCAAAGAAGTTTTTGATTCTAATTACATCTTTAATCCAGGCAAGATTGTTGATGCCTTTCCAATGAATCAAAAGTTACGATATGCAATAGACCGAAAAGAACCGGAAGTCGATACGTTGATGGATTTTTCGGATTCTTTAGGAATTCTTAGGGCTACCGAAAAATGTAATGGAAGCGGAGATTGTCGTAAATCTGTCGAAGCAGGTGGTACCATGTGTCCCAGTTATCGAGCTACAAAAAATGAAAAAGATACTACCCGGGGAAGAGCAAATGCACTACGTGAGTTTTTAACGAACAGCGAAAAGGTAAACAAGTTTAATAATAAGGAATTAAAAGAGGTTTTTGATCTTTGTTTAAGCTGTAAAGGATGTGCAAGCGAATGCCCGTCGAATGTTGATGTAGCAGCGCTTAAAGCAGAGTTTGAGTATCAATATCAAAAGGAAAATGGAGTTTCGTTAAGAACCAAGTTATTTGCAAATAACAACCGATTGAACGAATTAGGAAGAGTAGCTCCGGGGATAACCAATTTCTTTTTTAAAAATAAATTTACTTCAGGAATCTTGAAGTCTTCTCTTGGAGTTGCAAAAAACAGGGAATTACCATTGTTAAGCAAGCAATCACTAAGAAAATGGTGTAACCAAAACCTTGAAAAAATCCAACCTTCAAAACCAATCAAAACCGTTTATTTTTTTATCGATGAATTTACCAATCATTTGGATACCGAAATAGGAATTGATGCAATAGAATTGCTAACTAAATTACAGTACAAAATAAAGATCGTTGACCATAAAGAAAGTGGGCGTGCTTTTATTTCAAAAGGTCTTCTAAAGCAAGCAAAAAAGTTGGCCAATTATAATGTAGGGGTTTTTGAAGGTATCATATCTGATAGAACTCCTTTAATTGGACTTGAACCTTCTGCAATATTAACTTTTCGAGACGAATATCTTAGATTGGCAGATAATAAAGAAAACGCTAGATCCCTTTCAAAAAATACGTTTTTGATTGATGAGTTTTTGGCATCTGAAATAGAAAAAGGAAATATTACTTCCGACCAGTTTACAAAAGACCTCATAATAGTAAAATTGCATGGGCATTGTCATCAAAAAGCATTGTCTAATATTCATAACACTTTTAAACTTCTTAATTTACCAGAAAATTTTAAGGTTACGATCATTCCTTCGGGATGTTGTGGTATGGCAGGGTCTTTTGGATATGAGAAAGAGCATTATGCGGTTAGTATGCAAATAGGCGAACAAACCTTGTTCCCTGCAATAAGAAAAGCACCTGAAGATGTTATTATTACTGCCGTTGGCACCAGTTGCAGGCATCAAATAAAAGATGGGACAGATCGTAATGCTTTTCACCCGGTTACAATTCTTAAGTGTGCTTTGGTTAATCAATAGCATTCCCCGAGATTATGCTCTGGGTGTACCGCCAATATCCAAGACAAAAGTCTAGTTTCTTGATTCTTGCAGCGTAGCGGTCCTGTTTCTGATGCCTCAATGGCATTGCGAGGTAGTTCATTTATCAATAATCCGGGTTTACCCATGTATTGTTTCTGATGTACCGTACCTTTGATAAGTTCTCCTTCGAATTTTAGTAGATCTTCCCAGAGTTGATCTACATTAATATCTTTTCCATATTTACGAGCAAAATCAATAAATGTAGTGTAGTGACCAGCCTCGCTAATCATTAGATCTCGATAGAATTTTGACAATTCTGGATCTTTTATTGGTCTCAAAAATAGTTAAAACTATGCACTTTAGTGCATTTCGCTTTAGCTTCTAAAAATACCTACCTTTGTTTTATGTTGGAACAAAGGATAAATGGTCATACAGTTTCCAGATTGACAGTTCATATAGTTTGGAGCACAAAATATAGATATTCGGTTTTACAGGGTGACATTCAAAAGAAATGTAGAGAGATTTTGATACAGATTTGTGATGCAGAAGGAGTTAATATTTTGAAAGGAGTAGTTAGTAAAGATCATGTTCATATGCACATTGAGTATCGTCCTTCTCAAGATATAAGTAGTTTGGTTAAAAAATTCAAGAGTAGGAGTTCAAGACTTTTACAGCAAGATTTTCCTAAATTACATAAGCGATATTGGGGGCGTCACTTTTGGGCAATAGGTTTTGGGTGTTGGAGTACAGGAAATATTACAGATAAAATGGTGAATGAATATTTAGAACATCACAGAAAGTCAAACAATGACAACGAAAACTTTATAATTGAATGATCACGGATTGCTGACTTTAGTCAGATTTAAAAACCTATGGCACTTTAGTCCATAGTGGTTTAGTTTTTCTGAAAGTAGTTTAAAACGTTCATAACTGCAAGCTTCAATCATTGCAGAAAATAACGGTTGCCTTACTAATCCTTATTTTCGACTGCCATTACCGCCTTTTACTTTATATTTAAATAATTCATTGACATAGCTGTCTTTGCGCTCACGTCCCAAAGTATATCCTCGTTTTTTAATGATATCATGCACCATTTGGAAATGTTCTAGTTCTTCTTGTGCTAATACCAATAAATCAGTAACCAAGTCCTAATGCTCAGAATTCATAGTAATGATAGTGATTGCATTTGTTGCTGCTTTTTGCTCATATCAGGCATGATCTATAATAATTTCTTCAATATTTGTTTCTGCAATAGCTGCCCAACGTGGATCTGTTGCCAATTTTGAACCCGAGCATAGTTGTATTATTTTAGTACTTCCAGACAAATATAGGTGTTCTGCGGTCTATAATTGTCTGGAAGTTTTTAACTTACAGTTAGTAGTATCCCGTAACCCCTATTTCTTTAACACTTTGTGCGTCTTAGAAACACCTTTTTTGCTGAGTGTTTTTATAAAATATACGCCTGAAGACAAATTGGACGTGTTCCATAAAAGTTCACTTTGATTTATTTCTACTTTTGAATCGATGATAATATCACCACTAAGATTTATTAATGAAATCTCTTTTAGTTTATTAATATTTTTGATTCTTAGCTCGTTTTTGAAAGGATTAGGATAATAATTGTAAGATGTCTTAGGATTCTCATTTGTTTTTATTATGTGGCTATTTCTATTTGTTTCTAAAGATTTGAAAATCCATTGTACACATATGCCAGTAAATGTGTTGTCTTTTAGTCTTAAGTCTTCTGTACTGGAATTACAAGAAGAATGAATTCTTTTAGATGTAAATGTATTTTCTAAAAACAGCGAATTATTATCTGTTCGTATCGATTTCCATATAGTTCTTTCTGAGGTATCGGTCAAATCCGCTGTAGTTACTTCTTGATCAGAAATAGCTTTAATGATTCGTGAGCGACCTATATTTTTCAGTTGAAAAGTATTAATCCCTGTACTTAAACGCGTCCAATGTTGATTAGTTCCTGTAAATGAATTATCCTTCATTTTTAGTGCTCCTCTGGAATTAGTTCTTATTCTCAAGTTAGAAGTTGGGTTCACAATATAAAATTCGTTTTTTGGATAATAATATACTATTGTTATACTGTATGGTTTTAAAGTAAGTTGATCCTTGCCTTGTGTTTCTAAAACAGAAATCTCACTTCCTTCTTTGGGTTGTGTCATTAGCTCTCTTGACATGAATTTTTGATTGGCATAAAAACTACTTGTAACATTTATCATATCTACTACGACATCATTTGCCGAAGCATTTAGTAAAACAGCCGTATTTTGATCTGCTCCTTCAAAAGTCCAGCCGGTTAATGCCTGGTACCTAAATATTCCACTATAAATATCTGGGTTGTTAGAAAAATCAATCTTAGTTGCTATTTTTTGACCTAGCATTGCCTGATTGATTAATTGCTCTGCAGCTCCTTCGGCAGTTAAGCGTTGATCACGACCACGCAAAGATCTAAAAGAAGGGTTCCCTTTAACTTGATGATTTAACAACACTGTTACTTTATGACTTTCAAAATATAATAATTTCATTAATCCAGTATATAAGCCATGAGACCATGTCTCTGCTACAGGACCATTTAAATCAAATAGATTATATTCTGTAATCCAAACATTCCAGTTAGGAGGTAATTCAGAAATTCGTTTTGTTAGGGAAATCATTTTTCTAAAAGGATTTGAAAGCGCTACTGGAATTTCTCCAATCTCATAGCTATTACCAACACCGGTTCCTTGATATAGGTGTAGGGTTATGGCATCTACAGTATTGGCTAATTCTGCAACCATGACATCATTCCATGTTCTTGATCTATCATCTTTTTTATCTACAACTCCTATAACTCCAAATTTTGCATTCGGGAACTCTTTTCTAAGAGTGGTCACCCAAGTTTTCATGGTATCCGTATAATTTTTGGCTGTAGGGTACTTTCTTTGAAAATCTCCTTTTGACTCATAAACCTCATTTCCTAATTCTATGTAGTCAATTGGCAAACCAAGGCTTCGCGCCACTTGTAACATTTCCAACTGATTCTCTAAGCTTCTACTGATAACATTAAGACAAAAAATTGGAGTGAAATGGAGGCGATCAACAGCAGATTTAAGAGATTGGAGACTGTTTACCTGCATATTAGGTCTGTTTTCAAGAGTGTATTCTCTATAATCTCTTAGGTTTTTTCTATTTCTTTCATTTTGAGTGATTACAAGACCTGTTTTCCAATCAAAATATTGAGACAGCGTTCCGCCGGGATATCTCAACATTTTGGGAGTCAATTTCGTAATTGCCCTAGAGAATGCTGGATCATCCCAGCTCGGTTTTGTATCTGATTCTACATTAAATCCATACTTGGGGATTGAATGCGAGAGGTTACTTTTTGAGATCTTAGTATTAATTTGTGAATAAATATAATCTGAGTTGAGACTACATTGAATACTTAGAATAGTCATTAGGATGGTGATTTTTTTCATCTGAATCTATTTATCATTAAAAAGTTTATCGTCTATATAGTGCTTTAGCATTATGGATTGATAATATGTTCTCTTAAGCCTCAAAACTATCAAAATACTGACCCTACGCTTTAGTAACTACTTAGATGGTCTCAACTAAGCGATATAAAATCAAAACTGCGCATTTCAATTTTGATCTATTGGTTTAACGGAAGAGTTTATTGGTTATTGGAGTCGCATTCAGAAATTTTGACCTTTATATCGACTTTTTATTTCTAAACGATTCATTATAAATATATATTGATAAAACTAAGTTTTCAGAAAAACTTTATGTGTGAGTCGGTATCAAATTGATCATTAAAGAAGTTTTCGACACATCTAATTCTACGTCAATATTTTCAAGTTCTTCTTCAGGCTCAACAAATACTTCTAATTTTTCCTGTTGATAATGAACTAGCTTCCATTCTTGGTTATGATATTCTAGCGAGGTTAAGTTTTCTATCCAATCCCCAGAATTTAAATACAAACACGAACCGTTTTTATCGGTATATTGCCTTATTTGTGGTTGATGAATATGTCCACAAACTACGTAATCATAGTTGTTTTTCACGGCTAATTCAGCAGCGACATCTTCGAAATCATTAATGTATTTTACGGCCTTTTTTACACTGTTCTTTATTTTTTTAGATAGAGAGAACTTTTCTTTACCCATTTGTAACAAAAACCAATTGATGAACTGATTTAGTATAATAAGCAGATCATACCCCCAACCACCTAGTTTTGCTAACCATTTTGCATTTTGAATAGAGGAGTCAAAAATATCCCCATGAAAAAACCATGCTTTTTTCCCGTCGAGTTCAAGGACTAGTTTGTCAACCAATTTGAAATCACCAATCTGAGTGTCACTAAATTTTCGAAGCATTTCATCATGATTCCCGGTGATGTAAATTACTTCGGTTCCTTTTGATGCGAAGGATATGATTTTCTTAATTATTTTGAGGTGTGATTTAGGGAAATAACGCTTCCTAAATTGCCAAATATCTACGATGTCTCCATTAAGGATAAGTGTTTTTGGTTTTATGCCATTTAAATAATTAAGAAGTTCTTTGGCACGGCATCCGTAAGTTCCAAGGTGGACATCAGAAATTACTGCCAGATCAACAATGCGTTTTTTCATAAAACAGTGTTATATAAACAAAGAAACTATTCCTTGGTTAAGAAGTAATTAAGTAGTTATGACAAGATTGTTATTAAAAGCTAAAGATTAAAAATGTAGTATTACCAAAACATTAAGAAAATAATCTTTTTAGAATTTTATAGATAGCCAAAAAACAGATATGCGCAGTTATAAAAGTTTGAAATTAAGTTTTTCGAGCTCCTTGCCATTAATAATCAAAGCTAGTTGATGAACACCTGGATATAACGTACGAGTAGTTATTATTTTGAAAGGTTGTTTTCGGGTGATTTTAGTTGTAGAATTTGCTGAATATTCTTTTTCACTGATTTTAAATACTTTTCTAGAAAGGGTACTATTTGCTTTTTTATAATATATTCCATACTCTAATCTAATTTTTGATGCTGTTTTGGATTTATTTTTAAGTACAAAAGAAAATTCTAGAAAGTCTCCTATGCTTACTCTAGGTGTCAGAATTTGAAAATTGGAAATATTGATATCTCTTTTAGTTCCAAAACCAAACACTTTCATCACTTCGTTATTTCCTTCTTTTAAAAGAGTTCGACTGGCATGTTTTATAAGTTTATGAGTCTCAGCAGATTCTCCTTTCCATTCTTTTACTAATTTGATTACGATGTCTGGATTATCTTTGGAAATATCGTTTAAATTATTGGCGACACTTCTTCTTACCATTTCTGAAGGATCGTTTTTTAAGTTCTTAAGGATAGGAATAATGGGCGAGGGATTCTTTTTAAAGCGTGGTAATGCCATAGCCCATGGCAACCTGGGTCTGGATCCTTCTGAAGCTAATCGTCTCACCATAACATCTGAGTGTTTTGACCATGATAATAACTGAAAAAGCATCTGATCTGGGTACCTAATTATAAAAGGTCTAACGGCGAATTCACAACTTGTAAATTTAGTGATTTCTTCCATGGCCTCAATCGAGGTTTGATAGTCGTTTAAGCCATGTTTTTCGATATAATCTGGTAAAAACATATGTTCAAAAGACATACTTTCTTTTTTTGTTTTGAGCAACTTTGCGGTTTGTACCAATATGTCTGTAGCTTGCTTGAAATCCTTAGGCAAATGATTATAAAGTATGGTAGAAATGTGATACATCCTTTGCTTTAATTCTTTCTCTGGCCAATCTTTGCTATATATGTCCGAAAGGAACTCTGCTTTGTTAAGGAGTGGATATGCTTTTTTTAAAACTTGTAAGAATTTTTCAAAAAAAGATTCGTTGTATACATTTTTTAGAGGTTCTGCCATTCGTAGTTTTCTATTCGTTTGATTACTCAAAAATAATTATTGGCTATGACAACTATATGTCAGCAGCTAAACGAATTTTTTGTTAAAGTAGAATATTCATGTTTAATTTAGTGTTGTTAGATATTAGAAAATAATATTTGCGCAAAAAAAGAGGGGTTAATCTGAAATTGATTCAATTTTCAACAAGTAATCCCCTATTTTTATGCCATATTACTATCGTGTTTTTGAAGATTAACAATTACATTTGTGCTTAAAATTGTAATGCATGGCGGGAAACACTTTTGGAAATTTATTTAAGCTTACCACTTTTGGAGAATCGCATGGAGTTGCTATTGGTGGTGTTATCGATGGATGTCCGGCAGGCGTTGCATTAGATTTAGAAGCTATTCAGCAAGAATTGGATCGTCGTAAACCAGGTCAATCGGCAATCGTTACGCAACGTAAAGAACCAGATACTGTTGAGTTTTACTCTGGAATCTTTGAAGGAATAACCACAGGAACTCCCATTGGTTTTGCGATTAAGAATGCAAATCAAAAATCAAAAGACTATTCGCATATTAAAGATTCGTATAGACCTTCTCATGCAGATTATACTTATGATCAGAAGTACGGTATTCGGGACTATAGAGGAGGAGGAAGGTCATCTGCAAGAGAGACCGCAAGTAGAGTTGTGGCTGGAGCTATCGCCAAACAGGTACTGTCTGATATAAAAATTAATGCATATGTAAGTGGTGTGGGCACTCTTAAATTACAAAAAGCGCATACCGAACTGGATCTTTCTTTAACCGAAAGTAATATTGTTCGTTGCCCTGATCCTGAGATGGCAAATGAGATGGAGCACTATATTATGCAAATACGTAAAGAAGGAGATACGGTGGGTGGGATTGTTAGTTGTGCTATTTCTGGAGTACCAGTAGGATTGGGTGAGCCTGTTTTTGATAAACTGCATGCCGAGCTTGGAAAAGCAATGCTTTCTATCAATGCTGTAAAAGGTTTTGAATATGGCAGTGGTTTTGAAGGAGCGGCATTAAAAGGAAGCCAGCACAATGATTTATTCAACTCTGATGGTACTACAAAAACTAATCTTTCCGGAGGAATTCAAGGAGGAATCTCTAACGGAATGGACATCTATTTCAATGTTGCTTTTAAGCCTGTGGCTACTATAATGCAAGATCAGGAAACTATTGATAAAGAAGGAAATATAGTTAATATGCAAGGTAAAGGAAGACATGATCCTTGTGTTGTGCCAAGAGCCGTTCCGATTGTTGAAGCGATGGCAGCATTAGTTCTTGTGGATTATTGGTTAATGAATAGAACTGTCAAGAAGTAGAACAAGTTTATTAGTTATTGAGTTTTTGAGTATTGCGATACCTAAATTGCAAAAAATACAAAACATTTTTGAGTTTAAGAGACCCTTTAGTTAGTTACTGATTCTTTAACTCTATTTTTATAAGTTTTATCTAGAAAATGTAATTAAAGATGTTTCCTAATAATTTTACTCACAAACTCACAAACTCACAAACTCACAAACTAAAATAGAGTTAATAATTGCGGTAATCTTAATAGGGTTACCGTTTTTTTGTTTTTAATTTATATCTTCGGAGCTTTTAGGCTTATAAATCAATAAATTCACATGAAGAAAATTGCACTGCATTGGAAGATTATGATAGGAATGATACTTGGTATAGTATTCGGATTCATAATGACAACCATATCCTGGGGAAAAGGATTTACAGGAGACTGGATTGCTCCATTTGGTACGATCTTCGTTAATCTTCTAAAGCTTATTGCTGTTCCTCTTATACTTGCATCCTTGATCAAAGGAATTTCTGATCTTAAAGACATTTCAAAATTTAAAACTATCGGCGGCAGAACGATTGTTATCTACGTGATTACTACCATTATTGCGATTACTATTGGCTTGCTAATTGTAAATATGACCAAACCCGGAGACGGTATTACGTCAGAGACCATAGAAAAGCTTACTGCAGAATACGCAAGCAATGAAAAAATATCAGAACGTCTTGCTGAAGCTGATAAGCAAAAAGAAAGTGGTCCTTTACAGTTTATTGTAGATATGGTTCCCCAAAACGCGATAGCCGCAATGAGTGATAATAAGCTAATGCTTCAGGTTATTTTCTTTGCCATATTTTTGGGTATTAGTATGTTGTTAATCAATGAGAAACATGCAGCACCGTTAAAGAATTTTTTTGATAGCTTGAATGAAGTCGTTCTGAAGATGGTGGATTTAATTATGTTAACGGCACCTTACGCAGTTTTTGCATTATTAGCTAATGTCGTCGTAACTTCAGACGATCCGGATATACTATTGGCACTATTCAAATATGCCGCTGTAGTGTTCTCTGGATTACTATTGATGATTGTATTTTATTGTTTATTGGTTTTGTTCATTACAAAAAAATCTCCTTTATGGTTTTTAAAAGAAATTAGCCCTGCACAGTTGTTGGCTTTTTCAACAAGTTCTAGTGCTGCCACATTACCGGTTACTATGGAAAGAGTAGAGGAGCATATTGGAGTAGACAAAGAAGTATCGAGTTTTGTATTGCCCGTAGGAGCTACTATCAATATGGACGGGACAAGTTTATACCAAGCTGTAGCAGCGGTATTTATTATGCAGGTGTTGTGGCCCGAGGGACTTACTTTTTCTAATCAAATAACAATTGTACTAACGGCCTTATTGGCATCTATTGGCTCTGCGGCTGTTCCTGGAGCTGGAATGGTAATGCTGGTAATTGTTCTGGAAGCAATAGGGTTTCCTGCAGATAAATTACCAATTGGCTTGGCATTAATTTTTGCAGTAGATAGACCACTAGATATGATGCGTACTGTGATTAATGTAACAGGGGATGCTACAGTATCAATGTTAGTGGCAAAATCAGTTGGAAAACTCGGGGAGCCCCATATAAAAGAATGGGACGATCATTACGAAGAGGTAAAATAACTAGTCCACTTTCCAGTTTTTTAGCAATTCGAATAAGTCAGGATATTCTGATTCGCGCTCAGGATTCCACATCATGGTGAGTTTTGCTTTTTGTCTGATATCTTTAAGTTCTATATTCTTTATAGGGAATTCATGTCCGTGTAAAGAAGATATAGGTTCTAACGAAATTCCTAATCCCACCTCAACAAGTCTAAAACTAGTGCTGGCAGAATCTGTTTCATGAACCACTTTGGGAGTAAATCCCGCATCTACACATATAGATTCAAGAATATGTACATAATTAGGACCATCGGACACCGTAGGAAAGATAAATTCCTCATTAGAAAAAACTGAAAAATCTTCATAGTTATTTTCACATACTGGATGATTTTCAGGAAGAAGGATCACAAAATTATCAATATGTAATACTTTACTTTTTAGATTAACCGGAACCATTGGGTTGGTAGCAAAACCGATATCCAATTCATTTTGTTGTAATGCCAGGTATTGATCTCTATTATTCATTTCTTTCAAAATGGCCTTGATTCCGGGGGTGCGTTGATTGATCGTTTTTAGAATGTCTGGCAAAATAGTCTGCATTATAGAATGTGTAAAAGCAATTCGTATTTCTCCTGCTTCTCCGTTATGTATATGAGCTGTTTGTTTTCTCATCCTTGCAGATTGAGATATTAATTTTTTTGCTTCATTTACAAAATAGCTCCCTGCTCGGGTCAGTTTTACATTTCGTTTATCACGTTGGAACAGGATAGCACCAATTTCTTCTTCCAATTGTTTGATCTGTCTGCTTAGTGCAGGTTGCACAATATTCAATCCTTCGGCCGTCCGAGTAAAGTTTAATTTTTCAGAAAGTATTACCACATTTTTGAGTTGCTGAATAGTCATTAATGCATTTTTGTTATTAATTAATCAAAATTAAGTATTTTTTATTATAAATATAGATGTTTACTTTTGAAGTGTTTAGATGTTTGTTTAATCCATTGCGCATTTATGGATAATTCTCGATCAGAATTAGTCGGCCTGCATAGTACTAGTTTATTTTTTTGTAGGCTGACATTTTCTTGATTGTTTCTTTGAAGTGCATACCTTATTGAAAATACTATGGAAAAGGTATTACTAGGATCGAATGCTTTAGAAAAAGCATATGATCCTTCAGATTTTAGAAAGTTAGGGCATCAGGTTGTAGATATGCTTGCAGATCATATAGAAATGGTGCAAACCAATGCAGAGCATCCTGTAATTCCTTATAAAGATCCCGAAGATGAGTTAGCGTACTGGCAACAAGATTTCTCTTCGGACACAGAAATTTTGGACGTGTTTAAAAATATTCTTAATCATTCGATCAATGTACATCACCCTAGGTATATGGGCCATCAAGTGGCAGTTCCTACTTTGGTTTCGGGATTGGCAGGGTTGATGTCTGATTTACTAAGTAATGGTACTGGTGTTTATGAAATGGGAATGGCGGCCAATGCTATTGAAAAAATTATTACAGATAAAGTGGCACATAGAATCGGCTATAATTCTGATGCTTCAGGCTTTCTTACTTCTGGAGGTACGTTGGCAAATCTTACGGCTTTATTAGCGGCACGTAAAGCTAAGGCTCCCTCTGCTGTATGGGAGCTCGGACATAGAGAAAAACTTGCAGTGCTTGTATCAGAGGAAGCACATTATTGTATCGATAGAGCAGCTAGAATTCTTGGTATGGGAAGCGAGGGAATTATAAAAATACCTGTGGATGATCATTTCAAGATAAATACAAGTCTGTTGACTAGTTATTATAATCGTGCCAAGTCTGAAGGATATCATGTTATAGCACTTATTGGTTGTGCGTGCTCTACGGCTACTGGATCGTATGATGATTTGCAATCACTTGCTGATTTTGCAGAAGAACACAATCTTTGGTTCCATATAGATGGGGCGCATGGGGGAGCGGTAGTATTTTCTGATCACTATAAATACTTGGTTAATGGTATATCTCGTGCAGACTCTGTGGTGATTGATTTTCATAAAATGTTAATGACCCCGGCATTAAATACAGGCTTGATCTTTAAGAAATCTGAAGAAGCCTATACAACATTTGAGCAACAGGCGCAGTATCTTTGGGATTCGCAACACACCAAGGAATGGTACAATTCGGGTAAAAGAACATTTGAATGTACCAAGTCGATGATGGCCATAAAAATATATGCTATTCTAAAAACTTATGGAGAAGAAATCTTTGGGCACAATGTTGATAGATTATATCAAATGGCTTCCGTTTTTGCTAAAATGATAGATAAAAGACCAGATTTTGAACTTGCATTGATGCCAGAAGCCAATATTGTTAATTTTAGATATACAAATGTGCACCAAGATGATATTAATACTGTTAATGCTGAGATTAGACAACGCCTAATAAAATCAGGTACCTTTTATATTGTTCAGACCAGAATACATGGAAATCTATATCTACGCACTACAATTATGAACCCATTGACCAAAGAATCAGATCTAATTGCACTTTTGGATGAAATTGAAAAGATTGTTTTAAAACAATGATAGTGAAATACTTATTTGTTTTTTTACGCAACCTATACCAAAATGATTCATCTACAGTTATATTAGTATTAACCAATGCAATGTTACACATGAATCGTTTAGTTTTCTTCTCAGTAATTTTTCTTTTTACGTCAATAGGTTGTAGTAATGATGATGATACTACGTCAGATCCAGATATCAATACATCTGAATTAAATGGCACCTGGAATTTGGTGAACGTTAATGGTGGTTTTGTAGGAATTGACCATGATTTTAGTACCGGTACCATAGTTTGGGTTTTTAATGATACCAATACTACGGTTACCATTACTAATAATAACACAGATGATGCTATTGAAGATCTTTTACCAACAGGAACTTATGACTATACTGTGGTAACCATAGGCGATAACCTAGAACTGATCGTGGATAGCGTAAATCGAGGTAATTTTGAAATTACTATGAATCAATTTACGATTGAAGAACAACCTAGAGACGGTTTTCGTTTTACATTTGGTCGTTAATCCCTAGTTAAATACTTCTTTTCTCTAATAGTTTTTAACAGAATTCATTAAAATAGGGGCGTTTCCCCCTGGCCAATTCTAGTTAAACTCCCCTTACGTCGTATGCTACTTATCTATATTTTTGGTGTATCACTTTATCACACTAATAAACACCAATTATTATGAAAAGGCTTCTTTTACCTATAGTGCTTATTGCTTTTGCAATTATTTGTCTTAGCATAGTACATATAGATAATGTAAATAAATTAGATGCTCAGTCAAAAGAGTTAAGAAAAAAGCATCAGACAAATGATGGATCTGAGGCTCAATTGAATCATTCATCGGTAGACATACCAAAAACTAAATGAAAGGCAAAGAATGACTCGATTGCAGATTGACAATTAGAAGGATCGGTTCATATTTGGTTGTTTTTTTTGTTGAAAACAATTTAGCCCGTTTAAGCATTAGAAAATCTATTTCATGTTGAAACTACTGTATTTGAAGTATTTCTAACCCTCATAACGAAGTTCTAATACATAATACGAATTCTAATTGAATAGTTACGAATTCTAAAACAGAGTCCAAAATGTGTTGAACATAGGTATTTTTGAACCATAAATAAATTACGGTTTTTCTGCCGTATTGTTTAACCCAAAATAAAAACGATGAAGAGAATTTTAATACCAGTTATGCTTTTGTGTTTTGCGATAGCTTGTTTGGGATACGTTCATGTCGATAATATGAATGAAATTCAAAAAAATATAAGCCAAGTAAAACAATGCGAAGTTATTGATCGATAAAAAGAGCTTTGAGCTCTGGAGTTGGAATCATACAACTTTCTTTTTTACCAAACCATTTATATCGATTTCTGGCAACAATATCATAGATCCAATCCCTAAAAAATCTAGGTAAAATAATTAAAACAGAAAGGAAGGGGTAAAAACCAGACAGTTGCTTTGCAATGTGCAGAGCAGCTGTTGATTTATGGTAATAAGCTACCAAAGGGTCTATTAACAAAATAGAATCTATATTTTTAATATCAATATTCCTTTCAGAAATTAATTTTTGACCAACTTCACTTTGTAATGAGGCATATCGAAAAAGATCTTTTTTATCTCTTTTTATCACAAAATTAATGGAAGCATTACATAAATTACATACACCATCAAATAATATAATTTTTTTCCCCTTTTCAATCATACTACAAAGATAATGCGAAATGTAATTTTAGAATAATGAATTAGGAATTTGTTAAGAATCACTTCACTATAACAGAATCTATTACTTGTTGCGTTGTAATCTGTAAATTTTTTGGAAGTTTATTATCTCTGGGAAGCACGGCAAGGTATCTGTCGTTATTCGAATCATAAACTTGCTTGAAGATAGGATCATCTAACAGAAGCGTATCACAAATTTCTCGTATTAAATCAAAATGATATATCAGATCAGTACTTCCTAAGTGAAAAATACCTTTCTTACTGCGATTTATAATATAATGGATCTGCTGAGTAAGTTTGAATATTGATGTGATGTTGGTAATTACATTTGGAAACACTTCAATTGAAGCTTTAAGATCATGCAATGTCTTAATTTCTTGAACCCTGGGAGTAGTTGCTCCAAAAATCATAGGAACCCGAGCTATTACATATTTATTAGTTGGAAGACGCATAAGTGCATTCTCTATTTTGATTTTAAACCTTCCATAAATACTGTTGCTTAGTGTTTTATCATACTCATACGAGGGATAGTTACTAAAAGAATCAAATACGTTGGCACTAGAAATGAATATTAGTTTGCATCGATGCCCTTTAATCCAGTTAATAATTCGCTGGTGAGCATCTAATTGAGAATTGAAATTTCCGCGAAGCGCAGAAATAATAATTGTAGGTTTCAGATTATCCAGTAAGATCGATATATCTTCCAGTTCCATATCATACTGAAAGAATTTCCGATTCCCTTCTAAGAAAGAATTATCGGTTTTATAAGAACCATAAGTGTCAAAATAAGAATTAAGCTCTTTATAAAGAGCATTTCCTATAAAACCACTTGCCCCTATGATTAAAATTCTTTTCAAAATTGCGCTATAAAAAATAAGTCCCAAGCCTTACATAATAAAATGTATTCTTGAAACTTAACAATACTAATTTTTATTGTAAAAACTATTGTTTATAAAAAGGTAATTTTATAATTGTAGCAGGAATCGCCTTTTTTCTTACCTGAATGTAAATCTTACTGCCTGGTTTTGCAAAAACAGGGGGTACATATCCTAAACCAATTCCTTTTCCTAAAGAAGGGGACATGGTACCAGAGGTCACAGTGCCTATTGTGTTTCCGTTTCCATCAACAATATCATAATCATGACGTGGAACTCCGCGTTCATCAAGCATAAAACCTATTAGCTTTTGTTTAGGGCCATGTTCTTTTTCTTTGGCAAGCGCTTCTGCATTAATAAAATCTTTAGAGAATTTGGTAACCCATCCCAAACCAGCTTCTATAGGTGAGGTAGTATCATTGATATCGTTTCCGTAAAGGCAATATCCCATTTCTAATCGCAGCGTATCTCTTGCTGCCAAACCAATAGGTTTAATTCCATAATCAGCGCCTGCCTCAAATACCTTATCCCAAATCTGCTGTGCTTCAGAATTCTTGCAATAAATTTCAAAACCACCACTGCCAGTATACCCGGTTGCCGAAATAATGACATGCTCAATGCCAGCAAAGTCTGCAACTTCAAAAGTATAAAACTTCATGGCTTCAAGATCAACAGAGGTCAAAGATTGCATAGCTACTGCGGCTTTTGGTCCTTGGATGGCAAGTAAAGAATAGTCATCCGACAAATCACGCATATCTGCTTTCATATCATTATGACTACTAATCCAATCCCAGTCTTTTTGGATATTTGATGCGTTTACTACCAAAAGGTACTTTTCATCAGCAATTTTGTATACAATCAGATCATCTACAATGCCTCCTTTATCATTAGGTAAACAGCTATATTGAGCTTTTCCATCAAATAGTTTGGACGCATCATTAGAAGTAACTTTTTGGATAAGATCCAATGCGTTAGGACCAGTAATCAAAAATTCACCCATATGCGATACGTCAAATACACCGACATTGCTTCTTACGGTTTCATGTTCTATGTTAACGCCCTCGTAAGAAACTGGCATATTAAATCCAGCAAAAGGAACCATTTTTGCCCCAAGATTGATATGGGTTTGTGTTAAGGCAGTATTTTGCATAATATGATGATTTATTGTGTTATCAAATTGACGCCGAAAGTAAAAAACTTTGTCTTGGTATACAATCCTTTCTAATTATATTCTTAATAAATTATCAGTTTTATAACATAAATCTATGGGCAGCTTAAGAATTTAACCTGATTTATGTAATAGAGAAAGAATATGAAGCAGTGCATATAGATGATCAACGGCGTTTATTGGTCTCGGATTTGGGTTCAAAACCCTGCAATTTTATTGCCGTACTTTAGTACTACGAAGAAAACTATTATTGATTATTCGTTATTCTTTATTCATGTGGGTTTAGTCTAATATCATACCTCGGGGAGTTATGCCCCGAGGATTATTTACAGACTATGAGGTTTAATTTTCATTTTGATTATACGGAATGTAGTTTTGCCATTTCCACGGAGTAAAAGAATCACCTAGTGCAACTTCAAGAAGTTCTTTAAAAATACTTTCTCCATTGTCTGTATTTGTCATTATCATAATTCCTTTTCCTGCTTCTGGGAATACTATAGAATAATGTTCAAATCCATTTGTATGGCCCTCTTTAAAGGCACCAACGCCATAAGGGGTTTTTAATATTCCCCAACCAAGACCGTAGCTTAATTTTATAGTGTCATTAAGCGTAGAATCCTTTTTTGATAGTTCACCAAACTGCATCACCGAGCGAATTCTGATCTGAGGTTTAAAAAGTTCGTCCCATGATTTTTGTGATATAATTTTTTTCTGTAAAACTGCTTCTAAAAATTTACTATAATCACCGGTTGTAGTTTCTAGAGTACTTCCTCCTCTGGGCTCGTTATCTATATCTTTCTTATACATTTCTCCAGAACTGGAATGTCCGTAAGCAAAATCATCTTTAAAAGAAGTTTTCCATTGGTAACTTGAATGATTCATGCCGATAGGCTTAAATACTTTTTCCTGAGCAAGTTCTTCAAGATTTTTGCCAAGTAATTTTTCTAATACTACTTGTAAATAGACAAACCCTTCTCCCGAATAACTGTACCGACTTCCTGGCTCCAGGAGCACTCTTAATTTATGATCAGACTCATCCCAACGCCAATTTGGAAAGCCTGTGGTATGGTTTAAACACATACGGGCTGTTATTTTATGATATAAGGTGTCTTCTTTTAAAGTCGAAAAATCATCATGCCATCTGGTAAGTGGTTTATAATCGTATATTTTTTTAGGAAGGTAGGATTGGAGAGGCGTATCAAGATCAATTACTTTCTCTTCTACCAATTTCATCACAAGTACTGAAAAAACAGCTTTGCTAAATGAAGCACCATACATATTTGTACTATCGTTCAAAAAAAGTTTCTTTGTATAATCTTTATACCCAAAGGTTTTTTGATATTTGATCTTGTTTTTATCAAAAATGGTCACTCCCATACCATGAATATTGGCGTCTTCAACTAGTTGTTGTATTTTTTGTGTTAAAGAGTCTGTTTCAATTTTAGAGCTATCGAGTCTTGTAATATATTCTTGTGATTGTATTGTTGTACAACTACTCATGCTTAAGAGACCTAAAAGAATTAATGCCGCAGTACTTTTTACTATATTATTTTTAGTCTTTTTCAAAAATGGGAAAGACAATGGATAATAACATTTGTGAGAGTTCACCGCAGAAATTACGTTTATGATCATCACTATAATTGCATACGGTATGATGGCAATGAATAGAAAAAAACCTGCTCCTGGTAAAATGAGCAAAGCAATAAACGATAGTATATATAGGATTGTTGCAGTAATATGAAAATTGATAATTGCTTTTCCGTGTACATCATAAATCGTATTATCCTCTCTTTTATGGATCCAAAGAAATAACGGAATGAGTATGTTGCATAAGGGAATAACAAATCCAAGAATAGGAACACTATGCATTAGTAGCAACCACTTTTTTTGTATTACCTCTTCTTTTGGATTTTCTAGTATTAAAAGGTCTTCTACTTCAACTTCTAATGCAATTGCCAGCAGCTTAACGGTTTGTAAATGAGGATTAACTTCTCCTTTTTCAATACGTTGTATCGTTCGTATGGTTACCTGGGTCTTTTCTGATAATTCTTCTTGTGTGTACCCTTTAAGCTTACGTTGATAAACTAAATTTTTTGCCATTGATTGATGTTCCATAATTTTGATTTTTTGTTTAGAACAAAGCTATTGCGAGTTATCGGTTTTTGTTACGACATTTAGATGTCACCTATATGTCATTTAACCGGTTTTAAAGGGTTTTCACGCTAAATATAGTTTTTTAAAACAAAAAAAACGTCATTAATAAATTAAAGACGTTTTGATTTGCAATTTTTTAAACAGTTTTTTTATCTCAATTCTGCACCTAATTTAGTCTCAAAATTATATTGCAGTTTCTTCATGATCTTATCAATTTGTTTGTCTGTGAGGGTTTTGTTTTCATCTTGTAATATGAAACTTACAGCATAGGATTTTTTACCCTTAGGAAGGTTCTTTCCTTGATAAACATCAAATAGATTTATATCCTTTAAAAGCTGTTTTTCTGTTTGCTTTGCTATGGTGTGGATATCTTCAAATTTTACTGAGTTGTCTAACAAAAGCGCAAAGTCACGGCGCACTTCAGGAAATTTGGGGATAGCTATATACTTGAGTTTATTAAACTTTGCATATTCTAAAACGGTATCCCAGTTAAAATCTGCATAGAGTACTTCTTGAGAAATGGAAAAATGTTTCAAAATAGATTTTTTTACTACCCCAAAATTTACAAGTTTGGTTTTTCCTAAACTAAGCGAAACTCCTTCAGAAAATAGATCATCTTTGATCGGTGAGGTTTTAAGTTTGTCTAGACCCAAACGACTTAAAATGGAAGACACAACACCTTTCAAATAAAAGAAATCACCTGATTGTTGGGCAACTTTCCAGTTTTCTATAGTTTTATTGCCCGATATAATAATACTTAAATGTTTGTTTTCTGCTCTTTCTTCACTATACTGATGATAGGTTTTTCCAAATTCAAAAAACTTAAGGTTAGACCGTTTTCTATTCATATTATAGGAAACGGCTTCAAGGCCAGAAAAAAGCATTGACTGCCTCATAACTGCCAAATCATTACTAAGAGGATTTAGCATTTCTACATTATTTTCAGATGTCAACTGCTCACTTAAGCGCATATAATCTGGAGAAGTCAGAGAGTTAGCCATCATTTCATTAAAACCTTGGCCCACTAATTGATTTGATACCGTATTTTGTATCGTGTGGTCAGAGAACTTATCTATATTAGATATAGAAGCATTCAACTTTTGAGTAAACCCTATATTATTATAGCCATATACCCTCAGGATTTCCTCTATAACATCTGCTTCTCTTTGTACATCATTTCTATAGGCTGGGATTGTTAATCCAAGTCCACTTTCGGTTACATTATTCACTTTAATATCCAGAGATGCAAGGATGCTTTTTATGGTTTCTTGCGGAATTTCTTCCCCTATAAGTTTTGTTGTATTTTCAAAGGATAATACTACTTGAAAATCTTCAATTTTCTTGGGATACAGGTCTATGATTTCACTAGAAATATTTCCTCCTGCAAGCTCCTGTATTAGTAGCGCCGCTCTTTTCAAAGCATATTCGGTAATATTAGGATCAATACCTCGCTCGAACCTGAAAGAAGCATCGGTATTTAGACCATGTCTTTTTGCAGTTTTCCGAACACTAACGGGGTCAAAATAGGCACTTTCTAAGAAAACTGTAGTGGTTGTTTCTGTAACTCCAGATTTTAGACCTCCAAAAACACCTGCGATACATAAAGGTTTTACAGCATCGCAAATCATTAGATCTTCGCTATTAAGTTCTCTTTCAACTTCATCTAATGTTGTAAACTTGGTTCCGGATTCTAATGTTTTTACTTCAATTTTATCGCCCTCTATATAGTGGGCATCAAAGGCATGTAATGGTTGTCCTAACTCATGCAAGACATAATTAGTAACATCTACAACATTATTTTTGGGAGTAATTCCTATGGCCTTAAGCCTATGTTGCAACCACGCTGGAGATTCAGCAACTTTGATGTCTGTAATAGTGATTCCACAATATCTTGGCGCAAGTTCATGGTTTTTTACTTCAACATCGATTTTTTTGATTCTGTTTTCTACTCTAAAATTACTTACCGAAGGGGTAATAAGCTCAATATTGATATCTTTTTGCAATAAACCGGCTTTTAGATCACGGGCCGCACCCCAGTGACTCATTGCATCGGCTCTGTTCGGAGTTAATCCAATTTCAAAAACATCATCATTCTCTATGTCAAATATTTCTGAAGCTTTTGTTCCTACAGATATATTTGCATCTAGCACCATAATTCCGTCATGACTTTCTCCTAAACCTAGTTCATCCTCTGCACAAATCATACCATGACTCTCTTCTCCACGGATTTTACCTTTCTTTATAGTCCATTCTTTTCCTTCGGCATCATACAACTTTGTTCCTATAGTGGCAACAGGAACTTTTTGACCCGCTGCAACGTTTGGTGCACCGCATACAATTTGTACCGGTTCACCACTCCCCAAATCTACTTTGGTGATCTTTAATTTATCTGCATTTGGGTGTTTTTCACAATTCAAAACCTGACCTACAACTACTCCTTCTAGACCTCCTTTTACACTTTGATAGGTTTCAATTCCTTCAACTTCAAGCCCAAGATCTGTAAGCAATTCACCCGCTTTTTCGGCATCCCAATCCAAATTAACGAACTGTTTTAACCAGTTATATGAAATTTTCATACTTGATCCTTCTAATTTTTAGTCGGTAAAGATACTATATTGGATAGAGCTTGCAATGGGAAAATTTTCTAATTGTGGATATAAATTGAATTTTAGATGTTTGCACATAAAACATGAACTCATAACTCACATAGAGCAAAGGTAAATTACCTCGGGCCAAGCCTCGGAGCATTTAAATCTCGATTATCGAGTAAAAAAATAGCAGTTCCAAATCGGGGAGGGGAGCTCGCTTTTATAGTTTTTCTTTTAAATATTTACCGGTATACGATTTTTTGTTTTTTGCAACCTCTTCTGGCGTGCCTTGTGCAATTACACTCCCTCCTTTTTTGCCCCCTTCAGGGCCAAGATCAATAATATAGTCGGCACATTTTACCAAGTCTAAATTATGTTCTATTACTACTATAGAATGTCCCTTGTTTATTAATTCATTGAAAGACTTCAGTAGTTTTTTGATATCATGAAAATGAAGCCCGGTAGTTGGTTCATCAAAGATAAATAGTGCTTTGTCTTTGGTGTTTCCTTTTACAAGGAAGGAGGCCAGTTTAATTCGCTGTGCTTCACCACCAGATAACGTAGAAGAGCTCTGCCCTAGCTGCACATATCCCAATCCAACATCTTGTAAGGGTTGAAGCTTCTTTTTGATTTTGGTTTGATTATGTTCTGTAAAGAAATCAATAGCATTATCAATAGTCATGGTAAGAATATCATGAATATTCTTGTCATGAAAAGTGACCTCTAAAACATCCTTTTTAAAACGTTTTCCTCTACAAGTTTCGCACTCAAGATGTACATCTGCCATAAATTGCATCTCTATGGTAACTTCACCTTCTCCTTTACAGGTTTCGCATCGACCTCCATCTACATTAAATGAGAAATGTTTTGATTTATAGTTGCGTATACCAGATAATTTTTGATTAGCAAATAGATTACGAATATCATCATAGGCTTTGATATAGGTTACCGGATTAGAGCGAGAAGATCTTCCGATAGGATTTTGATCAACAAATTCTACATGATTAATGTTGCTGTAATTTCCTTTAATTTCGGTAAACTGACCTGCTTTTTCACCATATCCACCTAGTTGTTTTAGTATAGCTGGATAGATAATTTTTTTAACCAATGTACTTTTACCGCTACCAGAGACCCCTGTAATTGCTGTGAAAACACCTAAAGGAACGTTTACATCAATATTACCTAAATTGTTTTCGCGAGCGCCAATAATTTCTAGGTAATATTTTGAGGTTCTTCGACTCTTGGGTGTTTCAATTTCTAGTTGTCCATTTAAATATTTTGCAGTAAGTGAGTCGGCTTTTAAGATCTGATCAAAAGAGCCAGTAGCGACTACATGACCGCCATAGGTACCTGCTTCAGGGCCGATATCGATAATTTCATCGGCAGCTTTCATAATATCTTCATCGTGTTCGACTACAATTACGGTATTGCCCAAATCACGAAGTGATTCGAGTACTTTGATTAATTTTTCGGTATCTTTTGGATGCAATCCAATACTTGGTTCGTCTAGAATATACATAGACCCAACCAAGCTACTTCCTAAAGATGTAGCAAGATTAATACGTTGTGATTCTCCGCCAGATAGTGTATTTGATTTACGATTAAGCATGAGGTATTCAAGCCCTACATTTTGCAAAAACTCTAATCGGCTATTAATTTCTTTAAGAAGCCTTTTGGCGATTTTAGCATCATATTCGTTAAGTGTTAGGTCTTTAAAGAAGTCTGCTAATTCGTTCAGCGGCATTTCTACCAAATCGGTTAAGGTGGCAGTATCCACTTTTACATAATTGGCTTCTGGGCGTAAACGTTTTCCTTTACAGGTAGTGCATTTAGTTTTTCCGCGATATCGAGAAAGCATTACCCGATTTTGAATTTTGTAGGCTTTGGATTCTAATTCTTTAAAAAAGTCATTAATCCCTTCAAAATATTCATTTCCGTTCCATACTAGTTCTTTCTGTTCTTCTGTTAATTCGAAATAAGGCTTATGAATCGGAAAATCAAATTTATATGCGCTATTTACCAACTGATCTTTATACCATCCCATGCTATCACCTTTCCATGGAAATATGGCTCCTTCATAAACGCTTAACGCCGTATTGGGAACCACCAGGTCCTCATCAATACCTATTACATCACCATAACCTTCACACTTTGGGCAGGCACCATAAGGATTGTTGAAACTAAAAAGATGTATGTTTGGTTCTAGAAATGTTATTCCGTCTAATTCGAATTTATTACTAAACTTCCGCTTATTACTATCCGTTAATGTTTGGATATAGCATGTTCCTTTTCCTTCAAAGAAAGCTGAGTCTACGGCATCGGCTAAGCGATTGTAAAAATCTTCTTCATCTTTTTTAACAATACGATCTACCACAAGAAAAACGCTGTCTTTTTCTTTAACAACAGCTTCTTCGATTCTAATTACGTTTTGATTTATTTGTACTCGTGAAAAACCTTGTTGTTGTAATACCTTTAGCTTTCCTTCAAGTGTGCGACCTTTTTCGATAACCAGCGGAGAGAGCAATAGTAACTTTTCTCCTTCTTCAAAAGATTTTACATACTCGATCACATCGGTTACTCGATCTTTTTTAACCCGATTACCGGATATAGGAGAGTAGGTGTTACCAATTCTGGCAAAAAGTAATTTCAAATAATCATATATTTCGGTAGTGGTGCCTACTGTTGATCTTGGATTTGTAGAATTCACCTTTTGTTCTATAGCTATGGCTGGTGCAATGCCTTTGATAAAATCAACTTTTGGCTTATTCAGGCGACCCAAAAACTGTCTTGCATACGATGATAGACTTTCTACATATCTGCGTTGTCCTTCGGCATATAACGTATCAAAAGCCAAACTTGATTTTCCAGATCCTGATAATCCCGTAATTACAACTAACTTGTTTCTTGGGATTACAGCATTCAGATTTTTAAGGTTATGAAGCTTAGCTCCTTTAATAATAATATTGTTTTTTGGATCTAGGGTCGTAATATCTTGAATCATAGTAATCATGCGGTAAGAGCGCAAATATAATAATAACTGAACAAGTATTGTAAACTATTGATAATGAAAGTTTAGTTAAAAAAATTAACAGAAAATAGTTTGTTTTTAAATGATAGTTACTATATTAGCCCCTCAATAACAAACCAAATTTAAAACTAGAACGCCTATAGCATATCTTTACTTTTTAAGTTTAACATAGCCCGAGCCCCAAGCTTGTTGGTACTAAAACAAAGTATAGGTATGAAAGATTACACTGTTTCAGACGCAGTTCTGGTTAATAACTACATCAAAGGAGACGAAAGCTCTTTATCGATTCTAATCGAGCGACACAAACAACGTATTTACAGTTTTATTTATTCTAAAGTTTTTGATAGAGATGTATCAGAGGATATATTTCAAGATACTTTTATCAAGGTTATTCGTACCTTAAAAAATGGTAAGTATAATGAAGAAGGAAAATTTCTTCCCTGGGTAATGCGTATAGCTCATAATTTGGTAATTGATCATTTCAGAAAAGGGAATCGTATGCCAAAATTTGAAGATAATGGTGAATTTAGCATTTTTTCTGTAATAAGTGATGGAGACCTAAATGCAGAAAGAAAAATCATTAAAAATCAAGTAGAAGAGGACCTGCGTAGTTTGATCCAAGAATTGCCAGAAGATCAGAAAGAAGTACTTATCATGCGTATGTATAGAGATATGAGCTTTAAAGAAATATCCGATAAAACGGGTGTTAGTATTAATACCGCTTTAGGTAGAATGAGATATGCATTAATTAACCTTAGAAAGGTTATAGAAAAAAATAATATAGTTTTAACAAATTAATAACGCTGAAATATAATAATATGTAAAAAGTGCCGTTATAATTTTAAATAACAGTAATTTAAGATTATGTAATATGGCAAAATTTTACTTTAAATCTTCAAAAAAAGAAGAAAATTATGTAGTACCTAGTAGAAAAACAATAGATTTTCTTCTTAGCTATTCAAAAGCGTTGAAAGTTACTAATTGTAGTGGCTTAAAATTTGAAACGATTCTGAACTAAACTTAAACAAAAGCCTATTTTTTAATTGGCTTTTTTTGTTTTAAATATTCAGTTACCACCGTTTTTCTACCAATTGTTTTGGTAATAATATCTTTATCAAGATCCCAGCCTCTAGCTGGAGAATATTCTCTTCCGTACCAAATGATCTGGAGATGTAAATCATTCCATAATTCTTTTGGGAATAAACGCTTGGCATCTTTTTCGGTTTGCGTAACGTTTTTACCATTGCTAAAACCCCAACGATACATTAATCGATGAATATGGGTATCTACAGGAAATGCCGGAACACCAAATGCTTGTGACATTACTACACTAGCAGTTTTATGTCCAACGGCTGGTAATGCTTCTAAAGCCTCAAAACTCTGGGGAACCTGACCATTATATTTTTCAATCAAAATTTCAGATAATCCATGAATTCCTTTAGATTTCATGGGACTAAGACCAACGGGTCTTATTATTTCTCTAATTTCATCTACAGATAACCGAACCATCGCATATGGATTATCGGCTCTATCAAATAATAATGGAGTTATCTGATTTACCCTTACATCGGTACTTTGAGCACTCATTAATACTGCAATAAGAAGCGTGTAAGGATCCTTATGATCCAACGGAATAGGTATTTGAGGATATAACTCCTGTAATGTATCAATGGTAAAACTTATCTTTTCTTGCTTGGTCATGCTATCAAAATTGAATACTGCTAAAGTATTAAAATATGAACCGAAAAGAGAAGGGATGAATCATTAAATTTTTAATAAAAAGAGAATGATATTGTTGATTTTGTTTTATTTTTGATTATAAATATTAAACAAAAAATAATTTACACATACTACATAATATGACAACATTAAAAGCAGGAGATAAAGCTCCAAATTTTAACGCACTTGATCAGGACGGAAATACGATTACCCTAGATACCTATAAAGGAAAGAAATTAGTTGTTTTCTTTTATCCAAAGGCAAGCACACCCGGCTGCACCGCAGAAGCTTGTAATCTTAGAGATAATTATCATACATTTCAAGCACAAGGATACGAAATTCTTGGTGTAAGCGCAGATAGTGCAAAGCGCCAACAAAATTTTAAAAACAAATTCGAATTACCATACCCTTTATTAGCAGACGAGGATAAACAAGTGATTGAAGCTTTTGGGGTTTGGGGGCCTAAAAAATTTATGGGGAAAGAATATGATGGCATACATCGTACAACGTTTGTAATAAATGAAAATGGAGTGATTTCTGAAGTAATTTCCAAAGTTAAAACCAAAGATCATTCGGCGCAGATATTGTAGCAAAATCTGCAGACGGCATACTTCAGTGCTATAACATCCAAAAATATATGATAATATAATGATTATAAATAGTTTAAGTGTATAATAGAAAACCTAGTACACTTAAACTATTTTTAATTATAGTCGCTATGCTGTATTTTTGATTTTACCCTATTATTGCCAGGCAAAACTTAAAAGTATTTCATTTTGTTGTGTGTAAAAACCTCATAACGAGTTGTAATCCAAAAAAAGCTTTAGTGAAATTAATGACACATTTGATTGCCACATCTGCTATACAAAGCTGTCTGAGTGCAGGTAGGTGTGCAAGAATAGTGCCCTCCTTTAATTTTCAGTTGTTCTAGTTTAGAAATAGTTTCCTTGTTTAAACTCAATTTTAAATCTCTAGATTTTTTCATAATTTATATTGTTAACGCCTACATTTTACAAAGGTTTTCGGCTATACCTTATTACTAATCGAATAAGACTAAATTATGTAGTATTTTAGAAGATAAAAAGACCCACTACCTTAAATTGTTCAATTTGGGGTATATTATAAATCTATATATGAAGGTGAAATTTTGATCCCTATTACTTATTGACGCAGATGTGTTTTATCTTTGAAATATAAAAAAGCACCCTATCTAGAAATTAATAGGGTGCTTTTTTTTGGGCTGATTATAACTATTTGGTTTTTACAGCTTCAACTGGTTTATATCCAAAAAAGTTATTTTCTTTAATCATTTCTGGTATTAACTCTGGTAGTTGATCCTCCCATCCAGATTCACCATCTTGAATCTTTTGTAACACTTCTCTTGAGAAAATATCTATTATAGTAGGATCGTAATCGGTTATATCTACCAATTTACCATTATATTTAAAGAACTTGTAGAGCTCTTTCATTCTTGGATGTACTTTAAGCGTATCGCTATTGGTAACCTCGTCTGTTTCTTGATTGTGTAGTGGGTATAAATAGACTTTTAGATCTTTAAAGAACAATTTGCCAAAGGCTTCTAAGATACCTCCACTTAAATGTCTGTAATATTTTTCATCAAAAATGTCTACCAAATTGTTTACACCCATTGCCAAAGCCATTCGTTCTTTGGTATAGTTAGAAAAATATTCGACAACTTTATAGTATTCTTTAAAATTAGAAATCATTACGGTTTGACCAAGTGAACACAGTAACCTGGCTCTTGCCATGAAATCTTCTTCGTCTATTTCACCTTCGGCTCTTAGGTTAGATAATGTAATCTCGAAGATTACAACAGTCTTATCTTTATTTACTTTGTTCTCGCTCAAAAATATATTGAGTGATTTTTTGTAAATGTCCATATTAACTCTGGTAACCGGTCTGAAACTTCCTCGAAGAGCCAAAATATTTTTCTTATATAATATAGCCGCTGGTAGTATGTTATTACCATCCGGACCAAACATTACTGCTTCTGTCATTCCATTCTTAACCAATTGTAAACTCATCAAGCGATTGTCTACTTTTGTAAATCTAGGGCCAGAAAAGTTGATAGTATCAATCTCTATTTGATCTTTATCCAGATGATCATATAAGTATCGCAATAATTTTTTTGGATTATCATATTTGTAATAGGCTCCATAAATTAGGTTAACTCCTAAGACACCAAGAGTCATTTGTTGTAATCTGGCATCGTTTTCATGAAAACGTATATGCAAACTAATCTCGTTATATTCTTCATTGGGCACAGTTTGGTATCGAATACCTACCCAGCCATGTCCTTTGTATTTTTTTGCAAAGTCTATCGTAGCTACAGTATTGGCATAGCTAAAGAAAAGTTTGTTAGGATGTTTCTCACGAGAAATTCTTTCTTCAATAAGCCCTACTTCATGCTTCAGCATTTTTTTTAGTCTGGCTTCAGTTACATAGCGCTTATCATCTTCTATTCCGTAAATAGCGTCACTAAAGTCTTTGTCATAAGCACTCATTGCTTTTGCAATAGTACCAGAAGCGCCACCTGCTCTAAAAAAATTTCGTGCAGTTTCCTGACCCGCTCCGATTTCTGCAAAAGTTCCGTAGATATTTTGATTAAGATTAATTCGTAATGCTTTACTCTTAATTGAGGGGACAGATTCAAATTCTTTATCTCCCATTATCGTGATAGGCATAGTAAAAAGGGCTTTTTTTGTTTACTGTAAAGGTACTAATACCATAATTATTAAAAAAGTCAGAACGCAAATTTCTATAGGATACAAATATTATTGTCAATAATTAATATATTCATACAATTTTTGCCAAAAAAATATAAGTACATTTGTTCTATTAAAAAATGCTATGGAGGTAACGTTTCTTGGTACTGGCACTTCTCAAGGGATTCCGATTATAGGAAGTAATCATCCCGTATGTTTAAGTGAAGACCCTAGAGATAAACGACTACGTGTTTCTGTCCTTGTATCATGGGATGAGTATTGTTATGTAGTGGATTGTGGACCTGATTTCAGGCAACAAATGCTATCTAATAATGTGTCTAGAATCGATGGGGTAGTTTTTACCCATGAGCATGCAGATCATACCATGGGGCTTGATGATATACGACCCTTTTTCTTTAGGCAAGGTGATATTCCTATTTATGCTCACAAGAGAGTTTTGAAGGCTCTTAGACTAAGATTTGACTATATTTTTTCTTCGGAAAACAAATATCCTGGAGCCCCTAGCGTTATAGAAAATGAATTAATAAATGCACCTTTTACTTTAGGTAATCTTGAAGTAAACCCTATAAATACAATGCATAACCGCTTGCAGGTATTTGGTTTTAGGTTCAAAGATTTTGCATATTTAACCGATGTAAAGACAGTAGACAAAGAGGAGAGAGCAAAACTAAAAAGAGTCAAGGTTTTGGTCGTTAGCGCTTTAAGAATAGAGCCGCATCATGCTCACTTTAATTTGGAAGAAGCACTAGAGTTTATTGAAGAAATTAAGCCAGAAAAAGCATATCTTACCCATATCAGTCATATGTTAGGGTTTCATGCCGAAGTAGAAAAAACATTGCCGGATAATGTATTTATTGCCTACGATAATTTAAAAATAACTATATAGCATATGAAGAATAAAATTTTTATGTATCTGTTCATTTTTACAGCATTATTTGTGCTGTTTCAATTTATGAATGCAAAAAAAGCCAAGGAATCCTATGATGCCAAAATCGAAAACCTTCAAAAAAGAATAAAAGAACAAGATTCTTTAAAAACTACAATTGTAGACTCTTTGATAGACATTAATATGGATTTAACGTATTTCTCATTAGAGAGTAATGAAGATGCTGTAAGTTATTTTGAAGAAATGGGATATGATCCTGCAAAACTTGCCTTAACTATTAGTGACAAAATAATAGAAGAAAACAAACCCGGGAAAGACAATCCAATCATTCCATTTGTGGGTATGGAAGGAAATATGGCGATCAATAAAGTTCGTTTACTTAATCATAAATGGATCATTGCCGATTTTACTGATGGTGTATATTGGGGAGAACTTTTTATCATATACGATGTAAGAAAAGATGGGGTTATTGATTTTGAAGTAGAAAAGTCATTTTTGTATCCTAGAAATTAGAAAATAACATATGCTTTTTTTAGAACGAGACTGTGCAAGAACAAAATGTTATAATTAATCAGGTTTTTAAAGGAGAAATCTTTACTGCACAGGATATTGACTTTGTTTCTTCTAAGCTTAAAAAGATTACCTTTGATAAAGGGGATATCGTACTTAATGCCAATGAAAAAGTTACGCATCAATATTATGTAGCAGATGGTTGTTTGCGTACTTTTTTTATTGATATTTCTGGTAAAGAGCATACACTTCAGTTTGCTGTAAAAGATTGGTGGATTAGTGATTATACTGCCTTTTTTGAACAGAATACTGGGATTCTTACGATAGAATGCATACAAAAATCTACACTTTATAAAATTTTTAGAACAGATTTAGAAGAGGTTTATGCAAAGGTTCCACAAGTAGAGGTGCACTTTAGGAAAAAGCTTGAGAAAGCATTTGCCAGTTTTCAAAATAGAATATTAGGAAACCTTGCAAAACCAGCCAAAGAGAGGTACTTAGATTTTATAAAGACTTATCCCGATATCGAAGCAAAAATCAAAAATTACCATATCGCTTCTTACCTTGGTATTACTACAGAAAGTTTAAGTAGGATCAGAAAAGAATTGGTAAGGAAATTATAAATTAACATACATCAATTTTTTAGTGTATCTGAACAGGTAATTTTGTTTAAGATAATCATTAATGTATGACAATTATGAAAAAAATAGCCATCACACTATTAGTATTAGCTTTTGCTTCTTGCGCAAAAAATAAAGAAACAAAGGAAAAGGTAAGTGAGCAAGTGCACCCTGAAAAGGAAGAGGTGAAACAAAATAAAAAAATACTTTTTGTATTAACCAGTCATTCTGAACTTGGAGATACAGGTGTAAAAACAGGTTTTTGGGTAGAGGAGTTTGCTACGCCGTATTATTTTTTAAAGGATAAAGGCTTTGAAATAACCTTAGCTTCACCAAAAGGAGGTCAACCTCCCATTGACCCAAAAAGTGAACTACCAGATTTTCAAACGGCTTCTACAAAACGATTTGATAAAGATCAAGAAGCCAAAGATCAATTGGCAAATACGCTGAAGTTATCAGAGGTGAGTCAAAAAGATTTTGATGCTATATTTTATCCAGGAGGACATGGCCCCCTTTGGGATCTGTCTGAAGACCAAAACTCTATTGTTTTAATCCAAGAGTTCTATAACAACAATAAACCTGTAGCAGCTGTTTGTCACGCTCCTGCAGTATTTAAGAACACTAAAAATGTGGATGGAACAGCGCTAGTTAAAGGAAAGAAAGTTACCGGTTTTACAAATGGAGAAGAAGCAGCCGTAGAGCTTACTGAAGTTGTTCCTTTTTTGGTAGAAGATATGCTTAAAGAAAACGGAGGTATTTATTCTAAAGCGGCAGATTGGAGTCCTTATGCTGTTGAAGATGGATTATTAATTACTGGTCAAAACCCTGCCTCGGCAGAATTGGTGGCCGATCTTTTGGTTAAAAAACTTCAATAAACTTTAATTCATAAAAATATAAGAGCTGCCCTACTTGAGCAGCTCTTATCAAAATTATAAGCAAATACAATTACTGTGATTAAGGCAGGAGTGTTTTCCAGTTGCTTCATCACAACCTTCAGAATTACATCCTGTTTCAAAAGTTGGCCAGTGGTTTCCTCCCTTAATAGTTTTACTTTGTAACGTAGAAATTATCTTTTTCTCAAAGTTTAATCCTTTCAAATTTTTTTTTTTCATGATTTTATATTTAAGTTATTAATTGAATATAAAGGTATTTTGTCTCTTCGAAAAAACTTTAAGTTTTATTTATCTAAATAGTAGGTTAAAAAGCTGCTTGGTTGGAGCAGCTTTTTTTTGGTTTTAGGTAGTCTCTATTTAAGTTGGTTAAGGTTGGCTATCTTTTCAAAAGTTTCTTTTTTATAAACGCTCCATCTATTTCAATAACGGCAATATAAACCCCTCTGGATACTTCATAACCATTATTAGCTTTGCCATTCCATGTGTAGCTAAAGCTTTCATCATTTTTTTGTTTATTCACTAATTTTTTAATCAAGTTCCCATAGAGATCATAGATATCAATAGTGACATTGTTGACGTTATTTCCTATATAAGAAAAAGTTACTTGATCTTTAAAGGTATTTGGGTATACTTTAATGTTTTGACTAGTTAAACCTTCTTTTTCTTTACTAGATTTCCAAGGTTGTCCTAGGGGTTGATCTAACCATAACATAATGAACTCATTATCATCGGGTAGACCGGTACCAACATGGCGGCCAATGCTGAAAGGATAATTGTTATCATTTAAAACACCAATCAAATATGGATTAAAAACCACAACACTTTCTATTGTTACAAAAGGAAAGGCAAATTCTTTACCTATCCCAACATCTCCTTCTAGTCCTGGAAGTGAGATTCTTCTTAGGTCATTGATTTTAAGAAGATCTACATTTATATTTTTTTCTAGGAGTTCTTGATCCTGATCTAATTCTACTTCGTAGATAGCCTTGAAACCATTCAAATCTCCTTGGGATCCATCACGTTCTATAATTAAACCTCGGTTTTCACCAAACATGATGAAATCTCCAATAGCACTTGCTCTTTCATTTAAAGGATACTGAAATTTTTTCCCCGTATAGGATTTACTTTCCAGATCAAATTCGTGGATCAACAGATCATTTTTTTCTGATCCAACGAGTGGTTTTTCTAATAACGGTAATAACTTTTTGTTATCTGTGGTCAAAGCCATTCCTTCAAAGCCACCGCTACCTTTTACTTTGAACGGAGTATCGAGTTTTGTATTTCTGTAGGGCCAATACAATCCTCCAAGCCATGGAGTGTTTTCTCCATTCTGATCTTGTAAATTTGTACCATCTCCGGCTTCTTCAACTTTAGGAAAATCACCAAACAGACATACAGTTCGAATTTCTGGATAGTGTTTGTGTGCAATTAATAATGTTCTGAAATCAAAACTTTGAATATCTGCGCGCTCAGTTAAATGATTAGAAACAATTACATCTGCCACCGCTTTGGTAAATGTTTCGGGATCTACAGTTCTTTCTGCAAAAACATCTCCGCGATCGTCTGTATCAGTTCTTGGATTGATTTTAGTTTCTATGTTAAAACGAACCCTGGATGCATTCATCCATCGTTTCTTGGCTTTGGGATCTGATGCTCCCGGGCCGTTTTTATAGTATGCTACATAAAAGTCGACAAAATCAAATAATTGTTGTAGCGAAGGCATAATGTAAGGATCAATCCATCCATTTTGATTTGCAAATGCTACTGCTACGGGAGACAAAGAATTGTCATTGGTTTGGGCTGGTCTTCCCTCCAAAATTTTATCTGCTATAAATGTATTTTGAATTTCATTTAGTGTAAGGTCTTTTACCAATACTTCATCTTCAAATTCATATGGTGTGCCATCTACTTTTCTTGTTTTTGCAGCTTCGATATGTGGGTCATGATCCAAAATGGGGATGCCATCCGAGGTTATTCCGCAGTCAGTTTCTAATGTAGGCATTAGATAATCAAGAGCCGCTTCCATAGCCGGTATTGTATTTTCAGGTCTTAGATTTCGGGCTCCTCTATGGCCTTGTGCATCGAATAATTTTCTATCTATAAGTCCATTGGCGTCCATAAAATCTGGTTGCCCGTCTTTGTCATTATCAAAATTTTGAACAGCCTCAAGTAAAAGATCCGGGCGGTCAGAGATAATTCCTTGTACTCCTAGATTTAGTAATAAATTCATATTTTCCAGATCATTCACGGTATAAACAACTACATCGTGTCCTGCACGATTTAACGAGGATACATTATGCAATTCGCTTGACGCTGCTTTTAGTCCGGCAGGTGGCGTTTCTCGATTTTCAACTTTAGTATTTTCGTTTTGATCATCAAGCATTACAAACCAAGGAGACATTATAGGGCTTTTGCTTCCGTAGGTTTGTGCATGTGCTCTCATAGCGTTCATAACCCTTAGGGCACTAAATTCTTCACTATACGGATTTTGTGGCGCACGAAGATCTTTCCCTGGATTATCAAAGTCAGGAAGAGAAATAGGAGAGTGCAATAACACGCCATTTTTATCAAAATGTAATAAGAATGGGCCAAACTCATCACCGATCCAATAATCCCCGTTCTCCGTTCTTTGGAAGGACTCGATATCAAAATCTGCTCCCGTTAATACTCTGTCATCACTAAAATGATTTACAATAGTAAAAGGAATCAGGTGGTTAGGATCCTTTAGTTCAATAACATCTTGTACCTCGATAATTCCCTCACCACGTCTCAGGAATGTTTCGAATTTAGGTTTGATTTTGTAAATACGAAGGTTGTAGTCTGATGAATTTTCAATACCACCAAATCCATTATCTGATAGTGCCATAAAGGTACCATCATAGTTGTTTAGAACTGCAGAAAACCCCTGCACGGGTTGTTTGTTAGAAAAAGGAACTGGTTGTTGATTGATTAATCCCGAACCTATATATTGTCCTGAGGTGGGCCCTTCAGAGAAACTAGCGGCTGGCAATACTGCTCTTGCGACAAGTATGTCTCCAAAGTTAAAAAAGGATTTACCAGTTCCTTTCGGGTGTATTTTTTTGTTAAAGTGAGTGTCTGCAGGAATATCAAATTGAAGTTTCTCTTCTTTTTTTTGATTAGAAGTATCCTTCTGGGCATAGGTTAGTGAGCAAAGCCCCCAACATAGTGCACTAACAAGTACAGTATGTTTTGATGTTAAAATGATGGAGTAAAAATGTTTCATAATAGTGTGCAATGCGATTAAGGTTAATTTGGTTAAATGCATTATAAAACTACGTCGTTCATTTTACTGAAGTGTTTACTATTTTTAAACAAATGATTAGGATATGGTTATCTACATTAAGAAATTATTTTGAACTTTTTGTCTGGAAGCCAAAAAATAGGCTTTTGCAACCCTGAAATAAAAATTTATTGAAACCGACTAAAGCAGGCAGCGCCATCGGAGAATTATTTAGATTAAAAGTTCAAATGATTTCTAAGATTACAATCAAGTTTTGAGGTACTAGAATGTACCCAGATTGTATGCAATACTAAAGGTATTTCATTGAGAATTCAATAATTCTATTGGATCAAGTTTTGTAATTGTATAGTTTTATAAGTATTCTGTTATATTTGATCTCTTTCAAGCAAACCAACAAACCTTTTTTGGACATGGAAACAAAGTTTTTTTCTCTTTTATTAGTACTAGCAATTGCAACAACCAGTATTTCTTGTAAAAAGAAATATGAAGGCCCTTATCAGGGTTACAAGATGTATGATTCTTATGTCGAGGTCTATAAAGATAATGGAACGTATATTATCAAACCTTACTCTAATAAAATTATAGAAACATCTTTTATTCCGAAGGGTGAAGAACATACTCCAGAGTCTCATGCAGTGGTGCTACAACCTCAAAAAACTAAAATGTTGATCGTTGAGACTGATAGTGTATTAATGATGCAGACTAATGGAATAGATGTTATCGTAAACAGAGCACCTTTTCAAATATCATATTCTTATAAAGGAAAAGAACTTATTTCAGAAAATAATGGCTATATAAAAACAGATTCTACAGAGATCCTGGATTTCAACCTGGATAGAGATGAAGTGATTTATGGTGCAGGATCCAGGGTTGTGGGCATGAACCGCAGAGGAAAGAAGCTTAAGTTGTATAATCGTGCGCACTACGGATATGAAACATATTCAGAATTAATGAACTATACCATGCCTTTGGTGCTTTCGTCAAAAGTTTATGCCGTTCATTTTGATAATGCTCCGATAGGATTTTTGGATATAGATAGTAAAAGAGATAATACGCTGCAGTATGAAACCATTAATGGGAGAAAAACGTATCAAGTTATAGCCGGAGACGATTGGAGAGATCTAATGGATCAATATACCGATCTTACCGGTAAACAACCGTTACCTCCTCGTTGGGCTTTTGGGAATTTTGCCAGTCGTTTTGGGTACCATTCAGAAAAAGAAACCAGAGCAACGGTAGATAAGTTTGCGCAAGACAGCATTCCGCTAGATGCCGTTATTTTGGATATCTATTGGTTTGGAAAAGAAATACAAGGACACATGGGGAATTTGGAGTTTTTGACAGATTCTTTCCCAACGCCAAAACAAATGATTAATGATTTTAAAGATAAAGGAGTTAAAACCATATTGATTACCGAGCCTTTTATTTTAAGTTCGTCCAAAAAATGGGATGAGGCAGTAGAAAAGGGTGTTCTGGGTAAAGATTCTGTTGGCAATCCGTTTAGATATGATTTTTATTTCGGAAATACCGGGATTATAGATATTTACGATCCAAAAGGTAAAGATTGGTTCTGGAATATCTATAAAACCTATACTCAGGACTATGGCGTTGCAGGATGGTGGGGAGATCTAGGAGAACCAGAAGTACACCCTTCAGAATTATTACATGCAACAGGAAGTGCCGACGAAGTACACAATATTTATGGTCATGATTGGGCAAGATTGGTACAAGAAGGATATCAAAAAGATTTCCCGGATCAAAGACCTTTTATTTTGATGAGAGCCGGATATTCTGGCTCACAACGATTTGGTATGATCCCATGGTCTGGAGATGTAAGTAGAAGCTGGGGAGGATTACAACCACAAACCGAAATCGCACTTTCTATGGGAATGCAGGGATTGGGATATATGCACTCTGATCTGGGAGGGTTTGCAGGCGGAGAAACTTTTGATCCAGAATTGTATACGCGTTGGTTGCAATATGGAGTGTTTCAGCCAATTTTTAGGCCACATGCACAGGAACACATCGCTCCAGAGCCTGTTTTTCATGATGAAAAGACCAAAGCATTGGCAAAAAAGAGTATCGAGTTAAGATATAGTTTACTTCCTTATAATTATACGATTGCTTTTGATAATAATCAAACAGGCATGCCGCTAATGAGACCCTTGTTTTTTGAAAACCAAGAAAACAAAGAGCTTTATGAGGTTAGTTACACCTATTTTTGGGGTGATAATTTCTTGGTGTCTCCAATAGTTAAACCCGGAATCGCGTCTATGGATGTGCCTTTTCCTAAGGGAAGTAATTGGTATGATTTCTTTTCAGGGAAAAAATATGAAGGAGGAAAGTACGCTACTGTTGAAGTTGAAGACGATTATGTGCCGGTATTTGTAAAAGCAGGATCATTCATTCCGATGGTGTCTCCAGTTCAAACTACGGATGCGTATTCTACCAAAAAGCTAACATTACATTATTATCATGACCCATTGGTAGAAACTAGCTTAGGAAAATTATATGATGACGATGGTACAACTCCAAATGCATTTGAAAAGGGTGTATATGAATTGCTGAAATTTGAAAGTAAAACATCATCAAAGGAGTTGTCTATTTCTTTATCCGCAGAAAAAGGAACTAGTTATGCCTCAAGTAACAGAAAGATTACTTTAATCATTCATACTATTGATACAGCCCCTCAAAGTCTTAAAATAGATGATAAATCTTATGTTTTTGATTGGGATCAAGAGTATAAGACCCTAGAAGTAACTTTTGATTGGAACTCGGCTAAATTATTGCAAGTGCATGTTTCTTTGTAAATTTAGCAAGGATTATCCAACAGATTTCTTGTTATGCAGAAAAACAAAACTGTCGAAGAGTTTATCGCTAAGAAGACCCAATGGAAAGATGCTCTAGAAAAGTTGCGCTCTATTTTACTTTCAACAGAAATGGTAGAAACTATAAAATGGGGAGCACCAACATATACCGTGAATGGTAAAAATGTTATAGGACTGGGAGCATTCAAATCCTATGTGGGTATTTGGTTCTATCAAGGGGTATTTCTTAAAGATGATCAAAAGAAATTAATCAATGCACAAGAAGGAAAGACTAAGGCATTACGGCAATGGAGGTTTGCTTCAGTCGACGAAATTGATAATGATTTAGTATTTCAATACGTACTTGAAGCAATACAAAATCAAAAAGAAGGGAAGGAGATCAAGCCAGAAAAATCTGAAGCAATTAAAATGCCTATAGAATTAAATACGGCATTAACTTTTAATGCAGATTTAAAAAGATCTTTTAACCAATTAACTCCATTTAAGCAAAAGAGCACATAGAATATAGTATTACTGCCAAACGAGAAGCTACTCGACTTTCTCGTTTAGAAAAAATCAAGCCCATGATATTGATGGGAGTTGGACTAAATGACAGATATAGGTAAAATTTAGACTGAATTCTTCTTTTTATTGAGTTACAGCTTCGTTTTTTAGGGGATTATACCCCCATTTCTACTTGTCTGTATTAACAAAAATTTAATAAGTTAACTCCATTTTTGTCAAATCCATAATTGAACTTTAACCAGCGCTACTAATTCTCGTGTATTCCCATCAAAATTGGTACGTTTAAACCACATTTCTTTGTGTTTTACAACGTTTATTTTGTTAATTTTTAGGTTTTAAATCTTATAAATTAACAATTTATTAACTTTTTAATTTGCACTACATCTTTGCTTTTACGAAGATCAAAACTTCTAATTTTGTACCAAACCGAAGAGGTAAAATCCTTACGGTTTTTTGTATCAAAAACCCCAAAATAGAATTGCCAAATGACAAAATTAGAGCATCACAAGGTTGTGAAAATTGAAGAGAATTCTCTATTTGAGAAAAGGTTGTATGATTTGTTTAAAGCCACGATTAGTGATGAGGTTTCTATCCCTCATTTTAGAAAATTGTTCTCAAAGTTTGATAATATGGATATGCATATTATGACAAAAAATGGAAGAGACATTGGGATGTCGTATTTCATGTACTGTAAAAATCCTCAATATAGAAAAGATCTTTATATACGTTTGGGAATCGGTATTATCAAAGAAGAAAGAGGGGGGTCCTTCTTTCCAAAAAGCTTGATATTAAGTAGTATGCTTAGGGCTAAAATGAAGTATATGTTTAAAAATATATACATGGTAGCCATAACTATGAATCCTATTGTTTATGTTGCCACCTGTAAATATTGGAAGTACACCTATCCTAACCCTAATTTTGAGAATCCAAAGTCTATAAAAGATTTAAAAACTAGAACAAAGCGTTTTTTTAATTTTAATGAGATAGAGGAGGATATAATTGGGATACCTTTTTCTATGCCTGATATTGAAGATGCAAAGAAAAAGTTTTCGGATACCGAAAGTGATAATGAATTCATAAAATATTTCGCCACAAAGGTCAGTACAAAGGAAACCAATAAAGGGCTATTGACTTTTATACCAGTAGATTTTATAAATCTATTTATAGTCGCATATAGAAAAACCAGAACAGATATGATGCGATTTTTAAATAAAATTCTTAAGGAAAACGGAATGCCAATATTTAAGGACTACAATCCTGCGAGATAGCATTAGTATACCAGGAAATAAAAAACTAAAACACTCTGTACTGAAAGTACAGAGTGTTTTGATACGCAATACATTGCTTTTTTGTTATTTGTTAAAAGTTATTAGGCTACAAATATCAGCGACCGACATATAAAATAACTATTAACTTTTAACAAATAACAAAATTGAAAAATAGATTTTTTCGAATTACTAAAGTGCTGCAATAAAATTGCTGGGTTTTGAACCCAAATCTGAGACCAATAAACCTCACAAGAGTACTTGTGAGGTTTATTTATAGGTTTTAAGGTGCGGTCTTTAACCCGGTTTAATACAAAAAGTCAAGAGCCGTTTGATCATCTGTATTAAAAGGTCGGTCACTTCCGTCAGAACATGCTAGCATCCAGGATGCATCCGATAGGGTAGCTCCCGAAGGTGTTCCTGGAATAAGGTTGGCGCCAACGCCACCATCTCCTTCATTATCGGTAGCATCTCCACAAGAAATACTACGGTCAAAATAATCGGTATGTCTAAAACCAATACAATGTCCCATCTCATGCGAAACAATAGTGGCAATGCCTCCGGTATCAAAACCAAGGTTTGAGAGCCTACCATTCAAAGAAATTGCGTTAAAAGGATCTCCAGATGCCGTTGGGAATCCAGCAGAACCAAGAACTCCGAAAAATTCCAAGAAAAAGTTAAGCCTGGTTATAGAAATATCTGCATTACCTGAAGAATTGACTCTTTGAAAAGTAATTTCCAAATTTTCATCATTATAGCGCTGTATCGCAAGATCTACACCAGCTACGGTAGCGGTATTAAATCTTGAACTTACAAATACAGTAATATTTCTTCCGCCATTGGTCGCTACAAGATTATTGGTGCTGTACTGTTTTGAGTTAACAGAAACGCCTTCAGTTTTGGCTAAATTAAAGATTTGTTTATAGGTAAGCAAAATATCACCCTCTACTATGTAACTTTCTTCAAATTTAATAGGAGGCTGATCAGTGACGTCGAATCCTGCACTTTCAAGTGCTGCTAAAACTTCGCTTGAAACCTCTTGAATAACTGTCGTTTCTTCTTCTTGCTCGCAAGCAACAAAAAAAACACTCAACAATACGGTGAGTGCTACAAATAAATTGAGTTTTTTCATAATGTACTATTTAAGTTGATTTTTGTGTGTCCTAAATATAGAATAAAAAAAACAATTATTCAAGTATAATACTCTGATTTTTAGATAATTACAATGCGTTTTTAATACACAGTATGTAAGGTAAAACCATTACACCAAAAGATCCCCTTATACCAAGTATATAAGGAGATCTTTTTCAATTCGCTTTTAATTAGACTCTATTTTTAAAAAGCGAATTCTTTACTGAAATATTCACCGTTTTTAATACGAATTCTTGCCTTCGAAGTAAAGGATGAAAAATCAAATACTTGTGTGATTGCCGATTTAGTCGATATAATTTTTGGTGCCAAAGTATCGCCATTTTTATCGATAACCTCCTAATGATTTTATTCGGATCCATCGATCATATAAAGAAATTGTTAGAGATTTATTGAATAAAAGATTAATTAAATGAGTAGACTATATCAAATCATTCAACCATGCTTTAAATTGATAGAAATTTTGTGGCGCAACTCCGTGACCGACAGGAAATTCATTAAGTTCTGTTTTGATGCCTAATTTTGCCAGATGTGCAGGAGCTTTACGTGCCCATTCTACGGGAATTACCTGGTCAACACTGCCGTGGGAACAGTAAATATTTAAGTTAGAGAAATCGTTTGTAGTATGCCCTTCTTTTAAAATATCCTCGTTGATATATCCGCTAAGCGCTATTACATTTTTCACCTTTTCAGGATAGGAGAGAGCAACAGAGTAACTTAAAATAGTTCCCTGACTAAAACCTAATAATGTAATGTTGTTAGCATCCAGGTTGTATGCCTGTACAGCTTCATCAATGAAATTGGCAATCTTATCCCGGGATGATATGGCTTGTTTATCATCACTAAATTTTCCCTGAGAAGCATCAAAATAAATAGCATACCACGCATTTCCATAGGGTTGCATTGGATAAGGAGCACGTACAGAGATAATAAAAAGTTCTTCGGGTAACTCTGCCGCAAATGAAAAAAGATCGTTTTCGTCACTCCCGTACCCATGAAACATAAACAATACAGGTGTTTTTTCTTTTTTGATTGCTGGTTCTTTGATGATATGATAAAGGGATAATGTTGTTGTTTGCATGCTTTTTTGTTCTTATTTAATAAATGTAAACCACTCCTGAAAATAAGAACCTACCAGTGGTACTGTTTTTTGTTCTTCTTTTATAGCGGTTATTAAACCAAATACCCATAGCACAAAAACAAAAATGTAAAAAGCAGAAGAGATAGGCCAGGAATCAAAAAAAGTCACCAATACACCTAAGACGTAAAATGAAATATTAATTCCTAATGCCTGCCTAATATGAAAACTTGTAAACTGGTTTTTGGTATCATTATTCATGAAAAAGGCTATGATGGTCCCGATAATTGTGATATAAGCAACAATAGCTGCCGTTTTTCCTTGTTTTGCGTAATCTGATTGCATCGTTTTTATTGATTGTGTTTTTATATGATCGATTTTCTTAAAAAAATAGGAGAAAGGGGTTACTTTAATACCATTTTTCCGTTTGCAACAATACCATAGGCAACTCCTTTTACAGTTTTTCCAACAAAAGCACTGTTTTTTGAGGTTGATAGTATATTGTCTTCAGTAAAAATTGTCTCTCCTTCGGGATTAAACAATGATAAATTAGCTTTATTGTCTTTATCGATAATTCCCGTTCCTATTCCAAAAATTTCTTTCCCTTTGGTAAGCAAAGAAATCGTTTTTTCAACTCCTAATATTTTGTTTAATGTACCAAAAGCACTTTCCAAACCAATTGTCCCATATTTTGCACTATCAAATTCTACTTTTTTGTGCTCTATATCAATAGGTTGATGATCACTGGTAATCATATCTATGGTACCTTCTTGGATTCCTTCTAGTAACGCATCCACATCTTTTTGGGTACGTAGCGGTGGCAACACTTTATAGTTAGAATTAAATGAGGTTAATTCTGAATCGGTTAATGTTAGGTGATGTATAGTTGTACTACAGCTAACCTTTATTTTTTTGGCTTTAGCTTCTTTAATAAGTGCCACAGACTTTGCGGTAGAAATGGTTGGGATATGTAATCTACCACCCGTATATTCAAGTAAAAACAGATCCCTGGCAACTTGCAGTTCTTCTGCCAGAGCAGGAATCCCTTTTAAACCTAGTGTTGTACTTTGTTCTTCCTCATTCATGACTCCTTTACCGGCAATGTCGTTTTCTTGTGGAAAAGACAGTACTAATCCATCAAAGTTCTGGGTATAAAGAAGTGCAATTTTTAGCAGGTTTGGGTTTTGAATCGCTTTTTTATAATCCCCAAAAACAATTGCTCCTGCTTGTTTCATATCGTACAATTCTGCCAGATCAATTCCTTCAGATTTTACAGTTAGCGCACCAATTGGATGTACTTCTACCGCATTATTTTGAGCTTTTCCGGTAAGAAACCCGACAGAAGCACTGGTATCTGTAATGGGTAGTGTATTTGGATTTAGAGCAATGTTTGTAAAGCCGCTTTTGGCTGCAACACTAAGGCCATGATCAATAGTTTCTCGTTCTTCATAACCCGGTTCTCCAAAACTCACACTACTATCAAACCAACCTTGCGAGACATGTAAATTATCTAGTTGGACTTCTTTTACATTATTTTTAGGATCAATAGCAGTATTTATGTCTGTAATGGTACCATCTTCAATAAGAATATCAACCGTTTGTTGATGAAAAGGAGAGGTTGGGTCAATTACTGTAGCCGCCTTTAATAAGAAGTTCATTTCAGATATTTTAATAATAATATTTCAATTAGCAGGAACATCAACGCAAAAATAACAAACCATTTCCAAAGTTCATTGATACTGGTCTCTTCTTTTATCTGATCAAAAAGTTCGGTTACAGAATCACTTATTTCATAATCTGCCGTTGCCGTAAGATCGTAGTACTGTAAATCACTCTCTGCGCTATCATAATTATAACTAACGTATTGGATAGTCTTATCTTTATCCTGAACACTATAAATCCCTGCTTTGGTAGGAACTTCTTCTGTTGTAATACGAACTTTGGTAGAAAAGCTTTGTTGCAACGGAATACTATTTTCCCGAGCAGAAACCAGTGTCAGTATTCCATCTTGCCCCAGTGCTATAGGAATGTCGTATGAGTTAACCTGACCGATTGTATACGATATATCTGTAAGTTGCAAGCTTTGTTTTGCGATGTTGTATAATGTAGGAACAATAAGTGGGGAGTTCTTGAAATTCGAATTTTCGCTATTTATTGCAGCTGTAAAGACATAAACCCTATTGGTTTTGTACAAAAATGCGCTATTATCCTCGAATGATAGAATCACATTAGAAGCACTGGTAGGGTAGTAACTATTTACTTTTGGATATTGAAAATTGGTGATTTTTTTATCAAATACACCCCGGTATAAAGGATGTGAGAAGTTTATTTTTGTAATCTTTTTTTCCTGAGTTTTTGGATCTCGTAATCCATCAGCAGAAAAAACACTAAAAAATTGTTGATAGGAAGCCAAATCCCCATTCTGAGAAGGGATGATACAAATGGTACCCCCTTGATCAGCAAAAGGCTTTAGCGCATTGATTAATGATACGGGAGTTTGTTTGACTTCGTTGATCACTACAAGATTGGCATCTGTTATGTCATTATAATTGAGTGATTCTATAGAGCTACTAATCAAATCAAACTCATCTCTTGTAAAAATGTTTTTTAGGAAAGCATCGTTTGCTTCATTAATAGCAACTACTTTGATTTTTTTAGGAGCATTTATAGTAAAATACCTGGAGTTATCAAAAGTTATAGTAGGGTCTTCCAGGATTACTCTTCCACGTATACGAGTATTTTCATTGAGACGAAATTCGGTAGTGGTTGTACCATTTTCTGGGATAGAAACAGCAGTTTTTGCAATCAATTTATCTTCGTCATATAACGCAATTGATGTGTTTTCTGCATTAGCATCAATATTACTTAACAGTACTTTAAGCATTAGCTCATTAGCTACATTACGTTGCAGGTATAAACTATCTATAGCGATATTTTGTTTTGTTACCGGGCGCAATCGTACCAAACTAGTTTGTGTTGTAGCATCAGAAGGTATCGAAAATGCGTCATTTTTTTGCTGAAAATCGGAAACCATAATCACTCGGTTAATGGTTTCTGAAGAAGTACCAAGAAGTTGTTTTGCCTTAAGATATGCCGCACGATAAGGAAGCTGATTAGAACTATATTCTAACTGAAGTAAATCATTCTGAATATCTTTTTTTGAAACATTTACAAACGTTTCAGTATTTGTGAAAAGCGAAAAGGTTTGATCCTCTGGAAGGTCATTAAGAATTTCTTGTACTGCTCGTTTCAAAAGTGAACCCTTGGGACCTTTAGCCTGCATGCTGAACGAGTTGTCCAGATATATTGCAGTTTTTGTCTCTTTTCCTACAACATTTTCTGATGCTAAATAAGGTTGAGCAAATGCAATGACTATTGCAGTAATTACCAGTAAACGGGTAAGGAGGGTAAGCCATTTTTTGATTTGAGAACTTTTGCGAGTCTGAATAGTGACCGCTTTCAAAAACTGTACATTGGTAAAAGCTACTTTCTGAAATCGTCGTAATTGAAATAAATGGACTAGAATAGGAATGATAAGTGCAAAGAGCGCATAAAGAATTTCCGGGTGTTTAAACTGCATTCCTGATTTGAGTTTTTCAAATATACTATAAGATTTATGAATTACGATTTACGAGTAGTGAATTTTTACATGTTTTTATATCAATATCTTTCTATAAGAGTGTATCATAAAAATTAGACGTACATTTGCAACTAAATTCAGAAATGGCATTAGTATAAAATAGATTGTTATTTCTTAAACAGTTTATATGTCATTTAACACATTAGGATTATCCGATGCATTATTGCGTGCTATCGACAAAAAAGGGTATACCACTCCTTCACTTATTCAAGAAAAAGCTATTCCACCTATTTTAGAACGAAAAGATGTTTTAGCATCTGCACAAACAGGAACAGGAAAAACAGCTGGGTTTACATTACCATTATTACAAATTTTATCACAGGAGAAAACATTAAGAAAAAGGCCCGTACGAGCTTTAATATTAACTCCTACAAGAGAATTGGCCGCACAGGTATTGGACAATGTAAGAGCATATAGTGTGTTTCTGGATTTACGTTCGATGGTCATATTTGGTGGGGTCAATGATAAACCTCAAATTAGAGGGTTAAGAAATGGTGTAGATATATTAGTTGCGACTCCAGGTCGTTTATTAGATCTACATAACCAAAAAGCACTTTCTCTGGCTTCTATCGAAATCTTAGTTCTTGATGAAGCCGATCGTATGCTTGATATGGGTTTTCAAAGAGATATTAATAGAATTCTTAATCTATTGCCAAGAAAACGGCAAAATCTATTGTTTTCGGCTACATTTTCCAAAGAAATTAAACAGCTTGCCAATGGAATTTTACACCGTCCTGTGTGGGTAGAGGCTGCGCCAGAAAATACAACGGCAGAAAAAGTAGATCAAAAAATATATAGAGTAGACCAAAAAAGAAAGACAGAACTCATTATTAAGTTTATAGCTGAAGGAAATTGGCAGCAAGTACTTGTATTTACCAGAACAAAACACGGCGCGAATCGATTAAGTGAAAAAATGAGTAAAGCAGGAATTACTGCTGCAGCAATCCATGGCAATAAAAGTCAGGGGGCTAGAACGAAAGCTCTGGGAGGTTTTAAAAAAGGAGCAATTCGTGTACTGGTAGCTACCGATATAGCCGCTCGTGGATTAGATATCCCTTTATTGCCACATGTAGTAAATTTTGAATTACCTAACATTTCTGAAGACTATGTGCATAGGATTGGTCGTACCGGTAGAGCAGGAGCTAGTGGAGAAGCAATTTCTTTAGTAAGTCAAGAAGAGTTAAGTTATGTTAGAGGTATAGAAAGACTTTTGGGTGAAAAGTTACAAAGTGAAATCGTAGAAGGCTTTGAACCAACTACTAGCCCAGAAAGTAATAAGCCAATATCAAGAAATAATTATCACAGAAAAACTAAACCAAAAAACAATACTAGAAATTATAATAGAAGATCCAGAAAGTAAGACTATCTACGTATTGAAAAAATGTTCTTACCACTTCCTTAAATTATAATTAGGACTGACTACAAGAAATTTAATACTCAATCGACCTTTTTTTAATCATACCACCTCGTGTATCATTAATACTATGCATAATAACAAAGGCGTCAGGATCGATTTTTAAAATTTCGTCTTTAAGTTTACTTATTTCTAATCTTGTTATAACGGTATAAATAATATCGATTTCTGCTAAGCTCTCAAGATTTCCGTACCCTTGTTTTCCTTTGTATATAGTAACTCCTCTTCTCATTTTTTCTGTAATCATTGTTCTAATCTCCCGATTATATTCAGAAATGATAGTGACGCCCGTATATTCTTCAATTCCTTCGATTACAAAATCCAGAGTTCTTGAAGCCGCCAAATAAGTAAGCATAGAATATAAAGCGGTTTCGATGGATAGAAGATAAGCTGCAGCCGAGAAAATAATAATGTTGATAATCGTAATCGCATCACCTACCGTAGTGCCTAGTTTTTTACTCATAAAAATGGCTAACACCTCTGTGCCATCCAGAACACCACCGCCTCTAACCGAGAGTCCAATCCCTGCACCCAAAAAGAACCCTCCAAAGACAGAAACCAGCAACTTATCCTGGGTTACCTCAGGAAAATCTACAACCAAAAGTGCCAGAGCAAGCCCAGTTATAGCAAAAGTTGCGCGTATTGCAAATCGCCTTCCTATTACTTTGAGTCCCAAAAAAATAAAGGGAACATTTATAATCAAAATTAGAATATAAAGAGGTATTGAAGTAATTTCAGATACTAGTAACGAAATCCCCGTAACGCCACCATCGATAAACATATTGGGTAACAAGAAACTCTCTAAACCAAAAGCAGCAGAAATCACCCCCAGGCTCATAAGAAAGATATCTTTGATTAATGAAATGATCGTTGAACGTAGTGCATGTACTTTTTTAGAAAAATCGTCTGATTTGGTATCGGAAATTTGTCCAGATTTTTTTAGTTTTTGAGTAAAAAATGCTTGAAGTATCCTTCGTTTCCAGATAGAATTCATAGTGTGTAATAGTCTGGTTCACTTATGGTTAATAAAAGAGAAAATAATAATCTAGTTTTTATAAAGCTACAGAACCTTTTGATTTCTTAAACGAACTTTAACAAAGCTTTGTGTATAAAAAAAGGTAGGATTCTCATCCTACCTTTTTATTATAAATTTATGTCTTTCTACTAGAATATATAATACCCTACAGAAACCTGAAATGTTGAGTTTTTTCCGTCAACGGCGTCAAGTACATCTGTTAAACCTAGATTATAACGTACTTGTCCAAAGAAACCACCAAATTCTACACCTGCACCAACTGCTAAACCAAGATCAAAACTTTCTGCTTCTGCATCGGCTAAAATATCCTCAAAATCATCTTTTATTACAAAACCAAATTGTGGTCCTGCTTCAACACTTGCAATTCCAGCAAACTTCAGTTTTGCCAGAATAGGAATATTTATATAATCGATATCAACATCATCTATACCCTGAGCTGAATATAATACCTCCGGTTGAATAGCAAAAGTTTCCATAAGACTAAACTGAAGAACTGCTCCTATATGATATCCAGTTCTTGCATCAGCATCAAAATCACCGGTTAAATCGGCAAAGTTAAGCCCACCTTTTACACCAAATTTAATGTCTTGTGCTTGAGTAGTCATTGTAAAACCGATTACTGCAATTGCTAATAAAAATAGCTTTTTCATAATTGTAAATTTAAGGTTTGTTTAAATTCAAAGATATGAAGTATTACCTTAACAAAAGGTTAAATATTTAAGATTTGGTTGTTTGATCCATAAATTTTGCAGCTTTATCTTAATGAAATATACTGTATCTTCGCACAAAACAGGAAATCATAATCCAAATTGCAATACGAATTTACAATACAAGTTTCTCCAGAAATTGCCGCATATCAAGATCAATTACAGGTGTATGTAGCAAATAAAAATAGAATCCCTAAAGATGATATTAAATATATACAAGTTCTAAAACGGTCTATAGATGCCAGGCAACGAGCAATTAAGATAAATTTAAAGCTTAAAGTATACGTAAAGGAGGATTTTGTTAAGCATACTATGGAAGTACCTGATTATCCCGATGTATCCATGGCTCCAGAAATTGTGATCATTGGCGCTGGCCCTGCGGGATTATTTGCAGCCTTACGTTGCATAGAATTAGGTTGTAAACCAATCGTTCTGGAACGAGGTAAAAACGTGAGAAACCGGCGTAGAGACCTTAAAGCAATTAATCAGGACCATATCGTTAATGAAGATTCTAATTATTGTTTTGGTGAAGGCGGAGCAGGAACCTACAGTGATGGTAAATTATATACACGATCCAAAAAAAGAGGAGATGTACAACGTATTTTGGAACTATTGGTGGGTTTTGGGGCTACCGATCAAATCCTGGTGGACGCACATCCACATATAGGAACAAATAAATTACCAGGGATCATATCCAGAATACGGGAAAAAATAATAGAAAGAGGAGGAGAGATACATTTTAATACCCGCGTGGTAGATATTGAAATCAAAAACTCTGAGATTAATGGCGTAGGATTATTAAATGGCAGTACAATAGCTACCAATAAGGTAATTTTGGCTACTGGACACTCTGCTAGAGATATTTTTGAGCTTTTGTATCATAAAAAGATAGAAATTGAAGCAAAACCTTTTGCATTAGGAGTACGAGTAGAACATTCACAACAGTTGATTGATCAAATTCAATACAAGTGTGAAGAGCGAGGACCATATTTACCGCCTTCTCCCTATAGTATTGTAAAACAAGTGGATGGCAGAGGAATGTATTCTTTTTGTATGTGCCCTGGGGGAGTTATCGCCGCTTGTGCTACTAGTCCGGGTGAGGTAGTAACCAATGGGTGGTCCCCTTCAAAAAGAGATCAACCAACTTCTAATAGTGGTATCGTTGTAGAATTGCGAAAAGAAGATTTTAAGGAGTTTTCAAAGTATGGACCCTTATCTGGTATGTATTTTCAGAAAAGTATAGAGCAGCAAGCCTGGCGAGTAGGAGGAGAGACACAACGAGTTCCTGCACAACGATTAATGGATATGGTCCAAGGAAAAGTCTCAGTTGATCTTCCAGTTACATCATATACACCAGGTTTGACATCGGCTGATATGCGTACCGTGTTTCCCAAATTTATCCACCAAACGTTGCAAGAAGGTTTTAAGGTGTTTGACAAAAGCATGCGTGGATATCTTACTAATGAAGCTGTAGTACATGCCCCAGAATCCAGAACGTCATCACCCGTTAGAATTCCTAGAGACAGAGTTACCCTAGAACATATACAAATCAAAGGATTATATCCATGTGGTGAGGGAGCAGGCTATGCCGGTGGGATTATTTCTGCAGCGATTGATGGAGAAAAATGTGCACAGGCCTGTATTAATGCTATTACATCGAAAGCTTTTTAACTACACTTTTTAATTGCAAAATCAAAAGCGGTATATACCTTTTCTTCAGAAGTTACTTTGATGAAACCTCCAAGCTTTTCTATAAGTTTTTTTACAGTTGATAAACCGATACCATTGCCTTTATTACCACTTCTGTCAACAGTATTTGCTGTGCCAAAAAGTTCAAAAATAGTATCTAATTTATCATTTGGTATGCCCATTCCGTTATCTATGATTCTAAAATAATCAAATTTTTCATCGGCAAAAGTCTCTACATATACTACAATTTCTTCTTTATCATTATATTTAATACTATTTCCAATCAGATTAAAGAAAATTTGTTTTAATGCAGACCTATTGCAATTAAGCTCTGGATCATTTTCGGGAAAATGAATAGTGAAATCTGGTTTGATACTTAATAAGTCTACAATTTCCTGCAATAGCACATTAAGTTTAAATTTTTCAGGCTTATTATTTACTAGGTTATCACTTTCATAGTGGGCCAGAACATCATTGATATAATTACTCATCGCAAAGGAAGAGGCTTTAATATAATCAAAATATTCCTCACTATCTTCATCAAGTTTGTCTTCTAGCAAAAGCTTTAATAGATCAGTTGTTGTTACAATGTTTGCCAAAGGCATTTTCAGATCATGTGAGATTACTCTCGCAAACTCACGTAATGACTGATTTCTTTTTCTAAGCTTAGACTGTATTTTTTCTAAATCATTATTCTTTTTATTAAGTTCAAAAAGAATGATTACCTGTCCTGCCAGCGCACTGAGAGATTCAATTTGTTTTTGTGAAAGCTCTTTGGGTTTGCTATCCATTACACATAGTGTTCCCAAAGCAAAACCATCTTTATCCACAAGGGGGAAACCCGCATAGGAGATAACAGGTGTATCTTCTAAGTATACAATATCTTTATTAAAACGCTCATCTTCCCGAATATCCTTAATTATAAGTGGCGTACTTGGATTCAAAATTGCATGCGAACACAACGAGTTGTTTCGGGGCGTTTGGCAAGTTTTATCACTTAAGCCATAGGTTGATTTGAACCATTGACGATCTTTATCAACCAAAGAGATCAAAGCGACCTTTGCATCACAAATGTAAGTAGCCAGTGCAGTAATATCATCAAACTCCTTTTCAGATGTTGTATCTAGGATGTCTAATGATTTTAAAGCTTCTAACCTAAAGTTTTCATTTATTGGTATAGTAGTCGATATCATTTGCCTCAATGAATTGATTTGTCTATGACAACAATTCTTAATAAAATTAACAAAAATAAGTCATATATTGATAAATACTTATCATCACGTATTAATTTTATGCGTTAACCGTAATTTTATATCAAAATAAGTCATCTACAGTTAACAAAACGTACGACAATACTATAATATTATCCTAACTAAGAAGGTTTTTGAAGGTAATTTTAGATTTCATTAAGATATTTTATACTTGTAAATAGTATAAGCATCTTACATACTCAATTTATGTTAGTCAATTTCGAATTATTTTTATATTCAAATTGGTGGTCTTCTAGCGCATTAATAAAAGAAATAATATCGTTTATGTCTTGATCAGAAAGATTTAATGGATCAGGAGGTAAGGTCTGGTATTTTTGATCAATACCAATACCAACACCACCGCCTCGATTATAGAAATCCATTACCTCTTTTAATGAGCTGTATACTCCATTGTGCATATAGGGTGCGGTTTTGGACGCATTTCTTACTGTAGAAGTCTTAAAGAAATGTTTTCTCTCTGGAGTTTTGTATACATAATATCTACCCAGGTCTCTGCTTATTATGGCATTTATAGTATCGTTTTTTTCGGGAACACCAAGTAGTTCAATTTCTGATTCTTTGTAATCAGGTGGAACGGTTCCATTAAATACGGGTGCAAAGTGGCAGGTAGCGCATTTGGCTTTCCCATTAAACAGGTTAAAACCATTAATTTCACTTTGCGTTATGGTATTCTCTATATTACTGATATTACGATCAAATTTTGAATCAAAAGGCGCTAAACTTCGTATATAGCTGGCAATAGCATTTCGTATTTCTACATTAGAAATCTTTGTACCCGGATAAGAATTTGTAAAATCAGAAATGTAGCTACTATCTTTTTTTATTTCTTTTTCTAAGGTTTCTAGGTTGGTATGAAACTCATTTTTATTTTCTATTACCGAAATGATTTGGCCTTCTAAACTCCCAGCTCTCTTGTCATAAAAGAAAGCTTTTTGTAAGGCGGCATAGAGTAGTGTTGGGGAATTACGTGTTACACCTACACCTGTTTTAAGTCCGTCTGTAAATGCTTTGTCGGGTTGATGACAAGTGGAACAGCTAATTTTTTTGTTGGAAGATAACTTGGTGTCATAAAACAATTTTTTTCCCAAAGCGATTTTATCCAGAGTTGTTCCCCCAGAATTTCGGTCAGAAAAATAAGCAATATTGAAGGTATTGGCAGAGAAAAGTGAGGTAGCATCATTTTTTATAGCCAACTCAAACGGAAAACTAGCTCGCCAGTCTTTAACTACTTTGTTCCAAAGTTTTAATTGTTTATGTGTATGGTTTTTGATAAAATGATATCGATCAAACGAATTAAAATCTCCTGATAAATTAGAAATGGAAGCATCTATTTCATTGTTCAAGCTGTCTAAAAGTATTTTGTCTGTAAATTCATTCTGAAATAAGGCGAGGTACGTTTTTAAACTTTTGTAAACGGTTTTGGATTCTTCTAACGAGTTTTCTAATACAGGAGAATCAAAGCCTGTGATTCCAGTTACCGCGATTCGTATAATTGATTTCCTAAATAGCCATAAAAAGTGATACGTTTTTAAATGGTTAAAACTAATATTCTTTTTGATAAGCTTTAATCGGTTTGAGACCAGATTTGCATGCCTTTCAACAGATGTAAAATCAATTCTATCCACAAAAATCTCTTCTTCTAGAACCTGGTATCCGCTAGGGTTGTTTATTTTGATATCTGTAAAATCTTCTTCTTCGATTTTTAGAATATTAGGTTGATTAAGAAAGTTATAATTTTCTATATCCAATACCGATAAAACAGGTTCTATTTTTTTGAAATATTTTCTAGATTCCAAAAAGTGTATTTGCGTTCGGTCTTTATTGATCGGTATACTATCCAAAAAAGCAATCGCCTTAGAGATATCTGCTACAAATTGCTGTTTCATAAGTACATGGTACGATATTTTTTCCTTTTCTGTCTTTTTAGAACAAGATAAAATACTTATTACAACAAAGAGGCTTATCATGAAGTAAGCCCCTTTGGTGTATTGAAATTTGGTTGTAATACTCATATACTTATCTTCCTAAACCTCTGATCACATACATCATACTACCTTCTTTTCTGCTTTCTGCCAAATTTGGATTAGCCTTAGGATCTGTGAACGGAATTCCATCTGATCTTTCCCAACCATGGTTTTGAGTGATTAATAAGAAAGTTTTGTCAACTCCTATGGTTTCAGAGATGTCGATCATACCTGTAATCTCCCATGTTCTTGTTGAAGGTCCATATCCCAGAGACTCAGCTTTAATTTGATCACACTCTAATACTGTTTTTAAGGCTCCTGTATTTAGGTCATATTGATATAATCTTGAATAGTGATTCGCTGCTGGTTTAGAAATTCCGTTTGGGTCCTCTTGGATATAGGCATAATTTTCTGTAACCAAGATGTTATCTGGACTATGGAAAGCCTCTGCTTTTCCACCTTCAACATCACCATCAAGAATACAAACGATTTTTCCTGGTGCTGCAGGGTCTTTAGGATTTAGAATTACTTTATAAATTCTACCAGCAATCGTACCTTTTCCTATCAGTCCGTCTTTTTCTCTTCCTGTTACCGCAAAGTATAATTCTTGATTGTTGCTAATAGAACCTCTTCTCCAATCAAGGTCTTCTAATCTAGAGAATCCCATAACTCCTTTTTCTTTAGCTTCGGCATCCAATAAATCAATATCTCTTTCTTCTAATTCTACAAACTCCATAGCATACTCGACACCTTCTTTCATATCTACTTCATATATAACTTCAGGAGCGGTTACTTTAAGTCCATATAGTTTTCCACCTTCAAGATCTCCTGTTCTTCCTACATACATTCCTAACTGTCCAGAAGGGATCTCATTATTACTGTTATCATCACCAATAAAAACAACAGTTTTGCCAGGATAAGCTCTTCTATTAAGAGCGACAGCATTTTCTGTAGACCATTGTCCCATAGCTGGCAACATTCTTGGTGCAGAGGCCTCATTGGCATTTCTAAATGGGTCTGTAGCAAAAACTCCTTTAGAAGTTCCTCCCCATTCTCCTCCAGAGAGGTATAATGGGCCAAATCCATGCACCGAAGGTGTAATTAATGAGCCCGAACATTGCGCGGTGTTTGCCGTAGCAATTGCATTAAGAATATGTTCTCCTTTTACAGGTTTAAAAGTTTCATCTAGTGTTATTCTGGCAACCGAGTAATCTGCTTCTATATTATTGATTAATGTAAATGTTCCATTCTTATTGCGCAATAAACCAGCGCCATCTGCCATAGATCCGTATGTAAAGTCTGGAATATAAGTGTCTTCAGACGAAAGGATATTGTAAATTTCTATATCAGAAAACTCTGAAGTTTTTTCTAATAAAACAGGTGAAATAGAGTGGTTTTTAAATTCAATTTGTCCAGTAGGTGGTTTTGGATTTCCTGCAAAGTCATCTACGTTGCAAGAAGTCATAACCAATGCTGATGCAAGTGCAGCAAATATAAAATAATTTTTCATGGTTGTGTGAGTTTTTTGTTTGTACAAATTTAACTCAGTACCCAGTTGAACAACATTATGTAGATGTTTTATGTTTATTAAAGAAATATCAACATACTGTTTGAAATGTAAAGAGAATATTACTTTTTAGAATGAATCTAAACTTAGAACTTTTCAAATACTCCAAGACCAAAAAGTGCATAATCATATTTAACTGGGTCTTTGGGGTCTAATGATCTAAGCTTTGTATCCATTTCTAATAATGCTTTGCCATCATTTTGTTTCCGTTTAAGTAACCCTAACTTGCGTGCTACATTTCCAGAGTGAACATCTAATGGGCATGACAATTGAGAAGGGGAGAGAGTGTTCCAAATTCCTAAATCAACACCAGCTTTTGCATCGCGGATCATCCATCGTAAAAACATATTGATGCGTTTAGCTGCAGAGTTTTTAAGAGGATCACTAATATGTTTTTCGGTTCGGGATTGATGAGGTAAACTAAAGAATTCTTTCTTAAATTGATGAATCCCATTTTGAAAGCTGCTTTCTGAAGCAAATTGCTTGAAAAAGTGCTCCATATCATCAAATTTGGTGTATATATGATGTAATGCAGTTACAAAATAAGAAAGATCAATACTATTAAAAGTTCTATGAACAAATCCTTCTAAATTTTGAAGATCATTTTTAGAATGATTCACCACAAAATCATAAGGGCTATTTCCTAAACGGTTCATTAATTGATGAGCATTGGTCAGTATACTTTTGCGATTTCCCCAAGAGATCGTAGCGGTCAAAAAACCTGAAATCTCTATATCCTTTTTTTTGGTGAATAGGTGTGGGATTTGCACGGGATCTGTTTCTATGAATTTTGGTTGTTCATAAAAAGCAGCTTTTTCATCCAGAAAATCTTTGAGTTCGGATTTGGTAAGTTTTTTCACTTTTATTAATCTATAATTTTGCCATCGACCATAACCAGTTTTCTATCGGCCATATTGGCTAGTTCTTGATTATGAGTTACGATAACAAAAGTTTGCCCAAATTGATCTCTAAGCTTAAAGAATAGCCGATGAAGGTTTTCTGCAGCTTCGCTATCCAGATTTCCAGAAGGTTCATCGGCAAAAATCACTCTTGGATTATTGATAAGCGCTCTGGCTACTGCAACACGTTGTTGTTCTCCACCTGACAATTCGCTGGGTTTATGATCCTGTCTATGAGCTAGCCCCAGGAAATCTAAAAGTTCTTTAGCTCTTTTTTCTGCTTCAGCTTTGGGTGTTTTTTTGATAAAAGCCGGGATACATACGTTTTCTAAAGCGGTAAACTCTGGTAATAATTGATGAAACTGAAAAATGAAACCAAGTTGTTCGTTTCTAAATTTAGAAAGTTGTTTTTGCGAAAGCGCATTGATATCAATTTTGTTGATAGACAGGTTGCTTTCTTTTACTTCATTGGCTCTATCCAAAGTGCCCAAAATCTGAAGTAATGTAGTCTTTCCCGCCCCTGAAGCTCCTACAATCGAAACAATTTCGCCTTTTTTTATATGTAGATCTACACCTTTTAATACATGTAGTTCATTATAATTTTTATGAATGTTACTTGCCTTTATCATTGAATTATTTACTTCAAAGGGTGAAAGTAATCAATATCATGAGAATCCCCAAGATTATCCTTTAGAAGAACGTTTTAAATTGTTCACATCCAGAAAGTATACCACTCTAAGTGATAATGTGTGTTTTATCGGTTGATTAAATAGATTATCAAGACTTTGCGTGTAATTTAAAGTAGAAAGATCATCTTCATTAAAAATCTGGTTGCGATAGAGTAGTGTGGCTTCACTACCCGGAGCAAATCTCCAGTTAAAACTCAGATCGAGGTTCCAGATATTGAAATTTGTATTAGGATCATCTTCTGTAGTGTCATAATCGATACGCGATCTAGAACCATTCTCATTTAGTATGAAAAATAAATTATCAGAATAATCTGCAGTACTCCAAAAATTTCTGAACCGTAGGTTTATAGATTTGAAAGGATCAAAATTATAACTAGCACTTAGCGAATGTTCTAGAGAGATTCTATCTCGTTGTCCTAGAAAAACATCTGTACCATCATCATCGATATATCCAAACTCTTCTCTGTTATAATATTCGGATCGCCAAATCATCAATAATTTATCCGAAAAGCGGTATCTGGGTGAAATTTCTACTCGGTATATTCTTTGCGGATCATTGTTAAACCACTGTCTTGTTCCCGCACTGATATCATAAGCAAACTTTTTTCGATAATCTGAAGAAACAAATACCCTACCGCCAAAACTAGGATTAAAAGTCACAAATCGTCCATCAACTCGGGGTTCAAAATAATCTTGTCTTTTGGAACTAAAAGCACCTCTGGCACCAAAACCAAAACGTTCTCTAGACACAAAGAAAGTATTAAAACCTAACTGGTTCTCTGTCTGTACAGAGGGGTCAAAAAGCCTACGGTGCCTGGCATAAATGTTAATCCTATAATTATTAAACCATCCTTTGGGTTCAAAAATTTGGTACGAGATATTTGCTCTAAAACTATTATAATTATTTCTGAAATTTACACCCAGATCATTAATATCAAATGTTTTATTGGCCAAACTATGCCCAAAACCATATCGAATTTTCCCTTTTATACGATCAAAATCTATATCTGATGCAAATCCACTTTCATTACTTTCAGCAAGGTTTATATGGCTAACAATTGAACGTCCAGTAGTCCTATATGAATTTCCTTTGTTTGCAATATTCCATGTCAAACCAGATACATTGGCATCTCTAAATTTACTACCTTGCCTAATAACACTAGTATTAATTAAAGAAACAGAAGAGTTTTTATTAAACTGTTGATCCACCACAAAAATATTGTAGTTTGACAAAGGTTCTATAACTACTTTTCTTGTACTACCGGTAACGGTATCTTTAATTATGATATCTGTTTTCTCTGTAATTGCATTGAAAACACCTATACCTAAATTATCTTTAGTTCTTCCTGAAACTTTAAGAGCATTTAATAGATTAATCTTCTCTGGTGATTCTTCAGCTTCTTCATTGACCGCAAGATCATCGTCTGATATAGATTCAGAGGGGCCTCCGCCAACTCTTCTTGAAAAGAAAAGACTACCCTTATTAAACAATTCTGTTCCTTCTGTAAAGAATTGCCTGTTTTCGGCAAAAGTTTGTTCAAAAGGACCAAGGTTTAATTGAACTTCATCAAAGGCAGCCTGGCCAAAGTCAGGAATCAAGGTTGCATCTAGGGTAAAACTATCACTAAGACCATATTTTACATCCATTCCTGCACTAAAATTTGTTTCTGTTTGACCATCTTCATAAGACGCCAGGCCTTGTACAAAAGGGAAAAAGGTAAGCCGTACAGGTGGATCAATATCGCGCACTCCAGTTACAAGGCCATTATATTGTGTTTGTTGGCCAACTGTATTGTTAATAAAATTCCAGGTATGAGTTTGATTCCGGCTTTGCAATCTTCTATAGAAATTTATACTCCAGTCTTGTACATTTACTTCAGGAAATCGAAGCGCATTATAGGGGATCCTAAATTCGGCATACCATCCCTTATCGTCAAAAGATACTTTAGCATCAAATACTACATTGTAACTAAAATCTTCATTAAACTGATCAGCTCTAGCATCACCTATAGCACCTGCACTAGTAATGAAAAAACGAGTTTCATTAATTCCATCATTATACGTGTTTATTGCAATGCTAAAAAAATCGGCCTGAACAAAAACGTTATCTCGCTGACTAAATTGCCGAAGGATCTTATCAGGTTGATCATCAAATAGGTAGGCTGCAAAATAAACAGCTTTATTATCGTAAGCCATTTTTACTTCGGATTGTGCATTCTGGGTTACTTCACCTTCGTTACCAGGCTGCCACATTTGAAAATTGCCATAGGCCGGAAGGTTTTTCCATATATCATCATCAAGAATACCATCAATTTTTGGAGCGCTACTAATTCTTTGTGCAAGAATTTCTTTTTTCTCCTGAGCTATTGATTCTAATACAACTAATAATAAAATACACAGACTAGTTTTGAAGCATAATGATATATTCATATAAATGTAATAAAAAACTTACTTTTTTGTTAGTCGCAAAACTAACTTTGTCATATGAATTGTGATACTAATGAAAAGTTAAAAAGGATTAAAAGCGTTTTCTATCTGCGTATTTTAGTTAAAAAATTAAGATTTTTATAATGCTATGGAAAATACAAATCTACAAACGGCGGTCTTTGCCGGAGGATGTTTTTGGTGTACCGAAGCTGTTTTTCAGCGTGTGGAAGGTGTACATAAAGTAATTTCGGGTTATACAGGAGGGACTATTAAGAATCCGGCATATAGAGAAATAACTACAGGCCGTACAGGTCACGCCGAAGCAATACAAGTTGAATTTGATGCAGATATAATTAATTTTGAAGAATTATTAGAGATTTTCTTTATGACTCATGATCCAACTACATTGAATAGTCAAGGTGCCGATCGCGGGACACAATATCGTAGCGCCATCTTTTATACAAACCCTGAACAAAAGAAAATAGCCGAACAAACTATAGAAAATCTTACTAATCAAAAAGCCTTTGAAGCACCCATTGTAACCGAAGTAACAGCATCAGGAGCATTTTATAATGCAGAGGATTATCATCAAAATTATTATAACCAGAATAGTAGTCAGGGATACTGCCAATTTGTGATACATCCAAAACTTAACAAATTAAACACTACTTTTAAAAACAAATTGAAAAAAGAAATACAGAAGTAATTGCTATGCCATATACAAATTTTGAAGAATACAATATTAAGGTTGCAGACGGGGTAAAAGAAAAATTTAAATCGATTATTGATGATTTAGGAGAAGATACTACAAGAGAAGGAATACAAAAAACTCCAGAACGAGCTGCAAAAGCCATGATGTTCTTAACGCAAGGTTATCACCAGGATCCCGCAGAAATACTTAGAAGTGCAATGTTCAAGGAAGACTATGATGATATGGTTATTGTTAAAGATATCGAATTGTACTCCTTATGTGAACATCATATGTTACCGTTTTTTGGAAAGGCCCATATAGCCTATATTCCTAATGGATACATTGTTGGGTTAAGTAAACTACCCAGAATAGTAGATATTTTTGCAAGAAGGATGCAAGTACAGGAACGGTTAACTCATGATATCCTTGAATGTATAAATAATACATTAAAACCCAAAGGAGTTGCTGTAGTCATCGAGGCCTCTCATATGTGTATGATGATGCGTGGGGTGCAGAAACAGAATTCTGTGACAACTACGTCGGGGTTTAGAGGGCAGTTCGAAAAAATTGAAACGCGCACAGAGTTTTTAAGATTGATCACCGCAGATCTAGGATAGTTTTTGGAATACTCTTTGCTCTATTTGTTGTATATTAAACCCTAACTATATACTATGGCAAAAGATAAATACAAAAAATTAGGATTAAGCCTACTTTTTGATGGATTAGGAATGGTTACCTACGTGATTCCGGGAATAGGGGAGTTCGGAGATATACTCTGGGCACCTTTGTCGGGATGGTTAATGACTAGACTGTATAAAGGCAATGCCGGTAAAGTTGCTGGTGTTGTGACATTTGTTGAAGAGGCTCTTCCCGGATTGGACATAATCCCAACATTTACGCTGATGTGGTTATACACCTACGTATTTAAAAAAGAAAAAGTAGAAGAGATTATAGATGTTGATATCTCTTAATCTTTAAAAAAACGAGCTAATCCCATTCTGCTCAACATTTTCTTTTCAAAATTCCAGAAGAACTTAAATTGTCCAAAGATCCACCCTACGATAAGCAGTAATACCTGGTAAACAGGAAAAATAAGAAAAATTCTAACAGGCCAATATATCCAGCCACTGGTAGTTTCTTTATAAAAACCAAGAAAGCCAATAATTGGATCAGAAATACGCGCAGCCGTGGATCCTGTAACAGCAAAAGCAATGAAAATAGCTATCAACTCCCAACGATAAGAGACCTCCCATTTATTTTCTAGAATAGTAAATAACTTTAAGGTTATAATAAGGAACAAGCAAGTAAAAAAAACGGTCATTGTTGAAAGTAATCCAATAAATGTAACATCTGTTTGATTAAGATGAATAGCATTTAAAACATATTTGCTTAGCAAATAACCAGAAAACAGCAAGCTTATTAATCCCAGTATCGGAAACAATAACTGCCAACTTGATTGTATTTCCCAACGATCCTTAAATTTTTGCATAGCGCAAAAATACAATTAAATAAAGTCTAAATCAAAATGTTCTACCACGAGTGACAATAAAATTTTGTCTATACCTTTGTTCAAAAAACAGGAAATAATTGTAGAGAAGATAATTCACCTCGTAACCATAACGAATTGTGGGTTCATAATTAATTCGCTGAAGGTATAAATTTGGATTAAATCGTTGAGGTTGAAGAACGCGTTGATTGTATTCGGTTACATAAATACGATTTCTGGTTTCTAAGAACTGCTCAGAATAAAATCCTCTGGGTCTTTGGGTCACTAACCAACCATTAAATCCGGGTTCTATAATTATAATTTCATATTCTAAGCTGTCATTAGCGATTCGCACTGTATCTGAAGTAGCATTAATAGAAGATGTGTTCATGTTTTTTTCTTGGGTAGAAGCGCATCCAAGAATCAACATGCCAATAACAGTTACATACAAAAAGGTCTTCATGATTTATATTGTTATTCCAATCTTATCAAAATACAAAAAAGCCAGAGAACTACCTCTGGCTTTAACCATTATTTATGATGCAATATTATTTACCAAAAAGTCCTCCTAGTAAACCGCCAAGACCACTTTTTTTCTTTCCACTACCACTTAGTAACATTCCGGCTACATCATCTAGAATACTTCCGTCACCATCGGCATCAAGAAAAGATTCTATTAAGGATTGTTGTTTAGAGCCTCTTTGTGCTCCAGACAAACCACCTAACATACTAGAGAGTCCATTAGCGTCACTTACATTATTTTGTGTAGCTTGTTTTCCTAGAACTCCCATTAGAATAGGGGCAGCCACTTTTAAAATTTCTCCAACAGAACCTGAGTCTATACCTGATTTTTGACTAAGGGCATTCTCTACAGCAGGTTGTTTGCCACCCAGAATATGTCCTAAAATTCCAGCACCATCATTGGTAACATTTTGGTCTACACCCCCTTCAAATAATCCTCCTAGATCATTCAGGATTCCACCAGAATGTTTACTCGAAAGAGCATTTAATAATCCTGATGCGCCTTCTGGTGTGGATGCATTGCGCTGCATGGCTCCCATAAGCACAGGCATTGCCATACTCAATAAATCGCCTGTTTTATTAGCTGGCTGTCCTGTTTGAGAACTAACACCATTAATAATTTGTCTACCCATTGGGCTATTTAAAAGATCTAAAATTCCTGACATAGTTGTATGTTTTTTTTGTGTATCTAAAGTTACATCTTTTATGTTAAAAATTTTAGATTACACCCTGTTTTATTTTGAATAAAATCGGGTAAAATGCAATTTTATCAGATAAAATACAAAACGCTGTTTCGAATTTTGAAACAGCGTTTTGCCAATTAATTATAACTATCTAAAATCGTTTACTTCAGGATCTTGATAATCTGCTCGGCCAATTCCTGACCAATACGATCTTGAGCTTCTCCAGTTGCAGCTCCGATATGTGGTGTTAAAGATATCTTATTATTCATAAGCACTTTAATTGCTGGGCTTGGTTCATCTTCGAATACGTCTAGTCCTGCAAAGCTTAATTTTTCTTTTTCCAGGGCTTCAACTAATGCAACTTCATCAATTACACCACCTCGAGCAGCATTAATAATTCCAACTCCATCTTTCATTTGCTCAATTTCAGGTTTTCCGATCACATATTCCTTTTGTGCAGGAACATGTAAGGTAAAGAAATCTGCGTTTTTTAATACTTCTTCCTTAGAAATGGTTTTGATTTTAAAATTTAGTGTTTGTCCATCAAAGAATTCTAAAGGAATTTCAACTTCTTCAATAAAAGGATCGTATGCAATAACATTCATCCCAACACCGATGGCAATTTTTGCGGTTGCCTGACCAATTCGTCCTATGCCGAGAACACCTAAAGTTTTTCCTCTTAGTTCGGTACCACCACCGTATGCTTTTTTAAGGTTTTTGAATTTGCTATCACCCTCTAACGGCATATTGCGGTTTGCATCATGTAAAAAACGAACACTACCATATAAATGTGCAAAAACCAATTCGGCTACAGATCCAGAAGATGCTGCAGGAGTATTAATTACGTGTAAGCCTTTTTCACGAGCATAAGCCACATCTATATTATCCATTCCTACACCTCCACGTCCAATAACTTTAAGAGAAGGGCAGTTGTCTATGATATCTGTTCTCACTTTTGTGGCACTACGCACTAATAAAACCGAAATTTCATTTTCATTAATATAATCTACCAACTGGTCTTGAGCTACGGTAATTGTTAAAACCTCGAACCCTTCCTGTTCTAAAGCGTCAATACCACTTTGCGACACTCCGTCGTTTGCTAATACTTTCATTTTTAAATTATAAATTATAAGTGTTAAGTTCTAAGTTGACTAGTCTTAACTATTTTGGTTAAAATACTTATTATTTGATTTACTTCGTCAAGAAGGTCAGATAAGTCAAAGGATATTAAATCACTTTCTTTTAATAAACGCAACCAATATCTTGTTTCTCTCGCCTCTTTGAAGCAATTGCCATTTTTGCAATAAAATCTTCTTTTGATTGATCAGCAAAAACATATTCTTTAGCTTCTCTTAAAGCTTTTACCAACTGAATCATTTTTGGTGAAAATCGAAAACTACGTCCTTCAATCATGTTTTTAGCATTGAAGTGATTTTAAACGTATCACTTAAAACGAAACACTTGAATTATGCTTTTCTTTCTAAATCACTCATTACATCTACTAATGCAGCTACACTTTCTATAGTCATTGCATTATACATACTGGCTCTATAACCACCAACACTTCGGTGCCCATTAACTCCGTTGATTCCTGCTTCTTTACACATGGTATCAAAAGTCTCTTTAAGATCTTCATTTAGTAAGGTAAAAGTAGCATTCATGTTAGAGCGATCTTCTTTTACTGCAAATCCTTTAAATAAAGGGTTCAAATCCACTTCGGAATAAATTAATTTTCCTTTTTTCTCATTTTGTTCTTCAATGGCAGAAATTCCTCCTAGTTTTTTAAGCCATCTTAGTGTAAGCATTGATGTATACACAGCAAATACAGGTGGTGTATTAAACATACTTCCTTTGCTTATATGCACTTGATAATCCAGCATAGACGGAATTTGTCGTTCTATTTTACCTAGGATATCTTCTTTTACAACAACCAAAGTGGTTCCAGCGGGGCCCATATTTTTTTGGGCTCCAGCGTAGATGATACTAAATTTAGAAAAGTCTAATTGTCTTGAGAAAATATCGCTACTCATGTCACATACAAGCGGAACATCGGTAACAGGAAAATCTTTTACCTGAGTTCCAAAAATCGTATTGTTACTGGTGTAGTGCATATAATCCAGGTCAGAAGGAATACTATACCCTTTTGGGATGTAATTAAAATTAGCGTCCTTAGAAGAAGCAACTTCTACAACATCCCCAAAAAGCTTTGCTTCTTTGATTGCTTTTTCACTCCAGCTACCAGTATTTACGTATCCTGCTTTGGACTGTAAAAGATTATAGGCTGCCATTAGAAATTGAGTACTTGCTCCGCCTTGTAAAAAAAGCGCTTTATATCCTTTTCCTTCTAATCCTAATAATTCAAGAGCCAAGCTTCGGGCTTCTTCCATAACATCAACAAAATCTTTACTACGATGTGAAATTTCAATAATTGAAAGACCGGAGTCGTTATAATCCAAAATAGCTTGTGATGCTTCTTTAAATACTTCTTGTGGTAAAATACAGGGTCCAGCGCTAAAATTGTGCTTTTTCATCAGTAGTTTTTATTGTTATTAATGTTTCCAGTTATCAGGTTATTTTTTATTCCAAAATTGGAAGAAAAAAACACCACAAAGGTGCTAATAATCTGATACAAATTCATTATTAAAATGATAAATTATTTAATCAATTTTTGTCAAAAACTCAATAATATCTATCCCATCTGCATAATCTGAAAGTTTTGGGGATTGTGTTTGCCCAAAATCAACAGTTTCAGATAAAAAGTTATGCGCAACAATACATTGTATTCTTTCTTTATCAGTTTCTAATTTTTCTTTTAGATCAGCTTCTGATCGATAGTTTTCATAAAAGACTGTTGCGATAGGAGAAGCATAGCTTTGATCTTCTTTAAGCATTAAAAAACCGTTCTCAAACAGTTTGTAATTACTCATTAGATAAACCGCTTTGTTATAGTCGTAGTTATTAGCATATTTTGCGCTATCTATTATTGAGTTGTACGTATAGATAGCTTTAAAAAAAGTATCGAAATTATAGCCTTCGGGAACAAGTAGTTTAGAAACATTTCTACACCCCAAACCATAATACCTAAAAATGTCCTCGCCTAAAGCATTAAGTTGCTCTGAGGTTTCATTACCTGTCAGCACTGCAACTGAGTTTCGATTTTTACGTATGATATGCGGAACTTTTCCAAAGTAATATTCAAAATACCTTGACGTATTATCACTTCCGGTTGCTATTATAGCATCAAAATGATCAAATTTTTCTGTTGTGAATGTTATATACTCTTTAAAACCGGGTTCGATAGAGATAAGATATGAAGCTAAACATGATAATAATTGGTTATCATCTGATGATTGTTTTACCAATATTTTATGTCCTGAAATTAGCACAGAAAGAAAATCGTGAAATCCCACTAATGGAATATTTCCAGCCATGATAACCCCAATAGTTTTTGGTTGTGGTTCTTTTAGTGAATAAGGAGATATCCATTGATTAAGATTTTCTTTTGTAAGTGCATTGCTCCATTCTTTTAATGAAAAAAGAACATTATCTTGGGTAAACCAACCATTATGGTGGACTGCCAACGTGATTTTCTGTTTCATTTGATCAAAAAAAACGTCAGTAAGAGGAACGGCATTAACTTTCTCATAACCAGTTGATTTGAATTGCCTAATGAAGTTTCCTAATTCGACAAAAGCGTTAATTCGATTATTTAATACCATTTCTTATTTGTTTATCACTAGTTTACGAGTTATTTTTGTAATGCAAATTTAGAATAAAAAAGAGCTATGGCAATTATAATAACAGATGAATGTATAAACTGTGGTGCTTGTGAACCAGAATGCCCAAATACCGCAATTTATGAAGGAGCAGATGACTGGAGATATTCTGATGGTACCGACCTGGAAGGAGATGTAGTTTTACCTGGGGGGAAAGCTGTTAATGCAGAAGAAGCCCAAGAACCGGTAAGTGATGAAATATATTATATTGTACCGGATAAGTGTACAGAGTGTAAAGGGTTTCATGAAGAACCACAATGCGCAGCTGTATGTCCTGTAGATTGTTGTGTTCCCGACGAAGATGTAGTGGAGACCGAAGAATTTCTTTTACAGAAACAATCTTTTATGCACAATGAATAACGTTTTTTGTATTAAATAAGTACAAAAACCTGTCACTTGACAGGTTTTTTTATGGTCGTTTTTTAAATTTTAGTATTTTCGTTATTAAAACAACCTCAAATCTAAACATTAAGTTATGAAAAAAATTATCTTTTTTATTTTATTAGCCATACTTTATACTACCTCGTATGCCCAATATAGATGGGAAGTTTCTGCAGGTGCAACCTTTTCCAAACTAGATTTAGATACACCTGCATTCGAAGGTGGAAGTCGCAAAGCTGGTTTTTTTGTGAATGCGGGATATGGCTATGTAATGGGAGTTAGAGCAAAGACCAGCATTGTATTTTCATTAGACCTTTTACAAAGAAACAGTGAAATAATAAGTAAGCTTTCGGATCCAGAATCGACACAAGATGTAAGTTTACTTCAAGTAGGGATTACGCCTAAATTTAGATATTTATTTGGTGCAGGTAAAGATAGATTTCGAGCTTTTATAAACGCCGGACCATCTTTCAGGATTAATGCAAATGTTGAAATCGATAATGAAGAACTAGACTCTGAAGCTTATGAGAATGTGGTTATAGGTGGTGTATACGGAGCAGGTTTCTCACAGATGATAGGGGAAATGTTTGATATTATGGTTGAAGTAGGAGCCATGAATGATTTTGTAGATAACTTCAATGATGAAGTTTTTACCGGAGGAAGTAAATTTTTTGATTTCTATGCAAGGGTAGGAATTCGATTTAGAATTTACGATGCAAGGCGTTAAAGTGAAATAACATAATTATAATTAAGATCCTGCTTCGGCAGGATTTTTTGTGCAATTGATTTTAATTTTTTGTAAATTAGTTACTTACAAAAGGGAATAACATGCCAAATTGGGGGTACATAGCAATTTTAGCCTTTGCAGTATATAGTATTGTTAGTATTGTGTTATATTATTTACAAGAGTATTTTATATTTAAACCAGAGAAACTGGATAAAGATTTTGAGTTTCATTATAATAATCAGGTTGTAGAAGAATACAATCTTGAAACTAGAGACGGAGCAATACTTAATGGGCTCCATTTCATGGTCGAAAACCCAAAAGGCGTGGTATTGTACCTTAAAGGAAACTCAAAGAGTATTAAAGGTTGGGGAAAGTTTGCCGTCGATTTCACCAGACACGGCTACGATGTGTTTATGCTTGATTATAGAGGGTTTGGTAAGAGCACGGGTAGAAGATCTTTTAAGGCCCTTAAAAGAGATCTGCAATTTGTATATAACAAAATTAAGGATAAAGTAGATGAAAAATACATCATTTTGTACGGAAGGTCTATGGGATCAGGTTTTGCTGCAAAATTAGCCTCTATTAATAACCCAAGAATGTTAATCCTCGATGCTCCGTATTATAGTTTAAGTAAAGTGGCAGGAAAATTTATTCCTTTTATGCCGGTGTCACTTATCATGCGTTACCCAATCCCTACGTACAAATGGCTTAAGTATGTAAATTGCCCTATTCATATTATTCATGGGACCCATGACAAATTAATTCCTTTTAAATCTAGTGTCAAATTATCTAAAATAAGACCTAAGCTTACAAGGTTGTATACCGTTATTGGTGGAGGACATAAAAATTTAAATAATTTTGAATCCTATCATAAGATGCTGGGCGAAATCATCAACTCTAAAATGAAACGCTTAAACCTTTCTGACACCAGTATTGGAGTTATACATTCTTCAAAAAAGGTAAATGCGTAAGATTAAAAAAATCCTTAGCTTCGGTGTTTTTGGTATTATCTTCTACAGTATTATTGTGATCATACTCTATTTTTTTCAAGAAAATATTCTTTTTCAGCCAGAAGAATTATCAGACGATTATACTTTTCAATTTGATCATACTTTTGAGGAGTTTTTCCTGGAAACAAAAGAAGGAGTATGTCTTAATGCACTTCATTTTACTAATGAAAACCCCAAAGGTGTTATGCTGTACTTTCATGGAAACAGGGGAAGTCTAAGAAGATGGGGAGAGATCGTGCTTTTCTTTGCCAAAAAACAGTATGATGTAATTGTTATGGATTATCGCGGTTATGGTAAAAGTAGTGGAGAGATCACAGAAAAAAATTTGTACCAGGATGCTCAATTATTTTATGAGTATGTTTTAAAGCAGTATCCCGAAGATAAAATAACGGTTTACGGAAGATCAATTGGAACCGGAATAGCAGTTAAGGTAGCCTCAGAAAATCAACCGTACAATTTGATTTTAGAAACCCCTTATTATAACATTAAAGATATTGTAGAAAGTTGGCTGCCTCATTTTCCTACAAATGCTTTATTAAGATACAAAATACCTTCGGGTAGTTTTATTCAGAATGTTACCTGTCCCGTAACTGTTTTTCATGGCACAGAGGATGGAGTAGTACCCTATAAAACAGGCGAACGCTTATTTAAAAGCATCCCCATAAAAAATAAAAAAATGATTACAATCCACGGGGGATCGCATAATGATCTCATCAAATTTAAAAGATACCTTACTGCAATAGATACGGTACTAAAAAATGATTGATAAATTTTTCTAAAGTCATAAACCAAACAAAACTACTACTATCGGTTTCAAGCTAATACATTTGTATTCTGCCCAAAGTTTGGTGCTAAAAATAACTCTTGAAAAGCTAAAGTAATAAAATACGAAAGTCTTTATCTAAAGGAAAGAGATATCCTCGTATCCCTGGATGGAGGCATCACTATGAGTTTAGCGCATCTCTATACTCCCTTAGGTCAGAAACATTTGTTTTGTTTTTCACACTTTTAGTAAGAGAAATTAAATATTTAAGGCTTTCTACAGGATCGATATCGCCAGCAGCTATAGTTGACGACTCTTCCTCTTCATCTACTGGTTCATCGTCGGGTATAGGAATCAGAAAAGAATCATTTTCTAGAATATGTTCATAAGTGAATCTAAGCACTTTTACTACTAGAGGTATTTGTTCCTGCAAAGCATATTCTCTTAATTGTTTAAGATCTTCTATTAACGAATCTGTATTGATACCTTTTTTATCAAGGTCTTCCAGGATTTTATCGATTAGTTTGATGGCCTTTTTATTTTCCAAAGGAGTAAAATTATATAATGAGTTAATTAATAATCAATGCAAATTTAATTTTTTCCTGAATTATTGCGTCATCAAATACCATTATTTATTTAAAGAATACTTTTTTTTTCTGTTTACAATTATTTAACAATACCCATAGAAATAATACAATCATTTGATTTTCAATATTTTAAACTGACTTACTTGAACAAATACTAGTATTCCTGCTAAAGTTTGAGGTAAAACCGTAACCGTATATGCCACAATCCTCTTTATCTTTGAAAAGTATTCCAATTACAATTTTTCCCTTACTTTTTTTGTTTTCCCCAACACTTACCTCCTTAATCCTAAGGAGGTAAGTTCTTCTTACAACTAATGTGTTTTTGAAAGTGATATGCAATAGCACATAGTATACCATTCTTTATTACATAGCACTCCTTACCGATAGTTGGTTATACGATGTTTTTATTTGCGCAATTGTTCAAAATTATCAAAACTTATCACTACTTTTTTCCAAAATAAAATAAGACGGCTCAGATGATCATCTGAGCCGTCTTATTCTAAAAGATATTACTATAATACGCCAATTATTTTTTGGGTGCCAGTAAGGCAATCTCATAATCTGAATTGAAACTTATTTCATCCTTTACAACTACCGTTTCTAAACCAGAGTAATGATCTACCAAAACAGTTCCTTCAGGAAAAACTGAATTTACTTTTAACGTTTTTTGTCCTTTTTGCAGATCCAATCCAACGATTACACTATCAAAATAATCACCCTTTTGATAAGCTCTAGAGAAAACGTATGGCGAATTTGATATCATGTTATGATTTCCGGCTCCAACCGATGGGTGATGCGCTCTAAATTTACCTAGTTTTTGCCAATGACTTAGTAAAGCCTTTGTGTCTTCTTTTTGTATATCCTCCCAATTCATATTGGATCTTAATGTTGCATCTCCTTCTGTACCTTCTACGATCAAAGACCTGGCTGTTTCATCCCCATAGTATATTTGTGAAATACCCGGAGTCAGCAAAAGTTTGGTCGCAGACTCGTATGTTTTGCTACGATCTTTGTCAAAAGGATCTCCATCATCATGCGAACTTATATAATTCATTATACTTTTTCCTTTGAGACTGGTATTCAATATCCTACTGTACTTACTAAACAGTTTTTCATAATCGTTTTGTGCAGCATCATACTTGAATTGAAAATTAATAAGATTGTCAAATCCATTTGCATAATAATCAACTTTTCGGTCTCCGAAATCATAAAAGCGTTTTCCATTAATTCCATAGCCATATAATTCTCCAAGAATATAAAATTCATTGTCATCAAGAACCTTATCAGTATTTTTTGATTTCCACTCGGCAAATGCAAGTTTTCCTTGCTCTGCCAGTATGCTCCATGCGCCTTCTTCGACATGCTTTACAGTGTCTACGCGATATCCATCGATACCTAATTCTCTAACATAATCTGTGAGCCACTTAATAACATAATTTTTTGGGGATCTTTTTAATCCTGTCTTAGTAAAGAAAATGTCTAGTTCTGCCAATTCGATATCTAACCTACCTTCGGCTTTCCATTTATCCAAAAGGACTTTAGGCAGCTCGACCTCGTCTTCACTCTCGGTTTTAACGTCAGGCAGGTTTTTTACCAAGGTACAGGTAACGGCACTTTCATAATCTTTATAGGTACACTGTGGTGCGGTACGCACCCAGGTATCAGGCCACACAGGATCTTTTTCTGTTACGGGACCAGTATGATTTAAGACAACATCCATAAGAATACGTATGCCTTTTTTATGGGCAACTTCTACTAACTGTTTAAGATCTTTGTAGGTCCCGAAATTTGGATCAATTTTTGTCCAATCTTTGGCCCAGTAGCCATGAAAAGCATAAGTGTTTCCGGTTCCTTCATCTACACTTTCATGAATTTGTTCTACAACAGGATTAAACCAAATTGCATTGATTCCTAATTGGGTAAAGTAACCATCTTCAATTTTTTGAATAATACCTTTGATATCACCTCCTTCAAAACCTCTTAACTTTCCTGTTTTTTTTGTACGATCCAAAACTTCATCATTGGTTGCGTCACCATTGTTAAACCTGTCTGCAAGCAGGAAGTATACATTTGTTGCCTCCCATATAAAAGGTTGGTCTTCAGAAAAGGTAGTTTGCTTCGAATTACTTTTGTCAATTCCTATACTGGTTTCTTCATCGTTTTTTGAATTACTTTTACACCCTAGAATTGTGCATAAAAGTAGTGTGGTAATGATTTTTATAAAATTCTTCATAAGTATTTGGTGGTTTAAAAAATGCTAATCTATAAAAAGTAGCGCAAAAATTGCAAAAAGCAGAATTGCGAAATTCGTAAAAAGTGATACGCGCAGCATATAGTAAGTGCAAAGAATTGAAAGAATTAATTTTTATTTTTTTTTCAATGAAAATACTGTTCCTTTGAATTCAAAATTATCTTCAATGAATACACTAAATGGTTGGATCTCTGCTGCACGTTTACGTACATTGCCATTATCGGTTTCGGGGATTATTGTTGGATCGGCTCTTGGGCATAAAGACTTCGTGAGCACCCAAATTTTCTGGCTGGCTATTGCAACCACACTTGGATTACAAATACTATCAAATTTTGCCAATGATTATGGAGATGGCGTAAAAGGAACAGATAATGAAGATAGAGTAGGGCCAACAAGAGCATTACAAAGTGGAGCCATCTCTAGAAAAGAAATGTTCATAGGGATTGTACTTACAGCTTTGATCACATTATGTGTTGCAATCGCGCTTATCTATGTTTCTTTTGGAAAAGAGAATTTCTTATACTCGATCTTTTTCTTTCTGTTGGGACTAGCGGCAATAGTAGCTGCAATTAAATATACAATGGGTAAATCTGCATATGGTTATAAGGGGTTAGGAGATGTTTTTGTATTTGTTTTCTTTGGATTGGTAAGTGTCTTAGGGTGTTACTTTTTGTTTACAAAAAACCTGGATTTTTTAATTTTTCTTCCAGGAATTACAATAGGCTTATTAAGTACAGCTGTATTGAATTTGAATAATATGAGAGATCATAATAGTGATAAAAAAGTGGGTAAGAACACATTGGTAGTTAAACTTGGTATTAATAATGCCCGAAAATACCATCTTTCGATAGTTATATTAGCGATGTTCGTGATGATCTTTTTTCTGTTTTTTACATACGAAAAACCAATAAATATGGTGTTTTTGATAGCTTTTGTCCCGCTAGCACTGCATTTAAAAAAGGTTTACAAAACGAAAAATTTTGAGTTATTAGATCCTGAGCTTAAAAAAGTAGCTTTAACAACATTTTTGCTATCTATTTTGTTTAGTCTGGGCCAGATTTTATAATTTTCAGATAAAATAAACGCTTTCACTCATGAAAATCACATTTTACGGCCATAATACTTTATTGATCAAAATTAAAGAGGTAAATGTATTAATTGATCCTTTCATTTCTGGAAATCCACTTTCAAAAGATAAAGTTGATCTAAGTACTATTAAAGCAGATTATATTTTGCTTACGCATGCACATCAAGACCATGTTTTGGATGCCGAAGCTATTGCCAAAGCCAACGACGCTGTCATAATCTCTAATTATGAAATTGCAATGTACTATCAAAAAAAAGGAATTGAAGTACACCCAATGAATCATGGTGGTAATTGGGATTTTAAGTTTGGTAGGGTAAAATATGTAAATGCAGTACATACCAGTAGTTTTGAGGATGGGACTTATGGCGGACAACCAGGAGGTTTTGTTATCGAGGGAGAGCATAAAACAATCTATATTGCTGGAGATACGGCTTTGACCATGGATATGAAATTGATTCCTTTAGGTGCCAAATTAGATTTAGCGATACTTCCGATAGGTGATAATTTTACTATGGGAATTGATGATGCCATTATCGCTAGTGATTTTATAGCTTGTGATAAGATACTCGGAGTGCATTATGATACTTTTGGTTACATCGAAATTGATCATGATGAAGCAAAACGTAAGTTTTTTGAAAGAGACAAGGATCTGATGCTTTTAGAAATAGGAGAAAGTATCGAATTATAGATGAAGGCTACCTATTTTAAATATATTCTTGAATTCAAAAAACCAAGTGGTACTTCACGTGGAATTCTAAAAACAAAGGAAACCTGGTTCATAACAATTATCGATGGTTCAAAATATGGAGTTGGAGAATGTGGTATATTAAGATCCTTAAGTGTCGATGATCGTGAAGATTATGAAGAAAAATTAAAATGGACTTGTGATCATATACATTTGGGTGTGGATCAACTTTGGAAGGAACTTATTGAGTTCCCGAGTATCCAGTTTGGGGTAGAGATGGCACTTAAATCTTTTGAGAGCAATGCTCCTTTTCTATTATTTCCTTCTTCTTTTACAAGAAATGAAGATAATATTCCTATCAATGGACTTGTCTGGATGGGGGATAAAGAATTTATGAAAGCACAGATTGGAGATAAGCTTCACCAGGGTTTTAATTGTATTAAAATGAAAATCGGGGCCATCAATTTTCAAACAGAACTCGATTTACTAGAGTACATAAGGTCGCAGTTTTCATCAGAAGTGATTGAACTTCGTGTTGATGCCAATGGTGCTTTTAATCCACAGGAAGCATTAGATAAATTGCATCAGCTTTCTGAATTCGATTTACATAGTATAGAACAACCCATCAGGCAAGGACAGTACCAAGAAATGGCGGTTTTATGTAAAAAAACGCCTTTGCCAATTGCTTTAGATGAAGAATTGATTGGAGTTTTTGATGTAACAGAAAAGAAAAAATTATTACAAACCATACAACCACAATATATTATCCTTAAACCGAGTTTAATAGGAGGTTTTAAAGGAACCAAAGAATGGATTGAAATAGCCGAAGAATTAGGTGTCGGTTGGTGGATTACCAGTGCTTTAGAAAGTAATATTGGCTTGAATGCTATTGCCCAGTTTACCTATACTTTGCAAAGCGAGATGCCACAAGGACTGGGTACAGGCAGTCTTTATACCAACAACTTTCAATCACCATTAAAAGTATACAAAGGCACTTTGATTTACGATTATAAAACAGAGTGGATTACTAATTTTTGAACTAATAACCAAAATCGTATATGTATATAGCACAAGGAAAACAAGGAAAATTAGGACTGTGGAAATACCTTCCGATACCACTTGTATTTATTGGTCTTTTAGGGATTCAATATCTTTTTGTAAAAGTAATGGACATTGATATGGCCGCATTGATGGAAAAAGAAATTCTTTCCAGAGGAAAAAATAGTGTATTTGTAGAAGGAATGCTATTTATGGCGGTATTTCTTGCAGCCTTGATTTTTTGGGTAAAATTTGTACACAAACAAAGTATTTTGTCTCTTACCACGTCAAGGAAAAAAACAGACTGGGGAAGGATATTATTTGTTTTTGGCTTAATGTCTTCATTTATAATTATATCCACATTGGCAGTCTATTTCCTTTATCCTGACACCTATCAAATTAATTTTGAACCTAAACCTTTTTTAATACTTGCTATTATTGCTGTTTTACTGGTACCTATTCAAACAAGTTTTGAGGAGTATCTTTTTAGAGGGTACTTAATGCAAGGAGTGGGAATAGCCACAAATAGCAAATTGGCTGCCTTGATATTTACATCGGTTCTCTTTGGGGTGATGCATATTGCCAATCCCGAAGTCGATAAAATAGGGCCTATTATCATGGTGTACTATATAGGAACTGGGTTGTTTTTGGGCATAATAACGTTGATGGACGAAGGGTTGGAACTGGCACTCGGGTTTCATGCTGCAAATAATTTGGTAACCGTACTATTGGTGACTGCAGATTGGACTGCTCTGCAAACTGATTCGATCTTTATCGATGTTTCAGACCCTAGTTCAGGATATGAGATATTATTTCCAGTACTAGTTATTTTCCCAATTTTCTTATTTATCTTATCAAAAAAATATCAATGGAGTGACTGGAAGGGCAAACTTCTTGGAGTTGTAAATTAATAATATATCAATAATGTACTTTTTACAATTTGATAACATGTTTATATGTGATAAGCCAGAAATTTGGATATTCAAATTATGAGTACATTTCCTATCCCTGAAATACACGAAAAATTTATCATCAATAATAAAGAAGTTATAGACGCAGAAAGTCTTAAGCTAATTGCACTTGGTTTTATTACAGAAGGAGAGGTTTATGAACAGGAAGTAGGACACTTTTTTATAGATTGGTTAAATGAAAAAGATCATATTGTAGTTCAAACTTCGGGTTCTACCGGAAAACCAAAAGAAATAAGAGTCTATAAACAGCATATGATCAATAGTGCAAAAGCCACCGGTAGATTTTTTAAAATTGAAGAAGGAACTACGGCATTATTGTGTCTTTCTGCAAATTACATTGCTGGTAAGATGATGTTGATAAGAGCCATGGTACTAGGTTGGAAAATAGATTTGGTACCTCCCAAAACAAATCCGTTAGATACCGTATATAAACAATATGATTTCTGCGCCATGATTCCGTTACAATTGGATAATTCATTAAACAGACTTCATTTGATCAAAAAATTAATTGTTGGAGGTGGGCCTGTTTCAGAAAACCTGAAACACTTAATGAAAGGTGTTAAGACCAAAATATTTGAAACCTACGGGATGACTGAAACCGTTTCTCATATAGCAGCTAGAAGGGTAAATCCAAAGAAAAAAGATAAAAAAGATTCAGGTCTTTTTAAAGCATTACCAAATATCACTTTGGGTATTGATGATAGAAACTGCCTTGTGATTAAAGCACCAAAGCTTACCAACAAAACCATTGTTACCAATGATGTAGTAGAACTTAAAACATACAAAAAATTCGTTTGGAAAGGTCGATATGATAATGTAATCAATAGTGGAGCAATCAAATTACACCCCGAAGAGATAGAAACGAAATTACAATTGCTAATAGGTCATCGTTTTTTTGTAACCAGTGTGCCAGACCCTTCGTTAGGAGATAAACTAATATTAATTGTTGAAAGAGATGATAATGACATTGCCAAATTAGCGCTGCAAGATGAGTTGAATACCCTTAATACTCTTGATAAGTACGAAATTCCGAAAGCAATATATTTTCTCTCTCAATTTATAGAAACCGATAACGGAAAAGTACAAAGAACAAAAACTTTGGATTTGGTTCTGAGCATGCTATCGTGATTTTATGAATGATATGCGAGGCTAGAATAACGGGCTTTTTATTTAGTAAAGGATATTTTGCCGACTTCTTTTTTTGTAATACATTTAGTATTCTATACAAACACTAATCGCCCTTACTTTTATCTCACTATGAAAAATTTCCTATTCTTTTTATTGTTAGTTAGTTACACGTTTCAGGCACAAATCCTTCGGGAAAGAGAAAGAGCAGATGCTATCGATATGGTTCTAGAAGATCGGTTTAATAACCTGCTTCCTCAACTAATGGATCGAACGGGGTTTGATATGTGGATTTTGATTTCAAGAGAGTATAATGAGGATCCGGTACTAAAAACAATGTTGCCCCCGACCTGGTTGAATGCAAGAAGAAGGACGATTTTGGTTTTTTATAGAAATAAAGAAAAAAATACCCTCGAAAAATTAGCAGTTGCAAGGTATAACGTGGGCAAGAATATTGATTCTTCATGGGATAAAGAGAAACAACCCGATCAATGGCAGGCCCTGGTCGATATAATTTCGAATAAGAAACCTTCAACTATTGGTATTAACTATTCAGAAAATTTTGGCATTGTTGATGGCATTGTAAAAACAGATTATGAAGCATTTATGAATGTGCTTCCAGAAGAATATAAGTCCAAAGTAACTTCGTCAGAAAAATTAGCAATTGCATGGGTAGAAACCCGTACAGAGCAAGAAATGGAGATTTATAAAGAATTAGTTAAAGTTACACACGATATTATATCTGAAGCCTTTAGCACCTCGGTGATACAACCCGGAGCGACCACTACAGATGATGTAGTTTGGTGGTTACGACAAAAAGTAACTGATATGGGTCTGAAAACCTGGTTTCATCCAACTGTTGATATTCAACGTTCGGGTGAGGCTTTACAAAGTCATATTACCTCTTTTTCAGACAGGCCAAAGGATAAGATCATTAGGCCGGGAGATATAATTCATTGTGATTTTGGAATATCATATTTAAGACTAAACACAGACTGCCAGCAACATGCGTATATTTTAAAGAATGATGAAACTTCTCCTCCAGATTTCTTAAAGAAAGCTTTTGCTGATGGAAATCGCGTTCAGGATATTTTCACGGCTAATTTTGAAACTGGTAGCACAGGAAATGAGATTTTATTGAAATCTCTGGAGCAAGCAAAAGCAGAAGGACTGAAACCTGCAATTTATACACATCCTCTTGGATTGTTTGGGCATTCTTCTGGTCCTACGATTGGCATGTGGGATTCGCAAGGGGGAGTTCCAGGAACGGGGGATTATCCCTTGTATGAAAATACTGTATATGCTATTGAATTGAATACGACTGTTGCCATTCCCGAATGGAAAAAAGATATTCGCATCATGCTTGAAGAAGCCGGTTTTTGGGGAAAAGATGGTTTTAGATATGTAAATGAAAGGCAAACAGAGTTAATTACCATTCCAAAACGGAAATAATTAATAGTTATTTACATCTAGGTCGCTGATACTTGTAATCTAGTAACTTTTAACAAATAGCAAAAAAGCAATGTACTGCGTATCAAAACCTCTACACGTTCAGTGAAGAGTGGTTTATCTATTCAATAAAATTCTCATCATTTGTTCTGCAGTCGTTTTTCCTATTAGTTTTATTTGATCTCTTGGGGTATCATCACCGATCTCATAAGTTAATCCTGTAGCATTATGACCATATAAAAGCCATCCTTTGGACACAGGTTTTTTACTGTTTCCTGCTTTTTCATTCACTTTGTAATCAGGAATGTTATGTTCTAGGGCCGCAAACCAGTCATCAAGAAAATGGGGTAGTGCAGTATCGTCTCGAGTCTTATTGGTATAAAAAATATCATACCATGTAGAATGAAAGTCTAACCCCAAAATTAACTTCGAATTACTGCTTTTTAAAGCTTTAGAAATAAACGTTACTGTTTGTTTAATTTCAGGTTGGCGATAAGCCGACCAATCTCTATTGGTATCAACTCCACCTGCATTATGGCGCCAATGACCTAAGTCAACTCCATCCGGGTTCAGTATAGGAAAAGCCAATATCCTGTATTTGTTCAGAAATTCGTTAGAAAGTTGAAAATCGTCGTTCAGCAATGTCTCTACAAAAGATTGAAATGCAAAATAACCAGTAACCTCAGGGGGGTGCTGACGTGTAAACAATACAATGACGTCTTTATGCTTTTTGGTTCCTTTATACATATCTAAAACCGGTAAGTTTTTTTCTAATATTGATTTTCCGTAGATATTGAGCTTTACATGATCTTCTTTTCCCCGAACAAGACTGGTATACCATTTTTGTACATCTTTTGACGATTGTATTTCCTGAGCAGCGATTAGCAAAGGTTCTGTAGTGAGATTTACCAATATCGTTTTACGAATACTGTCTCCATAAACATGGGTCGAGTCGATACATACCCATTCATTGTTTACTTTTAATTTGGGAATATAACGATGTTTAAAACCTTCGGGATATTGAAATCGCAAGTAAAAAGGCCCAGGTATGTCTCTCCATGTCTTGAATGCATAATAAGAACTATTATTTATAGGGGTGTTTTCTGGGTTTATAATTACTAATGCTGTGCTATCATTCAGTTTTTTGAATCCGTTTAATCGTGCACCATCAAATTCGTTATTGGCATAAACGCCTATATCCTTTAATTTATATGTCTGTTTGGTCTGAAAATTTATTTTTTTTGAAGAAGTATCAACTGGGGTTTCAAAAGGTATTTTCTTTGTTGAATTACAACCAAATAGTAAAATAAAGGCAGAAGTGAAAATTAGATACAACAGACAACTAAAAACTGCTTTCATGCTTTTTTAATTTAAAAAATCCCCAATACTCAAACTATAGGTCCGATTATTGGGGATTAAATCTCTTTAAAAATAATAATAAGTTGCGGCTTTTAGGTCATTTTCTTCTAAAACCTTATAAAATCGAATTTTTTAGCGATCATTAATAGGCACACAGATCCGGAATGTAAAAACCACTTATCGTGATACCGCAAACACTACAGGGGCAATCACTATCTGTGCTACAGGACCGAAATTCTGCCTGGCACCCTCCAAAACCAGCATTAATTGTTTTTTGTTGCTCTTTTTTTAGTACCGTTACCATTTCCAGGCTTAAAATGTTTTTAATCATTGTGTAACTATTTTAATTAATAATGAAGTTAATGTTTTAGCACTTTTACAGTGTTATTTTATAGAATTTTAGATCTAAAATGCACATCCAATAACAGAGAAAAATTTAAATTAAAATTGAACAGGTCTCGATCCATCTTCACAAGTACTATCACAAGGCACATCTTCAGAAATCACAAGAAAACCTCTTGGATCTCTAGTGATGCAAAAACAATATACTACAGGTAATATGATAATACCTCCATTGATATTTTTTTGTTCGCTTTTTTCTAAATGCTTTATACTCTTTAATTCTAAAATCTTTTTTAACATGATGTTGTACATTTAAATTAATATGATTTTTGATTTTAATATGCTTTATCTAAAGATAACTTCATTAGGTATTAAATCATAATTATGCTTTAGCAAATTGAACAAAATGAGGCACTAAACAATAGGGTCGTTATTCTAAACTCGTTGTAGAATTTCATTTGTAAGACATCATGTTAAAAATGATTTAACTAACATCACAATACCTAGAATCCCAAAGATAACACCCCAGTATTGCATTTTTATCCAAAACAGGCTATGATTAGGTTTTAATATGATTTCTTCACCTGTTTCTTTATCAACAAGGCTTTTTTGATTCGATTCGTTCCATTTTTTACCCATGATCCAACTAAAGATACTTGCCACAAAAAGACTAATGGCATAGGACAAATTATTTTGCTCTTTTGGTAAAACCGATGTTAGGGCAACCAAAACTACTGCTAATACTAATACTGAGAGGAATCCTCTTCCTGACCATACAATCATAATACTCTTTTTAAGATTTATACCTACTTTCGTTTTAAGTCTGTTTTCGGTTTATTCGGACTTTAATGCGCGACAATATTGGTCATCGGATTTCTGTTAACTCATGGTATTCCAATAATTTTCCTTTTTTATTATATGATTCTGATCGTACAACAACCACATCTTTGTAATACCATTCTACCCCGGTACCTTTTACATTTATAATTCCGAATTTGGATTCAAAATCAAATTTCACCTTTTGACACATAAAAGTTCCTGCCGATGTAGAAATTTGCTCTTCCCCAACAATCTCACGATCAAATACCTTGAAAGTCATTGTGACCAAAGTGAAAGAATCACTGTTCACTTTGATTGATATATTTCCATCATCAAGACGATCCCCGGGTTTCATCCCAACAGGGAATTCCAAAACGTCTCCATCGATTTTAAGGCTGAGATTATTTTTATGATGCTCTGAGAGTTTGTCTAAATTGAAAAATCGTAACATATCAAGGCTAAATAGCCCATCTTTACAATTTGCTTTATATTCTGTACTAAAAGTTTCTTCGTCCTTCTTACCGGTCACCGTCGCTTTTATACTAGCCGAAAGATTGTTGTGCTCTCCAGAAATAGAAATTGTTTCGTGAGTAGAAGTCCCTTCTTTTTTACCTTTTCTGTTATAGTCGGTATACTCCAGTATAGCGCCTTCTTTCATAAAAGGTACTGCATTACAATCTTGAGCATACAATTCTAGAGGTAAAGTGAAGCAAAAGAGCACTAAAAATGTAGAAATAAATACTTTGATTCTCATACTCATAACTTCACATTTTTGAAGTGATAAATGTACCATTGTTTTCCTGGGCCAGGGTTCTCATAAAGTTATGATCGGCATCCTCTCCAAAGGCAATGGTATGAATGATAATACTATTGGTATTTACTCTTCGTATTTCTTCCAATACGGCTTCAGGACCGCCATTAGGAAGTCCATCACTCATTAATACAATTTCCTGAACTCCTGGAGTTGACAATGCTTCAACAAGGCCTACAGAAGTATTGGTGCCACCACCAGCCTTTAGGTTTTCTACAAATATATTTGCAGAGGTTCGTGACATATTACTTGCAATTCTAAGTTCTACAGATTGTTTGGTAACATCATTATTATATGCGAAGACTGCAAATTTTTTCCCATCAGGTAGTCCTTTTATTGCCGGAATCAATTTTCGCTTTACTGCACCAAGTTTGGTAGCTTGTTTAGTTACTTGTTTCCCTAGTATATTGCCAATTTTTCCTCCAATAGCATTGCTTACAGCGTTTCCTGCTTTATTTCCTGCCTCTCGCATTACTTGATCTTTTATAGAACCTTCATCTATACCTTCCATACTACCAGAGATGTCAATAAGATATAAAGTGTTATTTGTTGAAGTTTCTATTCCGAAAAACTGATCGGACTTTTTCATGACATAGCATGATTGAAACATAATTACTATTGCGCTTAACGCAACTATAGATCGTACTCTCCCCATTTGATATGATTTTTGTAAATTATTGATTATTCTGCTGTTTGTTTAAGTTTGTTAAGGTCTAATTGGCTTACTGCTTTCTTCAATTGATCAACCGCTATTTCACCTTCTAACGCAACCATGAAACGTTTTGCGATTAGCAGATCAATTTTTGAATTTTCGCTATTATCATAGTCATCTTTTTTCACTTCTTCGATGGCCTTGTATCCATCAATAGTAGTAGACTTTTTATACCCACGATCACTTTGTTCTTCAAAATCTCTGGCAAAGCCCAAACGAGCGAGTGTGATCATAGCACTTCCGGTTTCTCCGGCACCATCCATAACCGATAAAGAAACCATATTGCCATTCTCATTTTCATATTCTGCTTCTGCCATAGCAACATCGGTCATAAATTGATTACCTACAGAGAATTTTTTTCTTGGAAACCCAGCAAGGGTTTCCGGAAGAAAGGCTTTCAATTCTTCATTAGAGATAGGGGTTGCTTTTAAAAGTTTATCACTTTCTTCCTCAATTTCTTCTGCCTCTTCTACCATTTTATTTAGATCTGAAATACCTTCAATGGCTTCAAATAATCCAGGTTCTTTATCTTTTTTCTTGTCCTTTCCGCAGGAAAGGAATAAAGTGATAGATAGTAATACTAAAAATGCTTTTTTCATTGTTTTTGCTGTTTCTTAATATAAAAATATGATTATCCGTACTATGTAATAATGTAATTCTTTAGCGTCATTCCGAACCTGCCTGCATTACCGCAGGTAGGCAGGTTTATTTCAGAATCTCATTTCGTTCATAAACAATCAGATATAATGAGAACCTGAAACGAGTTCAGGTTGACGATTATGGTATATGATACATTACGGATATTCAATGTGAAAATTAGTTCTACGAACTAAGGTAGCCCTATTCATAAAGAGAATTTTTATAAATGAGAATTCGATATACTTTTTTTAGTATTATGAGGAATTTAAAGAGAATTTAAAGTTGTTGTTCAATAAAATCAATCAAATTTCTCTTTCTGCTTTGCGCAACAGGGATAGTATGTGTTTCATTAAGAAGTACCTCTTCTGTACGTTTATTGAATGAGGAAACATGAGAAAGGTTAATCAGAAAACTTTGATGAACACGAAAAAAATTATGAGGCGTCAACTTTTCATCAAAAGATTTTAATGGTTTAGATACCAGTATTTCTTTGTTGTTGGTTAGTAGAAAAGTAGTGTAATTATTATCTGCTTTGGCATACAAGATATCTTCTGTTTTGACAACGTGCATCGCGTCTGCATTTTTCAACACTATTTTTTTTGAAGTTTTTTTATTATTTAGGTTTTGAAGCAAAGTTTGTAATTGAAGTTGATAATTTTCTTTATGGATATCTTCTGAAACTTTATCAAGGGCACTAATCAATTCTTGCTTAGCATAAGGTTTTAAAAGGTAATCTAATGCACTAAATTTGAAAGCATCCAACGCATATTTGGCAAATGAAGTGGTAAATATGATTTTGAAATCGATCTTATCGAACATACCTAAAAACTCGAAAGCGTCACCATCGGTAAGAAATACATCCAGAATGATGAAATCGGGTTGAAGTTTTTTAACAAGATCTGCAGCTTCTTGAATTGAGTCAGAATTACCTAAAAGATCAATATCCCCATGTTCTTTTACAATAGAAGAGGCATACTCGTATGCCTGTGGATCGTCTTCAACGATAAAACAAGAAATTGCACTCATACCATAAAGATAGTATACATTTATTTATGCAGCTGTGAATTGTAAGGTAATTTCTGTGCCTATACCCGAAGTATTAACCGAAATATCCGCACTAAACCCATTTGATGTTTTACTCAGGTTTTTTAATTGCTCTTTGATAATCCCCATACTCATCGATTTATGAAGTTTTTTGGACTCTTCTGTTTGGGTTTCAAAACCTTTTCCGTTGTCTTTGATCGAAACATAAAGCCTACCGTTTTCTTTTCGATATACAACGGTAATGAAACCTTCTTCAATGTTTTTTATTCCGTGTAAAACAGCATTTTCGACAAAAGGTTGCGTAATAAGAGAGGGGAGTAGGTCAAAATCGTCGTCTACATTTTCTTCGACAGTAATCTGATACGAAAAAGAGTTGTTATGAGTAAGTTGTTGTAAATTAAGATAGGACTCCAAAGCAAGCTGATCATCAGCAACGCTAATAAAATTCTCATCAGATTTTTCAAGGATCAATCTAATCAGTTTGGAGTAACTGGTAAGGTAAGCGCTTGATTTTTCTTTATCATTTTTATGAACAAAATTCTGGATACTTTGTAACGCATTGAATAGAAAATGGGGGTTAAGCTGTGTTTTTCTTAGTTTTTGCTTTAGTAAAACAGTGTCGAGTTGTTGTTTGGTTTTATAATTTCTAAACCCAAAATAACCCAAAATCAAAAACAGTAATCCAAAGGCTACCAAAACAATTAGTAGATACTTTTGCTGCGAAATGGTTAGTGCTTGCACCTCATTTTGAGCATCCAAAACATCAATTTGTTGTTGCTTTTTTTCTGACTCGAATTTTTCGGTTAATTCTGCGACTTTTTCTCTTTGTTTTGCTTCAGTAATAGAGTCTTTGTGACTATCCTTTAAATCGGCGTATCGCATGGCATTTTTATAATTATTCAACCCAGCATAAGACTCCTTTAGATTATTATAAATATATGTTTTTAAAATTCCCTGTGCGCCAGGAATAGCGCTGTCCAGATAAGTGATAGCCCTACGATATTCTCCTTTTTTAAGATAAGAATGACCTACATTATTATAGGATACATTAAGGGTAGGGTATTGATTTAACTCTTTTTTCAAAGAAATCGCTTTTTTACCGTAATCCAAAGCTTTATTATAGTCTGAACCTTCTTCAGTATAATAATCAGACAAATTGTTATAAATTACCGAAAGTATATTCTTCGCATTGTATTTTTTTGCCAATTCTTCTGCTTCAAAAATGTTGTTTGTGTATTTTTTATACAGCTTCTGTTCCCTGTAAATATTACTAAGATTTACAAGAATCTGTAATCGCAGAATTTCATTGAAATCACTTAACGGAAGTGCTCTCTCAAGGTATAATTGCGCATTTTTAAAATTCTTCAGCGAAGCGTTTATCGATCCAATATTGGTATACGTATTTACCAATTGTTTTGAGTTTTTAGCTTTTTCGAGCACTTTTGCTGCTTGAAGATAAATATCTAAGGCTTTTTGAAAATCCTGCTTATAGTACTGAATGGTACCTAGATTATGCAATGTTTGGCCTTTAAGATGTTCTGGTAGTTGTTTGGTAAGATTGTGTTGAAGAAGAGAATCAGCTTCAGCAAACCCTTTCTTAAAGATAAGCACGCTACTTTTTTGTAAATGAGACTTTGCCAAAAGTGTGTCATTTGTAGCGGACTTGGATTGAATCAATGCTTCATTGGCATAAAACAGCGCACTGTCTATGTTTCTTTGCATTAATTCTTTAGAACGCTGTAGGTCTTTCTCAATTTCTTTGGCCTTCTCGATAGTAGATTGTGCATTCAAAGTTGAAAAAGCAACCACGAACGCAGTAGTTAAAATAATCTGAAAGATTTTCATTTATGTAATATTATGCCTGGATAACCCCTAAGTTAAACTTCTTTTCGATGGGGGAGTGATTCGCTGCTTCGATACCCATAGAGATCACCTTTCTGGTCTCGAGAGGATCAATAATGCCGTCAGTCCAAATCCGAGCTGCAGCATAATACGGAGAGATTTGTCTATCATACCTTGCCTTAATCTTGTTATAAAGAGCTTTTTCATCTTCTTCTGATAATTTTTCTCCTTTATTTTTCATAGAAGCGGTTTCTATCTGAAGTAACACTTTTGCCGCCTGCGCACCACCCATAACAGCCAGTTCGGCACTTGGCCAGGCATAAATTAGTCTCGGATCATATGCTTTGCCGCACATGGCATAGTTGCCGGCGCCATAAGAATTCCCGATCACAATGGTAAACTTAGGCACTACACTATTACTTACGGCATTAACCATCTTGGCTCCATCTTTTATAATACCACCATGTTCACTTTTACTTCCGACCATAAACCCTGTTACATCTTGTAGAAACACTAGAGGAATTTTCTTTTGATTACAATTGGCAATAAACCGCGTTGCCTTATCTGCGGAATCAGAATAGATCACTCCGCCAAATTGCATTTCACCTTTTTTAGTTTTCACAATCTTTCGTTGATTGGCCACTATTCCAACTGCCCAACCATCGATACGGGCATAACCTGTAAGAATTGTTTGGCCGTAACCTGCTTTGTATTCTTCAAAATCAGAATTATCGACCAGCCGTTTGATAACTTCCATCATATCATATTGCTCATTCCGAGCTTTAGGAAGAATCCCATAAATTTCTTCTGGATTTTCTTTAGGCTTAGAAGACTTAATTCTGTTAAACCCGGCTTTCTCAAAATCGCCAATTTTTGACATGATGTTTTTAATGGTGTCCAAAGCGTCCTTATCATCTTTGGCCTTATAATCGGTAACTCCTGATATTTCGCAATGGGTGGTAGCTCCCCCAAGAGTTTCATTGTCAATGGTTTCTCCTATAGCTGCTTTTACCAAGTAACTTCCAGCCAGGAAAATACTACCGGTTTTATCAACAATTAGGGCTTCGTCACTCATAATTGGAAGGTAGGCTCCGCCAGCAACACAACTTCCCATCACAGCGGATATTTGTGTAATTCCCATACTGCTCATTACGGCGTTGTTACGAAAAATTCTACCAAAGTGTTCTTTGTCAGGAAAAATCTCATCCTGCATTGGTAAATATACCCCGGCACTATCCACCAGATAAATGATTGGAAGTTTATTCTCTATAGAAAGCTCTTGAGCTCTTAGGTTTTTCTTCCCAGTAATCGGAAACCATGCTCCGGCTTTGACCGTCGCATCATTGGCTACTACAATACATTGTTTACCACTTACATACCCAATTTTTACTACAACACCCCCGCTAGGACATCCACCATGTTCTTCGTACATACCTTCACCGGCAAAAGCAGCGATCTCAATATTTTTTGAATTTTTGTCTAATAAATAATCGATTCTTTCTCGGGCAGTCATTTTGCCCTTTGCATGTAGTTTTTGAATTCTTTTTTCGCCGCCTCCTAATTTCACCCTGGCCAGTTTCTGCTTCAATTCAGATACCAAGAGTTTATTGTGATCTTCGTTTTTATTGAAGTTTATATCCATTTGTGTGTAATGTTTGCACGAAAATACAAAAAGAGAGTTTTATGTGTGGTATTTTGAAATGGTAATTAATAATATTAATTCATCTAAAGAAGAAAAGATGTTTAAATTTATAAATATCAATAGTAATTGTTTGTAACTGGCATGCTGTTTTTGCACCTTTAACATTGAACTCATCTTGACTTTTTCTATTTCCTAAAAAATGACTAAAATTCACCCATATTTCGTTACTTTTCTTACCCGTAGCGCTGCTATGACTTTCAAAAAGTGCCTTATTTGGTTAAATTTTAGCTCATTTTCGGTTAAACACAAAAAGTCAAGATGAGTTCATTGAAAAAATCAATAACTTAAAATCATTAATTATGTTAAAAAAAATTTTAGAGCTAAGCAGTGTTAACACATTGCAAAAGAAAGAACAGGCCAATGTTAACGGAGGCAGAATTAATAGCTGTTTGCTAGAATGTAGACAAGACTTTGCAGATTGTCGGGAAGATGGATATAGCAACGCTGATTGTTTTGAAACCCTTATGGTTTGTAGAAACAGGTGTTAATAATAAATGACTTCAATGTGATCATTTATAAACTAATCTTATTATTATAGTAATTACTATTGTATTTAAGATAGATTTTTAGAACAGATACTCGATATTTGGGTATCTGTTTTTTTTATGAAAAGTTAATTTTTAACTCACTGTAAAACAATTGCTAAGATATTTTAATAGCATAACAACGCTGTAAAAACTAATTTTTTGACGATAAAATACCGATATTTGCATCTTAACTATAGGTGCTATAGTTATTATGATAACTAAATAACAATTTATGGGAATGAATAAAAATACAGTGCTAGCCTGGGCAACATTTATAATGATACTTGCAGGGTTAGGACTGATCGCTTTAGGAGCATTTAGATACAGAGATGTTTCTGGATGGGGCTTTGCAGCTGTTGGGTTTGGTTTTCTAGCAAATGCATGGGTGTTTAATGCGTTAAAAGGAAGAGTGTAATCTTCAAGATAATATTTCAAAATCAAATAATTTAAGGGCTTATGTCAGACGATAAAAAGGTCATATTCTCAATGTCCGGGGTAACAAAAACCTACAAAAGTGCGAATACTCCAGTACTCAAAAATATATATTTAAGTTTTTTCTATGGTGCCAAAATAGGAATTCTGGGACTTAATGGTTCGGGTAAATCTACATTGCTTAAAATCATAGCCGGTGTTGATAAAAACTACCAGGGAGATATAGTATTCTCTCCAGGGTATACCGTCGGAATATTAGAGCAAGAACCGCAATTGGATCCAGAAAAAACAGTGTTAGAAGTTGTTAAAGAAGGTGTAGCCGAGACTGTTGCTATTTTGGATGAATACAATAAGATCAATGATATGTTTGGTCTAGAAGAAGTGTATAGCGATGCAGATAAAATGCAGAAGCTTATGGATAAGCAGGCAGTCTTACAAGACCAGATTGATGCTAGCAATGCGTGGGAACTTGATACCAAGCTAGAAATAGCAATGGACGCACTTAGAACACCAGATTCGGATAAAAAAATCGGAGTATTATCTGGAGGAGAGAAAAGAAGAGTAGCTCTTTGTCGTTTATTACTACAAGAACCAGATGTATTATTATTAGATGAGCCAACTAACCATTTGGATGCAGAATCTGTACACTGGTTAGAGCATCATTTGGCACAATACAAAGGAACTGTTATTGCTGTAACACATGATAGATATTTCTTAGATAATGTTGCGGGTTGGATATTAGAATTGGATAGAGGGGAAGGAATACCATGGAAAGGAAATTATTCTTCTTGGTTAGACCAAAAATCTAAACGATTAGCGCAAGAAAGCAAATCGGCATCTAAACGTCAGAAAACTTTAGAAAGAGAGTTAGAATGGGTGCGCCAAGGCGCCAAAGGAAGACAGACTAAACAAAAAGCACGTTTAAAGAATTATGATAAATTGATGAGTCAGGATCAAAAACAGCTTGATGAAAAACTCGAAATTTATATTCCTAACGGTCCACGTCTAGGTACTAATGTATTAGAAGCATCTGGGATTAGCAAAGCATACGGAGATAAACTTCTGTATGAAGATCTTAACTTTAAACTTCCTCAAGCGGGAATTGTAGGGATTATTGGTCCCAATGGAGCAGGAAAAACTACAATCTTTAAAATGATTATGGGAGAGGAAACTCCAGATAAGGGAAATTTTTCTGTCGGAGAAACGGCCAAAATAGCTTACGTAGACCAAGCGCATTCTAATATTGACCCAGATAAATCTATTTGGCAAAATTTTAGTGACGAACAGGATTTGGTGATGATGGGAGGTAAGGAAGTTAATTCTAGAGCATATTTAAGTCGTTTTAATTTTGGAGGAAGCGAACAAAATAAAAAAGTATCAACACTTTCTGGGGGTGAACGTAACCGCTTACACTTAGCCATGACCTTAAAAGAAGAAGGTAATGTATTGCTTTTAGATGAACCTACTAATGATTTAGATGTCAATACATTAAGAGCTTTAGAAGAAGGGCTGGAGAACTTTGCAGGATGTGCTGTGGTGATTTCTCACGATCGTTGGTTCCTGGATCGTATCTGTACCCATATTTTGGCTTTTGAAGGAGACTCCCAGGTATATTTCTTTGAAGGTAGTTTCTCTGATTATGAAGAAAATAAAAAGAAACGTTTGGGTGGTGATTTGATGCCAAAACGAATTAAGTATAAGAAGTTAGTTAGATAGTAATTTGTGAGTGCGTGGTTGAGGACACTTTGCTGTTAGAGGTGAGCTGTTTATACAATTAAAGTTTTCTCAAATACTCAAAATACTCACATACTCAAAAACTAGTGTAGAATGCCATTAAAAAATATCAAAGTAATTGCTTTTGACGCCGATGATACCCTTTGGGTAAATGAAACTATATTTAGAAGGGCAGAAGAAGAATTATGTGATCTTCTTGAGGATTATATGTCACATGAAGAAGCAAGCAAGTTACTTTTTGATGTTGAAATGAAGAACTTACCATTATATGGATATGGGATCAAACCCTTTACACTTTCTTTGATCGAAGCAGCTATTACTATTTCTAATGGAGATATGAAAATTGGATTAGTCGAAAAATTGATCGAAAAAGGGAAGCAAATGCTTCAAGAACCTATAGAACTTATTGACGGTATAGATAGTACGCTAGAAGAGCTTTCTAAACGATATAGGCTGGTAATGGCTACCAAAGGTGATTTATTGGATCAGGAGCGAAAATTGATCAAGTCTGGTTTAGAAAGACATTTTCATCATATAGAGATTGTATCGGATAAAACAGAAAAGCATTACAAGAAGCTGGTAAAACACTTAGATGTTATCGAAAATGAATTTTTGATGGTAGGTAATTCTTTGAAATCAGATATCCTTCCTGTACTTAATATAGGCGCACATGCTTTTCATATTCCATTTCACACCACCTGGGCTCACGAAATGGTCGATGACGAAATCAATCACCCTAATTTCAGAAGTTTTACCAGAGCAAGCGAGCTTTTAGAAGTGTTATAACTAATGAAAACCAAATTAGACTTAGATAGCTGGAACCGAAAAGAACATTTTGAGTTCTTTGGGGGCTTTGATGAACCTTTTTTTGGGATAACCACTACGGTAGATTTTACAAAAGGGTATCAAAAGATAAAAGATTTGGGATATCCTTATTTTCTATTCTATTTGCATAAGTCATTATTAGCGGCAAATAGTATAGAGGCTTTTAGATATCGAATCGAGAATGATGGCGTTTATTTGTATAATAAAATTCATGCATCGCCTACCGTAGGACGAGAAGATAATACCTTCGGGTTTGCATTTATGGAGTGTTACGATGATTTTGAAACGTTTGTTTCAGAATCTAAAAAAGAGATAGAATCCGTCAAAAACAGTGCCGGATTGAGGCATACTGATAACGCCAAACGTATAGATACAGTTCATTATTCTTCTATTCCCTGGTACAATTTTACCGGACTGTCACACGCAAGACATTTTCAATTTAAAGATAGCGTACCTAAAATTTCTTTTGGAAAGTATACAAAGGTTGAAGGCAAACTTAATTTACCAGTATCAGTACACGTACATCACGGCTTGGCCGATGGATATCATGTGGGGAAGTATCTAGAAGAATTTCAAAAGTTATTAAACGAATAGTATATGAGCGGTGAAGCAGGAGCAAGGGGTACATCCAAATACTGTCATATCTACTATTCTTCTGGTATGATGGTTAATGTTGCTACACCTCCTAATATTAAAGACAATGCCAACTACGTTTCCGATTATTTTGAAAAGGCAAATGTACCTTTTGAAGAAAAGTTAAAAGAAGTACTTCCCGAAATGGATAAACGGTTCGAACAGTATATCGAAGTGTATGACCTACCTATATTGGTTTTTAACCAAAAGGCTGCGCATGTACAAGGGTTGATTATTGAGGATACTACGGAAGTCTCTGGAGATAGATATCTAGAAAAACAAGGAAAAAACAGATTGGTGAATTCTAAATACAAAAGTGCAAACGTTCATATTACATTTTCTACATTATCTTTTAAAAAGATAGCACTTACATTTACTGTAAATCATGCTATAAAGAGATCTCAAATCAACAGCTTAAAGAACAAAATACTCCAGCTTTTTGATTAAGCAATACATTTTTCTACATATACAATTGGCAGGATATCTTTATAAAATAGGGAGATTTCAGGGTTTTAATCAGTTGTGAGGTTGATTTTTCACTTTTCTAAGAACATTCTGTTTTCAACATGAATTAGGCTCTTGTTTTTTGAAGCAACGACGATCTGGAATCTTTACCAGACATTAATATTTTTTTATATTTCATTAAGCTCTATGACCTCTCCATTTTCCATAGCGTTTATGTAAATATTACCCACTCGTATCCTAACTAGCCTAAGTGTAGGAAAACAAACTGCCGAAGTCATCTTACGTACCTGACGGAATTTTCCTTCTTGCAATGTAATTGAGACCCAACTGGTAGGACCATGCCTATCATCTCGTATCTTTTTTGATCGTTCGGGAAGTTTTGGAATATTAGATAATTTAAAGACTTTACAAGGTGCAGTGGTATATTTTTTTCCATCAAAACCAATTTCTACTCCTTTTGCTAATCTTTTTATAGCTTCCTGTGTAATATCTCCATCAACTTGGGCATAATACTCTTTTTCTATCTTATCACTACAAATATGATTACTTACTTTGCCATTTGTTGTTAAAAGCAACAATCCTTCAGATTTTTCATCCAATCTACCAATAGCCATGGTTCCTGTTGGGAAATTATACAACGCTCCTAATAATTTTTTTGTATTTTGTTTTTGCCCGTTGTTAACAAACTGACTCAGATAACCATAGGGTTTATAAATGGCAAAATGCCTGTGTAGCCGTTGCTTTTCAGAAATAGTTTTCATTTAAATTGATATATCAACACTTTATTTTGACGAAATTACGGATTTACTAAAAAATGATCAATTTGCAAAGCAACTTTAAAAATCAAAATGGAAGACTTATCTTTGTAAAGATTTCAGTGGTTTTTTATAGTGAATTGAAAAAGGTTTAGATCACTTCACCCTAAAAATACAACTGTTACTGTTATTGCAACAGCTAGGTAAATTATTCGGTAAATCAATCTCACAAATTGCCTTTTCCCTATCATTCGTTTAGTATTTCGATGACAATCATTAAAATAAGTTTAATATATATAAAGGCGAATGGCAAAATCACAACAGACATTTAGTAAAATAGAAAAAGAGAAGAAGAAGCAAAAAAAACGGGAAGAAAAACAAAAAAAGAAAGAAGAGCGTAAAGCAAATTCTAATAAAGGAAGCGGTTTGGATAGTATGATCGCTTATGTTGATGAAAATGGTTTTCCTACTGATACTCCGCCAGATCCTTCAAAAAAGAAAAAAATTAAAGCAGAAAATATTGAAATAGGCGTTCCAAAAAGTGAAAAAATACCTTTTGATCCTGTTAGAAAAGGTAAGGTTGCCTTTTATAATGATTCAAAAGGATATGGATTTATTAATGATGAAGAGACTCAAGAACGTTATTTTGTTCATGTTAATGGATTAATGCAAGAAGTTGTAGAAAATGACAAAGTTTCCTTTGAGCTTGAAAAAGGACCTAAAGGAATGATTGCTGTTCGTGTAAAAAAGATATAATTATTTGATAAGAAAAGCATATAGCAAGAAAATGTTATATGCTTTTTTAATTCAATTAGATAGATTAAGTCGTACAATTTTGTAATCGTTATAAGAATTATTTTGAGTACCAATCTAGTTGCACCACTTCAATAGCGGTATCTTTAGAAACAAGCTGTTTAAATTTATCTACGTCGCTCAACCCATTGGTCCCTCTATAATGGTAAGGGTATACCTGTTTTGGTTTAAATTCGAGTACTGCATCTGCGGCACTTTCTACAGGCATGGTATATGGGAGATTCATGCATACAAATGCTTTATCTATGTATTTTAAAGCCCTCATTTCAGGAATATCTTCTGTATCTCCAGAAAAATAAACACGTTCCTTTCCTAAGGTAATCACATATCCGTTTCCTCTTCCTTTCTTATGAAATTTTAGAGCTTCCTCACGAAGGTTATACATAGGAATTGCTTCAATAGGTATTCCTTGAACTTCTTTTATTTCACCGTTATTTATAATCACAAGACGCTCGGTATAGCTTGCAGGGAGTTTCTCTGCAACGGCTTGCGGGACTACAATTTCAGCTTTTGCAAGATTTAAACTATCTAGTGTGTCAATATTCATATGATCTCCATGAATATCTGTGATAAGAACAATATTGGCTGGTTTTTTGTTTGTAAAAGCCTTTGAGCCGCCATTAGGATCAATATAAATGATTTTTTGTTTCCATTGTATGATAGCAGAGGCATGACCAATTGGATCGATAACAATATTATCTTCCTTCTTTTCGGGGACTTCTTGAACGTTTTCTTCTACCGTTTCGTTAATTACTTCGGAATCTTCTTTTTTTTGTGATTTACAATTTGCTACTAGTAAGCAAATTAGAAATAAACTTGGAATATAAAGTTTCATTTTAAGATAATTTATGTGTGTGTTAGCAGTAGAAAGATAAGAATAATCGTTTAAATAGATGGTATTGTTATATGGAGTTTACACTTTGTTTTAACTGTCTAACCATAATTTGACCGCCATAGCTATAACCATAATAATCAAAAACACCTTTACCAAACCATCTCCTTTTTTTACCGCCCATCTACTTGCGATCCATCCTCCTGTAGCATTTCCTAAGGCGAGAATAAAACCATACAGGTAATCTATTTGTTGATTATAGGCAAAAATTGCCAGTGCAGCGATGGTATAAATAAACACTACAAGTACTTTTACAGCATTAGAAGCAACTAGGTTTATGTAGTTTATCGAAGTCAATGCTAATAAAATGAATATTCCAACCCCAGCCTGAATAAAACCACCATATATCCCAATGAAGAAAAATGCAAGTATTGATAGCCATAAATACTTGCCAGAAGTTCTTTCGATTAAGTCTTCGAGCTTTATTTTAGGTTTAAATACCATGAAAAATACAATGATAACCATAACAATGGCCAAAATTTTGTTGAAAGTTTCTCCTTTGATATCTACTGCAATTTGGGCTCCGATAATAGATCCAATCAATGCCGAAATACCTAAATATAATCCAAAGGAAGAGGGTTGAATTCCTTTGCTTTTAAAACCTGCTATCGAGGTAATGCTTTGGATCAGTATCCCAATACGATTTGTGCCGTTGGCAACTGCAGGGGGTAACCCCATAAAAATTAGCATGGGTAACGTAAGTAACGAGCCACCGCCTGCCATGGTATTAATGACACCTGCAACGAATCCAATAACCGCAAGAAGTAGAAGAAGTAATGTTTCGTTCATTAAGCCAATATAAGGTTGGAAAGTATTAAAAAATGGAATGATTTGTCTTCAAAAATAGGTAAAACATTGAAATGATCTCATGAATTAGAAATTCTTTTGGCATTAATTATCAACTGTTGTAGCTTTACGTGATCAACCAAAAGTTTAGCAAAGTTAAAACATTACACAAAATACTTCCGATTTTTCAACTCTTTACTGGTAAAGAGTACACCAGGTCTGTTTTTAAAAAAGATGTCGTTGCGGGAATAACTGTAGGAGTAATACTAATTCCGCAGGCCATTGCTTATGCACTCTTGATGGGAGTACCTCCTATTTATGGGTTGTATGCATGCCTGGTGCCTTTGGTTTTGTATGCCTTTTTTGGAACTTCGAGGCAATTGAGCATCGGTCCCGTTGCGGTTACAGCTATTTTGGTAATGAGTGGAGTAAGTCAACTTGCGGAGCCTTTTACAGATAAGTTTATAGCACTCGTTTTATTTGCCAGTCTTCTTATTGGTGTATTACAGATTTTGATGAGCATTTTGCAGATGGGCTTTTTGGTGAATTTGATTTCGCAACCTGTAATTTCTGGTTTTATTTCTGCTGCGGCCATTATTATTATTGTTTCTCAATTAAAAGAGAGCCTGGGATTTGATATCCCGGCTTTTACTTATACACATCAAACGGTATGGTATGCGTTAAGTCATTTTTTAGAGACGAACTGGATCACTTTGGGGATTTGTTTGTTCTCTATTGTGGCAATTGTTTTTTTAAAGAAATGGAAAAGATCTTTTCCCGGGGCATTAACAGTCCTTGTGCTTACAACTATAACTACGTATTTGTTGAAACTGAATGAAAAAGGCATTGCGGTTATTGAAGAAGTCCCAAAAGGACTGCCCTCTTTTATGATTCCTGAAACGAATTATGATACCATGGTTGCTCTTATTCCATCTGTTCTTACCGTAACTTTTATTGGGTATGTGGGTAGTATTGGTATTGCAAAATCAATGGAAATGAAAAATCGTGATCATGTGATTCGACCAAATCAAGAATTATTTGCTTTAGGAATAGCCAAGGTAATAGGGGCATTTTTTCAGGCGGTACCTTCTTCGGGGAGCTATAGTCGAACCGCAATTAATGACGAAGCAGGAGGGAAGACTACTATATCATCAATCATAACGGCTATAATGGTAATATTATCATTATTATTTCTCACTTCCTTTTTTTATTACATCCCAAAAGCCACTTTGGCTGCAATTATATTAGTGTCTGTATTTGGGTTGATTAACTATAGTGAGGCTAAGTACCTTTTTAAGCTTAGAAGAAGAGATTTTGTTGTTATGATTATTACTTTTTTAGGGACTTTAGTTTTTGGTGTAGAAAATGGGATATTTATTGGTGTTATTCTTTCATTTGTGTTTCTTCAGTATTATAGTGCTCGTCCGCATATTGCAGAGTTGGTTAACATCCCGGGCACCTCATATTATCGAAACATCAATAGGTTTCCGGATGCTGTTCAATCAACAGAATATTTAATCATTAGATTTGATAATCAGCTATATTTTGGTAATGCAAGCTACTTCAAAGACACCATACAAGAATATGTATCGAACCGTGAACAACTTCCAAAGTTCTTGATCCTGGATAATACCAATATGCATGATATCGACAGTACCGGTTTGCATGTTCTGGAAGATATTCACCAGTATTTAGAAGATCAAAGGGTCCAATTATTAATGGTTGGGACTATTGGTCCTGTAAGAGATTTTCTTAAACGATCAGGTTTTACAGACAAGTTAGGTGCAGAACATTATTACCTCACTATTTCTGATGCGGTTGATTATGCCGAGAACAAAATTGAGCGTAAAACGATACACGAAGCGGCGGTGCAGTTTAATACAAAGCGGCGGTCGTTTTTAGAATAGGTTTGATATTGTAAACTACTCTTCATACACATATAGTTTCAATCCCATACCGTAATTAGTATTGTTATTCTTTATCAAGTTATTATTTTTACTATATTCTCGATCAAAACGTTGCCAGGTTCTGTTTTTATAAAAGATTCTGCGGGTAAAAGTCTTGTAGCCATTAATTCTATCTGTAAATGGTAATAAAGGTCTAAAAGTAGTGGAAACTTTTATAATACCCTTTCTGGTTTCTACTTCATGATATTTCTTTGCCTGCTGAAGTTTCCCATCTTTATCGGCATATCCCAGCACTTGTATAGAAATGAAAACACCCTTTTTCGGGATATAAATTTTATATTCTGAAACGTTCAGTTCAAAATTAGGTTTGTCCTTATTATTGATATTAAATATTATATCTTCATAAGGTAAGCGCTTTCCGGGGTAACCGTTATCATTATTGTAGAACTGCATCTTAAACAGGGTAGAAAATGACTGGTCTTTTGAGGCATTTCTATTTGAGGATTCAACCTTAACAGGTAAATACACTGAAGCGATTTTTGTGGGTTTTTCAGAGCTTTTAGGAAAAAAAACCGCAATCTCTGATTCTACAGTAGGCAGCCAACAATTAAAATAGTCATTGTGTACTTCTGAAGGTAACTTCTTTGTTTTATATCTTCTTTTCTTTTCTGCAGTAATCACCACTTCTTTTAGCTCTGCAACATCCTGAACAAGTAGTATTTGTTTGGGTAGTGATATGGTGGCTAGTGTCTTTTCTTTATGACCCAATGCAGAGATATATAATGAGTCTATATCAGGATACCATTTTTTAGAAAATCTAAAATTACCATCACTATCTGCAAAAGTTCCATTTCCATTACCAAAAGAAATAGTAGCATAGGATATAGGAGATTTTTGTACAGAATCAAGTACAGTATATGTCTGTGAACAGATAGTTTGTGCTAAAAAAAGCAGTAATAGGGGAAACAGCTTTTTCATAAGTTTGATTGGGGGTTTAAAAAACTAAAGTAATAAAATATATTTAGACAAATGCTATTATCATGCCAATCCACAGCAATGAGTGCCTAAAGTTTTTTTGTTAATGAATAGATAATCTAGTTTTTTCGATACCAAATTAAAATATAAAAAATCGTAAATCAATTTTTTATATAATGCTATTTAAACTATTAGTTTGTTTATATTGATCCCATATTTGGGTTTAAAACCCTGCAATTTTATTACAGCACTTTAGAACTACGAAAACATCTATTTTTCAATTGCATTATTCATTATTCGTCAAAAGTTATTTATAAGTGTCGGTCGCTGATACTCTGGTAACCTAATAACTTTTAGCAAATATCAAAAAGGTAATGTATTGCGTATCCAAACCTCTGCATTTTGAGTGCAGAGTAGTTTAGTTTTTTGTTAGTTTTTAATTAATTAAGTATATATAATTATACTTTGATTAATTTAATTTAATTTTAACGTATAAATAGATAGACTTTACCTATTTTTATATTATATATTAAATAAAGTATAAATAAATATACTATATGTTTAAATTTTTTTATTAAAGTATATTATATTATACATAATATTTTTATAGTTATGGATTTTAATAATCTTACAGATGAACAAGTGTTGTTAGAACTTACCCAGAGGGTGAGGCAACGACGACTTAATTTAAACATCACCCAGGAAGAGCTTTCAAAACGGGCAGGTGTGCATGTACAGACGATTAAGAATTTTGAATCCGGAAAAACGACGACTTTGTTCACGTTTATTCAAATTTTACGTGCATTTGGTGATCTGGATGCACTAAATGCTCTTTTTCCAGCTCCAGGAATAAGCCCGATAGAGCTTTTAAAACTTAAAGGAAAAGAGCGTGAACGTGCATCACGTAGTTCAAAAAACAAAAATGAAGATCCAATATGGTAGATGTTATCAAAATTACCCTTTGGGGGGATGAGTTAGGAGCATTGAGTTGGGACAAGGTTAGAAATTTTGCTTCTTTCGAATTTTTCCCCTCTTTTCTTAATAAAAACCTTGATGTTTCACCAATACATATGCCCATACGATCTTCGGCTAGAAAAATATATAGTTTTCCTAACCTTAATCAGGATACCTATAAAGGCTTACCCGGAATGCTATCTGATGTGTTGCCAGATGATTTTGGAAATCGACTGATTGATCAATGGTTAGTTCTCAATAATATTCCTAAATCAGAATTTACACCTTTGGATCGCTTGTGCTATATCGGATCCAGAGGAATGGGAGCGCTAGAGTTTCAACCTGCAAAAGATATTGAACATAAGCAAACCACAGCTCTCGAAGTGGATAAATTAGCCGAGCTGGCCGAAAGGATACTCAATACTCGAGAAAAGCTTCAACTCAACCTTTCAGAAACAGAACATCTTAACGAACTGATCAAGGTAGGAACGTCTGCAGGAGGTCAACGAGCCAAAGCAATTATAGCCTACAATTCAGAAACTAATGAGATACGATCGGGACAGGCCAAAACCCCCAAAGGGTTTGAACATTATATCTTTAAGTTTGATGGTGTAAGTGATACCTCATTAGGAGATCCCAGAGGATACGGTAGAATTGAGTATGCCTACTATCTGATGGCACTCGACTGTGGCATATCTATGGAAAAATCTTTACTTTTTGAAGAACATGATCGAGCACATTTTATGACCAAACGTTTTGATCGCATAGGAGACAATCAAAAAGTTCATATGCAAACATTATGTTCGCTGGCACATTTTGATTATAAATCCCCAGGAGCTTTCTCATACGAAAATGCATTTGAAGTTATGCGACAACTACGATTACCACATACCGATGCTATAAAGCTTTATAAAAGAATGGTTTTTAATGTTATTGCCCGTAATCAGGATGATCATACCAAAAACATTTCTTTTTTAATGAATAAACAAGGAGTTTGGAAACTTTCGCCAGCCTACGATGTGACGTATTCCTATAATCCTGCAGGTATCTGGACCAGTATGCACCAGATGTCTGTAAATGGCAAAAGGGATAATTTTGTTTTACAAGATCTAATTGAAGTAGGAGAGAAGATCAGTTATAAAAATCATAAAGAGGCTATACAACAAGTAACAGCAACGGTATCAAACTGGGGTCAATATGCAAATAAAGCCGGGATTTCTAAGGAACAAGCACATCAATTATCCAGAGCATTTAGGTTAAACCTCTGATTACTCATATCATACTACATGAAAAAAGCGATATACTTCATGCTGCTAAGTGCCGTATCTTTTACCGCAATGAATTTGCTTGTTAAATATCTAGCTCATTTTGGAGGTGGTCAATTGGTTTTTTTCAGAGCCGTAGGTTCATTGTTTTTTACCATGAGTTATTTGTTATATCATAAAATCTCTATACTTGGCAATCAGAAAAAGTTATTGATTTACAGGGGATTAGCCGGAGTTACCTCGATGGGATTGTTTTTTATGTCTGTAAATTATTTACCGATTGGCTCTGCCGTTTCCCTACGATACATTTCACCAATTTTTGCTACAATCCTGGCTGTTTTTTTTCTTAGAGAACGTGTAAAACCTATACAGTGGTTGTTTTTTTTGATGGCTTTTGGCGGGGTAGTAATGATTAAAGGTTTTGATCATAATATCAATTCCTTCGGTTTGATATTGGTATTGGGTTCTGCACTTTTTAGTGGGGTGGTGTATGTCCTTATCAATAAAATAGGACATGGTGACCATCCGGTAGTGATTGTAAACTACTTTATGTGGATTTCGGTGGTGATAGGTGCTATATTATCAGCATTTAACTGGACCACCCCAGTAGGGAAAGAATGGATATTGCTACTCAGCCTTGGCGTTTTTGGATATTTTGGGCAACTATTTATGACCAAAGCTTTTCAGTCACAGGCAACCAATAAGGTAGTGTCTCTTAAGTACGTAGAGGTCATTTTCACCATTGTTGCGGGTGTGTTTTGGTTTGCAGACAGTTATCCCTTTCTTAGTCTCATAGGAACCTTATTGGTTATAACAGGATTAATACTGAATATTTGGTTCCGTAGAAAATAATACCGAGTTATATATTTGCCTTGGTACTACGAAAAATCTTCCCTAAGATAAAACATCATTTTTGCCTTATCAGAAAAGCTTTTAATAGTAATGATATTACCTGTAAGTTTATTGTAAATAACTTCAACAAATAGCATATCGAGATAAAAGATACTATAGTAAAAATCGCGATTTTGATCGTTAACTGTGAAGAGGTGAATGCCACGATTCCAGATATCTTTATACTTATCATCTAGATGTTGCGCATTAAATTGATGCTCTAAAGTAATTTTGTGCATAAGTTGTCAATTTTAAAAATGGGGTGGTCTAAATTATGGTTTTTCCGTAATTTATCCAAATAAAAATTTTGTTTATCTTTTGAAAAACAGGATTTTAACAGTGATATATACTATTGAGATTAGTACATATTGGTTTCTAACCACTTTAAATCTCTGGCTACTCCTTCTAAACCTGGGTATAATAGCCTTTGATTGACACCATATTTGAACAATGTCTTTTTGATAGAGGCTTTTAATTCTTTAGGGATGATCACCTTCTTTAGTTTATCGTGTTCAAAAGGGATGTCCGGAGTGTTATGTACTGTAAATAAACCCGATTGGTTCTGGATTCTTGCAGAAATATAGGGTGGTCTGTATTTATAAACCTTATCCAGCCTGTATGGATTCGTTTTATCTGGATCCTGGATGGTAGAACAACCTGAAAGTATATAAATAGCACTATCATTGGCCGGGCTAGTTTCTACTGCAAAGTAGGTGGAGACTAAAGGATTATAGCTCCAATCCAAAAGACGGGTTGGTAAACCATAATGTTGCGCTACGGCAAGCCATTCTAATTCGTTATTGGGTTTATGCTCAAGATACGGAATCGACGATTCTTTGAATAATTTGGTGAGTCTGGTCTCTAATCGGTCAATAGGTTTTCCCATTGCAGATTCACATCGTCCTAATGAGGTGATGAGTTGGTATTTTGAGTTTGAAACCCCACGGTAAACGAAATTTTGACCAGCTTTCTGACTCTCGAAAGCCTCTAATAACTCATCAAACTGTTTTATTTCTAGTATCTCCATAATTTGCAAGTCTAAAGATATACTTTTTAGATATTATGAGAATAATAGAAATAAAAGAATGTTTAGGTTAGATAGAATTTTTTATTGTTCAATCCTATTGATTTCGATAATACTATGTGTATTAGTGGTATCGCCATATGAGTTCCCATTGGTGGCAATAAATACACGTCCGGTAGGAGAAACTGCAATATCCCGGAGCCTCCCGAAGTCGCCATTAAAAAAGACTTCTTCTTCAGTAATGGCGGTACCATCATTATTAAGAGTTAGTGCAATGATTTGCTGATCTTTTAAGACGGTCATTACCAATTTATTAGTCCACTGCGGAATTCGATCACTTGTGTAGAAAATAAGATCCGAAGGGGCTATAGTAGGTGTCCAGTTAAAAATGGATTCAACTGTCTCCGTGGTATTGGCAAAACTTTCTTCATTGGGAGTATCTATTACGCCTCGTACATTTGGCCAGCCATAATTTTTACCAATTTCGATACGGTTTATCTCATCATCCGTGCTTGGCCCATGTTCTGAGCTGTATATAGTACCGTTGGGGTGTAATGTTAACCCTTGCGGATTTCTATGTCCATAGCTATAGATATAACTTCCTGTGATTGGATTATCGTTAGGAACACTTCCATCCAAATTCAATCTTAAAATCTTGCCGCCAAGAGAATTTGTATTTTGTGAAAGATTTGTATTTCCGGCATCTCCAGTTGTCATTAATAATTTTTGATCTGCAGTTATAATAAGGCGTGAGCCATTATGAATTGAATTGGCCGGAATCTCATCAAGCAAAGTGGTTTCGTTTGATAAGGTGTTGTTATTATAACTAAAACGAACTAGTTTTTCTAACAAACTGCTTGTTCCTTCATAAGTATACACTGCATAAACAAAAGGATTTGTGTCGAAGTTGGGGTGATGTACCAAACCTAACAACCCACTTTCTTGTATTTGTTCTACCTCGCTAATTACTAGTACTTCATCTTGATCTCCAGTATCTGGATTGATCCTACTTATTTTTCCGCTACGTTCGGTGACCCATAAAAAATTATCTGGTCCCCAGGTTAATTCCCAAGGGATACTTAGAGTGCTAATTAATGTAGTGGTGGCATCTACTGGTTCTCCTCCAGTATCAGGATCTGGGTCGGTTGTATCATCACTGTTACAACAATGAAACAATACTATTGATACTAATGCAATACTTACTAATCTAGATATTCTTTCCATATTATTTCTCTTTAGCAGAGAGAGGGATGATATATAGATAACCTTTTCTTTTTCATTTTATTTTGTAAAAGACTAATATTCTGATGTAAAAGCAAAGGAATAATCTAGTTACAAACTGTCAAATTCTATAAGATCGTATTGTGGTGAAGATTCAAAGAGTTGTCGTAATACAGCTGCATGACCGTTTCCTACAACCAACAAAATACGATCTTCTTCACTTTCGGTGATATTTATAATTTTTGAAAAAATGCGTAGATTGCGATTGTACCACCATATCGATAGTCTATCAGCGCCCTGACCATTACCAGTAGAAAATGAACCTGAAAGATATACACCATATCCATATTGATGGTATTCACGACTGTTCATGTACTTAAAATAGTCAATTAACGGAATCTCTTTGATAAGCTGATCGTTATAATTCAACCATTTTTCAGCCATGTCCCAATAAGGATCAGGAGCATCCCAGATGATATTTTCGAACAAAGAGTCTACTAAAACCGAATCTTTTTTGGCCAAATCCCTTTGGAGCGAGCGGGCATCTATACTATAAAGTGTATCCAGTTTAAAAGCTTGTGCCACACGCATACCAATCTGATAGCGTTCATCGCGTTTGTTATTATGTTTTCCGGTTTTATATTCTTGGTATTTTTTTCCAGCTTGCCATGAAGGTTTGGCCTCTATTGCAATTTTGTTTGGTTTAAATTTTTTAATGTATTCTATTAAGTCAGTAAGCTCAGACTTTTTAGGTTCTTTTAAAATATCAATTTTGTCATCCTCAGATGTTTTATAATCATCTAAGCCCGGATAAGCAAAATGGAAAGACCCTACCATTAAAACCTGAGCGCGTTTCGATGGAAAAAAATAAGAAGGGCTCTTTAGTTCTGAATGTTCCGACTTTTCAAGGGTTTCTGTTTGATTATTGCAACCTGTTATTATAATTGCCAGAAGAATAAGGTGTAAATTTTTCATCATTATAGGATTGTATATACTAAAAAGATGAAAGAATTTTTGGAGTGTTACAGTAGGCTTCGTTATTTAAAGAAACAATGGAGTCAAAACATTATCATGCCTTTTAATCCAAACTCATGGTAAATGTTTTGGATTTAGAAAAGCCATGATTGTTATAAAAATTTTCTAAACCTGGCTTAGTATTCAAGAACACTTGTTCTACATTTGTAAGCTGATGCAGTAATTCTTGCACAATTTGGTTTCCAACACCTTGTTTTCGATAATCTTTGTCTACAACAATATCATCCAATATGGCGCGGTAAAGCCCATCAGACAATGCACGGCCATATCCTATAAGACGCGACTTGTCCTTAATTAGCACATAATTTCTTGTGTTTTTCAGAAGTAGTTCAATGTGCTCTACAGTTCTGTTCTTGGCCCAACTGGTTTGCTTAAAAAGGCTCTGTAATTCTGACGCTTGTGGAGGCACATCTGTTATAACTTCATATTTCATTGTTTGATCAATTCTTACGTTTACTTTTATTCTTGAAACAAATCGATTACTAGTTTTTTCAGATCCCAATAATCACGTTGTGAGACAAAGGAGGTTCCATTAAAACGAAATACGCTTACAGCAGGAATTTCAACATATCTTCCGGTAGCGGGTTTTCTCATAACATCCCCGGTATTTGTTCCTTTTTGAACCCATTCGATCATGGCCAAATTATCTGCGGTAGTTATGCCTTTTATTACAATTTCTAAATCAGGAAAAGCATCATAAATTCCTTGGGCATATTCCAAAATGGTTTTTCCTTTGATATCATCGTTGAGTAAAGGATCAAAAAAAGTAGTGTCTTCTCCATATAGTTTCTGTAGTGCATCCAGATCTTTCGTATTCCAGGTATCTATTACGTTTTGCGCTTTTTGTTTTGTGTCTTCCATGAAGAGTTGATTTATGTTAACTTCTGTAATCTCTGAATAATGTATTATACGTACCTATTTGAATACCTACAGTATCAAAAATATCATAAACTTTCTTTTTATTCTTTATATCGAAGAAGATGAAGTAAAATTGATCATCATGAAAGTTTACCAATCCCATTTCCAGTCCATATGAAGATACTAAATTGTTTAGTTCTGCAAATAACTGATTATTTATCGTACTACTTTTTGGGAATTTAGCCAAAAGTTCATCTTTTATTTTAGGGTAGATTTCTTTTATACAGTACGCTACATTATAAGTAAAATCGGCTACTGAAAAGTTATGGTCAACAGCAGGTAAAAAGCAATCATCGGCTTCAGCTCTTCCAAGTTCTATTACCTCATGATAAAATAGTATCCTGCGATCTTCTTCGCTAAGTTCTATTGGCTTATCAACATAACCACCACCCTCATAAGACCTAATTACCTGGTCTTTTGTGGGTAGTTTAAGTGTTTTAATAGAATCAATTAAATGCTGCTTATTGATATTATTATGCGTAAGATCTATGAGTTTGATAAAAGCTTCCTGAGTTTCCAGGTCTTCTTTAGAAAATTCACTGCTCTTTTGATTGCAGGAAAAAGCAATTAAAAAAGTAAACACACTATATAAAACATAAGAGATTTTCATTCTTATTAGTGATTTTAAATATTAAAATTTTGAATATTGGTAATATGTAATAATGTAATTCTTTAGCGTCATTCCGAATTTATTTCGGAATCTCATTTCGTTAATAAACAATCAGTTATAATGAGAACCTGAAACGAGTTCAGGTTGACGATTGCAGTATATGATATATTACGGATATTCAAAATTACTTAAAATTAACCTTGCGATCAACGACTACTTCTGAAAAGCAATTAACATCGATAAGGCAGGTACTGTAACAGATTCGCTTATTGTTTTGGATCCTTCCTGATCAAAACTATCGGCGATTACAGCTAGTTGCCATTCACCTATGATTTTATAATCGATAGGTTTGCTTTGTGCATTGTAGATTACATAAACATTCTTCCATGAATCACCATTGGCATGATTGCTAATTTGATAACTAATTAAACCATTTTCTACGGTTTTGAACTCCAGATTGTTTTGTACATCGGTTGCATTCGTCATTCTGAAAGCAGGATGTGCCTTTCTAAGCTTAATTAAATTTTTATAGTATTCAACTACATTTTCATTGGTAACTTTCCAGTTCCAATCAATTTGATTGATTTCGTCTGGTAAGTTATACGAGTTATGTTCTCCTTTCTTATGCCTAAGCATTTCTGCACCGGCATGCATAAAAGCAGTTCCTTGTGAGGTCATTACCACAGCATTGGCTAGTTTGCCCATGGCAATAATTTGTTCTTCGCTGGCATCTTGGCGTGATATTTTCAACTTATCATAGATGGTATGATTATCATGACAAGAAACGTATGACATGGATTGCCAGGGTTCGTTGGCCCACGGAGCTTTAGAATAATTAATCACAGAATAATCTATTTGAGGATGTTGTATTGCACCTACAATTCCAAACTTCACCGATTCTTCGGTATCCTTGGCACCACTTACAAATCCAGTACTTTCTTCATCAAAAACAGACCCTTTTAGTCCATCCCGAATATCATCACTAAAAGCAGTGATCTTTGGCATTTGTGTAACATTCTTTTTTAGAGCTCTTTGATCAACAGGAAGGGGAGAGTCTGCCGCGGTCCAACCTTCGCCGTATACAAAAATATTAGGATTTACTTTTTTAACCGTTTCAACTACTTCATTCATAGTCGTAATATCATGAATCCCCATAAGGTCAAATCGGAAACCGTCTAGATGATACTCCTTGGCCCAGTAGGCTACCGATTCTAAAATATATTTACGCATCATTGCTCGATCAGAGGCTGTTTCGTTTCCGCAGGCGGATGCATCTGATAGTTTACCGTTTTCCCAGTGTCTGTAATAATAACCCGGGGATTCGAGGTTAAAATTCGAATTCTCAGTTCTACCGGTATGATTATAGACCACATCCAGAATCACACCAATACCATTGTCATGAAATGATTTTACCATTTGCTTAAACTCTTTGATCCTTACTTCAGCCTTGTATGGGTTTGAAGAGAAAGATCCTTCTGGAATATTATAATTTTGTGGGTCGTATCCCCAATTATATTGTGCACTGTCTAACTTGGCTTCGTTGATAGCGTAGTGGTCATAAGTGGGCAATAAGTGTACGTGGGTAATTCCCATTTCTTTTATATGATCAATACCGGTTGCTATGTTTTGCGGTCCTTTGGTTCCTTTTTCGACCAGTCCAAGGTATTTACCCGGCATACTCGAACCTGATTCGGGATGAATGGTCATATCTCTAATGTGCAATTCGTAGATGATGGCTTCATTTGGAGTAGTAATAGCGGGACCATGATCCTGTTCCCAACCTTTGGGATTTGTCGTATCAAAATCCAATACCATAGCTCTTTTCCCGTTCACGCCAACGGCTTGGGCATAGATTCCCGGAGTTTCTTCGAGCCATTCTCCATCGATCATGACCTGGTAGGTATAATATTTTCCATGAAGGTCTCCTTTTATAATGATTGACCAAATTCCATCTTGATCAATTTCTAGCTGATGCGTTTCGAGAGATAACCCTGCACCCCCTTCTTTATATACATGCAATTTAATCTTATCGGCAGTAGGGGACCATAGTCTAAAAGTTGTTGATTCTTTGTTATACGATAACCATAAGTTAGCTTTAGTAGGCGTTGGGTATTCGTTATAACTTGTATATGGTATTTTCTTTTCAGCACAAGAATTCATTAGCATAGCAAACAATAACACACTTAGGATGCGTTTCATAATTTTAGTTTTTAGTGGTTGGTTACAATTGGTTAATTGCTCAATACATCAAAGAAACTATTTTTTCTATAGATTACAGAAAAATATCTTTTGTTTATTGTTTAAGATCAAACTCAAATAGAACGATAGCCTCAGAATCTTCAATCCGACAGCAGACAAATAGGCTTTTTGCGCAGGGATATTTGATTTTTCTGTAGCAATCCATGCTTCCGCACAACCTAGTTCTTTCCCATACTTACATAGGCATTTTACCAACTTGCGACCAATTCCCTCGTTTTGATAAGCTTTAATGACGCTTACTTCATTTATAAAAAGTTGCGGATCCTTATCGGGATGCATATAATGTAATCCCTAGGCCATACCAACAATCTGATCTTCATAGTATGCCAAAATCAAATGGTGTCTTGGATCATTTAAGAATTCTTGAGCACGTTCTGGTTTTATGAGATAATCAAACAAGGCATCACCTGCTTTTATCATTGCCAGCAGATCCTCTGGAGCGGATATTTTGAACTCTATTTTTATTTTTTTTAGATAATTGAAAATGTCAACTTGCGTCCTCTTTCTCTTTCTGCATCTTTTCAATCATTTTTTTGGCATTGGTATTTTTGGGATCCATAGCAAAAGATTTTTTGTAGTTTTCTATGGCTAGCTCTACCTCACCAAGATTCATGCAGGCTTCAGCATAGCTGTCATACACATTAGAACTTTTTGGGTATAGCATCATATTTACTTTAAATACATCTTGCGCCAACTTTAGGTTACCCAAGTTCATGATACCGTACCCTAATCCGTTAATATTACCCTCATTAATTGCGGGATCTTTTGGATCTGCTTTCATGATATCTTGATATGCGCTAAGTCCTTCTTCAAAATTGCCCGCCTCCAGATATTCTATTGGAAGTTTTTCATCTTCATTCAATCTATTTAGAGTAGCTTCAACCTTCCCGTTATTAGCGTTATGAACTAATACGTTCATTTGGCCAGTTTCTTCATTTATTTTAAATTGAATAGGGCGATCATTTTCCCTACTTATATAGGTTGAATCAGAAATTTTCACTAATTCTATAGCATCTTCAGCAAAACTTTTCTTGAATAGTTGATTTCCTTTATGATATACCTTGGTGTATCGATCTTTGTTTACAGAATAACGTCCCACTAGTTTTTCGATTGCCGTTTCTTCCGTATTCAATTTTGTATAGGTAGTAACAAAGTCATCCCATTGGTAGGTAAGTGCTACCGATCTAATAAGTTCTGAAATAAACCCTGGATGATTCGAATTTGTAAGCACTACAACTCCGTATCCTTTATCTTTGTGTGCGATTAATTCGCTAGAAAAACCTTCGTCCCATCCACCATGTCCAAAGTAGGTTTCATCTTTCTTCTTGTTTATAAAAATTCCCAAACCGATGTGATCCTCAACAAAGGGAGTCAACATTTTTGTTACCATATTTTTTGATAATACCGTTGTATTTTCACCTTTTAAAGATTGTTGCATGTTTATGGCAAACCTGGCAAGATCTTCGGCAGTGGTCCATAATCCGGCTGCGGCCATTTCTGGATAGGTATGTCGTTTTCCTTTGGTCATGTCGCCATTGGGTAAATAGCCTGTAGCAGCCATTTTTAATAGATCACCGGTTAATGGTTGATCATACGTACTGTGGGCCATTTGTAATGGAGCAAGAACCAATGCATCCATAATCTCGGGAAAAGATTTCTTTTCGATATCGATCATCATTTGTTGCATAATGGTATATCCACCTCCCGAATATCGAAAACTCTCTTCAGGAACTTTATCTACAAAAATAGGGGGTGAGTTAGCGGGTTCGGTACCATTCAATACCTCTATTAGGGAAGGAACCGGAAGATCTGGACTATATCCCCAAAAGCCATGAACAGTTAATCCTCCAGAGTGACTAACCAGATGTTTAAGTGCTACTTTCTTTTCTTTGGTGAATTCACTGTCTGGTATTTTCCAGGATTGCAGATAGGTATTAACGTCCTTATCCAGGTTAATTTTGTTTTGTTCTACCATTTTTAATGCACCATAGGCTGCCACTGGTTTACTTATCGAACCCGCCTGAAATAACGTTTGCTTTGTAACAGGTTCTTGAGTCTCTTTATCAACTACGCCATATGTTTTGGACCATGCTATTTGATTCTTATTGATTACGGCAATACTCACACCTGGGACTCCGTAGTGTTTCATACGTTCTTCAATAGTCCAAGTCGAATCTCCTTCGATATAGACCATAGGTACAAGGCTAGATTCTACTAATTTGGTTTTGTCTGGAGTTTCTAAAGTTGTTTCAGGAGTGTTTTTACAAGAAGTTAATAAGCCTACGAGACATAATAGAATGAGGAGTTTTTTCATGATGATACGCATTGATTGATGAATTTTATATAAATGAAGTTAAAAATTGTTTAACAATATAAATATATACCAAAGGATTATATCAATGTTTAATTAAACTTTAAGATTAATAGTCTATTACTAACTTGTAGTTTAAATACCGTTCCCTCATCCAAAAGATGGTTTCCCTCACTCTATGTTTTCTATTCAAAAGGAGGCTGCTACTTTTAAGTATCAATAAAACCATCAATTATGAAGAACTTTCTATTTTCTTTACCCGTATTGTTTATAACGCTACTACAATCTTCGACCTTGTTTTCGCAAGAACGCACATTAAGTGGAGTGCTTACTGATGATAATGGAGCGCCACTCCCTGGAGTAGTGATTATGATAAAAGGAACAAGTACCGGTGCTCAAACCGACTTTGATGGCAAGTATAGTATTCATTGTAAGTTGGGTGATGTTTTGGTCTACAGTTATGTGGGCTTTAGTAACAAAGAAATTGTTGTCACTCCTGAAATGTTTGGAGAAAATGAAAATGTTAGTAGTACCAAAAGGGAAGTGGTATCCAATATACTAAGCGATGCTTATGCCAAAGCCATACAGAAAAAACAAGCTACCGGTTTTGCTGTACCAGAAATGGAAAATAGTACATATCGGTATAATCAAAAAGGTTCTTACTTTCAATATCATAGAATAAAAGGGATCAATGTTCAAAATGATAAAAATAAAGTACAGCTTGCGTACTTTGCTCCCGATATATTTTATGAACTTGGATTTACTTCAACAACAGGAATACAGTTTGTAAAGGAACGTAATTTACCTGAACTGCAAAATACCTTTAGTCAAGGGCAACCGCAAGGTGGTCAAAACACATTTTTGGGACCCGAAACAGCTACAAGATTCTCTTATGGACCTCGATTACAAAGTTTAGAATTTGATGGTACAGCGTATCCTTATGATCAAAATGGAAGATTGGTACCCATAGGTAATGGAATAGGTAACCCTGCTATTGTCTATGATAACAATTTGTTTGAAACAACGATAAAAACAGCCAATACCTTGTTTTTTAATGTAACGACAGACAACGATTATTTTGGGTTAGAATATCGAGATAAAAGAATCCGGGATATTTTTAATAAGGAGAATAGTCGTTTTCATGAAGTAGCACTACGATACAATAATCCTTCTAATAGTGATAAAAGGGTAAAGTGGGATAGCTTTATTACCTATGCTAAAACGATCGATAATCAACCAAATCTTAATGGATTTTTAAATACAGTATTATTTACCAACTGGGCCACTCCTGTAAGTTTTGAAAATAGACAGGGGGCCTTAGTAAATAACAATGCGCAACGGACTTTTGCTCCCGGTACATTTAATAACCCATTGTGGTTACTAGAATACAATAGAAATCGGGTAGTACAAAACGTTCTTACCAGTAGCATTCAGAATACAAGTACGTTGTCTGATGAGCTAACACTTTTTGGAAATCTAAACCATACATACACATCCAACAAACAACAGTTTGGGGTAATTCCTGGTACGGTTGGATTTGCTAACGGATTTAGTAGTGATAAAAACTTTGATACTAATGCTTTTAATGCAGTTGTAACGGCTACATTGAGGAAAGAAAACAACAAATCTGAAATTCAGTTTATTGCTACGGCTAATTATAACTATAAAAATTTGAGGTATAGTTTATCTGAAGAAACTGGATTTTCACCATTTTCATTTAGCGATGCAACAGTAACCAATACAAATAAGGAAAGGATTAGTCGAAACACGATTCAGCTCATCAATACGGTCAATTATGAAATTTCGGATTGGGATACCACAATAAGGCTATCCAACACTTCGTATAGTTCATCAATACAAAATGACAAATGGTTGCTACCCAAATTGCAGTTAGATATTGATTTGAGTAACCATCTTGATAGCCACTGGCTTCGTGTTTTTAAGATTTCGGCAAATACAGCTTTTGATGTAAAAGATACTCCTTTGTATTACGCAAATCAAAGCCACAATAGCTTAGATACCGCTCCCGAACAAATTCAGGCATTTGTATCCAACGATGATTTATTTGTAAATGATGCCTTGCGATTGGAAGAAAAAACAAGTTTGTCATTAAGTACTCAGTTAAGTTTCCATGCATTTGGTGGAGAGATCGACCTTGGGCTTACCTATTACAATAACACAAACAAAAAAAGCGTATTTCCGATACTAGATCAAGGCAATTTCGTACTGCAAAATAGTGCCGATATCAATACCTATGGGATCGAAGGAAACCTGGATGTATCATTATACCGTTACAATGATTTCTCTTATGTACCAGGAATCGTATTTACATGGTATAGAAATAATGTAAAAAGGATTTATACCGATCAGGAACGAATTCCAATTGCGGGATTCTCTACAGTATCAAAGAATTTGATTCCGGGACTGCCCGCCGGAGTGCTTGTGGGTTCCTCGTATGCCAGAGACGATCAAAATAATGTGATTATAGACGATCAGGGATTTCCAATGGTAGCTTCAGAACCCCAAATAATTGGAGATCCGACACCAGATTTTTCAATTGGGTTTTCTAATAGTTTTTATTGGAAGAAACTACAGCTTAGTTTCCTGGTAGATTTCCAAAAAGGAGGAGATGTATGGAATGGCACCCAAAATGTACTGAATTACCTTGGTACATCACAACAATCCGCAGAAGAACGTCTAATTACAGGTTTTTTATTTGAAGGAGTTAATCAACAAGGACAACTGAATACGAACACGGTTGATTTTGCCAACCCCGCAAATCCGATTACCGAAAATAAATTTGTGCGGTATGGTTTCGAGGGCGTTGCAGAAGATGCTATTGTAGACGGTAGTTATATCAACTTGAAATCTGTTTCCCTTTCATATAGCTTTAAAAAAGAAGAAGAAAGAGGTTTCATTCGCGAACTGGATGTTGGAGTTTACGGAAACAACTTATTTACCTATAGTAAATACCGGGGAGCGTCACCCTATAGTTCTTTGTTTGATCAGGCATCTAGCCAAGGGCTTCAGTTTTTTAATACTCCGATTACCAGTGAAATAGGAATCCGTTTACAAATAAAATTATAACATCATGAGAACATATATACCTAAAATCCAAAATATAATTCTAATAAGTACTGCATTCATTGTCATGGTCTCTTTTATGAACTATGAGAGCAATGATTCACTAATTGAAGATATCTATACGCAAACCGATCGCCCATTTTACTTTCCTGGAGAAACTATTTGGTTCAAATCCTATGTGGTAGATCAGGAACATACGATCACTGCAATAAGTGATGCAATGTATGCCGAGCTAATTTCTCCTAAAGGAACGGTGGTTAAGCAACTAAAAATAGGAATCAATCAAGGATATGCCTATGGTAACTTTGATACTCAACAAGATTGGGTAGGAGGCATCTATACCTTGAAAATGTATACAAATTGGATGCGCAACTATGGGGAAGAAGCCTATTTTACCAAAAAGATTACCATCCAGAAAGTAATACAACCGGATGCGCTTCTTTCCCTAAAGTTTGAAAAAGAAGGTTATGGTAAATCTTCTGAAGTTGTTGCCAATTTTGAAGCAAAGGATCTTAAAAATAATCCAATAGCAAACAAAGAGATTACCTATGAAGTTGCCGTAAAAGGAAAAAAAATACATTCTGGAATCACCATCACCGATAGCAAAGGAAAAGCTACACCAAGATGTATACTGCCCAAAGATTTAAATACTATTGATGTTGTGCTTGCGGTATTTCTTCCCTATGGTGGATCTACAGAATCCATATCCCGAAGCATTCCTGTAGTATTAGATACGATCGACCTTCAATTTTTTCCGGAAAGCGGAAAGATCATTGCCGGTACCAATAATCAAGTTGCATTTAAAGCTATTAATGAGTTTGGGAAACCGGTAGATATTTCAGGAAATATTATAGATGAAGACGGTACGATTATAACAAATTTTAAAAGCTATCATGATGGAATGGGAGGTTTTGAAATATCAGCTGCACCCAATACTACCTATTATGCACAAGTTACAGTGCCATTTACTTCAGAAAAGAAAATAACACTTCCAAAGGTATACAATGAAGGAACTCGTTTTTCGATAGCTACAGATAGTCTGCATGCAGTGATACATATATTTTCAACCATAAAAGATTCGTATAGACTCAAAGTGTCAAGTCCATCAAAAATACTTTGGTCACAAAAAATCACTCAAGATCAAGAACCTATTGTGATTCCGACTTCCGATTTTCCGATAGGGATCACCCGATTTACAATATTGGATTCTGGTAAGACACCTATTGCCGAGCGATTGGTCTTTCTTAATCCACAAAAGAAACTAAATGTAGAAATAACTACCGATAAGGAGAACTATAAAACCAGAGAAAAAGTAGCCGTGAAAATCAAAACTACCGATAGCAAAGGTACTCCAATTCCAGCTAATCTATCGTTGGCTGTTGCCGATAACAAATTACTTTCTTTTGCCGATGATAAACAGGACCATATCGAATCCTATTTTTTGATGTCGTCTGAGTTAAAAGGTACAATACATAAGCCTGTGTTTTATTTTGACCCTACAGAACCCAAAGCCACAAAAGCATTGGATTATGTTATGCTTACCCATGGTTGGAGGGATTATCTATATACTACAAAGGTAAATCGTGATAACGCATTCTACCTACCAGAACGAGAAGCGATCCATAAAGGAACCGTAGTAGATAGAAAAGGAAGGCCCGTAAAAGCCCATGTATTGATATTTGATCAAAATGGAAACAAGGTCTTGGTATTGGATACGGATAGCAAAGGAAGTTTTTCTTGCAAGTTGGGACCATCAAGCTCCTACATTGTTATCGCCTATACCGATGATCAAAAGGCATTACGTATTGTAGATACTACGGTTAAAAAAGGGTATGATATTGATATCAAACGAAAAAACGGAAGTGATGTTCTTGAAGATGGTATTCGTGTTAGAGGGCTTGCCGCGGTAGAACAACCTCTTAAGAAAGCCATCAAAAAGAAAGCCAAAGTAGCCTCAATAGCTATGAAGGAGAATAGCTCTCAACTTGAAGAAATAGTGATCGTCGGTTACGGAATCAATCAAAGGAAAATGGTTTCGGGGAATATTGTTACTATAAAATCAGAAGCGATCGAACCAACTAATAACGTGGCCCAAATGTTGCAGGGCAGGGTTTCAGGAGTACAGATAACCAATGCCGATGGGATCTATGGAAATGCTGCAAAAATAAGTATTCGAGGAGCAAATAGTGTATCCGGTAATAATCAACCTCTTTGCATTGTGGACGGAGTTCCGGTACCATCAGAAGCCTTGAACAAACTTGATCCTGGTCTGATCGAATCAGTAACCGTATTAAAAGATGCGGCTGCCACTGCACTATATGGATACCAAGCGACCAATGGGGTCTTGGTCATAACTTCAAAACATAAAAAACGCATCTATAACTGGGGAAAGAAGAAATTAAACAACCCAAAATTCAATAATTACACCTATCATCATCTATATAAGCAACGTTCATTAACTAATTACACGCCCAGAGCATTTTATGTTCCGGTATATGATAGTAAAGTACTACCCGAAGAACGTAAAGATTTTAGAAAAACGATTTATTGGAATCCCGTGGTCCAAACCAATGATCAGGGAGAAGCTAATGTATCTTTTTATAATTCTGATGCGATCACTTCTTTTAAAATCACTGCCGAAGGTATAGGTCATAATGGTTTGGTTGGGCGTAAAGAAAATGATTATAGTACCAAAAAGCTATTGTCCATAGATTTTAAAGCTCCCAATTACATGGCGCTTCATGATACGATTGCATTGCCTGTGATTATCAAAAATGAATCTTCAGAACCCATAGAAGCTTCATTAGATCTTGATCTTCCCAAAGGTCTCCGCTTGTTGAAGCCCATAGTTTCTGATATCAAGCTATCGGCCAATAGTACAAAACGTATTCATGTTACTGTGGTTCCTAAAGAATTGAACAAAAATAGCAATATCACCGTTTCGGCTACAGCAGGAGATTATAAAGATAAGGTAACTAAAAAAGTAGCCGTAATAAGTCCATATTTCCCGACACAAGTTTCTGTTTCAGGATCAAAAAATGAATCCTATAGTTTTGAGGTAAATCATATTGTAGCCAATAGTCTTACGGCCGATTTCACCATTTATACAGATATCGTAGGAGATGTAATGAATGGTATAGAATCGTTAATCAGGCAACCGTATGGATGTTTTGAACAGACCTCGTCGAGTACCTATCCAAATATCGTGGTTTTAAAATACCTTAAAGAAACAGGTAAAAGTAATCCTGAGATTACCGCCAAGGCCATGAAATATATTGAAGAAGGTTACAAACGACTTATTGGTTTTGAAACCAAAGAAGGAGGATTCGAATGGTTTGGAAAAACACCACCACATGAAACCTTGACTGCCTATGGGGTATTAGAATTTACTGAAATGAAGGAGATCTATCCCAAAGTAGATCAAAAGATGATCAATAGAACCGTTGATTGGCTTATGAGCCGAAGAGATGGCAAGGGAGGATTTAAGAAAAGTAAGCAAGGGTATGACAGTTTTGCCAGTTCGCCCGCAGCAGTTGCAGATGCTTATATTGTGTATGCGATTAGTGAAGCCAGAATTGATGTTTCTTTAGAAAAAGAATACAATACAACATATGCAAAGGCACTACAGAGCAATGATACCTATCGCATGGCACTACTGGCAGCGGCAAGTTATAATCTTAACAAACCAGAGCATGGTAATCGTTTATTAGAAGCCATTACCCAAAATATCGAAAGGTATGGTTTTAAAGGATTACCTGTCGAAAATACGATTACTCGTTCTAACGGCGATTCTAAAGCTATAGAAACTGCAGCATTTACAATTTTAGCATTCATGAAAGCACAGGAAAAAGATGAAATACTAATCTCTAAAGGAATTGAATATCTTGTAAGTAAACGAAAAAATGGAAGATTTGGATCCACACAAGCCACCGCAACAGCACTTAGAGCATTGATCGAGTATACCAAAGGCCAAAAAAATAAATTACTAAACAAGAATCAAGCAATACAGCTTACACTTAATGGCAAAAAACTAACCGAAAAATTAAAGACAAATGACAAAGGTCAGGTAGTGATTGGTGGGTTACAGAACTATATTAAAGAAGGAGAACAAACGGTTACCGTTAGCTTTAGTGATCCAGAAATTACGTTTCCGTACGAGATGAATATTCGATGGGACAGCCCGCTGCCGGATACTTCCAAAGAAAGCAGGTTACAGTTGAAGACTACTATTTTGGATCAACCATACAGGGTAGGAGACAATGTAAGAATGACTATAGAAGTTAACAATAGATCTACCCGCGGTGTAGGGATGCCGATGGCGATTGTTGGAATCCCGTCGGGTACAACCCCACAACCTTGGCAACTAAAGGAATTGGTAGAACGAAAAGAAGTGGCGTATTATGAGGTGTTTGAAAACTACCTGGTTTTCTATTGGAGAGAATTTGCACCTGCCGAATTTAAAACCATTGCTTTGGATCTAAAAGCAGATATACCCGGAACATACCAAGCACCTGCTAGCTGTTCATATCTCTATTATACCGACGAACATAAGCATTGGATCCCCGGGAATACTTTGAAAATAGCAGAGTAACGCTTGACTTTAGGTTTGACATATGACTTTGAAAACAAAAAAAGGTTGCCCTGAAAAGTAAATTTCCCGTCATCTGGAGCGGAGTCGAGAGATAATTATTCTGAATGTTTAATACATTTCGACTACGCTTAATGTAACGGTTTATTTAGATACACTTTTTATGGCAACCTTTTTATTGTCAAGTAATTGCAATGTTCTTTTAATTAATCCCTTCAACCTTTTTAATAGGTCGTACTTCAATACGCCAGATGCCTTCTTCGAATCTTGGGTCTCGCTTTGTGATTTCGATAGCTTCATCTAGATCCTTTGCTAGCAAATGATAGTAGCCAGAGATAATTTCTTTGGTTTCGTTATATGGGCCATCGATGATCTTACCATCTTTATACGATAAGATACGACCTTCCATCTCCAGTGGTTGGGCAGATTTCATTCTACCTTCTTCCATTAGTCCTTTGATGTAACTACCTACTTTTTCGATGTGTTGTTGTAATTGTTCGGGAGAAAGATCTGCTTTCGGTTGTTCTTCACTTCTGATAAATAACATGAATTCTTTCATTGTTCTGTTTTTTTATGATTTATACCCTTACAACAATCAGGTTTATTGAATAGGGACAAGTTTTTTTAATTTTTTCTCTAAAAGTTCTACATCCCTTTTGTTTATAGATAAGGAAATCCCTTCTTGTAAATGCCTGTGCGCAAGTTCGGATTGCTTTTCCTGTATATAAAACTCTGCCAGCGTAGCATGAAAAAGGTAATGATTCCCAATATCGGATGCGTTCTCTAATACTTTTAATTCTTGTATACTTGCTTGATTACCTTTCACCTTGGCCAACGGAATACTTCTATTTAATCGCACCATGGGAGTATCCTGTAAAACCAACAAACTGTCATATAGGGATAGAATTTCTTCCCAATTAGTAGCTTCAAAGCTAGGAGCAATACAATGATGCCCCGAAATAGTGGCTAGAATCTGATATATGGATACGATATCATTTTTAGTCGTTTGGTTTAGATAGTGGATGCCGGTATTGATTAAAGATACGTTCCACTTTTGTCTATTTTGTTGGTGCATTTCGACCAGGGTTCCGTCTTCGACTCTTGCTTCAAATCGCGCGGCATTCAGATACATCAAAGCGAGTAGGGCATAGACTTCAGTTTTTTCTTTTACAGTTTTGTTATTGGCCAATATTTCTGCCAAACGAATGGCTTCAAGACATAAATCATACCGTATTACTTTGTTTTGTTGTGAGGGACTATACCCTTCATTAAAAAGCAAATAAATGGTCTTAAGAACGATGCCCAGATTATCCATGGCAGTAGCCGAAGTTTCAAAGGATATATTGGCTTCCCGTAATTGTTTTCGTCCTCGTACCAATCGTTTGTTGATCGTTTCGGTAGAAGTAAAAAATGCACTGGCAATTTCGGTAATACTAAATCCGCAAAGAATCTTTAGCATCAAGGCAATTTGAGAGTTTTCCGAAATAGAGGGATAGCAACACACAAACATCATTTTAAGCTGTTGGTCACTAATCAATTCTTCAGAAATTTGTAGATCTTCTAACTCGGCATGAGTGTTCTTTTGCTTGTATTGAGATTCGTATTGGGTTTGATACTTTTTTCGTTTTAGAATATTGAGCGTACGATTTTTTGCGGCCGTATATAGCCATGCTTGTGGGTTTTCGGGGATGCCATGTTGCTGCCAGTGGTCTACTGCTTTGAGTAAGGTTTCTTGTACAATGTCTTCGGCTGTTTCTACATTATTGGTCCCAATATACCGTGTAATGACCGAAACTATTTTTCCGTATTCATTTCTAAAGAAATGTTCGGTAAGTTGGCGTGATGTATGCGTATCATTCGAGTTCATTAGTAAGTGTTTACCAGGGAATTTTAGATTCAGTCTCAACATTCCAAAACATACCATTCTTAAAATCACCAGTTACAAAATCAAATATTCCTTTGGCCGATTCTTCTGAAGAAAGACGACCCGACGTATCATCTCCGGAAATCATGGTACGTACCCATCCCGGATGAATTACGGCTACTCTGGGTGTTCCGTTAAGTCGATTCACCAAAATCTTGCTATACATATTTAATGCCGCTTTAGACATACGATACGCCATCGAGCAGGATGGTTCGCATAACGTAATAGATCCCATTTTGGAAGAAATATTAATGATCTTTCCTTTGGGGTTTACTAAAGCCAGCATTTGTTCTGTAAAAAATACGGTTCCGGTTGTATTTACTTCAAAAGTATTTCTGTAAGAGACTTCCTCGGGTAATGTAAAATTTAAATCCGGTCCAATTCCCGCATTATTAATTAAGATATCAATGGTGATTTCTAAATCTTTAATCTGCTTATATGCTTGCGGAATACTTTCATTTTTTGAAAGATCCAAAGCAATAGGAGTAAAATTGGGATGATCAATTGAAATAGAACCCGTACGGCTGGTACCTATGACATGATACTCCTGTTCGAGAAAAAGTTTGGCAAGGGCCAAACCAATACCTTGACTTGCTCCTGTGATCAATATATTTGTGTGCATACGTTGGTGTTTGTAATAACGATACCAAAATAGGCATTTTTAATCGAAGGGCTCAAAAAAGGTATAGCGAAGTAATCTCCTAAAACCTTGAAGGTATTATTGTTAATACGTAAAAACAATAACAATTGTACGGTTACCCGTAAGGGAATAAATTGATTTATTACTATATTGGCAGCATCTAATTATTCCGAATAAAAGTACTTTTTGGGTGATGTTTCGGGAGGGAATATGAGTAAGTATTATGGGGTATTTAAAGGATTCTTCTTTTTATCATGAAGCTATAAGTGAAAGACGGTATGACTGCGCTACTTATTTTTTGTTTGATACGTATATTGTAGCAGAAATCGACGAGGGTATTGTATACACCTGGGACGATCATGCCGAACCTATTGTAGCAGAACTAAGTGAATTATACGATCAAAAAGGCGAGGGGCTGGTCTTAATTTCTAACCGCGTACATTCATACTCGGTAAAGCCAAGTGATTGGATCAAATTTTTTAGAAGTGATTATAAGTTAAAAGGATATGGCATTGTAAGTTATTCACGAAAAGGTTTAATCGCTTCATTAGTCGAAAAACTATTTATGCGCAATAGCTTTAGAAATTTTGACAATCTCGCAGAAGCCATCGCCTGGGCCAAAAGCCTCACACAAAACGGAGGCGAAACTTCAAAGGAGAAGAGTGCGTAATTGAAAACCGGGCTTCGAGACCTGGTTCCTGAGTTTGTGTAAGTGCTTAGCCCTCAACAATAATCCGAAGGGTGAGGCTCTCGAACCCTGAATCTGAAACTACCATATCCGGGCTTCGAGGGCCTCAGCCCTCAATTCCCAATTCTTCATTAAACTCCCCAATATCAAAAAATGAAACTCACAGCTTGTATCATTGCACATTATTAATTAAATGTATGATATCATGTCTAAACAAAATTTTGACACAAAGTTAGCCGTATTAGAAAACCTGTCACAAGAGGTGATAAAAGCACCGGCGCAACCGGTGGATGTAACCACGCAGGAAGCAGAAAACCTATTTATCTGGAAAAGATTTCTGCTAACGATCTATTATTTTTTTAATCTAATTTGGCAACAGAATATTTTTAATAACTCATCAATACGATATCACTTTTAATACTTAAATTTTTTAAAACAACAACTTGGGTATTTGTATTTTTATTCCAATAAGTAAAAGGTACTTCACTAAATTCCTCCTGATCTAATTCCACTTGCTTAAGCTTCTTTCCATTTAATTTCAAGTTTTGAAATCTTTTATATCCATGAAAGTATATTTTGTAACTTCTATCGGGAATAGCTCCATCGTAGTATCCTTTGGAAGCATGGATAGTCAGCTTTTTATCGTTTTCTATATAGTTTATTTTGGTACTTCTCCTCTCATTTTTAGTATTGAATTTTTCTGTAATACCATCATCTTCGTATAAGTTGAATTGACCATTCTTACCTGTATAGACATGAAGATTGAGTTTTGAAGGGTCTAATGTGAAAGTACTTAATGAATAATCTTGTTTTGGAATGATTGCCCCTTGTTTTACAAAGATTGGCATATTTTGGTCTGTGACTTGATGCTTTAGTATTTGATTTCCGTCTACTAATTCGTCTGTCCAGTAGTTGTACCATTTTTGTCCATCGGGTAACCAAACATCAATCGTACTATCACTTTTTGAACAAACAGGAGCAACCAGCATTTCATTACCCCACATATATTGTAAGTCAAATTTCCATGCATTTGGTTCATTCTGATAGTCAAGAACCATAGCTTTTGCCATTGGTGTTCCGTATTTGTGAGCGTTAAAAGCATGGGTATAAATGTATGGCATAAGTTCGTACCTTTCTCTTATATATTGTAATGCGACTTTTTGACTTGTCTTAGATCTATCAAGTGGCCAGCGTTTATGTTTACCCATTCCGTGAGGTCTCCAGATCGGTGAAAAACTACCAAATGCCATGGCCCATTGATTGTATAAAAAGTCTTCGGGACCTGGTTCTATAAATCCACCTGCATCATGATTAAAGTACGGAAAACCAGATAATCCCGATGCCTGCATGGCTCGGATACTTGTTTTCATCCATTCACAATCACTATAAATATCTCCATTCCAATGTGAAGCGTAACGTTGGCCACCGGCGGTCATGCTTCTTATCCATACAAAAGGACGTTTAGCTTCTCCAATTCCAGGATGTTCAGGATCTTTACTGTCCCAACCTTCTTGAACAATTGCCTTTGCAATCAGAAAAGGATAATAATTTTTGTTTTCTGCCCAGCTTCTACCATTGGCACAAATAATACTATCGGGCAACGTATACATTTCATCTGTTTCGTCTATCCATAATGCATCACCTCCGTAGTTTAATTTTGGATCTAGCGATTTTTTCCAAAATAGTTTCCAAACCCATTTTCTCGTTTTTGGATTAGAGTAGTCTGGGGCACTATTACCTTCTTTTACATATTGTTCGGCATATGGCAAGTTATATTCTGGTTTCCATCCCCAACTATCGGCACCAATATTACGATTTAAATCGAGTGTTACTGTTACATTATTATCTCTACACCATTGCAGATATGCCGAAGGATCAGGATAGCGTGTAGAATCCCACTCAAACCAAGAACCCGACCAGGCTCCGCTGCCGGCTCTCCATCTATTGTCATTTACAATATGATCAAAGGCAAAGCCAGCGTTTCTGTGTTCTGTAATTTTATTTTTCCACCACTGTGCACCATTATTATCTGGTGCCTCTTTGTCTGAAAGTTGAAGTCCGAAAATTGATTTTTGCAAAAAGCGAGGTCTACCTGTAAGCTGGGTATATTGATTTAATATATCTTTAAATTCTGGTCCAAGGATAATGAAATAGTCCATTCTACCTTCAAATCCTTTTGTGTCAATACTAAATTGATATTCGCCCTGACTTCCAAAATCAAAATCATGTTCGAAGGTACTGTTTAGAAATATGCCATACCCTTTGTTGGACATAAAAAAAGGAACGGTTAACACCGCTTGTTTTTGATAATGTGATTTTACTCCTTCACCATAATTGCTATTGATTTTTTTTCCTTTTAAATCAATGGATTCTACCCAACCATATGTTTGATGCCCCACTCCGCAGAAATGTTCGTTGTCATCTAATTGTAAGTCATTAATAATTTTGTTATCTGTCCATTGCATCCCTTTTTTTTGACTTAGCAGAACCTTATTTCTTTTTCCAGAAATAACCTGATATTTTAAAGGTGATTTCTGTACTTTTATCCTTGTATTATCGTCATTTTTGATAAAAATAGTCAGTGTATCATTAGTATCCTGAATCGTATAGACTCCAGTCTTGGTATGATGCTCGACCATTTCATAGTGATTGTCTAGAAAAAAGTCTTCATCCTTATTGATCCATTGAAAACGAACGGTATTAGATGTATAGAATTGAAGTCTTAGTTGTACTCCATTGGTTGATTCAAGTACTATTTCATGATCTTTTTTGGTATAAGATTTGAGATCTCCACTTTGGGTGAAAACATTAAAGCTTATTAAATAAATAAAGATAGATAATAATACAGCAGATATATTCTTCATGCAGTTGGTTTGATTTTTTGGATTTATTATGATTTTGAAAGATTGACTTTTGTGTTTAAATTATTTTTTTCTTAATAGCTAAATAGATATTATTCGTGATATGTCATAAAGTTTACAACGCTAAATATATGAATAGGAAAAAGCCAAATACGCCTGAAAACCTTGATTTATCTCTGCCTACCTGGCGGATGGCAGGCAGGTGCGCATTTTTAGTTCTTCTAAACTTATAAAAATTTAGCGCTTTTGCAAAAAAGAAATAACCTTTTGATTAAGCGTTAAATTGCTCTGATTTCATAGGATATAATGTTATGAGCTTGCTTTTTTCAGTCGCAATTGATAAATCACTCCGAAAATCAATCCAATTAACCCACCGATATAGCTAAGAGTGTGCATTGTCCCAACCGTCAAGAAAGCATTTTTATCAGTCACTCCTTTGGGAATTGTCCATTCAATATTTAGTTTAGAAATAATAAATTCACCTATTAATATTCCCAAAAGTCCTATTCCGACAGCAATTCCAATTGTACGTATAGAAGCTCCGAAAATACTTTTCCGCATTAGTTTTGTAGTTGGCATCATCAATCCAATTAGTCCAACTACAAGTCCGATTATTAGACCTGTCCACCAAGTTGAGAAAAACCCAACAAGAGATGCTGATAATCGCGGTTGATTTTGACCCATAAACCCGATTTGAAATTGAGGAAACTTGAACTTGGTAAAATATTCAGGAGATATTGAGAAAGAAATTTGGTCATGCAAAATTCCATATACTCCAGCTAAAAGAGGTAGCGTTATTAAAGTCAATATTAGAATTCCAATTTTCTTAACCATTGGTAGGTGCACATTTTTATTTCTTGCCTGCCTTCCATCCGCCAGATAGGCAGGTTTAATGTATAAAAATCTAGCGCTACTGCAAAAAGGAAATGACCTTTCGATTTAGTACTAAACTTTGCTCTGATTTCATAGGATGCTTTGTTAGCAATAGTTTTACTCTTTTCTATTTTAAGTAGTTATGATTTAACAGTTTTTCTTTTTACTATTTCTAATGAGTGAAGTTATTATTATCATTTCTTAAATGTTTTTATTCAAAATACTTATAATGAATTTGTTGAGGAAGCATAATTTCCAAGACCATAATTTCCTACGTCTTTATCGGCTTTTCCTTCCTCGAGTCTTTTCTTATATGTTTGTAATGAATTTGTTGAGGAAGCGTACTTTCCAATACCATAATTGCTTACGTCCTTATCAGCTTTTCCTTCCTCGAGTCTTTTCTTATATGTTTGTAATGAATTTGTTGAGGAAGCGTAATTTCCAAGACCATAATTACTCACGTCCTTATCGGTTTTTCCTTCCTCAAGTCTTTTCTTATATGTTTGTAATGAATTTGTTGAAGAAGCATAATTTCCAAGACCATAATTTCCTATGTCTTTATCAGCTTTTCCTTCCTCAAGTCTTTTCTTATATGTTTGTAATGAATTTGTTGAAGAAGCATAATTTCCAAGACCATAATTCCCTACGTCTTTATCAGCTTTTCCTTCCTCGAGTCTTTGTTTATATGATTGCTCAACAAATGTAGAAGTATTTTGAGAAGTTTCGGGTTTGTTTTTATTAGATGTAGTTTGATTGCAACTACTTATGATTGAAGATAAAAAGATTAAGAGTGTTAATTTTTTCATTTTATTCAGATTATTCGATTGCCTACTCTAAATCACTTTTCGGCTTTCCGTGTTTTAATTATTGTTAATGTTTAATGTATAGTTTCGTAGCGGATAAACTCGCAAGGAATATTCCACACAGACCCAAAGGTAGCAAAAGCGTGTGAAATTTCGTTAGGAATTTCCGTCGCTATGAACTCATAGGACAAATTGTTGTAGCTATTTTTAATAGTAGGGACCATTATAAAAGCCTAGACAAACATTTTTATCAATTTTCTTTTCAATTGAGATTTCACAACCTTTTGAAATACTATATTTTTTATTTACAATAGGTTTAATATCTGAAGATTCTATTTTTTCGTTACTATCTAACCAAATTATACATCCGTCATCTAGAAAATCTTCACATTCCTGCCCTTCTTCTATCAATAAATCGAGTTTTATTATGCTATTACTTACCTCATATTTTAGATATACTAATAATGTTTCATAATAATTAAAAGAGAAGATTTTCGTTGTACTTTTCAATTGAAGCTCAAAAACATAAATATTATAGTCTGCTGTTGGAAGCATAGTAATCCAACCAGGAATACCATTGAATTTTTCATAATGTAGTATATCTTTGTGTTTATGCCACATTGATGTTATTATTTATAAGCTCTAATGGTTATTGATATTCTTTTCTTATTATATTTTTTTGAATTTGGCACTTCATGAGTCCATTCTAAATTAGTATTCCATGGTATCACTATTACTTCTCCATTTTTAAAAGTAATGTCTTTAAATCCTTTTTCTTTAAAACGTCTTAACCTAAATATTCTATCTTCTCCAAGAGAAATAGTTACAATTGGGCTATCAGTTAATAGATCTCTAGTATCGTCTCTATGAGCTCCAATATAATGACCTTTTTGTCCGTCATACCAATTTAACAAAAGTCCATTCAATCGATGATCAATATTTTTTTGAGACCAATCAAGAAAACAAAATAAAATTTCGGGAATTGGTAAAGCATTATTTTTAGAGCCGGAATAATTATAGTTTTTTCCGTATGCTTGTTGCCATCTAGGGGTTAATACTTCCTTGCCATACATTTTAACATTGTGAAATTCTTTTGGATGGATATCCCAAATTTTATCAAATTCATTAGGTGAAAACTGAAATTCTATTGCTTTGTTAGAAAAATAGAATATAGATTTCTCATCCAGGCGTATTATTTCAAATAATTCTTTGTTCAATATTATGTGTTCGTTACCGTTTAATGTCGAGTAGGAAGAAGGAATTTCACCTTCCCCCTCTCACAGAACCGTACGTGATAGTCTCCCATCATACGGCTCTT
>CANMLL010000012.1 GCA_947498775.1 uncultured Aquimarina sp.
GTTTCGACTCATAATTAAAGTTAAAAACTAAAACCCTTCTAACCAAAAAAAAAGACTGCCTTTTCAGACAGCCTCTTATGACTGCAATCTTGCAGTTGAAAAAGTGCGGGCGGAGAGACTCCCTTCGACTCGTATCTCGTTTTGGATAAATTTCTCGTCTCTCCCAAATAGTATCACTTTTAAATACAAAAAAAGCCCCTCAATCAAGAGAAGCTTTATTTTTTGCTGTGCGGGCGGAGAGACTCGAACTCTCACACCTCGCGGCACTAGATCCTAAGTCTTGTCTATCTTGCACCAATAAGCACCAAACTAATTCATTTTCAATTAGTTGTGTTTTTGTCAATTTTATTTAAAGTCATATAATATCAGTTGATTTCAGCATTTGTTGTACCTATGTTGTACCCAAAAATACCAATAAATTCGTATCTTTAGGGTGAGCCTACAGGAAAACAATATCCAAAAAAAGGAATGTTGTACCTATGTTGTACCTGATTTGACTTTCGTACTCAAAACAGGTCAATTATGTCTGCAAGTGCACAAATCGTTCTACGAAAAAAGAGGAATTCCAAAGGCTTATATCCTTTGGCAATTCGAATTACCAAAAACCGCCGTTCAACCTTCAAACATATCGGTCATAACATTGACTTTGAAGATTGGGACGATAAAAACCTCAAGGTCAAAAAATCGAATCCTGATGCGGATAGCCTGAACAACCTTCTGTCTTCAAGATTATCCGAAGTACGCAAAGGATTGATGAACCTTCAAAGCGAGAACACCGATTTCTCAGCTGGTCAAATCAAAAGGAATATATACAAGCCTATCTCGAGTTTGACCCTAAACGATTATGCTAAAGAACATTTGGACAATCTCGAAGCTGAAAAAAAGATAAATCGGCTAACTACAGATACTGCCTTGACCACTTATATTTGGGCATTTCATAAGTCTAAAAACTTACGGTTCCAAGATATTACCGAGCGCTGGCTTAAAAAATTTAAAACTCATCTTCTAGGCAAAAAAGAACTTTCTGAAACTTCGGCTCTTAATGTTATGGTTCTTATTCGCTTACTGTACAACAGGGCGATTACAGATAAAGTGGTAAGCAAAGATTTATACCCTTTTGGAAAAGGTGGATTTCAAATCAAGTTTCCAGAGACCCATAAGGTTGGCCTGAACAAAAAAGAGATACTGATATTTGAAAAGGTTGAAAATATTACGGATGTAGAACGACACGCCCTCAATGTTTGGCTCTACAGTTTTTATTTTGCTGGGATGCGTGTCTCGGATGTGCTATTTACACGCTGGTCAATGATTTATGATGGTAGGCTGCATTACCGTATGGGCAAGAATGGCAAATTGGTCTCTCTTAAAATCCCAATAAAAGCTTTGGCTATTCTAAAATCCTATGAAAAAGATAGACTTTCTGAAGACGATTTTGTATTTCCTGAAATGAAAAAAGCGGACTTAAGTAATGCTAAAGATGTTTACAACAAAACCAGGACTGCCAATTATAAATTCAATAGGCATCTAAAAACTTTAACTAAAAAGACCAAGATTACAAAGAAAGTGACAATGCACATTGCTCGTCATAGCTTCGGTAATATTGCTGGTGACAGTATCCATCCGTTGATGCTTCAAAAACTATATCGACATACCGATTTAAAGACCACAATTAATTATCAGGCAAATTTTATACACAAAGCTGCGGACGAGGCCTTGGATAGTGTTATCAACTTTTAGTGAAAATTTGAAAAGTCCCATTGTTCATTTGAAAAGTACCAAGTAAATGGTGTAAGTCAGTAGTAAGTTTGTTTCATAATTAATAAACATCACATTATGAAAACTACTAATATTATCACGTTACTTGCATTAGTCGGGTTTCTGTTCATAGGAACAAACACGGTATCGTCCCAAGAACTTAAAGAGGGTCAAGAGACCTTTAAAGTACAACGTTATAACCACCTTGTCATTCCAACAAAAAAACATTCAGAAACCGTAAAATGGTGTATGGATGTTCTTGGATTCGAGAAGAGCCAAACATCTTCAAAAAAGATGAAAAATGATATAAAAGTGACAATGCTACAGTTGGGCGATTTTAAACTGGACGTTGTTAGCGGTAAAGATTTGCAAAGCTTGTACTCGCAATATGATAAAAATTTCGAGTCTTATAGATACCAACAAAATGACTTGAGCATTGAAGTTACTGATATTAAAAAACTGGAAAAAGCTTTAAATGACCAGGGAATTGAAATCGTTATGGGGCCATATGCAAACGGAATGACCAATTCTACCACAATGGATATTTTGACAAACAATGGTGATAAGATTCGATTCGTAGACTATATAGGAAGATAGATAATCCGTCTTTTCCAAAAAGAATTACATCAAAACAATAAAAAAACACTAATGACCCCTTTGCGGGTCATTTTTGCTTTTACGATTTATTGTCACTTACTTTTAATATTAATCTTTCCTCAAAATGATTCTACATTTTGAAACCACAGAATCTATTCACCTAAACTACCATAAGACCTTTAAAAACCACCAGAAAATAAGTGTGTTGCACAGGTACCTTTACATAGAATTTAAAACTAAAAGTTATGAGAACAATACAGCATATAACAGCGAACTTTAAAATGATGTTGGTTTCCCTTCTTCTTTTCGTACCCTTTTTCTTGATGGGTCAGAATGTACAGGAAGCCTATTTATCCCAAAATGTAGTGACCGCAATGGTCATTAAGAACGGTAAAATACAAGCTGCCGAGCAGAATGTAAATGAGATGGTCATCTTTAAGGAAGCGCTCAAAGACCATACGTTTCCTTTTGAGGTGAACAAGGAAGTCTTGGTGAACCTCAAAAACGAGAAATCCGGTAGAGATATCGATGTGAAATTCTCAAAAGATTCCACCTATCAGGTCGTGAGCAGAATTGATTGGATGGTAAGACCTATTCTTTTGAATCCAAACAAAAACCAAGAACGCCCTTCCTTTGAAAGGACTATCCCTTCACGAAAAGAATTGGACTTTATGACCGTTAGCACGAATAACAAAAAGAAATTACCGAGTTCTTTAGAAACCTATGTACGCACGTATCAAGACAATTCGAAACAAGGTATAGCCATTAAGGATTTGGACTTGAAAATCACGCAAAAAGATATGTACCCTACCGTAACCATAAATTTATAAGCAAAATATTTTTTGATTGGTTGTTTAGTAAGCAATGGTTCTCACGGTATCATAGGGATTGAGGATGATGTTCGATGGTAGTACTATGAAACCGTTCGTTTCGCTAAGTTGAAACAAATTCCCCCGAGCCATTGCCAGATTGAGGCCGCACGTAAGTGCGGTCTTATTTTTTGATATTGTCTAAAATTGGCTGGAACGAAGAAAACAAATGTAGATGGTTTTTCATCGGTAGTTGTCCAGTAATTTTCTCTTTTAGGGTATGACATTTATCCATACCTCGCCATCTTTATAATATTCTTTTTTCCAAATAGGCACCGTTTGTTTCAACATAGCTATCATATATGCTGAGGCTTCCATTGCCTGTTGCCTATGCTTAGAGGAGGCTCCTGTTAACACTACAGGTTCACTAATCGTCTTTGTGCCCTTTATGTGCCACATAATTGCCCTATTTAAAACAAAGTGCTTCTTTGCAAAGGCGGCTATTTTTCCCATTTCCAATAGCGCCATCTCATCGTAGGCATCAAAAAAAAGTTTTTCGACCTCCTTACCATCATTTTCATTCCTTACCGTAGCTATTAAAAGTGAAATCCCTCCTGATTTAGAATCTAAGAGCATCTTGTAGGCCTCATCCACATTAATCTCATCAGTAATCCTAATAGAGATTGTTTTGTTATTATCCCCCGCTGACCGGTGGGATGATTGCAACTTCGTCATTCTTATCGATTATTATGTTACCTGATACGTATTCTCTGTTTACTGCAATACCGAAAGAGCCAATACTTGCTAATTCTGGATACATTTCTGTTAGGTTTTTTTTCAGTTCCTTTACGGTCATTTTATTCTCGTTCTCAATAATGAGTTCTGGCTTTCCAATAATATCGCGAGCCATTCCAAATGTTTTTACCAGTATCATAGGCAATGATTTTGATGTGATTTATAGTTTCAATACCTGATAACGCTTTCGTTCAGTTTGTAAGTCGTTCAAAACAATCAGAATCAGGTTATGGTGCTTGTCAACGGGAAAAGCAATCTTTCGCTCGGTTTAATGAGATTTGAAAAATTGATGGTAGTTGAAGCTGGTGGTTCATACTCAATATAATGGTTGCGTGATTTTCTATTGAATTTTATTCTTCCTGAGAAGGTAATATCAGATGCGCCATCTATCGTAGCACCACTTGCCGAAAAGAGCTGACCTGTTTCCATAAGATTGTTATTTAGAAAATGTGAGATAAATATCTTGTATTGGCCAAGAAAAAAATTGATACATTTCAAATCTAGAATGACACTTTTTGTTTTTTCTTAAAAACCAAATTGTTCTTTAATTGTATCCCAAAACGTATGAGAATGGTAGTCGTACGTGGCAAGTTCTTGCTTATGCCGATTTGTTCTTTTGCTATCCAGCAACAGCTCTGCATCTAAACGAATAGCATCCATCGTATCTTCTACATATTGACATCTGTAATCCTTTAATTGGATATGAAAAAAGTGTACTCCTTTCTCTGTATTTTTGATTTTTCTGCGTATTCATCTTCGACATAGTGATGTTGGTCCAAAAAAAAAGTTGAATAATCTCGTTGTAAAAATTATCAACGGTACCATAGTCACGCTCTACTCCGGGACATAATTTTACCGGTCTGGCAACGATTCAGTATCGCAGGGACCAAGATTTGGACCGCAATCTGCTGGTGCTGCCTGCCTTTCTTTTCGGGTACCACTTTATAAAAACGAACACCATCGTATCGCTAGGATTCGAGACCGCGTGGGTCAACGGTGGCGGATGGCTTTACCATCCACTTGTACAGGGTGTACAGAATTTTTATGTTGGTAAATTTCATCCGCAGGTCAGGTTGTTGTTCGGCAGGGCGGCTTCTGAAGAATTGAGCGATGAAGATTCAAAGATAAAGTTCTACCAAGGCAATCTGTATTTGGGTACAACCTACGACCTATCGGAAAAGACACAACTGTTGGTAGGCACTGAACTATTGTCGACCACGGCCAGTGGCTGGTTCGGTGAAAACCGGTTTCAGATAGGGCCCAGGTTCAAATCTTCAAAAAATGTGCTTCTCGATGTATATTATCTGAATTGGTACCGAAGAAATTCAAGGCCAAAGTACCAACACACCCATTATTTGGGGCTTATCGTATTGATAAAAGACTCGGAATGGATTAAGTATTCAATTTATAATCGTGACCGGTAAGAAATTCTTGGAAAAACAGCCTGATGAGGTTATCACAAGTATTGAAAAGCAATACGGAAGTACCGATAACTTTTACAATGAACTCTATGTCATTTTTTTGGACAAGCACCATCTCGCCGAAAAAGGGTTGCACAACGACCGTGAAGAAACCCTTGATGAACACTTGGCGCACAAGTGGAAGGAATTGGAAGAATATGGTACAGAAAACGCTGGGGACATTATCAATACCATCAGAATCGATACGGAACTGATGTTTGCCCATAAGACCGTCGAGGCATTGGAAAAGGAACTCGAAAAATACCATGCCCCTTTCCATTCCTTTTGGGATACCATTAAAGAAAGGTTCGGATTATGACCAAGGTGGTAAGCAATAGGCCAGACGACGCTATGCTATGACAATCCTTAAAACACCATCATCACTCGGCGTAAACGCATTGCTGTCTTCCAGCACCTGTTCCATCGGCGGCATATGGTTGACACAAGCTCATTTAGGCTTGAATTTTTTCCACGGTAAATCTTAAACTGTTATTATATTACAACTATCTCCCAATAAAATGATTTTGAGAAAAAAATCCTTACTTGGTCACCCAAACAGTTCCAAAATAGCGTAAAGCGGCCAATTGGTCAGCCAATCCTCTTCCCGATAATCGGACATCGAACTACGGATAGCGGTTCTCGGTTTATATTTTGAAACATAGGACTTTAAACTTTTGGATTGCAGGTTTTCCTCGGCCTTTACCTCTATGGGCACGATGTTGTTTTTGTCTTGAACCACAAAATCCACTTCGGCAGTACCGCGTTCCGAAGCCCAATAGTGAATGGGATTGTCGGTCGCAGCTTTTAATTGCTGTAAAACGTACTGTTCGGTCAACGCGCCTTTGAATTCGGTAAAAATAGTATTTCCCTCAAGAATGACCATACTGTCGATACTGCCCATCGTAGCGAGCAGACCTACATCGACGATAAACAGCTTAAAGGCACTACGGTCTTCGTATGCTTTTAGGGGAATGGCCGGTTTTGATATTCGGGATACTCGGTGGACCAAACCACAATCCGTAAGCCACGCCAAGGCCGTTTCGTATTCCTTGGCCCGGGCCCCCGTTTTGATGACGCCATAAATGAACTTTTTGTTTTCCTTGGCCAGTTGCGCCGGTATGGAATTCCAGAGCATTCGAATACGGGGTACGGTATCCGCCGGGGCATATTTGGAAAAGTCCAGCTCATAAGCTGTCAAAATATTTTGGTGAATATCGCGGACTTCCTGAAAGTCAGCGGCATTGGCAAATGTAAGGACTGCCTCTGGCATACCCCCAACATAATAATAGGTCTTAAGATGTCGAATAAACGTATCCTTAAAGGTTTTTATCAGCGGCCAATCCTTTTTCTGCAACAGTTCGGCGAGCTGTCCTTCGCCTATGGCTGTTAGGTATTCCTGAAAATCAAGCGGGTATAAATCAAGAAATTCCACCTTCCCGACAGGGAAAGAAACTTCTTGATGTATGGCCACGCCCAGTAATGAGCCAGCTGCAATGACGTGATATTGGGGTGCGTTTTCATAAAAGTACTTTAGGGACGTAATGGCGCCTTTGGCTTCTTGAATCTCATCCAAGACAATCAATGTCTGCGCGTCAATCGAAATACCGGTTTCCAGTTGCAGGGCGGCCATGATCCGTTCTATGTCAAAATCGACCGTAAATAGATTCTGAAGGCGTTTTGAACTTTCTAGGTTTATGTAGGCCATTTTGGAATAGGATGCCTTCCCAAACGCTTTCATAATCCAAGTCTTGCCTACCTGTCGGGCACCCCTGATGATGAGTGGTTTTCGATTGTTTTTGTCCTTCCAGTGCTTTAAATGTTCTGAGGCTCTTCGCTGCATAGTGTACAAAACTACACTTTTTCAAAGGACTTTTTGTAAATAATCACACTTTTTCAAAGGACTTTTCGTGAAATATTACACTTTTTCAAAGGACTTCTTAAGGATAGAAGCTGTTCTCGAAATACCATAAGAGAACTGTTTTTATAAAAATGACCAAGAACCTTGAAAAATGAACATAATTTTAATCGTGCCAATCATTAGATTTAATTATTATAAAATTAGAAAATGTCGACAAATAGTAGTTTAAAGGGTTCAAGTTATGCAAATACGGTCAAGTTCAATTCTAAGAAATGTTGAAACAATAAAAAATGAAAAATATGACATACTCACGAATATTATTGTTCTTCTGCGGGATTAGCTTCGCGGGAATCATAACCACTGTAGTACTTTTTAATAGTGAAAAGAAGCAGCAAGTATACACCTTGGCCCAAGGTACAATGCCCATACAGGACAACTTGGAAGAGAGCAAAGCACGAGGGCAAAAAGTATATACAACATACTGCGCCTCTTGCCATCAGGCCTCTGGGCAGGGATTAGGGCGCGTGTATCCGCCACTCGCAGGGGCAGATTACCTGATGAAAGACCGTGACCGTGCCATCGACCAGATTTTAAAGGGTGTTTCAGGCCGTATCACCGTAAACGGCCAGGTATACAACAGCAATATGGTGGGCATTCCCCTCGACAACCAACAGGCATCGGATGTAGTTAATTACATTCGGAATAGTTGGGGCAACGAAGGAGAGTACACCAGCCCCGAAGATGTTGAAGCAGTAAGAAACAAATAACGATTAATATGGCGGCATACACGATAAACGTTAACGGAAAAGAGCACACTGTAGATGTGCTTGAAGATACGCCCCTTTTATGGGTCATTCGCGATGAACTACAAATGAAGGGGACCAAGTTCGGTTGCGGTAAAGCACTATGTGGTGCCTGCACTGTACATCTTGATGGTACTGCGGTACGTTCTTGCAGTTTGCCCATCAGTGTAGTGGCGGATTCAGAGATTACCACCATCGAAGGCCTTGCTTCAGGCGACCGGTTGCACCCGGTACAAGAGGCCTGGGCAGAACACAATGTTCCCCAATGTGGGTATTGTCAACCTGGACAGATAATGTCGGCAACAGCATTGCTCAGCCAGAATTCCAGCCCATCAGATGATGATATTGACGCTGCAATGTCGGGCAACCTATGCCGATGTGGCACCTATACGCGGATTAAAGCGGCCATCAAAACAGCTGTAAAAAAATAATGTACCCCAAAAAAGACAATGAATTATGATTTCAACACTATTAGCAAATAAAAATAAAAAGGTCAATCGAAGGGATTTTCTCAAAGTGTCGTCGTTGGGCACCACGGGTCTTATGTTGAGTATGTACATCCCGGTTTTAGGCTGTGGGAATGATAATCCATCAGCTGCGTTCACACCAAATGTATATTTGGAAATTAATGAAAAAGGTGACGTGACCATTATTGCGCACCGTTCCGATATGGGGCAAGGGGTGCGTACGTCTTTGCCTATGATAGTTGCTGAGGAATTGGAGGCCGATTGGTCGCGAGTGTCCATACGCCAAGCTATTGGTAATGAAAAATATGGGGACCAAAATACAGACGGTTCATATTCCATCCGTATGTTTTACGAGCCTATGCGAAAAGCTGGGGCTACGGCAAGAATGTTGCTTGAAAAAGCTGCTTCCGAGCAATGGAATGCGCCTTTAAGCGAGTGCAAAGCACAAAACCACTTGGTCGTTCACGACCCCTCGGGCAAAAAGCTTTCGTTCGGCGAACTCGCATTGCCCGCTTCCAAACTTTCCATCCCTGATAATTACGTTACGGAGCCCAAGCTCAAAAATCCCAAAGACTTTAAATATATCGGCTCTGAAACCCAAATGCTCGACTTACAGGATATCGTAACAGGCAAGGCGATATATGGTATCGATGCTTCCACAGAAAATGCGAAAGTGGCCGTGATAATGCGATGCCCTGTTGTTGGGGGAAAAGCACGGTCCTTTAATTATACCGAGGCACGAAAAATCAATGGAGTTCTTGAGGTGTTCGAGATTGAAGGGGCCGGTATTCCGCCCCAGTTGAACAAGCCGTTGGGAGGAATTGTGGTGGTGGCCAACAACACTTGGGCGGCAATGAAAGGCCGGGATGCCTTGTCGGTAACCTGGGATTTTGGCCCAAATGCAGATTACGATTCTGTACAACATCAGGATGCACTCATAAAGGAACTCGGCAAAAAGGGAACCGCACGCAGGGAGCACGGTATGGTAAAACGGACCTTCGATAATAGTAACAATAAAATAATCGAAACCACCTACAGGGCACCATATTATGCCCACGGCACCATCGAACCGCCCTGTGCCACGGCAAAAATAGAGAACGGAAAATGCCATATATGGGCACCCACCCAGCATCCGCAATTTGCCCGGGACGCTGTGGCCGATGCGCTTGGGATGGAGAAAAATGACGTCATTGTAAACGTCACGCTGCTCGGCGGCGGTTTCGGTAGAAAGTCGAAGCCCGACTATGTCGTGGAAGCAGCCGTTATTGCCAAGGAAACAGGACACCCCATTCGTCTTTTGTGGACCCGTGAGGATGATGTACACCACGACTTCTACCACGCGATAAGTGCCCAGAATATTAAGGTTGCCATAAATAAGAACAATAAGGTGGTAGGCTGGTACCATAAAACAGCATTTCCGTCCATTGGCGCAACATCAGATGCCTCGGTCATTGAACCTACAGATGCAGAAATGGGTCTTGGTGCAGCGGGATTGCCCTACGACATTCCCGCACTCTGTTTGGAATCGCTTCCCGCTCAATCGAGCACGCGCATCGGTTGGGTACGTTCCGTATCCAATATTCATCACGTTTTTGCCATTGGCAGTATGGTCGATGCCATAGCGCTTGCACGAAATATGGACCCGGCAGAAAACCTGTTGGATTTACTGGGAACCGATAGAAGTTTGCAATTCGAGGATGTGAAGGCCGAAGCTGTCTGGAATTACGGTGAAAAACTAGAAGATTTCCCTTTTGAAACGGCAAGGTTGCGAAAGGTCATCGAAGAGGTAGTGAAAAAAACCGATTGGGGCAAAAGCCTGCCCAAGGGAAGGGCTCAGGGTATTTTTGCCCATCGCAGTTTCTTGACCTACGTGGCCTGTGTGGTCGAGGTAGAAGTAGATAGCTCGGGAAATATTACTATTCCAGAAGTGCACTATGCAGTGGACTGCGGTGTGGTGGTCAATAGAGACAGAGTGGTTTCCCAGTTTGAAGGCGGAGCAATTTTCGCAACAAGCTTAGCACTTAACAGTGAAATCACTTATAAAAACGGCCGTGTACAACAGAACAATTTTGATGGTTACCAGATGGCAAGAATGCCACAATCACCCCAAAATATTTATGTGCATATTATGGAAAGTGACGAAAAACCTACAGGAGTTGGAGAGCCACCCGTGCCACCCTTTATCCCAGCCCTGTGTAACGCAATTTTCAAAGCTACGGGACAGCGTGTGACACAACTTCCTGTTGATTTAAATAATTAAAAAACAATGGGTTGTCAATACTTCCCAAGCAGCCTCTTTTTTTAATCCAGCAATTCCTCAAGGTTATCAGAGGAAAGTTCTTCCAAATCTTTGATTTGACGCAAACGCACTGTCAATTTATCAAAGTTGGTGCGGTACTGCCCCGGCGATATGCCTACGTGTTTTCTAAACATCCGGCTAAAATAAGAGGGCTTGCCATAACCTAAAATCCACCGAACTGTATGCTCAAGTTTACGCCACGCCATTTATCAGGCACTATCAATACTAGCACCACAACAAAATCCTTTAGAGTGCAGATAAACAGGTCTAAGGTATTCCCATTCCCAAGTTTCTGGAATAGTAGTATATGCAATGGCTTTTTTTTAAAAAGTACATAGGATACCTTAAAAAAGTGACATAAGAGATAAAGAACCATATATACATTTGAAGTAAACTTAAAAAATCGATAAAAATGAGAACACTTGCATTATATGTACTTATTGTTTTACTTCTCTTGCATACTGACAAGGTTGAAGCCCAAACCTTTGACAACACTTTTGAACACAAAGTAGGTGTAGTCGATGACAACATCAAAATTCATTACGTCATTGGCGGCAAGGGCGACCCTGTTCTACTGATACACGGTTGGCCACAACTTTGGTACGAATGGAGACAGGTAATGCCCGCTTTGGCAGAAAATCATACGGTTATTGCCATAGATATGCCGGGTTTTGGGCTATCTTCCAAACCGCGCTCGGGCTATGACCATAAAACCATTGCGGGATACATCGCCCAGCTTATCAAACAGTTGGGGTATGACAGTATAAATCTTGTTGGTCACGATATGGGCGGCGGGGTGGCCTATTCATTGGCGGCCACCAATCAAGAACTTATAAAAAAGCTGGCCATCGTTGAAATGGTGGTACCAGGTTTCGGCCTGGAACAGGCGATGGATAACTCTACCGGTCACGGTATGTGGCATTTGTCATTCTTGGCAGAGCCAGACCTTCCCGTCACATTGATTACCGGTAAGGAAGATGTTTTCTTTCCCTGGTTCTACAAAAAATTTGCCCATAACCCAGCGGCTTTTGATAAAGAGGATATTGATTATTACATCGCTGCCTTTTCCGCTTCGGGGGCTTTAAACGCAACATTGCAGTACTACCAGAATTTCTTCGTGGATGCCGAGCAGAACAAAGTGTTGGCACTAAACAAACTGAAAATGCCGGTACTGGCCATTGGAGGGGAATATATTATGCGCGATGCACCTTTACAATCACTGCGACAAGTGGCGGTCAATGTTACGGGTGGCATCATACCCGATTGCGGTCATTGGGTAGCCGAAGAGCAGCCTGAGTTTCTGGCAAGCACCCTAAAGGAATTCTTTTCGACCAAAAATTACCAATACCCGGCAAACCCTAAAATCGATTGAAACTTGTAATGGACAATGTATGTCATAAAAAATTTAGGATTATGCTCTTTTTACTGCTCATTTGGATGGCAGGTGCAAAAACTCAGGCCCAGACCAGTGAGGTTGCAACGAGTATGAGGCACGATTACGTAACCTGGTTAAGGGCATTGATTCAATATGATTTCAAAAATGAGGATTTTTATATGTGGAATGCCCCCCAGCTATTTTTTATAGAGGATGGCACGCGTTTTAACCAGTTTTCCAACCTCACGACCATAGGTTATCGGTTCAATAAAAAACAATCATCCATAGCCTTAGGCCACGAGGCGGGATACATTAGGGATTTTGGTTTTATGAGCAGCAGTTCCGTACTGCTTACCCACAATATGACCTGGGGCAATACCACGGTATTTCATCTAGCTATGGCCGAATGGTTGGGAACATTCGAGGTCAGGGATACTGACAATGCCATTCCGTTTGATATCAGGACAAGTTATTTTGTGAATTTCATTGTTCCCCTTAATAAAAAATGGGATTTGGATTTGGCGAACCATTTTTTCTTCCAGCAATTCGGGGAAACCTTTTCGCACAACAGGTTACAGTTGGGGTTTCGGTATCATTTTTCCGATAAACTTCTGGTAGAGCTGGCCTATCACAATTGGTGGTTCGATAGCACCTCAAATGTTCCCGCCCTTATGAACCATAACCTATATGTCAATTGGATAATTCTTTTAAAAGCGTCCAACAAGAACAAATCGAAAGAAATACACTATTAAGAATCAAATTAAAAAAATACACTATTATGAAAGCATCTTTATACTACGGAAAGGAAGACATTCGAATCGGAAATGTACCGGATCCTAAAATAATTGACCCTACCGATGCCATTGTACGCATCACCCACTCCTGTATCTGCGGCTCCGACCTCTGGTTTTATCGGGGATACTGGCCACATTGGAAAGAAGGATACCGCACCGGACACGAGTGGATGGGTATTGTCGTTGAGGTCGGCTCGTCAGTATCAACAATCAAAAAAGGAGACCGCGTACTGGCGCCCTTCGCGTTTTCAGATGGTAGTTGTGAGGCCTGTGAAGATGGCGTGCCCACATCTTGCCACCACGGAGGGTTTTGGGGCGGTGAAAATAATGGAGGGCAGGCCGAGGCGATTCGTGCACCGTTTGCAGATGCCACATTGGTCAAAGTACCTGGGAATGCGGATAACGACCAAAAACTACTGAAGGCCATACTTCCCCTTACCGATGTGATGGGCACAGGTTATCACGCAGCGTATACCGCAGGGGTAAGACCGGGCCGTACCGTGGCCGTGGTGGGCGATGGTGCCGTAGGCCTTTGTGGTGTACTTGCGGCTAAAAAGTTAGGAGCCGAACGTATCATACTGCTGGGTTCACACGACGACCGTATTCAAATAGCCAGAAAGTTCGGGGCAACAGATGTTGTCAAAAAAAGGGGTGACGAAGCAATAGCAGCGGTAATGGAATTGAGTGGTCACGGAGTTCAGCACGTCTTGGAATGTGTTGGTACTGACATTTCAATGCAAACGGCACTCAAAATAGTTAGACCAGGAGGCAGGATAGGATATGTGGGCGTACCCCACGGTGAAAGCCCTTTAGATATCGGACTTATGTTCAGCAATAACATAACCGTTTCGGGCGGGGTAGCTCCCGTTCGCAATTATATTCCTGAGCTTTTGGATGATGTATTAAATGAAAGAATTGACCCCAGCCCTGTACTTAACCTTGAAATCACCTTGGATGAAGTTTTGAAAGGCTATCAGGCTATGGACCAACGGGAAGCCATTAAGGTTATGGTCGTAAATAGATGATGATGTAGGCGGCTAGAACTCTGTAAAAAGTGAAAATATTCGGGGTATTGAAGAACGGGATATGACCAACTCCGACGAAATCGAAAATCCAGTGAAAGAAGTTCTCATCTCTTTTGGTAAAATCACCGTTCTGTATAATAATATCTCATTGAACTCGTCTCAAATTCATTTACACAAGATTTTAAGACTGAATCTTAAACTTAAAACGACTTTTTAGTCCAGCAATGCCTTAATGTTATCGGGAGATAGTCCTATCCAAACCCCCGCTTTCCAGCCCGACAGGCACGGCCCGCAAGCGTACTATCAATTTCTCAAAGTTGGTGCGGTACTGCCCTGGCGATATGCCTACGTGCTTTCTAAACATCCGGCTAAAATAAGAGGGATTGTCATAGTCCAGCAGATAGCAGATTTCAGAAACGGTAAGCCTAGAATGCAGCAACTTGCACTTGGCGGCCAGCATACAGCGTTCGGTGAGCATCACCTTGGCCGTCTTGCCAAAGGCGCTAATGAGGTGCTCGTTCAAGTAATTGGGGTGTATGGCCAAAGCATCGGCAAACTCACCGACCATTGGGCGTTTTATGCCCTTGTTCTGAAGTCCATCCACAAAATAGTTTTCCATCAATTGTATAAATTGCAGACTGATGATGCTGGGGAATTCAGGGGCAGTGGGGAAGGCCTTTGTCTGTAACAGCCCCTGATTGGCCTTGAGCAAAAAGAGCAGTTCGAGCGTCCAAAGCGATATCAGTTCATAGCCTATCCAGTTCTTGCTGTTTACCTTACTGTTGATACGTGCCAATACACTTACAAAATCATCAAATAATTTGGGGTCTTTAATAGTGACCAGTCCTTTGCTGAGTAGCATAGGAAATTCTGAATACATATTGCGCTGATAGTCAATGCCGGACAAAAACTGTTTTGAAAACGCCAAAAAATATCCCTCGGCGTTTTCCATCAGTTCCCATCGCTTTATCTGGCCGGGTATCGAAATATAGATGCTTCCCTTTTGTGCCACGATGGGCCGGTCTTGGTTCACCTTTACCATCGTACCGTTGGTCAGGGCAATGAAGAGGTAAAAATCCTGAACGTAGCTTGTCGGCACGGCTGAGGTGATGGTATCGAGAATCTGTAGTTTTCCTGCGTAAAAGCTGGCCTTGCCATCGGGAAAACGTAAGATGGTGGCCTTTTCGAGCCTGCCGTTGAGTCGATGCGCCCAATCGGAAAGCCCCATTTTTGGTATGCCTGTTGGATGTATATTCATAGCTACAGGAATACCAAGAGCTAGCCAAAGTTTAAATTTTGGTCAAAACTTTGACTATCAGAATTTTATAATGTAAATAAAAATGGGAAAATGATATTTTCTTAAAGTTTTTACTAAAATACATAAGAAATTCCTAAATTTATTAGGAAATTAATTGAAGAATATGCTTGCCACAGACAAAGAAATCATCCGCCAACTCAAAGAAGAAAAACAGTTTAAGGAAACCCTGCTGGGCATTAGCGAGGCGGTAGCACAAATACAGGACAGAAAAGAACTGTTGAAAACCATTCTTGATGGTGTAAAACCCATTTTTGGCTTTTACGATGTAGGATTGTTCGTTTTTGATGGTAAGGGAAATATTAGCGATTGGGCAACTGTGATGCCCGAAATTTCGGAATCGGAAGTCAACAGAAAGATACATCAATCCGGAATCGAAAAAGTTAGCTTCCGTGATTCTGCTTTGGAAGCTATTTATAAGCAAGTCAATGAAAGACCCATCATATTTCCATATTCAGAAGAATTTTTTAAACGCTTTCCAGATGACTATCAATGGGACACTTTAAAAGAACTTGGCTATCAAGAATCATTATTTTCAAAATTGACAACTGGCGGTAAAACTTTAGGAATGCTATCGTTTAACTCAACTGAGCCAGGCTTCTTTCAAGAATCCCAATTCCCCCTCTTCCAGGCCATTGCCGACCAGTTGGCCGTGGCGGTGAGCAACGTACTTGCCAATGAAGCGCTCATCGAAGAAAAACAGCTCACCGAAAAGCTGCTGGGCATCAGTGAGGCAGTGGCTACTATTAAAAATAGAAGAGAACTTTTTGATATTATTTTTGAGCGTATAAACAATGTGATACCGGTTGATGATGTTGCAATCGTCATTTTCAATGAAGACCGAACACTTTGGAGAGATTTAAGTGTTTCACCCGACTTCTCGGGCACACATTTCAACACACGACTCAACAAACTTGGCTATGACAAATGGCATGCCATGGACTCGCTTACCAAAAAGATGATGGACAATACAGGCATCCTCACCGATGAAGATTATTTTAAACATGAGGACTTTGCTTTTGTTGAAATTTTGAAAGAAACGGGACTCAAAGAATTTATGTACACCCCATTAAAGACCGGGAACAACATCTTTGGTTTTCTTGTTTTAGACGCCAAAAAACACGGTACTTATTCTAAAATAGACTTCCCCCTCTTCCAGGCCATAGCCGACCAACTTGCCGTAGCCGTGAGCAATGTACTGGCCAATGAAGCGCTCATAGAAGAAAAACAGCTCACAGAAAAACTGCTGGGCATCAGTGAAGCTTTGGTGAACGTAAGCCACCGTGACCAGCTCTTTCAGATCATCACCGAAAAAATTGGAAAGCTACTTCCGATGGACGACCTGGCCATCGTCATCTTAAATGAGGACAAGACCCAGTGGAAAGACATCAGTATTGAAAGGGAACTCAGCCCTGAAAAAATTCACGGACAATTGGTTACAGCAGGTTTTGACGGTTGGTTTGACACTAATAGTCTGGTCGAAAAATTGATTTCCACCACCGAAATAATGACCATAGATGATTATAGGGCATATAAAGACTTTCCAGTAGCATTTTTAAATATTCTAGAACAGGATGGCCTGTTAGAGTATATGCATACCCCGTTACGAATAGCGAACGAGCCCTTTGGTTTTTTGGTATTTGATTCCAAAACAACCGGCACCTATTCCGAAAAAGACTTCCCCCTCTTCCAGGCCATTGCAGACCAGTTGGCCGTGGCGGTGAGCAACGTACTGGCCAATGAGGCGCTCATCGAAGAAAAACAGTTTAAGGAAACTTTGCTCATTATAAGTGAAGCCGTAGCAAGCATTAAAGATAGAAAAGAGTTGTTTGAAGTTATCTTCGAACGAATTAAGCCAATCTTCAATTTTTATGATATTGGCCTTTTTGTCTTGAACGATTCTGAAAAAAAGCTTTATGACTGGTCGGTTCGATACGGTCTTACACTTGATTCAGAAGGTACCGAAGCAATGACGGAAGATGCAGAGAGTTACGCTGAACTTGATGTGTCAGAGGGGTCCTTCCTAGAATGGGTATTAACAACAGGTGAAACAGGCTGTTATGTGATTAATCTGTCCGAGCGGGCACAAACCTTCCCCATATTTGAGCAAACAAAACTTATACTGGATTATGGTTATCAAGACTGCTTAATAAGTCTACTAAAAAACCAAGGAAAAACCATTGGCTTTTTGTGTCTTAATTCCCTTGAAAAAGACTTTTTCCTCAAAGAACAGTTCCCCCTCTTCCAGGCCATAGCCGACCAGTTGGCCGTGGCGGTAAGCAACGTACTGGCTAATGAAGCGCTCATCACCGAAAAGAAAAAGACCGAAGACCTTCTGGCCGTCACCGAGAGCATTGCCAACATCACCTCTGGCCCAGAGCTGATACGTGCCATCTTTAAAAAATTACACAGGGTGTTCCCCTTCGATGAAATAGGGCTCTTTCATTTAGACTTTGAAAATGAGCGGGAACGCGACCTTACGGTATATAACGATTACAATCTAGGAAGCCCTGATACAAAACATAACGCAAACGGACTGTTGGAATGGATGCCCATCAGGCAATGTACCACCTACCTATCGGAATCATTGATAATTGAAGGCACCGAGATTTATGAACAGCTGCACCACCCGCCATTCAAAGACCCGAAAAACCGCATATTTAAACAAATCATTGCCGGTCCGCTAAAGCAGGGCGACCAGATTATAGGTATGCTCTGCTTTTGGAGTAAAAAAGAAAATGCCTTTAACGGGCAGCAATCACTTTTTAAGTCCATCAGCGACCAAGTGGGCGTGGCATTGAGCAATATCATTGCCAATGAAAACATTGAACAACGCGAACGCGAAAAAGCCTTGCAGTTACAGCTTACCAGCGCTCTCGATACCCATACCGGTTGGCACCAGAACTTTAAACAGCTTATTGAACCTATGCAGAGGCATCTTGACGCCACATTGGTCATCGTAACATTACGGCCCGACAACGGTCAAACGCACGACATAGCCCTTCAAAGAATAGCTGCCAATGAGTACCGGTACTGGCAGATGAATGAATTTAATGATTTTATAAAGCTTACCAAAAGTGAATACCAAAGTGACAAAGACAAAACGATTACGGGTTCTTTGAGTGTAGGCGAAGATTTTGAAGAAATCATAAAGAAACATAACATGCTCAGAAAGACGGCAAAGACATTTAAACTAAAAAGTATGCTTTACCTTCCCCTGCAATTGACTGCCCCTGGTAGCTTTGACCTCACATTTTTCAGCCCACATGAAAACGGATACTCACCTCAGGACGAAGATTTACTGAATGCGATTAAGCCATCGCTAGAGTTGGCTTTGGAGCGCCTTATGGCATTTGAAGAGATAGAACACCTCAATAAGCAATTAAAACTTGAAAAGGAATATCTGGAAGAAGAGGTAGCTGAAACCTTCAACTTTGGTGACATCATTGGAGAAAGTGATGCCATGCAAAAGGTGTATCAGCAAATTGAAGAAGTAGCCGGAATGGATACCACTGTTTTCATACAGGGAGAAACTGGTACGGGCAAAGAACTCGTCGCTCGGGCCATTCATAAGAACTCGCCCAGAAAAGACAATATTCTGGTCAAGGTCAACTGTGCTGCGATACCTAAAGAGTTGGTAGAGAGTGAACTTTTCGGTCATGAGAAAGGGGCTTTTACAGGAGCACTTAAAGCGAGGGTCGGTAAGTTTGAACTCGCCCATAAGGGCACCATCTTTTTAGATGAAGTCGGTGAGCTGCCCCTAGATTTGCAAGCTAAATTACTAAGGGTACTGCAAGAAAAAGAAGTAGAACGCCTTGGGGGCAATAAACCCCTTAAGATAGACTTTAGGTTGATTGCAGCTACCAATAGAGACCTACAGCAAGCGGTAGCGGACGGCGATTTCAGAACCGACCTGTTTTACAGATTGTTCATCTACCCCATACAGCTACCACCTCTTAAACAACGCGGAACCGATGTTATTGCCATTGCCGAACATTTTGCCCGTACCTCGGCAAAGAGGTCAGGCCTGAACTACCATGGTTTTACCGATGCCGCTAAAGAGCTCATGTTAAGTTACCCATGGCCCGGCAATGTACGTGAATTGGAAAATGTGTTACAGCAAGAACTGGTAAAAAACAAAAAAACGGCCTTGGAATTACTGACCATTTCTGCGGCTTCGCCCTTTACGGTACTAAAAGACAGCGATTATGAAAAACATCTGGTGGATGTGTTGGAGCTTCCCGATGATTTTACCCTTAGCGACATTGACGAAAAAAAGTTGGAATTCGAACGACAACTGCTGCTTAAAGTATTGGAGCAAACCAAATGGAGGGTTAGTGGTCGACACGGTGCAGCAGCATTATTGGATGTAAAGGCCGTAACCTTGGAGTACCGTATGAGAAAACTGGGTATCAACAGAACTTAGAATATTTCCCTTCTTAAAAACGCTGCGGTAAGCCTTCGAAACTGCATACACACCTTTATACCAATACCATCTTTTTAGAAAAGCGCAGTAGATACCCTGCGAATATCCTGATTTCCTACCCCACATTTTTTACCACATACAGTATTTTTTAGAAAAGTACCATCCTTGGTTTGATTTCTACCAAGTATAAGATGTATCTCAATGGTAATTTTGTTCAAAAGTTAAAGTAATGGAACCACAAGCACAGTCAAATTGCGAATCAATCTCTTGGATAGACTGTCTTAATGAAGACAATCAAGGTAATGGATATCAAAACCTGAAAATAATTGTATAACAGTATAACAATGAAAGTCATCATAACTCAATTTTTAATCCTTCTTACAATGGCAGTAAACGCACAAGAACTCACATTTACACCACAGCAATTGGTGGTGATGGTGCCCGATGTAGATGTCACCGCAGACTGGTATGTTACCAAGCTTGACTTCACTTTGGGAAAAGCATTTGATGTACCTGAAAAAGGACTTAACGGCAGACTTGTTCGTAAAGATGATTTTGAAATTATGTTTATGAAATCAAAGCAGATGCAACCACTACCTGAATATCGAAAAACTTCTTTTGAAGATTTGGCCGTTGCAGGCGTGAAGCGTATAGCATTTAAGGTGAACGACCTAAAAGTTTTTGCCGAAGAACTTAAAAAGCGGGATGTCACTTTTGATGTGCCTGTGGTCTTGTTTGAAGACAAAAAAACAGGCGTCAAATTCCTCTGGTGCATCATTAAGGACAACAACGAGAACCTAATAGAATTTATGGAAATTTTAAACTAAGAAAAAATGAAATCGAAGATTCACGAATACCAAAACAAATATGTAGCAATGAGTAAAAGAATAAAAACAGCGACGTACAGCGTCATCGTAGTATTGGTTTTTGCAGTAGCATTATCAAGTTTTTCCCTCAAGGAAAATAACAACAAAGATGTCATAGCCTTGATTACAAAAAAAGTACAGGACTATAAATTATGGAGTGTGGATGCCAAACCCTACAAACTCTCTAAAATAGACCATATCTATAGTAAAGATGAAGAATTGTTGGCCTACGACCTGATGTCACCTGAAACTACGGTTATAAAAGGGTGGACAGATTATGAAAAAGTCTGGAGCAAGGCAATGCAACAATTTGATAGTTGGGAAGTAAAGACCATTGACGGATTGGAAGTCAAGGCCACGGATAATCTGGCCACAAGTACATTTACCTTTTCAGGCGAAGGCACATTAGTGTCCGGTGAACCCATCAAGGGAGAATGGCACGTAACGCTTATTTGGAAGGAGAAACCCGATGGTTGGAAAATTGTTCACGAGCATATTTCCGGACCAGTTAGAAGATAAATAAAACACTATGGCAACCCTAAAACCCGGAGAAAAATTTCCTCAAATTTCTTTGCCTACCGTAGAACAGGGACATTGGTTCTTGGACCAGGTAGCAATTGAGAACTTTTTGATAATCGTGGCATATAGAGGAAAACATTGCCCGATTTGCAGACGCTATTTACAAGGTCTGAATCAAATGATAAATGAATTCACGGAACGTAATATTGAAGTATTGATAGTGAGTTCCAATGACGAAGAACTGGCAAGACAAACCTTTGATGAGTGGCAAATTGATAACCTGAATGTGGCTTATGGCCTTTCTATTGAAACGGCAAGGTCTCTGGGTCTGTTCATTTCAAGTGGCATATCGGATAGTGAACCAGACTATTTTAGCGAACCAGGCATATTCATAATCGATAAAGACCACCGTTTATACGCCTCGTCCATACAGACGATGCCATTTGCCAGACCGTCTTTTAAGGAAATACTTACGGCAATCGACTATGCCATTAACACCAATTACCCAGCACGCGGCGAAGCCTAAAAACGAAACGTATGAAAGCATATCAAATTAATACAATTGACGGTAAGCGAGCTTTGAGTCAGGTCACTTTAGAAAAACCGGTACCAAAAGACAATGAGGTTTTGGTAAATATAAAGGCGGTCTCACTCAACTATAGGGATTTAGGTATCACTAGCGGAAGCATCTCATATCCTGGAGAAAAGTTACCGATGATTCCCCTTTGCGATGGCGCAGGAGAAATTGTAGAAATAGGCAAAGCGGTAAGCAATTTTAAAGTGGGCGACCGTGTAACTGCCAATTTTTTCCCGGAATGGACTTTTGGAGGATTCACCGCCAAAGAAAGTTACAGGTCTTTGGGAGGCAATATGGATGGAATGTTAGCCGAATATGTGGCCCTACCTGCAGAGGCCTGGGTAAAAATAAATAACAACCACAGTTTTATTGAAGCAGCGACCTTGCCCTGCGCTGGGGTGACGGCTTATCAGGCGCTATTTGAGCGTGGTAATTTGTTGCAGGGCCAGACCGTACTTTGCCTCGGCACAGGAGGTGTTTCCATATTTGCCTTGCAAATGGCCAAAAAAGCAGGTGCAACGGTCATCATCACATCGAGTAGCGATGAAAAACTTCAGAAGGCGAAAGCCTTGGGTGCCGACCACTTGATTAATTATAAAAACAACCCAGAATGGTATAAGGAAGTAAAAAAATATACCAACGACCTCGGTGTTGACCATATCATCGAAGTTGGTGGCCAAGGTACTTTGAGCCAATCCCTAAGGGCGGTAAAGCCTGGTGGCAAGATTCATCTTATCGGAGTGTTGGCAGAGCAACAGCATACACCGCAGCTCGTTCAAGCTACGATGAAGGCCATTGATATTCACGGAATATATGTTGGGAGCAGTTATATGTTCAACCAACTCAATATATTTCTTCAAGGAAACGACATCCATCCTATAATCCATAAGACGTTTGGCTTTGAAAATGTAAAGGAAGCGTACCAAATGATGCAAGACGGCAGACATTTCGGAAAAATTGCCATAGAACTATAAAACAGACGTTATGAAATCCATCCTCGTACCCATCGATATATCTTACTTGAGCAAATGTTCATTGGAAATGGCATTGCAATTAAGTGAGCTTTCAGGGGCAGAACTGGAAATAATTGCTATAGTAAAAGATAAAGAGCTCGTTGAAGACCACAACACCCTGAAACAGATAGAGGCTGTGGTTGTCAATGAAAAAACATCGCGTGCCAAACATCGGGTCGACGAGCTTCGGCAATTTCACGAGGAATTGGATATAGATATCAAAGTTCTCTTCGGGGAACCGGTAGAGGTACTTTCGCAAGAAGCGGAGAGAACAAATGCCGACCTTATTGTGATGGGCGGAGACCGATTCTCTGATGCAAACACAAATGCCAAAGAACTGCTTCATAATAGTAACACCCCCATATTGATTTTAAAGTGCCGGTTGGACCAGCTCGAAAAATTTAAGGATATTGTGCTTTTGGCAGATGAAAAACCATTTTCGGAAGTCTTTGTAAAGGCCTTCATCGAATTCACAAGCCTCTTCCCAGAGATGACGGTGCATATCGCATACCAAGACCAAATGAATTTTGAATTGGTCGAAGCAAATGAAGAAGCCATTAAAAAGGGCTTTTCAGAACAACCAAACTTGAAAGATGTCACGTCTGTTTTTATAGACGGAAACCAGCCCATCCAAAGCATTTATAATTACAGTAAAAAATTTGGTTCGGTATTTATCGCAACCCATATCGGAGAGCTTGGTTTTTGGGGCCGGCTTTTTTCAAACGATAAAGAGGCAGCATTGATTATGAACTCTGAATATCCAATTTGGACCTTTAAAAACTAATACTAAAAAATATGATAACCCGTAAAAATCTTGACCCCAAACTCATTATCTTCTATAGTTGGAAGAGCCTACTGTACTTTTTATTTATAGCAATAACCGTATATGTTCTCGACCAGTTCAGTTCGCTAAAAATGTCTCTTGAGATACCTTTTTATACGATAGCAGCTTTCAGTACAGCTTTATCCATATTTCTCGGTTTCAACAATAACCAGGCCTATGACCGCTGGTGGGAAGCCAGAAAAATATGGGGTCTCGCCGTAAATTACAGTAGGGCTTGGGCACGACAGGTGACCACGTTGATTACGAGTGACGACCCCTCTGAGGCTAAAGAACTAAAAGCCTTTCAAGAACGCTTGGTATACAGGCACGCTGCATTTGTACACGCACTACGGGTATTTTTGAGAAAAAAGCACGATTATGCCCCAGACATTGCAGAATATAAAGAAGCAGAAAATGACTATGTAAGTACAAAGCCATTGCTGGGTGAGCACGAATTCAAAGTATTCTGCCAAATGGACAATCCGCCCAATTACTTGAACCAACTTCAGGGAGAAGATTTAAAAAGAGCTGCAAAAAAAGGATGGCTCACCGAATACCGTCACGTACAGATGGACCAAACCCTGGTAGAGTTCAACAACATTCAAGGGCGTGCGGAGCGTATCAAAAACACCCCGATGCCCAGACCCTATACCTACTTCTCTACGCTATTTGTTTTTATCCACGCAACCTTGTTACCTTTCGCATTTGTAAGTGAACTGGGTTGGGTAATGATTCCCGTATCCTTTATTATTTCATTTGTATTTCTCTGTCTGGACAGAATTGGGGAACGCACCGAAGACCCTTTTGAGAACAGAATAGACGATACACCTATGACCGCATTGAGCGAAACTATAGAACGAAATGTAAGGGAAATGTACGGAGAGCGTACCTTCCGGGAAAAAACAGAGTGGACAGAAGGCTATGTCTTTTAGTACATTAAAACCGTTTATCAAATATGAGTAAAGACATCGTAGTATTTAAAGACATTCCTGCTTTATTGCAAGGGCTAAAAACCCTTCAACCAAAGAACAAAAATTTTCATATCCACCGTTTTGAGGATACCCCAGAGACACAAGTAAATGAAACGGCAATTTTTAGAAGCAACACCTATGCATTAATTTTGATGCTCGAGGGCGAGGCAGATTATAAAATAGGCTTGCACGAATATCATATGTGCCCAGGGTCACTCTACTTTCTTGGGCCACGTCACTTAAGGCACTACAAACGCGACAATAATAATTGGAAGGGATTCGTATGCCTGTTTACAGATGAGTTCACAACAAGCACCAATTTACCTAACCATTTTAATGATTATGCGTTCTACAGTCTGCGAGGCAAGCAAAAATTCCAGTTAGAAAATGAAGACCTGAATACATTTAAGAACCAGATAAACCGTCTTTATGAAATGTACGAGGCCAATGAGATGGAGAACTGTTGGCATTATCTTCATATCATTTTGAACAATGCCGAAAAACTGCACCGACTTCGTTACGAACAACAGGAAGAAAAACCAGAGGACGAATTGGTTATAAACTTCAACAGAGTATTGGAACAACATTTTTATGATTTGGTCACCAATAAAGCTGAATCTCTTTACTCGGTTCAAGACTTTGCCGATAAACTATTTGTACATCCCAATTACCTAAGTGCAACCTTAAAGAAAAGCACGGGCCTCACCGCTGGGAAACTGATAAAAAATAGAACGGTGTTGGAGGCAAAGTCAATGTTGCAGTCCACGGATATGACCATATCCGAAATAGCCTATACATTAAAATTCAACGATACCAGTTACTTTACAAAATTCTTCAAGGGAGCAACAGGTCAGACCCCTACACAGTTCAAAGAAGTCAAATAACCCATACATCGCGGTTGTTATAAGAATACTACCCGTATCACTTTGTTTTCTACCAGACCAAAGCAGGTTGTCGCCCGTATCTTTGTGGTGTAATTAAAAAGGAAGTATAATTTTAAAACACAACGTTATGACAACGAGATATTTTAGACATTTTCATAGAAGAGTTGAAGACCCACAGATTTCGGGAAGCCTCAGAAATGAACATTAGAGAACGGAAGTATAATTTATAAAACATAAAGTAATGACAACGAGATATTTTAGACACTTTCATAGAAAAGTCGAAAACCCACAAATTTCAAAAACACTCAATAATGATAATTAAGTTTGGTTGTTTTTCATCATTAGAAGCCCTCGCCATTTGGCAGGGCTTTTTTGTTTTCCCTATCTGAAGAGAAATATAAAAAAGTACCAGAACACATTGAATAACTACCAAGTCCTTTGAGCTATATGACGATACTTTTACAGTCATAAAATATATCAAAAATGAAAACAAGTATAGTATTGAACGAGGCCAACTTAGGTCCACATAAACTTAAAAACAGAATGGTAATGCCACCTATGACACGCAGCAGGGCGACAAAAGACCACGTGCCCACGGCATTAATGACGGAGTATTATGCAGAACGCGCAAGTGCCGGACTTATCATTACCGAAGGTATCGCGATATCGCCAAACGCCGCAGGATACCCAAGAATGCCGGGAATATATAATGAACCCCAAGCAAACGCTTGGAAAGAAATTACCAAGGCAGTACACCAAAATAAAGGTAAAATCTTTGCACAGTTGATGCACTCTGGCAGAATTTCCCATAAATTGAATATGCCAGAAGGCTCAGAAATAGTGGCACCTTCACCCATTGCACCTGCAACCACAGAGATGTACACCGACCAAAAGGGAAATCAACCCATAGGCGTTCCAAAAGAAATGACCCGACAAGACATTGAACAGGCTATTGAAGAACACGTGCAATCGGCCAAAAGAGCAATCGATTCTGGTTTTGATGGTGTAGAACTGCACGCGGCCAATGGCTATTTGCTTGAACAGTTCCTTAATCCACAGGCAAACCATAGGGATTATGAATACGGTGGTTCCATTGAAAATCGATGTAGGCTTACCCTGGAGATTGCAAAGAAAGTTTCAGAGGCCATAGGAACCGATAAGGTGGGAATCCGCCTATCACCGGGAGGTGCTTTGAATGATATGGGTCCGTTTGAAGGTCAACAGGAAACTTTTGAATATTTGGTTGAAGCCTTAAATAAGTTAAGCTTGGTCTATATCCACTTGGTAGACCACGTGTCAATGGGAGCACCAGAAGTACCTGAAAAATTAAAAGAAGGTATTGTGCATAACTTTAAGGGCAATATCATCTTCTGTGGTGGCTTTGACCACAAAAAAGCTGAGAACAAAGTACGTGAAGACGATAGGTTTTTTATTGCCTTTGGGCGACCCTTTATTGCCAATCCAGATTTGCCAAAACGATTTGAAATAAACGCACCATTGAACGAGCCAAAACCTGATTTCTTTTATGCAGGTGGTCGAGAAGGGTACACCGATTATCCAACTTTAGAAGAGGTGGGAACCGATAAGGCATAATCCCATAAACATATACATATTTAGGCATGAAGCCAGCATTAAAACGCTGGCTTTTTTATGCGATAAAAATTTAGTCGCTGTTTGTGAAAAATACCATATCACGTTGAAAATCTACCAAGAAAACACAAGTGTGCCATCGTAATTTTGGTATAACAAAAACAAATGCGAGCCATTGGCTCTATTATAGGGTTTCAATGAAAAATGGTTTAAAATATAATTTTTAAAAATAAACAAAATGGAATTGAAAGAACAAAAAGTATGGTTCGTTACAGGAGCCTCAACTGGATTCGGAAAAGAACTTACCAAAGTCGTCTTAGACAACGATGATAAGGTCATCGCAACCTTTAGGAAAGAACAACAAGTAGAAGCCTTCAATAAATATTACCCGGGAAATTCCCTGGGAGTTCTGATGGATGTCACCGATACCGAACAAATCAAAAAAGGGGTCGATTACGCTATTGAACAATTTGGCAAAATAGATGTCTTGGTAAACAATGCGGGATACGGCTCATTGGGCAGTCTCGAAGAGATTCCTGAAAACGAATTGCGCTATCAATTTGAAGTCAACGTGTTTGGAGCAGTCAATATTACCAAAGCGATATTGCCACATCTACGCAAGCAAAAATCGGGGAACATCATCAATGTTACCTCTATAGGCGGCTTGGTCGGTTTTCCTGGGGTAAGTGTTTACAACGGTTCCAAGTTTGCCCTTGAGGGTATTGGCGAGGCACTCGCACAAGAAGTAGCACACTTGGGCATCAAGGTAACCAATGTGGAACCCGGACCTTTCCGTACAGATTGGGCAGGTCGTTCTGCAAGCTTTGCTGACAGTACCATTGAAGATTATAAAGAATCGGTCGGCCAACGTCTTGAATCCATCAAAGAACTGGATGGTAACCAAGTGGGCGACCCCAATCGTGCAGCCAAGGCCATCTACAAAATTGCCTATTTGGATAATCCACCGGTACATATCCCTTTTGGTGCAAGTGCCTATGAGGGTGCACGCGCTAAAATCAATCAGCTAGCCGAAGAAATCAATGCCTTTGAAGATATAGGATTGCCTACGGATTATACGAATAAAGAACTGGAGCAATTACAGTAAATAAAATTCAAATAACAGTTCAATAAGTGCTAGAGACCGTTGGGTTTATGACAGCATTTGGCACAAAGAAACAATAATATTAAACATTAAATAATACTAAACATTTAAAATATAATTATGGAAGCAGTAGCAATGAATCATTTAGGTATTACCGTAACGGATATAGATGCCGCCGTAAAATGGTATAAAGACGTATTAGGATTTGAACACATCATCGGCCCACTAGATTTGATGCCAGATGACTCACACGCCGGTAAGTTAGCCTACGATATTTTGGGCCCTCGACTCAAGAAAGGTCAGTTTGCACATATGAAAGCGAGCAACGGTGTGGGGCTGGAGATATTTTCATTTGATGATGAGGATGCAGGACAAAAGGAAGACAATTTTGAATATTGGAAAAACGGCATCTTTCACTTTGCGGTAACACATTCAAACCCATCGGAACTCGCTGCCAAGATTGTGGAAAACGGTGGGAAGAAAAGAACCGAGGACTGGGAGATATTTCCCGGTTCTGGGCGAATGCTCACCTATACCCAAGACCCTTGGGGCAACATCATAGAAATTTATAATTATTCCTACGCAGACACTTGGGCCTTTATCCTCGAACAAAGCGAGAGCAACTAAAATTCAGTTTAACCATAAAAAGACATAGAAGATGGACACTAAAGATAAAGTAGCATTGCATATTCACGTGGTAGTCAAACCAGAATATATCGAAGATTTTAAGAAAGCCGCAAACGAAACGGCAGAACACGCTTTGAAAGAGGATGCTTGCATCCTGATAAACAGTTATCACAACCCTGATAACCCTGGCGAGTTCATTCTGTATGAAGAGTGGTCCGACAAGGAATATCTACTGAGCGATGCGCACCAAAAATCGGCACACATCACTAATTTCTTTACCGTAACGCAACCGATGATTAAAGAGCCTTTTCAATACGCCGTATATGACGTATTGAAAGAAAACAAGGGCGCTTTCGCGAAAGCGAACTAAACCACAGCAGTATGGATTTACAACTAAAGGACAAATTAGCCCTAGTAACGGCCTCTTCAAAAGGTGTCGGGCGTACTATTGCCGAAAAACTGCTGGAAGAAGGCGCACGTGTGTGTTATCATCAATTCCCATAAGCAAGAAGATTTGGATAAGGTTGTGGAAGAATTGGGCAATCCTGATAATCTGGTGAGCATCACGGCAGACCTTTCACATAAAGAAGGCATTGATGATTTAATAGCAAAAGTCAAGAAAATTGGTGACCTCTATCTCTTGGTCAATAATGCAGGGAGGTACAGTCATATTGATTTTGAAGATAGTACTGACGAGGATTGGCTCAAACATTTTGAATTCAATATCGTCGGTGGGGTACGTATTACCCGGGCTTTCTTTCCGGAAATGTTCGAGCGCAATACAGGCAGGGTCATTTATATCTCAAGTGCAGATGCCGTTAGACCTTGGTTCAGGGCATTGCATTACAGTTCTACCAAAGCTACGCAGTTGAATATCGCAAGAGGACTGTCACAACTCACAAAAGGCACCAATGTTACCGTGAATAGCATACTTATGGGTCCCACGATGACGGATGGTGCCAAAGTGTTGTTCGAGAAAGGCGGTCTTACAACGGACGAAAAAATAAAAGAGCAGTTGTTTGACCCAGGTGGTGATTTCAGTTCATCCTTGGTTCAAAGAATGTTGTCACCGGAAGAAATTGCAGTTTTAGTACCCGTACTGGCGTCACCGCGCTTTAGTGCAATAAATGGAGCCGCCCTTCGTGCAGAAGGCGGCCTCGTACAGTCTGTTATATAGAATTTGGTTGATGGTTAGTAGTGCTATATGACAAGTTGAAATGGAGTTACGGTGACCTAAGAAAGGCTGTTTTTATCAGCCTTTCTTTATTTAATTGGTTTTTTACCAATCGAACTTTAAAAACCACCAGTATCGAGGCTAAGGCCTAGCTTAAATTTGCTATGTAATTAATAAACAAATAGTTAATAGCGATACAATGAAACAGAAAATCAAAAATACAATATTGACCTGGATAGGAGTTTACCCGCTTATTACAATACTGCTTTGGGTATTCAACAAAAGTTTAAGCGATATAGTACTACCGTTGCGAACCTTGGTACTCACGCTATTTCTGGTACCGTTAATCACCTTATTGGTAATGCCCTTTTTACAAAAACTTTTTTCTAAATGGCTAAGCTGATTAAAAATCAATAATTAAAAAAAGATGAAAAACACCAATTCAAGAATCCACTTAAAGGCAATCCTATTAATAGCTGTTTTAATGCTATTTGTAGGTTGTAAAGAAGAAGAAAAAGAAGAGAACACCACACTAACGGTACAAACTTCACCGCCTATAGAACGGGAAATCGTGCAATGGGATGAATTTACGGGCCGTTTTCAGGCTACCGACCGTGTAGAGATAAGAGCACGAGTAAGTGGGTATATAGACCGGGTCAATTTTACAGATGGTCAGATGGTCAAAAAGGGAGATGTACTCTTTATCATCGACCAGCGACCTTTTAGAATTGCATTACAACAAGCGCAGGCCAACAGGTCGCAAGCCGAGGCAGAACTGCGGCAGGCCGAAGGTAATTTTGAACGTGTAAAAGAACTTCGGGTAACGGGAGCAGTTTCTATAGAAGAATATTCTACACGCGAACAGGCAATGCAAGCCGCAAGGGCTAGGTTGCAACTATCACAGGCCAGTATCGACGATGCACGGTTAAATTTGAATTTTACCGAGGTCAAAGCACCCATTAGTGGTCGCGTGGGAAGAGATTTGGTCAATCCTGGCAATCTTATCAATGGAGGCTCGGCCAATGCCACCTTACTGACAACCGTAGTCAGTATCTCGCCCATCCATTTTTACTTTCAAGGTAGTGAATCAGACTTATTGCGATACACAAGACTCAATCAAGGTGGCTCTCGGAAAAGCTCAAGGGATGAAAGCAATCCCGTAATGGTACGCCTTCAGGATGAGGAAATATTTGAGCATCCGGGCAAAATGGATTTTGTCAATAATGAAATTGACCAAAGTACGGGTACCATAGAAGGACGTGCAATTCTTGACAATGAAGATGGTGTATTGGAACCGGGAATGTTTGGTAGAATGCGCCTTTTGGGAAGCGATAAGCATAGTGCCATTCTCATACCTGACCGCCTCGTGCAGACTAACCAGACCGTAAAGTTTGTCTACACTATTGGTAGCGATTCCATAGTCAAGGCCACCAACGTAACCCTTGGCGAATTGTACGCAAAAAAATATAGGATAATAGAAAAGGGACTTGCCCCAAATGACTGGCTTGCACTATCGAACCTACAAAGGTTGAGTGCTGATATGAAGGTTACCCCAGAGTCCAAACCTTTGGTTTTTGAAGGTGACGAACCTAATATCGAAACCAATCCCAACCTTTTAAATACACAAAACTAACCCAATGAAATTTAGCAATACATTTATAGACAGGCCCATATTTGCCAGCGTACTCTCGGTATTTATTTTACTGATAGGAGGCTTGGCGTACTTTGGCCTACCTGTCTCGCAATATCCAGAAGTTGTGCCGCCCACGGTCAACGTAAGGGCGGTATATCCCGGTGCAGATGCACAGACCATCGCCGCGACCGTGGCAACACCCATCGAACAGGAAGTGAACGGTGTGGAGGGGATGATTTATATGACATCCCAGTCCACAGGAGATGGCAGGTTGAGCCTAGACGTTACATTCGACTTAGGAACCGACCTTGACCAAGCACAAGTACTTGTACAGAATCGAGTTTCACAAGCATTGCCGAGACTACCGGAAGCTGTAAGGCAGCTTGGGGTCTTCACACAAAAGCGTTCGCCAGACCTACTGATGGTCGTACATATGATTTCGCCAGACGGCAGATACAATACTACCTATTTAGGCAACTATGCCTACCTGCAGTTAAGGGACGGGTTATCTCGCCTTAATGGTGTTGGGGATGTCAATTTCTTTGGTGCCAGCGCCTATTCTATGCGTATTTGGCTCGACCCGGATAAAATCGGGTCTTTGAACATATCCGCTTCTGAGGTTATTGACCGAATCAGGGGTCAGAACACACAGGTTGCTAGTGGTATTTTGAACCAATCGCCAACCTTGGACGAACAGAATGCCTTTGAGATAAACATTCAGACCCAAGGGCGGTTGTCTTCTACGGAAGAATTTGAAAATATTATTATCAAAGCTGGTGATGAAGGTAGTTTGGTGCGTCTCGGTGATATTGCCAGATTAGAGATTGGAGCCGAACGGTATACGACCCGCGCACGATTGGGTGAAGACAATGCAGTAGGGGTGGCCATTTCACAGCGACCTGGTACCAACGCCCTGGAAACTGCGGAACAAATTGAGGCCTTTATGGAGGAATATTCCAAAGAATTTCCACCAGGGCTTGAGTATATGATTGAGTACAACCCTACCGTTTTCGTAGAAGAATCGGTAAATGCGGTTATAGACACCCTATTTGAAGCATTACTGCTTGTGGTGCTGGTTATCCTCATATTTCTACAAAATTGGCGCGCCGCTATCATACCCATTATTGCGATACCGATTTCTTTGATAGGAACCTTTGGGGTAATGCAGGCCTTTGGTTTTACGCTTAATAATTTATCCCTCTTTGGATTGGTCTTGGCAATCGGTATCGTGGTAGATGATGCCATTGTCGTGGTAGAAAACGTGGAACGGCGTATTGAGGATGGGGATTCCCCACGGGAAGCAGCCAAAAATACAATGCAAGAGGTAGGTTCCGCCCTAGTATCAATGGGATTGGTACTGGTTGCCGTTTTCTTGCCCACGATGTTCCTTGAAGGGATTTCCGGTCAATTTTTCAAACAATTTGGATTGACCATTTCCGTATCTACCGCTATTTCGGTATTCGTATCCTTGACCCTGAGTCCAGCAATGGCGGCACTATTGTTAAAACCCAAAAATGAGGGCGAAGAAAGCACGCAAAAAAACCTTCCGTGGTATAAAAGACCCATCAAACTGTTTACGGGATGGTTCAATACGGGAATGGACAAACTATCCCACAAGTATGGCAATGCCGTGGCTTCGCTTACGCGAAAAGGAGTAATCGTTCTTACAATTTATGCAGGTCTTATGGTGCTGACAGGAGTAGAGTTTAACCGCGTTCCTACAGGATTCATTCCAAGCCAAGACCAAGGCTATTTGATTACCATTGTCCAATTGCCTTCGGGCGCGTCGCTATCCAGGACAGAAGATGTGATGCAGGAAACTGCCGAAAAAATAATTGGCTTACCAGGAGTAAAAAATACGGTTGTCTTTGCTGGCCTTAACGGTGCAACACGAACCATTTCATCAAATTCAGGTGCCATATTCACTATTTTAGATGATTTTGAAGACCGTCAAGATGCCGAGTCCAAAGTACAGGGTATCATTGCCAACATCAATTCCGTTACAGCTTCTGAAGACCGAGCCATAATCAATACCATTCAGCCACCACCCGTAAGAGGTATTGGTACCGGTAGTGGCTTTAAACTAATGGTTCAAGACCGCTCAAATGCAGGTGTGGAAGAATTGTCACGGGTCACCAACGAGTTGATTGCAAAGGCAAATCAAGAGCCCGCCCTGGCAAACGTTTTCACCGTTTTTAATACGGATACCCCACAACTTTACCTGAATATCGATAGGGAGCGTGCTGAAAAAATTGGCGTACCCGTAACGGAAGTTTTTAGGGCATTGGAAGTTTTTATAGGGTCGGCATACGTCAATGACTTCAACTATTTGGGTAGAACCTATAGAGTTACGGCACAAGCGGATTCACCTTATCGACTCACACCAGATGATGTACTGCGACTCAAGGTTCGCAACGTACGTGGAGAGATGATTCAATTGGGAAGCATTGCCACTTTTGAAGATATTTTAGGGCCCGATAGGGTACAACGTTTTAATTTGTTCTATTCGGCCGCAATCAATGGGCAAACTGCGCAAGGTTTTAGTTCCGGTGAGGCATTGGATGCAATGGAGCGTCTTGCCGATGAAAATCTACCGGATGGTTTCGGGTACGAATGGACAGAAATTGCCTATCAACAAAAACAAGATTCAGGTACTGCACCACTTATATTCAGTCTGGCCGTGTTCTTCGTGTTTCTATTGCTCGCGGCACAGTTTGAGAGTCTCATCATACCACTTAGTGTCATTCTTATTGTACCAATGGGCTTGTTCGCTGCCATTGTAGGGATGGATGTATTTGGCGTGGCGAGCGATATCCTTACCCAAATCGGGATGGTGGTACTTATTGGGCTGGCATCCAAAAATGCAATCCTCATTGTAGAGTTTGCCGCCCAATTGGAAAAATCCGGAATGAGCATCTACAAAGCTGCCGAAGGCGCCGCACGCTTAAGGCTTCGTCCTATTTTAATGACTTCGCTCGCCTTTATCTTGGGTGTTATCCCATTGGTTATTGCCTCAGGACCGGGTAGTGAGATGCGTAATGTGTTGGGTATTGCCGTGCTTGTAGGTATGATAGGTGTATCCATATTCGGATTGTTCTTTACACCTGTATTCTATGTACTGTGTAGGCGATTGGCATTATGGAATGCTTCAGACCAAAAGAAAAAACTTGCGCTCGAGGGAGCAGATACTAAAGACCAAAAAGATAATAACAATGAAAACCTATAATAACCATATTTTAATCAGAGGGCTGGCAATTGCGCTTATCGCAGTATTTGCTATTTCCTGTGGGGTACGTAAACGCAGTTACGATAAGGTGCAAAATAGCATACCCGATGTGCTGTCAGAGAATTATTTGGAAATGAATGACAGTACGGCCCTGTTCCAAGCCATTGCACCAGATGCAGAATGGTGGACCAATTTTAATGACCCGGATTTGGATAGTCTCATCAACAAGGCACGTCAAAAAAATCTGAACATACGAACCGCTATTGCAAATTATGAATCGGCACAGGCATTGCTCAAGGGCACGAAATTCGATAGGTTTCCTACCATCACGTCCAATGGAAATTTTACAAGGCAGCGATTGGGTGAAAATGTATTTGTTTCAGGAGGTAACCCAACCTTCAACCAATACAATGGTAGTCTCGATGCTTTTTGGGAAATAGGTGCTTTCGGCCGTGTCAGCAATCGCATCAAGGGTGCCGTGGCCAATCGGGAAATTGCGAGAGCCGATATACGTGGTGTCTACGTGAGTATTTTCGCCGAGATAGCAAATAACTATATCTCATTGCGAGGTGCGCAATATCAGCTCAACATTGCCAATGAAAATCTTAGGAGTCAAGAACAGACTCTGGATTTGGTCACGCGACAGTTTGAAGCAGGTACGGGCAATAATTTGAATGTATCTCGAGCTGCTGCCCAAATGGAAAGTACTAAGGCGACCATTCCCGCATTACAGGCACAAATAGAGGCCCTTAAGAACAGTATCAGCGTATTGGTAGGCGAAATTCCCGGTGATTTGGATGATGCGTATTTAAACGACAAACCCTTGCCAGACCTTCCCAATACCATAAGTATGGGAAATGTGTATGAACTCATTCAGCGCAGGCCAGATGTTCAGCTTGCAGAAAATCAAGTTAAAGCACAGATAGCCCAATACAATCTCTCTGTGGCAGAGCTGTATCCCAATATTACATTTTCAGGTTCCATTGGTTTTTCAGCCATCAATTTTAGCAGTTTTGGTCAAAATGAAGCCTTTACTTGGAATTTGATGCCACGGATTAGTTGGGCAGCTTTTAATCTAGGAAGGGTCAAAAAACAAATAGATGCCGAAGATGCAGCTACCCTTGGGGCTATAGCCCAATATGAACAGGTCATCTTACAGGCTTTGGAAGATATTAGGACATCGATGAGCAACTATGTCAATCTACTGAGAAAAAGGGAGTCCCTTCGCAAGGCTGCCGAGTCTAGCAACGATGCCGTGACTTTTGCACAACAGCGTTACGATGCCGGTCTGGATAGTTTCATTGATTACCTAAATGCAAACCGTACACTCTTGGAAGCCGAAAATGAACTGGCCATTATAGAAACCCAAACTGCTACCGGTCTCGTTCAACTATACCGTGCATTAGGTGGAGGTTGGGGTATTATTACTGAAGAAGAAACTCAAAATATATTCAACACAATAAAAGAAAAAGACAGTACCTATAGAGGAAGAAATTGAACAAGGTTTCAATATCTTAAAAAGCAATAACCCCACACTAAAGAAAAAAGAATAACAGTATGAAAACAGAACAAGTAGCTTTGGTAACTGGTGCCAATAGGGGCATTGGCTATGCCGTGGCAAAAGCGCTTATACAGCATCGAATTCAGGTTATTGCAACAAGTCGAAATGTAGACAATGCCAAAAAAGCGCAAAAAGAACTAAGTCAATACGGGTCTATCACTTTTCACCAACTTGATGTAACCGATTTTGAAAGTATAATGCGGTTATACGCTTCAATAAAAACCAATTTTGGCAAACTAGATATACTGATAAACAATGCAGGTGTTAACTATGATACTTGGCACAATGCGGGTAATGCCAATTTGAGAGAGGTACGCACCACTTTCGAAACTAATTTTTTTGGCCCCTGGCAACTTGCACAGACCTTACTCCCATTAATGAAGAATAGCGAGTTAGCCCGAATTGTCAATGTAAGTAGTGGTTCTGGTACGCTGGCGAGCCAAAACGGGGAGACCCCAGGTTATAGCCTTTCAAAACTTGCTCTAAATGGCTTGACTATGCATTTAGCAAATGCATTTCGTGGCGAAACTATTATCGTGAATTCCGTTGGCCCTGGTTGGGTAAAAGCCGATATGGGTGGTAAAGAAGCACCACGTACTCCTGAACAAGGAGCTGAAACGATTGTTTGGGCTGCAATGTTGACAGATAGGAAAAATACTGGAAAGTTTTTTCGGGATAAAACGGAAATAAACTGGTAATATAAAACTGATTATGCTATTCGGCAAGCACCGATTTTGATTGGTGCTTCTTGATTAAGCCATTTCAAAACTTATGAAATGGCTTTTGTTTTGGAAACTTACCAGAACCCCTTGAAATAGTACCAGAAAAAGGGTCAATCACCACCATAACTTTGTGGTAAACAAAAAGATAAAATTATGAACTCAAATTGTGAAAGTTGTAATGATACAACAAAAATGTACCTGATACTAGAAGGGCTTTTATTAGAAAATCCAATATCAAAAACGATGAATCGTGTAATAAGCAGTTTTGAGAATCGGATAAACAAAATGAAGAAAGTGCTAAAAACCTTCTTCTCAGATGATTTCAATAAAATGATAATGGCAACCGTAGGATATATGGCATTTTCTGTATTTATAATGATTACGGCTTATGCACTAATTGTCTATTAAAATGAAAAATACTTTTAAAATAACGGTCTTGACTTGGTTAGGTATTTATCCCTTAATAACCATACTATTATATGTATTGGGCGATTCTCTAAATCAATTGGTAATGCCGCTGAGAACATTGATTCTAACATTAGTTTTGGTGCCTTTAATGACTCTGGTGATGATGCCATTTCTGCGAAAGCTCTTTGATAGATGGTTGAAAGCGAACGTCACAAAGAAAAGTACAATAGAAAACTAAATTTTTTTCAGACTATGAATGATAAAAAACTTGTAATAAAAATTCTATCTGATGCCTTCCAGGACAACAAATCAGTAAACCTTGTGGTCAAGGATAAAAGCACGATTCCTGGTTTGATGTCTTATAGCTATGAATTAGCCAAAAGAAGAGGTAAGATTTTTATTTCTGATAATAGAAAAGCTGTAGCGCTTATTCTTTTGTCTGACAAGAATCGATTTTCATTCAGAATAATGCTTGAAAGTCTAAAATTGGCGCTCAATGTTATAGGACTGAAAAAGCTATTCACCGTTTTGAAACGGGAATCAGCTATTAAAAAGCTACATCCCGAATCACCCTACATCCACCTTTGGTATATCGGCGTCGAACCTGAGTCTTTCGGGAAGGGTTATGGTGCAGAGTTGCTGGATGAAATTATCGCTTTTGCAAAATCAATACAACGGGATATTTATCTAGAAACTTCGGTAGCGCGAAACATTAAATTCTATGAGTCACGAAATTTTAAAAACTATGCAAATGTAGAATCTGACATACCCTTTACGCTAATGCTTTTCAGAAAAAAATCAGATAAGGCGTTATGAAAGTTTTTGGTTCAGAAATGCATATCGTCACTTTATTAATCATTGCAATACAATTGGTTTTGCTCACCAATTTTGTGCTTACTTCATTGAAAAAACGGGACAGCAAATCTACCAATCGCTTCATCTGGTTTACCATTTCTTTAATTTCCTATAATTTTTTTTCAGGTCTATTTCCCGATGAAAAAATCCCTATTCACCCCACTATTCAATACATTGTTGCCTATGGCGTTGGTCTTTATACTGCTCTTTATTATGTTCACTATGTATATTCAGAGTTTGACATAGGCCATTTGAAATACTTTACACTTCGACATTTAATGGCAGTTCTTATATCCTCATTCATACTTTGTTTTGTATTTCCGTTACTTATTTGGAATGATTTAGAGATAGCTCGAAAACTGTTCATTTTTATTCCAGTAACTGTAGCGATAGCTTTCTTGTATAGAATAAGCACCCCGCTTATGAAACTGTATCGAGAAAAAGAAGGCATCATTAACCGTTTTTACAGAAATAGAATCGCAACTGGCTACTTGGCACTACTATCAATCGTTTTTATGCCCATAGTTGTGGCCTTTGGTGACTTTCAAGTTGTAGAACAATTGGTGGTCAATGCAGGGTACTTTGTTTTGGCTGTTGCATTGATTAGAATAAACATCTATCAAGACCTTAAGAAAGAACAATTTCTACATCGTTTGGGGTATTCTGATGAGATGGAAAAAAACAAAAGCATAGCCATTCTACAATATTTCTATGGTCTTGATTTATCAAAACGTGAAATAGAGGTTGCCAATCTTATCCTTGATGGAAAATCATACAAACAAATAGGCAAATACCTTTTTATTGCAGATAAGACAGTCTCAAAACACGCCTCTAACATCTTCAAAAAAACAGGTGTGAAAAATAGAAATAGCTTACAACTTGAGTTTGAAAAAAGCAAAAAATAATTAGATATTATAAACACGTAGTATAATACGTTAAAAAACGTAGGCTTATACGTCTTTCCTTAACATCCATCCTTCATAGTCTTAGTTATATTAAAATACTTTTTCTCTATGAACCAGACTATCGAAGTATCGAGAACCTACATTACCAAAATTTATGAATTATGGCGAACTCACAAAAGTTTTCTTGCAAAAACTTGAAAGAACAGAAAAAGAGACCTCTGATATTACACTAAGAGCTCATAAAGCTATTGTAGTTTGTCGTCAGCATCTAACTATGCTTCGAAAAAAAATCATTGATGAAGATTTTGAAAATGAAGATGAGGAAATACACTTTTTCAAGATAGTAAAACCTAAATCTTTTAGTCTATTAATCTACCATACTGAAATTCAAAGTTTTGAAATCACCTATCCCAAAAACGTTTTTGAAACCAAAGAAAGGTACATCAAAAAGTATTTCAAATTTTACAATGAATTTTTCCTCAGGCATATTGATTTTGGGCAATATATAGAAATGGGCTACACCCATTTTGATAGCATATATTTTACTAGAAAATTAATTCACAAATGTCCTTTCATAGCAAATAATAACTATCTCTTCGATTCTAATTTTAACACACCACGTGATTTTTTGTTGGCACAGTTCAAGGCCTATGAGCTTATGATTCAATTTTTAAAAAGGCGAAAAGTAAGGCTGGAAAAAGAATATGACTCGTTACACTTTAAAGCACATTTTGATTTAAAATACACCGCATCCAAAATAGATATCGTAGAACTCATATACGCTTTGCACGCATCAAAAGCCGTTTTAGGTGACATCAAAGAATTGGTTAGAGCATTTGAAATCATTTTCAATATTGACCTTGGCGATTTCTACAGAACCTTCGTGGATATACGAAACAGAAGCAATGACCCATCCAAGTTTTTGGACATCTTGAAAACGTCCTTGCTACAGCGCATTTCCGAACTGGACAATTAGCCCATTACTCGTCATAATCCATATCCCAAGGCAACCCAAGTTGGGTTTCTAATTATTGCCTACATAAACACATTGCAAACCATCCCAAAACGCACCGAAAGCCCTTAAAACAGGCATATTCCCCAAATGTTAAAGTTAAACCCAAGTTGGGTCATCTTGTGAACAAAAGCCACTAATCCCCTTCAATTTTGTGGAACGAAAGTTAAATCAGGTCAAGGGCTATCAAATGCGTTGACAGCGATGCGATAGCCCTTCTCTTTAAAATTGTTCCACTATGCCTACCAGTATTATTACCACAGAAGACTTAATGGAGTTTAAGCTCGAGTTGCTCGACGACATCAAAAAACTTCTGGCACAACGCGCTTCGGGTAATATGAAAAAGTACATCAAGTCGTCCGAACTGATGGAACTGCTTCAGATAAGTCCTGGCACCTTACAGAACCTTCGTGTCAATGGCACCTTGCCCTACACCAAGGTAGGCGGTATCATATTCTATGATTGGAATGAGATTCAACAAGTGATGGATGCAAACCGGGTACACCACAAATACGATTGATAATGTATGAACTACATCAAACATCTCAATGCGGTCTTTCAGCAATTCTCTATGGATTCGCGCTTGAACCCAACCCACATCAGCCTGTATGTAGCCCTTTTTCAATACTGGAACATCAACCGCTTTCGCAAAAGCTTTTTCATCAATCGGCAAGAAGTGATGGCGATGGCCAAGATAGGTTCAAAAGCGACCTATCACCGTTGCCTGAAATGCCTTCACGACTGGAAATACATTCACTATATGCCGTCCCATAATCCATACAAAGGCAGCCAAATCAAGATGCTCAAATTTGGTACAAGTGAGGGTACAACCAATGACACGAGTTATGGGGCAAGTACTGAAACAAGTGGTAAACAAGTTGCGGGACAAGCATTGGTACCTGATACAAACAGTAAAAAACAAATAGAAAACAACAATAAACCTAAGCTACCCAAAAATGAAAATGAAGTGTTGGAATTTTTTAAAAAGAAAATATGGCCAGCGGTTGAAGCACGAAAATTTTATAACCACTACACGTCCATTGGATGGAAGGTCGGTGGCAAGATAAATATCGTCGATTGGCAGGCATCGGCAGAAAACTGGATGCTCAAGGCCGCCGAAATAGAAAAAGAGCAAACGAAAAAAGAGCTGTCTCAAAACCGGGACAACCTTAAAACCACTAAACAAAAAGATTATGGACAACCCCTCTAAAATCATCGAAGGTGGCGTCGAATTTTCATTGGGAACGTTCGACGGTAAAAACGTATGCTACGATTTCGACAAAATCCTGATTTACCTCAATGCGAAAGGAAAATTGCTCTTTGGGAGGCATTTCAAGATTTATGATGAAGATTCGGAAACCATCCGAAAGCTGTGCCATTACTTTATCAAGGATAAAGAAAATTGCCAAAAAGACAATATCGACCCAGAAAAGGGAATGCTGCTCTCGGGTCCTGTGGGCTGTGGTAAGACCAGCCTTATGAAACTGATGAAATACCTCGTGCCATTGCAGCGTCCGTACATTGTGGCACCCTGTAGAAACATTGTATTTGGCTTTAATCATTTAGGCTATAAAATCATTGAGGATTATGGCGATAGCAGCCCGATTTGTTTTGACGACTTGGGCGTTGAGCCCATAGGCCGGCACTACGGCAAAGATTGCAATGTGATGGGCGAGGTACTGCTATCACGCTATGAATTGTTCCTGAAGACCAAAGCTAAAATCAAAACCCACGGCACTACCAATCTTAATGCCGAAGAACTGGAAGAACGCTATGGCGCGAGGGTACGCAGCAGAATGCGCGAACTATTCAACCTTATAGCCTTTGATAAGAATACAAATGACAAAAGAAAATAAGCCCATAATGGGCATTTAAATATTTCATTATGAAAATAGCAACATACAATATCCAAAACCTGTTCCACCGAGACAAAAGCCTAAACGACAAATCCTACAGCAAATGCATGACCGATTGGATAAACGAACTCGATGACTTGATGCGAGGAAACAACAGGGCCACTAATCATAAAGAACGCATACAAGAGCTTGTATTTCTACTGGGTTTTGACAAAACACTTCAAGCACCTTATGCCGTTTTAAGACGAAAGGCGGGATTTCTGTATCTTAAGGGAAAAGAATATTCCAAAGAACTGTGCGCTAACGAAATGACGGATTGGAACGGATGGATTACCCTGCAGACCACACCCATTGATTCTGTTGCTGTTAAGAACAAAGCCCGAGTCATTACCGATGTAAATCCGGATATACTTCTATTACAGGAAATTGAGGATAGAGCTTCTTTGGAAGAATTCAATGCACAGCTCTTACCTGAATTTGATTGTGAACCCTTTCAAGAAATTGCTGTTGTACAGGGCAGCGACAAACGTGGCCAAGAAATGGGACTGTTATTGAAAAATGGCCACCGTATCAAATCCATTAGTACGCATCAATTTGACATCGATAACAGCCAAAATCCTAAAAAAGAATTCTTTCAATATGAAATAGAGACCAACACCAAGCAGACCATCATACTGTTGGCAGCGCAATTGCAAAAAGAGACTGACGATAAGAAACTAACGGATGCTTACCGCAAATTACAGGCACAACAAATTGCCGATGCATACCAAAAACTTATAAAGGATGGATATAAAAGTATCATTATTGCTGGCACCCTAAATGCCGTATCGTATTGTGATTCCCTATCCCCATTGCTACGGAAAACTGATTTGAAAGATGTAACCAAACACCAAAAGTTCAATGTGGATTTTGATGAAGGCAGCGATGCCGATTACTTTAGATTGGGTGCCTACCGGTTGGGTGTGAATATCAAACAACGCGATTACCTCTTGCTATCACCAGACCTATTTGCCCAAGCAAAACAATGTGGCCTCAACCGAAAAGGCATTTTGCCCAAAGAACGCCCCATCTGGAAAGTCTATCCCGATATGCCTTCTAAGAAACAGGCGGCGAGTGAGCATCCGTTGGTTTGGGTTGGATTATGAGAAAAAGGTTATTCTTCCCAAATAATGCTTAGGGCTTTATCCTTATAAGTAATGCAATGCTCGAAAAACTTTCTTTGAGCATCATCATCGAGGGTGTAAACTGAACTCTGTCTGAAATAAATTTAAACATTAATTTTATTCAGACAGGATTATGAGAAAAGAAGAACAATCAGAATTTGAAAAGAAGGTGCTTGACCAGTTCATGTCCGGCAAGAACCTCTTTGGTAAGGATGGGGCTTTTGCCCCTATGCTGAAGAACGTTATCGAGAAGGCCCTTGAGGCGGAAATGGAGGGCCATTTGGACGAATCGGAGCGTAGTATCGGCAACAAGCGCAACGGTAAGGGCAAAAAGACTATCAAAAGTGGTTTCGGGACTTTCGATATCGATACGCCCCAAGACCGTCAAAGCAGTTTTGAGCCCGAGCTTGTAAAGAAACGCCAGACAGTCCTGGCGGACAACCTATCGGAGAAGATCATCGGCCTCTATGGCCTTGGGATGAGCTACCGGGACATTTCTTCCCATATCAAGGAGATGTACGATACCGACATCTCCCACACGGTTCTAAGCCAGATAACCGATAGGATCGTCCCTGATGTGAAAGCATGGCAGAACCGTCCCTTGGAACCTCTTTATTGCATTGTATGGCTGGATGCCATGCACTACAAAGTGAAAGTGGACGGAAAGATTGCCCATAAGGCCCTGTACAATATACTTGGCATCAACAAGGAAGGATACAAAGAGATATTGGGCATGTACATCTCCGAGAGCGAAGGGGCCAATTTTTGGTTGCAGGTACTCACGGACCTGAACAACCGTGGCCTGAAGGATATCCTGATCGCCTGCACCGATAATCTTAGGGGCTTTACCGATGCGATATTGAGCGTGTTCCCCAAGGCACAGGTGCAGCTCTGCATCGTTCACCAGATACGCAACTCGCTCAAATACATCGCCTCCAAGGACCAAAAAGAGTTCATGCGCGACCTAAAGCTGGTCTACCGGGCCACCGGCAAGGAAGTTGCAGAGGATGCCTTGATTGATCTAGAAGAGAAATGGGGCGGTAAATACCCCGTGGTAATCGAGAGCTGGCAGCGTAATTGGGAGCAACTCTCGCAGTACTTCCAGTACACCGAGCCCATCAGGAAGATCATCTATACCACCAATGCCGTGGAGGGCTTCCACCGCCAAGTACGCAAGGTCACCAAGACCAAGGGCGCCTTCACGAGCGATATGGCCCTATTAAAACTGGTCTATCTGGCCACTAAGAACATTGAAAAGAAATGGACAAGTCCCTTGCACAATTGGAGCCTTACGGTTCAACAACTTTATAGTAAATTCGGGGATAGGATACCACTGGCATTAAACGCTAATTCCTTTGGGGCTAGCCCCAAAGGAATTGAAACAAAGGACAGAGTTTAATTTACAGACCCAATTTATATTATTTTCTTGGATTTATAATTATGACTATTTGTTTGATAACCACAGAAATTATAGTCTTAATCATTTTAAAAATTTGTATCCAAAAATCTTTCATACCCTCAATTTTTAATCCCCAACCCACTCAAAATAGAAAGCGCAATCGCCAAAACATTTTCTTCTTCGTTAAGATGCCTTGCTTCATCGCTATTTGACAGAAAGCCCAATTCCAATAAAACCGTAGGGCAATAATCCACCGTTTCCCGAAGCACTTGAAAGTTGGCAAACTTCACACCACGGCTTTTATAACCAATATGCTGTTTCATACCAAGTTGAAGCTGGTGAGCCATAAGAATCGATTCCCGGATATACTTTCCTTTTAAAGGCACAAAAACTTCAATACCCTTGGCGTTTGGGTTATCGGAATGGTTACAATGCAAGGAAATGAACACATCAGCTTTTACACTATTGACAAGTTTTGCTCTCTGTCGCAAAGACACCAATGTGTCTGTATAGCGTGTAAGGTAGATGTCATAACGTTCGTCAAAAAGGCTCTCATTAATCCTCACCATTTTCTTGGCGATTTTGAGCACCAAATCCTTTTCTTGACACTCATTAATCCCAATGGCACCCAAATCGTTTCCACCGTGACCAGGGTCAATAACTATAACTATTTTTCTATTGCAATCGATTTGGGCCAAAGTTGTTTCAGACAACATCCAGAATAGTAGTGTCAATGAAGTGAGTAAGCGGACCATAATTATACGTTTACTGCACAATTTGTAAAGAATAAGCTCAATCCTTAAGAATTTTCTAAAGTTTAACAGGATTTCGAGTTAAAGTTTAGAGATTTTCCATCCACAGCTTCTTTTCCCAATAGATTTCGCAAGAATTATTCATCAACGCCCTCATCAGGCATCTAAAAACGAACAGTTATGAAAAAATCAATGTTTATGACGATTGGGTTGCTGCTTATCTCGGCACCCGCCTTTGCACAAATTGGTGGTATCGAAGACTCGGTAAACGATGTTTCAGATACCATACGCTCCATCTTCCCAATTATTCTTGGGGTCATCTTTTTGATTGGTTTCCTGTTCAACGCAGGACATTTCTTTGGGGAAAATGCTGACCTCAAAAAAGGGATTACCAGAGTACTGGTCTTTGTGCTCATCGCAGGTGCCGTCGTGGGTATATTTACTTACCTCATTTCAATCGTGGTATAATGAAACGGTTTGAGGTCTATAAAAACATCAGGAAGCGGGCGATGATTTTCGGTCTGCCTGTTTCCTTGTTTGCCCTGCAAATGGTCGCGGTAGTGGCCTCTCTGTTGGTCATCATCTTTTCGTTCAGTTTTGGGATAATTCTTAGCGCAATGGTCTTTAACGCCATACTCTTTATGGCGCTGACCCGAATGGCCAAAAACCCACAACTGCTGCAGACCATCAATGCCTTTCCAAAAAGTATCAGCAATAAAAGAAATTCTGGTTTTGACTATGAAGAAGATTAACCTTTCGGCATATCGACCCATTGCGGATATTCAAGACAATATCATTTTTGCCAATAATGGCAATGTGGTCTTGTGCTATGAGGGGAATCTACCGGAAATCTATTCGCTATCTGAAAAGGATTTTGAGGACATTCACGGGGCGTGGTTTCAGGCTTTAAAATCACTTCCTGTTGGCACGGTCGTGCATAAACAGGATATCTACCTGAAGAAATCTTATTCTGCAGAACAACTGCCCAACAACACATTTCTTGAAAAAGCCACCCACGACCATTTTAAAGGTCGTGAGTATATGGAACACAAATGCTATTTGTTCTTTATACTGACCAAAAACAAGACACTCAACAACCCGAAATATGTCAATCCTTTCAGAAAGGTTTCCAAGGATATCGTTCAGAAATTGGATGACAACGTGAACAGCTTCATAGGTTCGGTCAGCGATTCGGTTTCCTTTATCAATAATAGCCGAAAGATGGAATTTGTTCCGCTTAAAGCGAAAGAAATCCAACATCTAACTAACGGCTATTTCAATGGTTTCAACGAAGGTTTTGACACCGACATTATTCTTGACAAGAACAACATCAATATTGGTGAAAACTATTTTGATGCCCTTGCGGTAAATAGCGAGTTGTGCTTTGGCGAAAGCGTACAGAGCAGTAAGACCAATGAACGCTTTACTTCAGACGACTTTGTATTCCATCAGGGGTTCATTGATGGCCTTGGTCTCACGTTGACCGAAAACCATATCGTCAACCAAATCCTGTATCTCGATGATAAACAGAAGTGGCGAAAACTGCTTGATAAGAAAATCGAGGAACTGAACAAGAGTTCCAATTTTGGTTCGCAAAACAAAGTGGTGCTTGGTAAAATTCAGCACATCCTGGACCAAATCAATGCCGATGACAACGCGCGAATTATAAGAGGCCATCTCAATATCATCTTTTGGGCTAAGGAAGCTCGAGAGCTAAGTAAAATAGGTTCTAAAATAAAGACCGAGTTCAAAGAACTGGATATTATCCCGTACTACCCTCGTGGTGAAGAGCGCAAGAATTATATCCTCAACAGCTACTGCTGTTTCTCATCCAACTTTTCGAACAACGATTTGTACGTCACCGATTTAAAGCACGCGCTTTGCCTGCTCATCAACAACACCAACTACAAATCGGATGAAACAGGAATCATCTTTAATGACCGTGAACATAATATTCCGGTATTAAAGGATGTTTGGGATGAACGCAAAAAACGCATCAAGGCCCGCAACTTTGCCATCTTTGCACCCACAGGCGAAGGCAAATCCTTTCTCGCCAACAACATACTGCGCCAATATTTTGAAAGTGGTGTCCGCTTGGTTATCATCGATTTGGGTGGTTCGTATACCAAATTTGCCAAGCTCTATCCTGAAAAGTACACCGTGCTTCGTTACGAAAGCGGAAAGAACCTGGGCATCAATCCGTTTTACATCAGCGACCAAAACGACCTGACACCGGAACGGCTGGAAGACCTGTCCGTGTTTCTTTTTGAGCTTTTCGCATCGGACTTAAAGGTGACCAAAGCACAGTCAGTTTCCATTAAAAAGATACTGCGATACTATTACGACAGCACTTCAGAAAACCATTCGCTGGATGGGTTCTACAATTTTATAGAAGGGCATCAAAACAACCTGTTAAAGAGCCTAAAAATCCATCCCGACTACTTCAATGTCACAAGCTTTTTGCACGTGATGTCAGAGTATGTCGGCGATGGTCTATACAGCTTCCTATTTGAGGTGAGCGAAGACCAGACCTATAAAATCGAGGATAAACGCCTCATCGTTTTTGAGCTGGATGAAGTGAAGGACAACAAGGAAATCCTATCCGTAATGTTGAAGCTGATAAAGTCCGCTATTCAAAGAACCATTTGGCGAAATCGTGCCGAAAAAGGCATTATCCTCTTCGATGAGTTCGCCAAGCAATTGAAGTTTGACAACGTACTGGAAAGTGTGGAATTCTACTACCAAGCCATTCGGAAACAGAACGGTGCCATAGGTATCATCCTGCAATCCATCAATCAGTTGCCGAACAATTCCACATCGGCAAGTATTCTTGAAAACATGCAGGTTATCTACAGTTTGAATAATGAAAAGGGTTATTCAGAACTGGTGAAGCGCTTGAACCTATCCAGCCACGACCTGAACCAATTGAAATCCATCAAGAACAATCTTACCGGTCCACACAAGTACACCGAAATGTTCATCAAAATTGGAAAGGAAAGCAACATTTTCCGCCTGGAAGTTCCGAAGGAAGTGTATGCAGCTTATTTAACCGACGGCAAAGAAAACGAGGCCATAATGGCCATTTATAATAAGACAAATAATATGGAAGAAGCCATAAAAGAATTCACATCTAAAACATAAAGCTATGAAGACAAAAATTTTAATTATCGCAACTGCATTCATCTTTTTACTGCCTGCACGCGCTGCGTGCCAGGGAATGCCGGTCTATGACAACACTAATTTTATCAGCTTGGTAAAACAGCTATTGGAATCGGGTAAGCAGACGGCAGAAATGATTAAGTCCGTCAAATTCTTGAAGGATGCCAAAGAAGCCATAGAAAAGGTTTCCAACGTGGTTAGGCAGCTTAAGGCTGTTGAAGAAATTGGCAGGAACAACCAACGGCTTATCGATGTAATGCAGAATGACCTTCAGGATATTCTGAATTCGCCCTACATCAAACCTTATGAAGTTAGTCGGGTAATGGAATCGTTTGACGCCATTGTACAGAACTCTCTAGACACGGTTGATTTTATAGACGAAATTCTGTCCAGCGATTACCTAAAAATGAGCGATGCCGAACGTGCCGAAGTCCTCAAAAAGAAAGAGGCGGAATCAAGGGAAATGGTATCAAACATCACCATTAGAACGAAACGTTACCGAGATATCATCTCATTCAGAAAGATGCAGGATAAAGTGAATAATCGCGAAACTGAATATTAATGTCAATAGGGCTGGAATATATCGACACGGTTTTTCAAACCATACAGGCAAGTGATTTTTCTCAATACACCATTGCCGGAATGAAGACACTTGCGGTACTGTTCTTTCTGGTCAATATCCTTAAAAAATACAATGAGGGTATTGCAGATAAGGATGGGTATTCTTGGGGGCTGAGTCCTGGGGAATTGGCCAAGAACTTCGCCATTGTGCTCTTGGTCATTTTCTCGACTCAGGTCTTGGGATTTTTCGATGGCATTTTGGTTGCTATCGAAGGGCAATACCGTGGAACGGCGCCAGCGCTTTTACCCTTACAATTACAAGACCTACCACTTGAAGAGGAAGTTGGTCTTCTTGACGCTGCGAGTATGGCAATGACACTACTCTATGAAGCCTTGGTAACACCATTGTATGGGTTCAAAATATTAGCATTTATCCTAAGTACCATACTCTGGATGTTGGATTTGTTTATCTACCCGCTATTCTTGGCAGAGCGTTTTTTTCTTTTGGGCATAATGCAAGCCTTTTTTCCATTGGTCATTAGTTTGGCTGTTTTTGAGAAGTTCCGGTCGCTGGCCTATAATTTTTTCAAACTATACGCTGGGGTGTATATGTTGGTGCCTGCCTTCTTTTTGGTCAATGTATTTATCAATGCCATTTATAATGAAATCAATGCCAACTTCTGGGTCAATCTTTTTGGAAGCGATACTTGGGAAGGTTTTTTTGCACCCGTAGTACAACTGGGCTCAGTTGGCTTTATCGTGTTTCTAAAGTTCAAGCTCTACAGACGCGCCACCTCTTTTACACTCAGACTTTTAAGCAACTAAAACTCTTCCAATGAAAACACCCTATAAAAACATATACGCCGTCCTTAAGATGAACCGTTTTATTGTACTCGCGGTGGTAGTCTGCGCATTGTTGTCCTCTTCCTTTTCGGTTTGGATGGCCTATAACATCAATAAGAAAACATTGAATAGTGCTTTCGCGGTAAATACCGATGGTTCAATAATTCCATTGAAACTGGTGGCACAAAAAGAGAACTTTAAAGTAGAGGCACTCTCACATTTAGATTTGTTTCATACCTATTTCTATAACATCGATGCCAGCAACTATGAGCGTAATTTGAAAAAGGCACTTTGGCTGGGCAATAGTTCTGTGGATAATCTGTACCGTCAGAAAAAGGCCGATGGTGTTTATAACAGGCTGCTACAATATTCCCTTGTACAAAAGGTACTACGTATTGAATCCCAGATTGAAAAACAGAGTGAGACTTATGCCTTTAGAACCGTGACGGTTTTTGAAATCAATCGCGGTTCCATTATCGATACCTATGAGTTGGTCTCAACAGGAAATCTGATAGCCGTTGATAGGCATTTTCCTAACAATCCACACGGATTGCTCATTACCAATTATTTCGAAAACACACTAAAAAAATTAGACTATGAAGGTAGAAAAGAATAAAATCGTCTTTGCAGCGGTGCTGGCCACCGTCCTCATATTTCTCATTGGCTACTCGATGATAGTGATGGGCGATGATGAAAATGAGAATGAAAGCCTTGAACAGACCCTTGTTCCTGAACTTAATGAAGAGCAAAAAGAATATGATTCTAAACTGGATGCTATCAACGATTTGAAAGAAGTACGCGAAACCAATGCGCCCAGTATCTATGATGAAAAGTTATTGGATTCGACTGGACTGTACAATACCGATTTACCCGAACAACAAAAACAACGCATCGTGGACAGTATCTATGAAGCTGGCAGAATAAAGTATTCTGAAAAGCGGTATCAAAATATTGGGCAAAAACGAGTTGTTCAAAAAACCGTACCACAGGTAGATTCAGCCGAAGTCATAAGAGAACAAAAAATTGAAGCTAAGGAATTGGGATTGGAACATCAACTGTTCTTTGCCGCTTCGCCCAAACCCAATGAAACTTTAATCATTGGAAATACAGATGAAACCATATACGTAGTGGTAGATGGCGACCAGGTTGTGCAAGCCAATACCCGATTACGGATGCGCCTGACCCAATCGGCTACTATAAATGGCAAGCTGATGCCAAAGAACACGTCTGTTTTCGGATTTATCAGTTTCCAGCCCAATCGTGCCTTGATTGCCATTGAAAATATAAAACACCATCCTACCAAACTCAAAGCCTTTGATTTGCTCGACGGTAGCGAGGGTATTTATGTCGAAAACAATTTCAGGGAAGAAGTTTCGAGAGAAGTACTCGATGATGTTATTGGGGATATCAATATCCCGAGTGTTCCACAAGTAAGCGGAATCACACAAGTATTCAGGCGTTCTAACCGAAGGGTAAAAGTAACCGTTCTGAACAATTACAGATTAATTCTAAAACCCAGACTATGAAAACGACCATTTTAATATTAGCAATACTGATTTCCACTTTCGTACCTGAACAATGCTCGGCACAGACTACAGCACAATCAATTACAATCCTCGATACCATTTATGCAAACGAAACTAAAAATGTTGCACTATTCTTTCCAGAACCCATTCGGCAGGGAATTACCGGTGCGGATAACTTTGTCTTTACGTATAACCGTGAGAAAGAACAGTATTTTGGGTTACTTCAAGCCAAGCCAGGGAAGGAAAGTAATTTACTGGTAATCAATAGAAATGGCTCAATTTTTTCGTATATTGTAAAGTACAGAAAACAGCTTTCTAAGCTTAATTATTTCATTCCTGCATCGCATAGTATCGGGAATGAAAAGCAGATTGTAACTGATTCCATTCTTGCTGAATCTTCTGAAGAGCGTGTAGATAACAGAACGTATTATTATCAAAAATTCTGCACATACCTTCTCAATAGAAAACAACGCATTGGTCGAATTAAGAAGCGAACTGAAGGTATTGTTTTGAATGTTGAAAATATCGTTTTTGATAAAGAAGAACTGTACTTCGTTATCCAGATTGAGAATAATTCTACCTTGGATTACGATATGAATTTCCTGAACCTTTCGGTTGAAACAAGGGCAAAGGGGAAGATGAAATCGATACAACGCCTGTATCAAGAGCCGCTATACAAACATAAGCTGCCTTCAAAAATCGCAGAAGGCGAAATGGTGCGGTTCGTTTATGTGTTGCCCAAATTTTCATTATCCAATGACCGTAGAGCCATTTTAGAACTGAATGAAAAAGATGGTGAACGTAATGTAGAGCTGAAACTATCGCATAGATATATCAATAACCCAAATTAAAATATTATGAAAAAATTGGTCACTTACTTATCGGTCCTCTTGCTGTTTGCCTGTGCCGGCGAGCAAAGTTCTAAACCCTCAGATGTCGCAAAGACTGTTCTCGAGAGTATTTATCAAGGCAATGAAGATGTTCTAAAAGCGCACACCACCGAAGAAGGCTATGCCAGTTTTAATACGGTGATGGCAATGTTTAGTAAGAAAAAAAATTCAGATTCTAATTTCAAAGTCCTCGAAGAATCAATGGACGGTGATGTCGCTTGGGTTAAATACACTACATCCTACGATAAGACACCAGGCATCTTTAAGCTCATAAAACAAGAGGGCGAATGGAAGGTGACGGCGAGACGACCTAAAGAAAAGACGCCATTCTAAATTTTGAGCGAAACAAAAAAAGCTACCATATGGTAGCTTTTGTATTAGCAGCAGACCGAGGAATCGAACCTCAAACCTATCCCCAAGCTTCATAGTGATTGGAACTTATCAAGAAATTTCTGTTCGGACAAGTCTGCTGGATAAGGGTGTCTGCCCACCAAAAAGAAATATCACGGTTATTATCATTGAAATGATTACGAAGTTTAAAACTTCTGCGATTTTATTGAAAAGTGTTCTCATATTGTTTATGTTTTTAATTATAAAATTACACACGAGACTTACAATAATCTCTTGGATTAAGCTTGTTGCCCAATACACTACTACGCCAAAATTTTAAAGAACTTATATAGGTTTTATTATTATCTAACTCTATTTAATTAATAGCAAATATTGTACCAAATCTTGAATAGTATTTTTTCAATTTTTGAATTTTGAATTTTCAAAAATCACCATTTCAATTGCTCTTAAAGAGGTGAGTTTGTACCCAACCATTTCTTCAATATTTTGATGTATTTGTAGGTACTCTTTGTGTCTTGCAAGTTTACTCAACAGTTCGAGGTATTCAGTATAAAATTTCACATTGCCTATTCTGTAATCATAGGGTTCGAGATTGAAGATGGCTTTGTAAATTCGGCTGTCCCATATTGCATAGTTTTGAGGTGAAATAAAATGCAACAGTTTTGAAACGCCAACCAATGAATTATTTATTTTTCCCTTTAAATATCCCAAGTCTTTAAGAGTCAATACCTGACCAATTTTTACATCGTTGAATAACTTAAGTGTATGTTCTGAATGGCTTAAATCCAATTTGAGAATCGTAGGCATCCAGCCGTAAGTAAAATGACCTGCTATAACCAAATGGTGTTTTTCTATTATGGAACGTTTTGGAAGTATTGAATAAATTCTGGATATGTCTGCACGTATGAACTCTGATTGTCAAACCGTAGATTCCTTACAAAATCTTGAAACTCTTCAAAGCTTAAATCTATCATCTGTATTCGCCATAAATTTTATCAATTTCGATACTGCTTATCTCCAAATCAGCGTTAACAATTAAGGTTATGGATAAAGGCACTTTAAGACTTGTGCTGGCCAGCATAACGTGGCGGTTCCAATCAGGGTCTATAAATACAACCTTAGGTTCCATATCCATCCAATTGGTATGTTTTTCTACGAATAAGTCGATTTCCGTATCAATTTCCGTAGCGACCTCAAGAATGAACTCGGTAGCATTTAGTTTCTGTACAGATGTAATCTCCAACTCAAAATCTTCATCATTGATACCACTTACCGTACTGCTATCAAATTCGTACTCATCCCTTGATTGATAATGATATAATTCCTTGCCGATATAATTATCGAAAAGGAAGTTGGTAGTGGGTGTCTTGATGTCAAAATCCCAAATCTTACCCTCTTTTATTCTATTTCTAAATGATTCAGCTTGCGAGAAGAATAGTTTTGTGGTCGTATCGTTAAATTCCTTTAAGCCGCGTCTCAGTTCTACCGAAGATGCGTCGAATTCTTCCTCGGTCAATTCGTTTATCAAATCTGAGTGTATCTTATCGCCATCGCCAGAAAAGTCAGTATAGTTACTCGTAATAAAAATCACTTCAGGGTATGAGATTGCCTGTTCATCTTCAGTCAATATCGACTTCACATTTTCCCAAATCAGGCTATCACGGTATCCCTTTTCGTTTGAATTGAAAGGTTTGATTTTCTTCATCGCTTTTAGCGAAAGTATTTTGTGACTGGTTTTGGGGTATGGTAAGAATGAAACTTTGTTCTCTTTCAGCTTTTTGATGAGCTGGCTCCGATATTGTGATGTGTTCTCCTCTATGAAATCATCGGTTACCTCATTGTCAAAAGACTCTTCAGTAAGTTTCTTTACTGTTTTCAATTCTTTATCGATTTTTTGTTGGGCTTGTTTTAAACGCTCTTCAAATTTATTGCAGACTTCGTCGATTACCACTTTGGGGACGTAAACATCCAACTTTCCTTGCTTGGAACCTTCCAACAATATTCTGAAACTGGGTGAACCCAAGTGCCAATCGGCTATTATTATATTTGAATCGAGAACTACCTTCATATCAACTTTTATATCTATTCCTTAACTTGGTTTTGTCCATTTGTACCCAATCCACTATCTCTTGATTTCTGTATTCGTTCATTCCCATATTACCAATGCGATTTTTTGCTTCTTCGGTAAGATTAAAGTATGTAAAATTAGGGTTATAGGTATGTTCTAAATAATAGGATAACAAAGCAAACCTCTTCGGTTTTATAGGGTGTGGTATTTCCTCATTAACATATATGTCCTTTTTCAAATCACGACTCTTTAATCCTAAACTTCTGACATAATCAGCTTCTTGAGTATTGGCGTAGTAAAGGATTTTATCCGCTGCAATTGCTTGCAGAATATTGATATTATCCACATCCTCCTGCTCATCGAGATGTAGGGTACTTCTATCTTCATTCTGAAGTGCATACGCCCAAGGGTCGTAATACATTAGACAGAATTTGGGTGAAAGTGGGAAGAATATAATTAGGCCTCTACTTAGCAATCCACCATTATTCGGGCAGACCTTCTCTGAAAGGTGTATGGGGTTAAACTGTACAAAAGGGTTATCAGAAAGTATAAAACTACTTGTAGTCTGGTTGTTCAACAGCACCAAGTTTAAATCTCCTGTGATTACCCAATTATCTATGTTATATGCCAAATTGAAAGCTGCTGGTTCTGGATGCTTGATTCTGTGTGTACTGAAATCAATCTGGCTCAATTCTTTATCATACTTAGCTATTTTTTTGAAGGATGAATTGATACGCTCTTCGGTATTGAACACACTTGCCTTTGTTCTAGAGGCGTACATCATCACAAAATGAAGCAAGAATGAATTGGCTTTTTCGGTTCTATCGGGTAATGACCCAGTTGCTATGATATCTTTAGTAACTTCAGAGGACTTACCTTCATATAAGGATAGGTAATCTTCAAATGTTGGGTCTACTCCATAAAAATAGGATTCTTGCGCCTGTGACCTAATCGGTGCATCCCTCACAGATTTTCCAGTATCCTTATTGAATAGATGAATGGTTTTCTTGTTCGATTCAGAAGAAAAATTCCGCAACAGGAATTGCGATACGAAGTGCTGTCGTTTCTTTTTCACCATACGCCCTTACATTGTCCATTGTATATTTTTGAGGCGTTCGCTTATCCGCAATAATGATTTTACGACCAGGGCTTCTTCGGGCAACTTTCCCGTAAGCAGTTCGGCAAACGTGGAATTGTAGGTTTTTCCTATGGTTTCCCAAACCTCTTTGGTCTTGCTGAATAGCATTGCTTCCGATGGGTGCACCAATAGCCAATCCTTATCATTGGGTATGGCTTTGTCATCATCCTTTCCGACCTGTACCAACATTGCTTCAAAATCTGTAGAATGCATAAACTCACTTATTCTATCGTGTCGAAGCATTTGGTGCAAGTCATAGGTATGGCGTACTTTGCCTGCAAGTTTCTTTAGAGGTTCTTCGGCATAAGAAAAACGCACCAGACTGATTATCTTTTCGCAAAAGGTGCGTTCGATACTCAAGACATTAACATCAAAAGGTTCCAAACCATAATTCTGTATTAAATCTACATTATTGGTAGTGCCAATAAATTCTGCAATCATCGTATGGATGGTCACACTTTCATAAGGATGGGTATTCCCTAGATTGGATACTTCTACTGCGATGGTTTCACTCACTTGTCCGAAATCGCCCTGAGCGTTGGCCTTTGGATATTTGTAGTATAGCTTTCTAATTTTCCCAAGTTTCACGTCAAAAGGATGATTTGGAATATACGTTAAAGCGTCACCTACTGCGTTGGTCACTTTTTTTAGTTTGCCCTTTAAGGCAGCGCCACTATCACCTGTTTTTTGAAAGACGACCAGGTCGATATCTTCTGAAAACCGTTCGATGATTTTAAAGCACTTTGACAATGAAGTTCCGCCCTTAAAGACAGCCAAGTCTTTGGCTGTTTTATCTGAGAATATCTGTTTTAAGGCATAGGTGACCCAGTAGTCCTTTTCAATATAGATTTCCGGAATGTCAAAATGTTGTGCTGCGGCAACAATAGCGCCTTCAAAGGCATCTTTATATTCGTGAAGTTTCATTAAGCAATGTTCCAGTTTGAAATGGTGGGCAATATGTTTTCTGATAGGCCAAACTCGTAGCTGCTTAAATAATTGATAGTTCCTTTAAGCGACTGGCTCAGTTTTTTTAAGGAAAGTGCTTCAAGAATGGCTCCTAAAAAAGCCCTCACTTTTGGTGGGTACGCCTTAGCGAATTTGGTCAATTTGTTCTTTTCGCTATTGGAAAGACCTCGAACTTTTTGTTTTATAAATCGCACCCCTTGCGCTTTATCCAAATCGGGAATGTTCTTGAAATCTTTTATAACGTCCAATAACTGCAACAAGGGTACATTGTACTTCGTAACCCGAACGTAGCTCTTGGCAGGTTTAATGACCATATTTCCAATTTTGGTCTTTATCTGCTTATCCTTACTGGCTACACGTACTACTTTGGGAACTTGGGTCGTCAGTCCCATTTGATTGTACAAACGTATTCCGGTGACATAGGCTATTTGTTGGTTGTTCTCAAAAAGATACTTTTTCAGCAGTACACTTTCTCTTGGTTCCAATTCTCCAAAAACAGTATTCTTTGGCTTATAATACATTCCGTTCTTGTATCTCTTGATGGTTCCATCAGCAACCAATCTACTTAAAGCTTTAGCTGCAGCAGAAAACTCATCTTGAGGAATAGCCAAACTATCGTATGTAAATACTTCACCAGCATCCATACGAGCAACTCTATCTCTTATATCTTTAGTAATACTCATAGCTCTAAGGGTACAAATATATGTAATTCTATACTTTTTGTCAAGTTTTTTACATACTTTACTTGACAATTAACTCCAATAACTGTTCCATTAGCTACTTTAGTATTACTTATAGCATCAATGCCATTGTTTTTATCTTCTTTTCTTCCGATTGAGACTTTTCAATACAAAAAGTCAAGGGTCTGTAAATTCCAATTTTTCGTCCATCACCACCAAGGACACCGATGGTTTTCATCAATTATGTGAAGTAGTCGTATTTCAGATAACAGCTTAAGATAAGCTTGACACCAATAGCTGCAATAGATGTAAAATTCCACCTTCCATCTAAAAAGTGATAGTTTTCTCGCACAAATCTTTACTATAATAAAGGTCTAAAATTCAGTCAATACTTTTTTGAAAAGTGTCGAAGACGGTTGAATAAGTTACATAGTTTGTTCAGTCTCCTAAATACCTTTATGACTCATAAAAACTGCATTAGCAGAAAAAAATGTTAATCTTAAAAATAGTACTATGAGTAATTCAAAAATCATTTTAATCACCGGAGTATCAGGCGGTCTTGGTAGAAACTTAGCAGAAGTAGCTGCAAAATTAGGACATACGGTCGTCGGTACCCTTAGAAAGGAAAGTCAGTTTGAAGACTTTAAAAATTTAGTGCCAGGTCATACCTTCCCTGTTAAAATGGATGTCACTATGGAAGAAGAACGTAACAAGGCTTTAGAATGGATACTAGACCAATATGGCCATCTTGACGTTTTGATAAACAATGCAGGTTTCGGACTTATCGGTGCTGCGGAAGAATTTAGCGAAGAAGAAGCGCGCCAACAATTCGAGACCAACTTTTGGGGTGCTGCCTTATTGACCATGGCGGTTTTACCGCATATGAGGGAACAAGGTGGTGGAAACATTATTCAAATCTCTGCCATTGGTGGATTTACACCAGTACCTGGAATGTCTTTCTATGGCGCCAGTAAAATTGCAATTGAAGGACTTAGCGATTCCTTGGCGGCAGAGGTAGAACCATTCAACATAAAGATTATGACAGTGCTTCCTGGACCAATGCGTACCAACTGGGCAGGTGCTTCGTTAAAAACACCGGAAAAAGAATTGGAAGCCTATAGCGAGACAGTAGGTAAATTCAAAGGTTTCTTGAACTCTATCGACGGAAAGCAACCATGGAGTCCATACAAGACCGCAGAAGCGATAATGGAAGCTGCTTTTTCTGAAAACGCACCGTTCCGATTCTTTGTAGGGGACTATGCATTGGAACATGCCGATGAGCAAATGGCAAAAATCTCGAAAGATTTGGAAAATTTCAGGGAATTGGCCCAATCGACAAAAATTGAGGAAGCTACTGTCTAATCGATTTAGATTTCACAAAAAAATTTAAAAAATAATTAATGGACTTTAAAGGAAAAACGGCCTTAATTACCGGTTCTACTAAAGGAATCGGTAAGGCCATAGCCGTAAAACTCGCAAATATGGGTGCGGATATCGTACTCAATTATGCTGGTGATAAAGACGCAGCTGACAAAACAACGGAAGAGATAGAACAGCTTGGGGTAAAGGTCATTGCTGTAAAAGCAGATAACAGCAAAATAAATGATTCGAAGAAACTCTTTGAGGCAGCTATCGAATCTTTTGGTGGCGTTGATATCGTGATAGCAAATGCAGGAATAGAACTGATAGACATTCCCTTTGTTGATTATACCGAAGAGCAGTATGACAAGGTATTCAATATTAATACCAAAGGTACTTTTTTTGTAATGCAACAGGCTGCCAAGCACGTTAGGGACAATGGTAGAATCATACTTATCTCGTCAAGTACAACAGTATATCCACATGCTGGTTTTGCGGTATATGGCGGAAGCAAGACCGCACCGAAATTCTTTGCCGATGTGCTTGCCAAAGAGGTGGGCGAAAGAGGCATAACCGTGAATACCGTAATACCTGGTGCAACCGACGAAGCCGGAATATTTGCCGATATGCCCGATGACAGTCCCTATAAAAAAGAAATTAGGGCAGCGTCACCACTCAATAAAATGGGATTGCCAAAAGACATCGCCAATGTAACCGCTTTTGTAGCAAGTGATGAATGTTCATTTATCACCGGCCATCAATTTATGGTCAATGGTGGTGCGACAATCTGATACATTATGAGAAAAATTTTCAACTACATAGCAGCGCTTTTGGCATCTATTCAATTAGGCAGTTGCCAAGAACCAAATACAAAATTGGCGCTGCACTTAAAATCAAAATTCAATATGACACCTAATGGAAAAAACCTAAAAAAACTTGCAGAGGTTCCTTTTTTTGAAGATTTCTCTCAAGAGCAGTTGCAATGGGTAGACGAACATACCGATGAATTTGGCTTTAATGCTGATGAAGAAATACCTACCGATGGTCTAATGGAATCTGCCTATTGGGTTCTGCTCTATGGCTCTTGGGATATAAAAATGAATACCGATGGGCAAAACGTACATGCCGTCAACGATATTGGAAAATGGTTCAGAAAAAATTCCCTGACCAGTCCAGAAGAGTTGAAAGAACTTACAATTTCGTCACATTCGTATGTGCTTTTGGTACCTGAAGACAAAATGGAAGAAATGTTACGTATGGACTATCCTATTTTGGATAAACTTAGCCAAGGGGAAAAAGAGCACGCTAATTATTAAACCAACGGGATATGGTACTTGCAAAAGCGGCAATCGTATTTGAGAAGAATGGGAATTTTAGCATTGCGCCCATTGAAATCGAACCACCTACAGATAATGAAATTTTGGTTCGCAATGTTGGTTGTGGTATATGTGCCGGTGATTTAATCATCCCAGAGCAAATATATCCCATTCCCTTGCCCATGGTCGGTGGGCACGAAGGTTCGGGCATCGTCGAAAAAATAGGTAGGAATGTTTCTAACATCGCCGTAGGTGACCATATAGTAATGAGCTTTGGTTCTTGCGGAAAATGTGATTCTTGTAACCAAGGACAACCAACCTATTGCAGCAACTATTTTGATCTCAACTTTATGGGGAAGCGTACTGCAGGAAATAACGCCTACAGTTTTGATGGTAAAAACCTAAATGGACACTACTTTCAACAATCTTCCTTTGCCACATATTCGCTTGCACACGAGCGAAATGCGGTAAAGGTTTCCAAAGACGTTCCCCTAGAGATTCTTGGCCCTTTGGGCTGTGGCGTACAAACCGGTGCTGGTGGTGTACTCAATGTATTACGACCAGAATCTGGAAGTTCTATAGCGGTTTTCGGTGCAGGTTCGGTAGGTTTATCAGCCGTGATGGCTGCCAATTCCATCAACTGTTCAGAAATAATCGTAGTTGACATCGTACCAGAACGATTGAATTTGGCCAAGGAATTGGGCGCGACAAAAACCATCAATGGCAAGGAACTTGATGCCGTAGACGAGATAAAGAAGTACACTTCAGAAATGGGTGTCGACTATACCATCGAATCTACAGGTAACCCAAAAGTGCTTTCACAAGCTATTAAATCATTGGGTAAAAAGGGCGTTTGTGGCATCATTGGGGCGCCACCACTTGACGCAGAAGTTGGCATTGATGTAAATGATGTTCTCAATAATGGCAAAACCATTGTAGGAATCGTTGAAGGACATAGCGTACCCCAAGTTTTTGTTCCCGCTTTAATTGATATGTACCTCAATGGTAAATTTCCCTTTGACAAATTGATATCGTACTACGACTTCAAAGAAATAAACAAGGCCATTGAAGATATGAAATCGGATAAAGCCATAAAGCCTATAATCAAAATAGCAAGTGTCTGACGATTTGAACATACCTGTTACGGTTTCAGTAAAACGCATAGTGATACAAGAGTATCAACACGTTTTTGAAAAACAACTTGAAGATGTGGTGAAGACCATTAAAAAATTCGATGGTTTTTTGAGTATCGATATCATCAGACCCATATCTACCGATACTTTGGAATATGATGTCATTTTAAAATTTGACAGTTTTGAGAGCCTTTACAAATGGCGTGACTCACAAGAACGAAAAAACTGGAACACACTCGCCGAAGAGAGCACAGCGTTTGGGCCTGAAATCAATGTGGTAAAAGGTTTTGAGAATTGGTTTATTATTCCACACAAACAAGAACAAATACCCATGTGGAAAATGGACTTCATCACTTGGTTGGCCATTTATCCGCTTATTTGTGGACTTATATTATTGTTAAGGCCTGTTTTGGCCGTCACCCCAATGTTGGTCGATAATTTAATCTTGACGATTATCCTGATTCCATTGCTTAGTAGGATCGTGATGCCCAGAATGATACGCTTATTCGCTAAATGGTTGAAGAAGTAAATAGTTTTTAAGAACTACTTCTAATTAATGGCTATGGGGTTTATCCATGAGCTTGAAGAACCAACGATTGGTAATGGTGTGGCAATAAATAGAAATTCCGCCCATCCTTTTTCAACCAACCTTCCCGTTGCTACATTTTCCAAAATATGGATGCCATGTTTGGCCAATAGTAATTGATGTACTGGAAACAGAATCCCTTCTTTTTCAAATGGTATGACTTCCAAGGAGGGTGTATCACTACCCACGGCAACAACCCCTTTCGATGCCAAATATTCCACAACCTCTATGCCTGGCCCTGGTTCACCCGACAGAAATTCCTTTTTATCGTCTTTATTATTTAGCAACAGACTATGGCCTGTGTAGAACAAAACCACATCGCCATCGCCTATTTTTTGAATCTTTTGCAATTGCATGGCAGCCTCAACATCGTTTACCGTAATCAATTCACCGGGTTTTAGTCGGTCCGTTTTGCGAACGGCTGTTATATCCAATATAATTCCCTTGGTTACAATTGGTGGTGCGTTCTCAATACCCAATTTCTTCAGACCAGAAACGGTCTGTATGTCGTCGCCCTTGAATCCATTAAAGAAATGGCCATCCACACCCATATGTGCCAAGCCATCGATTTGTGTTCCGGTATTGATGGGTGCGAAAATCACATCTTCGTTGTTGGAATGATAGGTGCCCTCATTTTGGCTTACCACAAGTTCAAAACGACGCCATCCGTAGGCAGGTGTTTCTCGGTCTAAATCAATGGCAAGACTTATGGTTTTACCTTTCTTTACAAGCTGTATGGCCTTTAATAGATTTTCTGGTGTTAGTTTGTTGGTAGCCCCTTTTTCGTCCGCTGCACCATATTCCGACTTCATTTCTGAAGGTTCTACTACCCAAGGGGACACTTTTTCGTCGTCTTGTGCCAACAGTTGAAAGGGTAACAGTAATAAGAGTAAGAGAATTGATTTCATAGTGTTCGAATTAAAGGTCTGCATAAAGCTCAATGGTATAGCCGTTGATATCGTGTAAAAGCACAATACGAACACCGTAATCGGGTCGTTCTATTTCGTAAAAAACATCAACCTTGTTGTCTTTTAAGTGTTGCATTATGGTATCATAATCCTTTACCTTAAAACCGATATGTTTATAGCCCTGCACTTGATAATCTTCCTTAATAGAAGCAGGAACGTTTGGTTTATTGGAAAGTGGTTTGCCGTTACCGACCAATTCAACGTGAAATCCATTCGAGATTTCCAAAAAAACAATTTCAATGTCAGGGTCAATATTTTCGACTTTGGAACGCCTTAAAACGGTAGCTCCGAAGACATTTTGGTACCAGGCAATTGATTTTTCAAGGTTGGTAACTCGCAAGGCCACGTGATTGGGCTTAAATTGGTCTGAAATATCAGTATTTTCACCAACGATTCCTGCTGCTTTTTCGAAAATGTACCAATTGCCTTCGTTCCAATCGATGTATTGAATCATTCGTTTGATTTTCCATCCTTGGGCGGTTCTTACACAGTAATTATCGTAATAGCCTATCATTCGCTGTGTGCTACCACCAACTTTGTTGGGCAGAAAATGCTGTGCGTGAAGCATTGACCTTACAAAAGCTGAATCGCCGTCAATTTCAATACTTAAAGGATATCCGATATGTTGGGTAGCGTTAAGATTTTGAAAAAAAGGTTTCACCAAACCTACCCACTCGTCGGCATCAAATGTGGTGAGTCCGCTTCCACCAATGGATGCGGAAAAATCCATTTCTATCTCATCGGTAAATAAAGAACGGTGCAATTTCCAATCTTTCCTATCAAAAGAATGTCCGTAGCTTACAATAAGTTCAGACAGTGCTTGCTTGTCCAGAAGTTCGTTCAGTTTATCGGTATCCGTTTTGTTGGTTTGGCCCATTAAATTTATATGGGCGAATGCAACCAATAGCATCAATAGTGTTGCTCTCATTTTTATGGTTTTTTTCAAGTGTTCGACTAAATCTTAAATATAGCCCTCGGTTCGATTATTTACTGTCAGAATCCCAAGCATTTACGGCACTTTATTAGCTTTCAAGTTCTTCAAGAATGCGATTGGCGCCAGAAGCTATGCCTTTTAAAAGATGTCGCCTTATTGGGAAACCTTCTCTAATCCATTTGTTCATCAATGGAACAGGCACTCGCATAATATAAGAGTGCGATGTGGCGGTAACTTTTACAGGTGCGATAGCATCTATCACTTTGATACCACTATGCCAGGTACCGATTTTATCTGTTTCATATATTAATGGTTCGGTATTATTCGGAAGAAAGCGTTCCATTTTCCAACTTCCGTACAAGAGAATCCAAAACGCATCGGTTACTACCGATTCTTCCCTTACCACTTCGTTGGCTTCAAAACCGAACTCATCTGCTTCTTCTGCTACTTGTTCTAATTGCTTTTTCGAAAGCGCATTAAAAAAAGGCACTTTACTTAATTTCTCGATGTTTATTGCTGTGGGTCTCATTATCTTAATTTTTTAAAAGCAGGGAAAATGCTTCCCTGCTTTTGGTTATACATTTCGTTCTTGTTTTTTTTAGAACATTCCGCCATTTACACGGATGTTTTGGGCGGTCACCCAACCCGCTTCGGGACTGGTCAGGAACTTTATCGCCGGAATCACATCAGAAATCTCTCCCAATCGGTTTTGAACCGACATATGCTTTAAGAAGTCGATGGACTGGTCGTTTTCTACTGGGTAGAAGAACGAAGTGTTCAATGGACCTGGCGCAATTGAATTGACCGTAATGCCTCTTGAACCGATTTCTTTGGCAATCATCTTTACAAATTGTTCTGTAGCGGCTTTGGCACCTGCATATACAGAATAGAACCCTGTGGTTACCGAAGTAAGCGTAGTGGAAATGTTTACGATACGTCCACCATCCTGTACTCGTTTTGCTGCTTCGCTAAGTAAAAAGAAGGCCGTTTTGGTGTGGATGTTGAACATTTGGTCATACTCGTCTTCTTGAACTTCAGCAGCGGGTTTCTTCAACATTGTTCCTGCCGTATTGACGAGAATGTCCACTTTTCCAAAGGTGTTTTCCGCTTCGTCAAAAAGATTTTTGATTTCCGAAACACTTCTCAGGTCTGCCTGTACCAATTTGGCATCGCCATCCGAAGATTTGATAGTATCGACTATGCTTTGTGCGTTTTCTTTACTATGGTCACTAAAGTGGTGTACAATGACGTTTGCACCTGCATTTCCTAAATACGTAGCGGTTTGTGCACCCAAGTTTTTAGATGCTCCGGTTACGATTGCTACTTTTCCTTTTAAATTTTGATTTAAATTTTCCATTTTACTATAATTTTTTAGTGAATTATTATTTGTTTTTTAATTACACTACAAATGTCCAGTAAAAGGGCAGGGCAGGTTAGGTCTGTTTTTAAGGCCTTATGGTCAATTTCTAAGATTGACGATATTTCGCAGGGGTAAGCCCTGTTTTTTTCTTGAAAAAGCGTGAGAAATTGGACGTGTCGTCAAAAGTGAGACCGTATGCAATTTGCGCAATGGTTTTATTCGTATTGTTTAAAAGTGATTTGGCCTCCGAGATAATTCGCTCATCAATCCAATCTTTCACGGTCTTACCTGTTTCCGATTTTACCACATTGCTTAGATAGTTGGGGTGCATTGATAGTTCATCGGCATACTCTTGTACATTCAGTATGTGGATCGCATTACCCTTTACGATATCCAAGAGGTTTTTATTGAGCGCCGTCTGAAACAATTTTACGATTTCCGCAGGCCGGTTCTCGGTCGAGATAATCGCTTTATGGGACAACAATAACTCTTTGGTGAGAAATAGGAAGGTGACCAACTGATTGGCGACTATTCGCTTTTTGAACGAAGAGTCACCATTATAATCTTTTTCCATAGACGTACTCATCTCAGAGATTCTGTCAAAAGTTTTGTCATCCAAATACATCACGGGAACGGTCTCGTTGAGCAAAAACGGAAAATCGTGCTGAACACTTCCTGGGTATTGCGACCTTAAAAATTCTAAAGAGAAGGTAATCATATAGCCTTTCCAGTTCTCTTCAATGGTAAAGGATTTAAGATGGCCCGGCAAAGTGAAGTAAAAAGAAAAAGGTTTTAACTCGAACCAGTTTTCATCTATGGTGTAATGCCCTTTTCCGGATTCGATGACCAAGAACGCTACATAATCTGTTCTGAAATACGGGGAAGTCATCGGGTCTTCTCCGTGAAGTTTGTCCAGGCTATGGATGGTGAAATCGAAATCCTGTTCAATTTCCAGATTGATGGAAGCGAAGAATTCGCTTATGCTTTCGTATATCTTATGGGATTTCAATTTGTTATTAGTGCACCTTTTTAATTTGACTCAATATAAAATTTTTCATCAAATAAATATTGACACTTTTTTAATTTTTAAATATCGACCTCGCCTCCCTATAAATGCGCTCAACATTTGCCTGTAGCTCTTTTGCTCCATACTGTTCTTTACGTTCTGGAAGTGCCCTAACGATATCAGGTCTTTTGAAGCGGACTTTTTTATCCCTACCATCTGCAAAAGTGACGAACTCACCTTGTGTTAATCTAAAGAAAATATCCGCCCTTCTTTTGGAAACTTCTTTTTCACCTTTGGTAATCCGCGTATCCGATTTAAAAAAATTGGCGGCTTTGCTCACACTTTTGGTAGGTTGCTTGACCAGTTCAAAAAAGCGCTCATAATATTTAGCGGTGTCTGGGTCATTGACCTTTCCGAAAAATTGATACGAAAGATTGCTCAATATGGCTTTACTTGCCTTATCACCATAGAGAATATCGTTTTGAATTTTATCTTGCATCACATAAATCGTGGCTATATCATAACTTCTTAAGGTTGCCGGAATTCGGTGCATATTCAACAATCGGATGGTGGGCGCTTCTTCCATCATTAAAAAGGAAGAGTTGGCATTGCGAACGCTCATTTGTTTGGTCACGGTATGGATGATGGTCGCAATAATCGGCGAATAGGCTGTTTCAAATTTTGGGTTGTTCACGACAGATATTACGGTTGGCTTCGCTCTTGTATTTATGTTCAAAGGGATTTCGTCAGCAGATAGTGCCATAAATATTCGCTGCGAGCTTATTTTTTTAAGTGCATTCGCCAGCGTGCTCTTAACACCGGCAGTTTGACGGTCAGAATCCTTACCGCTAATGAATGCATTGGCCATTGCATTTGCCGTATCGTTACTTTCCAAAAAAGCCACGAGGCTATCCGTGTCGAGCAATTGATATATGGCTATAAGGTGTGGCAGGGTGCAATAATTAGGATAGGCTGTTTTCAATTTCCAAATCAATCCTGCTATCAGGCCTTCCGCAGCATCAATGAAGAATTTTGAGCTTCCCATTGCACCAGATTCCTTTTGTTCCAATAGGTTTTCGATAAGTACCCGAGCCACCTCGTTCACGCTTTCCTCATTCTCTAAATAGCGAGGCGCAATGGGATTGACTTTGCCAAAAACCGTATCAAAAGCAATGGTAAAAAAATCAACTTCAGCTTTCACAAAAAGTGGAAATGCCATTTCTGTGATTTCAAAATTTTTGTAATCGTGAATGACACCGCAAAATCGGTATCTACTGAAATGTTCCAGAAAGTTGTACACCACGCTTTCGGTCTTGCCGCTTCCTGCAGAACCGATGATGGACGCCCCACGTTTTATGTTATCAATTTTAAACTTACCTGATTTGGTCCTGAAGTTTATTTGATATTTCACATCTTTTTTGACCGTTGCTTCGCCATCCAAAAAGACATATAAAACTATTGCCAAGGATAGGAAAGGCACTACGATGTAAACCAATATTTGTGGGATTGTCTCTATCATTGCTTCTTTTGAACTTTGTATTAAATACCTATTGAGCTTGATTTAATGGCCACCTCAGCACCTTTTCTTAATCTTTTGAAAACACGTAGTGCCAATTGCGCTTTACTGGTCGGGATATTCGGAATCAACGGTATGCCTGATTTACCCATCACTTTGAATGCCAATGCCTTTTCGTTAGCGGGTAGTTTCAGCAAAGCGGCATAATAGAGCTTGGGATTTTTTACAAAGTCCTTTCTCGCTTTATAGGTTTCGGCGAAGTTTCGTTCGTAACTAAAGGTCTTGTCAAAGGTCTTTTCGGCTTGTTCAAAAAAGCGGTCACGGTCAAAACCACGTCCTACCTTTTTGCCGTGCATTTCTACATCTGATGCCTTGTACTTACTTCCCGGGGAAAGGCTGAACGAATTGGATGCATCCTTTCGGCTCACGATAATATGGATGTGGCTTTGGTTGCCGGCTTTCTGCATTCCCTGCACAATGCGGATACCATTCTGTTGGTGCGGTGCCTCTTTTTCCAATTTGCCAATTTTTAGTTTTAAACGTTCGATATTTCCCGTTGCCTCACCGTGTTCTATTTTCCGTATTTCCTGTTTCAGTTTTAGAATCTTGGTGGCATAAGGTTGGTTTTCGCGCACCGGTCTGTCCGTTCCCTTGAAGGTTCGTTGATGCTCAATCTTGGCATAGTACTTTATGTCATCGACCGTAATTGCCCGACCGTTTATTTTACGGTTGAAAGACTTCACGTATTCCTTCATCAGCTCTCGGGTGTATCGCCTTAATTCTTCCCTACTGTTCTCTAATTTTCGCAATTCGTATTTGGACGGACTCACGGTAATGGAATAAAATTTGGGTTCTTTTTTTTTGAGTTTAGCGGTGTTGTTATCGATTTCTCGGACCACTTCTTCAGCCGATATTTCATCACCATATTGATTAAAGAAATGTTCCATTTCTTCTTGCTGACGACCCTCATTTTCCTTCTCTAAATATGACACAAAACTGGCTGAGCTCTGCCCATAATTTTTGTCCAATTTCTGTGCGGTTATGGTGATGTACATTTGTATATTTTTAAAATTCCTTGTTTGGATTTTGCCTTTCACGAAACTGGATTTCTTCCTTTTTGCCCACAGCGTTCTTTTCCAGAATCAACGGTTTCTTTTTAGGTTCTGCCTCTTTGAACAAGGATTCCATCATCGCTACTGTAGGTTTTGTTTGGCTCTTTTCAATGTCTCTCAAAATAGCTATCACACCATTGATTCGCTTTTTGATAAGTGCTTCCAGCGTCTGCATTTTCGGCCCTAAATTCTCGCCAGGCGAAATGCCATTATCTTCAAAAAACTCGAGCATCAAAAGCAAGGTCATCGATTGCGATTTTGAAATTTGACGTGAAAACTGCCTAAATTTCTTGACCACAGATGTTTTGATGCTTATGCTCTCGAACCGTTCTTTTTCGTATCCTTTATCCATTTTTCCGTGAAAAATTTGCCGATTTTACTGGGCTGCGACGGTTTTTCCGTGAAAAGTGTTCTCAATCCTCGTTAATTCATAATTTTAAATAAAATCAAATGCTTGATTTTCAACACTCTGAAAACGAAAAGGGATTCCCAACATCGCGCAGCGTGTTGTCCTCTTGCTATTCCTTTTCGTCCCGCTCGCGGGACAAAATTCCATACCATTACAAAAGGTAATGGCTCTTACATCTGATAAAAAGTGGATGGAATTATTTAAGAAAAAGAAAATGGAAACGTGAGATTATCCATATCAAAAAATCAAATTCCTTGCGGATAATTCAATTCGTATTTGGGTAGAAATAAAAAAGACCCTTGAAAAAATCAAAGGTCTACTTACATCGGTTTTCTGTTTTTAGATGTTGAATACGAAATTGTAACTGTAAAGATTTCGCATTGCTTCTTCGTCGAGCATCTTATCCAAATTGGTACTATGCTCTGTGGCATAGTCCATTAAATCCTTGCCGTATTTTTGTTTTACATCCGCTTTGGAATTTGCCAATAAACGTTCCTGAGTCTCTTCGCTCAAATCGGTAAAATTTAGATAAATCATAACTTCCAAATTTTAGTATTCGCTCGGCAACATCAGCGTATCTTTTACAAAAAATAATCGCAGTTCATCAAGTGGAAAATCGGTGGCGTTGTAACGGTGTGTTTCCAAAACATTATCGTTTCCATCGCTGTAAATAATTTCGGCTTCATAACCAATAAAGTCTTGTCTGTCCTCGGACAATCTCTTAAAATCTACGGTAATAAACTCGCTTCGGTTCATCAGACTTTTGGCAATGACCGAAGCATCCGTAATGAGCCAAAAACATTCGGCGACTTCCGTTAGATATTTCAATCCGTCTGTAAATAGTGTTCTTATCAGCGGCAGGGAATAGAACATTTCCGTTCCCGTAAAATATTGCAACCGCTCTTTAATTTCGTTAACTTGTGCTTCCATTGTTTTCTATATTAATAGTGAATAATGAAAAAGAGGGCGAAACTTTCCACAGGTGCGCCCTCTTTCTTTTGAATGTTACTCGGCAGATGTGTTGCCGTTTTTAGACCCTAATAAAAGAATCTCATTGGCTTCCACTTCGGTTACATAGCGAGTGTTGCCATCATCGGTAGTATAAGAGCGTGTTTTGAGTTTCCCCACTACACCGATTTCCTTGCCCTTTCCTGCGTATTTTTCGATGATTTCGGCGGTCTTGCCCCAAGCCACGACCGTGTGCCAGTCCGTGCTTTGCACTTTCTCGCCTTTGGCATTCTTGTAATACTCATTGGTCGCCAAGGATAGGCGCGCAACTTTCTTTCCGCTTTCAAGGTTAGTAATGGTTGGTTCTTGACCAACGTTTCCAATTAACTGTACGTGATTTTTAATAGTACTCATAATAAAAGATTTAAATAGTAATTAATAGGCTATCCGAACCCTTCGGACAGTTTGCGTTTCTATTTTTTTTGAATGATTTACTTATTTTATCCAGAGCGTTTTCCTTTTTTTGTTTTTTTAACTTCATTTCCGCTTCCGTGTTGATGATTGTGCAAGAATTCATAGTTTTCGTTTTTGATTTACTTCCCTTAGAGCCTTCGCTGTTACCTTTTTTTGTTGCTGAACGATTTGACAATCGGCTGGGGCGGTAAGGCGTATAAAAAGTGAAGCGCAGCGCAACGGTTTATGCCGCCGTCCGCCCCAGGCTATTGTAGTTTTGCTGGCAAAAAAAGGTAGGGACAGCGTGGTCTCGGAAGTGTGTCAGAATACGCTAGTGAATTGCCCAATTATAGGAAGTGGAAATGAAACTGAAAATTCACAGTTCAGTACCAGCGAACGTATCCGCTTTTGAATGACGGAATGAAGTGTCCCTTCCCAGCTCAGCGGGCAGGGTTAACGAAATGAAGGAAGTAAAAAGCGGATGGGTTCAAGACCTTTTAGTGAAGCTCTTTTCCCGTAATGTAGCTTTTTGCAAAATGCAGGGGAATGTGCTGAACGATATACGAGGTTGTGTATGATGTTTTGTCCTTACCTAAAGCAGTTATGTACTATAATTTGTCGTGCTTTTATAGTTTTTATTTTACTTTCTCAATTAAGTCATTCAGTTTGTTATGGTACTCTTTATTACCATAGTTTATTAAAATCAGATTAGCCCGGGTTCGGGTTATTCCTGTATACAATATTTCATCAAAAGTCATTTGGAAATTGAAGTTTTCCAAAATCAAAAAAACAGTTTCGCTTTCCCAACCTTTAAAGCTGTGAATAGTAGACACTTTTACGGTACCGCTATTCATATAAAAATGAATCTTTTTGTTATTACGAATCATCTTTAAATTACTGCTCTGTCTTTCTGTGTCAAATTCCTTTTTGAATTTTTTGATTTCCGTTTCATATTGATTCAGGTACTTAAAGAAATTCGAAATGTTAGTATTGAACCTTTGACAGTAGATTTCAAGTTTTTCCTCGAATCTATCGCTGTATTCTTCATAAAGGTCGTTTATCGTAAAAAGAACACTTAGTTGATTAAATGCTCTTGCTTCCGACCTATCATTATGTCGATTAATCAATGTTATTCCACTTTTCAACCATTGAGGTTTGTCATTTTTTAAATAGTTCAACCACATTCTATAAACCATTTCAAACGTCTCAAACATTGTATTCGTCCGTTCGTTTGAAGAATAGCGATAGTATGCATCAAACTTTTTTAGTAGTGATATAGAGTTTCCTAAAATGGTTATGTCGTTTGGCGGAATATTTTTATTTATTGCATTCTCGTGGATAATTGTATAAAGACTGCTAACACTATCAGCGTTGGGTAAAAAAATGTAGTTAAGACTACCTTGTTGATTTCTTTCAAAAGCAAGTTCTAAGGTTTGTGATTTCTGATTGAAGTTGTCTATCTCATATTTGTCCTTAAAAATATCTTTCTGGTAAAGAATTGCTAAGTCTTTTATTTTAAAATCAGAGCGAAAGCAATTTTTCAATTCGGTAACCCCTTTAACGTTAGTTGATACATCTTTCCCTTCGGTCTTATTGTTATAAATGTTTTGTTTTACATCACCGAATAAAACATACTCACCATTTTCAGTTAAAAAACACTCCTTAATTATCTCCATCCAAGCCCTTTTGTAATCTTGGATTTCATCAATTAGAATCACATCGTAAGTTTTTGTTTTATCCTTATTCTCAATGAAAATTTGCTTATTAGAATAGTATTCTCTCTCGAAATATCTATCTTTTTCTTCTTCGGAGAATTCATTGAATCCCTTAGGAACGTTGATAGGTATTTCAAGGTTATTTAATTCAGAGTTAATAAATAAATGGTAGTTGGAAATAACAAAATTTTCCCACCCGAATTCTTCACGCACTTTACTTATTTTATCTCGAATAAAGTTTTTGAGAGTAATGTTGTAAGTTAAGATTAGGACGTTTCCTTTTGAACGTTTATGTGCTTGAACAGCTCTTGCAGCAAGTATGGTTGTCTTGCCTGAACCGACGACTCCCTTGATTCTTTGCTGTTTCTTATTAGGTTCATAAATGATTTCGAGTTGTTTCTTACTATACCTAATTTCTTCACCTTCTTCTTTTAGATGAACTGGCGGTTTTAGAAATCTTTTTACGCTTTTGTAAATATCTTCTTTAAAAAGAGAGGAAGGTCTCTCGGAAATCAAATATCGATTTCTTAGTAATTTCTGAAAGTCAAGCTCATTGAGATTGTCTCTTCCAATGAAATCAATATTATATTTTAGAAATGTCAGATACTTACTATCGTGTTCGTATGGCTCTACAAGAAGTTCATTGATTTTTTGAAAAGTTGCATTATGAAAATATATCGCACACGACACAATATTAAAATGTCTTATATCTTTTATTTTTTTCTCGAGAAGATTCTCAATGTGAAGTTCAAAAAGATTGTCTTTGTACTTAAGGACTTGTGAAATAGGTGATTTATGGGTTTTCGCTTTATTACTCTTGATTACGAAGTTCTTTCTTTCATCAAGTTCATAGCTATTCAAGTCATAGTCCTTAACTTCAATTATTAGAATTCCTTGTCCTTCTTTCATCACCACTATGTCTGGACGGTCTCCATTCATATAAGGGTTGAAATACACTTCGAAGGAATCGTCAAGTTCAGAGTCCAAGAATTTCAACAAATGCAACTCCCCTTCTTCTGGCTTTACTTTCAGGGAAAGTATTCTGTCATATGAAGGAATCAGATTTGCCATTCATTAATGAATTATGGTTCTGTTTTGTATAAAATACAATTTGTTATATCTGTAATAAATATACCAATATCCCCTTTTTTTCATTGAGATAGAGAATACCTCTCCTTATTCGGTATGTAAAGCTGATTCTCTTCGTACGCTAAAATTGGGGATTATGTCCAAGACTTGTATAGTGAAGCGCTTATACCGGATTATAGCTTTTCGCGAAATGAAGGGGAATGTGCTGAGTGGGCTTCTGTTTTTTATTATGTCAAAACCCGTAAAGCCCTTAATAGCTTTATAGTATTCCAGCATATTGGTTGTCTGACGCTATTTTTCAGTGTCATATAAATAATCCGCAGCTGCTTCGCTCATTGCTTTATAATCGTGTCCAACATTTGGAATGATTTTTAATTTCCAATTGAATTCAGCGTTTAATTTTGAAGCAATTTTCATTGATTCATTATAAAAATAGGTTCCTCTTTCCAGTCGATGCAAACCTTGCTGGTCAACTTCGGGTGAATGTCTTAAATCACCACGCGTCTCATTTGCATCATCCTTTTCTCCTAAGAATAAGACAAGGTTCTTACTAAAATCTATGTCCTTTTCCGATTTATTGCTGTCTTTAAGTCCAGTTGGAAAACTTTCGATATCCGTGGGCAAAGTATACCAGCCAGAATTTGATGCTAAAATTCTATTTGCTTTATTATCAGGTTTGAAAATTGCAAGTCGGTGTAATATCTGTCCGCCAGCTGAATGGCCAAACAAATCATAAGTATCTGTTTGCAGATTGAGTTTTTCTTTTGATAAGTTGAAAATTCGGTCAAAATCTTCATAAATCCATTCGTTAGGATTCTCACTTATTTTAAAGCTCGTCATAGCAGTTCTTTCTTTATTTATTTTTACATCTGAAATCATTCCTGCTAAATTATAACTCCAAAATTCGGGATAGTTTTTTTCTGAATATTCAGGGGAAAGTACTAAGACACTATATTTGTCAGCTTTCTCAATCCAAGCATCTCGGTAATCATTCCCATTTCTTCCAGCTCCAGGTATTACAATTACCATAGGTGAATCAGCTTTAAGATTCTGTGGTTTGTATGTGTGAACGATTATTGTTTTTTCTTTCTGGAAACCTCCTTCAATTAAAAATTTTCCACTGCCGTTCTGAATGTTTATTTCATTAATAGTTAATTCTTTTTCTGGAATTATTTCACTTTTTTTAATGAGGTCCATTTTGCAATGAGGGCAAATGCCAGGTTTGTTGAAAGTAAGTTCGTCGCAGGATAAATCGCAAGGTTTACACACATATTCTCCTGTTTTATTTTGACAGGAAAAAAATAGTAGTGCAATAAGAATGGCTGAAAAAATTGGTTTCATAAATAATTGATTTGATTGATGTTCGTTCAAGCTATGAACAACTCCATAAATATAGCTTTATCCTCATAACTTGCTGAAGGATAAAATATCCCATTCAAAATTCTCTATTTCGCAGTTTGGGAAAAGCGGACTTAATTCACAATTTTGGCTATGGAATGTAGTGTTCCTTCCCAGAGTATCGGGAAAGGTTAACGGAATAGAAAGCTAAAATTGGGGATTGTGTCCAAGACCTTTGCAGTGAAGCTCTTTCTCTGGAATTAAGCGCAGTAGAATTTAGGGGAATGCTGAGTAAATTATGTTTTTAATGGCTTCGGCTTGTCATAGAAGCCATTGTTGTGCATGGTTACTTTTCTTTTAGTCCTAAATCGGACTTTTCATATCTGACAAATCCGTCTTCAGTCGGTAATTGTTTTTTTAAAAGCCAATATTTATTTGCTTCTTTCATTGTTCGACCTTTATTTTCTGCCAAAAAGTCCCTAGTATATTGTGCAAGCATATTATTGTCCGCTATTTTTCTTTTAAAATTAGGGTCTTTTTTTCTCTCTTCCAGTTCATACCATTTATTTACGGCATCATCTAAAGTTTTTCCGCAATTTGATTTTACCCAGTCCATAAAATCGCTATGACATAAAAACTTATTTCCAATCTGGCTTGTCATAAATATTCTAAAATTGGGTCCAAAAGAAACGTTGTCTGTAATTTTTGTTTCTAAGGTCAATTCTGACTTCGCCCAATTGAACTTAGACTTAGCTTTTGCCTTTTTTTGCTTTGGCTTGATTTTGCCATCATTGTCCAAGGCAAAGATTATTCTGTCCCTCAAATCAAATTTTCTTCCAGTGCAAGGTAAATTTGCACGTTTACATATTTCGACCATTTCTTCCTTTAGCCAATACCATTTGTTGAATTCCTTACCCGATTTTATATCTTCAAATTCAGGTCTGCTCATTGTTCTCTATATGTTTTCTGTAATTATGCACAACGGCTTCGGCTATGGCAAGTAGGGCGGTCGGGCGGCACAGGCCATTCCGTCTCGGCCCTTAGCCGAATCTTTTGCGTTCGTATTTATCTTTTCTTTTTTAAATGCCGGATCCAAAAGATTCGGCGGCGTCAACAAACACGCCTAAGCCAATGAGAATAAGACTTTACGCTCTATTTGCTATAGTCATTGTTGCCCACTGTAGCGAGCGCATGAGTAAGTGATTTTATTGAAAGTCAATGAATTCAATTCACTAATTATCTTTCGGCTCTGATTATTCAATTTTGCGGAAAAGGTTGAATTATTTCGTGTATAATCGCCCAACCTGTTGGACTTTTATCGTATCTGACTGATATTACTAAAGTCCTTCCGCTAAAAGTCCAAGGTTCTCCCCCTTGTTTTGGTGTACCTCTTAGACTAAAAAGAATTTGTTTAATAGATGTGTCTCCATATATTCTTTGATTCTCGACTTCGTTTTTTATGAATTCGAGCTGGAAGTTTTCCAAAGTATTTTTTAAATCTGATGCGACAGCTTTTCTACCAACTAACAGTTTATCAGGACCTATTGCTTTTATTACTTCGGGATGATGATACTTCATTACGGTTTCCACATCTCCAGAGAAGAAAGCTGCGCGTACTGAATCGGCAGTTTTAGTCAATGCTGCCAAATCTTCTGATTTCTTTTCAAATTGACCAAATCCAACTGAACTCTTGGTTAGGAAAATTAATATGATTAAAACATTTCTTATCTGAAAATTCTTCATTGTTTAAATTGTTGATTTGTTACTTGTTTTTTCCGAGCTATTGTGGGCAACTTTTTATATCTGTAACAAATATAATGTTATCCCTCTTTTTCATCCAGATAACTTCAACTATTATAAAATTGAAAGCGGACTTAATCCCCAATTTTGGCTCAAAAATGTAGTGTTCCTTCCCAGAGCATCGGGAAGGGTTAACGAAATGAAAAGTTAAAATTGGGGATTGTGTCCAAGGTATTTGAAGTGAAGCTCTTTTCCCAGTATGTAGTGATTTCCTGCCTTTTTCGGCAGGCAAGCGTGGAATGTAGGGGAATGTGCTGAGTGGTTTTGGAAGTAAATGTTTGCTATCTATTTAGTCATCCAGTTTAAGGTACTGGACAAACCTTTATTTTGTTTATGCCATAGCATAGACTTCATCAAACAACTTTTTATCCAACCGTTCTTGTAGGCCGAAGCTTTTTTTCAAGGTATTGTGCAATACTGAATTAAAGGCATTGTAGCCCAGCCAAAGATTTGGTTCTTCATTGAGCAGCAAGGCTTCGTAGTTCAAAATCTCAATGGCTTCACGAGATTTCTTTGAAGGGTCGCCATTCTTGTCGCTACATTCATATCTAAAGAGTTTCGTTTTATCAAGAATAGCTTTTACAAATTCCTGAGTGTCGATGATTTTAAACTCTTTCATCTTATCGAATTTCTTGGTGATGGTATAGAATTCATTGTCCAGAAATTTATCGAACAGATTGTTCAGCCTCGGCATAATAAGGTGTGTGTTATTCTTACTGTGCTTGATGGAAAACTCAATTTTAGCTTGGGAAACGTGTAGGCCATTGGAACAGACTTTTCTATAGAATCCAAAGTGGCCAGAGGTCTTTTCGCTACCATCGTACGAGTTTTTGAAACGAAGCATTGGCAGAATCAAGTCCTTATTATTCTTGACCGTAAACTGGCTTTTATCGTCAATGATGAAGTCGGTAATAAAGGACCTGTCATTCTTGTTTATAGTGCGCTTGTGGAAGTTCAGTTGTGCATCGCTCAGCATTTCCTCAGCTTTTTTGAAGAACAGTTGGTTCGGAATATGGCCATAGCTGTTTGAGACCACATTCACGATTTTGCCATTTGAGATAATGGCATTTTCAAGCCCACGTCGGGATTCCATCTGCGTCAGACTTTTTAAGGATTTCATTTCTGATGGAACGAAAATTTCATCCTGCTGTAAATTTTGTAAATACATAGCTTTTGAATTTTTGATTAAACAATATTTGAGCAGTACCCAAACGGAAGCTAAAATCTCAGCTCAAAAGGAAACGGAATAAACAAGCGAGGGAAGAAGAAGTGGCTTTATGCCGTAGTCTTTTGATGGGTGTATTTTACGGGTTTACCTTTGCGCTATTATTGATTGATTATTATTTTACTGCTAAACACCCATTTCCTATTAAAGGATTATCTAAAAAAAAAGAAGAGCCAGCACGAATGCTGACCCTTACTTCCAACAACAAAAGCTACTCACTAAGCTTTTTGACTTTCTTTTCAAGAACTGCAATTCGCTCTTTCAAGCGTGTTTCACGCTTGTTTCTAATTTCAGCATATTCTTCTTCAATATTTGCAATCTTAGATTTGTAATATCCCTGCATCGCATTATAGAATGAAATATTCGTCAGGTTATTTACGTGATTACTCTCGCCAAAATGTACTTGTTTGGTGAGCATATATCGAATTAACTTATGAAAGATTTCCTTTTTGAAATTCTTCTTGAAATTCTCCACAATTTCAATTCTGGTCATCTTGGCAGTATTGCCTAACAATTTTGAAAAGTATTTCTGCTGGCTCATATAATCCACATTGTTCTCAAAAAGTGATATCGAAAACGCCACCATTTCATCTGTGGTAAGTGTCTTCTTCGTTTCAACATAATTCGTTTCCCTAATCATTTGCACCACTTCTTCAAACTGCTTGTTGTTTTCGATGTGCTTCTTACGGATTTCCCTTTCATTAATTTTTACGATTTGTTCTTTAGGTGTACAATCCGCCATTTTTCTATTTTCCAATGGCGCTAAATACTCACTCGATTTATCCTTTGATTTCTCAATCACCTTGACAAACACTTCCTTGTTTTGGTAAGTCTCAGGATGAAATAAGATACCATCTACAAATCCATTTTCTTTGGCTGAATTGTATGCTTCCAATTCTTTGTTATAGTCATCTATCGCTTCCTTAAGTTCGCCATTCAGTTCATCCTCAGAATAATCGTAATGTTGGTACTCTTTCTTGATGGCTTCGATTGTTGGCTTAATTGGATTTTCTATGATTTCAACATCATCCAGCAGATAGACCTTCAAGTCATTATTTTCCAACTTTGAAATAATGAGCTGGTTGTTTTCGTCATCTGCCCAATACTGTCGTATTTCAGGAATCAGTAGAACATTCGCTTTCTTGGATTTTTCAATCAGATTTAAGAACGACTTGCTTTTCTTCTTCTCGAAACAAGCTGATTTCGTACAGACCATTTTACCCTCGCCGAATAGATTGCCTTGATTGGCCGCATTGAACGGACATTCTACACAAGACCCGGCTTTCGGCACCAACTTCTTATCTGTTACATCAAAAGATGCTTTCTCTAAGTCGTAGGTCTGGTCTTTAATCATCCTGTTAATTTGATGGGCGTTGAAATCCTCGCCCATCGTTTCCAACATCATTTGCTGTTCCTCTCGTGCAAAGAGCGCAACACCCACACCCAAAGAAATCGTCATTTCACCATTGCGAACAAAGTGTTTGAAGCCATCTATTAGACCTGCTAATTTTAGGCGTTGTCTGATAAAGTTATCCGTTCTACCCAGTCGCTTTGCAATTTCAGACGGTGCATATTTCTCGCTCAAGTAGGCAATCGCTTCGGCTTCTTCAGTAGGCTCAATATCATGTCTCTGCAAATTCTCGATAATTTGAACTTCCAAAATTTCATTGTTCTCATAATCTCTGACAATGCACGGGATAGTTGCTTTATTTGCCATTTTGCTTGCGCGAAATCTTCTTTCACCCATAACGATGATAAAATCCTTTCCGGACTGACGTACCGTAATCGGTTGCAGTACACCCTGTTGTTTGATACTTTCACTTAGTTGTTCTAGGTGCTTTTTGTCGAACGTTTTTCTAGGTTGCTCTGAATCTGGTTTGATGGTCCCGATTAACAGATTTTGAATTTCAAGTGCTGTTGACTTTTCGTTCAACTTAGATGCAGTAGCAATTTTTGCTCCGCTTCTTTTCTTTGTGGTACTCGCTTTTGTTGTCATAATACTCAAATTTTAGATTAAACAATATTTGAGCAGGAACCAAACGGAAGATAAAATCTTGGCTCAAAAGGAAACGGAATAAATGAGTAGGGGAAGAAGCGTCGGCTTTATGCCGTAGTCTTTTGATGGAAGTATTTTACGAGTTTAAATTGCGGGTATATTGTATGATAAAAAACCCCTAATAGAGTTATCCACTTTGTAAAATTTATGGAATGAAAGATAGGATAGTAGTGTTTAATATCGAATGAGATTAAATAGCCTTGAAATTAATCTTAGGTCAAAAAAATCAAAAATGTTGTACCTATGTTGTACCCGAACAAAAAAACCTCCCAAAATGAGAGGTTTTATGACTGAAAATTTTTCAGTTGAAAAAGTGCGGGCGGGGAGACTCGAACTCCCACACCGTAAGGCACCAGATCCTAAGTCTAGCGTATATTGCACCAAAGAAACACAAAACCACTCATTTTCAATGATTTATAGGTTTTGTCATTTTCTTTAAAGTCATTTAATATCAGTTGATTTCAACATTTGTTGTACCTATGTTGTACCTAAAAAGCCCAATAAATTCGTATCTTTATTGTGAGCGTACAGCAAAAATTGAACAAATTTTCAATGTTGTACCTATGTTGTACCTGATTTGACTTTCGTGCTCAAAACAGGTCAATTATGTCATCAAACGCAAAAATAGTACTTCGCAAAAAGCCCAATGCAAAAGGACTTTATCCTCTCGCTATTCGCCTTACTAAAAATCGTCGTTCTACATATCAATACATTGGACATTATATCGAACTAGAAGATTGGGACGAAAAAAATATCCGAGTGAAGCGGTCAAATCCTAATTCCGACCATCTCAACAGTTTATTGTCTCAGAAATTATCTGAAGCCAATAAGGCTTTGATTGAACTTCAATCTATAAATAAAGATGCGTCCGCTAATCAAATTAAAAAAGAAATATATGCTTCAACGAAATCCTCTAGTTTTTTTGAATTATCAAAAGAACACCTTGACGATTTAGAAAGCTCAGAGAAATTAAATCGCTTATCTACAGATAGCGCTCTGGTGAGCTATATTTTAAAATTCAATAAATCCAAACAACTCTCTTTCCAGGAAATAGACGAACGCTTTCTAAATAAACTAATGATATATGTGAAAGTGAAACACTCGTTAGCGGAAACATCTGCAATGAATATTTTGGTGCTCATTAGGTTACTTTACAATAGAGCCATTAAGCTGAAAATTGTAAGCAGGGAATTGTATCCATTCGGTGCCGATAAAGTCAGGATAAAATTTCCAGAAACTAATAAAGTAGGTCTTAAGATAACTGAAATTAAAAGGTTTGAAAGTGTGAAGAACCTCACACCATCAGAGGCGCACACTAGAAATGTATGGCTTTACAGTTTCAACTTTGCAGGAATGCGAGTTACAGATGTTTTGTTCACAAGATGGTCCGATATTTATGACGACAGGCTTCACTACAGAATGCACAAGAACGCTAAACTACTTTCACTAAAAATACCTGAAAAGGTTAAGGTAATTCTGGACCAATACAAAGAGGACAAAGGATTCAAAAACGATTTTGTTTTCCCTGAAATGAAAAAGGCAAACCTTGAAGATGCTAAGGATGTTTATAATAAAAGGAAAACGGCCACCAAAAAATTCAACGACAATCTCAAATCCATCTGCAAGAAAGCAAAAATCAATAAAAAGGTTACGATGCATATTGCCCGTCACAGTTTTGGCAATATTGCCGGCGATACGGTACATCCATTGATGTTACAAAAGCTATATAGACATAGTGACCTGAAAACAACCATCAACTATCAGGCTAACTTTATTCATAAAGAAGCAGATGAAGCCTTGGATAGTGTCATTAATTTTTAAATTCTATTTCACATATTTATTCCAAAAAGTTAAAAAGAGGTTAATTTATTAATTATTTAGTTCGTCATCGAACTATTTTTATATATTTGTGGAAACAAAACTTAGTAGTTATGAATTATAAAGAAAAAGCCACGGACATCTATAACCAACTAGGGCAAGGTAAACTATTGGATGCTTTTGACCAGTACTACGCAGAAGATGTGGTTATGACAGAACCGAGAGGTACAAGAAAAGGAAAAGTCGAATGCCGCAAATATGAGGAACAATTTCTTGATAGCATTCAGGAATTCCACGATTTGGAAGTGAAAAATATCGGGGCCAATGAAGAGGCGGCCACGTCGTTTGTGGAAAGCATTATGGATGTGACCTTTAAGAACGGGCACCGCGCCAAAATGGAACAGGTTGCCGTACAGCAATGGAAGGACGACCACATTGTCCACGAGCGATTCTATTATAACAATGAGCAATAGATAGTTATCAGAGACGCTTTCACACAAGCGGAAATTACCCAATTGGAAATCGGTGTTTTATGTTTTCGCGAAAGCTAACTTATTTGAAATGAGCAATATGAAAGATAACTCTAAAATGAAATTACCTATAGAGATAGAATTGGCCAGAACCACTAGCCGGTTTCACTGGAGTTTACAGAATAAAACAAATGCCATTCTTAAACCTTTTGGACTGACAACCGAGCAATGGCGACTATTGATGCTGATAAGCTTTAACGAAGGTGCGGACCAGCAGTTTCTCGCAGACGAAACCTTAAAAGCCAAGTCGTCCATAGCCGCGTTGATGAAAAATATGGGAAAAGCGGGACTCATAGCCCGTGTACCAGACCCGAACGATGGCCGCAATAAGTGTGTCTATCTTACCGATAAAGGAAAAGCACTTGCGGAACAGGGACAGGCCATATTAACGGCAGAAGGAAAAAAAGTATTGGAAGGCCAAGAAAAAGAGGACCTAGAGAAAATAATTAGCGTCTTGAGCGAGCTGACCGAAAGAATGCTCTAAAAAAATTTACTTAACTCTAATAGTTCGTTAACGAACTAATTATGATAAAGATGAATATCATTCACAAAGAATTCGATGTTAAAAATGAATACCTAACGGTACTCTTTCACACAGGTAAAGGAATTCCAATCAGGACATCGAATTTGGCAATCGGTCATTTCAAAAAATAAAGAGCCTTGTCGCACAATAAACATAAGAGCAATTAAAAACAAAATATCAACAATTAAATTTTAACACAATGAAGACGCGCAACACCATTTTACTGCTACTCTTGTCATTCTTATTTTGGCAGTGTGGCGAAGAACCTAAACAAGAAAAAAAGAAAAGGGATTACAAAGAGTTCCAGACCCTGACCGTACAACCGGAAGAAGTCCAGAGCACCTTGAACCTTACCGGTCGAATCGTTCCGCTACAAAAGGTAGATATTATTGCCGAGGTACAGGGAACGGCGAGAAACACGGGCAAAAACTTTGAAGAAGGCACAAGTTTCCGTAAGGGCGAACTATTATTGAGTTTAGATGACAGCAAATTCCGCTATAACCTAAATGCACAAAAGAGTCAATTTACCAGTGCGCTGGTCAATGCGATGGCAGATGTACAGTTGGATTACCCCAATGAATTTTCAAAATGGAACGCTTTTCTGCAACGAATCGATGTTGAGAAGCCTTTACCGGGACTACCAGAAGCATCCAGCCAACAGCTTAAGAATTTCTTGAACAACAAGAACATCTACAACCTCTATTACAATATCAAAAGCCAAGAGGAAACACTTCGCGACTATCGCATTTATGCCCCTTTTTCGGGCAGTGTTACAATGGCAATGATAGACGTGGGCGATTTGGTACGTCCCGGCACAAAACTGGGCGAGTTCATTAGAACCGATGTTTATGAGGTAAAGGCGGCTGTTACCGCAAGCGAAGTCGCTCAATTTAATATCGGGCAAGATGTAGAGCTCTACGTGCGGAACATCGACCAAAAAGTTACCGCAAAAATCAAACGTATAGGAACCTCGGTAGACGCCGGCACACAGGCCGTAAACATTTTCTTGGAAGTACCCGGTAAAGACCTAAAGGAAGGAATGTATGTCGAGGCCAACTTTGTAAAAGGTTCTTTTAACAACGCCCTTGAAGTAGATAAAGACTTGATTTCAAGAGAAAATCGAGTATATGTAATCAAAGATTCCACAGTCGTAGCGAAAGAAATTAAAGTACTTCAAACTAGGGAAAACAAAAGTGTCATCACCGGTCTTGATGAAGGTGACCAGATGATTACCGAAAAAGTAACGAATCCTATTGCCGGTATCAAGGCAGTACCAAAAGCATAAGAAAATGAAGAGTTTAATCACATTTTTTATCAAAAGACCCACATTGGTCAACTTGGCGATGTTCCTGCTTTTGGGACTGGGCATTATGAAAATGCTACAAACCCAGAACACGAACTACCCAAAACAGAAGACCCGTTATGTAGATATTGCAGTAGCATTTCCCGGAGCAAGCCCTTCAGAAGTCGAGGAAGGGATTACTATTAAAATCGAGGATAATCTTGAAGGTATCGAGGGTATCGAGAGGGTCACTTCGACCTCTCAGGACAACAAGGCCAGTATCGAGGTAGAACTGACCGAAGAGGCCGAGGCCGATAAGATGCTCGTAGAGGTCAAGAACGCGGTCGACAAAATAACCAATTTCCCATCGGGCGTAGAACCGGCTTCCGTAGAAAAGCGCGACCCGCAGGACATCACCGTGAGCTTTGGGATAATGACAGAAGATATGCCGTTAACGGCCATAAAGGATATCGCAAAACAGATAGAGGACGATTTCCTTGCACAGCCCGGACTATCACAGGTGGTCATTCAGGGTGTGCCGGACGAAGAAATAGAGATACGCTTGCGCGAAAACGACCTGCGTCGCTATAACCTTACCTTTCAACAAGTAAGTGCTGCAGTAGGTGCGGCCAATTTGGAAACTTTCGGCGGGACTTTGGAAAATGCAGAGCAGGTCATCAATATCAAGACCGACAACAAAGGCTACTACGCCAATGACCTTAAAAACATCATTATCGTCGCTGGCGAAAATGGCCAAACGGTCTATTTAAAGGACATAGCCGATATTCAGGACCGATTCAAGGATAGTGCAACGGCCAGATACTTTGAGGGTAAGCCCATCATCACCATAAGCACCTACACCCTAAATTCAGAGGATATCCTTAAGAATGCAGAATTCGTAAAAAACTATATCGAGGAATATAACGACACTCATAAAGGCATAACCTTAAAAATATTGGAGGACGGAACGGTTCGCCTAAAAAGCAATATCGCCACGATGGCAGAGAACGGTATTGTCGGAATGGTATTGGTACTCATTGTATTGGCACTTTTTCTCGACAGATATCTTGCAATGTGGGTCGCTATCGGGATTCCCATATCCCTAATGGGAATGTTCCTTTTAACCGACATTCAGGATATGACCATCAACGTAGTATCCCTCTTCGGATTTATTCTGGTACTGGGAATTCTGGTGGACGATGCCGTGGTGGTCGGCGAGAATATCTACCGTCACGCCAAGGAACTGGGCAAAAAACCGATAAGGGCTGCCATCGATGGTACGATGGAAATGGTTTCCCCCGTAATCATATCCTTACTGACCACTGCAACGGCCTTCTCAATGTTTATGTTCTTACCGCAACAGGCAGGCGAATTTTTTCAGGAAATCGCTTTTGTGGTCATCGCCGTACTCGCCATTGCAATTATAGAAACGTTCATTATCCTTCCCGGACACGTCGGGCACGCCAAAGGAATCAAGGAAGATATCAAGTTGACCAAAATAGAAAAGAAAGCAGGCCAGGCAATGGAATGGATGCGCGATAAAGTGTACATCCCAACGTTCTCAAGAACGGTACTCAAAAATCGATTTACAAGAGTAGTAACGGTATTCGTGTTTATCGGCCTATTTATCGGGTCTGTAGCTCTACTTCCCCTGGGTATCATGGGCTTTACGTTTTTTCCGAACATCGATGACGATGCGGTATTCGTTGAGATGGAACTTCCACCGGGTACACCTGTAGAGGATACCAAAAAGAAACTGATGGCGATAGAGGAAGCGGTCTGGGAAGTCAACGAGGACTATTCCGAAGGGCGAGAGGACGGAAAGGACGTTGTGCGATTCGTAGAGGTCATTACCGGCCCGTTGGACAATCAGGGCGAACTGAAGATTACCTTTTTGAACGGTGAGGAACGCGGCATCAGTTCTTTCGATATTTCCAACGCCATTGCCGATGCGGCACCCAAGATACCTGAAGCTACAAGGCTTATCTATGGGCTAGGGGCTTCCACTGCCCTGTTCGGGTTACCTGTTTCCTTTGCACTGAAAAGTTATAACCTTGACGAAGTACGTGCGGCAAAAGAAGAACTGAAACTGGCGATGCGCGAGGTCGATGGTCTACGCGATGTTTCCGATACCGATTTAAAAGGCATCACAGAATATCAAATCAAACTGAAACCCAATGCAGAACTGTTAGGCCTCAACCTATCAAACGTAATGTCGCAGATACGTTCCGCATTCTTTGGAGTAGAAGCACAAAGTCTGCAGCGCGGCGATGAGGAAGTCGAAATCTGGTTGCGCTATCCTGAAGAGGGCCGCCAAAATAAGGCACAGCTGCTGGATATGCGCATAAACGGTACTAATGGCAGTAGCTATGCGCTCAGCGAAATTGCATATATCGAAGAAGGCGTTGGCAATCTGACCATCGACCACCTTGAGGGACAACGGGAAATTCGTGTAGAGGCCAACGTGGCCAATAAAGAAGTATCCGCACCTCGGGTAATCGGAGAGATAGAAAGCAATGTACTACCTGCCATACTGGAAAAATATCCTTCGGTGAGTTATTCCGTAGAAGGACAAAGCCGTCAGGCATTTAAGCTTATTGGCGCAATGCAATTGGTCGGGCCTATTATCCTATTGCTCATTTTCGCGCTCATCGTATTCAACTGTAACTCGTTCTCACAGGCAACGATGATATTCCTGCTCTTCCCGTTTGCGCTTGTAGGGGTAATTATCGGTCATTTTATACACGGTACAGCACTTAACATATTCAGTCTTATCGGTACGATTGCTTTGATAGGGGTCTTTGTGAATAACACGCTGGTCTATATATCTACGCTGAACGATTTGTTGCAGGAAGGTACCGCTTTCGCGAAAGCGGTAAAAGAAGCCGCCTACAGCCGATTCAGGCCCATCGTATTGACCACTATTACAACGGTGGCAGGTCTTGGTCCGCTGATTTTTTCTGCAAGTCTTGGCGCGCAATTTCTAAAAGGACCCGCAATCGCCATTGCTTACGGATTGCTTTTCGGTCTGTTCAATGTACTGTTCCTGATGCCAATTTTCTTGATAAACCTGAATAAGTTCAGAGTATTCTGGGCAGAGAGAATACAAGGCAAAAAAGATGTAAACCGTGAAGAACTGGAACCTGCGGTACGACTGGCAATGGCAAACAAGGAAGAATAACAAAGTGAAACAAAAATCGAGGGTAGCTCGTATCCCAACTTATTAGTTCGATAGCGAACCACCCGACATTAATTTAAATACAATGGAAACAAAAATTAAAATAACAGCAATCCTTTTTATGGCTTTTTTGGCCTTGAAAGTACAGGCGCAGGAACCACTCACCCTAACGGATGCCATAGGCATAACCCTGCAAGAGAACCACGATATCCAAATCGCGACCTTGGACACGGTCGTTTCGTCAAATAATGCTACTGCCGGCAATGCAGGGTTACTACCCAACATTTATGCAGCCACCGGATACGATTACTACCAAAACAATACCGATATAGAATTTGCTTCTTTTGACGGTAGCGGTGATACACAATCCATTAGCGCGGATTTTGCGGAGACGGAAGAATTCAGTGCTTCCATAAATGTAGAGTATATGCTTTTCGACGGTCTTGGTGGTCATCACAGGCTCAAATTGCTCAAAAACTCAAATGAGACCACGGTCTTGCAGACCCGGTACCGGGTGGAAACCACGGTGTTGAATACCGTATTTTTTTATCTGAACGTCGCCACACAACAGGCCAACCTGTCCATTTCACAGGAACAACTCGATATCAGTAACGAACGCCTACAACGCGCCGAGAGCCAGTTTAATTTCGGTGCCGGCAACCACACTGCCGTATTGAATGCGGAAGTAGCCGTAAAAAACGACAGTGTGGCATTACGCCAAAACCGATTGCACTACCAGACTGCCAAGGCAGAGTTGAACGCCTTTATGGGACGCGACCCCAAAATAAACTTTACTGTTGACGAAGAAGTCGCATTTTATCCCTTTATAGATAAACAGCAGTTAGAGGCTAAAGTTCTTGAAAATAATGCCCGGTTGAAATTATCCCAACAAGGTCTCGAGGTTTCGCAGAACGAACTATCGATTGCCAAGGCCGAACGCTATCCAAAAGTATCCTTACACGGAGGTTACAGCTACTTCGACCAGACCAATGAGGCCAATCTGCTTTTATCGCAACAGTTGGATGGCTGGAACGTAGGTGTCGGCGTGCGGCTCAATATTTTTGATGGCAACCGCACCAACCGAAAGATTCAAAATGCAAAAATCAAGATAGACCAGGAAAAACTCAGGATTGACCAAACAAAACTACAGGTAGTCAAAGATTTTGAAAACACCTATACCGAGTACGAACAAGCATTGAACGATTTGGAAATTGAGCGCTCTAACCTCAAAACCTTCGAACAAAATTTTGAACGTAACCGGATAGATTTCAGAAACGGTCAGATTACCAATACCCAACTTCGGGAAGCACAACTGGATTTGACTTCGGCCAAATTCCGAATCGTCACGGCTACTTACACTGTAAAGCAAAAAGAGGCACTTATGCTACAACTTACGGGTACAATGTTAACAGCCTTAAAATAGAATTTAATGTAAAACAAAGAGAAACACAAAAAACGATAATTATGGAAACAGAAATCAAAATCACAGAAAACTATCAAGGGTCATTGCACGACGCAATGGAACGACTAGCTAATTTGGACACCTACGTTTCTTGGTGGCCCTATGAGCACAAACTATTATCAAATAATAGACTATTGACTGCGATACCTGAATTATGTAGCCATATCGTTATCGAGAAACTGCAAAGTCTTCATCAGAATATAATCGCCTTCAAATTTCAGAAAGGATTCTTTAGAGGCACATTTCAATGGATTTTATTGCCAAGCGACACGAGTAGTAACGCTTATACCTGCACACATTATGCAAATGTAATAGGCGTAACCGCCGGAATATGCGAGATGACCACCCTATTCCCTTTCCACGAAATCTACGGCGACTATGTACAGCAAATATTGAGTGCCGCTGGATTAGAGAAAGTATCTCAAAAACAATCGAGACCGGGACAATGGGCCGAATATCTGGTTTTACCATCGCGTATGAACCCAGTACAATTTAATACGGCATCCTAAAGCAGAACGGCATAAAGCTGAAAGAGGGAAAACAGAAACAGATGCCTTCATTCCCTAAATGATGGCTGGCGGCCTTTAGCTTTCCCCCTGTTTAATAGCATCTAAGGGTCGCCTTTTGTAAAAAACATATAGCAACAATAAAAATTTAGTTTTTTGATTGGTTTGGTTAGTAGTTGTTGCTTGGGGTAGTCCAGCTTTTAGGAAACTAAGGGCTGGAAGCCTACCCTTAATTAAACATAATTTATGACATAAAATTACTTTGAAAATGAAATCTAAAATATCGATATGGTGGGAATACACGGTGATTCTGCTCTTCTTTATAGGCGGCTGTAACCTGTTCGTCTATTTCAAAACGGCCGGACTGTACGATATATTTTCGGATACGGGAATGCGTCCTTTTGACCCTACTGCGGCGCACATCAAGGCAACCGTAGGCGGACTGCTGTTTGGGATAAAGGACATCTGGTTCGAATCTCGTCTCTATCCCTGGTTGTCCAAACATATCCTGAAATGGCAACGGCGTATCGTCTGGGCCATCTGTATACCGATTTTCATTTTCTCAACCGTCTTGCAGATACACATTTTACACCTAATGATATTGGAAGATTTCGCTTTCGCAGAAGCGGCAGAGCTCTCAATACAATTTGTTAACTCAGGCCTGTTCACCTCGTTCCTCGTGCATTGTTTTTTTATGAGTATGGCTGTCAGTTTTATCCGTCAGTTGCGCATCAATTTTGGCGAGACAGTATTTCTCAATTACCTATCAGGAAAATATTCCAATCCTTTGGTCGAAAAACGAAGCTTTATGTTTCTCGATTTGAACGACAGTACCCGTATAGCTGAAGATTTAGGTCACATAAAATACAGTCGCTTCCTCAACAAATGCTTTGATGATATTCTCGACGCGCTAAAGTCCTTCAATTTTGAAGTCTACCAGTTTGTAGGTGATGAAGTAGTGCTGACCTGGAAAATAAAGGACGATACTACTGGAAAAGCGATTGATATGTATGAGCAAGTCAACCTCAAACTACTAAAAGAGCAAGACAACTACATAAAGCTGTTCGGCAAAACACCAAGATTCAAAGCTGGTGTAAGCAGTGGCGAAGTTACCGCCACGATGGTAGGGAAAGGCAGCAGGCATATGGCCTATCACGGCGATGTATTGAACACCGCTGCCCGATTGTTAGGCCAATGTGCAAAACTTAACAAGCCACTGTTATTTACAGATTTCTATCTGAAATCGTTGACGCCACCTTTAAAATTCAAGCCCCGTTTTTTATCTGAACTAAAACTACAGGGCAAAGAACAAACGAGCAGGATTTATAGTCCTGGAAATATAAACCTAATGTTTTAAAAAATGAAAAATCCACTTTTATATCTATCGATTGTACTGTTTACGACGGTAGCATTCTCGCAAGAGACCGACTTTTACGATTATGAAATCGAAATCGGTCACGACAACGATTTTCTAATCATCTATACAGGTACCGACCGAGGTTACACATATGGCATCAATGGTGCCTTTAGATGGCGCAATCAAAAGCAAACTTTTGTAACCAAATTATTTAAGACATCAAGGGCCTCGTACAGCGAAATTAATCTGAACATCGAAGCCTATACACCGGACTATCTGAGCGATGGTAGTCCCGACCCAAGCGAAGAACGCCCCTATGCCGGTTGGTCCTATGCGAACTTCACTACCGCAATGGCCTTCGAAAAATCATTTCTTCATATAGGTCTTGATGTTGGTGTTTTGGGGCCCTCATCCCAAGCGGACGCTATCCAAAATTGGTTCCATAGGGAAATAACCGGTGATGTAGAACTACAGGGCTGGGAAAATCAGATTCCGGACCAATTGGGAATTAATTTGAGGGCCAACTATGGCTTCGATATTAAGCACACCAAGCTTTTAGACATTTATGCCACCCTGAACGGTGCTTTAGGAAACATAGATATCTATGCCAAACCTGCCATTCACTTCCGTTTCGGGCAATTTGAGCGCATACAGTATTCCGTAGGGCAGGACAATCAACTACTGGGTAAACGCAAGCAAATAGAATATTATCTCGATACGGGCTTCGGCGCAAAATTCTCGGCATATGATGCCACGGTACAAGGAAACATTTTTGATGACAACTCTCTTTTTGAACAGGATGAAATCAATAACATCCTTTTTAACGGCTACTTCGGCTTCTGTGTACTTAAAAAGGGTACGAGCATAGAGTTCAAATACCATTTGACCACTGGGGAACTCAACAGCGGCGATAGTCATCGCTATGCCACATTAAGTTTTGCACAACGATTTTAAGCACAAAAAATTAAGAAATAACATCATTTAAAACAAGAAGATATGGAAACAAAGCAAAAAGCAAAGAATGCATACAACTATCCCAACTTTAAGGCAAAGTTCTATCAGTTCAAGGATTTTGAAGGACTAAAAGAAGGGGATACCTATAGGGATTTTGAACTTCAAGACACCCAGGGCAAAAAGAGGAACTTATCGGATTTTTTGGATAAGCCCCTTGTTCTCGAAATGGGCAGCATTACCTGCCCTATGTACGCCGGTCACGTAACACCGATGCAAGAAATCGCCGAAAAATACCCCGAGTTCAACTTTGTGGTACTCTATGTACGAGAGGCGCACCCTGGTAACAATATTAGTTGCCACAAAGATTTTGACGGAAAAATGGCAGCTGCAAAGGAAGCCGCCCGTTTTTATGATGACAGAAGAACCCTATTGGTAGACGATATTGATGGGGAAGCACACGAGGTGTACGGAAAACTGCCCAACAGTGTTTATGTTATCGATACCGATGGAACTATCCTGTTCGTGAAGCCTTGGAACAATACGGACTATCTAGAGGATATCCTGTCAAACCTGCTTCAAAAAAAGCCTACCGAAGATTTAAAATTCCGTCCCGCAAAACCTGGTTTAGGGCAATCTTTTACAACCCTTCTCAAAGGCGGTTGGGTATCGCTTTATGATTTTATAGTGGAATTACCCGGACTTCTTTGGAAGCACTGGAAAGCGGGAAACCTTTATTAAACCTTTAAAGAAAGAAATTATGAAAACCTTAGTTCCTTACCTGATAATCTTATTGTTGTCCTATGCCACCGGGATATTTTATGTACTGTCAATGATAGAAAAGCCTATCTGGCGCTATATGTCATCTTCAAAGAGACTCTTTCCCAAGGAAGAGCTGATGCGCAACATCCACGGGCAGTTGAAACGATTGATTACCCTATTGCCGCCAACGATGATTACCTCTATGGCAGGCTCGGCCATTTTAATCGTGTATCAATATTTCGTGCTCAAGAACACAATATCGCTCGTACTTCTGATGGTTTTCTTCAGTGGGCTCGGATATCTCGTCTTCCACCTAAAAAAGAGGATAGACGGTGTTGCCAACATTGATTCTGATGCTGAATACCGCGTTTTGAACACGGGCGTTATTCGCCTGGCACAGCTGCACCACGTCGGTTTGTTCGTAGCAATCATCTCTTGGGCAGTGCAGCTTTGCGTTGTGTTTTTTCAATAGAAAAGAATGGAACCGCTTGCAAATAAGTATCACCGATTACCAAAATACAGATGTACTCAATGAAAAATCCTCGTAACAAATTGCTGGAAGCCAGTACGGCTGAGCTCATAAAACCGGCAGGGCAATCCTATACGGTCGATGCACTCGCTTCTGACCTTGGCTGCAGTAAAAAAACGATTTATAAGCATTTCAGGTCCAAGGAAGAATTGATGTGCGCCGTTCTCTTGACGTATCAAAAAATCGTAGAACGTCGCTTTCAGAGAATCGGTATGGAACAGTCTAACGAAGTCGATATCTTGATGAAGTACATCTATGCCATCGACAAATCCATTCGGGATATAAGAATGTCGAGATGGTACAAGCATTCAAAGGATTCCAATCGTATGCAAGAACACTACTTTGGTCTTCGTCTATCCATTTATGAAAGATATCTTATGAAGGCTTTGTTCTCTTTCGAACAAAATTTTCTGAGCAGAGGAAAAAATACTGTGGATGTAATGAACTATGTAATAAGCACCTTGGAGCACTTTTACGTAAACAGTACCCTTGATGCCTTACAGAACGCCAAATCAAAAACCTTTGTGGACACGTTGATTTTTGTGTTGCACGGTTGCCTGATAAGCCTTGAAAGTGATTAAATTTTTCTTACATATCACGGCTTTCTTTAAGATGGAAAACTTTGGACGGTTAACGGTAATGCTCATAACCTTTATCGCGGTAGGCACCATAGTTTTTCGCTATGCGGAAGGTTGGGGATGGCTAGATGCTTACTATTTCTCGGTAATGACCCTGAGTACCGTGGGTTATGGCGACTTGCATCCCACTACACCGTTCACCAAAATTTTCTCAACGTTTTACATCCTTGGCGGTCTAGGCATTATTCTAAATTTTGTAGCTGTCTTCTATGAATACAGGCAGCTTGCATTGGATAGGTTTTCAAAGAAAGTGGATATAAAGGAAGAGGAAATAACAAAAGAAATTTTAAATAAACGTAACCCTTAAAAATAAAAACAATGAATAAATCACTTGATGCAATGAACACGGCAAGAAGTAAATGGCGCTTTATCTGGGCAATCCCGGTACTGCTGCTCATTATTACGGCAGTTCCCAAAATAATAAGTATGGAATTTATGGTCAATAATATGGAAGCTGCCGGTATGGGCCATATGACCTTGCTAGTCGGTATTATCGAACTGCTCTGTGTCCTGGTTTTCCTTGTTCCTAAAACAAGGAATATCGGTTTCCTGTTGATTGTGGCTTACGCTGGAGGAATCATCTGTGCCGAATGGATAGCTGGCAAATCGGTTGTCCCGGGAATTATTATCCAAGTTTTAATGTGGATAGCGATGCGATTTGAAAGTCCAGAGTTTTTTACCATCGATAATAGAAGAAAATTTTAATTTAATACCGCTACAACTATGAAAAAGACATTTTTTATCGCAGCAATGACGTTTTTTAGTTTCGCTTTCGCACCTCGACCTTGCTCGGCGCAGGCTTCAGCACAAACGGGCAACATTACTGTAAACGTAACCGAAATCGAGAAAGTTGAAGGCAACATTTATTTCCTGATTTACAAAACAGATGAGGGCTTTCCAAAGGAAAAGGATAAAGCCTTTAAGGTGGGAAAAGTGAGTGACTACACAACCAAGGCATCCTACTCTTTTAAGAACCTTCCTTATGGGGTTTATGCAGTTACCTTTTTTAAGGATGAAAATGACAATGGGAAGTTGGACGATAATTTTATCGGGTTTCCCAAAGAACCCGTAGGGGCATCCAATATGACCAGTATGGGCAAACCATCCTTTAAGAAATGCTCTTTTGAACTTAAGGAGGATAATAAAGAATTGACCCTAAAATTTATCATTTAAGCCAGAACAATTTAAAATAAGAATAATATGAAAATCAAATTAGCAAGTTTAATAGTAGCAAGTTTCGCTTTCGCGAAAGTAAACGCCCAACTCTCTAACACAGATGGTCAAAAGCATCATTTCGGTATCGGTCTTAACGGTGGTGTTACCGTAGGCGATTATGAGGATATCTATTCCAGCAATATCGGTGTCGATTTATTTTACCTCTATGGCATCTCGGAAAAATTCTATTTGGGCGGTAGCACTGGGTTTGCCAATTATTTTGGTGAGGATGTAAATATAGCGGGATTGGGCGAGGTCGAATTTGATGATGCCCAATTTATCCCGGTAGCGGGAAGTTTAAGGTTTTCGCCTTTTTCAAACTTCATTGTCGGTGCAGATGTGGGCTATGCCATAGGCGTCAACGATGGTAATGATGGTGGCTTTTATGCCTCGCCACGCGCCACATATATGATCAATGACAAACTGCCCATATTTGCCGGATACCGACTTATCGATTTGGATGGCGAGAGCTTGGGAAGCATTCAATTTGGGATTGGATATAAATTCTAATTAAAAACGTGAATTATGGAACTGATAAACGAAGCGTTGGAATTTGAAAACGAAAATATGACGCATATGTCCACAAGTGACCGTATCGAAGCTTCCAGAAAAGCGAAACGACTCGTTTTGGGCATCAATGAGATTTACAAAAAGACCAGAGACAAAAAATTGATGGATATTATGAAGCGGATTACCGCTAAAAAACGGAAGATAGAGAAACGATTAAAAGGAAGAGTTTCATAAACGAAATAGTTTGGTTGATTGGTTGGTTGAACCACCCTGAACTTCATTGTGCCAGTTTGGGGTGGTTTTTTTAAATGAAAAGCTATGACAGAAATCGAAGTCACAAGATATGTAATGGGAAATCCTGAAAGCTACAGAAAGCGTTTTCAGGATATAAAATCTTATGCCGATTGGTGGCCTATAAAAACAACCTATGTGTCTGAAGATGTTATCAGAATAATTCCCATAACACCATTTACCATTCATTTAAAAAAAGTGAAACCTGAAATTAAAAACACCATTGAATTCAGATACGTCAAAGGCCCATTAAGAGGTATGGGCAGATGGATTTTTCACAAAATAAATGATGAGAATTATCTAAAGGTGAGCTATTATATCAAAATACGAGGTCTAACACCTTTACTCAATATTATAGCAAAAACCAGTCTTTTCAAAAGAATACATCAAAAACAGATTAAGAACATTATAAGAGAGGCCGAAAGGCTAATTTGTGAAAAAAAAACGACAACTATCAAGAATCATCATAAAACACCATAAGAATAAATGGAAAGATATAATCAAATAAAATCGGGTTATGGGTGGGCAATCTTACTGCTATTATTTTTGTCACCTGCACTAACTGTTGCCCAGACTTTTGAAAACCTAAAGGAATTCTTCACCTTCTACCCTAATAAAAGAGCGGTGGTCCGCGATTCCACGATTTACAGGCAGAAGTTTATCGCCGCACCGGTACTGAGCTATTCGCCCGAAACGAACTTTGCCTTTGGGACCGGGGCAAAATACCTTTTTAAATTTAATGGAAGTGGTGAGGAAACCAGAGTTTCCAATATGCCGATAACCGTCCAGTACACGCTCAATAATCAATTTTTCTTTTATTCCGGATTTGAGATATTCACGAATCAAGAAAAATGGGTCATCGAAGGAAATCTACTTTTTCAAAATTATCCAAGACTTTATTATGGATTAGGAACCAATACACCTGAAACCGCAGAAGAGCAATACGACTACTACCAGTTTCTTATCGAGCCCATCTTTCTTAAGCAGATGTTTCACAGATACCTGTTCATTGGCGCAGGGTTCAGATATAATCACATTTACAATACGGAGATAGAACCTGAAGGCAACATTGCACGTAACCGACCGGATGGATTTGACGGCTCAACATCGGTCGGTGCAGAAGTTGCTCTTCTTTACGACAGTAGAAGCAATATACTGAACGCACAGGATGGTTGGTACTTTGAGCTTACCCACGGCGAATATTTTAAAGTGCTCGGAGGCACCCACAAATTCAATCTCACTCGTTTTGATTTAAGGCACTATTTCAACGCCTCGAACAAGAACGATGATGTGTTCGCCTTTCATTTCGTAGGGCATTTTTCGAGAGGCGACCTACCTTTTTCCGAGTTTGCCTTTTTTGGCAGCAGCGAAATTATGCGAGGTTATCAGGAAGGACGATTTGTGGACCGCGACCTTCTTGCCACCCAAGTAGAGTATAGAAAAAGATTTAAGGACTCAAGATGGGGCTTAGTGGGTTTCGTTGGTACTGGCGATGTTTATCACAATGTAAGCGATTTCCAGTTTAAGAACCTTAAGCCGAATTATGGTCTAGGGGCTAGATTTATGATTGATAAAGAAGAGAATTTAAATCTACGTTTGGATTGGGGTTTTGGTAATAATACAAATGGTTTTTACCTGAGCATAGCCGAATCATTTTAATAATTCAATTCCAATATATAACGGGTTTCTAAATCGTTTAAAAATAATTAAACAACTGTGTTTAAAGAAATTGAAAAAATAATAGAGCAATATAGAATTGACATCGAAGAAATAAATGAGGAAAACCTCAATACATTCTCGACAGTGGAAAAGGGCCTTACTATTTCTAGAAAATGTCTTCAAAGACTGCGTTTAGTCATACGCAATGGTTCTTTTAAGAACAAAGAAGATGAAATACTGTTTTTTAAAAGACAGAAACCCTATATCTATGGTAATCTCAAATTCTATGTAAAGCTTTACAAGCACCTACTTCAGATACCCAAGGGTTCAAACAAGTCGCAAAGAAGCCATATCGACAACGAGATAAAGAAACAACAGGAATATTACAACAAGAACCTGGACTTTATAAGGTATTATAGACAAAACCACACCAATCTTGATGAGTTCTACTTTTTACGGGGTAATGATAACATAGGACTAATTTCAGATACATCTCATTTCTACACTGATGCAGAGTTCTCGACCAGCCACGACAATGCCGTCGCCAAAATTATATCCTACGATTTGTTGCTTGCCTATTACTTGGACGAACTTCAAAAGCTAAAAAGCTATAGGTCTAAAAGCACGAACCCTGTCAAGCGCCATTTTAAAAGTCTCGACTTAGGCTGGACAGCCAACAAAATAGACCTCATTGAACTCATATATGCCTTACAGGCTTCTGGCGCCATTAAAGGCGGAAAGGCCGGCATTAAGGATATGGCGATGGCCTGCGAGCAGATTTTTGATATAGATTTAGGTAACTATTATCGAAAATTCCTTGAAATAAGAGGGCGAAAGATTGAGCCTACCAAATTTTTGGATAGAATGAAATCCGCACTTTTAAAACGCATAGAAGAAGCTGACGACTAAATTTTTTCACAAGTTGGGTAGAACTTGTGTTTTTGTTTTGTTCATTTTTATTACGGGCATTTGATAGTTTCAATTTCAATGAAAGCAATCAATTTAATTCAATTTAACATACTGAAAATGAGATAAAAAAACACCCAACTTGGGTGAATCTTGTGAATAAAGTAGGTTAAAACTCACCAAATTTGTAGAACGAAAGTCAAATCGACAGATTCACGAACCCTTATTTATTAAAATAGTAAAGTTTGTGAGCTAAATCAGGTCAGGGACTATCAATTAAAAGTTAAATCCAGATAGTCCCTTTCTTTAAAACCCGTTCTATTATGCCGACAAGTATTATCACAACAGACGACCTTCGAGATTTCAAGATGGAATTGCTCGATGATATTAAAAATCTTTTATCAAAACAAGCCAGCGGAAAACTGAAGAAATATCTCAAATCTTCTGAGGTGATGGATTTGCTTCAAGTGAGTCCAGGAACGCTTCAAAACCTTCGCATAAATGGTACGCTTCCGTACACCAAAGTAGGCGGTATTATCTACTATGATACCGAGGAAATCCAAAATGTGATGGATGCCAACCGTGTACACCACGGTTTAAATTCATAGTGTATGAACTATATAAAGCTACTCAACGCGGCTTTTGAAACGTTCTATTTTGATGACCGCCTAAACCCTACCCATATCAGTCTGTATATGGCGCTGTTCCAAGAATGGAACAGCAGCCGTTTTGCAGATGAATTTTATGTGAACCGTAGAGATTTAATGCGCTGTGCAAAGATTGGTTCAAAATCTACATACCATAGATGTGTTGTTGATTTGGATGCTTGGCAGTACCTATACTACTTTCCTTCCAACAATCCATACAAGGGCAGCAAAATTAAGATGGCCATTATCGGGACAAGTGATGAACCTGATATGGGACGGTACAATCCCAAATTGGAACAGCTTGCGGAACACTACCATCCCATACGGGAACCAATTGTGGGACACCACCATCCCAAAAACGGACAAGCTTTGTACCACCACCGTCCCATAGATGGACAAGCATTGGTATCTACTACAAACAATACCAAACAAGAAAACCATATAAAACAGCCAAAGGGCAGGCTGGCGGTTATTTTATTTTTTGAAGAAAAAGGTTTTGATGCTGATGAAGGAAAAAAATTCTACGAGCATTATGAAACTCGGAACTGGCAGACAAGCGATGGTAAGGCAATTCGTGATTGGCGAGCTTTAGCCACGAATTGGATGGACAGAACAGAATTATTTGATGAAGAAAACAAAACTAACAAAAACCAAGCGTCCCAAATCAAGGACAACTTGCGAACCACTAAAACCAAAGATTATGGACAACCCCTCTAAAATTACCGAAGGTGGCGTGGAATATTCGTTGGGTAAATTTGATGGGAAAAGTGTCCTGTACGATTTCCCGAAAATTCTGATTTACCTGAACGCAAAAGGCAAATTGTTGTTCGGAAAAAAATTCAGGATCTACGAAGAGGATAAAAATATCTTGCTGAAGCTCTGTTCTTATTTTATTAGGGATAAGGAAAACTGTGCCACCTATGGCATTGACATTGACAAAGGTGTCTTACTTTCCGGACCAGTAGGCTGTGGAAAAACCAGCCTTATGAAACTCTTGCGGCATATCGTACCGATGCAAAGACCTTATGAAATGATTCCCTGCCGAAACGTAACCTTTAGTTTTAACCACCTCGGTTTTAAAACCGTTGAAGAATATGGCAATACCAAGTTTTACTGTTTTGACGATTTGGGCGTAGAACCTTCAGGGCGATTTTATGGAAAGGACTTGAACGTAATGGGTGAAGTTCTACTATCTCGCTACGAGCTTTACCTAACAACAAAACATAAAATTAAAACCCACGCCACTACAAACCTTAATGCCGAAGAATTGGAAGAACGCTATGGAAATCGTGTTCGTAGTAGAATGCGAGAACTGTTTAATTTGATTGCTTTTGATAAAAATGTAGCTGACAAACGAGTATAGATAAAACCAACTTGTTGATTTCGCAAAAGATATGGTAGTCTAAAGTTTTAAAACTTCATTCTAGTTAGTTATTAAGGGAAGTTTTTTATCATACAATATACCCGCAATTTAAACTCGTAAAATACTTCCATCAAAAGACTACGGCATAAAGCCACGCTTCTGCCCTACTCATTTATTCCGTTTCCTTTTGAGCCAAGATTTTATCTTCCGTTTGGTTTCTGCTCAAATATTGTTTAATCAAAAATTTGAGTATTATGACAACAAAAGCAAGTACCAAGAAGAGAAGAAGCAGAACAAAGACTGCTGCGGCTTCTAAAGTAAACGGAAATTCAGCAAAGCTGGAAATTCAGAACCTGTCCATCGGCAAAATCAAGGCTGACCCAGAACAGCCTCGAAAGACCTTTGACGAAAAACATTTGGAACAACTTTCCGAAAGCATCAAACAACACGGTGTACTGCAACCGATAACGGTACGGAAATCTGGAAAGAGTTTCATAATCGTGATGGGCGAAAGAAGATTTCGCGCAAGCAAAATGGCGAATAAAGCAACTATCCCGTGCATTGTCAGAGATTATGAGAACAATGAAATTTTGGAAGTTCAAATTATCGAGAACTTACAGCGACAGGATGTTGAGCCTACCGAGGAAGCTGAATCAATAGCTTACCTAAGCGAGAAATATGCACCGGCTGAAATTGCAAAGCGATTGGGCAGAACGGACAACTTTATCAGACAACGCTTGAAGTTGGCAGGATTGATAGATGGCTTTAAGCACTTTGTTCGCAATGGTGAAATGACGATTTCCTTGGGCGTAGGTGTTGCGCTCTTTACGCCAGAGGAACAACAGATGATGTTGGAAACAATGGGCGAAGATTTCAGTGCGCATCAGATAAACAGGATGATTAAAGACCAGACCTACGACTTGGAAAAAGCATCTTTTGATATAACCTATAAGAAGTTGGTACCTAAAGCCGGGTCTTGTGTAGAATGTCCGTTCAATGCGGCGAATCAAGGCAATCTTTTCGGTGAGGGAAAAATGGTTTGCACAAAATCAGCTTGTTTCGAGACAAAGAAAAGCAAGTCGTTCTTTAACCTGATTGAAAAATCCAAGAAAGAAAATGTACTACTGATTCCTGAAATACGACAGTATTGGGCAGATGACGAAAACAATCAGCTCATTATTTCACAGTTGGAAAATAATGGCTTGAAGGTCTATCTACTGGATGATGTGGAAATTATCGAAAATCCAATTAAGCCGACAATCGAAGCCATCAAGAAAGAGTACCAACATTACGATTATACCGAGGATGAACTGAATGGCGAACTTAAGGAAGCCATAAAAGGCTATAATAAAGAATTGGAAGAATACAATTCTGCCAAAGAAAATGGATTTGCGAATGGTATTGTTTTCCACCCTGAGACTTACCAAAACAAGGAAGTGTTTGTCAAGGTGATTGAGAAATCAAAAGATGAAGAAACCGAGCATTCAGCACCATTGGCCAACAGAAAAATGGCGGATTGCACACCTCAAGAACAAATCGTAAAAATCAACGAAAGGGAAATCCGTAAGAAGCACATCGAGAACAACAAACAGTTTGAAGAAGTCGTGCAAATGATTAGGGAAACGAATTATGTTGAGACGAAGAAGACACTTTCCACAGATGAAATGGTAGCGTTTTCGATATCACTTTTTGAGAACAATGTGGATTATATAAGCCAACAAAAATACTTTTCAAAATTGTCAGGCAATACTGCCAAGATGACCAGAGTTGAAATTGTCGAGAATTTCAAGAAGAATTTCAAAAAGGAAATCTTTTATAAGCTGATACGGTATATGCTTACCAAGCAAGTGCATTTTGGCGAGAGCAATCACGTTAATAACTTGACGAACATTTCATTCTACAATGCAATGCAGGGATATTACAAATCTAAGATTGCAGACATTGATAAGGACTATGCCAAAAAACGAGATAAGCGTGAATCACGTTTGAAAGAGCGTATCTCAGTTCTGGAAAAGAAAATTAAAGAACTCAACGATTAGCTTTTGTTGTTTGAAGGAAGGGTCAGCATTCGTGCTCGCTCTTCTTTTTTATTCAAAACCTTAAAAATGTCGCTTATTTACAACATAATTATTATATTTGTCGTTAATAAGCGACAATATGAATTCCAAGAAAGCAATAGTACTTCCTAAATATCAAAAGATATTTGATGGTATTGGTGAAAACATCAAACTCGCCCGCAAGCGCAGAAAGCTAACGACAGAGCAGGTTTCTGAACGCGCGGGAATACACCGTGCAACGCTACACCGCATAGAAAAAGGTGACCCGGCCGTTGCCATAGGCATCTATTTCAATGTGCTAAGAGTAATGAATCTTGAGGACGATTTTTCAAAAATTGCACAAGACGATGAATTCGGTCGCAAACTTCAGGACTTGGATTTACTATAGGTTATGGCACAGGGAAAGTTTGATATTTACGTATATGCGGATTGGGTTGGGTTAAATGGCCCAATTCAGGTCGGTGTGTTATCTGCACATTTCGCGAAAGCAAAAAAAGCCTTCAGTTTTGAGTACCATAAAGATTGGCTTGACAAGGGACTCTACCAAAACCTTGACCCAGATATTTCATTCTATTCCGGCCCACAATATCCCAGCGATAAAGAGAACTTCGGGATATTCTTAGATAGTATGCCAGATACTTGGGGGAAAACACTGATGAAACGCCGCGAAGCACAGGATGCAAGAGCTCGTAGTGAGAAAGCAAGAACACTTTATGAAATTGACTATTTGCTAGGTGTCTATGATGAAAGTCGAATGGGTGCACTTCGATTTAAGACAGATGTGGACGGTCCGTTTTTGGATGATGACGAGCAGAACCCGACGCCACCTTGGTCATCTCTTGGTGACTTACAAAAAGCCGTTGAACAACTCGAAAGTGATATTCAAAATGAAGAAACAAGGCAATGGTTGGCCATATTGATAGCACCAGGTTCATCTTTAGGTGGTGCACGACCAAAGGCAAATATTCTGGGCAAGGACAAAAGCTTATGGATTGCCAAATTCCCTTCAAAAAGCGATACAGTAGATAAAGCCGCTTGGGAATTTCTTGCTCATAAACTTGCCGTAAACTGCGGTATAGATATGGCTGAGTCAAAAATTGAAAAGATTTCTGGTCCTTACCACACATTTCTTACCAAACGATTTGACCGTGAAAAAGAAGAGCGAATCCATTTCGCCTCGGCAATGACAATGACCGGAAAAAATGAGGAAACGCTTAAAACCCAAACAGCAAGTTATCTTGATATCGTAGATGTCATCGAGAATTACGGAACCAATGTCGAAGCCAACTTGCATCAACTCTGGCGAAGGATAGTCTTCAATATCGCCATATCCAACACTGACGACCATCTAAGAAACCACGGATTCATCCTCAACGAAAAAGGTTGGGAACTGTCACCAGCTTATGACTTGAATCCGTCCATTGAAAAAGATGGACTAGCGCTAAATATCGATATGGATGATAATGCCTTGAATTTTGAACTAGCCAAAAGTGTTGGGGAATTTTTTCGTTTGAGCGAAGATGAAATGGGTGCTATTCTTAATGAAGTAGTTGCTGTGGTCAAGGACTGGAAAGCAGTTGCTAAAGAGTTGGGTATAAAAAAATCAGAAATGGAATTAATGTCTAGAGCATTTAAAACAAGCTAAACACAATAGAATTATGAGTAAAACAGGGAGTGTATTTTCAATGGGAAGTGGTGGAGCCACTTACGAGCATCACGTGCAAGCGGCATATTTGCTTGCAATGATACTTCAGATTGAAGTACCCCTTGTTACAAAAGGAAAGATATGTGAAGTTGCCTTTCAGACCACCAGTAGAGGTTATGCCACAGATGATTTAATGGTTATAGTTGATTTGGGTACTGGTGACCAACAGAAGATTCTGGGTCAAATAAAGCATAACATAGCTTTGACCGAAAACAATGAAGTTTTTACTGAAGTTATATCAGCTTTTTGGAAAGACTTCAATAATGCCGATTTCAATAAAAATAAGGATAGGCTATTATTAGTAAAATCTAATCTGACCAATAATGACAAAAACCATATCGCCGTATTACTAGATTGGGCATCCACACACAAAGATGAAAATGATTTTTACAAAGAGGTCGAACGAGTAGAAGTTAAGAAACAGCATCTGAATATCTTTGAGAATCTGCTCGAAAAGGCTAATGACGGTAAAAGTGTGTCAAAAAAAGATATTTGGCTGTTTCTTAAAAGTATGGCGCTTATAGGGCTGGATTTCGGTATTGAAACGAGTACTGCTTTGAATAGCTCATTAAACTTAATTACTCTTACGAAAGCGATAGACTGCAACCTTAGTAGTATTGAAATATGGAATAGCCTTCTGGCTATAGCCGCTAACTATAATCAAAACGGTGGGGCGCTTACCTATGATAGTAGTAAACAATTGGACATTTACAAGCATTTCAATCCTTCTGTTTTTGATAGCACGTATAAATCTTTATCAAAACTTCAGGGAGACAGCAGTATCATCATCGAACCCTTTACCAGTTAGTTCAATTGAAGATTTTCATCTAGACCGCTCAGAAAAACTTGAAGAACTTTCTACTCTATCGGCCAAACATCAGTTTACCATTGTATCAGGTAATGCAGGTGCTGGTAAATCGGCATTGCTAAAAGACTATATAGAAAGATATTATGATACTGCAAAGGTCTTTGTTTTCAAGGCGGAACAGTTTAATGAGACCGCTTTACCGCACGTTTTCACCAAGCTTGGGGTGAACGACTCGATTACTGATATAATAAGCTCAATTGGATATCTCAAGGAAAAGCTTATAGTTGTCGATAGTTTGGAAAAGCTTTTAGAGGCCAATCCTGAAAACGCTTTCCAGCAATTTTTAGCACAAATAAAAGGTCACAAAGACGTAAAAGTCGTCTTCACATCAAGAGCTTATGCCGTTAACCTAATACTTCAAAAGTATCATATTCCAAAAACAGGTATTGTAGAAATTGAACTTCTATCGGACTTGGAACTGGATTTAGCCAAAAAACACTTTCCAAGCTTAGAGCCATATTTTGACAACCTTGGGCTAAAAGAGATTCTCAGAAGTCCGAAATATTTAGAATTTGCAGTACGTACCATTGGTGTACAAGACTTCAAAGTAGAAAATCTGTCCATAGTCGAGTTTAAATCAAAATTGTGGAGTCATATCATCGAAAAATCAACCATAACTGGTATTGGTTTAGCAAGAAAACGTGGAAAGGCATTTTCAAACATAGCATTAAAACGGGCGCAACTTATGCGATTGTTTGTTGAACCTGATGATGGAATTGATGAAGCCGCTGTCGAGGCTTTACTCGATGACCATATTCTATATAAGAGTAAGGATGATTTCCAATTTTCGCCTTCACACGATATTCTAGAGGATTGGGCTTTGGTAAAACACATTTCAAAACTAAGGTCAGATGCAATTTCTGTCGATAACTTCTTTTCTAAAATAGGCGGGCAACCGGCTCTAAGAAGAGCATTTAGGCTTTGGGTGGAAGACTATCTTATAGAAGACCCCGACTCAATTGTGGCCATAATACGGGATACTGTCAACAATGACCAAATTGAGAGGTACTGGGTAGATGAAATTCTAGTTGCCGTGTTCCGGTCCAAAGATGCATCGGTTTTCTTTCAAAAATTTAAATCTGATTTGCTAGCCGATAATGCAGTCTTTTTAAACAGGTGTATTCTTTTAGCAAGAACAGCTTGCAAGGAATATGGTACAGGCTCAGAGTCAAATAAATCCATTCTCGTTCCTATCGGTGATGTATGGAGAGAATTACTAGAATTCATAGCTGAAAATCTTAGTGCAATGCCTAATATTCGGGATTCCATTTTTTTGCTTTTAATGGATTGGGAACTGAGATACATTTTTGATTCCGATAATCTATCAGAAAAAGGAATTGATGCCTGTAAGAATATAGTACTTCAGTTTATCGACCAAATAGAAGCTGGGGATGAATTTTGGTTGAATAAGGTGTCCCGCGATAAGTATACAATACAGCAATTGATATATCTTCTTTTTGGACTTGCGCACTATGCAAAATCAGAAATCGAAGCCTTTTTAGGGAGAGCCAATGCTAAAAAAGATACACCTTGGCGTTTACAGAAATTTTATGATGCAGTAATTAAAATAGCCCTTGGTGGCGTGCGCAACCAGAATCTGGTCAAGGAGCTTCCTGAATTGCTCATTTCGCTTACAGAGACGAACTGGAAAAAACAACCTAAGGAAGAGGTCAAAGAAGTAAAAATAGATGGCCATAGAAGAATATCCAGTTTTGTGCCAGAACCAAGGCCAAATAAAGAAGAATCTTGGGGTATAGCAGATTCTAAGTTTGAATATTATCCATCTGGTATTTATAAAACATTTATCACAACACTATTTTCTACCAAGCCAATTGAAGCATTTGCTTTTCTAGTTGATTTTGTCAATTACTCAGTAGATTACTTGGCTCAATCTAAGTATGGACAGGAAAAACCTCTAGAATCAGTAACCTTGCTTTTCGAGGATGATAAAACAAGAGTGATTTATGGCGATTTGGATTTATGGATTGCCTACAGAGGTTTAGGCACACAAGTGCATCCGCTCATTGAGTCCTTACTGATGTCTTTGGAACGGTATCTACTGCAACTGGCCAGTGCTGAAAATGAAATGGCAAAAAAGCTGTTGGAAGAACATTGTAAATACATACTTCAATTTTCCAATAATGTTGCGCCAATTTCTGTATTGGCAAGTGTTTTTATGGCGCACCCCAAAGCTTTTACTAAGGCCATACTGCCAATTTTCGGTGCGAGACAGTTCTATGATTGGGATTTACAGAGAGCGATTAGTGAACACCACAGTATGGCGCCAGAAGATAATAAGATATATCACGCTCAAAAAGAGAGAATGAGCTCTAATGCCCTACCGCATCGCAAAAAACACCATCAAGGTCTCAGGGCTTTTATGCTTCCTTATCAGTTCAATATTGGTGAGTTCAACCAAGGGTTATTTGCGTTTTTCGATAGATTTTACAGCGATTTTAAGGAAGACCATTTATGGATAAAAACCGTTACCGAAATGGATGCACGCAAACTCGAAACTGGGAAAGTAAACAAAGAGGCTGGTACTATTGAGTTAAGGCCAACCTATCCTGAAGAAATTGCTGATACCCTAAAAGCCATAGAGACCGATTTTAAGGATAATCACTTGGATGCGGGTCAAAGCAATCTTCTGTTAAAGGCTATAGAGAAGAAAGAAGAGCTAACATTTAAGCAATGGCAGGAAATCTACAAGAACTACACAGCCCCAGATTTTCAAAATGGAATGTTCGATATGCCTGCTTCACTAGCAAAGGTAGGACTCGATTCATTTGCTGAAAAATTGAATCCAGAGCAAATATCGTGGTGCTTTGCTGAATTGTACAATGCCTTAGGTGCTTTGGTAAAAGACAAATATAATCGAGACTACGGCTTAAGTATTAGTTATAGTGTTTTGGAAAAGAAGCCTATACTACACTCTATGCATTTGCTGGTCAAATACGCCGCTTCCTCAGCAGACGCGATGGATTACAAGTTACTGCTTGGAAAACTTGTCTTATGCCCGTTGGACGATTACTACTTAAGGCAATTTTTAATGTATTTCAGAAAAGAATTTTCTGAAAATTGCCCAGAGATGGCGACCGATTTAATAAAAATTGTAATCGCTTACGCGAAATTTGAAAAAGAACACCCAAGACCGTATAGGACAACAAAAGAGGAGGCAACCGAATACAATAAAGCGTTTGAAGAATTCATTACAACTTCCTTACACTCACCAAACGATATTGATGTCAATACAGTTAATTTTAGTTCCCACGAAAGACATTTTCTTATAAGGGCGATGCTAATGATACCCACAGAAAGCTGTACGCAAATCCAGGCTGATTATGTCGTCACGGTTCTGACTGAGTTTGTAGGGCTGCATCAGACTGTAGAGGGTGACACGTGGAGCAACACTAAACAGCACTTTGATTTCACTTCACAAATAGATATCCAACTGTTTCTTGGAGAATTATGGCTTTACAGCGACAGTATTGATTATGGTAAAAGAATTATAGATGTTTTGATATCCCCTTTCTTGGGCGATACGGTTAGAAATTCAGATGATATTAATGACCTGTACAAATTTATATCGGGTACAGTAGATTTTTGTGTCACCATAATGTATGATGTGGTAAGGGATAAAACCGAAGAGGAACTTCAAAAATATGGTACAAGATTCTGGCAGTTGTGGGATTATATGTTAGATAAGCTTCAGGAAAAAGGGAAATATTACTTCAGCGACAAACTGTTACTAAATAACCAATTCTTAAAAAAATTAGAGGAATGGAAGGGCTTTTTAACATATAAACCACAATATCTTAAAATGGCCGAATACTTTGGCGCTAGCAACCTTTCTGCGATTCTTTCTGTTTTCTCAACCTTCGGCGAAAAGGAATTCTTGCCAGAAGGTCTTTTGCTTTTGGAAAAGTTAATCAAAGAAAATCCTGATACGAAAGATGACTTATTGGGCAAAGATGGTAAAGTGATGATTAAGAAACTGTTTAGCAATCATATTGGTATCATCAAAGAAAGACAAGATTTGGTCAACGCATTTTTGACCATACTTGGGGTAATGATTGATAGAGGTTCTACCGAAGCCTACCTGATACGTGAGAATGTCTTTTTATATAGAACCGCACTATAATTCCTCAAAACAAACGAATAACCTATAAATATGAATAAAAAGGCACTCTTAATAGGCAATGATATAAACAATGCAACCCAGGCCTATTCTTGGCAAGATTTAATTAATGGATTATTGGAATATGCCAAAATTGATAGAAAAATAAATCAGATAGATAAACCATTTCCTATGCTCTATGAGGAAATTTATCTGAATTCGGCAAGAGCACACAAAACACCAGAAAGAAGATTAAAGAGCTATATAGCTGCACAGACCCGAAGAATGCAACCCAATCAGTTGCACGAACAGATACTAGATTTAGGAATTGAAAACATCCTGACAACAAATTACGACCTGCTGTTTGAAAAAACTTCTGGTTTCAATGAAAAAGATTGTGTTAATAAAGGATACATTAAAGAAAGCCTCTATAATCTCTTCCGTTATCATCAGTTGAAAGACCACAAAATATGGCATATTCACGGGAGTCAAACTGTACCTAAAACAATTACATTGGGTTACGAGCATTACAGTGGTTTTCTGCAACAAATGCGCAATTATGTCGCTACTGGCACTAAGGGCGTTTATTCAAAAACTGACTTCTTGCCGATGGCGAAAAGAATAAATTCCAATCAAGTAAACTATGAAAGTTGGGTTGACTTATTTTTTACCCACGACATCTACATTTTTGGTCTAAACCTCGATTTCGTGGAGATGCACCTCTGGTGGCTACTGACCTATCGTGCAAGAGTTATGGTCGAAAATAGATTCCCAATAAACAATAAGATTTATTATTTCTATCCCAAGAAATATGAAAAGGCATCAAAACATAAATTAGAAATGTTCAACATCAATGGAGTAGAATCGATTTCGGAAAGGTTACAGGGAACCCATCGTATCAACTATTACGAAAGAATTATTGACAGAATAAAAAATAATGCAGAATAACACTAAGAGGCCAAAATCATTGCGGTAATGAATCAAGAAATCAGAAAATTTTTAATAGACCAATGTGTTTTGGGTGAGCCTATTTATTACGAAGATGTAGCTAAAAAATTGAAACTGGATTTAGCGTTAGATAAAGATAGAAATATCCTTAGTAGAACTTTAGGTGAGATTTCGGCCTACGAGTATGAAAATGAAAGACCTTTAATCAGTGCTATTACTATTTACAAGATAGGAAACGACCACGGACCAGGATTCTATAAGCTCTGTGAAGAATTAGGAATAGGTAAAGCAAGTACGCTGAGAAGGAAGCTTTTCGGCTTTACCGCAATGGAAAATTCAAAGAAATTTTGGCAAGATGAATTTAACCGCCAGCAATTTTATGAGTTGAAAACCCCAGTTTACAATTCCATCGATAATCCCTTTATAACGGTTGAAGAATTAGAATTCTTCAGGAAGTGGGCGAATAGGGTCTATGACAAATCAAATAAAGACCACTACTCTGCTAAGGAATATCTTTTAGAAACGGTGTGGTATAAAACAAAGTTTTGGTCAAATGAAGTTGTTGATAGGCTAGAGAATTACGAAACATCAAATAGAAGGGCTTGGAGTAAACGAGATTGGAAAGATGGAAAAAGAGCTTCCTCGTTCAAGCCTTATACGTGGGCTCGGATTTTTAAAAATGGAGGTAAATCAAAAGACATATTCTTTACTGTTGGGGTTGACCCTCTTCAAAAAGCCTTAGTTTACAAGCTAGATTATTATCACGAAGGTGATTCCAAACTCAATCACGAACAGAAAGAATTATGTGAAAAGTATATTCCTGTGGGTTTAAAATGGAATGAAATACCAGAGAGTGAACTTTTGACTTGGGATTGGGAATCACTCATTAAAAAAACCGTGGAATTTATTTCTGCTAATTCCCACCACTACGACCAAGTAGTGAAAATGGTTTGGGGAGATAATAAACTAGAGACCATTTTTACCAATAACCTTACGCTTCGAGATTTTCCAACTGGTGGCTTGTCAGAACTGCCCAAGCTTAACCCAAACTTCAAAGGAACTGATGTAGATTTCCTTAAGAAAAATAAAGAAGATAAAGAACTTGGAGATTTCGGAGAAGAATTGGTTTTAGACTATGAAAAGAATAAACTCAGGGAAAAGGGATTGGACAAACTTGCCGAAAAGGTAAAATTCGCTAAAGATGGTCAAGGTTATGACGTTCTCTCGTTCAATAAAAATGGCAGTGAAATTTACATCGAAGTTAAAACAACAAGGGGTAATGATAAAACACCATTTTATTTGAGCGAAAACGAAAAGTTATTCCTTGAAAGAAACTCAAAAAAGTATCTGATATACCGTCTTTATAACTACGACTATGATAAAAACTATGCGGATTTCTTCATTATTAGAGATATAGAAAACCAACTGCTGTTTCAGCCAACCGAATTCAAGGTATATCTAAGAAAATAATAAGAAAACAAATCTTCACCTTGTGCATTTCACTTTTTTTAGATATAGGCAGCTACTCATTACTTGCAAAATTGATAGGTTTTGATAAATGTCTTAACTGAGAAAAAACAATCAATCAATAGTAGTCGCAAAGGTAAACTCGTAAAATACACCCATCAAAAGACTACGGCATAAAGCCGAAGCGCGCATCCCACTACTTATTTATTCCGTTTCCTTTTGAGCTGAGATTTTAGCTTCCGTTTGGGTTCTGCTCAAATATTGTTTAACTAAAATTTCAACATTATGAAACGAGCATCCAGTAATTCCAAAATTGCATTACAAGAAGCAGAATGGCACTATCAATCGAGTAGTGAAAATTACAAAATAGAAAGTGCAGAATGCCACTTGGCTTACTATAGAGAAAAGCATCCTGAGTACTTCGATGCATTGTCACAAAATGTTCAAACTTAAAATTAAAAGCTATGTATTAACAAAATTTGCAAAAGGATGAAATCTTTATACCATCAGAAATGAAATCCTTAAAAAATCTGACCCAGATGGAATAGCGACCTTCAAAAAAGTCTCGTGAGGTTATTGAAATTTTGAACTACGAAGCTTTGTTGCTCGATGAAGAACCTAATCTTTGGCTGGGCTACAATGCATTCAATTCTGTACTTCATAATGTATTGAAGAAAAGCTTCGGTCAACGGGAAGGATTGGATAAAAAGCTATTCGATGAAGTCTACGAAATGGCTTAAAGCCACGAAGGTTTATCCAGCACCTCAAACTGGACTACACCCTCTGGATTATTTTATTCTCGAATAATATTCAAGGAAAGGCCTCATTCATCGCATACTCGGCTACGTTATTTTTTTACCTCTTGCACTACATTAGCTATCGAAATTAATTTAACTATCTTGAAAACCAATCCAATCAAAACTATATAGTTGACCTCATTTTTCAAATCCAAAATATTCCCGATTCTAATGGTAAACTTCATTGGAATACTAGGCTATAGTTTGGTTATTCCTATCCTGATTTTTATTGTAACTGATTTTGGTGGCAATGGTTTTATCTATGGTATTCTAGGTGCGACCTATCCTTTCTTTCAATTTAATGGTGCACCCATTTTAGGCAGACTTTCCGATAAGATTGGAAGAAGAAAAGTATTGATAATCTCTCAAGTAGGAACATTTCTCGCCTGGTTACTGTTTTTGTTGGCTTTTATACTTCCCGAAACTAAACTATGGGAACAAAATGCAGAATTCACAGGCACCTATATGATGACACTTCCTCTACTAGTCATATTTATTGCCCGGATGTTGGATGGCTTTACAGGTGGTAATGTCTCTGTTGCCAATGCTTATATGTCCGATATTTCAACAGATGAAGATAGAAACAAGAATTTTGGGAAAATGGGTGCATCTACTAGTTTGGGATTCGTTATTGGTCCTGCATTCGCAGGGTTACTGGCGAGTACCATTTTAGGCGAAGTGTTGCCACTTATTCTGGCAGCTATCATATCATTGATTGCTATTTTTGTCATTAAATTTCGATTGAAAGAAAGTGTTCCTTGTGTTGTAGATACTGGAAAGTTATCCATTAAAAACATACGACGTTTCTTTCAAGTAGAACATAAAGATTGTTTCACGGAAGGAAGCGAAACCCACGAGACAGAAACTCAAAAAGGATGGATACAAATAGTAAGAATAAAGGGCGTGTTGCTTTTGTACAGTATTTATTTCCTCACTTTTTTCAGTTTTAGCCTATTCTATGCTGGCTTACCTATTTATGCCAACACCATTCTAGAATGGTCTGCGATAGATTTGGGTATTTTCTTGGCCTATTCAAGTCTTATAATGGTCATCGTGCAAGGCCCTGTGCTTAACAGGCTTTCCAATATATTATCAAGCCACACTTTGGTTTTACTAGGTTCTCTTCTGTTAGCGTGCAGCTTCTTTCTCTTGTCGCTTGAATCTCTAATTTTGTTATATGTAGCCAATACACTTTTATCCATAGGTAACGGGCTGATGTGGCCTAGTTTTTTATCACTTTTATCAAGTACAGGAACCAAGCGAACACAGGGTGCCATTCAAGGCTATGGAACTTCAATGGGCAGTATTGCCAGTATGTTGGGACTCGTATTAGGCGGAATCTTATTTGAGAATATCACGACCTTTGTTTTCATTATCGGCGGATGTGTTTTTTGTATCATAACAGTGTTGATGTTGATTCATCGATTTAGAAATCGTGAGAAAAGTCAAGTGGATAATACAAGTATCGAGTTTTTAGCGAATTGATATTTTAATCTGTTAAGCATATTACCTGCATTATGCGAAAGGCTTCACTGCGGAAGGGAAACTTTCGTTACATAACACTTGGAAGCAATCACCCATATCAGCGTTCCATTCCGTTAGCCCTTCCCGTCCAGATAGCTATCGTGACTGGGAAGGAATATTTCATTCCCTAGCCAAAATTGTGAATTTAGTCTGATTTCATCGGAAAACCATCACTTCACTTTTCTTCATTGGATTTATCACCACGCAATCTCATTCATATCCCTAAAAAATTTCCCGGTCATAGAATTATCTTCCAAAAGTGCTGCCCGAACAATGGTTTCCGCACCTTTTTCGGGGCTTCGGCTGGCGTTGCTACCGCCCATATCGGTACGTACCCAACCCGGACAAACGGAATTGACCAAGATTCCATCACTTTTAAGCTGATTGGCAAAGGCCAAGGTGACACCATTTAAACCCAATTTGGACAAACTATACCCTGGTGTCGTTCCATCTTGACTGCTCAATGCGCCCGAGCCACTCGAAACATTGACGATTCTTGCTGCCTGACTATTCCGAAGCAATGGAAGAAAGGTCTGAATCATTTGCAAGGGTGCCAAGGTATTCGTTTTAAGAGTGGTTAGGACTTCATCAAGGTCGGCATTTTCAATGTTTTGATGGGTGTCGTAATTGATACCCGCATTGTTGATTAGGATATCGAGTTTGCCAAATTCAGCTTTACCGCTTCGCTCTCCCTTCGGTCGTGAATCTTGCAAACTCGATTTCGCGAAGGCATAACAAGCATCAATACTTTGGGTATCCGTAACGTCGAGCTGATGGTACAGGGCATTCCCATACGTGGATAGTTTTTCCAAAGCTTTTCTACCATCACTTTCCTTTCGGCTGGTAGCGATGACCGTAATATCTTTTTTCAATAATTCTTTTGCCACGGCAAAACCTATTCCTCGATTGGCACCTGTGACCAATGCTACTTTATTTTTTTCCATAGTTATAAAATTAAGAAAAAGCCAATGGCAGGACCATCGGCTTTCGTATTTTTTGACTTTTGATTATTTTAAATAATCCACCACTTTGCCCATCGCAGCGTTTACCGCTTCCTCTTCAAAATAGAGCTGCTGTTGATTGTATTCGTTCAACCAAACAATCTCTTTCTCGCCCTGCAAGTGACCATAGAAGTCCTTTGCGCCCTGTGGTACGGCACCACTCTCACTGTGTACGATAAAGACCGGCTGACTAATCTCTTTTCCAGCAGAGATGCCATCAAAGGTCAACCAAGGTTCCCAAGAGCTTACCGCAAAACGGTTGTCGTAGACTTTACCTGCTGCTTTTGCTGGGCTTAAGTAATAATCGAAAGCACCGTGAGGCACGTACATCGCACTTAGTGGGTCTAGCTCGCTAGCTGCAAGAACATATTCCATCTCACCTGTTTCGGCATATCTCTTTTTGGCTTCCTTAGCAGCTTGTAACAGACCGTCGGTTCCACCCGGGCGCATATCGTAAATGCCTTTGGCGATTTCCGGATTGTGCAACCAAGGGGCAACCAAAACCAGTTTTTTAATGCGTTCGTCCTGAGCGGTAGCGTGTGCCATATATCCCGAACTTGCGCATACGCCCAACCCAGAGATTTCATTGGTATCCACATTTTTGTGGTTTGTCAGGAAAGTTACCGCGGCTTTGATGTCCTCAATTTTCAGCTTATAATCCTCGACTTGTCTGGGCTGTCCTTCGCTTTCGCCAAATCCGGTAAAGTCGAAAGTAAGCGTGATAAAGCCATCTTTGGCCATAACACTGGCGTATTCGTCGGGCATCTGTTCTTTTACACTAGTCCAGCTTCCGGTCACTACTGCGGCAGGGTATTTTTGCAAGGCATCGAAGTTGGGTGGCAGGAATAAATGTCCTTTCAACAGAACCCCTTGACTACTAAAGGTTATCTCTTCCTGTGTTACACCGCTATCGGTTCTGGCACCGGCCTTATGTACCGAATAGGTTTCGGGTTGTAGTCCCGGCCAGCTGTTCAACAGAATATTCGGGTTGAAGTATTCGATGAATCTCGAAATCTTGCCATTTTCAATGGTGAACAGACCCACGTATGAATTGTTGTACGGCTTGCCTTCACCAGTGGTTACCGTTCCATTGTATTTCACCAAAACGGTATTCGGGTTACTTGTGCCATAATACTCACGTTCGTAGGATTGGGTATAATCCATCACACCAATATACTGGTTGCGCATTGCGTCGATACCATTCAGTGATTTCGGGAAATTATTGGGCGACAATGGCATTTCCTGAACCACGCCATCATTGAGTGTAGCCAAAACATTTTGAATTTTTCGAGCTTCCAGCGCATCGAAAAAATCCTCGACTACGGCTATGGTGTTGTTATCCGCTTTCGCGAAAGCGGGCACATTTCCATTTTTTACATTTTCCATTGCCTGAGCAGGTAGTTGACCGTTACCAGACTGGTCGTAGAGGCTCAAATCAAGCCGCGCCAATTTCCACGTATCGTTTTCTTTGATAAATTCGGTATCGTAGCCTACGAACACCGTCCATTCGTCATTGTTCAGGTAATGTGTGGCGATTGCGTCCAAGGTTGCCGTGGCACGGTTGCCCGCAACCCAAATGGCTTCATTGTGGATTTGGTGTATGGTACGCTCAAAACCTGGAAGCATTGCCTTCCATCCCGTAAGTATTTCATCGGGCGATTTAAAACCGGCATCACCGCCCAAAGCCGTATAATCGGTATAGACCGAATCTGCCATCTTTAAGGTGACCTCGTTCCAGTTTCGGTTGTCCACTTCACTGAAAAATGAAGTGAGTAGTTCTTGAATCAATTTTTGTTCTTGTGCTGTTTTTGTTTCCGTTGTATTGAGTATTGTTTCCATTGCTAAATCGTTTTGATTGTCATTCGTTCTTGTTTCGTTTTTGCAGGCCACTAGTCCGGCCAATAAGGCAACTGCCATTGCTATTCTTTTACTCATTGTCATATATTTATTTTGGTATTCGCGAATCTTTGATTTCATTGTCATTTTGATTTTACGGTTCCTCTAACTACGGCCTTTGGTGTTGGTATCCCACTTAGCGCAAGACTGTTTAGAACGGCATCTTTGTTCGATGCACCTTGGTTTAAAAATGTGTTGAAGTCCATATACTTTGATTTTTTACGGTTCTTTTATTTTGATGATACAAAGCTACAGGCAAGGACAAGCTATCGAACTACGGAATTCATCGCAAGACGTACAGAATTCCTTTTTCCGTAGGTTTTTTTACCCGGAAATAAATATAAATAGGAAGAAAAGGTTGCTTGTTGACCGAACTACGGCATCACTTGACCGAATTACGGCTGAACAGGTATTCTGAGGGTGAGAGCCCGGACAATCGCTTAAAAAAGCGGGAAAACGAAGAAGGTTCCGCAAAGCCCAATCGATAGCCCACCTCGGAAATGCTTAGGGCCGATTGCGCCAGTAGTGCCTTGGCCTCGTTGAGCAGTCTCTCGTCGATGATTTCACGGGCGCTCTGTCCACATTCCGCTTTTAGGCTTTCTGAAAGATATTTAGGTGATAGGCAAAGCATATCGGCCACGTCGGTTACACGAACGGATGCTTTGAGGTTTTCGCACACGACCGTTTCAAACTGGGTGACAAGGTCGGATTTCAAAGTACTTATTTTATACGCCTTTCGCTGCACCCATAATTTTTTAATGGTGTTGAGCAATGCCCATAGATACCCAATGATGATATTGTCCGAAAATGCATCCCTGTTTTCGTACAGCTGAATGATTTTTTCAAAAAGGGTTTTGAATTCAATGGTTTCCCGCACATTAAGGTCGAACAGGACATCGGTATTGGAATAAGCAAAAAAAGGAAAATCCTTGATAAACTTTCTATTATCAAAATAAGTGGAAAGGAATTCGGGCTTAAAGTAGAGTGTAAAACCGTTTAGGTCCAAAAATTGCGATGCGGGCGCCTCTAACTTTTGAAGCTGCCGTGGTGGTACTAACTGAAGACAATTGCCCAACACTTGTTCGCTGTATTGGGAATAATGGTACGTAAAATTTGCATTGGTGATAAAGGTTATATCGAAGAAGTGCTGGCGATAAGTAGGCGTGAGAAGGTATTCATCTTTATGCACCCGCATTGTATTCAACCGATAGATATGGAATATTGATTCGGTTTCTGAAGGTTGAAACCCGAAATATTTTAGGAACTGGTTGAATGATGTTATATCCTCGATTTCGCTCATTTTACATAGTACTACTTTTACGTAAAGATAACGAAATCAAGATTGTGTCGATTTTCTGAATTCAGAAGGGGTCTTTCCTGTTTGCCCTTTGAAGAAATTAGCAAAGTGATTGGGGTAGGAATAGTACAATGAAAAAGCGATTTCCTTTATGGAATCTGAAGAGTTTCGCAATCGGGATGTTGAAAGCGAAAGAATATGGTTGTAGATGTGCTCGGAAGCCGATTTGTCCGTAATGCGCTTTACGACGGCATTGAAGTGGTTGGGATTCAGGTATAATTTATCCGCGTAATATTGCACTTGATGCGGGTTAAGGTCTTCGTAGGAATGCCCTGGCTGAAAGGCCAGTTCCATAAAGGTCTTGAACCGGCTTACGATGTCTAAATCCTGTTTCCGCTGGTCTTGGGATACCGAGACTTTCGATATGTTTCTTGAATAAAGCCTCGATATTTTATGTAAGAGGATGTGCAGATAGTGTGCAATGATAACTTTACTCGAAGATTTTCCCAGTTGAAATTCAAATTGTATATCCGAAAACAGTTTGGCAAAGAGTTCGGCTTCCTGTGCCGTCACTTCCATCGGCACCGTATTGTCATTCAGCAAAAAGGGGAAAGCTTCCGTGATTCTTTTGTCGGGATGGGAACGTTTAAAGAAGTCCTCGCCAAAGATAACATAATAGCCTTGCCAATCTGGTGCAATGTCCCACGAAATAATTTGATAAGGACTATTGAAAAACACCGAAGCCTTCAAATCCTTGGTGGAATAATTACCAGTGGAAGCAAACCCGCCACCATCTATCTTGATGGCTATGGCATAGAACTCGTGTTTGAACGGCGGCATCTGGTGATGCACCGTTTTCATATTTTCCTCGAAGCTACGTAGGTCGAAGTCGTCCCATTTGGGCGTTGAGATGTTGATGCCGTTGCAGTATTCTTTTAAGGTTGAAAAGTGTTTCAAATATCCGTTAGGTGTTTTTACAAATTTACGGAAATACTGTATTTATCCCGTTTGGCACTTTTCCCTGCATTCTGCAAAAGAGGATCAGTACGGGAAGAGAGCTTCAATACTTGAGGTTTTTGACAACATCCCAGATTATGTCCATTTCATTTCGTTACACCTTCGGGACGCCCTGGGAAGGAACACCATAGTCCAAGCCAAACTTCAGATTAAGCATTTATTAAAGTGAAAAGAACCAGTACAAAATTACCCATCCAAAATCCCGAGCATCAACGAAACGGAATCGGAAAGTTCCTGTCTGTTTCGACTGATTTTTGAGAGTACTTTGATTCCATTGTATTGGGTAAAAAGTAAAGAAGCGAAGGCTTTTGTATCCAATGTTTTACTGATTTCACCGTTTTGAACGCCTTTTGATACATAGTTCTCGAAAATCCGTTCTATTGCTATCTTGTTTTCCGAAAGTGCCTTTAGGATTTCAGGGTCGCCCGGAAGAAGTTCCGTTGTCGTATTGACAACAAAGCAACCTTTTTCCGTACTGGCCCCATCACTTTTTCCGATAGCAACTTCAAACAGTTTCTTTAAACCTTGTTTTACCGAGGTCCGGCCGGCTAAAAATTCTTCCATTCCTTTTTGGTTGGATATCCGATAACGCTCAAGAGCCTTATCGAACAGGCTTCGTTTATCACCATAGGTATTGTAAAGGCTTGCCCTATTGATACCCAAGGCATCAACTAGGTCCTGCATCGAGGTGGAATGATATCCTTGTTTCCAGAAGAGCGCTATGGCCTTGTCCAGGACTTCCGTCTCATCGAATGTTTTCGGTCTTGGCATACAATACAAATTACATAGGTTATCACAATATGCATTATTTATCGATAGTATCGAAGTAATTTTATTATTCTTTTGTTACGTCTCATCCAAAAGTCTTCAATGCCTATAGAATTTCGATAATAAGAAGAAGCACCGGACTTGAAAAGCCAAGTGCTTCTTTATATTTAAGTTTATTGTGCTTTCGTGACAGAGATGATTTCATAGGGATGGAAATCCGCCTGTGCGTTCGTAAAGACATCGAGCATCGCCGGGGCATTGCCTGCCTGAATGAATTCCACGGCCTTGTCCAAGGTATCCTGACTGTCCCATTGGGCATAGACGGCAACGTATTCGTTGTCCAAACTTTTATGGATGGTGGCATTGCGAAAACCGGCTACATTCCGCATCGAGTTCAGCATTCCTTCCTTTAAGAGACCGATGATTTTATCCTGTTCCCCACTTTTGGGCGTAACGATATTGATTGCGGTGAGATAGTTCACGTTTTCGCGAATGCTCACTTCGTCATTGCTTCCTGCGGCCGGGATACTGCCAATGACCTGATACGGATGAAAGTCGGGACTTGCTTCGGTAAATACCTGCATCATCGGTGGTGCATTGCCCGCTTGGATATGGACTACGGCGGCGTTAAGGGCGTCCTGGTCCTTCCATTGCGCATAAACGGCCACATAGTCATTGTCCTGGCTCTTATGAACCGTTGCATTAATGAATCCCGGTACCTTGCTCATATAATCTTTCATACCCTTATCGAGCAGGTCGACAATCTTCTGTTGTTCGCCCGCTTTGGGCGTTACGATGTTGATGGCCGTTAGATAATCCGGGTTTTCGATTATGCTAACGCTGTTTTCCGGGGGCTGTGATTTCGAACTGGAACAGGACGATAAAGTCAATATTGAAATCAGAAAAAAGGTTCTAAATAAATGTATTGTTTTCATTTTTTTTTGTTTTTGAAATAATTGTTGAATGTATATTTTCCGGGTGGCGTGACCGAGACCATCAGCAATCCACCGGCAATTGCCAAGTTTTTGAATACTTGGATGATTTGTGATTTGTCCGACAAATCGAAATGGAATATTAGGGTCGCAGTTACCAGAAAGAGCAACAGGGCACCTATTCCCCATTTCAGTAGAATCCCTGACAAAAGCGAAAACGACCCAAAACCAAGCAAAAGAATGGCACCTATGAGCCATAACTCGGTAAAAAACGTCATCCCGTTCGCCTTCATATAGGATAGGGTGCCTTCAAAGCCTGTCAGTTTTCCTGTCAGTGCGGAAAGGAAGATAAGCGCCAATAAAATCCGGGAAACCAATTTTACCGTATCGTCCATAACAATCACGATAAGAGCGGATTTATAATGACCCCACCGTCTATATTATATTCCGCACCGGTAATGAAGGACGCATCGTCCGAGGCCAAGAATGTGACCAGTTTGGCGATGTCCTCTGGTGTACCGAACCGCTTGAGCGGTATGCGGTTCTGAAATGCTTCCGCGAAACCGCTGATTTGTTCTTCGTCCATTCCCGTCTTTCCGAAAAGGGGGGTGTTGACGGGTCCGGGGTTTACCGAGTTTACCCGAATCTTACGAGGCGCTAGTTCCGTAGATGCTGTACGGGTATATGAATTCATCGCCGCCTTGGAAGCGGCATATACCGCCGTGTTGGGCATACCGGTATAGGCATTGACCGATGACAGGTTGATAATGGAAGCCCCATCGTTAAGAATCGGCAAAAACTTTTCTATGGTAAAGACCGCCCCTTTAAAATTGATGCCCATCTGATGGTCAAATAGTTCCTCGGTTATCTGGCCCACGGGCGCAGGTTTGAAGATGCCCGCATTAACGAACAAGATATCGACTTTTCCAAGTTCATTTTCTACCGTGGACACCAATCTGTCGATGGCCCCTAGGTCTGATACGTCTGCGATGTACCCCTTTGTTCCCAGTTCTTGGGACGCTTTCTCGACCCGTTCCTTCGAGCGGCCCGAAATGGCAACGGTGGCACCACTTTCTTTGAACCGCTTTGCAGTTGCATATCCTATTCCACTGTTACCACCTGTTACGACGGCAATCTTTCCTTTTAAATCATTCATAAATATATCGTTTAAATTAATATTAGAACGTTTGTTCCAATACAAATGTAGACTATTTTAGAATGAATGTTCCAATATAAATGTAATTGGGAAATGTTTAACAGGTGAGAGGTTTGAAAATATGATGAAAACTAACAGCTAATTAATTGGGAAAACTAACTAATCCGTTCAGCTCATTCCACTACATTTCGCGAAAAGCTACATTCCAGGAAAAGAGCTTCACTACAAATATCTTGGACACAATCCCCAATTTTAGCTTTTCATTACGTTAACCCTTTCCGTCCCGAATCCTCGGGACTGGAAAGGAACACTTCATTCCCGAGCCAAAATTGTGAATTAAGTCCGTTTAATAAAGAGCTATTTGGGAATTAGTACACCGCACTTTGCGCTATTTCCTTATTAGCTTCCAAATCTGCCTTTACACTATCCAACTTCATTCCAATGGTCATTAGTGCCACTTTACCAAGAGGAAGACGAAGCGATGGCTTTTCGGAATTTACTAAATCAATAATTGCTTTGGAAGCTTTTTCTGGGTCACCCTCTTGTTTACCGTCGACACCTTTGAGCTTGGCCCTAAAAGCACCGGCCGTTTCGGCGTAGTCATTTATTACATTTTCGGCAAGTCCTAAACCGTCACCAGCAAATTTCGTTCGGAACGGACCTGGTTCTATAATGGAAACCTTGATGCCCAAAGATGCGACTTCTTGAGCCATAGCTTCGCTGAAACCTTCCAAGGCAAACTTACTTGCATTGTAGATACCAAACCCTGCAAACGCTTTAATACCACCGTGAGAGGATACCTGAACAATGTGTCCATTTTTAATTTCTCGCATATACGGTAAAACGGTTTGGGTAAGTTTGAGCGTACCGAAAACATTCGCTTCAAAAACACGTCTTACTTCTTCCATCGAGGTTTCTTCTACCGCGCCTACAAAACCGATGCCTGCATTGTTGACCAATATATCGATACGACCGTATTGTGTGATGATATCTTTGACGGTAGTTTCTATGTTTTCTTCATTCGTAATATCCAGTAGAACAGAATGTGCTGTTGTAGCAAATTTTTCATTGAATTCTTCAACCTGAGATTGCTCTCTGAATGTTCCAATAACGAAGTCGCCAGTAGCCATTACAGATTCAGCAAGTGCTTTGCCCAACCCGCTTGATATTCCTGTGATAAACCATATTCTATTTTTCATAATATTTATTTTTTACGTTACTTAAAAGCGTTCTTTGAAAGTTGTCGATTGTTGTACGCATCTTCTCTTCGTTTGCCTTATCTGTTTTAAAGACTGCTTTAAAGCGAATCACAAATTCAGGACTATCTGTTTGCGTGATGCTTATAGTCGCTTTATAATAGGATAGTGGCATCGGTGTATCTAGCATCTCATACGAGATGACCCGTCTTTTATTATCAAGCTTTGTGATTTCCTCAACGACCTTAGCACCATTTGCGTTTAAAGTCAATGTCACTATGGCACCTTCACCATTACCAATTCCCTCTGTCTCGCCTATGATTTCAGGAACCAGTTTGTCAAGATTTTCCAAATTGGAAATTGCTGTCCATACTTCATCCAAATCAGCATTCAGCACAATGTCGTTCTCAACCTTGACTTTGACCGTTTTTTGGGCGTTCAGACTAAATATTATCAATAGACAAGAAAGAGTCAGAATTCCTGTTTTATATAAATCCATAGGCCATTGCTTTTTTGATGTTGTTGAACTGTAGGTAAGATATAATCACAAAAAGAATTGTGGGTAGCAACCATAATCCGTTACCGATAAAATCGTGGGCGATGTGGAAGGCCACAATATTGAATATCACCGGTAGTAATACCAGCCAACCCATAAATCTCGTTTTGGGAATCAACAGCAGAATTCCGCCGGTAATTTCTGAAATAGCAACTATAATATAGAGATAGGATGTAAACATTGCACCCATAAAACCTTGTGCTGTTGCATCGGCAGGTGGTTCTACTGGGATAAAACCGAAGAACTTGTTTAGTCCAAAAATGAGCATCAGTATAGCGAGTAGCCAAATGGCGATGTTTTGAATTGTGTTTTTCATCGTTATGATTTTAAAGAGTTAATGATTTCGGATACTTCCACACGGTTTCTGTAGTCACCACCTTCCGCTTTCGCGAAAGCGATGGTACCGTCTTGATTGATTACAAAGACGGCTGGAACAGGTAATTCCCTGGAATCATCGGAATAATGGGCATCAAAGTCAAATCCCAGTTCCGTCATCGTGTTTACTGGGGTATCACCATTTTTGAAAACAGTCGTATAGTTCCTGGCGACGATGTTACCGTTATCGCTCAAAACTTCAAATTTGAGCTCGTTCTTTTCCTTGATGCTCAAAGATTCATCTGGTGTTTGTGGCGAAATGGCAACTAGTGTAGCCCCCAAAGCGTGTATTTCTTCTAGAGATTTTTGATAATGTGCCAACTGCAAATTGCAATACGGGCACCAAGTTCCTCTATAGAAAACTAACACCACTTTGTGATTTTGCAATAATTTTGATAATGTGATAGTTTCATCGGATGCATTGGACAACGAGAAATCGGATGCTTTTTCACCAACTTCTACTTTCAATATAGATTGGTGTTCTTTCTGAAGGTTCTGGGCATCGTTATCGAAAACGTCCAAAGCCTCTTTAGGAAGCATTTCACCCAAATTGCCTCTTAAATTAGTGAGGGCTTCTTGATAGGTAGGTAAACTTTCTTTAGTATTCATTTTATGTGCTTTATAGTTATGTCAATATTGACACTACAAAGTTGCGACTGATGGGTCACTCTAAAAATGAATTAGATTAGGAAATAGTCTTGAACTAGATTAAGATTTTGAGGAAAGGTTCTTTCGGATTTTGGACATAAATTCGGGTGTCATACCCAAATAGGACGCAATCACTTTCTGCGGAACTCGGCGGACAATATTGGGATAGCGTTCCAGAAGCTCAAGGTATTTTTCTTCTGCCGTCATACTCAAATTGGATAGGGCACGCTTTCGCGAAAAGGCAAACGCTTTTTCCGTAGAAATTCTGAAATACTCGCTTAGGTTATGAATTTCTTTGCAAAGCCCTTCAATATCCTCATAGGTCATCTGAAAAATAGTAGAGTCCTCTAGAGCCTCTACGTAAAGAGTAGCTGGGGTTTGGGTAATGTAACTATAAAAATCACTCACGAACCAGTCTTCAATAGCAATTTGAACAGTATGCTCTTTTCCATCCCCATCAATAAAATATGAACGAAAAGCACCTTTAACCACATAGTTTCGGTATTTACAGACGTAACCTGGTTGGTCAATAAATTGCCGTTTTTTAATCTTGGTTGTACGAATAATGGCAATCAATCTTTCTATTTCTTCATCCGAAAGTGTGACATATCTGGCTATGTTTTGAAGTATGTTACTGTATTTGTCCAAAGGTTTTTTAGCGGATATTTTCAATTTGTTTTTTAAGTGGTAAAGATACTGTAATTGAGCAATCTTAAACTTAATCTAGTTTAAGAAACCCACTCAGCACATTCCCCTGCATTCCGCTGCTCTTCATTCCAGGAAAAGAGCTTCACTACAAAGGTCTTGGACACATCCATTTTTTGCTTCCTACATTCCGTTTCCCCGAACCGCTGTGCTGGTGCGGGACACTACATTTCGTCACAAAAAACGGATACGTCCGCCTTTTCAGCGGAAAGCCATCGCCTTGATTTTCTTAACAGAATTTACGGTAAGGACTTCTTGAGTCCTTACTCGCAAATTCTTAAAAACCAAAGCACTGCCTCAGGTCAATTTTAAGGGGTTTATAATGATTGAAGCCCTGGTTGTTTTTCGGGGCATCTAAAAACAGGCAGTGCATAACCAATTCTAAATTAAACCCAGCCACTCACTTCGCTTAACTGTCGGTACGCTCAGGTCGCAACTGGCTTTAAAAGAATTGCTAATGCCCTTATGGAACTTGTCAAGACCAAGACAGGTTTTTGTGAAAAATAAGGCATCTACTTCCTTGAATCCACCTATGGCGTGATTACTACGTCGCAAACACACCTGATTTTCCCCAAAAAGTCTTGACAAAACCCACTCTATCCATTGTGCTGTGCACGAAAGAAAAGAACAAACACCCCTTAAAATTTAATCTGTTTTAAATCAATAGGGAAAACATAAATCACTTAAACATTTGAATATGGGTTCTATCACAAATAAAGTGCAATTAATTGGAAAAGTGGCAATTGAGCCAACAATTCACACAACCAAAAAAAGTATAAAACTAGCTCGGATATTAATGTTTACCGTTGAAATCTATAAAAATAAAAATGAGAAAAAAGTAGATGAAACCGAATGGCATACTGTGGTCGCTTGGGGAAAGATAGCCGAAGTGGTAGAGAACTATGTCAAAAAAGGTAAGCAAATAGCCGTGAGTGGAAAACTGAAATCACGAAGCCTTAGAGATAAGGACGGAATTAAAAGATATGTGACCGAAGTAGAAGCGAATGAAATCGTGCTTATAAGTCCTAGAGAAAGTAATTCAAATGCATATAAATCAATTTAAAAGTCCTGAATGGTTCGGGCGAATTAATCACTTAAATATTTTATTATGAGTACTATTAAAAATCACGTACAGTTAATTGGAAACGTTGGACAAGAGCCAACCATTACGAACCTTGAAAGCGGAAAGAAAGTAGCCCGTTTTTCATTAGCGACCAATATTAGCTACAAAGACAGCAAAGGCAAAAAGCAGACGGACACCGATTGGCATACAATTGTAGCCTGGGGCAAGACTGCCGAAATCGTAGAGAATTACGTAGGCAAAGGAAAGGAAGTTGGCATTGTAGGGAAACTGAAAACAAGAACCTACACCACCGATGATGGAAACCAACGCTATGTTACCGAAGTAGTAGCCGATGAAATCCTTTTACTTGGAAGTAAGGACGACAAGTAAACTTTAAAAATGAAAGAGGGCGTAACCGTCGAAAGATGCGCCCTCTTTTTCATTATTCACACATTAAATATATAAACAATGAAAGTACAAGTTAACGAAATAAAAGAGAATTTGCAGTACTTCACGGGAACGGAAATGTTCTATCAAATTCCACTGTTACGAACACGATTTACAGACGGATTGAAATACCTATCCGAAGTTGCCGAATGCTTTTGGCTCATTACTGATACGTCCGTAATTGCAAAAAGTCTGATGAACCGAAGCGAATTTATTACCATAGATTTTAAAAAGTTGTCAGAGCAAGAACGAGAAACCAAAGGGTTTGATGCCGAGATAATCTATTCAGATGGCAACGATACTATTTTGGAAAAACAGGGCTACAGAGCCACCGATTTTCCACTTGATGAACTGCGGTTGTTTTTTGTAAATGATACGCTGATGTTACCGAGTGAATACTAAAACAAAGGCTATGGTATATATCAATTTTACAGACTTGAGCGCAGAAGCTCAAAACCGACTTTTGGAAACTTCCAAAGAAGATGTGAAACGAAAATTTGGCGATAACATTCGCAAATACGTAACCGAAAATTATGGCTGTTTTGAAACGATGATAGAGGAAGAAGCACTTCGGAATTTTTATTCCTATACCTATGTATTTAATATTTAGCCATAAATAGAAGCACTTCTGAAAACTTGGAAGTGCTTCTTTAATGATAGCTTAACTGATACAGTTTTTTATCTTTAGGCTCAACTTGCCGATAATATGAATGAAAAAAGCAACACCACATAATTTTGAATACCACCAATATCTTCGACAGATATTGAAAAACACCGAACCCAAATCTTCACTCTTCATAGCTACCGAAAAAGACTTTTCAAAAGAGGATGCGCTTACCTATCCCTACCGAAGTAGTTTCTATGCTTTCGGACTGATGCACGCCGATAAATACAAACTTCAAGTAGGCGTGAATACCTACGGGATAAATGCAAAATCATTGACCGTTGTAGGTCCCGATATTGTACGGAACTGGATTTTGAACGATTGGGAAACCCCGAACACAACAGTTTTCTTTACCCCGGATTATTTCAAGAAACCGCTTTACAACAACTTTTTGTTGGACTATGATTTTTTCAAGATTGGGGCACAACACGTCTTGCACCTTTCCGATGATGAGTACAATGATGTTAATGAAATGCTCACATTACTTTCCAAATTACAAAGTAACCCATCGGTCGGTGCAGGGATTTTGTTTAGCATATTGGAATACATCAATGGTATTTATCCAGAGCATAGCGAAAATCAAAAATTGAGCAAATATGGTCAGCTTGCCAAGAAATTCACACAGTTGCTCTACGAACATTATCGAACAGAGAAGAACGTAAAATTCTATGCCGATTCGCTGGCCATTACTGCGAAACATTTGTCGGATGTGGTAAAGGTCGTGACCGGAACCTCTGCAAAACAGGCGATAGACCAACTTGTCATTTTCGAGTCCAAAAGCCTGCTCAAACAGACCGAAATGGACATCAAGGAAATTGTCTATTGGCTAGGGTATGACGACCCGAGCCACTTTTCAAGAATTTTCAGAAAACATACAGGATTATCCCCTTCGGACTATCGAAATATGGGTTAAATCCGAAAAAAGTGCCAGCACACCCGAAATTATCCCTAACCCTTGCCTGGGTCTATTTTGGATATTTGTCTCATCAAAGTTTAACATTAAAAACAACATACGATGAAGACAAGAAATCTAAAAACAAATCAGCTTTCAGCTACAGCTTATGAAACCTATTTGGCTTACTTACAAGCTATGGACAATAAAGACGTAGAAACCTATGGAACATTTTTGGCAGAAGATGTAGAAATGAGTTTTAACAACGATTCCTTCGGAAAAGGAAAAAAAACCATCTTGCAGGGCTTGGCCAAGTATTGGCAGAGTTTCGCTTCCATTGAACACGATTTATTGAACATTTATGGCACAGATAATAATTACGTTTTGGAAGCCTTGAACCATTACAAACGACACGATGGAAAGGATGCTACCGTTAGAGCAGTTGCATTTACCGACCTTAATGAAGATGGAAAAGTGAAGTCGGTACGTTTGTATATGGATATGAATCCTGTATTCGGGAATTAATCCATTTGGTACTATAAGTATACTAGCTTAGGGAATAACGATTGTATATCACCTCTGAATTTTCAGGGGTGTTTTTGTGCGTAATCAAACCTACGTCAATAAAAAAACGTATATTTATTTCGCTGAAATTCAGCATTCAAATTAAAGTAAGGTTATCCAATTTTTGACTTTCGCCGATACCCTTACACATCGAATAAATCACATATCGGAAAATCATTTTTTCCTGAAAATTGCAATCAGCTTTTTAGCTGGATTGTATGGATTTTTGTCACGCTTGCGCGTGACGAAAAGGAATAGCAAGAGGGTAACACGCTACGCGATGTTTCGGACTCCTTTTCGTTTTTAAATAGCTGATTTTCAGCGATTTGAAAATATTTGAATTTCTTGACAATCAACGATTTGCGACAAACGGGCTGTAAACGCCCATTTTTAGGGAAGATTTTGCGACAAATCGGCGAAATATGGACTCATTTATCGGAATCAGATTCAAAAAGGAAACGGCAAAACGTTTCCAAACATTCTCACGCACTTACTTTAAATCGCATACCGAGGCAATGACCACGATGCTCGATTTTTTCTTCTATAATGAGATTTCGCCTAAGGAAAAATTAGGTCCGACAGGGCGAACCATTGAAGCCAAGTTGCTCAAAAGAATCAATGCCGTCATTGCCATAATGCGAGACGTAGAAAAGACACAAACCAAACCTACGGTGGCGATGATTCAATCCCTTTTTGAGACCGAAGAGCCAACCAAAAAACCTTTGATAGTGGAAAAGAAATATGCCGAAGAAAAGAAACAAGTACGCTTTCGCAAAAAGGGAAACTTAAAAAACGAACTATAATTTTTCTGGCTATGTACATTACCATAACACCACAGAAATTAGGAACAAATTACTCACAAAGTTCAGCTGATTTCGTAGGGTATTTAGAGAAAGAAAACCAAGGTTTGGAACAACAGGATATGGAACACTTTTTCAACCAATATGGCGATGAGATTTCTGCTGAAGAAGTGGTCAAAGAAATTGACGGTAACACCGCAAAACTGAAAAAGAAAGAACCCAAGTTTTATTCCATTACGGTCAGCCCTTCAAAGTATGAATTAAGAAAACTTCAGGACAATAGTCAAGATTTAAAACGATACACCAGAGAGCTGATGATGGATTATGTGGCATCCTTCAATCGGGAAATAAATGGACGAACCATTACGGTTGATGATATAAAATACTTTGCAAAAATCGAACATCAGAGAACTTTTAAAGGGACAGATTTTCAGATTAAAGAAAACCAACCGTATGCAACGAAAATACTTCAGCTCAAAACGGATATCCGTTATATTCAAGAAGGACGAGCTGAGGGAAATATGAAGAGGATGAAAAAGGAAATTGCTAAACTCGAAAAACAAGCACCGCACCAACAAAATGGTAAACGGATAGTCCAGGGAATGAAAAAGGACGGCGAGCAAAGCCATATCCACATCATCGTGAGTCGGAAAGATGCATCCAATACGTTCAGCCTTTCCCCAGGAAGTAAGCACAAAGCTTCAGAAGTTGAGATGCACGATAAGACTGTAAAACGAGGTTTTGACCGTGATTCATTTTTCGCGAAAGCGGAACAAACCTTTGATAAGACTTTTAATTATAAGCGTAACTACGCAGAGACCTATAAAGCCAAAAAGACATTCGTCAAAAACCCGAACCTCTACTTTTCTGCTTTGATGAAACTACCAGCCAATGAAAAAGCTTTGGCATTCAAAATCATAAGCAAATCAGGATTGCCTGTTGTGCCGAGTATTCCAGTAAGTCAGGCGCAAATTGCGCTTCGTGTTTTCAAAAGACTAAGACGTGGCGCTGAAATAGCAATTAAATCAAGTTCAATTGGAATTTAATGAGTGTGCAGATAGATAATTTCATAACGGTACTTTCAATCATTGGCTTGACCAGTATTGTTTTCTATGCGATGTTTCGAGTAAGTAGGTATGCATTCATCATTAATTTTCTCGTGCTTGGTGCGATTGTATTTTATTTGAACGAGGAAAACGCATTGACTCTTATTACCCTGTATTTGGTTTGCCCTCTCATATTAATTAATATAGGAATGTATGTGTTTCTTCACAAAACGGACAAGCCGATAAATGGCGACAGTAAATATCAGGTCAACTTCGCTACCACCAAAGGCAATTTCAAACTGGATAACATTAAACGTGGCGCATCGGTCATCGGATCCGCCGGAAGCGGAAAAACGGAAAGTGTAGTGTATGGATTTCTAAGACACTTTCGTGAAAACAATTTCTGTGGAATCATACACGACTATAAGGATTTTGAATTGACCGAAATGGCGTTTCCGCTTTTCAAGGATGGTGATATCCCTTTTAAGGTCATTTCCTTCGATAAAATCATTCATCGGGTAAATCCTATTGCACCACGCTATTTAGAGAACGAGGAAAGTGTAAATGAGGTGTCAAGGGTGTTAATTGAAAACCTTTTAGAGCAAAGAGAAAGCGGAACAACTGGCACGACAAAATTCTTTAACGATGCAGCTGAGGGATTGATTGGTGGTTTGATTTGGAAACTAAAAACCGACTATCCTAAATACTGTACGTTACCTCATTTAATAGCCATTTATCAATTATTGGACACCGATAGTCTTATACAGTTTTTGGAAACCAATACCACATCGAGGGCAATGGCAGATGCTTTTATTAGTGGTAAGGATTCCGACAGACAGACCGCAGGTGTAAAAAGCACCCTGGCCAATGCGCTAAAGCGAATTAGCACCCAACGCATTTTTATGGTATTGTCCGCAGATGAAGTGCCGTTGAATATTAATAGCGAAGATAATCCTGCAATAATTTCTGTAGTGAACAACCCAAAATTTGAGACCTCTTACTCGCCTGTAATTGCCACTATTATTCACACCATTACCAAGCAAATGAGTGTGCGAAATTCAAAACCTTCATTTTTGTTGATGGAAGAAGCGCCAACTATCAGATTGTTGAATATGCACCGAATTCCGGCAACGCTTAGAAGTTATGACATTGCCACCATCTACGTGATGCAGGACAAAATTCAGAACGATATGATGTATGGTGATAAGGCAAGTAAAGCTATATTGAGCAATCTACCCTATCAGTTTTTTGGAAAAGTCAACGACCCAGACACCGCCAAATACTACGAACGCTTTTTTGAAATTATTAAAGATCCAACCAAAAGTGTAAGCCGTGGGCATAATCTTGATTTTGATACACGAATCACCACGGGTGAAAAGGAAATTCCCAAGATTAGGGCTGATGTATTTTTTAGATTGAAACAGGGCGAATTTATCACCTATGCGGATGGGAAGGATAAGAAAGTGCAGTTCAAATTATCTAAAATCAACAGGAAACTACCAGAAGAAACTAAGCAATATTCAAGTGCTGATATGAATGCTAATTTTGAGCGGGTTTATGATGAAGTGCGGTCGATATTTATATAATATTATCCTCTAGGTATCCAATATTTTAAATCGAAATTTTTTAATCGTTCTACAAAAGCTTCCTGGGAAACCATAATGTCATCTATTCTACTTACAAGTTTTTTGATAAAGGTTAAACGAACGGATTTACCGTGTCCAAATGACCACTTTTTACCAGTAGGCTCTTTTTCAAATTTCATTTTTGGGCTGCTACAAAAGATAACAATGTCATTATCTTTAGCTGAAGGTTCCGACCAAATCCCATGAGTGAATGAATTTCTTTCGGACTTGATGTAACTCACCTCTTCTAATATTCCTTTAAGTATTTCGGGTTCGAAGTTGTGGCGGACATTAATAGTTTTGATAAGTTTGATATTAGCATCAAGACTATTCTTTTCGAAAAGATAAGCATTAAGGACATCATCACCTGATATAAAAGCCCCAAGCATATCCCTCACAAGAACTTCCATCTTTGCAAATCTGTCAGAGAGCAATCCTATATAAAAGTAGAATTCTTTTTCGGTATCAGTGTATTGGTTGTAAGGTTTGTCCATAGGTAATTAAAATTAAAGTTGTGGTTTTTAAAAAGTTCATTCTTCCTCGTTTGTTTTGTCAAGATTTATGTTGTGAATGGACTTATAAGATTTCCAATAGTTTTTGTCGGTCTTTAAGCCAGAAATTATATCATCATATCCAAATTCATACGGGTATTCCTCAAGCAGATCTGTTCTATGTTTTGAGATATGTTCACGGTAATACTGAATTACGGTTTTATATTTTTTACAATATCGAAAATGGTTCTTGATAGCAACTTTGAGTAGCGTTCCTCAGAATTGGATTGTTTCGTGTGTACAATTTCATTTTTTAGATTTTATAGCTCTGTAAATGGCATCCACCAGTTTTCAAGACTTGGGTCAGAAGTATTGAGGATTGGGCGAATTATTTTTTTGAACTTATCACGCAGTGCAAATTTTCGCTCAATAGCTTCCTTGGAATATGTGGTCTTTATACCATTGCTATCCGTTTGATATTCCCATCCACTTGAAATACATATATTGGCAAAAGCTTCTGAAGCTGTGTAAGCAAAGATTACGGCATCAATTATTATCTCAAAATAATCGTAATATTCCTTTTGGATTTCAAGAGATGGAAAACTACTGTGCCATTATTTAAGACGTGGAAGAATTTCTTTCTCGTAAAATTCCAAAGCTTGTTTTAGACACCTGTCGGAAATATTAGAATAAAGGGCGACATCATTGGGTTGAATCAGAATCGTTTCCTACTGGTCAAATACAAGCACCCAATTTGAATCAAAAATAAATCGACATGTGAAATTATACTGATTGAGCATAATGTGTGACTTCTTCACACGCCAATCCCTGTCTTTTCGGTAATGTTTGGTGATTTCTTTGCCAACTTCCAATAATAGGTTGAGCACCTTCCAACCACCATCCGAAAAGGTTAAATACTTTTTATTATTCTTTCTAGAGTATGAAGTTTTTATAGCAGTTTTTAAACCACTTTCCTTAGTCTGGTGTAGGTCCATTGTATCAAAAGCGGACGCCAGCATAGTGATATAATCGGTCCCTTCCGATACTTGATGGAATAGAAACTTTAAAGTGTATATGTTTTCAAGATTAAAGTAAAGTGAAAAAGGGGCGAGCTCTAGCCCTTCAATTTGTTACATACTTTTAAAAATATCGAGGTAAGAATCGAATTTGTCAAGAAAATCAGAGTAAGCTTTTTTTAAAAAATCAGAAATCGAAACATTGGGCATATCAATTTTTTCAGCGTTATTGCTGTCATAGCCTTCATTTGTTCCGCCTGTAGTAAGAATATGAATCATTGATTTTGAACAGATTATTTCTACTTTAATTTATCCAGCATTTCTTTGGAAACCTCGCTGTAAACACCGTACGAATCGACCAACAGACCTTTGACACCAGACCTTGTAGAAATGGCATACAGTACCGAATTGTCGTCCACGCTGCTCATCCCTTCAAAACGATGTTTTTCAATAACCTCAAATTCCTTGGGCTTATAGTACATTTTAAGCACAGGGCAGTATATCTTGTCTTCCTTTAAATTGAAATCTTGGGTAAAACCTTGAGATTTTAGACCATTTATGGCTTCTACTAAAGTGTCGTAAGTATTCATTATTTTCTGATTTTATTAAAGTGATGTTTCGCCGCCATCAACAGGAATCACAATACCTGTCAAGTAATCAGCCAATCCTGAAGCTGCAAATGCTACGGTTTTGGCAATGTCATCGGGTTTGGCCATCCGCCTTAGAGGTAATCGGGACTCAAAGTCCTTAAGCCATGCATCTATTTCTGGATTCTCACGTAATTTGCGTGTTCCTGGTGTGTCCACCAACGTAGGGGCAACGGTTATCGCAGTAATTCCATACTGACCCAACTCAACAGCCTGAGATTTGGTCAGCCCAGCAATGGCGTGTTTTGAGGCAACGTAATGAGCTGAATTTCCAGCCGTTTTCAAAGCCGCTGTTGAGGCAATATTGATGATTTTACCTTTGGTTATATCCGCAATCATTTTTTCAGTAACCAATTGGGAAAGCATAAAGACCCCTTTTAGATTAATTTGCATCAAAAAATCAAAGTCTTTTTCTTTAATATCTCGTAAAGCCATCATAGGATAAACGCCAGCATTATTGACCAAAATATCAATGGTTCCAAAATCGTTACTGAGGCGGCCAATAAGATTCTCTAATTGTTCTGTTTTTGAAACGTCCACGGCATAACCTTTGGCATCGACGGAATATGATTTACCTAGTTCCTTTGCTGCTTCCTGCGCTTTTTCTTCGTTAAGGTCTGCAATGGCGATGGATGCGCCCATTTCAGCCAATCTATTGGCTATTTGCAAACCTATGCCCTGGGCTGCGCCCGTGATGAGTGCGACTTTTCCCTTAAGGGAAATTAAATCGGTGATTTTTATGTTTTCCATTTTATTTTTGATGTTTTATTGATTTGTCAAGATAACGGTTTTTTAGGCTTGATTTTCCTTAGTGACCACTTTGGGTCGAACCTTCGGTTTTTGTCGCCATAATAAAAAGCCCACCGAAAATAGTAGCATCAAAAATCCTGCAAACATAAAAGCGCTTATCAAGGAATAGGCATTCATTACCGGTTGAACGGCGAGTGGTGACAAAAACTGGCCTAAAAACATTGCGCTGGTGATGCCACTGACAAGCCTTCCACGTAAACGCAATGGTGCCAATTCCATAATGTGCAGGTTGGCATTGGGCAAAAACAAGCCAGCACCAATCCCTGAAATCAAGAGACCCACAATGGTTAAGGCATAGGTTAAACCCTGCCAAATGACCAAAAAGCCAGTGCCCATAAAGAGAAAAACCAAAGCATAAATCTGGTTGAACGTGAGCTTCGTTTTTAGTCGTCTATAGAACAATGAAGTAAGAGCACTGGAAAAGGTCATCACCGAAATTGCAATCCCGGCCAAGGTATTGTTCACCCCAATGTCCTCGCTAAGGTAAAAGGGTATCTGGACAGGAACCATATAGAACATAATCATATTGGCAACGATGGCCAGAAAAACAATACCAATGGTGATTTTGGGAAAATCCATATTACCCTTCATCGAAAAGGTCAGCGAAGAACTTTCTTCACTGACGATTTTTTCTGGTTCAGCAATATGTTTCCATACCAAGGGAAGTAACAGTAGGGCAAACAGGTAAATAGCAAACGGCCATCGCCAGTCGATGTCGGCCAGAAAACCACCACCACTGATAAAGATGGCACCGCCCAAGCCCATAAATGCTGCTTGGTAGCCCATAAAGCTAGAACGTTCCTGACCATCAAAATAATCGCCAATCAACGTTACCGCCACGGTCATAATTCCAGCAACGGAAACGCCCAGTAGAGCCCTTCCAACCAATATTGAGATTAATGAATCCAGATATAGTCCAGAAGAACCGGCAATACCATAAAGCACCAGACAGATAAGTAGCAAAGGCTTACGACCGTATTTATCCGTTATGATTCCCGCTAAGGGGGCACAGATGGCAATGAACAATGCGGGAATAGTGAGCACCAATCGGCTTAACATTTCTGCATTGGGTACGTCTGAGAATACATCCCTGATACCTGGTAACGAAGGCGAAATGGTTGCCCCAGACATTACGGTCAAGGTACTGACCAGTAACAAAGTTACTTTTGTAAAATTTAGTTTTGAAGCTTGTTTTTCCATATACTACTAATCCTTCTTTGGTAAGTTCCCCTCTGCAAAGACATTCATAAACGTAGGGCTAATATCACCAATATACTCGGCATAGCGGTATATTTTTCCTTCCTCATTAAAAGAAAAACTAAAAATAATTTTATTGGTATATTTTACACTTTCGCTGAAGTCCACTTTATCCTCAAACTCATAGACCACAGTATCTTCATTGGTAGTTATATTCAAGAGTTTGGTCACAATGATTTGATTGCCTTGCATAAATTGGTTCATCCCCTCGTACAACTGAATCAAATTTTCTTTGCCTTTGATATTTCCCCTAAAACTTCCTGCAGGGAATTGATAAGTTGCATCTTCCGCAAGCATATCCGTAAATGGTTTATAGTCACCAGTAACCCAACCGTTGGATAGTTTGGCAAAGGCTTCCTGTCCATATGCCCTGATTTTTGGATCGCTGGTATTGAAGTGTCCTATGGCCTCAAGTATTTTTGCGGTATCAAAGTAATAAGGCCACATCTCGATGATTTTATCATCTTTGAGTGTGAACACTTCCATAATGGGCATATTGATTTCTTTGGAAGTTTCCCGTGATTTCGCCTTTAATACCATATAGACGATGACGCTTCCCGGCTCTGTTTCCCACATTTTAATGTCTGCTGCCTCAGGATTTTCAAACAACCCGTAGAAAGTGGTGAAGAATTCTTTCCATTGGTCAATACCTATGTAAGTGGATTCAAAAGGCAGGTATTCCGCTTCGTAAAGAGTTGCCTCGGTACTTAATAGTGTTCCCACTTTATCCCAGTTTCCTTCATTTACCGCCGCATAATAATCGGTTACGATTTCTATATTTTTCGATACATCGTTTTCAAGATTTGTGTCTTGCGGTGTATTGGCAAAGCCCGTTTGCAAAATGAGCCCTAAAATCAACCAAACTATATTTCGTTTTTTTTCCATTGTATTCGTTTTAAAACTTGTAGGATAGGGCGATGTTCACGAAATCTGCGATTTCTGCCGGTGACGGATTATTCTCAAAAGCATCCCCTTGAAACAAATGCGAATAAATGGCCAATAGGTAAATGTTTCTATTGAGCTGCCAGTATGTTTCAATATCTATTTGGCTACCCAAAAACCTATCATCACCATTTAACAGCGGATTGATTGGCACACCACTAGGCAAATAGGTACCATCTTCCAAACTTTCACGCCAATAAGCAGTCCAATCGATTACCAGATAGTTGGTTTTTGAAAAATTAAGTCTCAACTCGGGGTGAATATCATAGAAGTTCGTAGGAAAGAGTGGTGCAGCACCCCTAAAATAGCCTTGGTTCGGAAAAAAAGCGTTCGTTGTGTTCAGGTCAAGGTCATCCCTGTCATTGTCACCTTGAATATATTCTGCCTTTACACTCAATCTTGGTGAGAAGGGCAGGCTTTTAAATGTTCTTCCCACATCTAGGGAAACACCATACGAGCTGATATCGCCTTCACCTGCCAACTGTTTAAAGGTACCGAACTGATATCCACCTTCTAGGTTAAAATCAAAGTTGTTCAGATTACCAAACATTCGACCGCCAACGGTATATCTATCTTCTTCACCTGTGCCCTGGTGATAAATGGCCTGCTCATTGTTGTAGCCCAAAAAGAAGGCGTCAAAATTGATTAATGATAGAGCCTCAGCGTTCCAATTGGCGTAAAGCCCCCAAAGGCTAACTTGGTCATCAAAAATCTCATTGTCAAAAGCCCCAGGCTTATTAGCCACCGGACGGATGTACAAGGCTTCCACATTCCATTTTTTCCATCGGTTCATCCAGCGTGCGCCGTCAAAACTCAAACGGGTATTAGGCCCTTCGCGAATAGTGACCAAACGTCCCGAACCCAGTACCACTTCTTGTCGTCCTAACCGTAACGTGCTATTTACACCTTCAAAAGGGGTAAAACTATAATCTGCAAAAAATTGGTGCAGAAACAGTTTGTCTTGGTCAATTCCCGGTCTTGGTCCTGCTTCACGACCATCTTCCAAAGTGCTGCCCAATTGGGTGAAGACACGTAAATTGTTTCCAAAATGCCAATCCGTATGCAACATATACCGGTGCAACAAATAGGCGTCACCATTGGTCTCGCCCTCAAAGCGATTGTTGATGTACTCATAGAGAAAACGTACATCCCCACCGATGGAAAGATACCAATCCGGTTTTTTTTGCGAAAGCGGGATGTATTTTATCGGGTCAAGAAAGTCAATTTGCTTGGTCGAATCAGCCAAAAATTGATAGTCTTCAAAATAACGCAGCATAATGATGGGTTGGGTCTCTTTTTCCGAAGTCAAACCCATTTCCTGTGAGCTTAACTGTTGATTGCACATCAACATTAAGCACATCAGAAAAATACTGCTATGCAAGTATCGTTGTTTCATATTTGGAAAGAGTTTTAGCGTGGCTGTTATTCTGAAGGTACCCAATCGCTATAATCAGCATATAATTTTCCAACTTCTGCACCGTGAGGTCCGGCCCAATCCGTCATCAATTGCGAGACCAATGAGCCCCAGTTGGTCATAACCGCCCCTGCCTGTTGCATACGCATCATTGCAGCGGTTTCATTTAATTTGGTATCAGTACCCGAAGCATCGACTACCACATATACTTCATAACCTGCCTCTAGGGCATCCAAGGCCAGTTCCATAATACAGATGTCTATGGAAACCCCTGCCATCACCAGTTTTTTTCGGCCAATTCGTTCTACTTCGGTCACAAATTTTGGTTCTTTCCAAGCACTAACTGTGTGACGCTCAATGTGTGGTGCTTTCGGGTGGTCTTTGAATACAAATGGTGCAAACTTTCCCCTAAAGCTGCCTTCATCACCCAAGATAATTACTGGCAAATCGAAAGTCTTGCCAATCTTGGAATAGGCTCGGATGTTTTTTTGAAAGGTTTCTGGTGTAATGGAATGTACCCCGTTGATAAGTCCTTCCAAATAATCTACCATTATAAAAGTCACATCTTCAGGTCGTAGTTCCTTAGTGTAGTCCTGTGGTGCCTTTTCTGCTGCGACGTTGCTGTCCAGAGTTTTGGTATTATTCGGTGCAGAATGTGCCTCATTACAGGAATACACCATAAAGACTATAGCAGCAATGCCGAGCAATGCTGTTAGATATTTTACATTTCTTTTCATTTTAAATCATTTAAGTTGAACTTTTGTTTTTTGAAAAATCTTACTAGACAGTGATATGGTCACAGCCAAGTTTTAGCTATAAATCTAGCCTGAACCCTATTTCGTTTCTAAGCCATTTTTGCCAATGTTGGATAAACTTCTTGGAAATAGTTATTCCTTCTTCTTCAATTTAGCCTGCCATTCGTTCGCTATGAATTCCAACGACTTTTTTTCGATGTTGAGTTGGTAATCCATTTCACTTACTTCTTCAATGGTCAGCTTTATACCTTCCAGAAGCGACTTTGTTTCGTCATTAAGACCATTGGCAAAGGTTTTGTTGCCAATCAAGTGTGCAGTATCCTCAGCACCCAGCAGTAGTTTGGGTTCTTTCAGTATTCTCATTTTGTATTGTTGGTTTAGATATTGCGGCTGCCATAACGGAACAACCAGCCATTCCTTCAATGGATATGCCACTTGAAGCTGACCTGACCATTCTTCTGCCGAGCCAGTTCTGATGGAATAACCCTCGTCTTGAAGCCCATAGGCATCCATCATCTCAAGGGATTTGGTTTCCAGCCCTGAACCGGGCCCAACATTGATGATTTCCATTCGCATTTTCTGCTTCACACTTGCACGGGTCAAATCTCCCACACTTTCGACTTTCTCAATGGGGATGTAATCGGGAACCGCCCAGAATAATTTGGCTTCGGTGTATAAGGTTCCTAATATCGTAGCGTCATTCTGGAACTTGGTCCAGTAATCCTCGTGGGCGTTGGGCAGCCAAGCGGCCACCAAGAGGTCAATGTCCCCTGATGCCATTTTTGGAAAAATGTTGGCGTGTGTTCCATAGGTGACCGTTGTTTGATAACCTTCGTCCTGCAAGAATTTTTCAACCAATGCCCCTACCACCTTATAAAAAGACAGGTCAATGACGCCAATATGAATTGTTTTTGCTTCCATTTTCTTAGTAGATTGTGGTTTTGCAATATGGGTTACCATAACCAAAACACATATTAAAAGGATGCTACGTTTGAAACTGTAACTTTTCATCGTAGATTTTTTTAATTTTTAAGTTCTCTTGGTTTTATGCAACAGCTTTTTAGATGAATGAAATGTGTGCTTATAAGTCCCAAGGAACCCAAATAGCCAATGCAAGCCCATTCGAGGCTATGAACAGAAAAATATCCAAACAGTTGAGAGGATACCAGTAAACCAAAGAACCCAAACAATGCCAGTTTAATACGCTTTGACGACGTAGAGCAAACCATTTTAAGGCCAATAAAGCTCAACAGTATAAGCGAGATGTCAAAAAGCCAATAGTCAATACCGTGATTGTGGTTCAAACCCGAAACCCCTAAGAGTATAGGGACAGCAAGACAGTGCACTAAGCATAGTGTGGAACTTGTGATACCGAGTAGGTCGCCGATTTTTAAGTCTTTAGTTTTTAAATGCATTATGAATTTTTATAGTGAAACAGGATAAGTATGCCAGCAGCGAAGAAGTTTGCCGCCAGCATACGTTCTAACTAATCAACCAACCTAACTAAACAGTTTCTGCCTTTTTGTTTATTCCAACAACCTTGTCCCTGAACATTCCGTGTGGGTCAATGACATATTTTTTACTTGAACCATCTGAGAATTTTTGATAGGCTTCAGGTGCTTCATCCAAGGTGATGACCTCGGGATTCATTATGGTTTGCATCGAAATCCGGTCCCAAAGAATGGCCTGCATAATCTGGAAATTGTACTTGCCAATAGGTGCCATACCGGTCTGGATTCTAAGGGATTTTAACCAGCCTTTGCCCCAATCCACGGTAAGTTTCCCTTTTTTGGCAGTTTCGTCCCGTCCTCCTGGGTCGGCGGGAACATAGATACCAGGGATACCAATGCCACCGCTGGCACGTACCACATCAAAAAGGTCATTGATAACTGCATTGGGATTTTCGGCATTGTAGTCTTCATCACCGTGGCCGTGGGCTTCGTAACCCACTGCATCCACGCCGGCATCTACCTCAGGGACACCGAGTATCTGTTCAATCTGCTCTGCGATGGTGGCATCAAGGGTCAGGTCTACCGTTTCCATCCCAGCCTGTTTGACCAGTTCAAGACGGTCTTTGTTCATATCGCCCACGATAACACAGGATGCACCCAAAAGCTTGGCCGACTCTGCCGCACATCTGCCTACTGGGCCAGCCCCAGCAATATATACGGTTGAACCTGTAGTCACCCCAGCTGCGAACGCACCGTGATAGCCTGTGGGAAGGATATCGGAAACCAAAGTAAGGTCAAGAATCTTTTCCAGGGCTTGGTCTCGGTCTGGGAATTTAAGCAGTTGAAAATCTGCATAGGGTATCAAACAGTATTCTGCCTGGCCACCCAACCATCCACCAAGGTCAAAGCCATAAGCACCAACTGGGGCATCTGGGTTGACTGTTTCGCAGACATCGGTGTTGCCTTTTTTACAGTTACGGCATCGGCCACACGATACATTGAAGGGTACGGAAACAATGTCCCCAATTTCCAAAAATTCCACATCCTTGCCCTTTTCAACCACTTCCCCGGTAATTTCGTGACCGAGTACGTGCTCTTCCGGAACTACAAAACGCCCTCTAAAAATATGCTGGTCACTACCACATATATTGGTCGATACGACTTTGATAATCACCGCATGGTGAATATCTTTTCCTCTTGGGTCTTGAAAGGTAGGATATGGGATATCGGCTACCTGGAGGTCCCAAGCCCCTTTGTAAACTACGCCTCTGTTACTTGCCATTTTTCTATGATTTTTAGTGAATATTGATTTTAATTAGCGTTTTATAGCTTTCATAAAATTCACCTAAAATCAAGGGCAATACTTGATTGAAGTTGTCGTACTGTACGTTTATTGCTATTGTTCTTACTTGGATGCGTAATCTATAGTGGCTTTATCGTAGTCGCAGGTCCCGGTTTTAGCCATTTGTCGGGCAGCCAAAAATACCTCTTTTCCCAACTGCTCTAAACTGTTCCGTATAGATTCATCCTTGAGTTTACCTTGTTCATCAAAAATCTTCCAGGTCTGTGCCACGGGAATCACCAAGGGAACTGCCCACGCCCGCAATGCCCTTACCATAAATTCCATTGTGTTGATGTCCTGTAAGCCTTGGGTACCGCCTGCGGTGCTAATCAATCCAACAATTTTGTTAGATAGATAGCCCTTTGCGTTTTTATTGAGCAATTCCAACCAATCAATGGCATTTTTAAAAGAACCGCTTACTGAACCGTGATACAACGGGCTGCACCAAATCATCGCATCTGCTTCCCTAACAGTTTCAATCAAGGTCTCTACGGATGTAGCATTGTTTTTTCTTCGGGTCGGTACATTGGAAGTTCCAACTTATAAAGGTCGAGCAAATGGGTTTCCGCACCTTGCCCCATTGCACCGTTTAAGGCAATTTCAAGGGCATTTAGACTTGTTGAGTTTTCTCTAAGTGAACCACCCAGTCCTACTATTTTGATTTTCCTTTCCATCTATCTATCCTAAATATGAACGTAACATCCAGGCCATTTTTTCGTGCTTTTCCATTATAGCTGTCACGAAGTCACTGGTACCGGCATCCTTAAATTTTTCGGCCTGCTCTTCCAAATCTTTCCTTGCAATTCGGATGATGGTCTCGTGGTCGGCCAAGAGGTTTTCGAGCATTGTTTCGGCACTACCGTCCAAATGATTGGTTTCTAGAAGTCTTGCTAATTGGATATAATCCTTCATCGACCCTACGGCAAAATGCCCAATGGTGCGGATGCGTTCTGCCAAATCATCAATGATTTCTTCCAATTCGTCGTACTGTTCCTCAAAAAAGGAATGCAGGGAACGGAAATACAGCCCCTTGACGTTCCAATGGTAATTTCGGGTTTTGATGTACAGCACGTGCTCGTCAGCAAGTAAGGTGTTCAGGGAATAGGCCACGCTCTCGCGGTTGCCTTCGTGGATTCCGATGTCTATTTTTTCCATTTTTTCAGTTATTGATATGATTTTTTTAATATGCGGTTTATTTTTAATCCTTTCTAGGACACTTTTTCCCTACTTAGAGAATCTTGCCATCCATTTATCATTGACGTACTTTGGCTAAGACTTCGGTAAGTCTTGTGTATTCATCATTTTTGATTTTTTTCTCTTCGGAAAGCTTCAGGGTAATGTTGACCTTCTTTCCATAGAAATCCCTGTTCAGTTTTTTATCCACTTTGAGCAGCGCACCATCCAGACTTATACCCGCAAAAAGGCCTTTACTTTTGGAATAGGATATGATTTCGGCAGAAAAATCCTCGTTGGTGCGGGCAGAGGAATTTCGACCTATCGGGCCTGCAGCAACCGAAATATCGCCACCCAGAGTAAAGTCCGATTTTCCCAACGTAAGCAAAGTCTCTTTGGACTTTACCAAGAGCACCAAATCAATGGACTGGACACCAGCCTGAAATCCGATGCTGCCTCCGGTCAACTGAACAAAAACAGGTTTGGCCAAAGTGCCATCATCTTCAAAAATGGTCGCAATGCCTTTTCCGCGCTTACCACCCACAAGAAAACCCGCATTGACAAGACCAGGAATGATAATGATGCCTTCCGAACGCTCCAATAAGGATTTGGGAACCGTTTCATCAATTTCCAAAAGGCTTTCCATCAACTCTGCTGATTTGGACAATTTCTTTTCTGACTTCTTTTGTGCCGTTGCAAACATCGCTACGGACACTATCGTTGCAAATACAATTGCTCTCATTTTAAATACATTTTATTGAACATTCTGTTTTTTCTTGAATATTATGAACCATAGGTATCCTATCACTGCGGCCAAAAAGGAAGCCACCAGTATGCCTACCTTGGCTTTTGCCAAGAGTGCTTCATCTTCGAGTGCCAATTCTGCGATAAATAGCGACATCGTAAAACCGATTCCCGCAAAAAGCCCCATCCCGACAATTTGGTTCCAACCAGCACCTTGTGGAAGCACGGCAATTTTACTTTTGTATGAGAGATAGGTAAACAAGGAAACGCCCAATACCTTACCAATAAGAAGGCCGCAGATAATACCCAAGCTCACGGGATGCAACAGCATTTCCATAATATCGCCCTCAATCCGCACACCGGCATTCGCCAATGCAAAAAGCGGTAACACCAAAAAGTTGACTAAAGGGCTCAGCTTTCTTTCAATACGTTGCAAGGGCGTACCCGCTCGTTTGCTTTCAATGATTATTTTTGAGATGATATCCTCTTGGTGATGACTTAGCAAGGATTGTGGGGCAGCACAGGTAGTATCGAAGTCTGCCGTCCATTCCCTTAAATGGTCCTGATACTCTTTTTCGGTTATTTTTCGAGTAGCAGGAATGGTAAATGCCCCCAACACACCTGCCAAAGTAGCGTGAATGCCCGAAAGCAAAAGGGCCAACCATAATCCCAATATGCCCACAATCAAATAGAACCACATATTACGCACACCTGCATAGTTGGCGATAGCCATAGCCCCTAAATAAATCGATGCTGCGATAAGACTTTGAACATCGATAAAAGGCGTGAGAAAGAAAGCAATGACCAGAATGGCCTCCAAGTCATCTACAGTTGCCAGGGCAGTAAGGAAGGTCTTTGATTTAGAAGGAACAAACGTACCCAATAAAGTGATTAGTCCCAAGGCAAAGGCAATGTCAGTAGCCATCGGAATACCCCACGCCTTCTGAGCTTCCGTTCCGTAGTTAAATGCCAAGAAAATCAAGGCAGGAATGAGCATTCCGCCTAAAGCGGCTACCACGGGCAATATTGCCTTGCGAAATGAGGACAATTCGCCCTGCAAAACTTCTCTTTTGATTTCAAGCCCCACGGAAAAAAAGAAAATGGCCATCAATCCATCGTTTATCCAGATGTGTACGGGTTCCGTTAGGTCAAATCCTTCAAAACCAATGCTGAACGGTCTATGAAAAAAATGGTCATAACTTTCATAAAATGGGGAATTGGCCCAAACCAACGCAATCACCACCATCACCAATAGCACCAATCCTTTTGCATAAGGTTTTGAAAAACCTTGGTTTATGAACTGTATGAATCGGTCTGCGGGACTGGTCTGCATTGGTAAGGAATTATTGCCATCCACCACCAAGGGCCTGATAGAGTGAAACAATGGCGTTTAATTGTAAATACTTCGTGTTGATGAGTTCCAACTGTGCTGCGAGTTGTTCATCATTGGCTCGCAATACCTCGAGATAATTGGCATAACCATTCACCAATAGTTCTGTTGAGAAATCTGCGGCATCGGTCAAGGCCAACACCTGTGTTTCCCGAAGAATGTATTTTTCACTTTCGGCTTTGTAGGTAGCCATTGCATTTGAGACTTCCTGACCTGCAATCAATAAAGTGTTCTTAAAGTTGAACAGCGCCTCTTTTTTTTGAGCCTTTGCCACTTCAAACTGGGTGCGAATCTGGCGTTGGTTCAACAAGGGTTGGGCAAGACCTGCTACCAAATTGTTAAAGAAGGAAGCACTCTCGAACCAATCCCCAAATGCCAAGCTCTGGAAACCTGCTGAGGCACTCAGAGTAATTTTTGGATAAAAATCGGCGCGTGCTACATTGACCAGCTCAAAGCGGTTGATAAGATTGTACTCTGCCTGTATCACATCTGGGCGATTGCGAAGCAATTGGGAAGGAAGCCCTACGCTAAAATCGGTAAGCACCTCTTGTTGAGCAAGCTGCCCTCTTTCAATTTCTTTTGGTGATTCACCCAACAGGATACTCAATGTATTTTCCAATAAGACGATTTGCAGCCTTAGGTCAATGGCCAATATCTCCGCAGTGACCAATTGGGCTTCGGTCTGTTTTACGGCTACTTCGGTCTCTTCGCCCGACGCTTTCAAACTCTGGATAGTCTCAAAGCTTTTCTGCCTTACTTTAACCGTCTTTTCAGCAATAGCCAATTGGGCATCAAATGCCAATAACTGATAATAGGCCGAAGCGATACTGGCCACCAATTCGGTTTGAACTGCCCGCCGTACGGCTTCACTTTGCAGGAAAGCAGCTCCCAGAGCACGTTTATTTCCGCGGATGCGCCCCCAAATATCGGCTTCCCAACTAAGATTGGTGGTAAGGTCATATTGTTCGAGTCTTCCGCTGGGTCCACCACCATTGTTCCCGCCGATATTTGCAAACTGTTGTCCCAAGGCACTATTATCGGCAAATTCTGAAGAGGTTACCGATGCACTCAGGTCAACAATGGGAATATAGCCTGCTTTCCCCTGTTTGTAATAGGCTTCTGCGGCAAGCACCTGCTGATAGGCTATTTTGAGGTCATAGTTGTTCTGCAGCCCTCTGGCAATGAGTTCTTGAAGTACAGGGTCGGTAAACAATTCATTCCAAGGCATTGTGGCAATGCTAGTGGTATCGTTCTCTGAAAAATTACGGTACAAATCAACTGTTTCCAGTTCGGGGCGTTCGTAGTTCTTGGCCACGAAACACCCATTGAGCAATAATGATATGCCAACTATAACAGAAAATTTTATGATTGCTTTTGTTTTCATTGCACTTGGGTGTTTGAAGGTTCAACACTACTTTTTCCCAAGCGTTCTTGTAACGACTGAAAGACAATAAAGAGAATGGGAATGACAAAAACCCCAACCAGTGTTCCCACCAATAGGCCGCCTGCTGCTCCTGTACCGATGGAACGGTTCCCTATGGCGCCTACTCCTGAAGCAAGCACAAGGGGCATTAGCCCTGCGATAAATGCCAATGAAGTCATCAAAATAGGGCGTAAGCGCACTTTTGCGCCTTCAATGGCCGCTTCCACAATCGATTTTCCCGCTTTTCTGGATTGAATGGCAAATTCAACAATAAGAATCGCATTTTTTGCCAATAGCCCCACGAGCATTACCAAGGCTATTTGAAAATAGATGTTGTTTTCGAGTCCTGTAAGCCAGGTGAATAAATAAGCTCCAGCGATACCTATGGGAAGTGAAAAAATTACGGCAAATGTTATTAAGTAACTTTCGTACTGGGCTGATAACAGAAAATAGACAAATAACAAGCTCAACAGGAAAATCAAAATGACCTGACTTGAAGCATTGACTTCTTCCCTTGTCAGTCCGGAAAAATCAATGGTATAATTTTGTGGTAACGAAGCTGCTATCTCATTGACCGCAGTAATGGCATCCCCTGAGCTGTATCCTGGTGCCGCTGCACCATTAATGGTCACTGCGTTAAAGAGGTTAAAACGGTTGACCGACTGTGGCCCATAAATTCGTTTAAAATTCACAAATTCACTGACGGGTGCCATTTCCCCCGAAGCGTTCCGTACAAAAAGTTGGTCTACATCTTCCTCGACCTCACGGTATTCTGGTGATGATTGCACGTACACACGATATTGTTTCCCAAAGCGACTAAAATTGGCCGCGTATATTCCGCCCACATAGCCCTGCATTGCCCCTAGCACATCACTCACCAAAAGTCCGGCTGCTTTGATTTTAGGAACATTAAGTTCCATTTCGTACTGCGGAAAAGCCGTGCTAAAACTATTTTGGGCAAATAGGATTTCTGGTCGTTGGCCCAACTTTTCAGAAAAGTCCCGAACATTTTTGTCCAGTTCTACAAAGGCTCCGCCTGAACGGTCCTGAACCACCACACTAAATCCATCCGAAGAACCAAAACCAGGAATCTGTGGCGGTTCAAAAAAGACGAACTGAGCGTCCTTGATGGTGGATGAGACCCCGAACAACTGACCTATGATGGCATCGATGTTCATACTTTCATCACCTTCCCGTTCCTCCCAAGGCAGTAAGGTCATAAATCCGAGGGCATACGAACCTCCAGCTCCAGAAAAGAAGTTTCTTCCGTTGATAAAGGAAATATTTTCTATCCCATTTATGGCATCCGCCTTGGTGTAGAGTTCTTCCATCACGGCTACTGTTCGGTCGAGTGAGGCACCAGGTGGAAGCTCGGCATTCACAAATATGACACCACGGTCTTCGGTAGGCACAAATCCGGAAGGAATACTTTGGTTGACTAAATAGATGACAAAACCAGCCAAGACCAGGATACCAAGGTTGACCCATTTGTATTTCCAAAGCCATTGTATGCCTGTAGCATAACGATTGACGACCACCGAAAAACCAGCATTAAAGGCTTTTGAGAATCGCTGTAGCAAGGATGGTTTTCTGCCGTGTTCCTCTTTTTCAGGTTTGAGAAGCAAGGCACACAACGCTGGACTTAAAGTAAGGGCATTGACAGCCGATATTAGGATGGCCACGATAAGCGTTACCCCAAATTGTTCATAAAACACTCCTGTTGGACCCGTTAGGAAAGTTACTGGAATATACACTGCGGCCATCACCAATGTAATCGAGATGATGGCTCCGTAAATCTCACCCATTGCCGATTCGGTGGCTTTTCTTGGATTGCGTTCCCCACCTTCCAGTTTGGCCTCCACTGCCTCGACCACCACAATCGCATCATCCACCACAATACCAATGGCAAGGATAAGGGCAAACAGGGTCAATAGGTTGAGTGAATATCCCAGCAGGCTCAAAAAGAAAAATGTGCCCACAATGGAAACTGGAACAGCAATACCGGGTATCAAGGTAGAACGAAAATCCTGAAGGAAAATAAATACCACGATGAACACTAGTATAAAGGCCTCAATCAAAGTACTGATGACCCCTTCAATGGATGCCTCCAAAAAATCATTGATGTTGTAATTGATAATGTAATCTATCCCTGGCGGGAAATTGGGTTCGAGCTCATCAAACTTGGCTTCTATCGCCGCAATGATTTCTTGTGCATTGGAACCCGCTGTCTGGAAAATCCCTGCATTGACCCCTGGGTATGTATTGGTTTGCGAGACCAAGGTATAGGAAAAGGCATCCAGTTCCACTTCCGCCACATCGCGCAACCGTAGAAACTGGTTATTTTCCAAAGTGCGGATAATAATACTTCCATATTCGTCTGGGGTTTTATAGCGGCCTTTGTACCGAAGCACATACTCAAATGGATTACCTGAATTTTGCCCCAATGAACCTGACGCAGCTTCAAGGCTTTGCTCATTTATAGCACCGACCACATCGGCAGGTACCAGGTTATGTGCCACCAACATTTCAGGTTTTAGCCATATTCTGATGGCGTAGTTCTTGTCGCCAAAAACATCGACCGAACCCACACCACTGATACGCTGTAGTTCCGGTATAACGTTGATGTTCAAATAATTTTGAACGAACGTGGCATCATAGTCTTCATTGTCAGAATAGAACGAAAAGTACATCAAAGCACTGGTCTGCTGCTTTTGGGTAATGACCCCGTTTTGTATGACTTCCGCTGGCAGTACAGCATTGGCTCGTGCCACCCTATTTTGGGTGTTTACTGCTGCTATGTCTGGGTCAACACCTTGTTTAAAATAAACCGTAATGGTAGCACTACCATCATTACTGGCTGTGGATGTGATATAGTCCATTCCCTCAACACCGTTGACCTGCTCTTCAATGGGAATGATGACACTTTCTAAAATGGTTTGTGCATTAGCTCCCGGAAAACTCGTGGCAATCGAGATGGTGGGCGGTGCAATATCGGGATACTGCGTGATGGGTAAACTGGTAAGCCCCAATAACCCCAGCATCAAAATGATAATGGAAATCACTGTGGATAAAACCGGCCGTCTGATAAAGGTCTGTAGCATCTCGATTATTGTTTAAAAACTTGATTGTAACTTGACAAGACACTATCCAAGGGCATTTCCTGCGGAACCACCTTTATGCCGTGTCTTGCATTCGATATGCCTGCTGCGATGATGCGGTCGCCAGCGGTCAGTCCGCTTTCCAGTACCACCAAATTATCCACCGTACTTTGAAGGGTGATAGAGGTGGAAACCAAGGCGCTGTCCGCTCCCAACTTATACACGTGGGTCACACCTTGGGTTTCAAAAGTGGCAGTTGCCGGGGCTATCAGCGCATTGCGATAAGTGGTGGGTACTTTTACCTGTCCGCTGTTACCGTTGGTAAGGTAGCGGTCTGGATTGGGAAAGATGGCCCTAAAGCTTATGGCTCCCGTTTCCGAGTCAATCTGACCCGTAGTGGTCTGTATTTTGCCCTTGTGCTTGTATTCCGATTCGTTGGCAAGAACCAAAGTGATTTCGGGGAAATTTTTAATCTTTTCTTCCAAGGTGTTCCCTTCGGTTTCATCCAAAAACTGGAAATAATTTTTTTCGTTCAGGGAAAAATAACCGTACACATTAGTCACGTTGGATACCGTGGTCAAGGGTTCTACTTCGGTACGTCCCACCAGGGAACCCTGTCGGTAATTGATACGCCCTACGACACCATCTACAGGACTGGTCACGTTTTGATAATTCACATTTTCCTGAACGCTACGATAGGAACTGCTTGCCTGAACCAATTGGGATTCGGCAGCGGCCAGATTGGCTTTGGCAGTTTCCAATTCTTTAGGACTAATAATGTCCTTCTCGACCAAAGGAATCAGTTTCTGTACTTCCACTTCGGCAGCGATGACCTGCGCCTTGGCTACATCGATGGCTGACTTGGCCGCATTGGCTTCCTCATTAAGCGATTCGGTTTCCAGCTTGAAGAGTCGGTCACCTTTTTTGACCTGTTGCCCTTCATCCACATAAATGGCTTGAATGAAGCCCTCAATTCTGGGGCGAATGTCTATGTTTTCTACCCCTTCTATGCTTACTGGTAAGTATTGGAACCCTGTAATGTCTTGTGAAGCTATGGTCACCACTGAAAATTGTGGTGGCGGTGCCTGTGTATTTTCCTGTTTTTCCCCGCAGGAAATCAATAAGAAAAGGAAGAGTATTGGTATGATGTTATAGTTTCTCATATAGATTTAAAATTTTAATTCTGAAGTAAAGACGATATGTAGCAGTTTGTTGTCGAGGCTGCTCTCTTTTAGAAAATCACCAGGAAGAATGTAATTGGATTCCAATTCGAGAGTGAAAAAGGTGTTGACCTGCCAATTGATTACCGCACCGAACTGATGGCCAATAAAGGATGCATCATTCACATCTGGAAAGGCCAGATTCAGACCAGCCCCGTACACTGCATCTTGAGTGGACTCCCGCCAAAAGGATACGTAATCGAAATTGAAGAACCAATTGCCCATAAAATAGGTTACGGCAGGATGTATATCGATTAAGTTGGATGGGCCAAACTGTGCCACACGTCCAAAATAGGCACCTCTTGGATAAAGGGCATTAAAAGCATTCAATTCGTTATCCGTAGGGTCATCGTCACCGGTGATGATTTCGGCTTTCAATTCAAAATCCCAACGGTTTTCACCAACTGGAATGATGTAATTGAGCTTAGTGGAAAGTGTCCAGGCCTGGATATTTCCATTGCCAAAAGCACCCCATTGAAAAACCCCTTCATTGTCAAAGAAAAAGTTGCCGATGTTCCCAAAGTGCCTCAAGCCAAAAGAACTTCGATGTTCTTCAGAAATACCTGCTTCATAGACACCTCTAGCTTGTTTTTGGAAGAGGTAATAGGCATCCAGCCCAAACGTTTTCTTGTTATTTTCAAATGTGCCATATACCCCAGTCAGGTATTCGTCACCATCTAATGCTTCATTGTCAAATCCGTAGGGAACTACCGCAACAGGTTGGTAGTACAAAGCTTCCAAGGAAAAATGGGTTTTAGAATAACCCGTACGTATCCCATCAAAATAGCGACGCACATTGGGTCCTTCATTGGGTGCGACCAGCCTTCGGCTGCCATATCGTAAGGCCTCCCGACCTAAATGGGCAAACCACCCTTTTGACCTGAACGCCACAAACGCCTGGCTCAATGCAAACTCATCCCTATCGACAGGCGAGAGGTTTTCTTTGGAAAAAATGGTACTGCTTGCCAGTTCGGCATACACCTGCCAGTTGTTACCGAATCGGAAGTCAGCGTGCAGCATTGCTCGGTTGAGTGGCCAACCGTCGGTATCACCGTTTACGAAATTTTGGTTGTCAAAGTACTCATATTGAAAGCGGTTGCTGCCCCCAAAGGATAGATAAGTTCTTTCACCAAGGGATACGTATTTGAAGTTGTCATAGGTCGTTTTATCCTCTTTTTTCTTTAGAAAAGAGACATCATCGCTCTGTCGTAACAACCCAAAATTGTATTGTGCATTGATGCTCAACTGAAAGCCAAAAATGAGGCAAGACCCTATAAACTGAAATTTTCTCATTCATTGAGCAGGGTTATGATGTCCTTGATTAAGACTTCGGTTGCAGCTTTGTCCGTGCCGTCGTAGATACCACGGATATTCTTTTGAGCATCGACCAGTATAAAACTGCCATCGTGTACAAAACTGCCCGACGTATTTTTATCTTGAACGGCGGTTACATAGTACTCCTTCGCCAAATCGTAGATAGCATCCTGGTCATTGGCGGTCACCAGATGCCATTTATCCTTGATGGCGCCATATCTTTTACCGTAGGCATTTAAACGAGGTATAGAATCCGTAGTGTTGTCGATAGTGTGTGATACCAACAAGACATCGAGATTGTTCTTGAAGATATTTTGGACACTGACCATATTGTTGGCCATCTTTGGACAAATGGTTGGGCAAGAGGTAAAAAAGAAATCCGCTACATATATCTTATTTTCCAGTTCCTTTTCGGTTACGGCTTCCCCAAACTGATTGGTCAATGCCTGTTGTGGCAAGTCCATTTTAATCCTGGTAGTTTCTGTTATAGAATGTCTATCATTCTTTTGTAAGGGCAAGCCAAACCACGTCATATAAGCCACTCCAATAGCAAGAAGCACCAAACCGACAAATGCGAGCATTATTTTGGTTAACTGGCTCATCCTTCCAAAATTTTAAAGGTGATGTCTTTCAGTTGCAGCGGTTCATCGGGAATTTCACGTCCACGAACCTGTACGGGTTCAAAAAGCACCTTGATTTCCTGGTTATCGGCTATGCGTTGGGCGATGCCCTTTGTGATTTCCACATTCATATAGACATCTCTTTCGAGCAATCCCTTTTCGGCCGAAGTAATGGGTAATATGGTAAAGGTGCCGATATACTTACAGTTGATGTTGTAGGTGTCGAGGTTAGTTTCACCAAAGGTGAAGAATACCCGTGCGCAAAACGGCATATAGGGCAGTTGCGCCCGTTCAAATTTTAACTGAACGAAAGCGGAATCTTCGACATTGATTTTCTGCAACAGTTGGGTCTTCTTTTCGTCTTCTAAATTGCTATTGTAGACAGCTGATGCAGTGACCAATTCTCGAGTAGGAACGATTTTATCTTCCATTGGTTCATAATATTCGTTACTGAAGTCAAGGTCAGCGAAACGATAGCCCAATTTTTCCGTATCTAATACGTCTTTAACCTTTATTTCCATTGGTTTCCCTTTTTCATCGGTGAAGTAAAAGGTTTTTTCTAGCCATTCTTCTTCGATAGGATTTTGATGGGAATCATCCGCATTTAGCCAGGCTTCCCAGAAGCGATCACAATTACCGTGATGCCCGTAGAAAATAGGGTCGTAGCCAGCACCTACAAAACCAGCCATCTCACCACCTATCCAATTATGGATATTGTTATGGAAACTCTGCTCGGCCAGTCCGTCAATCTGAGGGCCTTTGCCGTTGGATGGAAAGGGATAGCCGCCAAATGTGAAGAACTGTTGTGTACGAAGAGCAGGTCCTAAATTCATAAAGTCCAGAGGGATGATATCCTCGGGATATGCCATCCGTGTATCGTTAAAAAAAGGATTGGTCTTATCTCCCTGAAAATGCTGTGGAATGCGTGGGTCTTTTGTCCAGTCCCAATAGTGCAAGGCCAACTGTGGCTCTTGTACGGCATACTGCAATTTTTTTTCCAAAGTCCAGAGATAGGCACGGTGCCAGGGCCAGACAAACCAACTGTAATGTACCTGGTAGGTGAATTCTATGGTTGCACAAAACTTGGTATGCAAAGCACCATTTTCACTCCATCCGGAAGGGTCTAACGGCCATTTTTGACTTTTTTCGCGCATAATTCCAACGGCATCCTTTAATAATTTTATCTCAGGGTCATTCGGTGCTAAAGAGGCGATGTTTTTTCGAGTGACCACATTGGAAGCGCTATTGTTCAAAGCAGATGTGGCAGATTCTAGATTAGAATCACTTCTTGTTTCACGAAAGTGATACGCCAAGGCTGGAATTGTTGCCATCCCTAGCGTTCCCAAAGCAGTATTTCGGATAAATTTTCTACGGGTTTGGTTGGAATTTTTCATAGTGCTAAAATTTTCTAATGAGAATTACACCTGCAATAAGCAGTGCTACACCTAGCAATCGTTGCCAGTTTATGGTGTGAACGGGTGCACCCATAAAACCGAACTGGTCAACGACCAACGAAATGAGCATTTGTCCAGTAACAATTAAACCGAAGGTGAGTGCGGTACCCAGCTTGGGCGTAAGGATGATGACCGCAGCCACATAGAACGCACCAAGTAAACCTGCTGTCCATACCGACCAATGCACTTGCCTGACATTGGTAAGCGTAGCAAAGTCAAACTTGATGATAAACAAATAGAGTATGAGTCCAATGGAACCAATCAAAAATGAGGCGAAAGCCGCAAAAATGGGTTGGTGTACACTTTTACCGAGTTCAACGTTAAGGCTTGCCTGAATTGGCAATACGCCTCCCGCAACGACCGCAAATAATAAGGGAATAAATTGTCTCATTAGTTCTTTAATTTTTTATACATCCAGTTATCCAAAGAATACTTTCCAGGACCCATCAATAGAATAACCAAAAATGCCAGCGAGTACATCCAAGGCGCATCTTTTGCTGGCCAGGGGTCTGCAATGTGTATGACGAGCAACCCTATAAGTGGAACCATCATCGCTCCAAAAGCAGCCAATCGGGTGAACAATCCAAAAGCCACAAATACCGAACAGACTACGTTGGAAAGAATGGCCATCACAGTAGCCGTATATCCCCCAAAACCAAAAGGGTCGGGAATGTGCAGTACCTCTTCTTCAAATCCGGTTATCTTTTTCCATCCGTGTATACGAATTATCGCAAAGGCAACCAACACACGATAAAAAAGCATTACCCAATGGTAGCGCTCTGTGGAAAAACCAGTTTTCAATATGTTGAGCCATCTTTTTTTCATTTTCACTATTCATGTTGGTAGCCACCATAATGAATCACGGGTGACCAGTTAGGTATAATCTTGGGCAATTCAGGATTCATTTCGGCATATTCGGCTGAGGCATACACTACTTTTCCATCTGTAATAGTCAGTACCGAGGTAAGGGTCGGGATTTCTTCTTCAGAAATGGTGAAGTAATCTTTGGACAATACAGCGAGGTCTGCGTACTTTCCTTTTTCGAGTGTTCCTTTAACATCTTCTTCTTGGGAAAACCAAGCACTGCCTTGGGTGTAGAGTTTCAAGGCTTGCTTCCGCGAAAGCAAATTGGCATCATCCATATATTTTAAACCACCCACGGTCTTACCGCTGACCATCCAGTACAAAGCTGCCCACGGGTTGTAGCTTGCCACTCGGGTACCGTCCGTACCTGCTCCAATAGGGATGCCCATTTCCAAAATCTTTTTGATGGGCGGGGCAAATTGTGCTTTTTCCTGACCGTAGCGTTCCACAAAATATTCCCCGGCATACGCCATTCGAGCCTGTACCGCAATACCACCACCGAGCGCCTTGATACGCTGCAACTGGGCATCCTGAACCGTTTCTGCGTGGTCAAAACACCAACGGATGTTGGCAAAGCCATTGTTGGTCTCGGCATTGACCTCTTCAAAAACATCCAGCATATTGGCAATGGTCTCGCCATACGTGGCGTGGATGCGGAATGGCCATTTATTCTCTACCAAAAGTGTGACCACTTCCTTTAAATCCTTGCGCCAGGTCGGACGGTCTTTCAATAAGGGCTGAGGCGCCAGGAAGTTTTCAAAATCACCAGCACTCCAGACTAGAAATTCACCACCGCCATCCAGTTCGTAACCGTGCTCCAAGTGGATAGCACCATCGTGAAATATTTCGTTGTTGGCCATATATTCTTCAAACTCTGCGTATTCGTCTCCAATATTTTGTGGAAATAGGTAGTAGGAAAGCCTCAAGGGCATTCCGCCCTGCTCAGCAAGTGTTTTGGTGCCGACATAATCCTTGGGAAACTTATGCCCACCGCCACCGGCATCAATGCCACTGGTCAATCCAAGACGATTCAATTCCCTGTAAAACTGCTTGGTGCTATTAAGCATTTCTTCTTGTGACATTGGCGGTAGTGCTCCAATGCGGGCATATAGAATACCGGGATTGGGTTCTGCGAGCAGTACGCCTGTCAATTTTCCATCTGGCCCTTTTTCAAAGGTGCTGCCTACTGGTGCTTCAGTATTTTCATCTATTCCCAAGGCATCCAAAGCAGCTTGATTGAGCCAGCCTCGACTATAAAGAAACAGTACGTACGTCGGTACATTGCCAGTGGCTTCGTTGATTTCCTCTGGGGTCGGAAAGCGTTTTTCCTCAAATTGAAAAGGGCTCCACCCACCGATGACCCGTACCCATTGCCCATCAGGTGTGCGTTCTGCCTGTTCTTTGAGCATTTCCAAAGCACGTTTTAGGGTTTTTACCCCATCCCAACGTAGTTCGGCGTTGTAGAACCGTCCACCACGGGTGAGGTGCAGGTGTGAATCGTTCAACCCAGGAATTACGGTGCGCCCTGCTAGGTCAATCGTCTGCGTACTATCGCCCACATATTTTTGTAAGGCTTCAGTAGTGCCATAATCCAATACCTCACCGTCTTTCAGGGCAATCGCCTGTGCCGTTGTACTTGCTTCGTCCATAATGGCAATGCTGCCGTTGGTCAATAGCATATCGGCGGCTTGTTCAGGTTGTGCCGAATTGTTGCAGCTTAAAAGGCATCCGAAAAGCATTAGGGTAAATAGTTTTTGTAGCTGTTTCATAACTTGAACAAATTAATTTTTGGCATTGTGCTCTTTTTCCCATTTATCCAGGGTTTTTTTGTAATCGATACCAAGGCCGTAAGCACCGCCCCAGCGTTTGGCGATTTCGTTCATTTCCACATATTTATCCGAGCGTGCCCAATCGCGATGTACTTCCAAGGCATATTGCATTGATGTTACCATTTTCACTCCTGCCTGCATCATTCTGGCAATGGCCATATCGTGTGCTTCTTGGGAAACACCGCCAGAAGCATCTGTAATTACATAGACATCATATCCGTCTTCAAGAGCGGATAAAGCTGCCGAGAGGGTGCAGACTTCTGTCCAGAGCCCTGCAATGACCAGTTTCTTTCTTCCAATATCATCCACTGCTTTCACCACACGTTTGTCTTCCCAAGAATTCATTGTGGTGCGGTCGATGTATTTATTTTCATCTGGAAAAAACTCACGTATTTCAGGAAATACAGGTCCGCTAAATGACTTTTCGGCCACCGTGGTAACCACCGTGGGTATTTCATAGACTATGGCGAGGTTGGAAATCAAACCCGTGTTATTGCGCAATTCCTCTATGGGCTGCGATTCCACGGCAAAGGCCATCTGGCTTTCGTGGTCTATTAACAACAAGGTGTGATTTGTTGGGTTCAATAATTCCTTAGAGGCATTGGCAGGGTCGTTGTTCGGATTTGGATTGTACTGTGACCATTGTGCAAATCCGATGGCACTCTGGAATAAAAGGACGATTACAATAATTTTTGATTTCATTTTTAATAATATTTAGGTGGTTTGTGATTTTGTTTTTAGAGCTATATCATAGTTGCCAGAGACCTTTTCCCAATTAATGACCTTGAAAAAGGCGTTGATATAGTCCGGTCTGCGGTTTTGATAATTGAGATAGTAGGCGTGTTCCCAGACATCTATGCCTAGAATGGGCGTTCCCTTTTCTTCAACTACATCCATTAAGGGATTGTCTTGGTTAGGTGTGCTTGAAACAAATAATTCCCCATTGGCATCAACACTCAACCAAGCCCAGCCCGAACCAAATCGAGTGGCAGCTGCATTGCTGAAATGTTCCTTAAAGTTTTGTAGCGTGCCAAAAGTTTCTTCAAACTTGGATTTGAAATTTCCCGATGGCATTCCTTTTCCGTTGGGTGTCAATATTTCCCAAAACAGGGAATGGTTATAGTAACCGCCACCATTATTTCGGATAGCTGTACCGTGCTTTGAAACTGATTTTAAGATTTCTTTAATGGAAATACCATCTTCACCTTTATCTTCCAAGGCTTTGTTCAACTTATTGGTGTAGCCTTGATGGTGCTTAGTGTGGTGTATTTCCATCGTCTTGGCATCGATATGTGGCTCAAGAGCATTGTAGTCAAATGAAAGTTTTGGTAATGTGAACATTGTTTTATTTGCTTTTTTTGATGTTTATGAAATAGCTAAATGTCGTTTTATGTATAGTTGCGTTCTTAGTGTTTTTTGTTGAAATAGGACATTCTTGCGGTGTCCTCAAATAAAGAGGTGAGGAATTTCCTGTCTTTCGAGCATAGCGCCGTCAATATTTATTTTGTGTATGGTTGCACCGTTGGTGCGGTAGTGTACTATAGTATCGGTAGCGTCATTTTCAACATCAGGACAGGGAATGACCACTTTTAGATTAAAATCATCCGAAACCTCCCAAACCGATGGAGCTTGACAGGAAAGTGTTGTGGTTATCGCCTTGATTTCCCGAAACGCTTTGGAAAAGTTTTCCTTCCCCACATATACACAGTCCTTGACCGAGCTGTTGCGAATGTTCAAGACAATATGGTCGCAGAGATAGGAAGCCACCAGCATAATATTGTTTAACTGTATGGCGGTACTTAAATTATTGACCAGATGGTAAATGGGTTTGCAAGACATAGTATTTTGATTTGTGTTGAAATTTGAAAAGAATGGGCGGCACGTTCTTGCCTATTTTTGCACTTATCGACTATTGTTGAAGTAATTCAACCACCCATTTTTCTATATCGTGAAGGCGTCAGACCACATTGCTTTTTAAACACCCGTGCAAAATGCCCTGGGTCTTCAAAACCCACCTGAAAACCGATTTGTATAATCTTATCCGAAGTCTGAGAAAGCAGTGTTTTGGCTTTTTCCATCTTGCGTCGAGTGATGTACTGATAAGGCGTTTCACCTGTGCAGTCCTTAAAGACACGGACAAAGTAAAAAGTGCTCACCTTGGCAATCTGGGACAGTTCGCAGATGGTGATGGGTCGGGCGATGTTATCGGTCACGTGGGCTTCGATACATTTCAGTTTGTAGGCAGATAGTTTGATGGCTTCATTTTTATTGTTGGCATCTTTAGTTGCAAAGAATTTTGACTTTAAAAAGCGAATAAGGCTAATGGCCAAATTGTACAAGTGGGCCACATTTTCTTTTTCTTCTTCGCGTAGTACCTGTAACAGGTGAATGTGAAGTAGATTGGTCAGAGCGTCGGCCAAACAACCGATTTCGTGAAAACGGAATGCCCCATTTTTTTCGACCAAAAATTCCCCGAAGGCACCCTCTTTGGTGCCGAGAATCAAAGGGTATTCGCGCTGCCAATCCGTGGCGTCCTCAAAGTGAAACACCCGAGTATGGTTGGTTTTACCATTGGTGTACTGGACTTTCAGTAGCAATGGGTTGGAAGGAATAATATATTTCAAGGGGTCAGTCGAGTCCCAGTCATTTTTTACATACAGTTGTTCTTTTAGGGTGGTCATACTATGATTAGTTTTAACGATAGTATTCTATTTTAGTGCCAGATGTTATGTTTTTTTAGCCAGTCTTGCTAAATGGCAATAATGACGCTATGTTTACCAAGTTCTTTTAATGCAAGGAAAAGAAAAGCGCAAAAATCTTCTACTATTATTCGTATATAAACAATAATATATATCCCAATATTCGTATATTGAGATATGAAAAAGGATGCTTATCAATTATTGCTTGATATCAATTCAACTCTTGCAGCACAATGGGAGCGCGGTACACTTTTAAAGACCATTGTGGACAAGCTACAGCCTGTGTTCGGGTTTTACGACATCGGTCTGTTCGTTCTTTCTGACGATGGAAATACACTTACTGATTGGGCTACCCAAGACCCATCCATAAGTCTCTCATCGGGAAACATTTTTTTAAACCAATTGCCCACCAATGAGTACAACTATAAGAAGTCTGGTTTTGAACAAATTGCAGACCAAATATCAAAAAAAGGAAGTCCGTTAATCGTTTCCTACCAAAAGGGCTTTTTCAAAGAATATGCTACAAAAATTGTAGGTAAAGAGGTTCTTACATATTTAATAGAGCAGGGTTATGACCAATTTCTTGTTATTGACCTGAAAAACGAAAATGGGCTTAAAGGCTTTTTGTTTCTCAACTACTTAAAAAACCAACCCATATCAAATGAATACAATACCTTGTTGAAAGCTGTTACCGACCAGCTTATCATCGCCATTACCAACATCAAAGCTACCGAACTACTACGTGAAGAAAAACAAAAGACCGAAAAGCTACTGGAGATAACCAAAACTATAGCTCAGGTGAATGACCACAAGGATTTGTTTCGAAGGATATACAAGAACTTAAAACCCATTTTTGGTTTTGATGATGTGGTGATTGTTGTGCGAGAAGACGCTGATACCTTACGACATCTAGTAGGTGACGCGCATAAAGATGTACGTAAACTAAGGGTATATGAAGAAAATGTAGGCAAACCCTTTTCCATCTCTAAAAGTGTTTACGAAAACATATATGGAAATGAATCACATGAGGTCGTACGTATGTCCATCCAAAAAATGACTGAAAGGTATCCTAAGCACTGGGGAACCAAATTCGCCAAAGAGGCAGGCTATGAAGATTGGATTTCAACGCTGTTGTATTCATCAGGAAAACCCATTGGAAACCTTGAATTTTTATCTAGGAAAAAAGGTTTTTTTAATGGATTAAATCTGTCTCTCTTTAAAAATACGGCCAATCAGTTGGCAACCGCAGTGGCCAATATTTTGGCCAATGAACAAGTACTGGAAGAAAAACAAAAGACTGAAGACCTTTTGTCCGTTACCGAAGCGATAGCCAATATCACCACCGGGCCAGAGCTGGTTCGGGCTATTTTTGATAAACTTCAAAAAGTGATTCCCTTTGATGAATCAGGATTGTTCCACCTGGATTTTGAGAACAACAAAGAACGAGACCTCATTGTAGATTACGGTTATGATGCATCAGTAGTAGGTCAAGAAATTCAGGATGCAGATGTGGTAGGCTGGTTGCCCTTGAGTGAGCTCTCAAAGGTAATGGCAAAAAAAACGGTAGCGCTTTCCGCTAAAGAACTCTACGAACAGTTTGACCATCCCCATTTTAAGTACACTAAAAAAACGCCTTTTAAGAGCATCATAGCCGGACCGCTGGAAAAAGGCAAAACCACCATCGGTCTATTCTATTTCTGGAGTAAAAAAGAAAACGCATTTGACCACCAACAATCACTTTTCAAATCCATCTGCGACCAACTTTCTGTGGCATTGAGCAACATATTGGCTAATGAAAACATAGCAGATCGTGAACAATTCAAGTCACTACAAGCCGGGATCTTAAGCGCTTTTGAAACGTCATTTAAACCCAAAGAAAATTTTGGGACTGTCGCCAGACTTTTTCAAGGTACCGTGCCCTTTGATATGCTGGCCTTTTCCATCTACGATGCCCAGACCAAAACGGTGGAAGGACACGGGTATCGACGGACTGGAAAAAGAGAGTACCAATACATCGATGAAAATAACTTTCTCAACATCATCAATCTTGACCAGGAGACTTTTATCAAAAGTTGGCGAACACTGGACTATAAGGAAATCCAGTTTTTTAACGGTAAAGCTTTTTTGAAAAGTCTGGAAAAGGATGGTGTAAAAAAGATTTTGCATAAGAAAATAGGGATTCAGTCCAGTCTTATCGCCCCCATAAAACTGAATCAGCAAAGGACGCTTTTAATGACTTTTTTTAGTATGAAAAAGGAAAGCTACACTGCTGCCCATAGCGATTTGGTTGAGAAGATAGTGCCATCCATACGGCTGGCAATGGACCGAATCTTGGCCTATCGGGATATCAAAGGGCTCAATGAGCGCCTTAAACAGGAAAAAGACTATTTGGAGGAAGAGCTGAAGACGAATTACAACCTACACAAGATAGTAGGCTCTAGCGATGCTATACAACAGGTGTTTGCCAAAATAGATATAGTAAAAAATACCGATACCACCGTACTGCTCACAGGTGAGACCGGCACTGGAAAGGAGTTGGTTGCTAGAGCGCTACATGAGGCCTCTACTCGTAAAGTCAAAACCCTGGTCAAGGTCAACTGTGCCACCTTGCCCAAAGAATTGGTAGAATCTGAACTTTTTGGTCACGAAAAAGGCGCATTCACGGGTGCATTACAACAACGTATCGGTAAGTTTGAACTGGCACACGGTGGCACCATATTCCTGGATGAGATCGGCGAGTTGCCTTTAGAACTTCAGTCCAAATTGCTAAGGGTCATTCAGGAAAAAGAGTTTGAACGGCTAGGGGGCAATAAGGTGATAAAAACGGATGCCCGGATCATCGCAGCTACCAACCGAGACCTGGAAAACGAAGTGGCTGAGGGCAACTTCCGTTCTGACCTTTATTTCAGGTTGAGCGTGTTCCCTATTCACTTGCCCCCACTACGAGAGCGGCAAGAAGATGTCGAAGAACTGGCCTATCATTTCCTGAAAAAATACAACCAAAAAGTGGGCAGGAAGATTAAGAAAATAAGCAATGAGGACCTAAAACAGATTAAAAAATATCCTTGGCCAGGAAACGTACGCGAATTGGAACACGTTATAGAACGTTCCGTACTGCTCTCTAAAGGCAGCACTTTACAATTGGCATTAGGTACGGCACCAGGACCCTCAAAAATCGAATCAACCGTCTTTGAGCCTCAAACAATGCAGGAAGCCGAGACCAGCTTATTGCTCAACACCCTAAAATACTGTAATGGCAAAATAAGAGGCGAAGGTGGTGCAGCGGAATTGCTAGATATGCCACCTACCACATTGGAATACCGCATCAAACGTGCAGGAATTCAAAAGAAGCATATAGTTAAGAAAAATTAAGAATTTAGATAAAATATGCTGAGTTAAAAACCGAAGAGATGCTTTACCTCATTCCAAAACGAATGAAAATGAGCATCATACTTTTCAAGTTCTTTATTGTAAACATCAATCTCTTGCTGGTCAAAAAATATTTGAGCATCGTAATGTACCGCCTTTATGATGTCTTCCGCATAATCAATCCCGAAAGTTTTTAGCTCTTTAGTCATTCGCCTTATTGCGTTTTGGTTGATTTTCCAACGCTGTGGTTTCTGCTCTTGTCTTGACAGGTAATGCTGCTCGGCGAATAATTGAAACAGTTCATTGTAATAATTACCAATACTACCATAAAGAGACTCAATTTCTTCCTTTATGGACTTCGGTTGCTTTTCGAGCATTTGCTTACCTGTCATTTTGATAGTATGGTATTTTATTGCTCTTTTACCAATTGCAGGTCAATAACCAGTTTTACGGTATCACTTACCACTACCTTGCCTGCTTCCGTAACACCATTCCAGGTGAGGCCAAAATTCTTTCGATTGATTTCGCCACGCATCTCAAAACCTGCTTTGGCGTTACCAAAGTTATCTTCTACAATACCGTTGAACTCGGCTTGTAGAATAACTGGCTTAGAGTTTCCTTTGATGGTCAAATCACCTTCAAGTGTGCTACCGTCAAATGCCTTTGACTGAAATTGAATATTGGGATACTTTTCGGCGTCAAAAAAGTCTGCCGATTTTAGATGAGCATCACGTTGGTCGTTGTTGGTGTGGATGGTACTGACCTTTGCCGTAAAGGAAAATACGGCATTTTGAAAGCTATCATCTTCAGCTTCTACCGCGCCCTCAAATTCACCAAAAACACCACTCACGTTGCTAATCATCATATGCCTGACCTTAAAGCCGATATCGGTATGGGCAGGGTCTATTTTCCAAAGGGTTGTTGTTTCATTCATTGATTTTTTTTTTTGATTATAGCTTCTGAAAATAAAGCTAGGAACAATTGCGAACTGGACGAAAATTGCTCAACCTGAAAGAAGTTGTGGTTTTGTGATGATAGTCTGATACCTGCTTAAGAAGGTAGCGGTTTAAGAACACCCATTTCACCCCGAGCATATCGTTTTTTTGTTTCTTCCAACTGTTCTTGGGTGGTCATCACATAAGGCCCACCATATACAATAGGCTCATTGTGCGGCTTTCCCGAAGCGTACATAACATTGGCAGAGCTGTCTTTGGTTCTAATCTTTACTGTTGAACCGCCTTCTTCAAACAGCAAAAGGTTTTTTGGTTCGGCTTCAGTCTCGTCAACCAGTATGTTTCCCGAAACGATAAAAGCAAATGTCATCTCTTCGCTTGGTAATTCAATTTCAGAATTCGGGTTCAGATAAATATCTAGTAATGTTACAGGCGTGACCATTTTTACATTAGCATCTACACCATCAAAAGTGCCGTGTATCACTCGTACTTTTGCACCATCTTTTTGTACCTCAGGAATTTCTTTCGCGGAAGTGTGAAGCGCCTTAGGCTCAACCAATCTGTCTTTGTCAGAATGGTTTATCCAAATCTGAAACCCGTGGCTTTCCACGCCATTCGTCTGGGGTACTTCGTCGTGTTGAATGCCGATTCCCGCTTGAGTGATGTGTACACCACCCGGTTCAATGATACTGTGGTCGCCAAAACTGTCGCGGTTAATAAATCCGTTTTCACTATCCGGATGCATATAGGTCATCACCGAAACCCCAGCGTGAGGATGTGGGCCAAATATTGGTCTGCTCATATAATATTCGGTGAATGCTAAATAAGGTTCAATGGGCACTTCGTTGTTGAAATAATTTAGTGCCTTGAAGCCCTGGGACACATTTTCAAAGGATTTTTTATATATCTGTTTTAATTTTTTCTGCATAGAATTTATGGATTGCTGATTGCCACTTAATTTAAACAAAATCACATTCTAAATACTATACAGAAGTTGCCCAACTGGGATATTTTTGTGCTAAAAATTCACGATACTATCTAAAGCTTTCTTATGGATAAAATTAGCCTATTTTCATCCTCAGAAGTGCCATATCCTCACTTACCTTTTTTTCCACTACCCTAGCATAAATTTGAGTTGTGGTCAGTTTCGTATGACCTAACAATTTGGAAACTGTTTCAATGGGAACACCGTTGCTCAAAGTTACAGTAGTGGCAAAAGTATGCCGTGCCATATGAAAAGTGAGATTCTTTTTCAAACCACATAAATCTGCAATTTCTTTTAAATAGCTATTTAATTTTTGATTTGATAGTTTGGGCAAAAGGCTTCCGTAATGAACAGTCCTTGGGTGGTCTCGATATTTTTCAATCAGTGTAAAAGCCTTGGGCAAAAGTGGTATTTTTATGGGTATGCCTGTTTTAAGCCTTTCTGACATAATCCAAAATTTACCATCTATTCCTAATCTGATATTTGAGGGTGTAAGATTTATTATGTCAATATATGAGATACCTGTATAACAGCTAAAAACAAAAATATCCTTGACTACAATTAATCTCTGAAGATTGGATGTCAAGTTCTCTATAGATTCCAACTCGTCTGCAGTTAGAAATTCCCGTTCTTTCTTCTCTGTCTTGATTTTAAAATTGGCAAAAGGGTCTCTATTCATCCATTCCATTCGATATGCTAAAGTGGCCATTCGTTTCAGACGTTTAATATGCTTCATAGCAGTATTATTACCCATTGGGCTTTGACCATTTGCAGGCACGTTGGACCTCAAAAAACTTTCAAAACCTATTACAAATTCAAAACTCAAATCATTGAGGCTAATATCCGCTTTTTCATATTCAGATAATATATAGGATAACATATAACGCTGACTGGTCTTGTAGTGTCCAAGCGTGTTTGGGTGCAATTTATGCTGCATCTTTTCATTGTAGTAATCAATTAGGCCTTGAAAAGAGTAATTCTTTTCTGATTCGCCCAGAAACTCTTCTTTCAAATTATGAACATCGAAGGGTCTGTCTTAGGAAATACGTTGTTCGTATATCTTGTGAATTTTTGCCTGAGCATTGTTCAGATAAATGTTCAAATTCTTTGAAACTTTACCTGAACCGTTTGCCCGTTAGGTTTTAAAATTCCAAGTGTCAACATCAACTTTTCGTTTTAAACTTATGTTGACACGTTCACCATTTAGGGTCAATCTCAAATAGAGATTCGTTTGATTATTTACCGCACGACAAGCATATATCCAGAACAGAATAGAGAATGTTGATTAAGTACGCATAGTTGTCGTCTTTAATGGTTAAACATCGGTAGACGAAATTCAAATCAACTATACTAATTTTCAGTAAGTTACATTAATCTATCAACATTTTTGATCTTTAAAGTGATATGTTGACTATTTGTGACCTTTTAGATGCAAATGATATCAAATTATATGATTGCCCTAAAACTATAAAATCTTTCAAATCATAGGATTTACAAGGTTTTGCGACTTTTTGAAATTTCTTTAAGCGGTCTTTACTAATTTGCAGGAAAATATACTTATAGCACTAGTGGCAAAGACAGATTGAGACTTGATTAATTTGGAGAAAGGTGAATTTGATGAGGATCAAGCAGTCAAATTGGTTCTTAAAATAATGGAGTCATTCACAAATGGAGGTCTTATCCTTATTAAAGAAAAGTTGGAGGAAAACCCGAAATATTTTTTACAGCCGACTTCATTTTTAAATTTGATTTTAGAAAGAAATATTGCATAATATGTCGCTATTATGAATAAAGGTATTTTACTGAGTTTAAGAGGTATAAATGGCTACCTTGAAATTAAGTTTTAATATAGTTCCCTTTAAAAAGGCCCCTTATCCCTCGGTCCATTGTGGGTAACCTTCCATCGGCCATCTTCTTGGACCAATTTAAAAACGCCAGGCTTAGGGTCGTAGGCAGTTGAATATTTGACCCAAGCGACTTCGCCTTCCATTGCTTCATCTACAATAGCGAACTCAGAATCTGAGTCCGCATCTTGGGCAAACATATTTTGAATGCTCGATAGATTGGCATAACCCTCGGCTGTTGTATGTTTTTTAAGGGTAGCTTTATCACCGTGACAGAAACTTTCGGCCACCACCTTTGCAGTTTCTGCAGGTGTCGTGGTTTTGCTTTCAGCACAGGAAACGAATATAAATACTAGGCTGCAAATGACAAATCTTTTCATAATTCTCTAATTTGGGTTATTGATATGTCGATGTGACAGCTTTAGCTTTATATCCCGCTCACCATCCTTTTCGTTCAGCTCTACCATCACTCTACGGTCGTTGGAAAGTGAAAATTTTGGTAGCACATAAACCATTCTAACCCTTTTGCCTTCCTTAACCTTATCTGGAAGATTATATCTAATTACGGGCTCTTTATAGATGCGTTGGACAGACTTCCGTTTTCCTTTTTGTTCTGTTTCTATATAGACTTTTAAAAAGTTAAGGTCATAATCCAACGATGATTTATTGTTGACTTCAAGGACAACATAAAGTTCTTCCTTATCAAAAACGATACGTTCAACACTTAAAACTACCGAAGCTTTACTTTTACTCTTCAGCGATTTTCGCCGTTTCCTTTCAAGGAGATAAGCGCCGAATTTCTGGTAATAATAATTGCGATTATCTATTTGCTTTTCCGAACCGGCAATGGCCGTTGAATCTTTTGCCAACGGCTTTTCGTTACCAATACTATGGGCTAACGGTATAAAATAGTTGAGCTTTGAAAGCTGTTTTCTATACTTTACAATATACGAAAAAATTGCACCATTTCTATTGACTACCAGCAGATTACTTTCTTTCCCAGGCTTTGCCTGAAGCAAGCCAAAGTACTGTTCTTTTTCACGATTATAACTGAAGACAAAGTTATCCGAACCGGTTATGCCCTGGCGAATGGGTTCTGGAAAAAAGAGTGCCACGTTTTTGCTATCGTTTGCATAAATCGTATCCAAGGCTCGGATAGATTGTGAGTGCGCTGAAGCCTGTGCCGAGCATAGTCGAGGTGCGAAAGCACAACTTATACTTAGCAGCAAGATGATATAATTTTTCATAAGATTGAGTTTATAAATTCCCATATCGGGTCTATAATTTTGGTTTTAGGATGAGCCTATAGTTGTTCAGTACGGTCACTTTGACCCTTCGGTTGTTTCTTCTGAACACCTGTGTCAATCCGCTCACTTGAGGAACCGTAGGAATATTGATGTCACCGATTACATCGTCAAGTACTTCCCGGGTAGCTTCGGCCCTGAAATTATGTTCCACGTAAATACCTTCACTGCCATCCTGCAAATCGAAAGCCTTGAGCTTCGTGGGATGATGGTTTATATTTTCAATCTCAATAAGGGCCCGGTTGGGCTGAAAGCTGATGAAGCCAAATACAAGTGTGTTTTTTGGCATTGCTTTACTGTTTATCATTGCAGCTTTGGTAAGACGCATCCGCAATCTAGTGTTGGCCTGTACCACTTGGTCACCATCCACCACCACGTAAATGGTTTCATCAGTCTGGCCAATGATGGAGGACTCGTTTGTTTTAGGCGAAGCAGCGAAAAATAGTTGATGTTCAAGTCCCAGTTCCTTGGCTTGAATTTTTTGTTCACGAAGCGCTTCGGAAGAATCGATTTTAACAAAGTCATCCTGTCCAGGTGCTCTGCGACCAATATTTCTATTCCCTGCCGTGGAATATCGAATCTTGCCAGCATCATAAATGCTATCCACAATACGGCGTTTATTGAGTTCTGGCAGGTCAGGATTATATAGTCCCGTGGAATCCAACAGCTTTTCATCGTAAATACTGGGTGCATTGGTTTCCCTAACTTCTTTGAGGTCGTTAATTGCATCCAGTTTGGAATCATATTCCTTTTGGTCTTCTTCTAAATCCGGAACCAAGGTTTGTTTTAAGTTCTCGTTTTTGCTTTCATCATCGCCCATTACCATCATTGAGTATGATATGAGAAAAATGAAGATGACGGCCAGCACGGCAGCGAATACGATTTTGTTTTTTTCTACTTTCATAAGAGTGAGTTTTTTAATGCCGATTGTCGGCTCAATTTTCGTCGTTCAGTTTTTTAAGGGTTTTCTCAAAATATTCGGTAATCAATAATCCGTGCGGATTATTAGGGAAGTTCCGGTCCACGGTAATCAAGTTTCCCGTTGACACCAATTCGTAGGTATCTACAATGGATCCTCGATTGATTTCAAAAATGGTAGTGGTTCTAAAGCTGTAGATTCCATTTTGTTCCCCAATTCGAGAATCTGTACTCAGAACTTTCTGGACTAATGAATACTGTAAAAGACGGTTGTAAACGCCATCTGCTTTCTTCTGGCGATAAAGGTTGTCTACGGTACTGTTTCCCAACCATAGCGCCTTTTCCAAGTTCTGTTCGTAATTACTTTCGTTTATGTTGTAGAAATAGTTGTGAAACAAGTCTAAATGAGCCAAAGCTTCAACCTTAAAATTTTCTTTTTGGGTAACGAGCTTCAGCGGAATAATACTACCATCCGTATTAATGGCAAAGGCACTATTGAGTGCTTTTTTATTCGTTTTAAAAGCCATCCAGAGCGAAAAGGTGCTAGATAGCATTGCAAAAATGATAACTGCTAACACGATGAACCTATTCAACTTTAAGACTTTGTAGATATTTTTATAGGGTGTTTTCATTTTCATTGGAATTAGTTGGTAAACAATCTGAGAGTAAACGATGTAGCACGTTTGTATAATTTGAACTTTAGAAAAACTATGAAACCAACCGACCCAAGCTGTACCACCGGTGCAAAAAAGCCCTGACCAACATCTGTCCCAAAAAGGTTCGTCCAGAAGTTTGTATTGATTTCGGTGTAGAGGGCATTCACAAATACATTGACTAGAAAGAATGCAGGCACTAACATATAGACCGCAGCATATAGCTTGAAAAATGTATAGGCCAATGAGCGGAATTTTTCAAAGACTGCCAAACTGATGACCAGAGGAAAAAAGGCTTGCATTATACCTAATAGGAAATAGCGTTCGGCAAGAAATAGTGGGTAGATGAATAAATCCAAAATCCAAAGAAAAAGGCTAATGATAAATGCAAATATTTTGAATCCATAAAGTGGCGTTACTAGAGCTTCGTATAATAATGCCATTGCTGCTTGTGCGGCTTCTAGAAAATTGATTTCCTCTTCAATAGGAATATCTTGCATCTGTAAAGGCAATAAGGCAGGTGCTGTACCACGATATTGCCCTTCAATGGACACCAAAATGCTATCGAAGAAACCGAGTACTTGTGTTGAGAATATGACGAGAACAACGATTGCAAAATTTTTAGTGAGTTCCCCTGGACTCAATCCCCAAGTATAGCCATCTTTATCTGCAATACCTTCATTATATTTTTTAAGGATATTGACCAGAAAGAACAATACAGCAAGCGTTTTCATTCCCGCAATAGTGTATTGCGAGAAACTGCTGTTCTGTATGGTTTGAAATACGGCATCGATGTATTCCAGACCAATCCCTAAAAGAATGGTTGCGGTCATTATTAATATGATGTTTCGCGATTGTTCACTTTGTCCTGCATTTTTCTGAAAGAAATAATATCTCTGTATCGTTTTGTTTTAGTAGTGATGTTTGAAACCATTGCTTTTGATTCCATTTCTTTTTGCTTTAAAACTTCAGCTCGTTCAGCATCAGACATTTTGAGGTTGTTACTGGATAAAATTTCGCCCATAAATTCCACCGTGTCCAAAGAGTTTTGAACTATGGCATCAAAGGATTCTGCTACCCGTGAAACTTCCTCTGGCTTTATGTAAGGCGAATTCAAAATATCCTGCAAATCGTTTTGCATTACATTGATGAGGCGTTGGTTGTTTTGTGCAATTTCCTCGACCGCTCTAAGTTGTTGAACAACGCTCGATACTTTCTCTATGGCTTCTTTGGCATCCTTCAAAAATTTTACGGACTTAATCATTTGAGCCGTTTGCTTGCCTGATTCCACCAGCTGTTTTACCAAACTGATAAAATTGGTATTGTCATAAGTGGGCATTCCTTGGGCTTTAATATTTAAGCTAAATAGCAATGCCATTGCGAGTACTAAGATTTTTGTCTTACTCATCGCTAAAAATTTGTTTTGGTATTCGTGAATCTTCGATTTCATAATATTATGTTTTAGATGTGAATTGAATTATTGCTTTTTCCATATTGTGATGCTCATTATAGAGCTTCATTATTTCTTCATTTTCCTTACCGTCAGTTAAGTAAGCTGCATAGACTTCTTTAGGTACTTCAAGCCTAAAAATGTTGCTTTCCTTACCAATTTTGATAAACATTTCGGTGTACTTACGTGGTCCGGAAAGGTTGTTTTTGATTGATTTTAATTGGTTTAAATCGTGACTGGATAGGTTGAGTCTTTTTACCAATTCATCATAGCCTTTTTCGTTGTTCAGGCTATAAACCACTTGGGTATTTTCTAATATGCTAGCTGATGTTGAATTGTTAGGAAGCTGATTGATGGATTGAAGAATAATGCCAATCGCACCGTTCTGCTTACGAATGGCTTGATAGTAGAATTCTACGCTTTCCAGTACATTGTCAAACTTCAGTTGTTTTGCAAATTCATCGAAGAGAATAATGCCTTTTTCAGCTCTGTTTTTCCAAATGGTTCTTTGGATGGCTGACTTAATCAACTTCAACATTACAGAAAGGATTTCCTTATTATCCTTCACTTCATCCAGTTCAAAAACAATTAGGCGTTTATCCTCAATTTTATAAGTCTGGTCTTCGCTGACTTCAAAAAGGAAGCTATATAGACCATCGCCAACATACTCTGACATTACGTGCAAGAAGCTCGTAACATTGAAGTAGTCGGGATGGATTTTTAAGGTATTCAGAAGCTCTTTCTGATTACTTTCTATAAAGTTGTAAAAACCTTCGAGTGAATGGTTTTCTGAAGTATTATTATAGTAATGGCGCAATATTTTTTTGACTGAAACCGATTGTGCTTTAGTAACCTTTAGGTCTGAAGCAAACAGCTCAAACAGGAACACGGACAAATCTTCCAAGCGCTCAGGTGCAAGGTCGTTTACATCAGCGATGTAAAATGGATTGATGCCCAGATTCTTTCCGCTTTCATAACGAAGCACGGTGTATTTCTCAGGATAGAGTTTGGCGAATTTTGTGTAGGATCCACCGAGGTCAATTATGACCAGGCGGACACCACTTTCAAAATATTGCCTCAATATATTGTTTGCCAAGAACGATTTGCCCTCACCAGTTGGTGCGAAAATGGCAAAGTTTCTTGCTTTAATTCGTTTTTTACGTTCGTCCCAAACATCCTTTAGAACAGGAACATTATGTTCACGGTCATTAAAGATGATTCCGGTAGCATCAGAATTGTAATTTGTGTTATTGATAAAAAGACAAAGTGCGTGCTTTAAGTCCGTTACATATAAATCATTATTTGAAAAATTAGATGAAAAACAGCAGTAACTATTAAGGATATAATTCTTGCGCTCTTCGCCTCGTGGATAGTACGGGATGATATCTAGTTCCTTAAATTCGGTTTTAATTTTAGAGCCTATTCGGCTTAAATTTTCTGGGTTTTTATCCCAATAAATAATGTTTAAATGACCACGAATGATGCGTGCATTATCATCGGCATTAATTTGGTTTAGTATGTGTTGAATTTTGCCAAGAACCACTTTGTTCTGTGAGCCAAAGTTTGAACTCTTATTGAGTTCTTCAACTTTCTTATCCAACATTTTGCGCCATTTCTGTTTGTCATCGAGATAGATAATCTGGTTGACAATATGGTTTTCGTTAAGGGTAAGCCCTAGACCATCAATAAACCCTTGATGAAATACAAAATCGTCAGAAGTGAATTTCTCATTGGTTTTGCTACTCTGTACACTTTCGCCAAAGCACAGTTCGCTATTGATGGCCAGAGCATCAAAATGATTTCCCCCAATATAAATATCGTTTTTGCCGAGGATGGCATCGGTATCAAAACCTTCGTTGAATCCGTTAAAATAGTCGCTTGTAAATTGCTGTATTTCTTTCGCTTTAAGCGAAACAAACTTCATTTTTCGACTATTATTTATGAAAGAAACCGAATCGCTAACAGCACCGATAAAGCTCTTAAGATTGTCATCTAATTGCTGAACAATGCCTTTAGAAACTTTACGAAAAGGATTGACGTATTTAGAGTTGTTGAGCGTCTTATTCTTGGTTAAAATGAAGAACAGATAACATTTATGTTCTAAATATCCGCGACCTTTAAAATGTTGGTGGGTGGCTTTTTCAAGAAAAGTGTTATTTGGAAGCTTTTCTGAATTGTATGTTTTTTTTAGGTAGATATCCTGTTTTTGAACTACGGTGCCAACAGGTAAAGATTTTAGTGCTTGAAACCAGGCACCGTGCATATCCTCAAAATCCTTTTCTGATAGTGAGTAAATTTCTGGTAGACTTCCTTCATAGCATAAGACTACATTGCCATTATTGGCAAATACGATATTGTCTTGGATATCTGCAATAGGTTGATATGACGAAAGGTTAATCTTGTTCATAACGGAAGCCAGAATTTCTTTTGTTACTTATAATTTTCGGGAAAACTTTTGCTGTTTGAAAAAGTTGAGGATTGCTCGCCATCCTTGTAAGAGCGATGTACAAGACTGCATTAAAGACCATAACACCTATTATCATTAAGAAGCTGAAAGAAAAAATGATGATTAGCAATGATGCAAGTATCGATACCATCATTAGTGCAAACAGAGAAATAGGCAGTCCAAAAATGACCGCCCGTTTCCTTATGTTTTTATAGACTTCGAACCGCTTCATTTATACTACGATTCCAATTAGGTAAGTAAAGATGCCGACTACAGCGCCAGCAATCAATACAAAGACAAGCACTCTTGTAATCCCTTTTTTAAGGTCTGCGTTTTCCCCAAAGAAGTGTCCTGCATTAAAAAGGAAACCAACTAAAAAAATGACACCTAGTAATATTGGAAATATGGTACGTATGGTATCGCCTACGTCATTAACGGAATCTTCAATTCCACCAATTTGTGCAAAAAGTGAAGAAGAAAGCAACGATAAAAAAGTTGCCAAATAGATTGATTTTTTCATAATAAAACAGTTTAAATTTTACGTTGTTTTAATTAGTGAAAATTTACATATATTTATCATTCAAAATACTGATTATCAAGTATTTGTGTGTAAAATATTATTTAAAATCAATTGAGTTTATTTGTTATTATTTGGCATCAAATTCTATGAGTTTTTGAACCGAAATTGTTGATAACCCGAAAATTGAAAATGAAAAAAGTGCTCAAAAACGTCAGTTTTGTCTTTTTGCTTCTAAAAATGTGCATCATTTTAGGACAAGAAGAGAGCACTCAAAAAAGAATCGTAATTGATGTTGGACACGGTGGAAAAGATGCTGGTGCGATAGGTTTAAATGGCATTCAAGAAAAGGATGTTGTTTTGGAAATTGCAAATGCAATTTTGAAGCTGAATGATGAATTAGAAAAGCCATTAAATATTTATTTAGCCAGATATACCGACACACTCATTTCTTTATCGGATAGGACCAAGCTGGCCAAAGCTCTAAAAGCTGATTTATTTTTGTCATTGCATTGCAACCATTCAGATAATCCTAATGCAAGAGGGGTTGAAGTTTATGTGGCAAAAAATCAGACAGCATATTCCAGAGCATCCGCTTGGTACGCTTTTCAATTGCAAGCAGCTCTCAATATAAAGCTAGGTTTTGAGAGTAGAGGTGTGAAGTTTGCGAATTTTGGGGTTTTACGTGAAACAATTAATTATTGCACTTCAGTACTCTTGGAAATAGGGTTTTTGAGTAACGGGGATGAAGTTACCTATTATAAAAAATCGCTTTCGTATGATTATATAGCAAAAGTGATTTTAGAAAGTTTAATACAGAAGATTAAGTAAGCTATGAAAGAATTAAGTTTTGAAATATTTAAAAATATAAAGAAGATAGTTCTTCTATTAATAAATTACATCCTAGAGTATTTCAAAAAGAGTTGATTCTAGAAAATAAATCTAGAATTAGTTAAAATTTATTTTTTAATGGACTAGTCCATATAGTTTAAACGCAAGTGAAAGTATTCGGTATAAATCAAAATGTTGCTTACGAAATGTGTAAATGTTGTACCTATGTTGTACCTGTACAATTTTTAAGCTGAATTTTAAACAAGAAAAGCCGAAGATTTCTCTTCGGCTTTTGTGCGGATGACAGGAATCGAACCTGCACACCTCTCGGCATCAGATCCTAAGTCTGACGTGTCTACCAGTTCCACCACATCCGCATTTCAATATTTTAACTTTTTTTATTTCGCTATGTCCTAAGTCTGGCGTGTCTACCAATTCCACCACGCCCGCGATTTCAATATTTTAAGAACTTTTATTAGGTTAAATCCTAAGTCTAGCGTGTCTACCAATTCCACCACGCCCGCATTTTAATTTTGTACCACTTAGGACTCAGTACAAAATACCCACTTTTATTAGTAAGCGGGTGCAAATATAAACAATAGTTTTAAAATAAAAACAACCTTCTCAAAAAATATAAAGTTTTAGTACTTTTAGGGCTAAATTAACTCAGATTCATGCAAAATACACACGCATACGTTCAAGAACATAAAGATCGATTTGTAAGCGAACTTATTGAACTACTCAAAATTCCATCGGTTAGTGCAGATACCGCCTATAAAGATGATGTTATAAAAACTGCAGAAGCGGTAAGCAAAAGCCTTAAAGAGGCTGGATGCGACATCGTAGAAATTTGTGAAACCCCTGGATACCCTATTGTTTACGGAGAGAAAACTGTAGACAAAAACCTTCCTACCGTATTGGTATATGGTCATTATGATGTGCAACCACCAGATCCTATCGATTTGTGGGATAGTCCACCATTTGAGCCAGTGATTAAAAATACAGAGATACATCCTGACGGAGCAATTTTTGCTCGCGGATCGTGCGATGATAAAGGACAAATGTATATGCATGTAAAGGCCTTAGAGTTAATGACCAAAACCGATCAGTTGCCATGCAATGTGAAGTTCATGATCGAAGGAGAAGAAGAAGTAGGTAGTAAAAGTCTGAGTTGGTTTGTAGAGCGCAACCAAGACAAATTGGCCAACGATGTGATTTTGATTAGCGATACCGGTATGATTGCCAAAGATGTACCTTCGATTACTACTGGATTACGAGGACTTAGTTATGTTGAAGTTGAGGTTACAGGACCAAATAGAGATTTACATAGTGGTTTATATGGTGGAGCCGTGGCTAACCCTATTAATGTTTTGACCAAAATGATTGCTTCTCTACATGATGAAAACAATCATATTACCATCCCTGGATTTTATGATAAGGTAGAAAACCTTTCAAAAGAAGAAAGAGCCGAGATGGCTAAAGCTCCATTTTCTCTTGATAATTATAAGAAATCACTAGATATCAATGCCGTTTATGGTGAAGAAGGGTATACGACCAATGAGCGTAATTCTATCCGCCCAACATTAGATGTAAATGGTATTTGGGGTGGCTATACGGGTGAGGGCGCAAAAACGGTAATTGCCAGCAAAGCATACGCTAAGATATCGATGCGATTGGTGCCCAACCAGGATTGGGAAGAAATTACCGAACTGTTCAAAACTCATTTTGAAAGTATCGCTCCAGAGGCAGTAACTGTTAAGGTTACGCCGCATCATGGTGGTCAAGGATATGTAACTCCGATAGACAATATTGGATATCAGGCGGCAAGCAAGGCCTACCAGGACACCTTCGGTAAAATGCCTATACCACAACGTAGTGGAGGTAGTATTCCAATAGTTTCTTTATTCGAAAAAGAATTAAAAAGCAAGACCATTTTGATGGGATTTGGTTTGGATAGTGATGCGATACATTCACCCAACGAGCATTTTGGAGTGTGGAATTACTTAAAAGGAATCGAAACCATACCACTGTTTTATAAGTATTTTACAGAATTGTATTGAAAGAAAAATCAACTACGGCACTAAGACATGAAGTGTCTTATCTAAGCCCTGCTTTTTGTGAACAATATTCTAGTATCTTAAGTATGAAACGATGTACTAAACAACGTGTTTTAAGCCTTAGAAAAGATTTTGGAGCTCAAATAACCATGAATACCATATCTGCACTAACGTACTACAGTTTTCTCTAGATTGTAATATTAACCTGCGTATCTTATGAAAAACACCCTGATTTTATTAATAATTATTCTAACTTCAAATCTAGCCAAAGGACAATTCATTAAGAATAAATCAATTAATGCTCAAATTGGATATGGACTGAGTTCTCCCTATTACAGTGTTGACGAGATTGCCGATGATGGATTTTTTCTTCAAGGCGAGTATGTATTAAGTGTCGCTTCTTGGTTCGAACTTAGACCATATACCGGTTTAATTATTACAAACTCGAATGGAAAAGACCTTAATGACAATCCAACCGATGAAAAAGCTGAATCTAAAGCCTTTCTAATAGGTGGAAAAGCAAGAGTTAGAGCGCCGATACCTTGGGTAGCACCCTATGTTGAAATTGGAATAGGTGCATCAATAGGAAAATTTGAAACGTTTACAACGTTTACCAATATCGATAAAAGTGGTTTTATTTATCATATACCTTTCTCTTTCGGATTGGAATTGGGGCGAAATAATAATCTAGATTTAGGATTCACCTATTACTTTCAGCCAACTGTTGAACAATATGCAGGAGCATTTGCACTAGGAATTTCTATACCCTTAAAATCAAATAAATAACATATTATATGGTATTGGTATACTACATAAACAGGATTCCTATTCTTGAAGGAATGGGTGATGTTAACGCAGTCAAAAAAATCATAATGAATTCGAAGAGAAAAAAAGATTAGTCCAGATCTTATAAAAACGGTCTCGAATCTTTAAGCGTTAAAAAAAGTTGACGGCCATATAGTTTTTTCTAAACTCAGAAGGAGTGGTCCCTTTTATCTTCTTAAATTTTCTATTAAAATTAGACAGGTTTTTAAATCCACTAGCATACGAAGCTTCTGCAATAGATACATCTCGATCCTTTGACAGGATATGACAGGAATTTTCAATTCTTACTTCTGTTAAAAACTGAAAAAAGGTTTTATTGGTACGTTGCTTAAAATAACGGCAAAAAGCATTAGGTGTCATATTCGCTGTATCTGCAACTTCTTTCAAATCAATATCTCTGTAAAAATCATTCATCACCAACTCAAAAACACCAGCCATTCGTTTACCCTCATTATCAGTATAATGTTTTTTGGTGACTGTAGAAGAAATCGTTTTGATATTGGCTTTACTAAACAATTTTAATATTTTCAAAAAAGTAATAAAACGATCTAGTCCTTTCTTATTCTTTCTAAATGCCAAGAACTACTCTCTCAATTCCTTTTGTAGTGAAAGAATCTTAACTCCATAAGATAGATTACTAAAAAAGATGGATAGATCATTAAATTCAGAAAGCTCAAAAAAATCTTTACCAAAAGATTTTTCAGTAAAAAATATTGAAATCATAAAGGATTCTGCCCTTGAAGAATCGCTATTTAATACATGCGGTACATGGCTTCCAAATACTAGGACATCACCCTCCCTATAATTTGTTATAGCATCACCAACGATCAAGTTTCCTTCTCCCGATAGGATGAGTGACATCTGGATTTCTTCATGTTGATGAAGTTTGTCATAAAATGCAAATCCTTTGTCTTCCTGAATAACGACCGTATCCGATGAAGTTTTGGGTATTTTAAAAGGTAAAACCTTCATTCTAATGTGACTATATTACTCGTGAAGCTTGCAAATTATAAAAATAGAAGGTAATATAGTATTATATCTGGCTAATTTTTAGATATCATTCATTTCAAATTCGCAATATATTTGAATAAAAACTCAATTATGACTATAGATTGGAAAGGGGTAATGCCTGCGGTGACTACAAAATTCACAAAAGAAGACACGCTAGACTTAGAAATGTTTGAAGTTAATATTAAGGCACAATTAGATGCAGGGGTACATGGTATCATTTTGGGCGGAACTTTAGGCGAGGCTAGCACATTAAGTAATGAAGAAAAAAGTATCCTTGTAACAACAACTGTTGAGATTATTAAAAACAAGGTCCCAGTCATCATCAATATTGCCGAGCAAAGCACAAAGGGAGCAATTAAAGCTGCTAATAAAGCAAAACAGGACGGTGCACATGGTTTGATGATGCTTCCTCCTATGCGATATAAAGCTGGGGAAAAAGAAACTATTACCTATTTTAAGGAAGTTGCAAAAAGTACCGACCTCCCAATAATGGTGTACAACAATCCTGTAGATTATAAGATTGAAGTTACTTTGGACATGTTTGAAGAGCTGCTGGAGTTTGACAATATTGAGGCGGTAAAAGAATCTACTCGTGATATTTCCAACATAACACGAATCAAAAACAGGTTTGGAGATCGATTAAAAATCCTTTGCGGAGTAGATACTTTGGCATTAGAAAGTTTATTAATGGGGGCTGATGGTTGGGTAGCAGGATTAGTGGACGCTTTTCCAGCAGAAACTGTTGCGATTTACGAACTTCAAAAAGCGGGAAGAATCAAAGAAGCTATCGACATTTATCGTTGGTTTTTACCATTGCTAGAGTTAGATATAAACCCTAAATTAGTACAAAACATAAAGCTGGCAGAAGTAGCTACAGGGATAGGAACAGAAAATGTTCGCCCTCCCAGACTACCTCTGGAAGGGGAGGAACGAAAACAGGTTTTGAAAATTATTAAAGACAGTTTAAAAACCAGACCTAATTTACCCAATTATAAAAAATTAGCTCATTAACTATGATAACCGGGAAAAACTATATAGGAAATCACCTTTCGGCAAAAGGAGATAAAACATACAAGACATTTAATCCAAAATTGAATCTTGATAACGAAACCACTTTTTATGAAGCATCTGAAAAAGAAATAGAAGAAGCCGTTACCTTGGCGTCTGAAGCTTTTAAAGTGTTCAGAAATATTTCTGGGTCGAAAAAGGCTCAATTCCTGAATGCAATTGCTGATGAGATTCTAGCTTTAGACGATACGCTGATCCAGACCTATATTTCAGAAACAGGCTTACCCAAAGGAAGAGCCAAAGGAGAACGAGGCAGAACCATAGGGCAATTAAGAGCATTTGCCGAATTAGTATCTGATGGTTCTTGGGTAGAAGCCACCATAGATACCGCAGATCCGGATAGAACTCCTATTCCTAAACAAGATATCCGCAAGATGTTGGTCCCATTAGGTCCCGTTGTGGTTTTTGGAGCAAGCAATTTCCCATTGGCATACGCTACTGCAGGAGGAGATACCGCGGCTGCGTTTGCTGCAGGATGCCCTGTAATCGTAAAATCACATCCCATGCATGCTGGCACAGGAGAATTAGTTGCTTCAGCCATACAAAAAGCAGCACAAAAAACAGGAATGCCAAATGGTATCTTTTCTAACCTGAATAGTGCAGGGATCGAAGTGGGCATACAATTGGTAAAACACCCAAAAATTAAGGCCGTAGGCTTTACCGGAAGTATTCATGGGGGGAGAGCATTATTTGATCTTGCAGCGCAGCGACCAGAACCTATTCCAGTATTTGCAGAAATGGGAAGTGTAAATCCTGTTATTCTTTTACCTAAAGCAGCCAAAAATAAGGGAGCTACATTAGCAAAAACATATGCCAATTCTATAACACTGGGCGCAGGACAGTTTTGTACCAACCCCGGGTTGATTTTGGGGATAAAAGGAGAAGCTCTTGATAATTTTATTGAAATACTTTCTGCCGAAATTATAAAAATTGAACCATCATGTATGCTTCATCCTAATATTATTGGAAATTATGAGCGAAACAAAGCCAATGTATTACAGCAAAATGGCCTCAATCTAACAACCGAGTATGAAGGTAATATTATGATCAATCATGCCAGACAAACCGTTACCACGGTTGAAGGCAAAACATTTTTAGAAAACACAACCTTACATCAAGAGGTTTTTGGACCATTTTCTATGGTTGTGCAATGCGAAAACGCACAGCAATTAGAACAAATCATTTCGAATCTCGAAGGACAACTTACCGGTACTATACTTGCAGAAAATGAAGAAGCCTCTGCTTACAATTCGGTGATTGAAGCACTAAAAAATCGGGTGGGAAGAGTTATTTTCAACGGAGTTCCTACAGGCGTAGAAGTTTGCCCGGCAATGCTTCATGGTGGCCCATACCCTGCCTCTACAGATAGTCGATTCACTGCAGTGGGGATTCACTCAATTAAACGTTGGGTACGTCCTTTTAGTTACCAAAGCTGGCCCAACAACCTTCTCCCCAACGAACTGAAAAATGAAAACCCATTGGGCATTTCAAGATTGGTTAACGGAAAATATACAGATCAAAAAATCTAATAGCAGGTACTATGAAAATTTTAAAAAATTTAGGATTGCTAATCCTATTGTTCTTTTATAGTTGTTCAGAAAAAGAAATTCAAAATCCAAAGGACCAACTGTACGCAATCATCAATGAGATTGAAGAGCGGAAAGGATATGATGAAGAAGTCTATCCTCTCGGGTTATTTACAAAAGAATATTTTAAAAAAGAAGCTGATTTTGCAAAAGAAAAAATAGAACTCCTTAAACAAATTGATCCAAGTCAACTCAAAGAGACCGATAATATTTCTTTAGAACTTTTAAAATTTACGTTGCAGCAGACTATAGATTATTATGAATTCGAAGGGTATTTAAATCCACTATTATCTGACTCGGGATTTCACAGTAACCTCAATTATATGGTACGCCCATTTACTAATTATGATCAAGTAAAAAAATACCTTAATAAGCTTAATGCTATCCCAGAGTTTGTAGATCAACATTTCGTTAATTTAAGAGAAGGGCTACAAAAGGGAGTTTCGCAACCCAAAGTTATATTTACAGGATACGAATCTTCCTATAATGATCACATTGTAGATCAGGTAGAGGAAAGTTATTTTTATTCTCCTTTCAAAAAAATGCCAGAAACTCTTAACCAGACTCAAAGAGATTCAGTAACTAATGCTGCTGTTGAAGCAATTAAAAATAACGTGATACCCCAATTTAAAAGAATAAAAGCATTTTTTGAAAACGAATATGTGCCAAACACCAGAACCGCTATAGGAATTTCTGAAACTTCAAATGGGAAAGCTTACTATCAAAACAGAATAAATTTTTATACTACAAGTACTAAATATACAGCAAACAATATCCATGACATAGGTCTAAAGGAGGTAGCTCGTATAAGAACGCAAATGGAGAACATTATTAAAGAGCTTAATTTTCAGGGAAGTTTTGCAGACTTCTTAAAATTTCTTCGTACCGATGAACAGTTTTATGCCAAAACACCCAAAGAGCTCCTAATGATTGCCAGAGATATGTCAAAAAGGGCAGATGAGCAATTGCCTCGCTTTTTTAAGACTTTGCCAAGAAAACCTTATGGAGTAGCTCCGGTTCCAGATGCCATTGCTCCCAAATATACGGGAGGTCGATATGTAGGAACAAAGGCTGATAGTTCAGAGCCAGGATACTATTGGGTAAATACTTATGACCTGCCAAGTAGGACATTGTATACGCTACCTTCACTCACGGTACATGAAGCAGTCCCGGGTCATCATCTACAAATTAGTTTGAATAACGAACTGGGGGATAGCATCCCAAAATTTAGAAAAGATCTTTACCTATCTGCTTATGGTGAAGGCTGGGGGTTATATTCAGAATTTTTGGCTGAAGAAATGGGCATGTATACTACGCCTTATGAGCATTTCGGAAAACTGACCTATGAAATGTGGCGTGCCTGCCGATTAGTTGTTGACACAGGAATACATGCCAAAGGCTGGACACGGGATCAGGTAATTGATTTTATGTCCTCAAATACCGCACTCTCTTTACATGAAATACATACCGAAACCGATCGATATATCTCATGGCCAGGACAAGCTTTATCCTATAAAATAGGAGAGTTAAAAATCAGAGAACTTCGTAAAAAAGCGGAGACAGAATTAGGAGGTAAATTTGATATTCGTGAGTTTCATGAAATTATTTTAGAACAAGGTACCGTTACTCTTTCTATTTTGGAGGATAGAATTAATACATATGTCGCAAAAACAAAAAATGGCTAGAACTACCTTCAAATGTATCGATGCACATACCTGCGGAAACCCTGTGAGGGTTGTTACCACAGGACACCCACCTTTGGAAGGCGATTCTATGAGCGAAAAACGACAACACTTCCTAAAAAAATACGATTGGATCAGAACTGGATTAATGTTAGAACCACGGGGACATGATATGATGAGCGGTAGTTTTTTGTACGAGCCTCATGACTCTAAAAATGATTTTGCCATTCTTTTTATTGAAACTTCGGGATGCTTACCTATGTGCGGTCACGGAACGATAGGAACTATTACTGTTGCACTAGAAGAAGGGTTGATAAAACCCAAAAACCCAGGAAAAATAAGAATGGAGGCTCCTGCAGGGTTAGTAGAGATCGAATATCAACAAACTGGTAAAAAGGTAGATTGGGTAAGGCTCAAAAATGTGAAGTCTTATCTCGCAGAACAAGGATTGACAATTGATTGCCCAGAACTTGGCGAAATCATATTTGATGTAGCCTATGGTGGAAATTTTTATGCGATTGTGGATCCACAGAAAAATTTTGGTGGTATTCAAGACTTCACTGCTAGTAAATTGATTCAATATTCGCAAGTAATACGACAACGCATTAATAAGAAATATCCCGATCTTTTTATTCATCCAGAAAATGAGACCATACGAGATGTAAGTCATATTTTATGGACTGGTGATCCCCTGAACCCAAACTCTTCTGGTAGAAATGCCGTTTTTTATGGCGAAAAAGCTATTGATCGTTCTCCATGCGGAACTGGTACATCGGCCAGGATGGCCCAACTGTATGCTAAAGGAAAATTAAAAAAAGAGGAAGAATTTATTCATGAAAGCTTTATAGGAAGTACCTTTATAGGAAGGGTTGAAGAAGAAACCGAACTAGCAGAGAAAAAAGCTATAATTCCGAGCATTCAAGGGTGGGCAAAAGTATATGGATATAATACGATTATTATTGATGATGAAGATGACCTATATGCACATGGTTTTCAGGTGATTTGAAGTGGAAATGAATTAATGAAAGAATGATCTAATGAATTATTAACAGAAATTGAAAAACTAATTTGGAAACACAAGAGTTTATCGAAAAGTTCAAAAAATGTACTAAAAAGTTATCAGCAGATAGTATTCTTATGTACAATGAGTTAAAAAAACCTGAAGCAATAAAAAGTAATCGGATATCAAATTATTAAAAGTACTATCTCAAGCTAGAAAGAATGCATCAGTTAACTAAATGGTAATAAAATGATGCATAGATTGTCTCAATAATTTAATAATTCAATGAAAAAAGTAATAGTCATAGGTGGCGGAATTATAGGACTATGTTCTGCATATTATTTGCATAAAGAAGGGCATCAGGTAACTGTAATTGACCAGTCTAGTATGGATTTTGGTGCTTCCTATGTAAATGCCGGATACCTATCTCCCAGTCATATTATTCCGTTGGCAGCTCCCGGAGTGATGAAAAAAGGCTTAAAATGGATGTTTAATCCTTCAAGTCCACTATTTATAAAACCTCGCCTATCATCAGATTTTTTTAAGTGGGTATGGGCTTTTAATAAATCTTGCTCTCACAAAAATGTAACTCGCGGCATTCCCGCTATTAAGGATATTGCTGTCTTAGGGCAGGATTTATATTCTGAAATCAGAGAAGTCGAGAATTTTAATTTTCAATTAGAAAAAAAAGGGTTGTTGATGATCTGCCAAACCCAAAAAATGTTGGAAGAAGAGATTCGAGTTGCAAAAATTGCCAAAAAAGAAGGATTAGAAGTAAGAGAGATTGGGTTAACCGAACTTAAGAAAATGCAACCCAAAGTAGAACTTAATGCGAAGGGAGCTGTGTTATATGAATGTGATGCACATACTACTCCGAAGACCTTTATGGAAGAAATGAAATCCTACCTGAAAGCTTGGGGAGTGATGATTCACAAAAATGAAAAGATAGAAGATCTCACAATAAAAGACGAAAAAATAACTTCGATTAGTAATCCAACCCATACTTATATTGCAGACGAATTTGTATTGGCCGCTGGTTCCTGGTCAAAAAAATTGAGTGAAAAACTAGGAATTAAATTATTGTTGGAACCAGGAAAAGGATATCGAATTAATTCTGAAAGAGACTTAGGAATTACCATGCCGGCTATTTTGGCCGAGTCTAAAGTGGCAATAACTCCTATGCAGGGATTTACTCGTTTTGCCGGAACTATGGAAATTGCAGGAATCAACCATAACATCAATACGGTAAGAGTAGAAGCCATTGCCAAGGCTACACAACGTTATTATCCAAATATCAAACTAACGACTGAAGAAAAAAAAGCTGCTACCTGTGGTCTACGACCTGTTTCTCCAGATGGATTGCCCTATATCGGTAGATCAAGAAAATGCCAAAATCTTACCATTGCTACAGGTCACGCCATGATGGGCTGGAGTATGGGTTCTGCAACAGGAAAACTAGTTTCAGAAATTATTTCGGATAAAAACACCTCTTTAAACCTAGAAGTATTTCATCCCGATCGTAAGTTTTAATAACTGCATATATTGCCATTCTGGTGTAGGCTGGGATGACAATCTCATAATATTCCAGTTTGCTGTTTATAGAAAGCATCTTGCTGTTTTTTCATCATTTCACGAGCAATTTTCTTCTTGTAAGCATATAATTCCTCTTCTTCGGTAAGATCTCCATACACTCTATCATTAATGGTGAAATCTGTTTGCATTACAACTTTACGCTGCCCTTCTTTTTGTGCAACCCAGGTTTTTACTTCTCCTTCAATATCTTCTAATTTATAGTCGTATTCTCCTTTGGGCGAAAGTAATTTTGCAAAAATTGGCGAGGTTTCTATCGCTAAAAACAATAAAAAAATGAAAAATGAAGGTAACCATGGTAATTCGTTCAAGGCATTTACACGGGCCATCAATCCATCAAAATTATCAATGATGGGCTGCGAGTTCACGACCTGATCTTCATATTCGGTTGCCAGTTGCACTTTTTGAGCTTCTAAGGTCGCTACTTTATCTGCATTTGTTTTTTTTAACTCAACAAGTTCTGCTAAGCCAGCATCGTGCTTTTCTCGTTTTTCTTTATAAACAGGTCCTTTTCCTATAATTTCGGTTCCTTTTCGTCCTTCTGCTTCGGCGATATAAGTTTCATACAAGTCATTCACTTCAGTTTCCTTGGTTGTTACTTCTTCTTTTAAAGAAGCAATTTCAGAATCAATTGAAGAAACTACAGGAGTGTATTGTGTGGCTATCTGTTCTTTATTCGCCAAGGTGAAATCGTTCTTTTGTTCTAGCAATACGCGATCGATTTCTTTTTCAAAAATCTTAAGCTCTAATGGTTTTGAGATCACTACAGCAATAATGATCGCCAAAACAATTCTTGGCGAAGCCTGTAAAAGTTCATCTATAAAACGCTCTTTCTTTCTAATCGTGGAGACAATAAACCGATCAAGGTTGAAGATCAAGAATCCCCATATTAATCCAAAGAATATGGCACTAAAATAATTATCGAATACGGTATACAAAGCATAACTAGCAGCTATAAAAGCCATTACAGCAGTAAAGAATACGGTAGCTCCAATACCTGCATACTTGTTTTGCTCTCCGGTAGAACTATCGGCCAAAATATCGGCATCGGCTCCAGAGCATAAAATAAAAAAACGTTTTAACATGATCTAAGGGTGTTTTTGATTGACAATAGATCTATAACGTTGATTTACAACAAAATGTTGTACAAAAAAACTCCCCAAAAGGGAGTTTCTAGCTATTACAAATTCTCTGATCATTGCCTAATAGATCTACTGATTTCTTCTTTTTTCGGCTTTTTCTCGCTCTTTTCTCGCTTTCTCCATTTCTTTTCTCGCTTGCTTACGTACTTTTTCGGCTTCTTTTCTTACTTCTTTGCGAGTTTTTTCTGCTTCTTTTCTTGCTTGCTCTGCTACTGCTCTAGCTTCTTCCATTGCGATGACTCTTGCTTTTTCTGCTTGCGCTCTAGCGACTTGTGCATGCTGCATTGCTTCTTCTCTCACTCGATGAGCATGTTCTTTGGCTCTATGAGCTGATTCCATAGCCCTATGTGCTGCTTTTTCGGCTGCATCACGAGCTTGATGTGCTTGTTGCATAGCCATATGCTTTGCATGTTCTGCCGCTTCCATGGCATTTGCAATTTCATATTCGTGCTCCATTTCTGCTTCTTTTCTTGCAACTTCTGCTTCAAGCATTGCTTCCTCGACCTGTATTTCTGATTCTATCTCCACCTCTACTTGAGAAGAAGAAAATGGCGGTGGCGATTTTGGTTTTGGTGGTTTCGGAATAGTACTCTTTTGGCCTTTTCTTACTTTTGGAGCGGGCTTTGGTGGTGGTGGAATATCACTAACCTGCCCTTTTCTTACTCTTGGCGGTAATGGTGGTGGAGGCGGGATTAAATCATGACCATCGGGATTAGCATTATATAATCGTGTTTTTCGGTATTGGTCATTAAGCTTTTCGAGAAACGAATCATCCGAATTCTGAATCTTAACATCAAATTGAAATTCGGTGAGCTCATCATCTTTCCACTGCTTTGTCATATTATCAATGGCTCCTGCAAAATTAGACAGGCTTGTAGCGGTACCATTGAGTGTAATTTGTTCATTTTTGACACGAATTTTTATTTTTTTATCAGGATGTGTGTCCTGAACAGTTTTTGTGTGTTTACTATCTTTTTGCTGTGCTACGATTTCATTATTAAAAAGTAACATACATACCATTAAAAATGGTAAGAGCAGCAGCAATCGAGCTGCTGCTCGTGTTTTTGAAAATTGTTGTGACATCATAAGGATTCGTTTTTTGGTTAATGAATAATTAATAGGACTCGCTAATGCAACCTGATTAGAGTTGTCTGTATAGTTAACGAGCAAGTTCATATATGTTTGTATAGAAAATTGACGTTTTAAAACGGTTTGATCTGCAAGGAATTCATGGTTTAGTTTTATTGATTTTTTAATCCAAATGAATAGCGGATTAAACCAAAAGATCACTTGTAGCATTTCAATGAATAATATATCCAATGTATGTTTTTGAAGCACATGTGTTTTTTCATGAAGCAGCACTTCTTCGGGTATTTTTTTTTCGTGATATTCTTTTTTGGAAACAAAAATGTATTTCAAAAATGTATGAGGTACAATAACATCGCTTACCAAAACATTTACATGCGAAGGCTCTTTTAACCGTTCACCATTTCTAATTCTCTTATTTAAATTTTTAAGGTTTTTGATAAATCGAAATCCAAAACTCAAAACCCCGATACTATAGATACTCCATAAGAATATTGAAACATAATCGATTGATGGCTCGAGTATTGCAGTCTCATCCGACATTACCATAGTTATAATAGTAGGTTCTGGCAGTAATTCTGGTGCTACCTGAATATTGGTGGTATATGTAAAAGTGATTAAGGGTATTATTAACGAAAAAACTACACTAAAAATCAGATAAAACCTTTTGGTAAAGTGCATGTTTTCTTTTTCTAAAAACAACGCATAGAACCCCCATAAGAGTAACATACATAGTGATGACTTGATAAGATATGCTATCATTTCTTTTGCTTTTGAATTTGCTGATCTACTATTTTCTTAAGTTCTTCTAATTCTGAAGTTGACAAATCAGTTTCGGAGGTAAAGAAGGATGCAAATTGGGATGCCGAGTCATTGAAAAAATTCTTGATTAAGCCATTTACATGTTTAGAAAAATAATCAGTCTTTTTTACCAATGGATAGTACTCTCTTGATTTACCATAGAGCGTATACGCTACAAAACCTTTATCTTTCATTCGTTTAAGCAATGTAGCTACCGTTGTTGTGGCTGGTTTTGGTTCTGGAAATGCATCGAGTAGGTCTTTCATAAAGGCTTTCTCTAACCTCCAGAGGTATTTCATAAGTTGCTCTTCGGCTTTTGATAATTGCATTGCTCTACGTAATTAGAATTTACTCTACAAATGTAGAGTAAATAATTGAATTCTGCAAATACAGAGCTATGATATTAATTATTTTTTTAAAATTTACGTAATCAAAATACGCTAACTTTGAACTTATCTTGAGTTTTTTATCAAAAAAGTTGCAAATCACATGAAAAGAAAAATCCTAACAGTTTTTATTCTATTATTAGGTTTTAAAGGTTTTACCCAGAAAAAAGATACTATTTTTTATGATAAGTATTGGAACAAATCATTAAAAAAAGACGCACTTTATTATCGTCTTACACCCCCAAAAATGGTGAATAATCTTTTTGAAATAAGAGATTACTATATGGATGGAACTTTGCAGATGAAGGGGTTTTCGACCTCCTCTAACAAAAGTGTATTTCAAGGTGATGTTATTTGGTATTATCCTAATGGATCAATCACAGTACATAAAACTTATGAACATGGTAAATTAACTGGTGAAGAGTCTAGTTATTTCAAAGATGGGTCATTAATGTCCAAAGGAGTTTATAAAAACGGAAAGCCTTTTGAGGGTACATTTTATCTGTCTAGTACATCTAAGGACAAAACGGCGAGTTATGAAAACGGGGTGCTAAAATCTTACAACACCTTTTTTGAAGCTAATAAAAAAGTGGCAAAACAAACACTGTATAATGCAAGAGGTTTTTACGAGCATACCATTTATTTTAGGCCTAATGGGGATAGTTTATCCATTGCAAATGACTTTCGTGGTACTAGCGAAATTCCTAAAAAAAGCAATAAAATTATCTTAAGTTTTAATAAGAATAACAATGTGGACCGTGTTGTGTTTGTAAAATATAGCGTTAAAAAAGAAGATGTGTTAACTGAAACATTAACCGATGTTGACGGTAATTTGATTGCAAAAGGAGTTTATAAAAATGGTTATCCAGAGAATGGTAAATTCTTTGAAGGCTATAGACTTACTACCTATGTTGATAAATATCTAAACGGAGAAACTATTTTTTATGATGATGCTTTTGATGAAATTGCAAGAGGAATTTATCACAAAGGAAAACAGCGCAACGGGACCTTTTATGAACCCAACTCCAGAACTATTGAATCCTTTAAAGATGGAATAATAGTAGGGAAGACGACCAAGGACAAATTTAGCAATATCTCTTATTACTGTACTATAAAAGATGGCTTGCCTTATAATGGCGAGTTTTTTACGTATGAATCTTTAGAATTCTATACTAATGGAAAGCTTACCAAAAAGATTCAATATAAATACAATACAGGAGAAAAGGAAACTGAAACTCTTTACTTAGGAGACGGTTATACGATTGCACAAGTTACTTATTATTACGATAACGATAAAAAAAGCACTGTAACCTATAGAGATGGTACTCCTTATGATGGGAAAGAAATAAACAACTATGGTTTTATAACCTATAATCATGGTAAAACACAAGGTCCGTTCTTAATAGAAGATACAAAAGTAAAAGTTCTAGGGAATTATACGGAAGACTTAAAAAAAAATGGATCCATACTATATGTACTACAACATAATAAAGATACATTACGCTGTAACTACATTGATGGAAAACCTATCAATGGAACAGTATATGATTATGGAAAAATTATTTCATATAAAAATGGTAAAAAAGAAGGTTGTGCGTATAAAACTTTTAATAACCGACATTACGCATATGATTCGTTAAAAATATGCTACCATAGCGGTATTCCTGTTGGAACGGCACAGTATTTCAAAAAAGACAGCATAGTTGCACTTATTGAATATAAAAATGGAAAACCATACCACGGGACCGAGTACAAATTTCAAAATAAAACAAACTATGCTAATGGAGATATAGTTTTAACCGAACGTGTAGAAGGGTATAAACAAAAGAATATCAAGATTTTCAAAAAAGGTAAACTAATAAAAACTGTTGTAAGAGATTATGAAACGGATACTTTAAAATACGAAGCGTTTTTTAAAAATGGAAAGCCGTACAACGGCATAAATATTGAATTTGATAGTATTCAAAATGTTTATATCGAAACATCGTACCAAAACAGCAAAAAACACGGTACAGAAACAGTTTATAATAAACTCTATGAACCTTTTATCACCAAATTTGTTTATAGACAAGGAATGAAACACGGTCCCGCAGAATTTAGACTTGAAAAATGGAAAGACTCTATATACAAAGCTAGCTATATTGATAATCAACCAAAAAGCGGTATCGTATTAGAGAGAAATAAAAATTATATCTCTAAAACGATTTACGAGGATGGAAATCCTATAAAAACCTACTATCTCAAAATTTATTCTCTAAAAGAATTAGCTGCTATTAACTATAAGAATGGAAAACCATACAAGGGTATGTCACTATTGTATAAAGACAAAAAGATGAGTGCTAAAAAATATGAAAATGGCATCTTGAATTCAACATTTTTAGGAGTGTATAATTTTGCAATTGGAGGTGATCCAAATTTTAGAAACAAAGTATATCACTATGTTTTAAAAGACAGTGCTGTAAGCAATTCATCTTATCAAGATAAAGGTAAAAATTTTGTGATAAGGTATGAAAACAAAAAGAAACAACATGGTAAGATTGATTTCTATTCAAAAGATAGCCTTATCGGTAATGCTGCGTTTAAAAACCAAACCATTACTGATTTTAATTACAAATTTACCAATCGCAAAAAAGAAACCGAAACTATAATGTTTCTTAATAACCATCTACAATATACGTTTGGGTCTAACGATTTCAAAGCAAAATTTATATCAAACCAAATAAGAATTAAAGATGAGCCTTATATCTTTTTTGGTAGTATTTTAAAGGGAAGGATAAATAACGCTACACTCAAGCTGTTTATAGATTCACAATTGGTAAGCGAGGTCACTTTTAAAGACAATAAACCTTATGATGGTATTGTTTTCATAAACAAAGAAAAACAATATACTCTTTTTAAAATAGAAAAAGGAAAGCGAACTGAAGAGTACCTAGCTTTATCAAAAGAAGGATTATTGCATAAAATTGAAGAACTTAAATAGTACTACAAAAAACCTGTTTAGATATTGATTTTTATTAAAAAACCTTATGCTTAACCTATAAGACCTGGGAACGGGTTTTGCATAGGACACCGTGTTGTTATGTCGTTTTTATTTCATCAATTATTTTGTTCATTTCGATAATGTTCGTTAAGGGACGTTGTTTACACTAAATTAGTTTCTAACCTAGTTGATTGTTTCTTTAATTGTTTTTCATTTAATCATGTATTAATTCAATTAACGCATCTCTTGTTTTCTGTAATTCGCTAATTTGATTTTCGATTAGTTTGAGTTTTTTCTTAAAGACACTATTCTTATCCACACAATTATTTGAACTTGAGTCTCTTTCATCGAGAAGTGCTTTACACTCATTTAACGTAAACGAAAATCGTTGCAAGTATTTTATTATCTGAATTCGTTTTATGTTGCTTTCACCATAGTCTTTGTAATTATTCCATTCATATGGTCGGCTGATATCAGTTAGCAAGTCTTTATTCTCATAGAAACGAATAGTATCTCTTGAAACATCTGTTTTTTTTGACAACTCCCCAATTTTCATATTTCTTAGTTTTTTTCTTGACCATTGACTATAGTCCATGGTTTATATTTGTCAAAAATAACTTAAAATTTTAAAAGTAATGGAAAATCGTATAGTGAAAAAAAGAAGTTTAGCACGTTTTATTTGGGTGATTCCTGTTTTGATAATGCTCATAACAAGTATTATGAAATTAGTTAAAGCCCCACCTTTGGTAGCAAACTTTGAAAAACTTAATGGCGTAGAATGGATGCTGCCTTTTGGTTTAGTTCAGTTTACGGGTGTTATTTTATTTTTCGTTCCCAAAACCAGAAGGCTTGGATTTTTTCTTTTATGTAGTTATTTGGGTGGTATAATTGCTACAAGAGCCTTACATGATGTAAATCATATTGGTGTTGCATTAACCATTCTATTGTGGGTTGGAATGTATTTTGAAGATAGGGAATTGTTCCGTTTGCGAAACTCTAAATTTTGAAACGATGTGCCTTTAACATCCCAAATTGTGGGTAATGGTTTGAATAAGTATCTGTTTTAATGGCGTTTATTTTCTGTTATAAGCTTTTTGTCACACCAATACCAGACAACATCTTTACCTTCAGGTTCATAAGGCGCAAATTTGTCAAATTCCATCCCAACTTTTTCCATGACTCTTATAGATGCTTTATTTTCCTTCATAGCAATTGCTATTATCCGTCTTAAGTGGAGTTTATCAAATCCGTATGTCAAAATTGCATGAGATGCTTCTGTTGCAAAACCCATCCCCCAATATGTAGGTGAGAATCTATAACCAAGATCAATTTCATCAAATTCAGGCAAATACGCTAAACCAGCCCAGCCAATAAACTGCATCCCATTTTTTAGAAAGGTAGCCCATCTTCCGTATCCATACTTCTTATAGTCGTTAATTCTTGTCTGTATTGCCTGTTCCATTTCTTCTATAGATTCAACCAGAGGTTCTCCCGTATACTTTTGTACATCAGAATTAGAATGCAACTGAAACATTTCCTCTTTATCATCCATAGTAATTTCCCTTAACAATAATCTTTCTGTTTCTATCAAAGTTTTCATTTTATTGCTGATAACGGCAGTTTGTCTCAAAACTACCTTTTGTTTTTTTAAAAGTAAATAAAATTGTTATAAGCAAGGTAGCGTGTTTTTTTTATGAATTGAATTAGTAAGTAAATACCCACTTGAAATAGGCGATATCGTGTTTGCCAACGTTTAATGTATGGTTTGTTGGATGTTTAAGTACGTAAGTTAGCAAATAAAAACCGAGTAGAAAATCCGCAAGAATTTTCGTAAGTAGGCGAGAATTAGCAATTAATTATAGTGTTGTGTAGAGTTTATTCATATAGATTATTTGTGTCAGCATTTGATATTTCAGCGAACAGATTTCCTAGTTTTTCACAAACTGCATTAAAAAATCGTTCTCCTTTTTCTTTGCTTGATGCTTTAGGGTCACCCGTTCCGGTATCTTCACTAATTTGAGACCATGGTCTTTCTGTCCAAGCCCAACCTTCATTAAACGCTTTTATTTTATTTCTTTTTTCTAGTCCATCACCCCAGTCTTCTTTTGGAAGAACTAATTCAGGTGCTAGGTGAAGAATAAGACTTGTTTCCATTTCGTCAGCGTGGTCTCCTGGGTCATCGAAATAGTCATTTCTGTTTACAACTTTTACCCATTCCCCAACACATAGAAACATTTCTGGGAATAAGAGTCCAAGTTCTCTAATTATTGATTTCCAATTATTTCCTCCATGACTATTCAGAATCATAAACTTGTGAATACCTTGTCGGTCCAATACGCTTATAATATCTTTTAGGATTGCAAATTGAGTACTCGGATTTAAATTCATATCCAAGTAGATATCTGGTTGCCCAGTATTAACTCCAAATGGAATTGTTGGCAGTATGATAACTTTGGCTCCTTTATCCCAAGCAATTCTTCCAGCTTCTTCTGCTATTGCAGTTCCTTCAATGACATCAGTCGAATATGGCAAATGGTAATTATGTGCTTCTGTTGCTCCCCATGGAAGGATAGCTAAATCAAATTTGGCATCTTTCAGATGTTTCCAATTTGTATCGGCTAGTGCGTATGGTCTTATCATTTCGTATTTTTTTTTCAGATTCTAGGACACGGTGTTGTATGTAGGTTTTTTTATTCCGTTTTCATTTTGTCAGTTTACAATTCCGCTTGAGGGAGTAATTCCGTCCAGTTTTTCAGACAGCGTTTTGTTCCGTTATTAGCCTTTTCCAATAAATTTTGTCTGCATATAAATTTCGGCTATAATCCAAAGTCCAATTAACACAGCCATAATCACAAAGGTTTTATTCAGTTTATTTATATTCTTAAAAACCAGAAATATTGATTGAGAAAAAATCAGTACAATTAAAATCAGAGTTACAATTAATTTATAAATGGCAAATTGCATTTTGGATAAATCATAATAACTATACATATTCCCCCAAATTCCATTACTTTCAGACATAGTAGACAGGAATTGATAACCATAAAATATAATGAAAATTCCAAAAACTGGAATTGTCAAAATCGGAATTACTTTATGGTAAAGTTTTAACTTCATTTTCTGAATTTTGTTCTAGTCGATTAGTTTTTCAAGCGGTAACGCCAAATATATGAATCTGAGCAAGGCAAATATGCCTAAACCAATTGATTTATCCCTGCCTACCTGACGGATGGCAGGCAGGTTTAATTTATAAAAATCTAGCGCCTTTGCAAAAAGGAAATTACCTTTCGATCTAACACTAAATTTTGCTCTGATTTTATAGGATGTTAGGATTTGTTTTTTATAATCGTTGATTATTGAATCATCCCATATTTGCACTTCAATATATCGATCATATTTCATTTTTTCCTAAGATTCCCATCGTTCCTTTGAAGGTATACCATATTTATTGATCAAGTCATCTATTTCATTTAATAAAAAAACTTTTCCATTACATTTTTTGCGATAAGTATCAAGTTTAGGTTCATCATAAAATTGAAAAGAAACCATACTATCTGGATATGTAAAGCTAATATGTTCAGGATTAAAATCAGATAAAGGTATTTTCACAAAACTTGGGTTAATATACCAAGATTTTGCCCATTCACATTCTCCTAATGTAAAGTAAAAAGGGTCATTTCTGCTAGGTTTTCCTTCCTTTGAAGTAAACTGTTCCTTAATCCGCTTTTCCAAAGTAAATCTCAATTCAATATAATTATCTGGTCTTTTGCTATTCAAACCCTCAGATATCTGGAATTGGATTTTTATAGCATTGTCAAATCCAAGTTCAGTTATATTCTGGAACGGTCCTTTTTCAAGTTCATAATAGTGGTACAGAAATTTTGGGATAATCATTGAGTCTGATATTAATAAATCCTAACGTTTAATAAGAAACGTAGGGCAGGTGAAAAGGACTATCGTTTCGGTTTATTACTTAGCTAAATATAAATATTTTGCTTTTATCTTTTCTACTATAAATGCCAAATTTTATATTTAGCGGACTTTGTTAAAATACACAAAACTTTTGATTCAGCACAAACGCCCTATGTTTTTTATACCTTGTTGTAGCACGTTAAATTTATTCAAACATAAAGGCACTCATTGAAAGATTCTTCCATTGAAATCCTTCGTGTATTTTAGTAGCTTTATCACCCAAAGCACTGGCAAAAACTAAAGGTAAAAAATGCTCAGGAGTAGGATGTGAGATGTCAAATAATTCATTTTTGTAGACATCAATCATCTTTTGAGAATATGCCTCTTCGCGGTCATCCGATAATTTCTTGGTAATTAAATCATCAAAGGCTTTTGCCCAATGGTCAGGCATTAATTGATGCCCTCCAAATCTTTCTATTTGGCTTGTATTATGAACCAATCCACCGCTTCCAATAAACAAAATATTCTCCTTGCGTAATTCTTTCAATGCTTCAGCCATCTTCCTATGATAAATAGGGTCAAGGCTTGTATTTTGTGAAATTTGTATTACTGGTATCTTGTCTTTTGGAAACAATAACATCAGCGGTATTAAGGCCCCGTGGTCGAGCTCGCGCTTTGATTCGGTCGATGCTTCTATACCAGCAGTATTAAGCAAACTAACAATACGATTTGACAACTCAGGATTCCCAATAGTTTTATAATTGGATTGAAACTCTAGTGGAAATCCTTCATCTAGTTGCACCATTGTTGAATTAGAAGTAACGCTAATGTTTTCAGTTTGCCAATGACCTGATAAGATTACTATAGCATCTGGTAAAACTGTAAGATGCTCTTTCCGAAGTTGTTCAAAATCTTTTTTTAATTGTTCACTTTTAAATGCTTCATAAATTGTTCCGTGAGATATAAAGAGTGATGGCTGTTTAACTTTCATAACTTACACTATTTTTTTACCGGTCTTATTATTTGTAACCGAGAAAGGTTTGTCGAGTAATAAAACGATAACTAGAAGAACCACAGATAAACCTGCACCACCGGCAATCGTCATAAAACTATCGTTATTTGTAACGTGAGAGCCTATTGCTCCGTGCATTAAGAAAATTAATCCTAACGCTCCATATCCTCTTAGTTTCGGGATGATTAAAGCAATACCTCCTATAAGGTCAATTAGTCCTATAATTATTGTCCAAGTATGGTCATAATTTATGGCAGCCATACTTTCTAGGAACATATTTACCCCAAAAAAAGGCATTACTACTTTCATAAAACCAATTCCTACAAATTGGATAGCTAAGAGATAAACGAGAATGTTTTTTATTATGTTCATAATTCTAAATTTAAAATGATTATTATTTACTGATTAAAAATATTAGGTGATTGTTTTTTATAGAATGCCTCCGTTTACTTGAATGACTTGTCCGTTAATCCAATCCATTTGAGGTGTAACAAGGTTTACTGTCGCCTTTGCAACATCCTGAACAGTCCCTAAACGATTTAAAGGGGTTTGTTGAACCAGCATGTCTATCATTTCTTGCGGTGCTACTAGTCCGTCCGTTTGGGTGACACCTGGGGAAACCACATTTACTGTGATTTGTTGATTACCAGTTTCTTTTGATAATGACAAAGCGAACTTTTCAATGGCAGATTTTGCACCTCCATAAGCTCCACTAGCTGGTGTTGGCATAGCTGCTGCACCACTACTAAATACTATAATCTTACCACCGTTGCTTAAACTTTGAGCGGCTTTTTGTAAAGAAAAGAAATGTCCTTTTACCGCCGCAAACATGCTATCGTAACCTTCTTCTGTCATTATAGCCGTTGGCATAAAAATACTTTGTGAGAATGCCACACCAATATAAATATCAAGTTTACCTCCAAAGTTTTCTGGTACATAATCAAATATTTTATTCATATCCTCTCTTTTAGTAATGTCGGCCTGCATTCCTAGAACGTAAGGGCTAAACTCTTTTGCCTCTGTTTCTGTAATCTTGGCTTCTTTAGCATTACTACGGTAGGTAAATAATATGTGTGCACCTTGCTTAGCTAATTCAATGACAATTGCTTTTCCGATTCCTCTACTTCCTCCTGCTACCAATACTCTTTTTCCTTCTAATAAATTTCTCATAATTTCTATTTTAATAATTGTTAATCGCAACTGTTGTTTTCAACAACAATATGATTAAATTTTTTTCTATCGATTTAAATTGCTTTTAATTTTCTTCATACTTTCAATACTGTTGGTTATTTCAACTTTTGACATTCCTTTATATGCAGTCTCAAATGAAGATTCTATTGCTTGAATAATTAATTTTTCATTCTTTTTTGTGTAGTCTGATAAGCATACCAACTTTGTTCTTCTGCTTTCAGGGTCATCTTTGCGAGTTACAAAATTAGATTTTTCCAACTCGTCAATAATTCTTGACGTTCTTGGGCGGTCATAGCCAAACCATTCTGCGATGGTTTGTTGTGGAACCTCATCTTGTTCCAGCAACCTATTTATAATAGGGAAATGCTCTACTTTTAATGGAATACTTCTGTTGTACAACTGAAGTTGTAACTCTTTTTTAAGTAAGTTAAAAATAGAACCTGATAACTGACCTAAAGAGGTTGTTCTGTTGTAGCTAATATGATTGTTGTTTTTCATAACTGTTGCAAACATACAACAATTATTTGAATCTCAAAATTAACTTGAAAATAATATTAAGAATAATAGCTTAAACTGTTAAAAATAAAGTCAATATGGAGTAATAAAATTCGTTTTTAGATTTCAAGTAAGTTGGTTTGTCTAATTCTGACTAACGTCAAATTTTGTTAATTTTAGTTCAATTCCCTTTATTTATAATACTTCCCTGGTTTTTAAACTCTAAATTTTTGAAAAAAAAGCCTAAAATTTGACGTTATCTCAAGAAATTAATAGAGTTTCTTTATATGGAATTATGCACAACGTTTAATATATGAATCTGAGCAAGGCAAACACACCTGAACCAATTGATTTATCCCTGCCTACCTGGCGGATGGCAGGCAGGTGCGCATTTTTATTTCTTGCCTGCCTGCCATCCGCCAGGTAGGTAGGTTTAATTTATAAAAATCTAGCGCCATTGCAAAAAGGAAATGGCCTTTTGATCTAGCACTAAACTTTGCTCTGATTTTATAGGATATGATGTTGTGTGGGGTTTTTATTCATTTTTCAGTTCTTTAAGGAAATAAACGTCCCCTGAGTCGAAACCAGCTCCAAAGTTTAAACTATCTCTTCTCTTTTCCGTTTTAAACAGTCCAAGTTTTTTATCTTTATAAATCATTAACTTGTCCTTCAGCTCATTTAGAGAATTCAGAACAAGTAAGTTTAAAAGTCCATTAAAAACTAACACTTCATAATCTCCGCTTAGTTTATTATTACTTTTTATTGTGTTGTCTATTTTCTCAAAGCCGGTAAGTAAAAGATATCGTCTGTTTGGAAAATATTCTGTATCACAGGCCCAATCTACATCTTGGACAGGAGTCAATTTTGAACCTGAAATGTAGGTAATCATTTTTTCTTTACCATTGTCAATCTCAGGAAATGACATACTTGCAAGTCCGAAATAAATGGACTTAATATTCTTAGGTATTGGTTCTTTTTCAATGACTTCTGCAAGCCAATCATGGAATTCCTTTTTTAGTTCGTCCGTATCAATGTCTACTGTTGGTAAATCATTATCAGTCAACACTTGCTTGATTTGGTCATAACCATTGCGAATGTCTGACATATTGGCTATTTGCTCTTTGAGTTTTCTGTCAATTAATTCCCAATCCATTTTCTGATTTTAATGCCACACAATGTGTTTGTGTATGATGTCGTTGCGTTGGTTTAGAACTAAATTAGTAAATAAAACCAGAACATTGACTTATTCAGCTGTTATTCCGAGTAACACAGACCCAAGCAATTAATTATACATGTTGTGATTGTTGCGCAACCCAAAATTTTCAAGAGATTATATATTTTCAACTTTCAAAAAATTTATAAATCGTTGATTTTCAATGTTGATTATTTTTCAAATTCAAATAAATAACCTGATTCAGCCAAAAAAAGAAGTTGTGCAACAGGCACCGTTGTTATAGGTAGTTTACTTTATCTCATTTAACCAGTTTTCAATAGCAGTCAGAAAACCATTACATCTCTTATAAGGTAATTTGTTGTCTTGAAATTCATAGAAACCCCCAGTTTCACATTCAAGAATATTATGATTACAGTTTAGAAATGATTTTATGGTCAGACTTGTATTGTGTCCCATTGTATTTTTATACAATGATTTGGTCTTTCTCCAGTCAACGTTCATATCAGTTTCTCCAAATAACGCCAAAACAGGAACTTTTACATTTGACAAAATCTCATCAAAATCCTCGATGTAAACTGGTAATCCAGTTTTCTCATCAAGAGTTTCTTTCATTAGAGGTATTTGAAAACCAGAGTATATCTCTTCATTCATCTCTCCATAATTTTCCTTAACAAATCGCAACCAAAATTTGTTGTTTTGAAGAACTTTAGTGGCATTCATATAGGTTTTGAAACTTCCACCTGAATGTGCAATTTTGATACCTTTTAGCCATTGATTAACAATTAAGTCAATTGAATCTTTGCGTACTCCTTCAATTCTTAAGTTTTCGCCAAGTAGATAACTAAAGTTTTCTTTGTCATCGACACCACTTATTGAAATCCAAAAAGCTATTTCTTTGTTTTTGCTTATGATAATTGGGTTAATCCAACCAGCTCTACTGCCTCCATATAAACCAATTTTATTTGATTTTGAAATTTTCTTTTTATTCAAAGTATTGATTGCTGCTATAGCTTCTGATGCACTATTTTGAACCGGCTGATTAATATTGAAAACGCCACCACTTTTTCCACATCCCATTTTATCCCACATATATGTGGCATATCCTGCTTTTACAATTGTCTCTCTAATGTCCGAATACCATTCTTTAGCCACGGCTTCTGTTCTTCCAGACCCATGAATTATGAGTACTACTCCTTTAGGGTTTTGATTTTTAGGAAGATTTAATACTCCATTCAATGTTACTCCTTCAAATTCAAAATCTAAAATCTGCTTCTTGCTTTGAGCTTCTATATTAAAAACAATTATTAAAAAGATTGTTATGATGAAATTTCTTATCATTTTTATTTACTGTAAAGATTTATTACAGTAAGGATATCTAAATTTTAATATTGTTACAGTTCGAGAAAGAATGGCATACAATGTCTCTTGTATGGTGTGTTTGTTTCCTTAAAGGAGCAAATAAACTAGTGTTGTGTGTTCGTTATTTTTCAAATGAAGAAGTTGTAAATCCGTTATTAAATTTGATATCCTCGTAATGTTGATTATAAATAATCTCTCCATCGCTTACTCCATTCCAATTAGATTTTTTCACAATTCGATTAGCCATTAATTTAATACCATTAATAGAATCATACTCAATTTCCATAAGTAAAGGGTCTACAGGTGCTAAATTACGTTCCTTCACGGTGAAAAGAAATTGGTCAATAAGATTTGTTGAAGGGTTGACATATAGTAGATATTTATCTTGTACTTCTCCAATATTATTGTCAAATGTCATTTGAACGATTTTGTATTCTATAGAATTAACAGTTCTTGAAGGCAACAATTCGTGATGAATGCCATTGTCTAGCAGTTTTTGCATCATTGTAAACCAATAGAAGTTAGTTTTTCGTATAAAACTTGCGTACTCAATTTTCTTTGGTTCATTAGTCAACCTTTGATTAACTCTCACCCAAACAGAATCTCCGTTATATCCTTGTGTAATAGTATCTTCTTTAATGGGAAATTGCTTTTCTGGAAGATATTGAGCCCAAGATAATTCTCCGTTGAAAATATACCTTTCTTTCGAAACGTTTTTAATGTTACGATTAGTAGCGTCAAGGTAGTAGGTGTATTCTACGTCTTTAAGTGTCTTTAAATCATTCATTGAACCTACTTCATTTACCACTTTTTCAATAATTTCTCTCGCTGGATTTACTTTTTCATTAGCCTTTGTTTGTGAGTTTTCTTTTTGATGTCGCTTACAAGAGACAATTGACATAATTAAAATTAGATAGATAAAGATTTTTCTCATATTATTTGTTCTAATGACACACAACGTTTGGTTTATGAATCGGAGCAAAGTAAATATACCTAAACCACTTGATCCGACCGCGCTTGTTTTTATCTCTTTTTCAAACATATAAAAATTTGACGCCACTGCAAAAAAGGAAGTAACTTTTTGATTGATCCTAAACCTGCTCTGATATCATAAACCTTGTTATGGGGCGTACCACTTTTACAAGCCAGAACTTTGCAAACATGCCGCAGTAAAGCGATATCTGATTGCGTTGTGGTTCCACAATCTTTTTCATTCTTATGCGATCGCTTTGCTGCCATCGAGGCTATCACAGATTTTAGCTGCTCGACACTGCGTTTTCCGTCCGTTTTATCGTGAAAATCCTAAAAAAAGCGATTTTATAGTACGTTTTGCTCCGAAATGCTCCGTTTTCGTGATTTTTCATCGCTTTTTTACTTTGGATCAGTCACGAGCCATTGCAAAAAAACAGATTCCGTTAGCGTGAGGCTTGTCAGTTTTGGGTTCAGATTGCGTTTTGATTTTCAGAGCTAGAGTTGTTCGTAAAGGGACATGGTTTACACAAGTTAAAGATTAGACTTTACACTAAATTAATTTCTAACCTTGTCGATTGTTGTTTTTTTCTTAGGTTTCTTTGATCAAAGAAACCTAAAAATACATTTCTATAATAGACTTTCCAAATTCCGTTTCCTTGTTCTTCAATAGCGATGTGTTTTCCTTTTAATGCCGCCGATACATATACCCAGTAATATGACTTCCATCTAATAGCTCCACTTTTAGTTACTTTAAGGACTTTGAGGTTACTATGATAATCAAAATGGGGTATTTTTTCAGGGAAAGGTCTACAGGAAAAATCGTGTGCATCAGTAGGTGTTTTCATATCTAAAGCTTCGTGTGGTCTGATGTTATTATATTCCTTTACAAAGTGATTTAAACGTCTTTGTTGTGCTTTTAAATCATAAGCTGAAGGTTTGGCACAAGCAGCCTTTAAATCGCGGTGCATTCGTTCGTGTCTTCCATTTTGTTCTGGGTGTGCAGGATCAGAAAACACAGGTATAATTCCGAGTTCTATAAACCAATAAGATAGTTGTGTATATCGTTGTATAGCTCTTACAGAGCCAAAGGGACTTCCATTATCTGTATGTATCTGTTTAGGGATTCCATAGGTTCTGAAAACCTTTGTAAACTCTGCCTTAGCAGCTTTTAGGGTTTCTTTATAATGTCCTTTGGCGGTGAATAGGAATCGACTTTTAGAGTCTGCGATGGTCAGCGGATGACAGTAGATTTTATTACCCATTAAAAACTTTCCTTTATAGTCGGCACTCCATACTTCATTACAAGATTTTGGATCAAAAATAGGGTAGGTTGGTTTTACTCTTCGCATTCGTTTTTGAGGACAGACCAAACCGTTTTTTCGAAGGATATTGTGAACAGTTACCACGGAAGGGATTTGTTCTTTGGTAAACTCTTTAAACAATAAGATTCTAATTTTTTTGGCTCCCCACAGCTTGTGTTTTTCTTTTAATTTGAGAATACTATCAACGATATTTTGATCGGTTGCATTGGGATGTTTACCAGGCGCTTTTGATTGTTCTTTTAGTCCTTCATAACCTTTATTTTCGAATCTGCTTATTAACTTATAAGCTGTTGGTCTGGAGATTCCAAAACTTTTGCATAATTCTGTGATGGTATATTTTCCAGTACGCCATTCACAGATAAATTCAATTTTTTGTTCCATAGTTGTTGTGTTTTTCCAAGGCATGATCATTTGATTTTAATCTCAAATTATACCTTAAAAAGTGTAAACTATGTCCCTTTAACTTTGTAAACGATGTCCCTTTAACGTACCAAATGCACTACAACGGTCTAGTGTATGAGCAGTAGCGGATTCTAAGTAATTGCTTTTCGGTATACAATATACTTTAATTTATACAAAAATATTTCGAGTTAGCACTCAAACCGCTATTGCTTATACACAATGTTAGGTGCTGGTTGTGTGTCCTGTGTTGCTTCGGGATACAATTTAGTAAAATAGATTAGGAGCAACAAACTGTAATTGAGATGAGAGGCTCAATTTTTTTTTCAGGAACGAGTTTGGCATAGAAAGTCAAGATGGTCTCACGTAAAGAAATGAAAATGAGGATTGGTCTC
>CANMLL010000013.1 GCA_947498775.1 uncultured Aquimarina sp.
TGGCCCGTTCGTCTATCGGCTAGGACGCCAGGTTTTCATCCTGGTAAGAGGGGTTCGATTCCCCTACGGGCTACAAATAATAAAATTAATTGCAGATGTAAAGTGAAAACTTTAAATTTGCAATCTTTGAAAAGAAAAAATGGCCCGTTCGTCTATCGGCTAGGACGCCAGGTTTTCATCCTGGTAAGAGGGGTTCGATTCCCCTACGGGCTACAAACAGTATAGTAAGAAATTTAATAGTAGAGAGATGGCAAATCATAAGTCAGCATTAAAAAGAATTAGAAGTAATGAGACAAAGCGTCTTAGAAACAGGTATCAGCATAAAACTACACGTAATGCTATCAAAAAATTACGTGAAGCTGATAAGAAAGAAGCACAAACTTTGTTTCCAACTGTAGTTTCTATGCTTGATAAGTTAGCAAAAAACAATGTTATTCATAAGAATAAGGCGGCTAACCTTAAGTCTCAATTAGCTAAGTACGTAGCTGCATTATAGTAGCATAACGTTTACGATATTATAAGCTTTTCCACTAATATGGAAGAGCTTTTTTTGTTTTTTAAGTTTTTAGAAGATATTATTTGTTTTTTTCTTCAATCCATCTAGACATGAATTCTGTACTTCTTAAAGTGTGGAATTGAAGCATGCTACCGATAAAGTTTTTTGAACGATGTTCTTTTAAATTATTTTGAAGTTGAATAATTTTTTCAATTAAGGAAAAAGAGAACTTGCTTTTTTGAAAACGTGTGTTGATGATTTCTATTCCGTTTTGTTGTGATTGTTGCCAGAGGTTTTTATTAGCATATAATTTTACGGCTGCTTTGGCAAAGTTTGAGGGATCGTCGGTTACAAAACCATTCCAATCCGAATCTTCATCGAGCATACCTTCAGAGCCAATAGAAGTAGTAACGCTTGGTGTGCCGCATAGCATAGCTTCTGCAAGTTTTCCTTTGATTCCTGCGCCAAATCGCAAAGGAGCCAGACAGACGCGAGCTTTTTTCATAACTTCTTGAGCGTCTTTTGCCCAACCGTTAACAAGAAATCCATCTTTTTGATTATGTAGTTGCATGGCTTTGGGTGGGGGGTATGCTCCATAAATATGTAATTCTGCATCAGGTACTTCTTTTTTTATTAAAGGCCAGATAGTTTCTTTGAGAAATAAAATACTGTTCCAATTTGGCTCATGACGGAAATTTCCTATTGTGATAAAATGATTTCTTTCTTCATATCTAAGCCATTCGTTTTTGGTTTCAGAGGTGATGGGGTCTAATAGGAAAGGTAGATAGTGTATAAGGTCTTTTGGGATTCTAAAAGTTTCTTTCAATAGCTTCATTTCAAAATCAGAAATAATTAATGAAAGGTCAGAACGATAAATACTTGCAATTTCTCTTTTTGTGAAATCACTTTCCAAAAGATCTTGTATTTTAAATTCGTGATTGTTTTTAAAAGATTCTTGTCTTGTTTTTCTAAGACTATGTAGATCCTCGGTGTTTAAGATTTTAATGGCATTTGGGCAATGCTTTGTAACCCTCCATCCAAACTGTTCTTCGATAATAAATCGATCAAACAGCACGATGTTGGGCTGTAATTTCTTAATAAACTCATCAAAATTAGAGTTGTTGATTTCAATTTTGACTCTTGAGATCTTTAAATCATCAAAATCTATCATGTGTACGCTATCTACTGCAGGACTTGCAAAAGTAACTTTCCAGTTTTGAGATGAAAACAATGTTATAAGCCCCAGCATTCTGCTTCCTGCAGCTGAAGAATTTGGTTCTGGCCAAACAACGCCTATAATTAAGATATGATTCATTGCAGGTTTGATTAAGAATCAAAAAAGCCTCAGGTTTAACTGAGGCTGTATAGTATTTAGATTAGTTTTTGCTATAGTTTAGCAAAAAGTGCTTCCATTTTTTCTTTTTCTTCTTTGGCAAGTTCTTGATCTACCAAAATTCTACCACTGTGCTCATCAGTAATGATCTTTTTACGTGAGGCAATTTCCATCTGCACTTGTGGCGGGATTGTAAAGAAAGATCCTCCAGATGCACCACGTTCTATGGGTACTACCGCAAGGCCATTTTTTACATTATTTCTGATTCTCTTATAGGCATTAACTAAACGATCCTCAATTTCTTTTTGATAGTCTTCAGACTTTGCCAGTAATGCTTGTTCTTCTTTTTCAGTTTCAGCCAAAATAGCGTCAAGCTCTCCTTTTTTATGGGATAAGTGTTCGTCTCGCTCTCCAAGCTTTTCTTTTGTTTGCGTAATGATCTCGTTTTTTTGAACGATCTGAGCTTTGTGTTCTTTGATATGTTTTTCTGCCAATTGAATCTCTAATTCTTGAAACTCAATCTCTTTGCTTAAAGAGTTGTACTCACGATTGTTACGAACATTTTTTTGTTGTTCTCCGTATTTTTTGATTAGTGTTTTAGCTTCTTCAATAAGATTTTTCTTGCTTTTGATGCCATCATCAATAGTTTCAAGATCGTTATTTAGCTTTTCTAATCTTTTATTTAATCCTGCTACTTCGTCTTCAAGATCTTCAACTTCTAGTGGTAGCTCTCCACGAACGTTTCTAATCTCATCAACTCTAGAGTCAATTAATTGCAAATCATACAATGCTCTTAATTTTTTCTCAACAGTAACTTCTTTCTTTGCCATATTTTAAAAATATTGAATGGGATTGGTGTTTTTATCCGATAAAATGATTGCAAAATTACTGATTTTTTTTCTAAGATAGCCAACAATTAGATTTTTTGTGTATTGCTCACTTTCATAATGACCAATATCTGCAAGTATGAGCTTTTGTTCGGCTTCATAAAACTGATGATATTTTAAATCTGCTGTAATAAAAATATCGGCACCAGCCCATTGTGCATTTTTGATAGCAAAACTACCGCTACCGCCTAGAACGGCTACTTTTTTGATAGGTTTTCCTAATAACTCAGAATGGCGTATGCATCCGGTTTTAAAAACTTCTTTTATGCGTTTAAGAAATTCTAATTCGCTAGCAGATTCTGGTAATTCTCCAATCATGCCTATGCCTATATCCTGGTTATTATTCTCTAAGGTAAGGATCTCGTAGGCCACTTCTTCGTAAGAATGGTTTTCAAAAAGTGCTTTTAAGATATTTTTTTCTTTATGTTTTGGATAGGTAATCTGAATTTGAGTTTCTTTTTCGTGGTGTGTTTTTCCTATTTCGCCAATTGAGGGATTAGCATTTTCTGAAGCTCTAAAAGTGCCTGTTCCTTCAGAAGAGAAACTACAATTGTCATAGTTGCCTATGGTTCCTGCTCCAGCTTCAAAAAGTTTTGATCGCAGTATTTCTGCTTCTGAAACTGGAGCAAAGGTGGTAAGCTTTTTTATGTTACCGCTTTGCGGAATTAGGATTTTACGATTAATTAGACCTAATTGTTCGCACATCATATAGTTTACCCCTCTCAAAGCATTATCAAGAGCAGTATGAATCGCAAAAATGGCAATATCGTTTTTAATAGCTTTCATGACTACCCGTTCTACATAAGTATTGCCATTAAACTTTTTTATGCCTTTAAATAGGACTGGATGAAAACTTACGATAAGGTTGCAATTGTTTTCGATAGCTTCATCGACTATAATTTCTAAAGTATCCAGAGTGACCAAAATTCCGGTCAATTGGATGCAAGGGTCTCCAACCAGTAAGCCAACATTATCAAAATTTTCGGCATAGTCCGTTGGAGCCAAAGCTTCAAGGTGTTGTATAACCTCTTTAATTTGCATTGTTCTTAGTTTTTGAGTAAAAAATGAATGTAAAAAAACTTTTTGGGATAATCAAAGTTACGTTTTATACTTTTGTGATCATGAATTTATTGCGAAAGATACTTTTTCCTGTTGTTCCAATATATTATTTGGTGACCTGGGTGCGGAACAAAATGTATGATTTGGGAATAAAAGAATCTACAAACTATAATTTTCCTTTGATTGCTGTTGGAAACCTAAGTGTAGGAGGTACAGGAAAGTCACCAATGGTAGAATACCTAATTAAATTACTTAAGAGTGAAGGGAAGTTAGCAACTCTTAGCAGAGGATATAAAAGAAAAACTAAAGGTTTTCAGTTAGTTCAATCCACTTCAACTGCAAAAGAGGTAGGAGATGAACCTCTTCAATTTAAAACTAAATTTCCTGATATTCTTGTTGGTGTAGATGGTAATCGACGTAATGGGATTGATAATCTCCGGTCATTAACTCCTCAACCAAATATTATAGTTCTTGATGATGCCTATCAGCACAGAAAAGTTAATGCAGGGTTTTATATTTTGCTTACCGCCTATTACGATCTATATTGTGATGATATTTTATTGCCTACTGGTAATTTGAGAGAACCTAGAAAAGGGGCGGATCGTGCAGATATCATTGTTGTTACTAAATGTCCAAAGAATATTTCTTCTGAAGAAAAAGAAAGGATCAGTAAAAAGTTAAAGATAAAGCGAAACCAATCTTTGTTTTTTACCACTATTGATTATGGGAAAGAGGTTGTAGGAGCTTCTGATGTAAAGCCTATAGATTCATTTAAAGAACAGTCTTTTACATTGGTGACGGGAATTGCGAATCCAAAGACATTAGTAGAACAGTATCAATCTATGGGGTTGAAATTTGATCATCTTAGTTTTGGTGATCACCATGATTTCTCTAATAAGGAGATCGATGAATTAAGGAACCATAAATGTATTATTACCACAGAAAAAGATTATATGCGTTTAAGTTCGAATCTTTTAATGAAAAATTTATGGTACCAACCTATAGAAATGAGCTTTGTTCAAGATGAAAACTCTTTTAATAATAAGATTCTTGAATACATAAAAAATGAGGTCAATTAGTCTTTTCAATAGTTAAACCAAAATACTAGGATGTAGTTTGTTTTTTTGCCAGCGCTTTATGAAGTTTTGTAAAAAACTCTTCTGTTTTATATGGTTTAGGAATAATATCATTAAACCCATTGTCATAAAACTCATCTAGATTGTCATCGAGTGTAACGGCAGTTAGTGCTATAATAGGTATTTCTTTATCAAACTCTCTTATTTGTTTGGTGGCTTCTATACCGCTAATTCCGGGCATGTGGATATCCATAAGGATTAGATCAAAGGAGCTTTCTCGGGCTTTATTAACCGCGATGTCTCCATTATCAGCAACATCACACTTTATTTTGCTTTTTTCTAAAATTTTTCTTGTGATTAATTGATTGATCTTATTATCCTCTACTATCAATATATGTTTGTCAACCAATGTATTATAATCTATCTTTTTTGACTCTTCGAGGTAATCGGTACTTTTATCTTCATAGATTTCGAATTTAAGATCAAATAAGAACCTTGAGCCTTTACCTAATTTACTTTCTAATTTTATCTCACTACCCATGAGAGATAAAAGATTTTTTACAATAGAGAGTCCTAATCCTGTGCCTCCAAATTTTCTGTTAATTTGCACAGAACCTTGTGTAAAATTTTCAAAAATAGTTTGTTGCTTCTTTTCTGAAATACCAACACCATTATCCTCTATTTCAAAATTGAGCACTATTTTATTTTCAATTCTGCTTATTGGTTTTACTCGTATCGAGATAACTCCATTTTGGGTAAATTTAATAGAATTACCAATAAGGTTGATCAGAATTTGAGATACCTTTAAAGGGTCACCCTTAAGTTTGGCAGGTATAGAATCATCAAAATCATAGCGTAGTTTATTATTTCTATCCTTTGCAGATTTACCTAGTGCAATTAGTACATCGTTAATTCTTTTCTTTAGATTAAAGGAGGTGCTCTCTAACTCTACCTTGTTGGCTTCTAGTTTATTAAGATCTAAAATATTATTGATTAAAGATAGAAGGTATTCTCCAGAGAATTTAAGAGAATTTAGATGTTCTTTTTGGTTGGGAGTTGGACTTTCTTCAAGTAAAAGATGAGTAAGGCCTGTTACAGCATACAACGGAGTTCTTAACTCATGTGTTATGGTGGACAAAAATTGAACTTTGGCCTCACTGGCTCTTTCTGCACTTTCCTTTGCTAAAATAAGCTCTGTATTTTTGTTTTGCAATAATTCATTTGCTCGTGCTCTTAAGTTATTATTTTTGTATAACGAAAGAGTCAATAATGATAATATGGTGATTAGTGCAATACTTAATATGGTAGTAAGTCGTCCTAATTTTAATGATCTAAGTTGTTGAATATTTTCTTCAGTAAGTTCTTCGATTAATACATTGTTTTCATCAAGATTGAGTTTAGCACCGGCTTCTTGTGCAATTATTTCTTTATTTATATTAAATAAAGAGTCTTTGATTCTTTGATGAATTTTAAGATTATCTAAAGCAGTTGGATAATCCTGTTTGTGCTCATATATTTTACTATAAATGCGATAACATTCTGAGCGTATTTCAGCGTAGCCCATTTCTTTACCAATTTGCATTGCCAGGTCATTGGTGCTTTTTGCTTGATCAGTCTTATCTAAGGACAATTGTGCTTTTGCTTTATTTGTATAAAGTTTAGCTTTGTGGTAAGATTGATCATGAGAATTAATAATAGGCAAACCGCTATTAAAATGTTTTATAGCTAATTTTGGTTGATTTTGCGCAAGAGCCAAAAGACCAAGATTTAGTTTTACTGTACCTTCAAAACCTTTTAGATCTTTCTTTTTTGTAAGAATCAAAGCATCTTTTAAAACTTCTTGGGCGGTTTTGTACTTTTTTAGTTTGGTTGCTATAGATCCATATATAATATAGGAGTGAGCGAGCATAGACTCATTGTCCTCTTTACTCTGAATCTCGATAGCATCAAGAACTAATTCTTCTGCTTTTTTAAGATCTCCCAGTTCTCGATAAAGTTTCGCAAGTACCATGTTGGTTTTTGCCCGGTAAGATACATCCTGGTTTTGCAAAGCAATTTCTTTGGCTATGGTAGCGTTATAAAGTGCTTGTTCCAGTTTGGCTCGGTCTATGGATTGGGAGGCTTTAATTAAATAATTTTCAATAGAATCATTTGTTTGATTGCTTTTTACAGTTTCCTCTTCCGACTGGGAATAAGTAAAAAAACAACAAACAAGTAAAAATATAGCTATAAACTGTTTAATTGGGGTTGGCATTTTTCCTCTAAAAAATCTCAACTAAGATAGTTATTTCTTACAAATGTTAATAATTAAATCAATTATTCTGTTACTATAACCAATTTCGTTATCGTACCATCCAATGATTTTGACCATTTTTCCGATGACTGATGTCATCAAAGAATCGAATACACAAGAATGAGAATTACCAAGAATATCAACAGATACTATAGGATCCTCAGTATAATCAAGAATACCATTTAAGTAAGTTTCAGATGCATTTTTGAAAGCTTGGTTTATCGCATCAATAGAAGTTTCTTTTTTTACATTAAATGTAATATCGGTTAGTGAACCATCAGGAACAGGAACTCTAATACCGCATCCGCCAATAACATTGCTTAACTCTGGAAAAACTTTGGTTAAAGCCTTTGCAGCACCTGTAGTCGTTGGAACTATGGATTGACTTGCCGCCCTAGCACGTCTTAAATCCCGATGTGGTTGATCATGTAAACTTTGATCTGTGGTATAACTATGTATAGTTGTGATATAGGCCTGCTCTATACCACATAAGTTATTAATCACCTTGATCATTGGTGCGGCATTGTTTGTGGTACAAGACGCATTAGAAATTATGGTTTCAGTACCGTCGAGAATATGATCATTTACCCCTAAAACAACCGTTTTTATAGTATCTTCTACAGCGGGAGCAGAAAGTATTACTTTTTTAGCGCCGGCTTTTAGGTGTTTTTCTGCCAGTACTTTGGTTTTAAATCTCCCGGTTGCTTCGATCACAATGTCTACTTCGTATTTTTTCCAATCACAGTATTCGGGATCTTTTTCATTGATTAGGGGGATTGCATGATCTTTTAAAATGATGTGATTTTTATCAAAGGAAACATCAAAAGGTAATACCCCATGAATACTGTCATATTTTAGTAAATGACTTAAGGTTCTGGAGTCGGCAAGGTCATTAATTGCTACAACTTGTATACTGGGATGAGCTATCAATAATCTAAAAAGGCTACGACCTATCCTTCCAAAACCATTGATGGCAATTCTTACCGGTGTATTCATTAAATCTTCCTATATAAAATGTTTATGGATTATGTTAGATGCTTTTGCGCCTTATACGATGATCTTACCAAAGCACCACTTTCTACATGTCTGAACCCCATTTCTAACCCTATTTCTTCGTATTTTTTAAATTGATCAGGAGTGATAAATTCTTTTACAGGAAGATGTTTTTTACTGGGTTGCAGATATTGGCCTATAGTAACAATATCCAAATTTACTGCCCTAAGATCGGTAAGCGTTTGGATAACTTCTTCCTCTCTCTCACCCAGTCCCAGCATGATCCCACTTTTTGTACGTGCTATACCTTGATTCTTAAGATATTTAAGCACTTGTAGGCTCTGCTCATATTTGGCTTGTATACGGACTTCTCGGGTTAATCTTTTTACGGTTTCCATATTGTGGGAAACTACTTCTGGCTTTACCGCAATAATCCTATCTATGTTCTTAGTTTTTCCTTGAAAGTCAGGAATAAGGGTCTCTAGTGTGGTTTCGGGATTCATTCTTCGAATCGCCTGAATAGTTTCAGACCAAATAATAGAACCGCCATCTGCAAGGTCATCTCTGTCTACCGATGTAATCACCGCATGTTTAATATTCATTATTTTGATAGAACGGGCAACTTTTTCAGGTTCTTCCCAATCCACAGTTTCGGGTCTTCCTGTTTTTACGCCACAAAATCCACAAGAGCGTGTGCAGATATTTCCAAGAATCATAAAAGTAGCTGTTCCTTCACTCCAGCACTCTCCCATATTGGGGCAACTACCAGAGGTACAAATTGTATGCAGGTCATATTTGTCCACTAGACCTCGTAACTCTGTATATTTTTTACCAGTTGGGAGTTTCACCCTAAGCCATTTTGGTTTTCCTTTTGGAGGCGCTACGGTAGCAACATCATTGTTCATACAAGCGATATTTTTAACAAAAATACAAAGAAAGCTTAGATAATATCGAGTTTAAGTAAAACTTATGATTTATTCAGGGAACACGTCATTGGTTTCCACTATTTTTCTTTTTCTATAGGAATTGCGACGGATTAAAAAAGTTTAGGGATAAAACTGTTTTAGAGAATATTATTTCAATATAGTCCTCTTGAGTTTGGGGTAATGATGTTTTTTTAACATCAGGTTAAAATTAAGTTAACATAAAATTTTTTCGAATTTTGAAAGTTATTTGTCTAAAAAGAGGAAAACATCATGCAGGAAGAGTTGGTGAGTCCAAAAAAAAGACAGAACAATCGGAAGCGCGTAGAGAAATGGCTTCTCAAAAATCAGCAGTATATTAATATTACTGCTGTAGAAAAGGAGATCTCAGCTCCCAAAGGATTGATTCAGAAATTCGTTAAATACGATAAAAAAATCAATGATAAGTGGATAGAGCCCTTATTTTTGGTTATCAAAAGATTTACTTCTTTTAATTTAAGATCTTAGTTTTTTATTCTTTATGTTCAAAACATAAAACTATCTTTTGGTATCGGTAATTATTTCTGACAACAATTTTTTGGCTCTTAAAAGCTTTACCTTCACATTGTTTATTGGTTCATTGAGATTACCAGCAATTTCTTTATAACTGAGCTCCTGAAAATATCGCAGGTTAATTACTTTTTGGTAATGTGGTTTTAGTTGTTTAATATACAGAAGTAACTGGGCAAGATTCTGTTCGGTAATTAATTTATCCTCAGGAGTAGGGTTGTCATCTGCTATTCTATATACAGAATCATCTACCTGAGTAGTCGTATGGGATTGAATAGAGGCTTTTTTCTTTCTTAATAGATCAATATGAATATTCTTAGAAATTTGAATTAACCAAGTCTTAAAATTATATGCTTCTTTGAATGTGTCAATTTTGTCAAAAGCTCTAGAAAAACTTTGTATAGTAATGTCTTCGGCTTCATACTCATCTAGAGTCCTTTTTAATTGAAAATTATATACTTCATTCCAAAATGTATCCAAAAGGTAGTTAAAGGATGCCTGATTTCCATCTTTAGCCTTAGAAATGTGTTCTTCTAATAAAATAAGACGTTCTTTTTTCAATGAATTCTTTTTGAGTAGAATATTTGAAGTAATTATTTAATTTGAATGCTCTTTTTCATTACAATTAGAAAACTGATCCGGAGTTTTACCACACATAGAACAAGATTCCCCTTCTTTATTTAAAAAAGGACTTTGACTGGCACATGTACCGGCAAACTTTCCATCTTTTTTGGCCCATAATTTAATCGTGATTCCACCAAAAGCCAAAAGTAAAAGACCAATTGTAAGTAATAAAAGTTCCATAATAATATAATACAATCAAAATTAGCTGCAAAGATACGAAGAATGTATGGCTAAGTATATACTAAATAGAAAATTAAGCATATATTAATGTTTTTTAGTAAATTTTTGTATCGCAGATTGAGTCTGTTGTTATTTTTTGGGAATCACTTCTATATGATATTGACTTCGATTTCTAGGTTAATATCAAATCTATCTTTTATTTTAGATTGAATTTTTTTTGATAGATCAAGGATTTCAACACCGGTAGCATTATTGTAATTGACCAAGACAAGGGCTTGTTTTTCATGAACTCCGGCATCACCCCATCGTTTTCCTTTAAAACCACTTTGTTCGATAAGCCATCCTGCCGGAACCTTAATGGTTTGATTATCAATTTTATAAAATGGAATATCAGGGTAGGTCTTTTGAAGTCTAGAAAAATGATCTATAGATATAACCGGATTTTTGAAAAAACTACCGCTGTTTCCGATTTCATTTGGATCAGGTAATTTGCTTTGCCGAATTTGAATTACCGCTTCGGATACATCTTTAATAGTAGGAGAGGTTATTCCATTTTCTTTCAATGCATTTTCTATAGCCCCGTAGCTTGTGTTAAGGATATGATTGTTTTTGCTTAATTTGAAGGTTACTTTGGTGATAATAAATTCATCTTTTACATCACTCTTAAAAATAGAATTACGATATCCAAATTTGCAGTCTTTATTTGAGAAAATATGTTTTTCCCCCGAAGAAATGTGAATGGCTTCGCAGCTCACAAAAGTATCTTTTAATTCTACTCCATATGCACCAATATTTTGAATAGGAGCACTACCCACATACCCTGGGATTAAGGATAGATTTTCTAATCCTCCATACCCCTGGTTTATACAATATAGTACAAAATCGTGCCAATTCTCACCTGCATTTGCAGAAATAATTATCGAATCCTTAAATTCTTCCACAACGGTTATTCCTGTAATGGCAATATGTAGTACAAGGGTATCAATATCTTTAGTTAATAGCATATTACTGCCTCCACTAATAATAAAAAATCTTTTTTTAGGATCTTTTAAAAGAAGGTCTTTCAGCGCCGTTTCAGAAGTAACTTTCACAAATTCAGAAGCAGTAACATCTATTCCAAAAGTATTGTATTCTTTTAAAGATTTGTTATGTTCGATATTCATTAATCCTTATATTTTTCTAAAGCTAATTTCAAGATATTGATGGCTTTTTTAAGATCTCTTCTATTCAATACATATGCTATTCGTACCTGATTTTTACCCACATTTGGACTAGAGTAAAATCCTGAAGCAGGTGCTAACATAACAGTTTCGTTATTCAAATCAAATTTATCCAACAGCCATTTTGCAAAATCATCAGCATCTTTTACCGGCAATTCTGCCATGCAATAAAAAGCCCCTTTTGGTACTCCAACTTTTACGCCTGGAATTTCTTTGAGCCCGGATACCAAAGTATCTCTTCTTAACTTGTACTTTGCAACAGTTTCTTTATAATATGAATCAGGAGCTTCTAATGCTGCTTCACTAGCAATTTGAGCCAACGTAGGAGGACTTAACCTGGCTTGTGCGAATTTCATTGCAGTTTTTATAACGCTTTTATTTTTGCTTACCATACATCCAATACGAGCGCCACACATACTGTATCGTTTAGATACCGAATCTACCACAATAGCATGTTCATCTAATTCTTTCTCTTGAAGAATCGAATAGTGTTCAGAACCGTCATAAACAAATTCGCGATATACCTCGTCAGAAATCAAAAATAAATCATATTTGATTGCCAATTCGGCAAGTTGTTTTATTTCTTCTTTACTATACAAATAACCAGTGGGGTTTCCTGGATTACAAATTAGAATTGCTTTGGTTTTTGAAGTAATAAGCTTTTCAAATTCTTTAATAGCAGGTAAAGCAAACCCTGATTCTATATTTGAAACAACCGGAACCACTGTAACGGTTGATTGGGTAGAAAAGCTATAATAATTGGCATAAAAAGGTTCTGGTACAATAATTTCGTCACCAGGATCTGTAATGCTACCCATAGTGAAAATTAGAGCTTCACTACCTCCTGTAGTCACCAAAATATCATCTGAAGATATTGTGATATCATGTTTTGCATAATATCCAGCAAGCTTTTTTCTAAAACTCTCAAAACCAGCAGAATGACTATATGCAAGAATGTCTAATTTATTATTGCGTACAGCATTTATAGCTTCAATTGGTGTTTTGATATCCGGTTGACCTATATTAAGGCGATAAATATGCTTTCCTTCCTTTGTTGCTTTTTCTGCAAAAGGAACCAATTTCCGAATCGGAGACTCGGGCATTGCATTACCTTTGCGTGATACTACTGGCATCTTTTCTGTTTAAAAAAATAAATAGCGGTAAATTTCTTAAAATATTTAAGAAATAGATACATAATTAGAATGATTTTTCAACTATTTTCCTATATTTAAAGTAATGAAGGTTTTATTATTAGATTTTTATCAATTTCTTAAAAGTAAGGTACTAGTTTTATTTCTTTTTTTCAGTTTTTCAGTTTTTGCTCAATCTAGTTTCAAATTACCTGCAAGTAAAAAGAGTGATAAGATTAGGTTCGAGATAGCAAATAACCTGATTATTCTTCCAGTTATTCTTAATGGAGTAGAACTTTCCTTTATTTTAGATACAGGTGTTGGATCAACAATTATTTTTAGTGTTGATAACAAAGAATCGCTAGAACTCAAAAATGCATCAAGAATTTATCTCCGGGGATTAGGAGATGGTGAGCCGGTAGAAGCCATAAAATCACTTAGTAATGAATTAAGGATAGGAGATGCAGTAAGTGCTAATCATACTGTATATCTTGTCTTTGATGAGTCTATTAATTTCTCTCCGAGAATGGGTTTTCCTGTACATGGAATTATAGGATATGATTTTTTTAAAGATTTTATTTTAGGTATAAATTATAGCAGGAGGACTATTAAAATAAACGATCCTAGTCAATATACGTATAAGAAATGTGACAAATGTTACCAAACCCAACTTGATTTTAGTGAACATAATAAGCGTCCGTTGGTTACCGCAAGATATAGATCCAAAAGTAAATTAGCCGATATACGATTATTATTAGATTCTGGATCAGGTTCTTCTTTATGGTTGTTTGAGAGTGAAAAAAAAGGAATTACAATACCTGATAAATCATTTGCAGATTTTCTGGGGAAAGGATTTAATGGAGATATTTATGGGCAAAGAACTAAGATAGAAGAGTTGTATATAGGAGATTTTTTATTGAAAGAGGTTACAACTGCATTTCCTGATTCTATATACATACAAGGAATATCTCTAGATAAAAGAGAAGGTTCACTAGGAGGAAGTGTGTTAAGACGATTCAATCTAATTGTAGATTATCCCAACCAAAAAATATCTTTTAAGAAGAATGGTTTTTTTGACAAACCTTTTCATTATAATATGAGTGGTTTAACTATCCAACATGTGGGTTTTAATGCGATCATAACCGAAAAATCGAATAAATTAAAAGGTAATACTACAACCGAAAAAAATAGAGTTTACTTAGGCTTGAATGGGGTGGTAAATGAAAAAACACTTCAATTATCAAACAATTTTATTCTACGGCCTAAGTACGAGATTTCTGATGTAAGACCTAATTCGCCAGCTGATTTAGCCGGATTAAAAAAAGATGATGTAATACTCGAGGTTAATGGTAAAAAAGCATATCAGTATAAGTTGTCTCAACTTAATGATTTATTTTATTTTGAGGAAGGAAAGAGGATCAGGATTAAAATAAAACGATTGGGAGTAGAAACAAGATTTACTTTCGTCCTCAAGAAAGTGATTTAATATAAAAAGGGTTTTATCACGTGATAAAACCCTTTTTATATAAACTAGCTTTTTCTTTTAGTCATTTTTTTCTAAAACACTTTTGTCTAATACTGTACCTTTAATTTTTATTGCTTTTGTAGCTTCTTCAGCATTAGAATAAACAGTTATAGTTTTACGAATAGGTCCAACTCTTTTGGTGTCATATTTAACTTCTATAACTCCGGTTTCTCCTGGAGCAATTGGATTCTCAGGTTTTTTAGGAATTGTACATCCACAGCTAGAATATACTTTAGAAATAATTAGAGGAGTACCCCCAGTATTTGTAAATTCGAATTGGCGAACACCATCACTACCTTTGGCTATTTCACCATAATCGATAACTTCCGTTTTAAATTCTATTTTCGCTTTGGTATCTTGAGCATTTAATGTTACACTCAAAAATCCAATACATAGAATTATCATCACATTTTTCATAATGTAGGTTTTTGTTGTTTGTAAAAGTACTCACTTTTTATCCAACTTCAAAATTGCAACCAAAAGCACTGGATAAAAAGTGTCGAAGCGCGAAAGTAAGAAAATTCGCAATATCATTTATCTTAAACTTCAATTTTAAGATAAAACATAGCCATTTCTTAATCGAGTATTTTTATTTTTTTAATACACGTTGTCATAATTTCTAACACAGGTACTTTATACTTCGTACTTTAATAATTACTTTTGCACTTCAAATTCCAAAAATCGGACCAAAATATGGCATTAGCTACAAAATATGATGCAAAATCAGTAGAAAACAAGTGGTATGACTACTGGATTCAGCATAATTATTTCCATTCTGAAGTAGATGAAAGAGAGGCATATACCATTGTTATTCCACCACCCAATGTTACAGGTGTTTTGCATATGGGTCACATGCTTAATAATACGATACAAGACGTATTGATACGCAGGGCAAGGCTTAATGGGTACAATGCATGCTGGGTACCAGGAACCGACCATGCTTCTATTGCAACCGAGGCAAAAGTTGTAGCCAAACTAAAAGAACAAGGAATTAATAAAAATGATCTTACTCGAGAAGAGTTTTTGGAACACGCCTGGGAATGGACACATAAACATGGGGGAATTATCTTAGAACAGCTTAAAAAGTTGGGAGCTTCTTGCGATTGGGAACGAACAGCTTTTACTATGGATGACAAATTGTCTGCGTCTGTGATCAAAGTTTTTGTTGATCTATATAATAAAGGTCTTGTTTACCGCGGTTACAGAATGGTAAATTGGGACCCCGAAGCAAAGACAACATTATCCGACGAAGAGGTTATTTATGAGGAGAAGCAAGGGAATTTGTATTACTTAAAATATAAAATAGAGGGTAGCGACAACACGCTTACAATTGCTACAACACGCCCAGAAACTATTATGGGTGATACGGCAATTTGTATTAACCCAAATGATGAACGATTTACCCATCTTAAAGGAAAAAAAGCAATAGTACCTATTGCAAATCGTGTAATTCCGATAATTGAAGACGAATATGTTGATATGGAGTTTGGGACTGGGTGTCTTAAAGTGACTCCTGCACATGATCCTAATGATAAAGAACTTGGAGATAAACATAATCTTGAAGTAATCGATATTTTTAATGATGATGCTACTTTAAATACTTTTGGGTTACATTATCAAGGAAAAGATCGTTTTGCCGTACGTAAGGAGATTGTAAAAGAATTAGAAAGTATTGGGGTTTTAGAAAAAACCGAAACTCATCTTAATAAAGTAGGGACTAGTGAGCGTACAAAAGCTGTAATTGAACCAAGATTAAGTGACCAATGGTTTTTAAAAATGAAAGACCTTGCCCAACCTGCATTAGATGCAGTTATAGATAAGGATGTAAATCTAGTTCCTGAAAAGTTTGTAAATACCTATCGTTATTGGATGGAAAATGTTAGGGACTGGAATATCTCTCGCCAATTGTGGTGGGGACATCAAATTCCTGCATACTTTTATGGCGATGGCAAAGAAGACTTTGTTGTTGCAGAGAGTAGAGAAGAAGCTCTTGGTTTAGCAAAAGAAAAAACGGGGAATAATTCTTTGACAGACTCAGATCTTACTCAGGATCCCGATGCTTTAGATACGTGGTTTTCTTCTTGGTTATGGCCAATGAGTGTGTTTAATGGTATTTTAGAACCAGATAATAAAGAAATTAATTACTACTATCCAACAAATGATTTGGTTACTGCTCCAGAAATTTTATTTTTCTGGGTTGCTCGTATGATTATTGCTGGATATGAATATAGAGGAGAAAAACCATTTACCAATGTATATCTTACAGGTATCGTTAGAGATAAGCAAAGACGTAAAATGTCTAAGCAATTAGGAAACTCTCCAAATCCTTTAGATTTAATAAATCAATACGGTGCTGATGGTATTAGGGTAGGGATGCTGCTTAGTTCTCCTGCCGGAAACGATCTTATGTTTGATGAAGATCTATGTAAGCAGGGTAGTTCTTTTGTAAACAAGATATGGAATGCCTTCAGGCTTATTAAAGGGTGGCAGGTAGATGCTAATATACCACAACCAGAATCTTCTGCTATTGCTATACAATGGTATAGGTCCAGATTTCAGCAAGCATTGTTAGAGTTAGAAGATAGCTACGATAAATATCGTATTAGTGATGCATTGATGACTACCTATAAATTGATTTGGGATGATTTCTGTAGTTGGTTGTTAGAGATGATCAAACCGTCCTATGGAAACCCTATTGACGACAAAACATATCAAGAGGTAATTTCTGTTTTAGAGGATAATTTAAAAATACTTCATCCTTTCGTTCCATTTATTTCCGAGGAAATATGGCAAAATATTACAAAGCGTACCCCAGAAGAAGCTCTAATAATTTCTAGTTGGCCAAAATTAGAATCAGTTGATCATGATCTAATAAAGGAATTCGAAATTGCATCAGAAGTTGTTTCCGGTATTAGAACAATTCGCAAGCAAAAAAACATCTCGTTCAAAGATACTATTGAATTGTCTGTACTAAATAGTGAGAAATTTAGTATAAGCTTTGATTCGGTTATTCGTAAATTAGGAAACCTGTCTTCTTTGAATTATGTTGAAACACAAGTAGAGGGAGCACTTTCTTTCAGGGTAAAATCCAATGAATATTTTATTCCAGTGTCTGGCACAGTAGATGTAGAAGAGCAAGTAAAGAAACTTACCGAAGAATTGACATACACTGAAGGTTTTTTGAAATCGGTACAGAAAAAGTTGCAGAATGAACGTTTTGTTAATAATGCCCCTGAACAGGTGATAACCAACGAACGAAAAAAACAAGCCGATGCAGAGGCCAAGATAGCTACATTGCGATCCAGTCTAGATAGTTTAAAGAATTAATATGGCTCATATATGAAATGAATTAAAGAGGTTAAGGTATACTATAACTTAACTTCTTTAATCCTTGATATGCTTATTAACCAGTTCTATGTATTTTATTTTTGCTTCTCGTTGAGTAAGATCCTTTACCTGAAAAAGAGCATTCAGTTTAAAAGCATTTCTGAGTTGACTATCTCCCGAAGGAGTGTAGAACCCGTCGGCATGAGTAGCTTGCTTATAATGTGCATAGAAATGAAGCATAATATCAGGCGGGAATTGTATTTTTGTATTGCATGCACGCTGATATGCTTTTTCAAAAGCAATATTTAATTCTTCATCGGTCATGTTTGTAAATTGCTCTTTAATATTTTATTTGGAAAGAGATTAAACAAAATTCTGTTAGAAAGCAGCGGTTGTTTTTACTTAATTATTACGTAATTATAATGTAGCGATTATACTCTCTCCTCCTCTTACTTTTTCGTTAAGGGCGACATTTATCTTAGAACCTATTGGTAGAAAAACATCTACTCTAGAACCAAATTTTATAAAACCGCTATCCGAACCTTGAACTACCATTTCTCCTTCTTTTGCGTAATTCACAATCCTTTTGGCCAATGCTCCTGCTATTTGTCTATATAATATTTCTACTATGTTGTTCTTTACCACAACTGTTGTTCTTTCATTTTCTTCTGAAGCCTTAGGATGCCAGGCCACCAGATATTTCCCCGGATGATACTTGCTATAAGTAACTGCACCATTAATAGGATGTCTAGTTACATGCACATTAATTGGCGACATAAATATAGAAACCTGAAGCCTGTTGTCTTTGAAATGCTCTTTTTCAAATACTTCTTCAATTACTACCACTTTTCCGTCTACCGGTGCCACAACGGTATTGTCGTTTACGGCTGTTTTTCTCACAGGGTTTCTGAAAAACTGTAATATTAAAATCAGAAATGCTAATGTTATTACAAATATGGCTATTTGCCATTCTTTGATCTGAATGGAAACGTAAGAAGCAACATTAATTCCTAAGAATAAAACTATAGCTACTGATATTATTTTAAATCCTTCTTTATGAAACATATTTCAAAATTAGTAAAAATGCATACAAAAACGGACTAGCAAAGAGAACACTGTCTAAGCGATCATAGATGCCACCATGCCCAGGCATAATAGTGCCACTATCTTTAACTCCAGCTTGTCTTTTAAACTTGGATTGAATCAAATCTCCTAGTGTGCCAAAAATACTCATAATTATACTTATAATCAACCAAATTGTTATCGATAAGGTATTTGATAACAAGGCAATTAAGTATCCTGCTAGAATCGAAAAAAGAAATCCTCCTACAAAACCTTCGATAGTCTTTTTTGGTGATATCCGTTCTAATAGCTTATGCTTTCCGAAGTTTTTGCCTACCAAATAAGCAAAAGTATCGTTAGTCCAGGTGATTAAAAAAGCTCCAGCAATAATTTCTCGCTGATATTCTCCTGAATAATTTGGGACCAGGGTTAAAAAAATGATACAAGTGATCAAATAAAAAATACTAGTTCGGTATTTTCTTTGTTCAAACATTGGAATAATACGAATAGTAACCAAATCCTTGACCAAATATAATTCTGTAATAATAGTCAGGATCAAAATTGGTAGTATAATATAAATTTGATCCTGATATAGGGTTAATAGCGTTAAAAGTGCAATAAAAATAAGGTATAGCCTTTTGTTTTTGAGATGAATTAATTTTTGAAATTCGTAAATAGAAATCATTCCAAAAATTAGAAATATTCCCAGGAAAGTATATTTAGAAATAAATATGGATACCAATAGTATTGAGACATATAAAAACCCCGATAAAGATCTTGTAAGCAGTTCTTTCATATTATAAATCTTCCAACAGGAGCAAATATAGATTTTTTGAACTACTTCCATAGCTTAAGAAATCCTTTTCTTTTTGGGGTTCAAAGTCTTTTATGGTTGTAATATTTGAAGGAATAGAATTTCTGTTTTTGTTTTTAATACCTTTCAGCCCCTCTCCGATACTCTTAACTAATTGACTAGTAGCAGCCAAGATTACAAAATTATCTGGTAATTCAGTAAGCTTTTTTTCTCTGAGCTGGTTCGATGAAATTAATATAGCTCCGCTATCTGCTATTAAATATTCACAAGTAGCAAAAAAGAAAGAAGCAGAAGAATCTTTTACATAGTTCAGGTTAAAATTAGAAAACTTATGTTCTAAAGCAATATCAAAACAGCATACATTCTTCTCATACCAATCGTTTTCTAAAAGGATCTTGTCAAAAGAATCCAAAACTTCATCATCTTTGTCGCAATAAAGAAATTTACCTCCATTTCTTTTAAAGTTTATCATAAAGCTTTCATCAATCGGTAGATCAATTTCTGGCATATATTTACTGCGATCCTCTATGTGGCGTTCCTTACTCTTTTGGTCTGATTTAGATTTTGAGAAAAATAATCTTCTAAATAGACTCATTTTTTGGATTATGCTTGGGGAATTACAATTCTACAATACTTTCAAAGATAAAAAAAATCTTAACCTAATATTCTGGTTAGGTTAAGATTTTTTAATTTACTAGTAAAAATGTCTTGTTTAAGAAGGTTCGGTAATGATTTCTTCTTCTTTTTTACCAAAAGGACGTTCTCCAAATATTTTTTCTAGATTATCTTTGAAAATAACCTCTTTTTCTAGTAATACCTCGGCCAATTCGGTTAACTTATCTTTGTTGTTTTCTAATAACTTTATTGCGCGTTGGTATTGTTCTTCTATAATATTAGAGATTTCTTTATCAATAAGTTCGCTAGTTTGTTCGCTATATGGTTTTGTGAAATTATATTCACTTTGACCTGATGAATCATAATACGTTAGATTTCCAACTTTGTCATTCAAACCATATATAGTAACCATCGCTCTTGCTTGTTTAGTAACCTTTTCAAGGTCACTCAATGCGCCTGTAGAAATTTCATTGAATATCACCTTTTCTGCAGCGCGCCCTCCCAATGCTGCACACATCTCGTCTAGCATTTGATTTGGTCGTACTATTAGTCTTTCTTCTGGCAGATACCACGCTGCTCCCAGGGATTGACCTCTGGGCACAATGGTAACTTTTACTAGTGGCGCTGCATGTTCTAGCATCCAGCTTACTGTTGCGTGTCCAGCTTCATGAAAAGCAATAGCACGTTTTTCTCCAGGAGTAATAATTTTATTCTTTTTCTCTAATCCTCCAACAATTCTATCTACAGCGTCCAGAAAATCCTGTTTTCCCACGGCTTTATTACCTTTTCGTGCAGCGATTAAAGCAGCTTCGTTACAAACGTTAGCAATATCTGCACCAGAAAATCCTGGTGTTTGTTTTGCTAAAAACTCGGTGTCAAGTTCATTTTCTACTTTCTTGAGTGGTTTTAGATGCACCTCAAAAATTTCTTTACGTTCTCTAACATCTGGTAGGTCTACATAAATTTGTCTGTCGAATCTACCAGCTCTCATTAGTGCCTTATCTAATACATCGGCTCTATTGGTTGCAGCGATCACAATCACATTTGTATTTGTTCCAAAACCATCCATTTCGGTAAGTAGTTGGTTTAGGGTATTTTCTCTTTCATCATTAGATCCCGAGAAATTGCTTTTTCCTCTAGCCCGACCAATGGCATCAATTTCGTCTATAAATATAATGGCGGGAGATTTTTCTTTAGCTTGTTTAAAAAGATCCCTAACTCTTGAAGCCCCGACACCTACAAACATTTCTACAAAATCAGATCCTGATAATGAAAAGAAAGGTACTTTGGCTTCACCGGCAACGGCTTTTGCCAACAAAGTTTTACCAGTTCCCGGAGGTCCAACCAATAAGGCTCCTTTAGGTATTTTTCCTCCCAAAGAGGTGTATTTTTCAGGGTTTTTAAGAAAATCTACAATTTCTTGAATTTCTTCTTTGGCACCTTCAAGGCCTGCGACATTTTCAAAAGAAACTTTTACTTCTGTATTTTGGTCAAAAAGCTTGGCCTTAGACTTACCTATATTGAAAATCTGACCTCCGGCACCACCGCCAGAGCCACCACTCATTCTACGCATGATGAATATCCAAACTCCAATAATCAGAGCAAATGGCAATAGGGTAACAAAAATTTCTCCCCATACATTGCTTTCGGTATCATAGTTTACTTGTGTATCAAGGCCATTGTCCTTTTTAATCTGCGCAATTTTGTTTTCAAAATTCTGAAGATCCCCAAATTCAAATTGATAATCAGGATCTTTTGGACTAGCGGGTAAAATAGAATTGCTTTTGTTTTTTGTGTGCTTATCCAAAGATTTGGCCTCACCAGTAAGAAATACTTTAGCTTGTCGACGGTTAATAATTACCACTCGCTCAACCTCTCCATTACTTAAAAAATCTTGAAACTCAGATGGGGAAGTAGTAGGAGCGGATCCTAGACCATTTCCTCCCATAAAGTTTAATACCAAAAAACCAACAATAATAACTGCATAAATCCAATATGCACTAAATTTTGGTTTTTTATTAGGTTCTGTTTTTTTATTTTCTTTAGCCATTTACGCTTTTCTTTTAATAATTTGTTTCTATAACTGTAGTTTTTGCATCTCCCCACAGTCCTTCGATATCATAGAACTCTCTAATATGCTTTTGGAAAACATGCACTACTACATTAACATAATCAATTAATACCCACTCTGCATTTTCGCTACCTTCAACATGCCAAGGTTTATCTTTAAGTTTTTTACTTACAGTTTTCTGGATGGAATTAACAATTGCATTTACTTGAGTATTGGAAGTTCCGTTGCAGATTACAAAGTAGTTACATACTGTATTTTCGATATCTCTAAGATCCAAAATATTGATGTCATTTCCTTTTACTTCTTCAATACCTTTTATAATTTGTGTAATTAATTGATCAGCACCAATTTCTTTTTTAGTCATGCATTTTTTTAATTTGTGTAAAGTTATTACTTTTTATCATTTTAATGTTTGTATTATAACGACATTTATGAAACTTTTACACCTTTAGCATGGATATAATCAAAGTTGATGCCATTGGCTCTACAAATACTTTTCTTAGAGAACTAAATCGCCAAAAGCAATTCGAAAGTTCTGTTTGCGTGGTAGCAAAAGAACAAGTTGCTGGTAAAGGACAGATGGGAACCGTTTGGCAAAGCAAACCAGGAAAAAACCTTACGTGTAGTGTGTTTATAAAGGTTGAAGGTATTCGGTTAGCTGAGCAATTTTACCTGTCTATGGCAACTTCTTTGGCAATTTGTGAGGCTTTAATTGATCTAAGGGTAACAAAGCTATCGATAAAATGGCCAAACGACATTCTGTCAGACCGACAAAAGATATGTGGTGTTTTGATTGAGAATGTTGTTAAAAATGGCAGTTTGATGGGAGCTATTATAGGTATTGGAATTAATGTAAATCAAGTTATATTTGATAATCTTCCGCAGGCAGGATCCTTAAAACAGATTTTGGGCAAAAGTTTGAATATTGAAGACGTTTTACATACATTATTATCCAGATTAGAGCATAGGTTTGTGAGGTTGAAGGTTTCAAATTTTGGTGCCTTGAAAAAAGAATACGAGAGCCTGCTTTTTAGAAAAAATAAACCCTCTACGTTTATGAACGTCGAGGGCGATTCTTTTGTAGGTATTATTCAATCTGTTACCAATGAAGGTAAACTTCAGGTATTATTAGAAGACGAAATTATTACCTCATTTGATCTAAAAGAGATCAAATTACTTTATTAATTATAGTTTTTCAATGTTTTCGCTTAGGGTATTGATAAAGTTTTGAATAGGATTTTTTATCATCATTGCCATCATCGCATTAAACTCTCCATCAAAGGTAAGCTTGGCTGTGCTTTTTCCATCATCAGTGCTTACAATATCGGCAGTAAGGGTAAATGGGAGTTTATCACTTGCTGCACCTAGAACCACTTGGCTATGCGGTGTGTCTCCTTTTTGATCTAATACCAATTCAGGCATTCCTTTTAATTGAAAAAGAAACCTGGAGTCATTAATTTTTTCAAATTTTTGTTTACTTTCGGGCATAAGTTGTTCAAAATTTTCAACTTTTGTCAAAAATTCAAATACTTCTTCGGCAGTTTTATTTACGGTTACCGTTGGGCTTTCTAAATTCATTCTTTTTTTATGTTATTATAAGTTCCATTCAGCTGGATTTGTTCTCCAACTTTGCAATGTTTTTTGTTGCTCTTTGGTAATATAATCAGTATCCAGAGCTTGTTCTAATAGATTTTCATAATTACTTAGCGTATTCAAAGATAATGCCGCTTCTTCAAAATTATGCGAAGCAATATCAAACCCATAGTTAAAAATCGCCACCATGCCTTTTACGTTTGCATTAACTTCTTTTAAGGCTTTTACAGCGTTAAGACTGCTTTTTCCGGTACTAATTAAATCTTCAACCACGACCACACTTTTTCCTTCTGGAATAATCCCTTCAATCTGGTTTTTTCTGCCATGTTTTTTTGCTTCAGGACGAACATAGATAAAAGGAAGATCAAGTTGTTCTGCTACCAACATTCCAATTCCAATAGCGCCAGTGGCAACGCCGGCAATTACATCAGGCTTTCCATATTTTTCTTCAATAAAATTGGCAAGATTCTGTTTTAAGTAATTTCGTATTTCCGGAAACGATAGTGTAACTCGATTATCACAGTAAATAGGAGACTTCCAACCCGATGCCCAGGTAAAAGGTTCTTGTGGTTGTAATTTTATTGCGTTAATTTGCAGTAGTAGTTCAGCAGTTTTTTTTGCTGTATCTTTATCAAAAATCATAGTTGCAAATGTATAAAGTTTTTGTGAATAATACACCTATTATTCTGTCTACAAAAAAGGCTATTGAAGGATATAAAAGGATTTCTATAAAAGAGGTGGATTTTCCCATAATTATTAGAGATATTCTTAGTAAAGAAGCTATAGGCGCAGAAGTAAAATACCACTTTTATCATAAAAATGAGGATAAACTTATAGAGCATTTGTATAAAAAACTACCTGTGGTGGTGGCTGGTGGTGGTAAGGCTTATAATACTGATATGGATATCCTTTTTATTAAACGTAATGGAAAATGGGACCTGCCAAAAGGAAAAATAGAAAAAAATGAGCATATAGAAACAGCGGCAATACGAGAGGTTGAAGAAGAAACCGGAGTTACAGGCCTGGAAATCACCAAATTTCTTTACAAAACATACCATATATTTAAGAGGAATGGCGAATTTCGACTCAAAGTTACTTATTGGTTCGAGATGAAAACCGAGTTTGATGGAGAACTTGTACCTCAAAAAAATGAAGGAATTACCAAGGTAAAGTGGAAAAACAAGAAAAAAGCAAAAAAAGCACTTCTCAATTCGTATGCGAATATTAAAAAGCTTTTTTCACATGATTATTTACCTTAGATAAACCTTTTAATTAATCACTCCAATATTAGTAATGGACGGAAAAAATAATTTAAGCAAAGAACAACCAAATAACCCTTTGCATGGGAAGAAATTGATAAATATATTAGAGTTGTTGGTCGATCATTATGGTTGGGAACGATTAGCTATGAAAATTAATATCAATTGTTTTAAAAACGATCCTTCTATTAAATCTAGCCTTAAATTTTTAAGAAAAACACCATGGGCAAGAGATAAAATCGAGCAGTTTTACCTTGAGTTAAATAAAAAAAATAGTTAAAGCGGTCTGCAAAAAAAATAGAGAGTTTAGACTAAAAGTTACTTATTGGTTTGAAATGAAAACAGATTTTGAAGGTGAGCCGATTCCGCAGAAAGAAGAAAGGAATACTAGGGTAAAGTCGAAAAATAAATAAAATAAGAAAAAGCATTAACCGATTCTTATGCGAATATTAAAAAGCTTTTTTTATATAACTACCTGCCTTAACATATATATTAAATAAAATGAAGTTGTTTATTAAAGTTATTTTGATAGTAACGATTTTGACAGGTTTTAATACTCAGTTATACGGGCAAAATAAAATTTCTAGAATCGTTTTTGAGTACGCGAATAATACTGAGATGAATCCTGAGTTTAGTGAAATAAAAATAATTATTCAACAGAGCAGTAGTGAATTCACTTTAGATTTGTTTTGGAAGAGTATGGGGTTAGTTGATCGTGTGAAAATGGAGGGGTATAGAAGGGAAGTTTTAACTGCTAAAACCAAAGAAGATTCGATTAAAGTGATTGAAAATAAACCAATTGTTAAGAAAGGAGAAAGTACCCATATGTTAACTTATGAACAATATAAAAAAATAGCAGAAACAATAGGTAAGATTGATACTTCTAAAATACTTGATGGGGGTGGTTATGATGGTTACACATGTTCCATTCAATATGGAAATTATAGTAATTATATAAAATATAGTCTTCATTCTCCTGGTCACAATAGTAAAAAAAGTGCAAACCCTAATTTTTCGGAAGCTTGTAAATTAATTTTGGAAGCAGCAGAAATAAAGCCAAGAAAGATTTTGTAATAAAAATCACCTCAAAACCCGATACACAGGATACCTCATATACGCCTTTTCATAATGATTAGATTGTTTGTGTATCCAGTCTAATTGAGTATACCAATTGTTAGCAAAAGCAGTATCTTTTTTCTTTTCTTCAAATTGAATTCTTAAGTTTTCATTTTGCTTTAATAATTCAACAGCTTTGTCTTCCCATACATAAGGCGAGAACCCTTCTTTTTGTTGTAAAGTAGTGTCAAAAAAGTTCCAGTTAAAGAAAGAATCCGGAGCTTCTGGTTCTAGAGTTTCTATAAGGTACCTAAATCCTCTCTGGTTTGTATGTACTATAATATCACCTTTTTTGAAAGTAATCCTGCCGTTACTTTTTGTTATAGAAGTATTATAATGTAAATAATGCCCTTCGTAAGGATTTTTTCTTGTCTTATAATCCGAAATATGATATGTTTCTACCGTAATGACACTATCTTTTTCTAGCATTTTGAATTCAATTTGATTCAATTTCAACAAGTCAATTACACTCCACCAACCTTGCGGGATTACATATGCTTTTGGAACCTTAATTTTAGTAATTGGGATAAAATAGTTTTTATAGTCGATTTCTTTTGAGTAAGGTTTATCTTGATAATATTTGAGACGTTTTGCTCCTGTAATTTTGCTATTAATAAATCCTCCCTCATATCCTTCAAAAGCAAACTTTGTGACCCTGGTTGTGTCTACTTTCCAATTAACCGGATATATTTTTTGTTCGGATTGTTCTATGAATGCTTTTTCTCGTAATGATCGTATAGTTTCTCCGTCTTTTTCTGTGATTTCGATCATAGATTTCATTAATTCATATGTTCCTTCAACCCTTTGCTTGTAGGGTTTTAGCATATGAGTTTCAACCATCATTCCTAAGGTATTCCATAGCGTAGTATAGCCGGTCGAATATCTGGGAGAATCCATGAATTGTGTCCAGCCTTTATCAGGAGTGGTTCCCCATACATTTACATAAGGCGTGATATCCCATTTTTTGTTTTTAAGCGAAGCTTCCAACTTTGGATGCATTTGAGTATGAAGATAATTGCCTAATTCTCCTCCTAATTTGTTATGTTGTGTAAATAAATGGGTCAAGGTATATTGATAATCAGCACCATTGCTTACATGATTGTCTATAAAAACATCGGGTTGTACCAAATGAAATAGCTTAGCAAAAGCCTTTGCATTTTTGGTATCATTCTTTATAAAATCGCGATTTAGATCATAATTGCGAGCATTTCCTCTAAAACCATATTCTTTTGGACCATTTTGGTTAGTTCTTGTACCAGAATTTCGGTTTAAAGCTCCACCAATATTATAAACAGGAATAGTAACCAAAACAGTATTTTTTGGAGCCTCAATTTTGCCTTGAATGATATCTCTAAATAACATCATGGTTGCATCAATACCATCACTTTCTCCTGGGTGAATACCATTGTTGATCAACAACACCCGTTTGGTTTTACGAATTGTTTCGAAATCAAATTCTCGATCAGGATTTAGGGTAACCATATGCAAAGGATTTCCGCTATCAGTTATTCCAATTTCTTGAATATTGATTTCAGCATATCCTTTGGCAAGATTTCTATAATAGGTAATGACTTCGGAATATGTCGGAGTTTCGGTTCCATTGCTTTTTTCAAAAAGAGTGGTGAAATCAAAGTTTTTTAAAATGTCTTTTTCTGAAGTGTTACAAGAAAAAACAAGTAAAGTGCAGATTGCCAGTAAGATTCTTTGCATAATTTGTGATTGTGAAGTCCAAATATACTAAGATTTGCATAGTGAGAATCTTCTATAACGTTATAGTATTGCCTAATAAAGAGATACCTTTTGATTTTACTTGCTGTACTGTAAAATAAACGTATTTTTGCTGCCTCAAAATACCACAGCTATGACAGAGTTTGTAAGAAAAAGAGTGGCCAATGCCAAAAATGATATTTTATCAGGGTTAACCGTTGCTCTTGCTTTGGTACCCGAAGCGGTTGCTTTTGCATTTGTTGCCGGAGTGGATCCTTTGGTAGGATTATATGCGGCATTTATGATTGGATTAATCACTTCAATCTTTGGAGGAAGACCGGGTATGATTTCTGGAGCAACTGGTGCCCTTGCCGTGGTTATGGTAAGCCTTGTTGCCGATGGAAATGCCATGGGAGCTCCTGAAGAAGAACTTGGGTTGTATTATCTTTTTGCAACCGTAATTTTGATGGGAATTATACAAATGCTAGCCGGAGTCCTTAAGTTGGGTAAGTTTGTACGTTTGATCCCCCATCCGGTAATGATGGGCTTTGTAAATGGTCTGGCAATCGTGATCTTTCTTTCTCAGTTAGGAATGTTCAAAGAGTTTGTGAACGGAGAGAAAATATGGATGCAAGGCATAGGTTTGTGGTTGACCCTGGGATTGGTATTGCTCACCATGGCAATCATGTGGGGGCTGCCAAAATTAAAAGCAACATCAAAATTACCTGAAGCTTTGATAGGGATTGTTGTAGTATCTGCAATTGTGATACTCGGAAAACTTGATGTAGCAACCGTAGGGAGTTTTATTAAAGATGGGGGTGGAGAAGGTCTAAAAGGTGGATTACCACAGTTTCAATTTGATATTTTTAATAAAGTACCCCTGAATTGGGAAACCTTTAAGTTTATTGGGCCTTATGCATTGATATTAGCCGCCATTGGATTAATAGAATCTTTGATGACTCTAAATCTTATTGACGAATTAACTGAAACCAGGGGGCATTCGAATAGAGAATGTCTTGCTCAGGGAGGAGCAAATATTGTTACGGGGTTATTTGGCGGAATGGGGGGTTGTGCCATGATAGGGCAATCTATTATTAATATCAAAGGAGGAGGGCGCACCAGGCTCTCTGGTATTGTGGCCGCAGTAACCTTGCTATTATTTATCTTATTTGCCTCAGGATTAATAGAGCAGGTGCCTATTGCTGCATTAGTTGGAGTAATGTTTATGGTGGTTATTGGTACTTTTGCCTGGTCTAGTTTCAGGATTATCAATAAAATTCCGTTAACAGATGCTATTGTATTGGTTGCGGTCTCTTTACTCACAGTATTCTTCGATTTGGCGGTTGCGGTAATTGCAGGTGTGATTATGTCTGCTCTGGCATTTGCATGGGAGAATGCCAAAAAGATTCGGGCAAGAAAACATATCAAGGAAGACGGGACCAAAGTATATGAGATTTGGGGACCTCTTTTCTTCGGAAGTATACAGGCATTTAATAGTAAGTTTGATGTAGCGAATGATCCGGAAAATGTAGAGATCGATTTTATTGAATCTCGTGTGAGTGACCACTCGGCTTTGGAGGCTATATGGGCTTTGGTAGGAAAATATGAAGAAGCAGGTAAGAAAGTGAAAATAAAGCATCTTAGCGAAGAGTGTCAGGCCTTAATGATTAAAGCCTCGCCTAGACTGGCAAGCGTTATAGAACATGATGTAGATGATCCCCGATATCATGTGATGGCCAAGGTTATGGAATAAAAATGTATATTTCGATACTAAATCGAACGAATTTGTAAATGGAGATTCCTTTTGAACCTGTTGTTTTTGGTATTAAATTGAATATCCATTTGATTTTAGAATATGCAGCCTTCTTCATAGGTTTTCGATATTATATATACCTTAAAAAACACGCACAAGACCCAATAACCAATAATAATCGGTTGTCGATTATTATCGGTGCAGTATTTGGAGCCTTTGTTGGCTCCAGAATTGTTGGGTTTTTAGAAAATCCTGTTTTCTCTTCTGGTCCAGAATATTTTCTCGTATTACTAAACGCCAAAACAATTATGGGGGGACTCCTTGGAGGACTTCTGGGAGTAGAATTAGCAAAGAAGGTAATTCATGAAAAGAAGTCTTCAGGGGATTTGTTTACCTTCCCAATCATATTAGGAATTCTAATTGGTAGAGTGGGGTGTTTTTTGGCAGGAATAAATGAATTTACGTATGGTATAGAAACAACTTCTTTTTTAGGAATGGATCTCGGAGACGGACTAAAAAGATTACCAATTGCGCTTTTCGAAGTTGTTTTTCTAATTATTTTATGGGTTTTTCTAAGATATCTTAAGAAGCAGAAAACGCTTAAAAATGGGTTGTTATTTCAATATTTTATGATCTCTTATTTCTCGTTTCGTTTTATGATAGAATTTTTAAAGCCCAATATATTTTTGATCTTAGGGTTAAGTAGTATTCAGTATTTATGTATCTTATGCTGGATTTATTATCATAAAACCATTCGAAAGCTATTTTATGCCAATTAGAAATTATACCTACTACGATTTTACATTAAGTTTATGTCCAAGTTGTCTTAAAAGAGTAGATGCAAAGATCGTTTTTGAAGACGACAAAGTATTTATGCTAAAACGTTGTCCCGAACATGGTAGGTCCAAAGTTTTAATAGCCGACGATATTGAGTATTATAAAAATATAAGGAATTACAATAAACCTTCAGAATTTCCATACAAATTTAATACGACTACGGATTATGGTTGTCCTTATGACTGTGGATTATGCCCAGATCATGAACAGCATTCTTGTTTAACCATTATTGAAGTTACGGATCGTTGTAATCTTACTTGTCCGACTTGTTATGCCTCTTCTTCGCCCAATTATGGTCGTCATCGTACACTTGAAGAAATTAAAAAAATGTTGGATACGATCGTAGAGAATGAAAAAGAACCAGATGTTGTGCAAATTAGTGGAGGAGAACCTACGGTACATCCTCAGTTTTTTGAAATTCTCGAGTATGCCAAAAAGTTACCGATTCGCCACCTTATGGTCAATACTAATGGGATTCGTATAGCCAAAGACATTAATTTTACAAAGCAATTGGCAAGCTATATGCCCGATTTTGAAGTGTATTTGCAGTTTGATTCATTACAAGCCGAAGTATTACAAAAATTAAGAGGTGAAGATCTAACCAAAATACGAAAGCAAGCCATAGCAAATCTTAATCAATTTAATCTTTCTACTACCTTAGTGGTCACTTTAGAAAAAGGGCTTAACGATGATGAGATCGGATCGATTATTGCGTTTGCCACACAGCAGAAATGTGTTCGGGGAGTTACTTTTCAACCTACACAAATAGCGGGGCGTCTAGAAGATTTTGATACACAAACCAATAGAATTACACTAACCGAGGTTAGAAGAAAAATCCTGGAACAATTTCCGGTTTTTGAGGCAGATGATCTTATTCCTGTGCCATGTAATCCTGATGCTTTGGTCATGGGATATGCTTTAAAAAATGAAGAAGGTCTTTTACCACTTACACGATATATTAACCCCGCAGATTTATTAGATAATGGTAAAAACACCATTGTATATGAACAGGATGAGGAGTTACACGGTAAAGTTTTAGAGTTATTTAGTACCGGAAACTCGGTAGAAACCGCTTCAGAGAATTTGAAATCAATAATGTGTTGTCTTCCGGAAATTGACGCACCGGATTTGGGATACGATAATCTCTTTAGAATTATTATTATGCAGTTTATAGATGCGTACAATTTTGATGTACGTGCAATCAAAAAATCTTGCGTTCATATTGTAAATAAAGATAATAAGATCATCCCCTTTGAGACCATGAATTTATTTTACCGAGATGATAAACAAGAATATTTAGAAAAACTTAGAAAAGAAATGATATGATACTAAATTCAGTTGCGTTTGAGCCAGGCAATCTTGATGGGATAATTTATTTAATTCTTGCAGTACTTTTAGTTCCACCGATATTTCTTGCTAGTATTGGGTTTGCATTATTTTACAATAATTATCGTAAAGCTGGTAAAATCTTTTTCATTCTTTCAGGTGTCTATCTGGTAATCGGATTAGGAATATGTGGGGTCTTATTGAGTGGGTTCTAAATCAAGATTTCTCTAAATTCATATCGCTTCTTTATGATGATAACAAAAGTGATGAAGCAGATATTTTCAGTTTGTTAAATATTGATACTGAAAAAGGATACTTTTAACGAAAAGTACCCTTTTTTATTAATGAGTATTATTTTTTAAAACTTTACTTCTTTAAAGTTCCTCTGGGAACGTCAGACCTACTTACAGATCCATTGGATATTCTAAATTTGTTAAACTCTTCTTTGATTGTGGTTAGTTCGTTTTTTAGTGTTGAAATGTTTTTCATAGCTATTAATTTTGGGGATTTTATCAAAGATATGTAAAATATCCAAAAGTTTACGGTTTAACCATAAAAAAAGTAATGTTTATGCGCTTTACTATATTATGCTTTGGACAGTATGAACAGGCTTTCGTTAAGAATTTGTGTTTTATCTCTTATGCTATGTTCTGAAGCATGTATTTTTGATAAATCAAATTCATCGGTACTTTCAATGACTTTATAGCCATTTACCTTGGAAAAATAGGAACGCGGTATCGTTTGATGTGAGAAAGCGTCATTAGTATCATTGTTACTGTCAAAATAATGTAATAAGCGTTCATAAACAGCGGTGTTTTCTACTTCGGGTAAATACGTAACAAGACCAACAAGGTCACCTGGTTTTTGTAGTTCTTTAAACACTTCAAATAATTTGTTTGTTGTAGTGCGATTCAAAAAGAATACAACTCCTTCAATAAGAATAAAAGTAGGTTCTTTTTTTATGATAGGACGTAAGGAATTTACCATTTCTTCAACCGAATTTTTATTGAAGTCGATAGCTGCGTATTGAACGTCACGGTAGGGTAACTTACCTTCCTGTGTCCAATGATCAATTTTTTCCTTTTTGTAATCAATGATATCTTTTTTATCAATTTCTATCGTAGAAACATTGTCATCAAACGAGAATTGATACATGCTAAATCCAGACCCGAAGTTGATTAATGTACCGCCACCGTTTTCTTTAAAAAAAGAATTCATACTTTCATAAAAAAAACGATTTCTGAGACTGTGTAAAATAGCTTCATGCTCTGATACACTTTTTAAAATATCCGGAATCAAAGCATCTGTAGCTGGATTGTTCCATAATTTGGCATACGTGTCTTTGCTAACATCTTCATGATATGATCTATAGGTAGATACAACAAAAGCGGTCTCGTGGATTTGCATAATACTCTGATCTATACTATAAAATTAGTATTAACCATATAAATCCTTGATAACCATTATACAAATTTTAACTTTTTGCAAATAATACTAGTCAAATAAACCTCAAAGGTTTCAAAACTATTGAGGTTTATTCCGTTTTATTGTAAGGATTTATAGTATCTAATCTAAATAATTCTATGATGGCCCGCCCAACTAAATCAGTCAGGTAGGTTTTGTCTGGACGATTGTTTGTTTCAAGAAATTTTTATTCAACACCGATAAAAATATCGACTTCAGCATTGGTAAGGTCTTGGGCTCTTTGGTCATAAACTTCAAAATCTGCAGAAAAAGTTCTATTTAAATCGGTATGCCATATCTTCTCCCAGGCTTCAGGAATAGCGTTCTTGGTCACATCACCTTTTGCGGTAAACTTGGAATAGTTACCGTTATTAATGGTTATACCTATCATACCGTTAGGAATTGTGTCCAGGTTGCTAACTTTACAGCCTACAATAGTAGTGTATTTACCAGTGGCTCCATTCTCATAATCGGTGTAAATTCCGAATAACGTATCCTCTAGTTTGTTTGGGATTTTGTGCAAAGCTCCTTGCTTCATAAAAGTGTTCCAGAGGTTCTCAATATCTTTTGTGATGTGCTGGTCTTCATTTCTTGTGCGTACAGAAAGACCAATTACGTGAAACTCATTAAATTTTGTAATTGTCATATTTATGGTTTTTAAGATGAATGTATAACCAAAAATAGAGGAGGGAGATGACAAAGGTATGTCAGTAGTGATTTTAGCGAACAGGTTTTTAATGATTATTTAAACGAAAGGAATGTGTATTTATGAATAACAATGATTTGATATTGCTAGAACATTACCAATAAACCGAAAATCAGTTAATCGGATTTTTATGTATTTCAACTACGGTTTATCCGTAAAAAAATAGTTTAAAAACCTTGAAAATTCCAAAAGCAGTGTGCTGTATTAGGAATAGATATTGTCAATAAAGGTGGCCTAAAAAAGAAAGCAGGCATATTAGAATCTACTTCTTCTTTTTCCAAAATAACCACCTTTGATCTTTTCACTATAGGATTTTACAGCTTTTACATTGTCTTCTCCATTAGTCATAGAATCACTGGCCATTGTTTCAAAAACTTGATTTACAGTGTTTTTTATGGATTGTTTAGCAATCAGACTTTCTAAGTTTTTATCAAAAGAAGCTTTTTCTTCAACGAGCGTTTCTAGTTTTGATATTTTTCCATTTGAAATTCTATAGGCATTGAATTTTTCTTTTCTCTGCTCAAGATCTATTTTCAGGTTGGTTAAATTTTTCAAAATATATTTTTTTTAGATTTGGAATTGTAAGATACAAAAAATAAGAATATTCTGTATAAGAAAATGTTAAAAAAATTAAACAATACTTAATTTTAAATTAAAATGTATACTTTCGTTCAACATAAAAGTTTGAAAGGGAAACTGAAAATGTAACTTAGGGTAAATAGATCGTCATTGGATAAGTAACATTTTAAAACTTTAATATTATGATTATACAAAGCCCCTTAAACTTAGAAAAGGTGATTGAGATCACCGGAGCGCAGGCTGCCATGATTCTGGATACTGATGGTAATTTAATTGATTCTACAAACATTAGTTTCGAAGAAAATATAGCCGCGATGACCGAAATGGCATTTTCCATGTGTAAAGACTTATCAGAGGATTTAAACAATGGGAGTTTAGAACAGCTTATGGCTAAAACTTCTGAAGGTTTTTTGATAGCTAACAAGGTAAAATCGAATCATATCGTCGCTGCATTGTGTAAAGACCATTCTAAACTGGGTCTTTTCCTTAAAAAAATGAATTCTTTAGAAACTACTGTTTAATTTAAATCAATAACTATGTCAAATTTTTTAGATCAATTTACAGACGATATTAAGTCTAATGTACCTGGGTATATTGCAGTCTCGGTTACCGAGGTTAGTACTGGAGTGTGCTATGTGTCTCATTCTGAAAAGGAAGATTTCGATCCTGAAATTGCATCTGCATACAATCTAGAGGTTGTTAAAGCCAAGAAAAAGGCGATTAAAGCCCTGGGATTAGAAGCCAATATACAGGATATCCTAATTACTCTAACCGATCAATTGCATATTATTGATGTTTCTGAAAATGGAGAGTATTTTATTTATTTGGCTGTAGATACTTCAAATGCAAATCTTGGAATGACCAGAGCCTTATTGAAGAAGTACAAGAAAGATGTCGTTGCAAACATGTAGACATATAGATCATTATTACCCTTTTATTATATAGATGACATTCTTTTGAAGAAGTTTCTCTAAAAAAATGAACAAACCAACGTAAAAATTTTAAAAGCCTTATAGACCCAAAAACTATAAGGCTTTATTTATTTAGCTATACAAATGCCAACCTTTCAAAGCCCTTATTTAGAATAGTTTGATCGTTTACCTCTAACCAATTATTTAATATTGAGGCATAAACACTCCTAAAATCTACGGTGTATTTAATATCACCATTATTATCAAGATCGGATAGGTTAGGAAGTTCGTTGTACACTCCGGCTTTTTTAAGTGATCCACCAATGGCAATTACATTATTTGCAGCACCATGATCGGTACCTCGGCTTCCATTTTGTTTTACTCTACGACCAAATTCGGAAAAAGTAAGTATTAAGGTATCCTTGAATCGATCGTTTTTCTTTAAATCTTTTACTAATGCACCAACAGATTCTGAATAGACCTTAAGTAATCGATCCTGACTATTTAGCTGGTTTACATGACTATCAAAGCCACCCAGTGAGCTATAGTATATTCTTGTGTTTAGACCAGAAACGATAAAATCTGCGATAGTCTTAAGATGTTTTGCAAATAGATTTTGTGGATATTCGGTATTGGTTTTGTAAATCTTTGAGGTTTCATAAATGTAAGAAGCTGAAGAGTAGGTTTCTAGCATTGTTTTATACAAATACCCTTGATTGTCTTCGTCAAGCATTTCTTTTTTAGTATTTGCCACTAGGTTTTTAAAGAAAGGCTCTCGAGTGGTTTTATGCAACTGGTTCGGGTCAGAAACAGCAATACCATTAATAGCAGTACCTTTCATGGCTAATGATAGAGAATTATCTACTTCTATCGCTTGATATGGATGCTGGCAATTGGCATCCAGGTATCTGCCTACCCAACCTGTTGATAGATACTCATTAGTATCGCTTGCCGTTTGCCAGATATCCATACTTCTAAAATGTGAGCGATTGGGGTTAGGGTATCCGACATTGTTAATAATAGATACCTCTCCAAGGTCATATAGTTCTTTGATGGCTTTTAGGTTATCATTAAAAGCTAAGTCGTTTGTTATTTTTAGTGTTTGTGCTTGTTTTTTTGCGATAGAAGGTCGTAAGCCGTGATAAATATCATTGCTAATAGGGATGATGCTGTTTAATCCATCATTTCCGCCAGAAAGTTGAATAATAATTACATTTCTGTATCCTGATAATTGCTCTGGAGATAAGAATTCCATTCCTTTCAAAAAAGAAGGGATCAATGCCATTCCTGATGCAAAAACCGATTGTTTTAAAAAATCTCTTCGTTCCATTTTTAGGGTTTTTAGCAAAGTTGATATTCTGGCAAACTCAATAATTCGATTACAAAATGCTTTGTGTTCTCTGCATTAAGTTTAGCAACAACATGTTGTGCAGATTTGGATAATGCTGGTTGTATCATAAAATTGATGAGTTCGGACTTACTTTTTTGTTCTAACGTAGTTAGAAAAGTTTCCCAATTGGGAGTAGCTTTTACTTTTTTTTGAAGTCTGGATTTTATAGTTCGATACATCATCTGTTGTTTCATCAACATGTTTTCGGGCATGTCTCCTTTTTCATTCCATTCGATAACTCCACTATTGAGCGTTACTGAGGCTAACTTTAAACGCAGCATTAGGGTCGAATTATCTATCCAGGCTTTTCCTCCTGGCCAACCTGCTACGTTGGGAGGGAAGAATAGTATTTGATTCAGTTTGCGCTGAAGATAAAGTAGCACTTTGGGGTCTTCATATTTAATTTTAAAATCTCTACTAAGCCCTGCCATTAATTCGATTGGGGATTTTATTTTCACTCCAATATTTTTAGGGTCATAGAACCATTCACTTCCTATAATTGCTCTTAACAAAGTTTCAATATTATAATCAGCGTTATAAAAAAGAGTAGTTAGCTCTTCAATATGAGTTTGGTTACCCTTTTCATTCACCAAATAAGCATATAATTTCTCTGTTAAATATCGTGCGGTTTGTTTTTCTTCTAAAAGGATTTTTATGATATCTTCACCCATAAAGTTTCCGGTTCTTCCTAAAAAAGTTTTCTCCCCGTAATCATGATGATTTTTTCTGAAGATAAAGTCACCGGTTTTAGTAAAATTCCAGCCGGTAAATGCTCTTGCTGCTTCTTTGATATCCATTTCAGTATATCCATTATCTCTTCCAAGAGTGAATAACTCCATCACTTCTCGGGCAAAATTTTCATTAGGACGCTCTTTTCGGTTTTGTCTATTATTTAGAAAAAGCAGCATTGCTGGAGATTTCGATGCTTCCATGAGCATATCCCCAAAGTTTCCTAAGGCATGTCTTCTAATACTATTATTTAGATGCATACATGCCCTTGGTGTTCTAAGCCGTACGGCAAAATGATCTTGAAAAAACAATGTCATTTTTTCACGAATAACCTGTTGAGTATCTGCTAAACGATTAAACCAAAGTATATTAAGTTCATTCATTTTTTGGTTACGAAGTTGACGTAACTCTTTTCGTTCTTCTTTTGAAAGGTTTTTTGGATTTTTTGTTAATGCGGCAACATCTATTTGTAGTGGTTTGTATTGTTGACTTTGTAGGAATAATTGATTGATGATTTGATCTTTAGAAAGGTTTCTTACCGATTTTAAATCACTAGAAGAGATACCAAAACCAATTCGCCAATAAAGATGTTGTATTTGTTTGTCTGTTAAAGAGGGACTCATAATCACAGTATTTATCTGTAAGACTATTTTTTATGCAAATGGTTTAATTTGGAGATCCAAATTAATTACCACCCTGAGCTTGTCCGGGCGTATTCTTTTATTCGATAATCGAGATTAAATGCTACGAGGCTTGCCCCGAAATCAAAAATCAGTTTCTTATAAATGCCCAGAGGTTCTTTACTAGGATGCATTTCTCCAATTTTAAGTATAATAACCTAATTGTTATTTTAACTCAATCAAATCCCATTTAGTACCGTACAAATCTTCAAAAACAACAACGGTACCATAAATCTCCTTTCTTGGCTCTTCGAGAAAGGTAACGCCTTTGGCTTTCATGTTGTTATAATCTCTCCAAAAATCATCGGTATGTAGAAAAAGAAAAACTCGCCCGCCGGTTTGATTACCAATTGCATTTTTTTGCTTTGGTGCAGCCGCTTGAGCAAGTAAAATATGGGTTTCTGCAACATTTGAGGGTGCAATAAGGACCCAGCGTTTGGTGGCATCTAGTTGAGTGTCTTCGACAAGTATAAAATTGAGCTTTTCAACATAAAACCGAATCGCTTCATCATAATCTTTGACTACTAAAGTGATGGCTCCAATTTTACGTTTCATAGTAATTATTTTGTGATAACAGTATCCGGAACTAATCCTGAAACATCGCCGCCATTTCTGATGACATCACGTACAATCGAAGAAGAGATATAGCTTTTTCCGGATGAGGTTAAGAGAAAAACGGTTTCGATTTCAGACATTTTTCGGTTGGTATGCGCGATCGCTTTTTCAAACTCAAAATCGGCAGGGTTTCTAAGCCCTCTGAGGATAAAATTGGCGTTTTGTTGCTTACAAAAATCTACCGTTAAGCCTTTATAGGTAATGACCTTGATTTTTGACTCACTTTTAAAAGCTTCTTCGATAAACTGTTTTCGCTCGTCAAGGGAGAACATGTATTTTTTATCGGCATTGATCCCAATAGCAATAATAATTTCATCAAAAAGGGTTAACCCTCGTTCGATAATATCATAATGTCCTAAAGTGATGGGGTCAAAGGATCCTGGAAAAACGGCTCTTCTCATGAGTGACTATGGATTGGTGTGATTACAAAGATATGAATGAATTTATGATTTTAGAATTACAATTTTAGATTTTGAACAAAGAAAGCCTTTTTATTGTAGAGGTGAATTTAGTAAATACCCTCTTATTTCTTCAAAAAACATGAATTACGAGATGTTTTAATAATCCTAAACTCCTAATTCTCAATTCTCAATTCTCAATTCTCAATTTTTGATTGCCTCCTCTATGGTGTTGGTCAGTAAATCTTTAATGCTAATTCCTGCAGCAAGAGCCTGTTGTGGTAATATGCTGGCTTCGCTAAACCCTGGGTTGGTATTCATTTCTATAAAATGAGGTTCTCCATTATGAAAAATATATTCACTTCGCGAAAAACCTTTCATTTTTAGTATTTGATATATCCTAAGAGCAAGATCCTGTACTTTTTTGGTGTCTTCATCAGATAATCGGGCGGGAGTTATTTCTTGTGATTGCCCCAAATATTTGGCTTCATAATCAAAGAATTCATTCTCTGAGATGATTTCTGTGATGGGTAACACAATGTCTTTACCTTTATAGGTAATGACTCCAACGGATACTTCGGTGCCGCTCAAAAAAGATTCAATAATAATTTCGTCATCTTCTGTATATGCCAAATCAATTGCAGGAAGAAGCTCGGCCTCGGTTTTTACTTTAGATATACCATAACTACTGCCTGCCTTATTGGCTTTTACAAAACAAGGTAAACCAACAGTATGTAGAATCTCTTTGGTGTCTATGTTATCTCCTTTGTTTAAAAAATAATTAGTAGCCGTTGGGATGCCATATGGTTTTAGGGTACTGATACAATCACGTTTATTAAAAGTAAGCGCTGCCGGGTAGAAATCACAGGCCGTTTGTGGAATACCAATTAACTTAAAATAAGCTTGAAGCAAACCATCTTCACCAGGAGTGCCATGAACAATATTAAAAACAGCATCAAAGGCTATTCTAGAGCCATTTAGGGTTAGAGAAAAATCATTTTTGTCTATAGCGTGCTTTTGGGCGCTATCATCCACATAATACCAGCCTTTTTTGGTAATATGAACTCTGTAAGGAGCATATAGATCTCTATCTATGTGTTTATAAACTACATTTCCACTTTGGATAGAGATTTCAAACTCACTAGAATAACCTCCCATTAAAATGGCAATATTTTTCTTCATTGAGTTACTTTTGAAAACAAAAATATCATTTATCTTATAAGAAAAGCTTAAAACTTTCCGTTTTTATATATTTGTCCAAATTATGAACATATTTATGAATGTAGTTGTCGATTTTTTCAAGGGACTTTTTAAATTTATATATAGTAAAATATTCTTGATACAAGTAGTTATAGCTATTGCAATGCTAGTAATCCTCTCTTACGTTGCTTTGGAGTGGTTAGAAAGTACTACGAATCATCATCAACGTATTGTGGTTCCTAGTTTGGGTAAAAAGAATCTGGACGAAGTCGAGAAAATTCTTGCTGAGAAAGATTTGCGTTTCGAAGTTCAGGATTCTGCTAATTTTAATCCAGAGTATCCTCGATATTCGGTTATCGAGCAAAATCCGATAGCCGGTAGTGAAGTTAAGGAAAATAGAAAAATCTATGTCACTTTGAATCCTTCAGGATACCGAAAAATAGAAGTTCCTGATGTTGTACTTCAAACCCGTAGACAGGCTGAACCAAAATTAATTGCATTAGGATTTAAAATAGGTACGGTTACTTATAAGCCTAATATGTCTACTCAAGTTCTGGAGCTACGACATAATGGGAAAAATTTAAAACCTGGCACAATGTTGATGAAAACCTCTACAATAGACTTGGTAGTAGGAGATGGTAAAGGATTAAAGTTGAATCTGTCCAATTAACACATAGATTTTGGAAGAAAACTTAGATACAGGAGATTTTGATGCTACCGAAGATGATCTTTATGAACATTATCGTTTTGTCGCAGGAGCAGGGCAGGTACCTTTACGGGTCGACAAGTTTTTAATGAATTTTGTTGAAAATGCCACTCGTAACAAAATCCAACAAGCTGCAAAAAATGGTAGTGTATTTGTAAATGATATTGCAGTAAAATCCAATCATAAGGTAAAACCAAATGATGTAGTTAGAGTACTGTTTTCTCATCCACCTTATGAAAATCTTTTGACCCCAGAAGATATTCCACTCGATATTGTATATGAAGACGATGTGTTGCTCGTGATAAATAAACCAGCGGGGATGGTAGTGCATCCTGGTCATGGTAACTATTCGGGAACACTTATCAATGCACTGATCTATCATTTTGATAATTTGCCTAATAACAGTAGTGATCGACCTGGTTTGGTACACCGAATTGATAAAGATACAAGCGGACTCTTGGTAATTGCCAAAACTGAAGAAGCTATGACGCATTTGGCCAAGCAATTTTTTGATAAAACCAGTGAGCGTAAATATATAGCACTTGTATGGGGAAATGTAGAAGAGGATGAAGGAACAGTTGAAGGCAATATTGGTCGTCATCCCAAAAATAGATTGCAAAACACAGTTTTTGAAGGAGAAGAAGCATACAAAGGTAAGCCAGCAGTTACCCATTACAAAGTTATCGAACGATTAGGATATGTAACCCTAGTATCTTGCAAATTAGAAACAGGGAGAACGCATCAAATTAGAGTGCATATGAAATATATCGGTCATACACTTTTTAATGATGAACGTTATGGCGGAGAAAAGATATTAAAAGGAACCACCTTTACCAAATACAAACAGTTTGTTGAAAATTGTTTTAAAATACTTCCCAGGCAAGCGTTGCATGCCCAAACCCTTGGTTTTGAACATCCTGTTACAGGAAAGAGAATGCATTTTGAAACCCAAACCCCCGATGATATACAACAATGTGTTCGACGGTGGAGAGACTACGCCAAGAATCAATTGAACGATCGTTAACTACTTGGTTTAGAGCAAATAATCATCTATTTCCATTGTGATTTTTGTGTTTTTTAAATATTAAATTAAAGTTATTAAAAACTTTATTTTGAAATAAATATGGATTCCTTAACAAATAAATAGTACATTTGCACTTTAATAATTTATAATGAATAAAGGAACAGTAAAATTTTTCAATGATTCCAAAGGATTTGGATTCATTACAGAAGAAGGATCAAACAAAGATCACTTTGTACACATCTCTGGATTAATCGACGAAGTTCGTGAAGGAGATGAAGTAGAGTTTGACCTTAAAGAAGGTAAAAAAGGATTAAACGCAGTAAATGTTAAAGTGATTTAATAGATACGAATTAATTTTTTTAAAGCACAAGCCTGTCGTTTTCGATAGGCTTTTTTTTATGATGTAATCCAACATATTATAAAATCAAAATAACTTTTATAAATGGTATAATAGATAAGAAATACTGTACATATTATGATGCTTTTGTGTGCTGTTGTAATTTAAACTTATAAAACCCTTAATTATGAAAGTGAATAGAATAGGAGTTATTCTTTATGTTCAAAAATATAAAGAATGTATCTCGTTTTATAAAACAATTTTGGAGTTGCCCATTTTATTTAAAAATAAAGAACTTACTTGTTTTGATCTTTATGGAACCTATTTAATGGTTGAAAAAAATGATAGAGTAGCTTATCAAAGGATTAACGATGATCACAAAAAAGTCTTTAGTTGTATTCGACTTAATGTTGCTAATGTAAAAGAAATAGCAGATGACCTGAAATCCAAAAATATTGACATTGATTACCAAGAACACAGCTGGGGTATTGTTACCAAATTTTTTGATCCAGATGGAAATCTTTTAGCATTTAAAGATGAAGAAAGCTTTGTCAAACAAATAGATGAATATAAATCGAATTCAAAATAACTTTTATTAATACCTAAATAGAGAAGAAATACAGGCGTATATTTTTATTATCCATCCACTATTGTATTTTTGAAAGAAGAAAAATATCACACGAATGAAAATTGTAGTATCTCCTGCCAAATCTTTAGATTTTGAAACTGTATTGCCAACGAAACAATATACAGAACCTACTTTTCTTGCAGAAGCAGAAAAACTAAATACGATACTTAAGAAAAAGTCACCCAAAAAACTGTCAGATTTAATGAGTATTAGTGATAAGCTAGCACAACTTAATTGGCAACGCAATCAGGATTGGAGCCTACCATTTACTATTGATAATGCAAGACCAGCAGTATATGCTTTTAATGGAGATGTCTATACGGGTTTGGATGCTTATACTATTCCCGAAAATAAATTATCTGTATTACAAGAAAAACTAAGAATACTATCAGGACAGTACGGAATTTTAAAACCGTTAGATTTAATACAACCATATCGATTAGAAATGGGATCAAAGCTTAAAATTGGACGAAAAAATAACCTATATGAGTTTTGGAAAAAACAACTGACTACTGCACTTAATGAAGAGTTGGAAGATGATGAGTTGTTTGTAAATCTTGCCAGTAATGAATATTTCAGTGTTATAGATACAAAAGCATTAAAAGTTCCAGTGATTACTCCGCAGTTTAAAGATTGGAAAGGTGATAAGCTTAAAATGATTAGTTTTTTCGCTAAAAAAGCCAGAGGTATGATGGTGCGTTATATCATAGATACGGGAGCCGAGACCATTGAAGATCTCAAGGGGTTTAATTATGAAGGATATGGTTTTAGTGAAGAATATACGACCAAACCCAATCAGCTTGTTTTTGTAAGATAATTTGATTCCTTGTTTTGGATGTGTGTTCGCAGATGTGGATGTTAATTTATACAAGTGATTTATTTGTCTGTTTCGTTATGCATCTAATTTTAGTATCTTCAACCCTAGTTTAAGAACACACAAATCAATAGATGCAAAAAATTATCAATTTCCTGGATTGGGTTGGTGAAAAAATAGGAACAGCAGTAAGTTGGATTGCTGCCTCATTAGCTGTTGTTATCGGCTTAGACGTGATTATTCGTTATGTTTTTAAGTTTACCTATGTCTGGATGATCGAAATAGAAATTTATCTATTTGGGATGATGTTTCTATTAGCTTCTGGATATACGTTCAAATATGATAAACATGTAAGGGTAGACATCTTCTATAATAGACTTTCTGAAAAAGGAAAGGCGTGGGTAGATCTTTTAGGAGGTGCTTTTTTGTTGATTCCCTGGTGCTATGTAGTAATAGTTTCTTCTTGGTATTATGGGTTGTCGTCTTTTTTGATTGGTGAAGGTTCTCCTCAAGCAGGAGGGCTTCCTGCATTGTATGTGCTTAAATTTTGCATCACTTTAGGTTTTCTATTTCTTTTACTTCAAGGAATATCTCATATATTAAAATCAATTCAGATCATTTTTAATAAGAATTAATTTATGGAATACTTGGCAATAGTATTATTCGTAGTCATATTCATTCTTATTCTCAGAGGATATCCTGTAGCTTTTACCTTGGGTGGAATTTCTGTTGCGTTTGCCTATGGAGTCTCTATTTTTGCTCCCGAGATCTTTCAGATGTCTACATTTTATCTACTTCCTTCTAGGATTATGGGAGTAGTAAACAATTATGTTCTAATGGCAGTTCCTTTATTTATATTTATGGGAATTATGCTCGAAAAGTCAGGATTAGCACAAAGTCTATTAGAAACTATGGCAATGATGTTTGGTAGGGTACGAGGTGGTTTGGCTATTTCGGTTGTGATTGTTGGGGCTTTACTTGCTGCGTCTACGGGGATTGTAGGAGCAACGGTAGTAACCATGGGATTAATTAGTTTACCTACAATGCTTAAACGTGGATACAAAACCGAATTGGCCACGGGAGTAATAGCTTCTTCAGGTACTTTGGGGCAGATTATTCCTCCGTCAATCGTATTGGTATTGTTGGCAGATACGATCAACAGTTCATCCAGAGGAGCAGCATCGGTAGATGTAGGGGCCTTATTTTCAGCCGCGTTATTTCCGGGAATAATTTTAGTGGTCTTGTATATTGTCTATATCTTAATCAAATCCTTTATTCATAAGGAAGATGCTCCTAGTATTCCGGCTGAAGAAATTAAACAGTTTAGAGGAGATAATTTTATGTCAAAGATCCTCAAGGTACTGTTTTTGCCCATATTATTAATTGTATTGGTTTTAGGATCTATTTTTACCGGAGTAGCTTCACCTACAGAAGCTTCGGCGATTGGAGCGATTGGAGCGACCATATTAACGATTATTCAGAAGAAGTTTACGTTTAAAATCCTTAAAGACGTTGCTCATGAAACCACAAAGCTAACCTCGATGGTTTTTTTCATTCTCCTGGGAGCAACAACATTTACTTTGGTATTTAGAACGCTAGGAGGAGATTCTTATCTTCAGGAGCTCATTATGTCGTCAAATTTAACACCATTGCTGTTTTTGTTATTGGTAATGGTCGTGATTTTTATTGCTGGATTTTTTATTGATTTTATAGAAATTATATTTATAATAGTTCCCGTGGTAACCCCAATATTTAATGCTTTTGGTATGGATATGCTTTGGGTGGGGATTTTAATTGCTCTAAACTTACAAACATCATTTTTGACTCCTCCTTTTGGGTTTGCTCTATTTTATCTGAAAGGGGTAGCCCCAAAAAGTGTAAAAACTAGTCAGATTTATAAAGGAATTATTCCTTTTATCATCATTCAATTAGTCATTGTAGGGATTGTTGTGTTTTTTCCAGAAATTATTTTTGTATCGAAATAAAATGTAGTTATGAAGCTGTTCAGAATCAAAAAATATAGTATAGTTAAGACTTTTATGCTAATTCTGGTTTCACAATCGGTTGTTTCCTGTTTAGGGGATCCCCCGGCGAGTATGACGAATAAATCTTCGTATGACGTAAGTAAACCAGATAAAGTGTTTTACTGGAAAATGACTACTACCTGGCCACCTAATTTCCCAGTGGTTGGTGAAGTGGCAGAGAAGTATTCCCAATGGGTGGATGAATTGTCAAATGGACAAATTAAAATCAAAGTATATGGTGGAGGAGAACTTGTACCTCCCTTAGAAGCCTTTGATGCAGTATCCCAAGGTAGTATCGAAATGGGATGTGGAGCGGCGTATTATTGGGCGGGAAAAACACCTGCAGCACAATTTTTTGCAGCGGTACCTTTTGGAATGAATAGTCAGCAAATAACCTCTTGGTTAGAAGTTGGAGGAGGATATGAACTATGGAAAAAAACATATGCCAAATTCAACCTAGTGCCTTTTATGGGTGGGAATACCGGAGTACAGATGGGGGGATGGTTTAATAGGGAGATCAATTCGATTGAAGACTTTAAAGGATTAAAAATGCGATTACCAGGAATAGGAGGTAAGGTTCTTGAAAAAGCAGGCGGCGCAGCAGTTTTGGTTGCAGGCAGCGAGGTGTATACCAGCTTGGAACGTGGAGTTATTGACGCTACCGAGTGGATTGGCCCTTATCATGACTATAAGATGGGGTTCCATAAAATTGCAAAATATTATTATACCCCAGGTTGGCATGAGACAGGCTCGCAATTAGAATTTTTTATCAATAAGAATTTATACGATGCATTACCCCCGAATTTGCAAGCAGTACTTCAGGCGGCTTCAAAACATGCACAAGTATGGGTGCTAGCTGAATTTGACAGACAAAATGGAATCTATCTGGATAAATTAGTAAATGAAGAAGGTGTGCAAGTTAAAGAGTTTTCCAAAGAAACACTCGATGTGTTAAGAACGTACACAGATGAAGCATTACAGGAAATGATAGGAGACGACCCTTTGTCTAAAGAGGTATATAAGAGCTACTCTAATTACCAGAAAAGAATTTCTAAATGGTCCGAGGTAACTGAAAAGGCTTACTATAATAAAATTCAGAAATAGTGAATAAAAAAACCGTTTCAGAATCCTGAAACGGTTTTTTTATTCACTATTTCTGAATTTGTTTATTTAATGTTGCAATTATAGTTCAATATTCGTTTCATTGCCATCACTATCAGTCTGAGTGGCGATATTATCACATTCGCCATTACCAAAATCCAATGTTATTGTTTCACTATTCTCATTGGTAACGATGACTCCGCTTACAATATAAGCACATCCCCTTTCATTGCGAAGTGGAGTAGTGATTTCTACCGAATATATGTCGCCATTGCTAAATTCTGTATTGCTATTGCCAGAATTTAAAGAGTAATACTCGAATTCTCCTGGATTATCTTGATTACTTTCGAAAAAAGTTTCGTTTGTGAAATTTGTTGTACTGGTGGCTGTAAGTCCATCAGCCCACGTAAAAGAAAAGTCAGAAGTTGTTGCAAAATTAGAACTGTAGGAGCCATTTGCAAGATCATTGTTAAAAGTGAATGTGGTTGTGGCATTTCCGGTGATAGTAATATCTCCATAAACAAAATTTTCGAGACTGTAGGTGATTTCCACTTTGTTTTCAGCGTCTAACTCAATTGCAAAACTCATACGAATGGTGCCAGAGATTGTTTTCCCATTTACTTCACATCCATCGCCAAAATCAATAACAATAGTATTTGTAGCTTCTGTTGATTCTGAAGTAATAGTAGCACAATCCGGCATTTTGTTAAAACTACGTGTTGCTGGTATAAAGCCAGATTCGGTTCCAAAAACGTTTTCAACCGTTCTATTGATTTCGGTATTTGCAGCTTCCACGTCTTTAAATTGTTTGGCTGTGGTTGCTTCAGTTGTTGGGATCTGTGGGTCGTTATCATCATCCTGGCAGCTTATCAAAAAGATGCTTGATACCATAAAAATGCTTAAAAAAGCGATAATTCTGTTTTTCATGTGTACTAATTTAATGGTGAATAAATAGTGTTTGGATTGCTATTTCTAAATATAACAACGGTTTTGATAGACAGAATCTTATGAATGATTACGTTAATTTATGTTAAGGATATGTTATAGCTAACTTGTTTAAAAAAATAATTCACATTATAGACTGCTCATGCTTATATCTTTTGAAGATTCTATTGCAAAGAATATTTCTTATCAATATCTTCGCAGCGAATGTTCGCTAATAGTGTTATAAACTCAAAATTTTAAATATGCAAATTAAAAAGGTTTTAGTCGCCAATAGAGGTGAAATCGCAATCAGGATTTTTAGAGCTTGTACAGAGATCGGATTGCAAACAGTTGGGGTTTATACCTATGAAGATCGCTATTCTTTACATAGATATAAAGCAGATGAAGCCTATCAGATTGGTGAAAATAATGAACCTTTGAAACCATACTTGAATATTGATGCGATCATAAAAGTTGCCAAAAAGAATAACGTAGATGCCATTCATCCTGGATATGGATTCCTTTCAGAAAATGCAGAGTTTGCGCAAAAATGTAAAGAAAATGATATTATTTTCATTGGGCCAAAAGTATCTGTACTTCGTTCTTTAGGAGATAAGATTACAGCCAAGAAAGTAGCGACAGAGAATAATATTCCGATAATCGAGAGCAATAAAGAAGAACTACACGATGTCAAAATAGCACTTAAAGAAGCCAAACGTATTGGTTTTCCTGTGATGTTGAAAGCTGCTTCAGGAGGTGGAGGCCGTGGAATGCGAGTAATTAGAAATTCCGAAGAGTTGGAAAAAGCGTTTCCCGAATCTCGTAGAGAAGCACTCAATGCTTTTGGGGATGATACCGTGTTTTTAGAGAAATTTGTAGAAAATCCAAAGCATATCGAGATCCAGATTGTAGCCGATCATCATGGCAATATGGTGCATCTTTTTGAACGTGATTGTTCGGTGCAGCGACGTTATCAAAAGGTGATAGAATATGCACCTTCATTTGGAGTTTCAGACCAAATAAAACAGGATTTGTATAAGTATGCTCTTGCTATTTGTAAAGCTGTAGATTATAATAATATCGGGACGGTAGAATTTTTGGTAGATGATGATGAAAGTATTTATTTTATTGAAGTAAATCCTCGTGTTCAGGTAGAGCATACGGTAACCGAAATTGTAACGGGTATTGACCTAATCAAAGCACAGATATTTATTGCAGGAGGGTATAAATTATCAGATAAACAGATTAAAATTGAAAGTCAGGAGAGTCTAAGAACTAATGGATATGCATTGCAATGTAGAATTACTACCGAAGATCCTGAGAATGAATTTAAACCTGATTATGGTACCATAACAACGTATCGAAGCGCTTCTGGGTTTGGAATACGATTGGATGCTGGGAGTGTATATCAGGGAGTAACAATTTCGCCATTTTTTGATTCGATGCTGGTAAAAGTTTCGGCCAATAGTAGGACACTAGATGGCGCGTGTAGAAAGATGCGCAGAGCTATATCCGAATTTAGAATACGTGGGGTAAAAACCAACATGCCATTTTTGGATAATATTCTTAAACATGAAACTTTTAGGAAAGGAGAGGTAACAGTAAACTTTATTAGAGATACTAAAGAACTTTTCAAAATAAGAGAATCCCGAAATAGAGCTACAAAATTGGTTAACTTTTTAGGTGATATTATTGTAAATGGTAATCCTGATGTTAAGAAAATAGACCCTACAAAGACTTTTGTAGTGCCTGCTATACCAAAATTTGAAGAAAATGGAGCGTTCCCGAAAGGAACAAAAAATCTGTTGACCGAGTTGGGGCCTGAAAAGTTTGCACAATGGTTAAAAAATGAGAAAAAAGTGCATTTTACAGATACCACAATGCGAGATGCACATCAAAGTCTGCTGGCAACAAGAATGCGTACTTATGATATGCTTAAAGTGGCCGAAGGATTTGCAAAGAATCATCCCGAAGTATTTAGTATGGAAGTTTGGGGAGGAGCCACGTTTGATGTTTGTTTACGGTTTCTAAGAGAAAATCCATGGGAACGGCTTAGAGAATTAAGAAAAGCAATGCCTAATCTTTTATTGCAAATGCTAATTCGAGGATCAAACGGTGTGGGGTATACTGCTTACCCTGATAACCTGATAGGAAAGTTTGTAGAACAATCGTGGGAGAATGGGGTAGATGTATTCAGGATTTTTGACTCTCTTAATTGGATGGAGTCTATAGCTCCATGTATTGAACATGTAAGAACAAGGACACAAGGTCTTGCAGAAGGCTCTTTATGTTATACTGGAGATATTTTAGATCCAAAAAGAACAAAATACACCTTAGACTATTATTTACAATTAGCAAAAGATATTGAAAATGCTGGAGCGCATATCCTTGGGATTAAGGATATGGCGGGTTTGTTAAAACCATATGCGGCTTACGAGCTAGTTTCGGCATTAAAATCTGAAATCAATATCCCAATTCATTTACATACACATGATACATCATCGGTGCAATCGGCCACATATCTTAAAGCCATCGAGGCTGGAGTAGATGTCGTTGATGTGGCATTAGGAGGGCTTTCTGGATTGACAGCGCAACCTAATTTTAATGCAATTGTAGAAATGTTGAAGTTTCATGAGCGCGAAAATGCAGTCAATATTCCTAGACTTAATGAATATTCAAATTACTGGGAGGCAGTGCGTGAATATTATTATGTTTTTGAATCAGGTCTAAAAGCGGGTACAGGAGAAGTGTATCAACATGAGATTCCAGGAGGACAATATTCTAATTTAAAACCCCAGGCTCAAGGATTGGGATTGGCAGATCGTTTTCATGAGATTACCAGAATGTACGGTGAAGTAAATGAATTATTTGGTGATATCGTAAAGGTAACACCTAGTTCTAAGGTAGTTGGTGATATGGCTCAATACCTGGTAAGTAATAACCTAACGATCGAAGATGTAAAAGAGCGAGGAGAAACTATTTCCTTTCCGCAATCGGTGGTAAGTTTGTTTAAAGGAGAATTAGGACAAGCCGTCGGTGGTTTTCCGAAAGCGTTGCAAAAATCTGTGCTAAAAGATCAAAAACCCTTTACAAATAGACCTAATGCACATCTCGAGCCCGTAGATTTTGAAACCGAATTTGCAGAGTTTGTCAACGTATTTAAAAAGGGAATGGGTCGAGAATTAGATATTACCGATTTCTTATCATATAAACTATATCCAAAAGTATTTACGGGAGCATACAATCATCACCTTAAATATGGTAATGTAATGAATGTTCCTACCAAAAATTTCTTTTACGGAATGGATCCCGAAGAGGAAATAATCGTACAGCTTGATCAAGGAAAAACACTATTAGTACAGTTAATTTCTATAGGAGATCCTAATGATGATGGAAAAGTTACCGTATTCTTTAAAATAAATGGACAAACCCGTAATGTCGAGGTTCAGGATAGTTCTATTAAAGTTGATAAAATAGTGCATGCCAAGGTTGATAAAGCTGATGCAAAGCAAATTGGAGCGCCATTACAAGGTTCATTGTCCTCTGTTTTGGTAAAAACAGGACAAGAAGTCAAAAAGAATGAACCGTTATTTATTATTGAAGCCATGAAAATGGAAACAACAATAACCGCTAATGAAGATGCAATAATTAAAAAGATAGTATTGAAGTCGGGGACTATGGTTGAAGCTGATGATTTGGTGGTTACATTGAAATAATAAAAATAACCAAGGGGCTTTCAAACCACTCGATTATTTTTAACCAGTCGTCAACATATTAGAAAATTGCGTCCTTAACGAATAGGATTGTGATGACTTGTAATATTTACAATTTATTAAGCGGGATAACACTAACAAATTGGATTATGAATTGGGTGAATAGGAACGGTTGGATTATTAGGAACTTTGCAGGTCTCATATAGAGTTTCATTGTGATCACCTCCCCGAATGTTTTCTTTCTGTAAATCGGAAATTACATTTTTCTTTAATATCAGCTTTTTTACGATTTTCTTTTTTTTCATGATAATAATATTTATTTAGTTAATAAATTCACGCGTTAGGAAAACCGGAACCTATAAGTTTTTTGGTTTTCAATAAAGATTAGTTATGACAAGCAAAATTGCATTCATGATTAAGGCTTGATTCACATTCTATAGGAGAACCTTTTACGCTGGGCAGATTACCTCCTCCCATAACTTTTTGTAAGTTCAAATTGGAAATCACCTTTTTGTCAAACAATAACTTGTTTAAATTTTTATTTTTCATGAGAATACATTTTTTAGGTTAATAATATTATAATAAAGATAGATTTTAGAAATGTTAGTTTTTCTTAGGTATTCGTTAAACTTCACCCAAAAATTACATCCTAATCATTGACAACTAAGGACTAAACCGCTTTGTAGTTTGCAAAATCTTTCTATTTTTACTAAAAAGTAGAAATATCCCCGGGAGCGTTGCGAATTAGACCTATCGAAATAGCATTATTTATCCTTTTGGTACTAGGAGGATTATTCGGACTCATGTTTTTGAGTCAGAAAGGAGGGGTGCAAAAAGCCCAAGTGCAGGATGATGGTTTTTCATATCAGGGGGTTTCGGTAAAATACCCCACATACCTCACTTTTTTAGGGTTAGAGAAAGAAAAAGATTCATCACTTACCAGACAGGATATTATTGAAGTTACCGAAATTGTTACTCCATTAGAGATTGAAACTACAGAGAGCAATACTACAATCGCCGAAGCACAGCCCATTAAACAATTGCCAGATTTTTCAAAAATAGATACGACGCGTTTGGTTAGAATCAAATATCCTCAAGGTAATCCCGATTTTGAAAAAGAGTTAAGAGAAAAATTATCATCTCGATCATGCAGAATTGTACATTACGGAGATTCACAAATTGAAGGAGATAGAATCACAGGGTATCTTCGCAACAGACTTCAACATATGTATGGAGGTAGTGGCCCGGGTTTTATTCCAGTACTACCCGTTTATAGGCAAATAAGTGCTATTGTTGAACCAAGTGAACATTGGGGGCGCTATGCGTTTTTTGATCCAACAAAAAGGAAATTTTCTCATAAAAAATACGGGGCCTATTTATCAATTTCACGTTTTACCGAGCATCAGGCTATAGCTCTTGATAGTGCTGCTTATGATTCGTTACCGATAGTAAAAGCATCAGTAAAAATTGGAAAATCTTCGAAAACATATGCAAAATTCAGAAGATTTACCAATATCGGTTTACACTATGGTAATTGTAAGTATCCGCTAAAGATATCTGTGTATAATGATAACAAATTAGTACAACAGGATAGTTTAGTAACCGATGGAAGGTATCATCAATACAAAATAAGAACTCCCAGAACCCCAACCGACCTAAGAATAGAGTTCGAAGGTAAAGTAAGTGCCGATTTTTATGGGTTAACACTAGATGGAGGCACAAGGGTACAAATCGATAATGTGGCTATGCGAGGAGCATCAGGAACTATTTTTACGAGTACTAATGCCGCAACATATAGCAGGATGATGAGACAACTAAAACCAAAAGTTGTCATAATGCAATACGGCGGAAATACGATGCCCTATCTTAAAGACTCTACAGATGTTGAAAAATATACCAAGCGTATCGCAAGTCAGGTAAACTGGATAAGACGACGAGCAAAGAATGCGAGCTTCATTTTTATTGGTCCTACAGATATGTGCCTTCCTGTGAACGGTAAAATGGAAACCTACCCAATGTTACCATATCTCAATACAAGACTTATGGAAACCTGTCTTGAAAACAATGTTGCTTACTGGAGTATGTATGATGCCATGGGCGGAAAAGGGTCAATGACACTATGGGTAGACGAAAAACTAACCGCCAAAGATTATATGCATTTTACATGGAAAGGAACCAAAATAATTTCTGAACTATTTTTTACAGCCCTATACCTTGACCTTAAAGAACCTATTAATAATGATGAAACATAACAAACTACTATTTTTTTTATGGCTTTTCACCTTGCCAATTATGGCCCAGACTTATGTTTTGGATACCATACAGGATAAATATCCTTTTGTAAACTGGAAAGCAAATACGCTTAAGATGGCAGAAGACTCTCCTGCATTTAAAAAACTCTTTTGTAAACTGGATACTATAGCCAAAGGCGGAAAAGAAGATCTTCATATATTTCATATAGGGGGATCACATATCCAGGCCGATATCTATTCAAACCGGCTTAGATCTTATTTACAAACTATGAGTCCCACAGCCAAAGGGCAACGCGGATTTATATATCCTTTTAGTATTGCACAAACCAATAATCCAGGAAATTATAGGGTTGAATATGATGGCGAGTGGGAAGGGTACAGATGCTCGGTTCGCAAAGATAGTGTGGCTTGGGGATTGGCAGGTGTTACCGCAGTTTTTAAAGACTCAATGGCAAATGTAAAGATAAAAGCCAATGGTAATAATTATCATAAAAAAATGTATGATTTTAATAGAATGAGGATATTTTATGATAATTGGAGCAGCGACTATGAGATTTCTTTTAAACAAGATTCTTTGGTAACTGAGATAAAAGAAGATAAAAAAGCACATTTTGTAGAGTTTGCATTTAATAAAACTTTAGAGGAGATTGAGTTTTGTATTCATAAAAAAGAAAATAGTGATGATGCAGAATTCTTAATGATGGGGATAGAATTAATGAATGATAATAAAGGGATTCAATATACTTCGATAGGAGTTAACGGAGGTAGTTTTTCATATTATGATCGTTGTAAATATTTTGATGATCAATTGCTATTGTACAAACCAGATTTGTTTATCGTTTCTGTAGGAACCAATGATGCGTATCATCCGGATTTTGATCCGAAAGAATACAAAAAGTACTATACACAGCTAATTAAGTTAATTCAAAAAGCGAATCCAGATTGCGCAGTTTTACTTACTGTACCCAATGATTCTTATTATCAAAAGAAAATACCCAATCCAAGAACCCGCATTGCCCAAAAAATCATTTATGAGGTAGCAAAAGAACAACAAATGGCAGTTTGGGATTTTTATGAAATTATGGGAGGATTTAATTCTTCTCAAAGTTGGTATAATAATAAATTAATGCCCAGAGATCGAATTCATTTTACAGTTATGGGATATCGTATCAAAGCAGATCTCTTGTTACAAGCCTTGGCAAATTCCTGGGAAAACGAATTACAACTAAAACCAAATTCTATTTTGAGCCAAATTATTAATGAATAGACTGTTCGACATATTTTCTTTTTCAGAGGATTTTCCATTAATCTTTACCCAAGCAAATTTCTGGATATTCTTTGCTGTTGTTTATTTCATTTATGCTATAGTCTATAGTAAAAAGAGCTTGCGTAGTGCGTATCTTTTTGCAATCAGTTTGCTTTTTTATTATAAAACCAGCGGCTTTTTTATAGGGATCCTAATCTTTAGTACCATAAACGATTTCTTTTTGGGTAAAGCAATTTATAATAGCAGGTCGGTTATACTTCAAAAAACATTAGTCGCTATAAGTGTAATCATTAATCTGGGAACCCTTTGTTACTTCAAATATGCCTACTTTTTTACCGAATCGTATAACTATCTTTTTCAAACCAATTACGAGGTTTTTAATTACCTGGGCCATTGGGCCAATACATGGAGTAGTACCGATTATTTTACAGTAGATAAGATCATACTACCTGTTGGTATTTCGTTTTATACTTTTCAAACTATTAGTTATAGCGTTGATATATATCGTAAACAAATAAAACCACTTAATTCTATTATAGATTTTGGATTCTTTGTGAGTTTCTTTCCACAGCTGGTGGCAGGGCCGATTGTGCGTGCAGCCGATTTTGTACCTCAGATTAGAAAAGATATCAATATCACCAAAGAACAATTTGGAGCGGCCACCTATATGATTCTTAAAGGATTGATCAAAAAAATGCTATTTGCCGATTATATTGCGGCCAATTTTATGGATCGGGTGTTTGATGTTCCTGAGATGTTCTCGGGATTTACCAATATCATGGCAATGTTTGGTTATTCGCTTCAGATTTATGGAGATTTTTCGGGATATACAGATATTGCTATTGGACTTGCCATGCTTATGGGGTACAAACTACCGGTGAACTTCAATTCACCGTATAAAGCTATTCATTGTGGTGATTTCTGGAAACGATGGCACATTTCCCTATCCAGCTGGCTTAAGGACTATTTGTACATCCCCATAGGAGGTAATCGCAATGGGAGTATTTTCTCATATATCTTTATATTAGTCTTCGCATTTTTGGGAGCCTTTGCTTACGCAGATTTTGGTGTTGCTATTATAACTACCGCCGGGATAGGTTTGTTATTGATCATAACGGTGTTTTCTTCTAGAATAGCCTGGCATTTCAATAGAAATGTAAATATCATGATCACCATGTTGGTAGGTGGGTTATGGCATGGTGCATCCTGGAAATTTGTAATCTGGGGAGGTCTTAATGGTGTCGGAATTGTAACCTATAAGTATTGGCGTAAAATAAGTCCTTATGAAAATTCAAAAGCTTGGTACGCTTTACTTTGGCGGATTGCCTTAACTTTTGTGTTTATCACCTTTACCCGTATTTATTTCCGAGGAAATAGTATGGATCATATCGATCGATTTTATCAACAGGTCGCTACCAATATGGATTGGCAAAATGCACTTATTGTGCTTTGGGAGTACCGGGTTGTTTTTATAGTGATGCTTATTGGATATATTACCCATTGGTTGCCTTATAGAACCAAAGATTGGATCGAAGATCTGTTTATAAAAAGCAATATGGTAGTCAAAGCAGCTGTAGTAATGGTAGTCGCTATTATTTGTTATCAAACCTATGCAGCCGATTTTCAACCTTTTATTTATTTTCAGTTTTAATCAAATTGGCAGCTAATTATGGCGTGTCCCTTCGGGTCGGGCTATCCACTATATCTTTTTATTGTACCCTTCGACAAGCTCAGGGCACAATAAAAAGGATGCCGTTACTATCCCTCACGCAATAGGACTGATAAAAACGTACTTTTACATGACATATATTAATCTCCTCTGCCCCGGAGTTAGTATCTTTTATTGTAAAATGACCTCCTCCGCGCTGGAGCTGGTATTTTTTATTACAAAGAGACCTCCTCCAGGTAGGAGCTACTATTTTTCACCAGAAAGTGATCCACTCCATCTCAAAGGAGCTATTTTTTAAATTTTAAGTAATTACTTCTTTTGGATTTAAGACAATACCTCTAAATTCGTAACTCGTAACTCGTAACTCGTAACTCGTAACTCATAACTCATAACTCATAACTCATAATTCATAATTCATAATTCATAACTCATAACTTGTTCCTACATACCCATCCATACGAACCATTTTTTCCAGAAGGAGCTACAAAACTTATCGTAGGAACATTACCGCCACCTCGTTTTACTACTGGTGAACTAAATGAAAGGGATGTAGATTTCTGTTATGGAAGTAGTAACGGGCTACTTTGGCCAGTGCTGGATCGGATTTTTAATCTTAATTTGAAATATGAGACTACCCACGAAGCAGCAGAACAGCGTAGAACGTTTTTAACTTCAAGAGGTATTGGTGTTTGTGATATTGTAGATAGTTGTCAACGCAAAAAAATAGATGCATCAGATCTGGGCATGCAACATATAAAACTTAGGGATATGATAACGTATCTTAAACAATATCCAAAGATTAATACTTTAATATTTACCGGAGGAAATAGCAAAAATGGGCCCGAGTATTTCTTCAGAAGACATCTCAAAGAGTATCATTTAAAATTAGAGGAAGTATCAGGAGATGTTCCAAGAATACATCAATTCGAATTAAATATTAGGAAAATCAAAACGGTATCCTTAACAGCACCCTCAGGTTCGGCCAATAGAGCTATAGGTAGTATGCAATTGTATAAAGATCTTAAAAACAAAAACCCTAAATTCAATACGATCGATTTTAGGGTGATGCAGTATCGTGAGTTTTTCTAGTTTACTCTTCTTCAGCTTTACTTTCTTCTTTTTTCTTGGCTGCAGGTTTAGCTTTGGCTTTTGGTGCGGCTTTAGTTTCTACTTCTGCCTTTGGTTCTGCTTCTGCCTTTGGTTCTGCTTTTGCCTTTGGTTCTGCTTTTGCCTTAGGCGCCGCTTTGGTCTTTGGCGCTGCTTTTGCTTTAGGTTTTACAGTGGTAGCCACAGTTGCGTTAGATTTTTTACGTCGTCGTAGTCTGCCATAAGTTCCCATGATGATTTTACCACGGCGTGTTTTTTTATCTCCTTTACCCATACATTAAATTTTGATCCCGCTTTTATTTGGGATAGATTAAACAATTAATTAGGTATGAATTACTAAAGTAAGGATTTGCAGGGAGAAAAGGAAATATGATTATGTTTATGGCTTTCTTTCGCTTCAGTTATACCATTTCTGATGTTAATATACACAAATAAAAAACACGGAAAAGAACAATTTTTAAGGGGTAAATTAAAATCAGTAATGGTATTATACATAGATTTAGCATTTTACGTCAATTATGGATTCCAGCCTACGCTGGAATGACAATTCTTATGGTATAATAAGAACATTCTACTTGTCATCCCAGCATATACAGGGATCCGGTTTTTATCTAATCCCTCTTACAAAAGCACCAATAGTCTCGACTCCATTATGAGTTAAGTGCTTAATAAATGCAGAACCAATAATCGCACCTTTTGTAGTTTTGGTCGCCTGTGTAAATGTTTCATTATTACTAATCCCAAAACCTACAATTTGTGGATTTTTAAGCCCTAGATTTTCTATACGCTCAAAATATTGTTGTTGTTCACCTCCAAAAGTATTCTTGGCTCCTGTAGTACTGGCAGAGCTTACCATATAGATAAATCCATTAGATACATTATCAATAAATCGAATGCGCTCATCAGAGGTTTGCGGAGTAATTAAAAACACATTGATCAACCCATATTTCTCAAATGTCTCTTGATAATGCTCATGATATTCTGCAACGGGTAGATCAGGAATAATTAATCCGTCGATACCGATTTCCTTGCATTTTGCACAAAAGGCTTCGACTCCGTACTGCATCATTGGATTAAAATAGCCCATGATAATTAATGGAATTTCTACCGATTGCCTGATGTCTTTTAATTGCTCAAAAAGAAGCTTGGTAGTCATTCCGTTTTTAAGGGCAGCAGTTGAGCTTTCTTGTATAGTGGGGCCATCGGCCAGGGGATCACTAAAAGGTAACCCAATCTCGATCATATCGACACCACTTTTTTCTAAATCCTGAATCACTTTTTTAGTATCATGTAGCGATGGATACCCTGCGGTGAAATATATAGATAGCAATTTTTTGTCTTCTGCTAATTTTTGGTTTATTCTGTTCATTTCTCTTTAGTACAGAGTAGTTAGTAGTTAGTAGTTAGTATCAAAAAAATGTCTTAATACTTAGTACTTCGTACTTACTACTAATTTTATAATTTAAAATAATCAATATAAGTATTCAAATCTTTGTCTCCACGTCCGGAAAGGCTGATCACAACTACATCATCTGGTTTGAATTTTTTATCATTAAAAATTGCCAATGCATGTGATGTTTCTATAGCAGGAATAATACCTTCTAATTGCGATAATTCTAATCCGGCAGTCATGGCATCATCATCGGTAACCGAAAAGAATTCTCCACGGCCAGACTTATAAAGATGGGAGTGTAAAGGGCCAACACCAGGATAATCCAATCCGGCTGAAATGGAATATGGCTCTGTTATTTGTCCATCTGGCGTTTGCATCAGTAAGGTTTTACATCCATGGATGATGCCTTCTTTACCCAACTGCGAGGTAGCCGCACTCTCACCGCTATGAACTCCTTTTCCCGCTGCTTCAACGGCAATTATGCCTACATCGGGTTCATCCAGGAAATGATAATAGGTCCCTGCAGCATTACTACCTCCTCCAATACAAGCCACCACATAATCTGGATTTTCTCTCCCTTCTTTTTCTTTAAGCTGCCATTTGATCTCTTCAGAGATGATTGATTGAAACCTGGTAACCATATCAGGATAGGGGTGAGGTCCTATAGCCGATCCAATAATATAGTGTGTATCGACTGGATTGTTTATCCAATCTCGAATCGCTTCGTTGGTAGCATCTTTAAGAGTTTTACTGCCAGATTTGGCCGGTCGTACTTCGGCTCCTAGCATTTTCATACGGGCTACATTGGGCGCTTGACGTTTAATATCAATTTCACCCATATAAACCACACATTGTATTCCCATCAAAGCACAAACCGTAGCGGTAGCAACACCGTGCTGTCCTGCTCCGGTTTCAGCAATGATTCTGTTTTTACCTAATCGCTTGGCAACCAGAATTTGCCCAATAGTATTGTTCACTTTGTGTGCCCCGGTATGATTAAGATCTTCACGTTTTAAGTATACTTTGGTGTTATACTTTTCAGAAAGTCGTTTAGCAAAGTACAGTGGAGAAGGACGCCCTACATAATCCCTAAGTAATTGATTAAATTCTTCCTTAAAAGAAGGTTCATTCATTATTTTAAGATACGTAGTACGCAACTCTTCTACATTGGGATACAACATTTCGGGGATGTAGGCTCCTCCAAAATCACCGTAATATCCTTTCTCATTTACCTGATAACTCATAATTTAATTTTTTTATTCACTTTATTTTGTGCCATCCCAGTGTAGACTGGGATCCATTCGTTTTTGTTTCTTATATTTTTTAAACTTCTTAACGATACTTTGGATTCCGGCCTACGCCGGAATGACAAGTTTTATAAATTCTTCTAATTCTTCAATATTTTTTAATCCTGGTTTGATCTCGAATTTACTGTTTACATCGATACCATGAATAGGCAGTTTTGTATTTAAGATTGATTTTATTTTATCAATTTCTTCTAGTCCGATTCCGCCGCTCAAAATGAATGGAGTAGAGGAAGGGTAGTTTTCCAGAACTTTCCAATCAAAAGTATATCCGTTTCCTCCTTTTTCTTTGCCTTTGGTGTCAAACAGGAAATAGTTTACTATACCTTCATAAGGTTTTAATAGAGCAAAGTTGAATGTGTCTTTGATTGAGAATACTTTCCACACTTCGACAGGCTCAGTGTTCCACTCGACAGGCTCTACTTGGGTAGATTCAATATCTTTGTTTCGCTCAACAGGCTCAGTGTGATCTGCTAATTGTAATTTTAGATTCTGGCAATATGCAGCAGATTCGTTTCCATGTAGCTGAACAGCTTTGAAGTCGTATTTTTTAACCTTTTCAATAATAAAATCTATAGAAGCATCTACAAAAACACCAGTTTTCTTAATTTCTGAAGGTAATTCAGGGATTTCTCCTTCAAAATCCCTGGGTGATTTATCATAGAAAATAAAGCCAAGATACTCTGGTCGTAGACTAGCTACAGCTTCCATGTTTTTTTGATATTTCATTCCGCAAACCTTCAGTTTCATGCCTGCCTATTTATTTTTTAATTCATTCATTGTTCAATACTTTGGATTCCGGCCTACGCCGGAATTACAAATTAAAGATTTAGGTTTTTTATAAATTCTACGGCGCTTGCACCAGGATTATCAGTTTTCATGAAATTTTCACCAATAAGGAACCCTTGATATCCATATTGTTTTAAATCCTTGATAGCTTCAATAGTGCTAATCCCACTTTCAGAAACTTTTACAAAGTCATCAGGAATTTGAGAGCTTAAAGATTTACTTATATCTGTACTTACTTCAAAAGTCTTAAGATTTCGATTATTTACACCCAACATATCCAAAGAAGGCATGATTGATTTTTCTAACTCTTCTTGATTATGAACTTCTAATAAAACATCTAGCGATAGACTTTTGGCAAATTCAGATAGGGATTTGATTTGATTTCTATCCAGTACTGCCGCGATTAATAGAATTGCATCGGCTCCGTATGCTTTAGCCTCTAATAGTTGATACTCGTCTATAATAAATTCTTTGCGTAGTAATGGTATTTTTGGAGTTGTAGCTCTTGCTTGTAAAAGGTCCTCAAGGGAGCCGCCAAAGTATTTTCCATCAGTCAAGACAGAGATTCCACAAGCATTTGCTAATGTATATCCAATAACTACATTGTAAACACTTTCTTTTTGATTAATCACTGATTTTGAGGGGGAACGACGTTTATGTTCGGCTATGATTCCGGTATTACTATTTCGTAAAGATTCTGCCAAGGAGTTTGTCTCGCGATCAAATAACACAAAATCTTCTAGTAATTTGGGGGGAATTAAGTCTTTTTTAAGGTCTACCTCTATACGTTTATCTGCTATTATTTTGTCTAATATGTTCATATGCTGTCATCCTGAACTTGTTTCGGGATCTCATTGATTATAGTTACTATTATAGATTCCAGTCTTCACTGGAATGACAAATCTTTTTAATTCTTACTAAGTTTCTGCACTTTCTTTAACGCTTCTAATCCTTTTCCAGAAAGTAATGATTCTTTGGCTTTTTCAAACCCTTCTTTTGGTTGTAATCCTTCTACAGTTGCAATTGCCATCCCTGCATTGGCGCATACCACATTGTTTTGTGCTTCGGTTCCTTTTCCACTCAGGATACTCATAAAAATATCGGCAGATGCTGAAATAGAGTCTCCACCTGCGATTTCTTCTTGTTTCAAGGCCGAAACGCCAAAATCCATTGGGGTTAGCATGCCTTCGGTAGTATTAGAAATCGTTTTGGTATTACCTGTCAATGAAATTTCATCATATCCATCTAGTGCATGAATAATGGTAAAATTTTTATCGGTATTTTGATATAAGTATCCGTACATCCTTGCCAATTCAAGGTTAAAAACCCCCACAATCTGGTTTTTAGGAAAAGCAGGGTTTACCATGGGTCCCAGCATATTAAAAAACGTCTTTACTCCCAATTCACGACGAATCGGAGCTACATTTTTCATTGCAGGGTGAAATAGGGGGGCATGCAGGACACAAATTCCTGCTTCATCAATACTACGTTTCAAAAAATCTTTATCATTACTAAATTTGATCCCCAGATATTCCATCACGTTAGAGCTACCACATTTTGAAGAAACTCCGTAGTTACCGTGTTTGGTAACCTTGATCCCTGCACCGGCTGAAACGAAAGAAGAAAGTGTAGAAATATTAAAAGTATCTTTTCCATCTCCACCTGTACCGCAAAGATCAATAGGATTATATTCGCTAAGATCTACTGCAACGCATAGTTCTAGTAAAGCGTCTCTAAAACCTTCTAACTCTTCGATAGTGATGCTTCGCATCATATATACAGTAAGAAAAGAAGCTATCTGGCTTTGGTTATATGTTCCTTTGGATATATTGACCAAAACATTTTTGGCTTCTTCTTTAGAGATATTTTCGTGATTGATTAATCGGTTGAGTAAGTTTTTCATAGGCCCCTCACCCCAGCTCTCACTCCAAAATGGAGGGGGAGTTTAAACGGGTTATTATTTAAATTAATAGTTATCATTATATGTTTTGGTGTTAATTATTAACCCAATTTTCTAACATTTTTTTTCCGTTTGGAGTCAAAACCGATTCTGGGTGAAATTGTACTCCGCGAACATCCAACTCTTTATGACGCAGGGACATTATTTGCCCGTTTTCATCATAAGAGGTTACTTCTAGACATTCTGGAAAATCTTCCTCGGCTACGACCCATGAGTGATATCTTCCTACATCAAAACTTTTATCTAACCCCTCAAAAAGAGGTTCATCTTCTGCAGATAGTGTTACATTGGTAGCCACACCGTGATATACCTCGTCTAGGTTGATCAGGCTACCGCCAAAAACCTCTCCGATGGCTTGTTGGCCCAGACAAACTCCAAAAATACTTTTGGAATCGGCATAGGATTCTATGATTCCCTTTAAAAGTCCGGCCTCATCTGGTATTCCTGGACCCGGTGAGAGTAGAATTTTTTGGAAAGGTTCGATCTCTTCTAACCGTAATTGATCATTGCGTTTTACGGTGACCTCACACCCCAAATCTTCGAGATAATGTACCAGGTTATACACAAATGAATCGTAGTTGTCTATTACTAATATTTTTTTACCCATAATTTTTTAAGTTTCAAAGTCTCAGAGTTCCTAAGTTTCTTATTTTACTTTGTTGCTTTTTCTGTGTTAGGGATAGCAGCAAGCTACCGTGTAGCGCGGACCTGCCTGCCGGCAGGCAGGTAGCCCGACCCCGAGTATTCGGGGTAACACCCCAAACACTATATTTCTTCTGCTAGCTTTAATGCTTTTGTTAATGCTCCTAGTTTATTGTATACTTCTTGTAATTCATTTTCTTCATTTGATTCGTTTACCAATCCAGCTCCGGCCTGCCAATGCAACTGGTGATTTTTGCTTAAAAATGTACGGATCATAATAGCGTGATTAAAATTTCCTGAAAAATCCATAAAACCAATCGCTCCCCCATAGAAATCACGGTTTACTTTTTCATATTTTTCGATGAGTTGCATCGCCATATGTTTTGGCGCACCGCTTAGTGTACCGGCTGGAAAAGTATCTGCTACTACTTGCATTGTGGTAGTATCGGGATGTTTTTTACCGGTCACTTTGCTTACCAAATGAATTACATGAGAATAAAACTGAATCTCACGATAGGTTTCTACAGTTACATTGCTTCCGTTACGACTGAGGTCATTTCGCGCCAGATCTACCAACATTACATGTTCTGCATTTTCCTTTTCATCTACAGATAGCTTTTTAGCTAATTCTGCATCGTGCTCGTCGTTACCCGTACGTTTGAAGGTTCCTGCAATAGGATGGATTTCGGCAATATCATCTTTTACCACTAATTGTGCTTCGGGAGAGCTTCCAAAAATTTTGAAATCACCATAATCGAAATAAAATAAGTAAGGAGATGGGTTAATGCTGCGTAGTGCTCGATATACATTAAACTCATCTCCTTTGAATTTTTGCGAAAAACGTTTGGAGAGCACCAGTTGAAATACATCTCCGCGATGGCAATGCTTTTTTGCAAGCGTTACATGTTCTTTATATTGCTCATCATTGAGGTTGGAGGTGGTGTTACCAACAACGGTAAAGTTGTATGATGCAAAGTTTTTAACTCTAAGAAGCGATTCAATTTCGTCGATATTACTTTCTGATTCGTAACAATGAGAAAAAATATAGGCCTCATTGGTAAAATTACTAATAGCGATAATGTTTTGATATACGATATACTGTATATCTGGTATGTCTAGTGCACCTTCTTTTTTTGAAATTGTAATATCTTCAAAATAGCGAACAGCATCATAGGCAATATACCCAAACAATCCATTGTTTATGAACTTGAAATTACTTTTTGAAGTTTCAAATTGTTGGGCAAACTCTTCAATTATTTTTGGGATATTGGTGTCGCTGGTAATCTTGGTTTTGGTTACACTTTTATCAGGAAAAGATTGATAAACCGTTTCGTTTTCGATTTTTATGGTTGCAATCGGATTGCAGCATATATAAGAGAAGCTATTCTCACTACCCCGATAATCATTATTCTCTAATAATAAACTGTTAGGGAAACGGTCTCTAATTTTAAGATATACACTTACCGGAGTAATTGTATCTGCAAGTATTCGTTTGTAATGTGTGGTTAACTTATAACTCATTTTAAACAATATAATTTTAATTCTATCCCTAATGAAAAGGCAACAAAAAAAGGCTTGTCGCGATTTGACAAGCCTTTGATATGTTTACTTAACATAATGACAGGATCTATCTCACGACATTTTCGTTTTGAGAAGACCACCACCAATTATTTGTTAAGATTGTTTTCATAATTCTTTTGTGAAACCAAATATATAAATTAATTATAATTTGAGACAACAAAAATTACATTTTTAATTCTACTGCTAGTTCGAACTCGTCACTGATAGTTTTATCACCTAGATTATCGAAGAAACTCCCAGAACCATACTTAATGTCATATTTGGTTCTGTCTACCATTAGTTTTGTGGAAGCGCCATCACCATTTACTGCTAGATCAAAAGAAATGGGGTTTGTTTTTCCCTTAATAGTAAGTTCTCCAGCAATTTTGTAACCTTTGTCAGTTTTTTTGGCTTTTGAAACCACTAGTTTTGCTGTTTTGTGATTTTTAACACCGAAAAAATCATCAGAATTTAAATGTCCTTCAAGTTTTTCTTTTCCGTTCCCGGCTTCAAGGTCTGTTACTTTTAGTGTTGTCATATCTACTACGAACTCTCCACCAGTAATATTTTCTCCTTCAAAGACAAGGAATCCTTCCGATAGGTTTAATGTTCCGCTGTGTTCTCCCGTAACTTTTTTGCCTACCCAGTTTATTTTACTTTCTGAAGCTTTGATTTCTTTTTTCTGAGCAAATGTTGATGCCGAAGTAATAATTGCGATAGCTAAGATTAATGATTTAAGTCTAGTTTTCATGGTTTTAAAATTTAAAATATTTATGTTACTGATTTATTTTATGTTCTTAATTTGTTAAGTAATTCGTTTAGTGTTGTTAAATCTTGTTCTGAAAGATTTGAAGTAATTCTATTTTCAAAAGACACCATTATAGGGTTTATTTCTTCTAAAAAGGCTTTTCCTTGATCAGTTATGGTAATTTCTACTTTTCTTCGATTTGATTTACAAGTAATCCGTTTTACATATCCTTTGGAGATCAGTTTGTCTACCAATCTGGTAGTGTTACTCATTTTACTTACCATTCTTTCTTGTATGGTACAAAGATTTGCTGGTTGTCCTTTTTGTCCGTTTAAAATTCGTAAAACATTAAATTGCTGAATTGAAATATCATGAGGTTTCAATGCTAAATTGATTTTATCCATCATCCAATTTTCTGTATATAACAGATTTACTATTACCTTTTTTGGAAGGGGAAGCACTACCTCGGTTTTTATGATATCTTCAATATTCAATTGTTTGTACAATATTTGTATGTACAAATGTATGTTGATTTATGTTTCAGAAATTATAAAGTGATATTAATTCTTTGTTAAAATTGAACTTCAGTTCTTGTTAAATAGTATTATTGCGGAATAAATAGTTTTGTTATTGGACTAAGTATTTATAAAAAATTCTGAAAAAATTTAGATAAAATTCAGAAACCATGTTAATTTTCTTTTGCTTAATTAACGGTTTTGATAAATTAGTAGTATGTCGAAGTCAATTTGCTATATTGGATTGGTTATGCTTTTTGCTTGTTGTAAAGGAGAACAAAAAATAGCACTTGATGCTACCAATGTTTTCAAAAGTAAAGGTGTAGAAATACCTATGTATGATTTTGAAAGTCTTGAGCCATTATTAAAAATTAACGATGGAAAAACCAGAGTGATAAATTTTTGGGCTACCTGGTGTAAACCTTGTGTGGCAGAATTGCCGTATTTTGAATTAATCAACAGTAGATATCCGGATAATGAGGTAGAAGTAATACTTGTGAGCCTGGATTTGCCGCAACATGTTGAAACAAAATTGATTCCGTTCTTAAAAAAACAGAAAATAGAAAGTAAGGTAATTTTATTAGATGATCCAGATGCAAATAACTGGATACCAAAAGTGAGTGAGAATTGGTCGGGTTCTATCCCGGCAACCATTATATATAAGGGAAATGCCAGTAAATTCTATGAGAGATCTTTTACGTATAGTGATCTTGAAAAAGAATTAAAAAAAATGTTGTGATGACAAATTAAATACCAAACAAAAAAACTGTACCTATGAAAACTTTAAAAATTCTTGTCGGAGTAGCTTTTGTAATAGCCATAAGTGCTTTTGCAATAGATAAAGTTTCAACTCCTAAAATCGATGGTGGGTATACTATTGGTGATACAGCTACTGATTTTAAACTAAAAAATATAGATGGCTCTTTTATTTCTTTGGTTGATTATAAAGAAGCTAAAGGATTTATAGTTGTATTTACCTGTAATCATTGTCCATACTCTGTGGCATATGAAGATAGAATAATTGAACTGGATAAGAAATTTAAAACCAAAGGATATCCGGTAATTGCAATAAATCCCAATAATCCAAAGGCATATCCTGATGATAGTTTTGACAATATGAAAGTGCGATCGAATGAAAAAGGATTTACGTTTCCGTATTTATTTGACGACGGACAAAAAATATATCCGCAATATGGTGCAACCAAGACCCCGCATGTTTATGTTTTGGAAAAAACTTCTGAAGGAAATATAGTACGATATATTGGAGCGATAGATAATAATTATAAGGATAGATCGGCCGCTTCCGAAAAATATGTAGAAGATGCAGTCAATGCATTATTAGAAGGAAAAAAAGTACCTGTAGAAGTTACCAAAGCTATTGGTTGTAGTATCAAAGCCTAATATTTCTGTATATAAATGAAGTTATCATTGTATACATTTCATAAAGGACTCTTATATTTGTAAGGAATATAAATTAATACAGTCCAAATTTTTAGTATAATCTATTTTTAAATGGCAGAAGATATCACACAAGAAGAGTGGCAAGAGCAAATTGCTAATGATGGTAACGCAATAATTTTAGACGTTAGAACAGAAGAAGAAGTAGAAGATGGTTTTATCCCAGATATGCTGAATATAGATATTCGCAAGGGACAAGGTTTTCTTGACGAAGTAGAAAAGTTAGACAAAACCAAAAACTATTATATCTATTGTCGTTCGGGTGCTCGTAGCGCACAAGCTTGTACTTTAATGAACCAAATGGGATTCGAAACAACGTATAATCTAATTGGAGGTTTTATGAATTGGGAGGGTGAGACAGTAGAATAAATTTCTTGATATGAGGCTTAAACCATTTTTATTGATTGCTTTTTTTTCGTTGGCATTATTCAATTGTAAACAGGTTGAAGATAGTTCTACGGTAGAACTTATTACACCTGAAGAAATGGATTCGTTATTGAAAATGGGGGAAGTGCAATTGATAGATGTAAGAACTCCCAAAGAATATGTTGAAGGATATATAGAAGGAGCCATTAATATTGATTTCAGAAATAAAGATTTTGAAGAACGGATTGCTAAGGTCGATAAATCAAAACCCATAGCTGTATATTGCGGTAGAGGAGGGAGAAGCGGTAAATGTTCTGCTTACATGAAAAAAGCGGGTTTTACTAAAATCTATGATCTTAACGGTGGAATCACTGAGTGGAAATTTAAAGGCAAACCAGTGGTGAAATAGAAACATAATTTTAGGGTATGTAACTAAAAATGAGAGCTATTTCTAACGAAGTAGCTTTTTTTATGAAGTGTTGTATGCTTTGTTGATTCTAGCAGGATCGACCTTAAGGAAGGAGCCAGGTTGGCACGATAGAAAGTGATTTTTTTGATCAATAGAAGTAAGAAAGCTAGCTATGTTTAAAATCATAATACCACACTCATGTATATAAAAATGCATCGTTGTTTTTATTATTTAATGTAAACGTTTACATTTACATAATGCCCGAAAGAATTAACTCTTAGTTGATCGTAAATGTTCTCAAAAAATTGGTCATACTTTTTTATTGCAGTAGTAGTGCTATGTGTCTTTCTTGGATACATCACACCATCTTTAGCATTACTTTTGGGCATCCTCAATGGGGTTTTGCAAACATTTAATTATGAGCTAGTTAAGAGCAGTATAAATCTTCAGAAATACTTATTGCAAATAGCTGTGATTGGTCTTGGATTTGGGATACATATACAGGATGCTTTTAAAATTGGTGCACAAGGGTTTTCTATAAGCTTGATAGCCATAGTCTGTACTTTTTTGATAACATTCACTATAAGCCGATTGGTAGGTTCAGAAAAAAAACTTACCACTTTAATTGCTTCGGGTACGGCGATTTGTGGGGGCAGTGCTATAGTGGCCGTAAGTCCTGGGATAAAGGCTAATTCTCAACAAACTTCTATGGCTCTGGCAGTAGTATTTGTTTTAAATGCCATTGCATTATTTGTTTTTCCGCCTATTGGTCATTTTTTTGATTTAAGTCAAACTCAATTTGGACTTTGGTGTGCAATAGCAATTCATGATACCAGTTCTGTAATAGGTGCAAGTCAGGTTTTTGGAGCAGAATCATTAACGATAGCTACTACTACAAAATTGGTGCGGGCGTTATGGATTATACCATTGGTTTTGATACTTTCTTTTAGTCATAAGTCTTCAGGAAAAGTTAACTTCCCTTGGTTTATACTTGCCTTTTTGTTTGCGATGGTCTTTACTTCTTACATCCCTGGAATGGAAAAGGTTGGCAACTCGATCATGTGGTTGGCACAGAAACTCCTAATTCTTACTTTATTTTTGATCGGACTTCAGATTAATGTTTTACAATTGAAAAAATTAGGATACAAAACTGCAATTATGGGAACACTTACCTGGATGTTGTTATCAACACTTTCTTTGTTCTATATACTCAATTATGTTTAGAAATTTTAATTGTAGTCGTTTCGATTAAAAATGATCGGAGAACTATCATTTCTGGTAACTAACAATAAGTCCCCTTTTGCTGTTTTTATCTTTTTGATAGCTCTTGTGTCACCAGAAGTTCTAAAACCGGTACTAGAAAATGGTTGAATTTTAGGTTGTGATTCAATAAGAGTCATGGTATTTCCTCTTGAAGCATCAAATCGAATGGTTTCAATTTCTACTGGGTAAAGATTTCCAACAGAAAAAATTTCCTCGGTGGTATCATTATTAATATCCAAAAATTCAAAGTCGGTAATTGGAGCAACCTGTAGCTCGTTGGGTAGTTTTTGAATTTCAAAAGTGCCATTCCCTTTGTTTTCAATAAAAACACTATACAACAAATCTGCTTTATAATGAAGAGCTTTCTCTAATGCAGCTCTTCCGTAGATTTCTTCCATAGAGGCTTGAGCAAAAGCTTCATAGGTATTAAACTTTTCATTTATAAATGGCATTTGCTGTGAAGAACATTCTTTTCCGCGTACAGGCACCAAACCCGAACCATAGGTATTGCCTAATACAATATCAAACGTCCCCGAATCATCAAAATCATCACAGTAGATATGAAAGCTATGAGATTTGTCTGCCTTATACTTTGTGTTCAAACCAATATTTCCAACAAAATAATCTTCATCCCCATCATTATCGATGTCTTTTTTTGCGATAGAAAACCATAATCCCACAGTATCTTCAAACTCTGAAATATTTTTTTTATAAAAAGTGCCTTGTTTGTTTTCAAATAAAGTAATTGCCATCCATTCTCCAACTACTAATAAATCGGGGTCGTTGTCATTGTCATAATCGGTAAATAGCGCATCGGTTATCATACCGGATTCAATCAGTTGAGACCCTTTTTCTGATGTAATATCCTTAAAAACCCCATTCATATTTTCGAGTAAACTAGATTTGGGAGGGTAAGGATACTTTCCTGGTATATGACGACCTCCTACAAATAAATCCAGATCACCATCATTATCAATATCTGCAGAACAAATCTGTTGCCCGCTAATAAGGTTTTCTGGAAGGATATTTGTAGTTTTTATAAAGACTCCTTTTCCATTGTTTTTATATAGTCGATCCTGGTACATATTGTGGTTAGGATCGAATGCATTACCGCCGCTCACCACATATAAATCTTTGTCTTTATCATGATCAAAGTCAAAAAACAGAACTTGCATATCCTCATGGTCTTTATCTTTTTGCCAAACGGGCTGATTTGATCTTAAAAATGAGCCATCCTCTTGCTGCATGAATAACATTCCCGGTTGTCCTGAAGCTCCACCGATAAAGAAATCATCCAGTCCATCAGAATTTGCATCTGCCGTATCAATAAAAGGTCCATTTTGTGATAGTTTATAGGGTAACAATAGTTGCTTGTTATAATCATCAAAGCTATTCTCCTGGTGTGAATACTTAATTCCTAAAGAATCGGGATTAACCGGTTTAAGATAAGTCTTTGGTGTTTTCTTTATTTTTGGGATTACTTTTGCATCCTTATATGCTAATACTATGATCGAATTTGATTGGATACCTTTTCTTGTTTCTTGCTTACCATCTGGCCAAATAATTGATAATGAATCTATGGATTCGGTTTTTCCTATCCCGAAATTGAGTATCGGGCCGATAGAGGACTGAAACCCGCGATTTGCATATTGTATTTGGGTTTGAGTAGTTCCATTTGCAATAATTTTCACTTTGGCACCTATACCATTAGGGTTATTTTTTGAACCTTTGAGATGTATTTGCAAATACTGATTTAGGGTATTGTTTTGATACATAAAAGCTGGATCATTTAAATTATTAACTACAAGATCCAAATCTCCATCATTATCAAAATCTGCATAGGCTGCACCATTAGAAAAGCTGGAAGAGGATATTCCCCAATCCAAATTGGTTTTGCTAAATGTAAGATCGCCATTATTTTTGAAAATGTAATTTTTTAGCTTTGTTGTGGGCATCATACTAATAACACTTTGAAGCGTCATTGGGTCATTTTGAACGATTTTTTGTTGTAATCTGTTTCTGAAATCTACATTACTTATGTCTTTTAGGATTCCGTTGGTTACAAACAGATCTTTATATCCATCATTATCAAAATCTGCTAAGAGTGGTGCCCAACTCCAATCGGTTTTTGAGATGCCGGCGAGTTGACCAATTTCTGAAAAATCGTTATTACCATTGTTAAGTTGTAACATATTGAACATGTATTGATGATGATGTCCTGCACTTACCAAATTTTCAAATTGTTCTGTGCTCATCGTTGGCATATTGCTTTTGCTACGAATATGATCTTCTGAAGACATATCTAAAACTACCAAATCTGGTAATGCGTCGTTATTTATATCAGCAAAATCAGATCCCATACTATTGAACGTAATATGATTCATATAGTGCTGAATTTGATCTGTAAATCCACCATTTTGGTTATTAATGTATAAATAGTCTGGCTGTGAAAAATCATTACATACATATATGTCTGGCCATGAATCATTATTGAAATCACCAATTACGGCACTTAAGCCCCATGCTTTATTTTGAATTCCTGCATTTTTTGAAATGTTTGTGAAAGTAGTACCATCATTGCGATATAACTGATCTGAAGCCTCTTGAATAATATTTTTCTTTGTTTCTGGACTGATCGATATATTCCCGAAATCCGGACGATGATTTACCAGATACATATCTAAATCCCCATCTTTATCATAATCTAAGAAGTAGGATTGTGTAGAAAAACCAGAATCTGCAAGATTCCATTTCAGAGCTTGTTCTTCAAAAGTTCCATTATGAAGATTGATATACAATTTATTTTGCCGAGCAGCAGAATTGCGTAATTCTCCGGATTTGCAGACATAAATATCGAGATATCCGTCATTATTTATATCAATCATCGAGATACCGGTTGTCCATCCTTTGGTATCACTTACATTAGCTTTGATGGTAATATCTTCAAACTCGAAATCCCCTTTATTAAGGTACAACTTGTTTGATTGCTGGTTAGAAGAAAAGTAAATATCTACCAAACCATCATTATCAATATCACCTACTGCAACACCACCGCCATTATAGATATAGGAATAATTAAGAAAGTTAAAACTGTTGGTTTCTGTGATATTATTCTCGAAAGTTATATTTGTTTTTTCAGAAGGTAACAAGGTAAATAGTGTAGCTACTTCGTTTTTTTCTTCTTTAGGATTTTTACATCCTAAAAGAAGAACAAAAGGGATGAGGTACAAAAAACGCATAATGAATAATTATAGCTAAAGATATTCTTTTTGGGATAGTTTAGAAAAATGATCCACCAGATTTTATAAAAATAGTTCCCTTATTCTATTAAAAGGTTTGCCTACAATACCTTTTATTTCAAAATAAGGGAACATGTTCAACTCCTAGTATGAAAGAGGGTAGATCAATACCCTTGATTTTGTTGTAATAAACTACTTGCGGCTAAAGCATTTCTAGGAATAGGAAATACCCTGAAAATAGCATCGGTAACTGGCTTTTCGGTATAGGCATCATTAAATTTCCCAAAACGGATAAGATCTGTACGTCTATACATCTCCCAGTAAAACTCAAAACCTCTTTCATTAAGCAATGCGTTAAGGTCAACCCCGGTAGCCAATGAGGCTCCTCTAGCATTTCTTACAATATTTACGTCATCTGTTGCTCCACCCGTATCTCCATCTTTTCTTAGTTTTGCTTCGGCTCTCATCAAATACGCATCTGCAAGTCTTAATATCGGAATATTAATATTTGTATCCCATCTTCCTGGTCCCGGGGTATCGTATTCATATTTATAAATACGTGCACCGGCACGTTGATCGGTTTCTAGTGTTACTTCTTTTGAGTAATTAACGATTTCATTATCTCTTAAAAAGTTTCGAAGTTCTTCAATGATAATGTTTCCATTTTGATCTTTTCTAAAAGTACCTCCCTCGGCCGGGTTATCATTGGCATCTATGGGAGTAGCACCATATTGTACGCCAACTTGTATGCCTCGATTAAGTTTATAATCTGCCGGAGCAATTGTACCGGGTTGTTGTGGGAGGTTTTCTTCAAAATAACGGGGATCTGTAGTATCCCAGCTATCCACAAATTCTGGTAAGGTGGCAAAACCATTCCACCCTCTGAAACTACCTCCATCAGCCGCAAAAACACCTTGACTTATTGTTTTTGCAATTAAAGCTCGATTCCCGGATACACCAGCCTGTAAGTCAGCCGCAAAAATGATTTCATTAGAGGCTGCATTCATATCGTTATCTCCATCAAATAATCTAAAATAATCGTTTGCAAGGGCATACTCACCTTCATTTATAATTGCAGTAGTAAAGTCGATGACCGCATCCATATCGGTATCGGTAAAAGTATAGGAAGCGGCATAGCGATCTCTATATACAGCTTTGTTTAAATATAATTTTGCAAGTAACATTTGGGCTGCACCTTTACTAAATTTGGTTCCAGATTGTGCTGCTGCTTTATTATTTAAAAATGGCATAGCCTCATTCAAAAGACGTTCTATCTCTGCAATAGCTTCTTCCCCAGATAGTACAATATTTTCACCGGTAGTTAAATCTATATATGGGATTTGGCTATAGAGATCAAATATATAATATGAATAGAAAGCGAGAAGCCCTTGTGTTTCGGCAAAAGACCGTTTTACTAATTCATTTTCTGTATTAGAAGAAAGTATATCTAATAATTCGAGACTACTTGCTATTCCTCGCTGTAAATTATCAAATACATCGGTCAATGTAACTTCATCAGGTGTCCAGGTATGTGTATGCAGAGCAATATATCGTCCTCCATCGAACCAATCACTTCCACCACCTTGACTTAATCGGGTAGGAACAATGACTTCGTCTGTACAGGCTTCTTGTAAATTAAACACAAGCCTATCTGTAAAATTAGGAATTAATGGACTATACAATCCTGAAGTTAGCGTAGCTAAAAAATCTTCGCTTGGATCTTCTAATAGGGCTTCGATATCATTTCTATTCAATTCGCCTAAATTCTCTTCTTCTAATTCTGAGCACGCAAAAACAAAGGATGCGAGTGCAAAAAATACGATATACCTTTTCATGTGCTTATTTTTTTATTCTTTAAATTTATTAAAATGAGGCGTTTAGGCCTATTAAAAAAGTACGGGCTCTTGGGTATGCAGCAAAATCGATTCCATAGGATAAGATTCCATTTACAGCAGTTGGCGTGTTTACTTCAGGGTCATATCCATTATAATCGGTGATTACAAAAAGGTTTTGCCCTGTCATATAAAGTCTCAACTTTTCAAGAAAATTAATATTTGAAGTATCAACAGTATATCCCAGAGTAGCATTATTAAGTCTTAAAAAACTTCCATCTTCCAGGAAATAATCGGATGCCCCGGTAGGAATCTGATTAGTTTCGTCTGCCAGTTCTCTTGTCACATTATTACCGGCATTGTTTAAGAAATGGGCAGTGTTATTATAGATTTTGTTTCCGGCCACTCCCGAGAAATTCATTGAAAAATCAAGAGATTTGTAATCTACTGTAGTACTAAATCCATAAGTAAAATTCGGAATACCCGAGCCTTGTATAGTTTTTTCCTCGGATACTGTTCCATCGGGATTTGCGGTCGGTAATAAAAAGGATCCGAGTTCTTCGCCATTCCTGATCACTTGCACAAAAGAACCATTTAGACTAGGCCCACTAATAGCTCCTGTTACAAATTCTTCACCTTCGCGCAGACTAATATCGTTAGATATAAAGGTTCCGTTGACATCAAAAGACCAGTTAAAATCTTCTTGTTCTATTATTTTATATCCCAGAGCAAGTTCGACACCAGAATTTTTAATATCACCAGGTAAATTGATCCATTCTCCAGAAACCGCAGGAGGTTCTGAGGCAACAAATAGAATTAGTTTTTTATTTGTTTTGTTGAAATAATCTATGTTTCCGTATAAACGATTATCGAACATACTTAAATCAATACCCACATTAAACTGATTACTTACTTCCCATTCAAGATCGGGATTTCCTTCGGCTACTTTGGTTAATCCGACTTCAGTTTCAGAGATTTGTACAAACTCAAAAGCATCTTCTGTTGGATTGCCAGGAACATTTTGATTTCCCGTTTGTCCCCAACCCACACGAGTTTTTAGATAGTTTATTTTTGATGAATTTTCGAGATTGATAAGGTTATAGGATGCTGCAAATGCAGGAAAGTACCCCCATTTGTTTCCATCCGCAAACTTTGAAGTCCCATCGGCACGTATAGAAGCTGTTACATCTAATCGATTTCCAAATGCATAATTAACTCTTGCAAAAACTGATTCTAAGGTGGTTGTGTTGTTATCTCCTTGCGGAAGGCCATTTAGAAAAGGAGCATTGGTAGGGTCGTCTAAAGCACTTACGTTTGGTAGAATAAAGCCAATATATGTAGATCTGTTTTGTTCTATACTAAACTCTTGATATGCGTATCCAGCTAAGAAATTTAAGTCATGATCGCCTTTATTGAAGTTATAGGTGGCAAAATTCTCGAATAAAACATTCGAGGCCTGTAAGTCGGCTACAGAGTAGGTGCCATCAACGGCAACACCTTCAAGATTATTAGGTATAAGTTCTTGCTCTCTTTTACTATTGGACAAGTCAACTCCAAAGTTTATCTGATATTTTAAGTTGGATAAAATTTTATACGAAGCAGATAAATTTCCCAGGACACGATTGGTTATGGTCTCATCATTCCAAGAGTTTAATAATCCGACCGGATTAGTAGGGCCACTTGAGAAATTTCCACTCTGATCAAAGACAGGTCGAGTAGGGAGTGCACCAAGTGTATTGGTAATTAATTCACCAGAGGTGTCTGCGGCATCGGCCCTTGGAATACTATAATTTTGAGTCTGACTTGCAATAAGATTGAAATCTAACTTTAATCTATTCTCACTAAAAGCATATACCGATGAGTTTACTCTACCCGTATATCGTTTTAGTTCATTACTATCTATGACGCCTTCTTGATCTAGTAAACCAAGAGAAACCCGCAAGGAAGAACGATCATTTCCTGTTCCATAAGAAATATTGTGATTTTGTGAGATGGCCGTTCTATAGATCTCATCTTGCCAATCTGTATCTGTCCCAGAGGGATCATTAAAATCACTGGCTGTAAGAACATCAAGCTCGTTGGCTACTGTAGAAAAACCTACATAGGTGTTATAGTCAATCTTGGATTTTCCTGAGGTTCCTTTTTTGGTTGTGATCAACACAACTCCATTTGCACCCCTGGATCCATAAATAGCCGTAGCCGAGGCATCTTTTAAGACATCTACTGTGGCAATATCACTGGGATTCAAGAAACTTAATGGGTTTGATGATCCCGCAGTAGTGGGTATTGCAGATCCAGATAAGTTTCCACTTCCGGGAGAAGTAGCTTCATTGCTAATGGGTACGCCATCAATCACGTATAAAGGACTATCGCCACTTCGTAAAGACCCTGCACCTCTGATGGTTAAGGTTGTTGGCGCACCTGGTTCTCCACTTGAAGAGGTCACTCTAACTCCAGGTATTTTTGCTTGTAATAAGTATTCAGGAGCATCTACAATTCCCTGATTGAAAGATTCTTCAGAGATAGAGGAAATTGCACCGGTAACATCCACTCTCTTTTGTTCGGCATATCCTACAATAATGATTTGATCTAAACCAACGGCTGATTCTTCCAAATAAATCGTGAAATCGTTTTGAGACCCTACAGTAATGGATTGCGTTTCAAAACCAACATATGAGAATTCCAGAATAGAATTTATGTCGGTAACGGTTAGTGTGAATTTTCCATCAAAATCAGTAACAGCTCCGTTAGAAGTTCCCTTTTCTATGATGGTAACTCCAACTAATGGAGAACTCAGTTTTTTATCCACTACCGTACCGGAAACCTGAATTCCTTGATAAAGGGATGCATAGGAATTAAGAGTAAGTAGAAAAAAACTGATGGTTACTAGTAATACTTTATAATGAAGTTGGGGTTTTGTGTGAGTACTTGTGTTTCCCATGTCAGTAGTTTACATAACTATTTCAAAAATGATAACGTTTACATTTTACAATAATAACAAAAATTTATCATAAATATTAGTATATTATTTGTTTTTTAAGATTTTAGTAAGGGGTTTTGTTGTATATGACATACGATTGGTTTCAGAAAACATGAAAAACAAAAGGAAGAGTAATTATATTATATATTTTAATGATTTATGGCTATAAAATGCTATTTTGGGAACAGAAACAAAAATTGTATGAATGGCGAGTATAAAAGATATCTCAAAATTAACAGGATTATCACTTGCTACCGTTTCAAGGGTATTTAACAATAGTCCATTGGTGTCTGAAAAAACCAGGCAGAAAGTTTTAAAAGCTGCAGAAAAACTGGATTATCAGCCCAATATGATGGCAGCTGCATTGCGTAGCGGAAAAAGTAAAATTGTTGGGGTTATCGTTCCTGAGATAAATAATCATTTTTTTAGTGGGATAATAAATAGTATCGAAAAGAAATTAAGTGATGCCAATTATAATATCATTATTTCTCAATCCCACGAGTCTGAAGAACTGGAAAATAAAGCATTGCTATCTTTTTTGAAATTGAGTGTAGATGGAGTCTTGATTTCGATATCCAAAGAAACTACTGATTTTTCATTTTTAAAGAAATTAATGCATCAAAAGACTCCTGTTGTATTTTTTGACCGTACTCCTAAGCTCGAAGTAGCTAGCTCTGTCGTTCTAGATGATTATAAAGGAGCTTTTATGGCAACTCAACATCTTATTGATAATGGTTGTAATGAAATAGTTCATATTGCCGGAGATCCTAAAGTCTCTATTTTTAATAGACGTAGAGATGGATATGTTGATGCTTTAAAAGAAAATAATCATCGTGTTTCTGAAAACTTCATTCTTACATTAACTCATGACCAGGAAACTGATACAACCGTTTTAAAGTTGCTATTTCAAAATAACCCTAAGATAGATGGTATTTTTGCCCATGGAGATGAAATTTGCCTTTATGTAATGAATATTCTTACCACATTGGGAATTCAAGTACCAAAACAGGTAAAGATAATTGGCTTTGGAAATGTTGATTTTACAGAGCATACCTACCCAAGAATTAGTACCATAGACCAAAAGAGTAATGAAATGGGGCTTCTGGCTGCAGAAATGCTACTAAAGAATCTTAATAATGAAGAAATCATCCATTCTCAACAGGTATTATCACCAGAATTAATTATAAGAGAATCCACATAGTTCTATAGAGTTGAATTACTGTAGTTCAGATTAAATTTAAATGTAAACGTTTACATTGTTATAAATTTTAATATATTTGAGAGTCTGAAATTATTTAAGCAAGTATAAAAAGAGGTAATCTTCTAAAAACACAACTTGTATGAATACAAATGAAATACAAATTCGATCTCCTCATCTGGATGGGGCAGAAATATCCTGGTTTGCTCCAATTTGTGACGGAGATGACCGTTATCTTGGAGAGCGCAGTATGGAGTACAAAAGCAATTGGGAGAATACTTCTAAGATATTGCTCACTGCAGATAAATTAGGCTTCAGAAACATTTTATGTCCTTCGTCATACCAGGTAGGTCAGGATACGTTGTCCTTTGTTTCAGCCGTTGCCCCAATGACCAAGCAGATCAATTTACTAGCTGCAGTACGTTGTGGAGAAGTGCATCCACCTATGCTGGCTAGAGCATTAGCAACTATAGATCATATCCTTAAGGGTAGATTGGTGATTAATATTATTTCTTCTAATCTACCTGGCGAAAATTTATCTTCTGAAGATCGTTATCAACGTTCTCGAGAAGTTATTGAAATATTAAAACAAGCCTGGACTCAGGATATGATACGTTTTGAGGGAAAATTCTATAATCTAGAACTTCCTTCAAATCCGGTAAAACCATATCAGCAAGGAGGCCCTCTTTTGTATTTTGGAGGATATTCTCCGCCGGCAGTAGATTTATGTGCAGAACACTGTGATGTATACCTGATGTGGCCGGAGACTGAAGGTAATCTTAAAAAGCTAATGATCAATATGAGTGCCAAAGCTGCTCAATATGGTCGAAAAGTAGATTTTGGATTGCGTGTGCATGTAGTAGTAAGAGAAACTGAAGAAGAAGCGAGAGCCTATGCCGATAGTATCATATCCAAATTAGATATCGAACAAGGAAAAAAACTTAGAGAACGTGCACTGGATGCAAAATCCTATGGTGTGAGCCGACAAGCACAAATGCGTGAAATTGCAACAGATGAAGGGTATATCGAGGATAATCTTTGGACCGGAATCGGTAAAGGGCGCTCGGGATGTGGAGCTGCTCTTGTAGGTACTCCTGATCAGATTGTTGCTAAAATTCATAGGTATATGGATATGGGGATACGATCCTTTATATTTTCGGGATACCCTCATCTAGAAGAGTGCAAAAGATTTGCAAAGTTAGTATTGCCAAAACTTAAGACAATTTCAATGCCTATAGAACAAAAAAAGGTTCTTGATCATGAGCCAAAAACGCCTTTAGCATCTGGTGTTCGAGTATGAGGCGATTAGATTATTTATTTTATTAAGGGTTTACTTATTTTTATGATATTAAAATTACTACTACGTGATTGATTTACTCATTGTTTCGGCTTATTTTATACTTGTTTTTGTGGTTGCTATAACGGGCCGACATGGTAAACAGGTAACTACCGAAGAGTATTTCTTAAGCTCACGAAGCTTAAAATGGCCGTCGATAGCCTTTTCAACGATAGCGACTAATATCCAGGGATATCAGTTTTTGGGAATGATGGGATCTGCCTATTTATATGGTATGGCCCAGGCGAGCTTAGAGATTAATGCTATCGAAGGAATCCTATTAGCAGCCTTTATTTTTGTTCCTATTTATCTTAAAGAGCAAATAATTACCATTACCCAGTTTATAAAATCGCGTTTAGGAAATACAGTAGCTTTATTTTATTCCTTATCAAATATTTTATTGTTTTCTACTATTACCCTGGGAGCAGCCTTGTTTTGGGGAGCCTATGCAGCAGATATTGTATTTGCAGACTATTTATCATTTATCCACGAAGACCGATTAATTCGTATTGCAATATTAATTGTATGTCTGGGATTGTTTTCTGCTATTTATACATATTTCGGGGGCCTGAGTGCTGTGGTACGTACCGATGTGATACAATTTATCATCCTATTATCGGGTGGAGTAGTGGTATTGTTCATTGCAATTCATCACCTGGGTGGATGGTCGCAACTGTATGAAAAAACAGGAGATTTGATGCACCTGCATTTACCCGCAGATCATGAAAAACTACCATGGACCCATATTTTTGGATTGTTTTTGCTGAATATTAATTATTGGTGCGCCAACCAATCTGTTGTACAGCGATCTTTGGCAGCCAAAAGCTTAAAACATGCTCAAATAGGTTTGATGGTTGGCGGACTTATGAAATATGTGATGGCTGCGATTATAGTATTACCAGGTATTGCATTAGTGGGTATCTTAGGAGAAAACGGACTTTCAGATCCGGATATGGCGTTTCCTTATTTGGTAAGTACATATTTACCAGTAGGACTTAAAGGATTGATTTTATGTGCGTTATTTGCTTCGTTGATGAGTACAGTAGATTCAACGTTTAATTCGTTAGCTACCTTATGGTCTATTGATATTTACAGAGTATACGTCAATAAAAATGCAACTGATAGGCAGGTAGTAAAAACCGGGAAGAACGCAATTTTACTTTCCTTTATCTCTGGAGTTACCATCGGGATTGTTTTGCTATATCTAAAATTTCAGGATTCGGGAGCGGCTTTTACACATACATTAAACGAATTGCGCTACTATATTAATTGTGGGATTGTAGTATTGATATGCGCAGCTGTTTTCTTAATAGCGCCAAAACATAGAGTTGCACTTATTGCATTTTTTGGTACAGTGGTGCTTCAGTTAGTATTTAAAGGTATATTTCCCGAGATGAACTACTTTGTGCGCGCTATGTGGGTAATTATTATTGGATTCGCTATCATTTTTGCATTCTCCAAAACGCAATTTAAAGGCTGGAAAGATTTGTTAGTGTCAGACTCCAGGCGAATTACCCAATTAGGTATCGGGATGGCACTTTCTTTGGTGTTGTTACATGTTGTGTTTCATTGATGTTCACTAACTTCCTAAGAATTATTCTAATCATCGATAGCGCCGTAAATAATCGCTATCATTTTACCATAAATCGCTTGATGGTACACTGGTATGGCTTGCGACTTGCCAACAAAGATAAACTCTTCTTTTGGATCAACAATAAATTTGGTACTAAGAGAACCTCCCCATTAATAGGTTCCAGGGCTTCTGGAATCTAAGCTCGTAGCCGTGGTCAACGCAAAACCCAAACAGTGAGACAAACCAATTTTGTTATTCTGGCCTTTCCCTTGTTTATTTAATGTAACGAATTGATCCGAAGTCATGATTTCTAATGTTTTACATCCTAATATTAGCTGCAAAAAATCACAAAAATAAAATTAATTCAAAAATAACGATGTCATATTCATAAGATTTCTCTTATATTATTGATGAATCTTTACAAATGCTTTATAAATACTATAAATGTGAGAAAACATAATATGATTATTTTGATCACACTATGTTTTTCTTGCAACTCTTCCATTACTGAGGATACTGTTGAAAAACCTAATATCATTATCTTATATGCAGATGACGTAGGGTACGGTGATGTTGGAATTTATGGTGCTCAAGGAGTCGAGACACCTAATATAGATTATTTAGCTCGAAATGGTATCAGATTTACAGATGCCCATAGCGCTGCAGCTACCTGTACTCCTTCTCGATATTCTTTGCTTACCGGTAAGTATGCTTTTAGAAGAAACGTAAAGGTATTGCCGGGAGATGCGCCTCTTTTAATTAAGCCAGACACACCTACAATACCGTCTATGCTCAAAAAAGAAGGATACAAAACTGCTGTTGTAGGAAAATGGCATTTGGGTTTAGGAGACGGAAAAGTTGATTGGAATGAAGAAGTAAAGCCAGGACCACTAGAAATAGGATTCGACTATAGTTATTTGCTTCCTTCTACTGGTGATAGAGTGCCAAGTGTATATCTAGAGAATCATAATGTAGTCAGTCTGGATAAGAATGATTCATTAAAAATTTCTTTTACAGATAACCCAAATGATCCCAACCCTTATCAAAGGCCAACAGGTATTACACATCCTGAATTATTAAAGCAAAAAGCGGATCAACAACACAGTGGAGCTATAATTAATGGTATAAGTCGTATAGGTTTTATGGGAGGAGGAAAACGTGCAGAAATTGTAGATGAAGAAATGACAGATGTCTTATTAGACAAAGCAACTCGATTTATAGATAAAAATAAGAGCAATCCTTTTTTTCTCTATTTTTCATTTCATGACATTCATGTACCCAGGGCACCCCATACTAGGTTTGTTGGTAAGAGTACCATGGGGCTCAGAGGTGATGCTATAGTACAAATGGACTGGGTCGTTGGAGAAATCATAAATACATTGAAACGGTTAAAAATTGAAAGAAATACACTAGTGATTTTTACCAGCGATAATGGACCAGTTCTCAATGATGGTTATGAAGATATGGCTGAAGAGAAGTTAGGAAATCACCGCCCTTCAGGTATTTTTCGCGGTGGAAAATATAGTGCTTTTGAAGGAGGAACTAGAGTGCCTACAATATCCTATTGGCCAGGCACAATACAACCTAAAGAAAGTGATGCACTTTGGAGTCAGGTTGATATGTATACGTCTATTGCTTCTCTTTTAAAAATTACTCCTAATAAAAACTCATTATTAGATAGCGAAGATATGATCGATGTGATCCTGGGCAAATCAGAAGTGGGAAGACAACTACTATTAGAAGAATCTTATACCTATGGATTAAGATATGGAAAATGGAAATATATCATGCCTTCTGAAAAAGAATATAAGTGGGTAGATACCATTAAAAAAATAGAATCGGGGATTGATACGATTCCCAAATTATATAATCTTGAAACTGACCCGGAAGAAACCAATAATCTTGCCAATACCCATAAAGAGAAAGTAGGCGAAATTAGAGATATTTTAAAAAATATTTTAAATGAAAAGTAACTATAACTATGTTTTACTTTTTTGTGTATTGATCTTTACGTCCTTGCAACCACTTTTAGCGCAAAAAAATGGCTCAAATGATGGCGCAAAAAAGCAAAAGCAAATAAACTTACCTTATAAAACAGAACTAGTTTCTGTCTTACCGGCAAAAGATAATCTTTGGGTTTTTGTGATGGCAGGACAATCCAATATGGCTGGCCGAGCTTTTGTTACTCCTAAGGATACGCTCCCAAATCCAAGAATTTTGACAGTAACTCAAGATAATCAATGGGCAGTAGCAAAAGAACCATTACATCGTTATAAGCCAAAATTAATGGGTTTGGATTGCGGACGCTCTTTTGCCGAAGAAATATTAAAAAATGTTAATGATTCGATACATATTGCATTATTACCGTGTGCGGTTGGAGGAACCTCTATAAAAGAATGGTTGGGAGATTCTTTGCGTAAGAATGTACATTTATATTCAAATCTGAAAGAAAAAGTAAGTTTTGCAAGTAAGCATGGAACTATAAAAGGAATATTATGGCATCAGGGAGAAAGCGATGCCAAAGATGAGAATACAGCAGGTTATCAAGATGATTTTTTAAAACTACTACAATCATTTCGAGAGGACATAGGAAATAAATCATTACCTATTATTATAGGTGAATTGGGTAAGAATATAAACGATAAGAAGAATCAGGCTACTAGAGAATTAATTAATCAGATTCTCACAGAAGTTTCTAGGCAAGATAACTATATGGGGTTGGTATTAATGAAAGACCTTACAACTTTTGATGGCTATCATTTTGATCGCAGTTCTGTTCAAGTGATGGGGAAAAGATATGCAAGAGCATATATGAAGATGCATAACGATTTCTAATATTTTAAAATGTATAAAAAGTGTCATGTATCTATTGAAAATTAACATATTTATAAATTTCGCTATATTTAATAACCTATTAATTGTTATTTCTTATGATAAAGAAGGCATCCTTACCTTTCGATAAAGATCGAGACAGTTATCTTCAAAAGGAAAAGCCATCTTCATTCGAGAATATGGCAGATATTGAGATTTGGAAACAATTCAAATCTGGAAACGAATCAGCGTTCATACATATCTATAAAACTAACTTTAAAGATCTTTATAATTATGGTTTGCAGTTTTCTAAGGATGTGAATTTGGTCGAAGATAGTATTCAGGATTTATTTATTGATATAAGAAGAACCCGAAAAAGATTATCCGACACTACTTCCATTAAATTATACCTCTACAAGGCGATAAGAAGAAAAGTATTACAGTATATAAAATCTTCAAGGAAACGTTTCTGGAATGTATCTCTAGAAGAAGGGAACAATTTTCATTTTACTTTTTCATACGAATATCATCTTATTGCAAAGCAACTTACTGAAGAAAAGATCGAGCGTTTAAATCGAGCTCTTAAAACACTTCCGAAAAGACAAAGAGAAGTAATCTATTATTTTTTTTATGAACAAATGGGATATCAGGAAATAAAAGAAATAATGGAGTTCGCTAATATTAAAAGCGTAAGAAATAAAGCTTATATCGCCTTAAAAACACTAAGAGAAAGTTGTGAGTAATACAATATTTTTCATCACCAACATGATTGCTTAAAGAATCTTTTGGTAAATCAGTGTCATTTCCCATAAAAATTACTCTTATAACATATACCCTTACGCGCAAGTAAAAAATAACCTCATAAACGCAGTTGTAAAACTTAATACCTAAAATGTATGAAGAAGTTTCGTATAATATATTTCAATGTTTTAGTCCTTGGTACTCTTTTGATTATCCTTTCTTGTAAGAAATCTGAAGATGATAATGGTCTTGATAAAAAAACAAAATACCATGGTAAATTTTATCAGCTATCGATTAATGAAATAAAACCCAAAGGATGGCTTAAACAGTACCTGGTTAATCAGAAAAATGGATTAACCGGTCATCTTGAAGAAGCAGGTTACCCTTTTGATAGTGCAGGTTGGGGGCAAAAAGTAGTCGATAGCTCTAGTTGGTGGCCTTATGAGCAGACCGGCTATTGGATCGATGGGATGTTAACCGCAGGATATCTATTAGATGATGATTTTTTAATTAATAAAGCAAAATCCAAAATCTATCCAGTATTAGAAAAAACAGGAACAGATCATTTTATTGGCCCTTCGTACTTAAAGAAAAAGAAAAACAAGCACAGATGGGTACATGCGGTATATTTTAGGGCATTGATGCGAGAATATGAAGTGACAAAAGATTCAATAATTCTCCAGAAAATGAAAAGTTTTTACCTAAATCAAGATGAAGAAAACTTTCATGAAATTAGAGATCAATTGAATATTGAAAGTATACTTTGGCTGTATCAAAAAACCAAAGACACCACATTGTATAGCCTGGCAGCAAACATTTATAACAAAATGAATTATGAAGGGTTTATGGATCGTCCGGTAACCGCTTCTAGCTTTTTAGAATCCAAACCTGTTTATGAGCATGGTGTTACCTACAATGAAATAGCCAAACTTGGTTCAATTTTATATGCACATAGTGGTGACACCAAGTATCTGGAGCCTTCTATCGCTGCTTACAATAATATAGACGCATATTATCTTATGGTGGATGGTGTAAACGTATCTTCAGAGCATTTACGAACCCCGCCTCATGCACTTCAAACCCATGAAACATGTGATATTGCTGATTATTCATGGAGCCTGGGATATCTACTTATGGCCACAGCAGAGGTTTCTTATGCTGATAAAATAGAAAAAGCCATGTTTAACGCGGCACCGGGTGCTGTTACTTCAGACTTTAAAGCATTGCAATATTTATCGGGTCCTAATCAGGTTATTCTTGACTCAACTTCTAATCATAATAAGTTTTTTAGAGGGAATACTGCGATGATGTTTGGTCCTAATCAGTTCACAGAATGTTGTCCTGGAAATATTAACCGCATTATGCCCAATTATGTGTCCAGGTTATGGATGAAAGAGAATGAAAAAAGTATTGTGGCTGCCATGTATGGTCCATCAGAATGGAATGGTAAAATTAATGGCGCCCAGGTAAATATAAAGGAGAATACGAAGTACCCCTTTGCTGAGGATATTGAATTTGAATTTTTTCCTGAGAAATCAGTTGGTTTTTCGTTTACATTTAGAATTCCAGGATGGTGTACGGCACCAAAAGTTAGTATAAATGGTAAGGTTTCTAAACAGATATATCAACCAGGAAACTATTATTCTATAGAAAGGAATTTTGTTAAAGGAGATAAAATTACACTCTTATTACCACAAAGAGCGCAATTGAGTAAATGGCCAAATAATGGGGTGGCGGTAGAAAGAGGTCCATTGGTTTATGCTTTAAAAATAGACGAAAATTGGCAAGCTCTAGAACCTGATAAGAATAATCCAAAATCTACCAAAGATTTTCCAGCCTACCATGTGACCGCTGCAAGTGATTGGAATTATGCCTTAGCGCTTGAAGAAACAGATATAGAAGATCAAATTGAAATCGTGGAAGAAAAATGGAACCTCAATCCCTGGAGTACAAATACTGCTCCAATTTCTATTAAAGTCCCGGCAAAAAAGATTCGCAATTGGAAGATGATAGAAAAGGATACGGTTTTTTATGCAATGAATGTGCCGGTACAAAATAATGGCAAGACATTGTGGAAAGAGAGAAGTGATTTTAAAAAGAACGGAAATTTTTTCTTTACTCCACCGCTACCAGATCTCAAATCTATTCGAGATGTTGATGAAGAATCCGAGATGATAACATTAATTCCTTATGGCAGCGCCAAACTTCGTATAGCGATATTTCCTATGTTGCCAAAATGAGCTAAGAGATAGATCCGATGGGCAATATGAATGGTATTTCTGAAGGAATATTTTTAAAAATAAAATAAATTAATAAAAAAGATGAGAAAAAGCAGTGTTATTTAAGTAAAAACTGTCTTATCTATAATAGTAACGTACTACTAATAATGAATATTAAAAATAATATAGAAGATTTTTTAACTGATCAAGAGTTCGTGAGATGGGTGAAAAGTTCAGATCCAGAATTAGATGTTTTTTGGTTGAAATGGTTACAGTTATATCCAGAGAAAAGAGAAATGTTCATAAAAGCTAGGGAGATAATCTTATCTATGAATTTCAAAACGCACCATGTTGATAATGAAGTCCAAGAGAAATCCTTGAATTCTATTCTTTCAAAAACTTCTTCAGTATCTTCTTTAGATGAAACTGAAAAGCATTCAAAACTTTACATTTTTTTGCGAGTAGCTTCGATTTTGGTAATGCTTTTAACCACTACATATTTTGTAAATAATTATGTGTCTTCTTTCGAAAAAAAATCAAAACAAAAATTAGTTTCTGATATTATTAAAGAAAATCCAAACGGGCGTAAATCAAAAATTCAACTCCCAGATGGCACGATTGTATGGCTTAATGCAGGAAGCACCATTACATACCCTGCAAAATTTACTAATAAAGAGCGAGTAGTTAGTTTAGACGGTCAGGCATTTTTTGATGTTGTAAAGGATTCATTAAGACCATTTAGAGTCAATTCTTCTGGTCTAATTACAACAGCTTTAGGAACTGCATTTGATGTAAACGCTTATAGTGTACAAAATAACGAAATCAAAGTATCATTAGTGAGTGGAAAAGTAAGCATCGAAAATAAATCGTTAAAAACTAAAAATATTACGTTTCCAGGAGAACAACTTGTGTATTCGATAAAGAATCAAAAAAGTAAGATTACATCTTTTGATTTGAAAGAAGTTGTGGCATGGAAAGATCAGATTCTATACTTTAAAAACGCTTCATTATCCGAGGTTGTAACCAGATTAGAAAGATGGTATGGTGTAGAAATACGCTTAAAAAATAAACCCGTAAAGAAATGGAATCTTACCGGTGAATTTAAAAAACAAAAATTAGAACGAGTTCTTGAAAGATTGTCGTTTACAGAAAATTTTGAATATCAAATAAATAGAAAAACAATAGAATTTAAATTTTAAAAAGTATGAATCAAACAACTAATACTTCATAAAAAAGAAAGAACAGTCTACTACCAATAGACTGTTCTTATAAGGAGCCGGAGATTATTAAAATTGATTGAACAAATAATACTCACGGCTTGTTTAATGAATGCATCAATAAACATTACAAAATTATGAAAAAAAAACTACAGCAATCGAATTTTTCGATTTCTAAACATATGCTACGAACTCTAACGATTACCTTGTTTTTTGTCAACTTACTGATTGCCAATCACGGCAAGGCTCAAAAATATAAAAGTGTCAAAGAAGTTTTTGTTTCTATAGAGACCACTAATATGAGTGTAAAAAAAATACTTAAATCTATAGAAGAAAAAACGGACTTCGTTTTTATGTATGATAAAAATGATATTAATAATCAAAACATCGTCACACTACCAGGTACATCTCTCTCGGTAGAAAGAATATTACAAATCATGTCTGAAAATACAATGCTACGTTTTAGACAGGTTAATAATAATATAGACGTAAGGCTTGATAAAACAACAAAAAAACAAGTAGTTGCATCACAAAATATAATCACAGGAACCGTTTCTGATGAGAATAGTATGCCGCTTCCCGGAGCAAATGTTTTAGTAAAAGGAACCTCTACAGGCGCCGTGTCTGATTTTGATGGAAATTATACGATAAATATCGATGGTAATGCTACTACCTTAGTATTCTCCTACTTAGGTTATAAAACTGAAGAAGTTGAGATCAATGGCAGAAAAACTATTGATCACGTTTTTGAACCTGATGCATCAGCACTCGATGCAATAGTTGTAGTTGGGTATGGTACTCAAAGAAGAATTGATGTTACGGGTTCTGTATCCACATTAGAAGAATATCGGCTAGAAAGTGTTCCAAATACTAACTTCTCTCAAGCGCTGCAAGGATCAGTTTCTGGGGTATATATAACCAATAACTCTTCAAATGCTGAAAATAGTGATGTTAGTATCAGAATTAGAGGGCAAAATTCTATAACAGCTGATAATGAACCCCTAATTGTTTTGGACGGAGTACCTTTTAGTGGTAATATTTCGCAGATAAATCCAAATGATATAAAATCTTTAGACGTACTTAAAGATGTTTCATCTTCAGCAATTTATGGTACCAGAGGTGCCAATGGTGTAATTTTAATTACCACCAAAAAAGGAAAAGCCGGGCGAACCACAATAAATTATAATACCTATGTCGGTTTTCAAAAAGCTACAAATGTTCCTGATTTAATGAATGGCCAGGAATTCTATGATTTTAAATTAGAACGATTAGGTGGAGACCCTCTAGTTCCAGAGAATACATTTACAGACACAGAACTTGATAATTTTAATAATGGAAATTTTACAGACTGGATTGATGTTTCTACAAGGACTTCAATACAGCAAGAACACGCGATTTCAGTTGCTTCAGGAAATGAAAAAACAAAAGTATATGTGTCAGGAACTTTTATTGATGTAGAAGGGATAGCCCGGGGCGATCAGTTTGAGCGTTATAATTTACAATTCAACCTGGATCAAAAAGTTAAAGATTGGTTATCGGTAGGAACAAATACACGATTAAACTATATAGACCGTAGTGGTATTGGCGTAGATCTTTCGGGAGCCTTTTTTCTTAATCCTCTTACAAATCCGTTTGAAGAAGATGGAGTGACTCCTACGATATTTCCATGGCCAGAAGAAGCTGATTTTTTTGGAAACCCTCTGGAAAGGGAGTTGTTTGCTAATGAAGACGAAGAATATTCTATATTTTCTAATATTTATTTGAATATAGATATGCCATTTATTCCTGGTTTATCGTACAAACTCAATACAGGTACAGAGTATTCTAATCGAGATCGAAATACGTATCGTGGTCGAAACACCAGAACAGGACTTCTTGTACAAGGGTCTTCAACAAATCGCCAAGACAGAACAAGAAGTTTCTTATTAGAAAACATTCTTAATTATAAAAGAACTTTTGGAGGACATAACTTAGAAATTACGGCACTTTACAGTAGTCAAATTGAAGATTACCAAAGATTTCGATTGGATGCGCGTGGTTTTCCTAATGATGTTTTAAGTTTTTATCAAGCAGAGCTCGCAGAAGTCAACATTCCTTCAAATGCATATAGAAAGAATACGCTTGTCTCGCAGATGGGGCGTATAAACTATGGGTATGATAGCAAATATTTGCTTACGCTTACAGCAAGAAGAGATGGCTTTTCTGGATTTGGTACTAATGATAAATATGCGGTATTTCCTTCTGTAGGATTAGCATGGAATGCATCCAGAGAAAATTTTCTAAATAATTCATCAACTGTAAGTAATCTAAAACTTCGTCTTTCTTATGGAAAAATAGGAAATCAGGCAATTAATCCTTTTAGAACACTAGCACGATTAGGTCCTCAAAATTACCTTAGTGGTGCTAATAGTAGTGATTTTGCCGCTGGATTTATTCCAGAATCATTAGGAAATGCAAATTTAGGATGGGAAACCACCACGTCTTTTAATGCAGGATTGGATTTTGGGTTTTTTAATGATAGAATTCGAGGTAGTGTAGAGTATTATGAATCTAACACAGAAGATCTACTACTCAATAGACAAATATCTTCTGTACAGGGTATAACTTCTATTGTTCAAAACATTGGTGAGACCGAAAATAAAGGACTAGAAGTTCTATTGTCTACCAGTATTGTTGATAAAACAAATTTTAAATGGTCGGCGGATTTCAATTTTTCATTTAATCGCAATAAAATACTCAAATTATATGGAGACGGGCAAGATGATATTGCTAATCGATGGTTTATTGGTGAACCTATTTCGGTTAATTATGGTTTTGTTTTTGATGGCATCTGGCAAGAAGGTCAGGAAGCAGAAGCAGCAGTCTATAATGCAGTTCCGGGTGATGTTCGGATTAAGGACGTAAATGAAGATGGTGAAATAACCAGAGATGACGATCGAGAGATTTATGGAAATTTACAACCAGATTTTATCGCAGGTATAGGGAGTACGATAACCTATAAAAATTGGGGATTAAACTTTTTTGTGTATACCGAACAAGGGGTTGAAAGACCAAACAGTTTGCTGGATGATGAAGTGTTTCTTCCAGGAGCAAGAAGAAATGGGGTGCAACGAGAATTCTGGACTCCAGAAAACCCAATTAACACCTACCATAGAAATAGTGAAGCGGCTAACCCTGAAGAAGTAAGGTTTGTAGAAGATGCTAGCTTTATACGAATGAGAGACGTAACGCTTTCTTATAATTTCCCGCAACCCGTGCTTGAAACGCTTGGATTAACCAATTTTAGGTTATATGGTACCGTAAGAAACTTGTTTACAATTACCGATTGGACAGGTACTGACCCAGAATTTCAAGGTAGAGTTAATGAAACTCAAGCAGAAAATAATGATATAAGTCAAGGATTCAGGCAATTTTCAATTCCTGTAAACAAAACATTCATTTTTGGCGTTAATGTGAGTCTTTAAACATAAAAATAAACAGATGAAAAAATTTAATATCTCATATATAAAGAAAATAGAACTACAATTATTTGTAGTGCTATTGATTCTATTCAGTATATCTTCATGTTCTGAAGATTTTCTTGATGAAGACCCCCCGAACATCTTAGTGGCAGAGAATCTTTTTGTGGATAAATCTGGTTTCGAAGCCGCTTTAAATGGATTATATCACGAGTTTAGAAAAGAACGAATGGGAAGTAATGGTCAAAATGAAGCTGGTGGAGGAGATCTCAGATTTTCTTTGATGGTTAATGGAACCGACAATGTCTTTTCTTTAAATCCAGGCAGATCATCGGGTGTAATTACTTCCCAATTTGGAGCAAGAAATAACCCGGCAGCAGGGTATACAAGAAGAGTATTTAATTGGCTATATAGAGCAATAAATGCTGCAAATACTATTGTTGATCGATCAGAAAATCCAGTTGTCGACTGGTCTATTGAAGAAAAGAATGAAGCCGTAGCCGAGGCAAAAGTCATTCGTGCATGGGCATATAGACACCTCACCTACCTTTGGGGAGAAGTTCCTTTAAATCTTAAAGAATCTAACGGAGAGAATATACAGACAGATTGGGAGAGAGCACCTTTAGACCAAGTATATGCCGCAATGGAAGAGGATTTACTATTTGCTGAAGAATGGCTTCCAACAGAATCTAGAAATCCAGGAACGGTATCAAAAGCGGTCGCACAGCATTACTTGGCAGAATTATATTTGAGAATGGAAAAACCCGACCTTGCAGAGATCAAAGCGCAAGAAGTTATTAATGGCCCGTATGCATTGATTACGTCTAGATATGGAGTCAGATCGGGTCAGCCTGGAGTACCATTTATGGATCAATTTTATGATGGTAATGCACTGCGCTCACAAGGAAATACCGAGGTTTTGTGGGCTATCGTAAGTGAAAATGGTGTGGATATAGCTGATCAGGGTAGAAATATAATGAGACGATTTTTTATTGGTCTATATAGAAACATCGATGGGATAGAAGTTTCCTTCGAAAGAGGGGGGCGTGGTATAGGAAGATTAAGTATGACCAATTGGGCACTAAGTATCTATGAACCTCAAGACGAGCGCAATTCTGAGTTTGCTATTACAAAAGGATATACCTATACTGAAAGTTTTGGAGATACACCTCCTGATGGGTTTTCATTTGGGGATACGATAGAAACTGTAATCATACCAGAAAATGAAGTGAATCCAGGTAACAGAAACCTATATCCTCATTGCAGAAAATGGGAATGGGCAGATCCTACAAATCTGGGACTAAATGAGCAATATGGAGATCAACCGTATTTACGTTTAGCAGATACTTACTTATTGCTGGCTGAAGCGCAACTAGCTCAAGGAAATAGAGAAGGAGCAGCAGAAACAATAAACGTTGTGAGACGAAGATCCAATGCTTCAGATATTACGGCAACAGATGTGACCATAGATTTTCTATTAGATGAAAGATCAAGAGAACTGCTTTGTGAAGAGCAAAGAAGATATAGTTTGGTTAGAAATAAAAAACTTATAGAAAGAACCCGCTTGTATAACCTTCAGGCTGGACCTAATATTCAAGAAAGAGATGCGTTATTTCCTATTCCGCAATCTGTTATTGATGCAAACTTAACTAGCTCCATGAGACAAAATGGTGGATATTAATTAGCATTGCACCCCATATTGATTTGAATTTTTTATTCGATGTATTCAAATCAATATGGGACTACATGTGCATTCATTTTGAAAAACAGAATCAACATTAAAATTTCTTCACCTAAAGACATCTTAATTATGAAAACAATAAAACCAAAATATGGTTTACCTTTACTATATATCAATGTCTTATTTGTCTTGATATGTGCATTGCCTATGTTTGGGCAAACATTGGTAGCACCAATCGATGATGCATTTACTCGCGGTGGTACAAATGCAGATACAAATTATGGTGCCGATCCATTGCTTTGGGTAAAACAAGCACCAGGAGAGGCCGCAACAAGAAGAACTTTTCTAAAGTTTGACTTATCTTCCATAGACGGTCCTGTACAATCAGCAACATTAAAAGTTACCGTAGCATCTGTAAATAATGGCGCTCCAGATAATTATACGGCTACATTTATTGCTGATGATACCTGGCTGGAGAATACGATTACCTGGAACACAGAACCTGCTTCAGGTACGGTTATTACAACTATAGCGGGTGTCAATAACACTTCAGAAGTTACGCTCAGTTTTGATATGACCACAGTGGCGATTCAGGAAATTGCTAATGATGGAAAATTGTCTATAGTAATCACTTCAGATGGTGTAGGAAACATGAAGTTCCATTCTTCAGAAGGCATAGGGACTGGTCCTATTCTCGAAATAGAACAAGAAAACCCACCTGTAATCAATAATCAACCGGATATCTCTTCCATTATGGGAACCTGTGATTTTAATGGAGGATTAGCAACTACCAATGCTTTTAATGCTTCAGAATCAATTCAGGCGGCGGGTTTACAATACACACGTATTGGGATTGAACCTGGTTTATATCTGGAAAATGGGCAAGTTAAACCAGAATCCATTGATGAAATCGTATTATTACTCTATGCAGAAGGTATAAATCCAATGTTACTTATTGAACATAATCCGGATAATGGTGCGCTGGGTAATGAACAAAAATGGTTCGATATTGGGGCCGCTTTTGCAGCAAGATTTAGACCCAATAGTGCTTTCTTACTACAAAACAACATCACAAATTGGGGAATCACCCGTTATTCAGCAATCAATGAACCATTATTTGGTTTAACAGGAGATGATGTTCCTGCAAATTTACATTTTCCTGTTGCAAATTACATAGCTGCTACAAGAGGCTTTGCTAATGGAGTACATTCGGTAAGTGCGAGCCTTCAAGTTGCTCCTGGTGGATTACAAGAAGTACCCTTGTTTAGAAATTTTAATCCATATATGACCGGCATTGCTTCTATGTTGAATGATAATACTTTAAACGCATTAGATATTCATCGTTATTATGACCGCAATCAACCAGAATTTACATTGGTAAATAAAGTAGCATCACATCAAGGTTTGATAGACAAAGTAAAACTAGATCACGGTATTACTGCAGATTTTAATGTCTGGAGTACAGAATATAATGCCAGAGGTGCAGGAAGTGATGAAGAAAATGCAAAAGACTTTGTAACCGCTACTTGGGATTTGCTAACTGTGCGAGGGAATGATGGTAATGTCGTATCAGATTTTGCACTAGCTTTTCGAACCTACCTTCCTGTGAGCTCTAATCGTAATCTGGGCATGGCAGAATCTTCCTTTCCTTTTTTAGGAAATGCAAAGGGAGTGGCGCATCAAATGCTTGCTAATATCACCAAAGGTTTTAAAGTAGTTGAAGCCGATGAGGACACGGGGGTCGATATTTTAACTTCAGAAAACGGAGACAAAATGTGGGTTTTTCATAACCGTGATGGTTGGAGTAATCAATTAGGAGATTCTTTCGATATCACTGGGCTACCCGATTCAAGTAATTTTCTAGAGGTATATAGATACAATTCATGGGATCCCTTAATAGGATCAACAGGCGCTCCCGATCCTGCAAGAACAATTGATATATCGGGAATGTCATCAATTAGCGTTGATGGTTTGGAAACAGGTGAGACATATATGTTTGTTGCCAAAGCAAATGCATCGAGTAATGATATGCCTTCTATAAATATTACCGCTCCTACAGATGAAATTGCTTTTACAGAAGGAGATACTATAACTATTTCTGCTACGGCTACAGATCCTAATGGGATTAAAGAGGTAGTCCTATATGCAGGTCCCATTCGCTTAGGTGAATTTACTGCACCTCCATATACTGTAGATTGGACCAATGTACCGGCGGGTACCACCAGAATATTAGCAATTGCAAAGGATAATAATGGAGCCGTTCGTTTGGCAACAAAAGACATTGCAGTGCAACACCCAAACAATGGGGTTAATCTAATAGCAGCTGCAGACGTTTATGTAAAAGGCGGCCAAACCGATGATGACAATTTTGGAGATAATCCTGCCTTACTCATCAAAACTGCAGGGGGAGAGAATTTAAAAAGAAGAATTTTTCTTCAATTTGATGTAAGCCAATTGACTTCGGTTCAAGAAGCAATTTTACGATTGCGGGTGGCTAGAAGTGGTAATGCCGAGCATTCTTTATATTTTGTACCTAATGATGACTGGGCAGAGAATACAATAACTTGGAATAATCAACCAGAGTTTCCTATAGAAATTACTAGTAATAGTGTTGCTGAAGAAGGACAATGGACTAATTTTGATGTTACTGAGCAGGCCTTGGCAGAACAATCAGGGGATGGAGTATTATCGCTTGCACTTTGGACCACATCAACAGCTCTTGTCCAATATTTTTCTAAAGAGTCTGGGATTGGTAATGAACCTAGATTACTAGTTAAAGAATCGCCTGTAGTATCTTTTATTTTTCCCAATGATGGAACTGAATACAATATTGGACAATCTATTGTTGCCAAAGTAAAAGCTGAAGCAACAGACGGTGAAAAAATAGAAAAGGTTGATTTTTTTGTTAACGATACACTTGTAAAGACAGACAAAAAAGCACCGTATATTCTAAAAACAAAAAGAGATGCATCAGGAACCTTCAAACTTAAGGCTACCGCTACTGATTCTGAAGGAAAAACCTCTTCAAAGACCTTGGATTTATTGATAGCGTCTGAAGGAACATCCATCAATCCAACCGATGATACGTATATTAGAGGAGGAGCAAATGCTGATAGAAATTACGGAACGGGTGAAGATCTTCAGATTAAGCAAGCGGGTGGTGCTGGTTTTACAAGAAAGTCTTTTTTGCGATTTGATTTATCAGAAGTACAGGGAGATTTTACAACCGCCCAGCTAAGAGTAAAGGTGAGTAGAAATGATGGCGGCAACGGGCCTAATAATATATTGGTAGCTTTTGTAGAGGATGATGCTTGGGATGAAGAAACGCTTACCTGGAACACTGCACCAGTAGCGGGAAATGTAATTGCTACACAACCCAAAGAGAATCCTATAGCGGTCGACGAATGGATGGTTTTGGATATTACAGAAACGGTGCGCCAGGAACTCGCGACAGATCAAATACTATCAATATCAATAGTGTCTGATGGTACTGGAAATTTCAATCTATTTTCAAAAGAAAGTGGAATAGAAAATGCACCAGAACTACTTCTGGATACTGTTGATTTTATTGAGGCTCCTCAAACTTGTGAAACTATTGATTGTTTAAGAAATGAGTCTATTGATTTTTTTATTTCCGGTAGGTTAGGGGATAATAGAATTGGTGGAAATATATGGGAAGCAGCTATTTTTGATAAAGTAAATAGAAAAATTCGATTAAAAGATGCAAAAGGGTTCGAATGGTCCCCTAATCAAGCAGAAAGTTTTGTGTTAAAGTATAATAAACAAACAGGAGTTGTGGATTTTACTTTGGGAAATGAAATGCTACAATGGCAAAACAGTACCGGAAAATCTTATGATAAAGTTATTGCTGTTACTAATGCAGTAAAAGGAGGAAACGAGTCTTACATTACTGATCTACAGGTCAACGGAAAAGATTATAACACCGTATATTCAGAAAAAGGGAGTACTGGTTTAAAAATTCCTTTGACCTCTGAGGAACAGGAACTTTTGATAACAGGTAACATTACATTTTCATGGTCACCTTCCTTTTTTAAAGGCCTGAATTCATTTGGAATGTTTTTGTCTGAGACAACCAGGGATACAGGTAATGGCCCTATTTCGGTAAAACGCCCAAGATTGAGTGTTTACCCTAATCCTATTAGGGATAAGTCTGTTATTGCCTACGAGATAGGACAAACTACCGATGTAGAAATTCAAATTATTGATTTGAGACAAAATGTAATTGCGCAATACAAAGAACTCCAAAAACAATCGGGAAAACATGAGATTTATTGGAATGAAATCCCTGAAGTTGAGTTGATCAGATCAGGATTGTATTTTGTTAGATTGAATTATAATCAAGGTAATATCACAAGAGTGGTTGTTAAAAAATAAATTATGATACACTAGTTAGCCAATTCTTAGCGTATCGAATATCATTTTAGAATTTGATTAATTTTTGAATAACCATTGATTCCACTATTACTTGATGAGCCATAGTTTCTACTTAAAGAAGCTATGGCTTTTATAGAGACACTTAGCAATCTTAATGAATAATGAAAATACTTGCAACTAACATGAAATATATACTACTTATTATTTTACTCGGATCTTCTTTAGAAGTTATCGGACAAAAATTTGACAACCTAGCACCTACACCTCCCATGGGATGGAATAGTTGGAATTATTTCAAATGTGATTTCAATGAAGAATTGATCAAAGAGGTTGCTGATGCAATAAGTAATAACGGTATGAAAGCGGCGGGTTATCAGTATATTGTTATAGACGATTGCTGGCAAGTAGGTCGTGATAAAAATGGGAATATAACTCCTGACCCCAAGAAATTCCCTTCGGGAATGAAGGCACTGGCAGATTACATTCATAGTAAAGGGTTAAAGTTCGGCCTGTATTCTGATGCAGGAACAAAAACCTGTAAAGGATTACCGGGTAGTAGAGGACACGAGTATCAAGATGCCCGCACCTATGCGTCATGGGGTGTTGATTTTCTAAAATACGATTGGTGCCACCACAGTACTCAGGATGCAAAAGCCTCATATACATTAATGCGTGATGCGTTGTATGAAGCGGGGCGTCCTGTTTTGTTCAGTATTTGTGAATGGGGAGAAAATGAACCCTGGCTCTGGGCCCCCGAAGTAGGGCAGATGTGGCGCACAGGACATGATATCAAAGATTGTTTTAATTGTGATCTTAATACCAGTAGCCAAGGTGTGATGCAAATATTAGATCAGCAGGTCGAATTGCGAAAATATGCCGGCCCCAATGCATGGAACGATCCGGATATGCTCGAAGTAGGCAATCCCGGACTAACGATCTCAGAATCCCGAGCACATTTCAGTCTTTGGTGTATGTTGTCAGCACCTTTAATAGCGGGCAACGATATTATCAATATGTCTTCTGAGATTAAAAAAATATTAACAGATAAAGATGTAATAGCTATAGATCAGGACCCGTTAGGCATACAAGCTATAAAATGGCTCGATTACGGAGACCTGGAGATTTGGTTTAAACCTCTTCAAAATGATGAATATGCAGTATGTTTCTTGAACCGTAATGAAAACCCAAAAGAGATTAATTTTGATTTTAATCAGTGGGAAAAAGTATTCGATCCCGATAAGGGATGGAAGAAATATACATTCGAAGCTACTCATGAACTATATGATTTATGGAATAAGAGCAATATAGGAAAGACCGATGTGCCACTAAATGCAACTATTCCCGGGCACGATGTATTGATGATCAAAATGAGCAAAGTAAAATGAGTATAAAAAACACCTTATACTACCTGTTATTAATTCCAATTATTTTTTCTTGTGAAAAGGAACAACAGATAGCCGATAGAAACGATTGGAAAAATCCACAAATTACTCAAATCAATAAAGAAGCACCACATGCCACAATGCAGGTGTATGCTTCAGCTGAGGCTGCACAAAAAAGAGAAAATCCATACCATCAATCGTTAAATGGAGCATGGAAGTTTAAGTATTCGGTAAAACCATCAGATCGACCTTTGGATTTCTATAAAACCGAGTATGCTACAGCAGATTGGGATGATATCCAAGTGCCAAGTAATTGGCAGTTAAAAGGCTATGGGATTCCGATCTATTTCAACAACGGATTTCCCTTTCGGTTTTTACAAAAAGACACCTTACAACCACCAAATGTACCCGAGGATTTTAATCCGGTTGGCTCCTATAAAACCACGTTTGAAATCCCTAAAGATTGGCAGGAAAGACAAGTATTTATTCATTTCGACGGAGTTCAAAGCGCTTTTTATATTTGGGTAAACGGTAAAAAAGTTGGATACAGTGAGGACAGCATGACTCCAGCCGAGTTTAATTTGACTCCGTATCTTCAGAAGGGAATAAATGATCTGGCTGTTGAGGTGTTTCAGTGGTCCGATGGTAGCTATCTCGAAGACCAGGATTTTTGGCGCCTTAGTGGGATTTTTAGGGATGTATATCTTTTTTCTACTCCCAATGTGCACATTCGTGATTTTTTTGTGCAAACCGATTTGGATGAAAATTATAAAAATGCCAAACTAAAACTTAAAGCGAATGTCAGAAATTATACTGGGTCAAAAACGCATGGGTATCGTATTGAAGCGCAGTTGTTCGATGATACTACTGGTGTAGTAATAGGCGATTCGCTCACCATGAGTAGCGATCTTCAGGATAGACGATTTGATTGGTATCAACCCGATGGTCCTGAGGCCATTTTTAATATGCAGGCAAATATTAAGAATCCCAAAAAATGGTCGGCCGAAAAACCAAACTTATATCAACTCATACTCACATTAAAAGACAGTACAAGCAAAATTCTAGAAGCCGTACCCGTAAAATTTGGTTTTCGTGAAATAGAGAGTAACGGAGGTCAAGTTTTAATCAATGGTCAGCCTATACTTTTTAAAGGAGTAAATCGCCATGATTTTGATCCCGATGATGGCAGGGCCGTTTCTTATGAATCTATGAAGAACGATGTGTTACTCATGAAGCAACTTAATATTAACGCCGTGCGCACCAGTCATTATCCCAATCATCCTAAGTTTTATGAATTATGTGACGAATATGGCTTATATGTAGTAGATGAAGCAAATCTCGAATCGGCAGGGCATTTTTTTACGTTTGCTCATAATCTTCCCGAATGGCGAAACGCTTGTGTAGAGCGAATGACCAATATGGTTGAACGAGATAAAAATCATCCCAGTATTTTTAGTTGGTCACTTGGTAATGAGGCAGGATACGGGCCTAATTATGCTCAAATGGCATCCCATGCCCGCGATGTAGATCCTACAAGATTAGTGCAATATCTTGATAAATGGAAAGAGGATAACCCGGTAACTGATATTGTGAGCCCCATGTACCCAAGTGTTCAAGATATTATAGATTATGCAAAAAGTAAAGATACACGACCATATATCATGTGTGAGTATGCACATGCGATGGGCAATGGTGTAGGAAATTTGAAGGAATATTGGGATACGATCGCTCATTATCCAAAATTACAAGGAGGATTTATTTGGGATTGGGTGGATCAGGGATTACGAAAAAAGACAGATGACGGAACTGAATTCTATGCCTATGGAGGAGATTTTGGCGACCAGCCAAATGATAAGAATTTTTGTCTAAACGGAATTGTATATCCCGATCGTAGTTTTTATCCCAAAACGTATGAAGTCAAAAAAGTATATCAATACATCAAATGTGATGGCATAAATGCCAAAAATGGAGTGATCTCTATTACTAATAATCATTATTTCACGAACCTGAATGAATTTGATATTTCCTGGAAAATACTGGAAAACGGAGTTGCAATGCAAACCGGAGTAATAGAACCTGTTGATCTTGACCCTGGAGAGACTACAAAAGTGAAGATTCCTATTGTACGGATGAGTCCAGTGAATGATTATCATGTTGATATCGAATTCAAACTTAAAGAAGATAAACCCTGGGCAAAGAAAGGGCATGAAATAGCACGAGAGCAGTTCTTACTTAAAGAAAGAACAATCAAACCTCAAAAAGAGTCTTTAATTGCTTCGAATCTTAGCGTTAACGATTCAAAAACAGCAGTACAAATAGCTAACAAAAAAGTAGTGGTAAAATTCGATAAGAAAACAGGTTTGATTTCTGCATTGAGCTATGAGAGTCAAGAGATCATCAAAGAAGGAAAACATCACGGACCAATCTTGAATTTATATCGGGCTCCAACAGATAATGATCGTAATTTTTTCCAAACCTGGGATCAAGTTGATCAATGGAAATTGAGAGGGTTAGATAGTCTTCAACCTGCATTACAAGAATTTAATATTGATAAGGAATCAGAAAAAGTAACAATTCAAACAAAAATTCAATATATAGCTTCGCAAATTAAAGTTTTGCATAGTAGTACATATGAGATATTTACTGATGGTGAAATCAAAATTACTAATGTCATTGCGCCCGAAACTGAACTTGAAGTATTACCACGAATCGGAATCATAATGACCGTTGCTGAAGGCTTAGAACAATTAGAATGGTATGGTCGTGGACCTCATGAAAACTACTCAGACAGAAAATATAGTGCACACGCAGGGGTCTATAAAAGTACAGTTACCGATCAATTTGTTGGCTATCTAAAACCCCAGGAAACCGGTAATAAAGAAGGGGTGCGTTGGGCAAAACTTACCAATACAGATACTGGTATAGAAATTTTGGCAGAAGAAAAAGTAGCTTTTACTGCGATTCATTATAAACCTGAAGATTTGGTAAAAGCCAATCATCCGTACGAATTAAAACCAAGAAAAGAAACCGTAATCTATATCGATTACCAACAATTAGGAATAGGAAATAGCAGTTGTGGACCTGCTGCTTTAGCAAAATATTGGGTACAACCTGAACCTGTTAACTATACTTTTAGTATTAAACCAAATAAAATACTATCTAAATGATGAAAACTTTTTTTACTATAAAAACTATAATAATAACACTCTTGTCTTTAGGGATTAGTATAGTATTACCAAATCAACTCAATGCACAAACTGTTGTGCAGCATGCCGATCCTTTCATTGGATCCGAAGGAGGAGGTCACGTCTTTGTTGGAGTATGTTTACCTTTTGGAATGGTCAAATTAGGACCGGATATGGTAGGGCATTCTAATTCGGGATATCGATCCGATAGTAATATTGAAGGGTTTAGCCATACCCATGTTAGTGGCACAGGAGGAGGTGCAAAGTATGGTGCCGTTTCTGTAATGCCAGTTTCAGAAAAATTTGAGTTAAAGGATTATACATCAGATTGGGAAAATGAGAAAAATACACCAGGATATTTTTCGGTAGACCTTAAAAAAAATAAGGTCAAAGTAGCACTAACCACTACCCACAGTGCCGGTTTGCACAACTATACTTTTGAAGAGAATAAAGGTCATATCCTAATCGATGCAGGGCATTTTCTGTTTACAGGTTCAGAATACGGTCATGGGCCTTTTGGTGAGGCACAACAATTGGTAGGCTCGGAAATCAAAATTCTTTCTCCAACTGAAGTCGAAGGATATACTCGAATACGAGGAGGTTGGAACTATGGAGAAGCTTACACTGTATATTTTTATGCCCAAATAGATCAGCCGGCTTCAGACTTTGGCACCTGGAAAGGAACAGAAAAGCATCCGGGAAATACTATAGAATTTGACAGCGGAGAAAAAACAGGTGCCTATTTTTCATTTTCAAATTTAAAAGAAAAACAAATACAGCTTAAAGTTGGAATTTCATTCTTAAGTTCAAACAAAGCCAAAGCAAATCTTGAAAAAGAAATTCCCCATTGGGACTTTGATAAAACTAAAACTGAGGCACAAAAAACATGGAATGATGCTCTTAGTAAAATTGTAATTGAAGGTAATGATGAGCTAAAAACAATGTTCTACACAGGATTATATCACTCGATGCTAATGCCCGTAGATCGTACCGGAGAAAATCCGCTTTGGAAATCGGACCAGCCTTATTATGATGATTATTATGCCATTTGGGATACCTTTCGCACCACCAATCCTTTATTACTATTGATTAATAAGGAAAAACACATCAAAATGCTTCAATCGCTCCTGGATATTTATAAATTTGAAGGGTATATGCCCGATGCTCGAAGTGGAAATGCAAATGGGCGAACCCAAGGAGGCAGTAATTGTGATATCTTATTTGCTGAAGCTTATGCAAAAGGCTTGGAGAATATAGATTATAATTTGGCTTTAGAAGCCATGATAAAAAATGCTGAAGTACCACCTGGAGGTAACGAGCAACAAGAAGGTCGTGGCGGACTTACAGATTATAATACATTGGGATACGTATCCACGGATTTTGAACGTTCAGGCTCTCGAACTGTAGAGTATGCCAATTGTGATTTTGCTATTGCGACTCTGGCAGAAGGATTAGAAAAGAAAGAAATAGCCAAAAAATATTACAAACAATCTAGTAACTGGGCTAATCTATGGCGTACCGATTATGAAGATCGTAATACCAAAGGTTTTATCTATCCCAGATTACCAGACGGAAACTGGATGCAGGAGTACGATTTTATGGAATATGGCTACTGGCCGGTTAAATTTTATGAAGGTCGTTCCTGGAACTATTCTTTTTATGTGCCTCACGATGTAAAAGCATTGATTGATAAAATGAGAGGAAAGGATAAGTTTCTTAAGCGTTTAGATACTTTTTTTGAAGAAGGGCTGTACGATGTAGGAAATGAGCCCGATTTCTTGACCCCAGCCTGGTATTCTTATGTTGGAGAATATGCCAGAACTGCTAAACGTATCAATGGCATTGTGAAGAAAAACTTTAAAACAACACGAGACGGATTACCAGGAAATGACGATTCTGGTGCCATGTCCAGCTGGTATATTTTTCATACACTAGGGTTTTATCCTGTTGCGGGACAAGATATTTATCTGGTTACAAGTCCAATAGTAGATTCGGCTATTTTGCACATTGGGAATGATAAAATTATTGAAATCAAGGTTGAAAATCTATCAGAAAAGAATATTTATGTAAACTCGATGACAATTGATGGTAAAAAATGGGACAAGGCATGGTTTCAACATAAAGACATCGCTAATGGAGCTAAAATCGTATTTACCATGGGAGCTAGTTCAAATAACTGGGGAAATAATCAAGTACCACCATCCATGTCAGATTATAAATGAAATTTAATGTTGAAATGAAACATAATCTTCTTTCTATAGCTAAACTAGGGTTCGTACTCTTTTTGATGGTGATATTTGGTTGTAAAAATACTCAGTCAGAAGATAAAAAAGAGAGGAATCGTCCTAACATCCTTTTCATCTTTACCGATGATCAAGCCTATTGGGGAACCGGACACTCGGGAAATCCTCAATTGCAAACGCCCACGTTAGATCAACTGGCCAATGATGGGGCACGATTTACGAATTTTTTTGTTCCTTCTCCGGTATGCAGTCCTGCAAGAGCGAGCTTAATGACCAGTAGATATGGGACAGAAGTTGGAATCACCGACTGGATCAATCACTATTGGGATGGGACTTTACGGGGACCTGAACCTGATTTAGGGTTAGACCCAAAATATACTACCTGGGCAGAAGTACTACAGCAATCTGGCTATGAAACCGCACTAATAGGTAAATGGCATCTGGGAGATAATCCCGAATACCATCCTAATAATCAAGGATTTGATATTTTTACCGGGTTTTTAGCAGGGGGAACCAAAGTAGAGAATCCAACTTTAGAAGTCAAAGGTAAAGACAGCATATATTCAGGTTTGACTACCGATATACTTACCGATCAGGCATTGCAATATCTTTCCAATCGTAATACGAAAAAACCGTTTTTTCTATCACTCAATTATCGTGCACCACATGCTCCATGGTGGCCATTGCGTGAAGATGATTGGGCACAGTATAAAAACCTGAAGGTAGATTTACCACATCCTGATTATCCTAAATTAGATACTGCAGAAGTCACAAGACGTACTCGCGAGTATTATGGAGCTATTGCCAGTGTGGATCGAAGTGTTAAAAATATTTTAGAAAAACTGGAGGCACTGCACATAGATCAGAATACCATCGTGATCTTTACATCAGATCATGGCTATAATATTGGGCATAATGGTATCTGGCATAAAGGAAATGGGCATTGGATTCTTACCGAAAACCCTAAAGCAACCGAAAATATTCCTGACGGTCAACGCCCTAACATGTACGATAACTCTTTAAAAGTACCGGCAATTGTAAAATGGCCTGGGGTTATACAACCCAATACCATCATAGAGAATACCGCAACCATTTTGGATTGGTATCCTACTTTTTTGAGAATGGCAGATATTGAGCTTCCAGATAGCTTAACCATTCGCGGACGTAATCTAATGACAGTATTGAAAGGAGAGGAAAATTCTGATTGGAACAACAATGTGTATGGTGAATACTCAACACATCATCAATCTAAAACCCATATGCGCATGTACAGAACGCAAGAATGGAAGTTAGTCATGGATTATTTAAATAGCGATCGACACGAATTATTTGATTTGAAAGAAGACCCTGAAGAAACGATAAACTTATATGAAAATTTGGCGTACCAGGATCTAATCATCAAATTAGAAGAAAAGCTTCTAGAACAAATGAAAAAGATCAATGATCCTGTTTTAAGTTTGTTGAAAATAAAAGAATAAAAAGAAGTAAGAAATATCTAATGAAAACCATTGTACAAAATAATACTATTATCATATTACTAATCCTAATTGTGACGAATGCATTGCAAGCACAGCAAAGAGTAGAAATCCCATTAAATACAGATTGGGAGTTCATGTACGGTTACGAAAAAAGAAAAGCAAATGCTAGACCGGTCACTGTCCCACACACATGGAATACAGGAGATGCCGATAGTGGTAAAAAAGATTACTATAGAGGTGATGGGAGTTATGTAAAAAAACTTTTCGTAGCAAAAGAATATCAAAACAAACGCCTTTTTTTACAATTTGAGGGAGTGGCAACGACAGCCTGGGTTTTCATTAACGGAAATTATGTAGGAGAACATGTAGGGGGGTATTCTAAATTCAATTTTGAGATTACCAGTTTTGTTTCCTACGGTAAAGAAAATACGATTTTGGTGAAGGTGAGTAATGCATATAGAATTGATGCTTTGCCTTTGGGAGGAGATTTTATGAAATATGGCGGAATTTATCGACCGGTTTCTTTATTAGTAACTGATAAAGTATGCATAACTCCTTTAGATTATGCATCCCAAGGAGTTTATATCACACAAAAGAAAGTTTCGGCAAAGAAAGCAAACATTCATGTAGAAACTAAAATTTCAAACAAACGAAAATCAAAAGCAAACTTAAAAATTCGGGCTCAGATTATAGATTCCGAAGGAAAATCTTTAGTTAATAATGAAGTATCTAAAGGAATCCCTTCCGCAGAGACTACTACTGTACTTCAAGAATTAGAAATTGAAAATCCGCGTTTATGGAACGGTAAAAAAGATCCGTATTTATACTCGGTAGAAGTCACATTAGAAGAAAATGGAAAACCAATTGATAAAATAATACAACCATTGGGTCTGCGGTTTTTTAATATTGATCCTGATCAGGGCTTTTTTTTAAATGGAGAATATGTAGACCTACGAGGTGTTAACAGGCATCAAGATAGAGCAGGTAAAGGTAGTGCCTTATCTCTTGAAGATCATATGCGGGATATGGATTTGATTATGGAAATGGGGTCTAATATGTTAAGGTTATCCCATTACCAACAAGCAGAACCCATTTTTGACTATGCGGATAAAAAAGGTTTGGTGCTTTGGGCTGAAATTCCATTAGTAGGATTGGGAGGGTTTTTGAAGAAAGGATATTACAATAACGAAGCATTGCATGCAAATGGTCGTCAACAACTCAAAGAATTGATTAGGCAAAACTACAATCATCCTTCGGTTTTCTTTTGGGGATTATTTAATGAGTTAAAAGATGAAGATGCAAATCCATTACCTTATATAAAAGAGTTACAGGCTTTAGCAAAAAAAGAAGATCCTACACGTCTCACCGTTGCCGCTTCTAACATTGACATTAGCGAATTAAATACCGTTACCGATGTAATTGCCTGGAACAAATATTATGGATGGTATGGTAAAGAACCATCACAAATGGGTGTTTGGGCAGATGAGATGCATCAAAAGTTTCCAAATCGTAGTTTAGGTATTAGTGAATATGGCGCGGGCGCAAGTATTTATCATCAACAGGAGCAATTGGAAGCACCAGAACCAGGAGGTAAATGGCATCCTGAACAGTGGCAAACTTATTTTCATGAAGAAAATTGGCGAGCTTTGAGTCAGCGACCCTTTATTTGGGGGAAAATGATCTGGAATATGTTTGATTTTGCTTCTTCAATGCGAAACGAAGGAGATCATCGCGGGATGAATGACAAGGGATTGGTCACGTTTGATCGACAAACTAACAAAGATGCTTTTTATTTCTACAAAGCCAATTGGAATCCTGAACCGATGTTGTATTTAGCAGAAAAACGATTTAAAGAACGCAAGGCATCTAAAATTCATATCAAGGCCTACACTAATTTAAATGCAGTAGAACTATTTGTAAATGATGTATCGATGGGTATAAAAAAACCTGAAATGGGAATTTGTTTATGGAATGATATCGAGCTAAAAAAAGGAAATAATGATATTAAAGTTAGTAGCATCACAACAAAGAAGGTAGAAAAACTAACGGATCAAACGATTTTTACATATTTCACATTATAAAAATATATAGAAGTGATTTAAACTTTTTTGATTCTAGCGAAAAATAGTGGTTTTTTGATCAATTGAAGTGTTTTTTGCATTTCATAGCAGCGCTACGAAGTAAGAAAAAGACGAAAATTGAGTGAAAAAAGACATTTTTATAGCGAATTGAAAAAAGTTTAAATCACTTCATATTGAGATTATAGTTTAATACTAAATTTGAATTATACTTTCTATAAGTAAAATGAATTGTTGTCAAAAGTAAGAATATGGGTTGTTGGTATTTAAGAGTACCAAGTTCAAAGCGCTATATGTTTTAGTAAATGTACCCACCCTGAAATCTTGCACTACCCGAGTAACAAACTATATTTATTATTGTACGCAATAATGAAATAAGACAGAATGATAAATATTAAAACTTTAATTATAATTTTTTTGTTTTTATCGGGCAGGGTACAAGCACAACATTTTGGTGAAAAAAACCACCCTATGAATAAAGCAACATCCAATATGGAGTTATTATCCTTTTGGAATAATGTGGACATAGAAGACACATTGCTTTATAACGTTATGCTAAAAGTATTCTCGGCTCAGAAAGATGCTTCATATGCTCAATTACTTTCTAATAATGAATATATGCAGCTTATCGAAAAACAGAATAAAAAGATTCTCGGAGGTCCAATTTTAGGAAATATTTCAGATAAAGAAATTTCAATATGGGTTAGAACCGCAAAACCATCAAAAATACAAATTGAGTATACGAACAATAACAAATCTTTTCTTTCTGAACCACTTAACAGCTTACCTGAAACGGATTTGACCGCAGTATTTAAAATTTCAGGATTAATGCCATCTACCCGCTATAGTTATAAAATAATCATTGATGACCATTTAATAGTTTCAGATAGTAATTATTTTTTTGAAACCATTCCAGAAAAAGAACTTCGAATTGCTTTTGGTTCATGCCCTCATAGGTGGGGATTAGGAAATGAGACTTTATTTAATACCATAAAAAGTAGAAAACCTACTGCAATGCTTTTACTTGGCGATATTGCCGTTCAAGATAGAAACAACCATATTGGAATGCATAGGGCTGATTATTTGTTGCGCGACTTTCAAACCGCATGGAGTAATTTTGCTTGTAACGTACCAATATATGCCAGCTGGGATGATCATGATTATTTTGGCAATGATAAAGCAGGTATTCCCGAAGGTTATACATATAAGGATAAAGAAAATATTTGGGGAGTTTTTAAAAATTCATGGGTCAATCCTTCTTACGGTTTTGGTCAAAAAGATAAGGGAATCTTTTTTAAGACTAGCATAGGATCATGTGATATAATAATGACGGATAATCGCTATTTCCGAACCGGACAAAAGGGATCATTTCTCGGAAAAAAACAAATGACTTGGCTAAAAGAACAAATACAAAATTGTGAAGGATCATTTATCATTTTATCCTGCGGCTCTATGTGGAGTGATTTTGTTTCAAAAGGGAAAGATTCTTGGGGAGTTAATGACCCAGAAGGACGCGAAGAAATATTAAAGTTAATTGAAGAAAAAAATATTGCAGGTGTTTTATTAATATCTGGTGATAGACATGGTGCGAGAGGATTCACTATTCAAAGAGATTCTGGCTTTGAATTTTATGAATTTGAAGCCGCAAGTTTAGGAGCAAGAATTGGTCCTCCTAAAAGTAAACCCGAATGGAAAACCCAGCTATATGGAATTGATGACACCTTTGCTTTTGGTGAGTTCACATTTGATACAACAAAAGGCAAGGAAAAAGTTGTTTTTCGACTAATTCATGAAAATGGAGATGTAAAATATAGCAAAACACTTACATTAAGAGAATTGACACCTGATAAAAATTGACTGGCTAAGTTACTTAATACAACATTTTGTCATAATTGAGGGCAAGGAAAATACTAAATATCAAGGTTTTTAGCTCGCTCAAACTTTATCAAGGCTTAAAAAGGAAGTACCGCCCCAATCTGTAACTACTCATACAATTTACCGTTTTGTGGTAGTGCTATACTAATACATTTTAATTTTTAATGTATTCTTTAACTCCTCCACTAATTCTGGGTGTTTATTTGCTATATTTTTGGTTTCATTTTCTGTAGTTGTATGATCATACAATTCTATAAAACCATCCTTATGGACCGTCAATCGATGCGTTGCGGTTCTTATTGTAGCGGCGTCTGTTTTGTAGGAGATAGCTGGGTGACCAGTCGCATTCTGATTTTCTAATATTTCTTTCAATGACACACCTTGCGCAAATTCAGGAATCTTAACTCCGGCTAAATCACATAGTGTTGGAAAGATATCAAGTGTCTCAACAATCGCATCAGTTTTGGAACCATTATAATTCATTTCAGGATAGTGAATGATCATAGGGGAACGTAAGGATTCCTCGAACAAGCTATGCTTCCCCCATATAGCATGTTCGCCTAAATGAAAACCGTGGTCACCCCAAAGTACTACAATGGTATTTTTATCAGCTCCTGTACGTTTTAATTCTGCGAGTATTTTTCCCACTTGCGCATCGGCATAGCTAACACAAGCTGCATAATGATGACGCACCTCCTCTGCAAAATCCGTGTCCTTGTTTGGATCCTTCCCCCAGCGATTATATTTCGTAAACTCACGGGAATTGTGCCAGGTATTTTTTCCTTCAGGTTTTTGCAGATGTGCTATTGCAGGAAATTTAACCCCTTCATACATATCCAAATAACGTTTTGGAGCTCCAAATGGTAAGTGCGGTTTAATAATTCCAACAGCTAGAAAAAATGGATTTTCGTTATCTTCATAAAGAACTCTTAATTGTTTCAATGCTTCATTCGTAATAGCTCCGTCTGGATATAGATTATCATCTCCCTCTACGGCTTGAAAAACGTCCATTTCTCCAGCATTTACACGAATTTCTCCATGAGCCAATCCGTGCATCACTCCGCGAGGATGCTCCCATTCCGCAACCGGTAATAGGTGTTTGTCCCATGCTTTTGGAATTTCAACAATAGTGCTATCATTCCAATCATTACCTCCCCTTCCGCCTGGGTGATGAGATACTTTCCCAACAGAAACTGTTGTGTAACCGTGTGTTCTAAACCACTCTGGCATACTTGGTTCTATTGCTTCGTTACCTTGTTCAATTTTGCTTGAACGGATGAAAAGTGCATTGTTACTTGCTGGTCCGTATTGACCTGTTAATAGGCTGTAACGTGATGGACCACAACTTGGAGCATTTACAAAATGTTTCTGAAAAGAGATTCCTTTCTGAGCCAACTTGTCAATATTTGGTGAGATAACATGTTTTGCACCAAAGCTTTTCAATTCTGGACGAAGATCATCTATACATATAAGCAAAATGTTAGGTTTTTGAGCTGGTCGTGGTTTTTCACAACAGGTCATCAGTATAACACATAAAATCATACAGCCAATTGGCTTTAATCTACTTGTTTTCATTATTTTTATGCTATATGATATATGGAATTTCATTAATTTAATACAACGAGTTCTTTTATCGCTTGTTTCAATTTTTAGCTAAGCGAGTTACACAGAATTTATTTAAAGGTAAATAAATTTTTCATGTTCTAAAGATACGAGTTATAGTATATATGGAGTGTGCTATAACTAAAAAATATTAACTATAAAATTACCACTCAACAAAGGTTATTCTTTGATATCAAATGATATCAAATTTCAGTGAAGTGAGAGGGTCTAACTAAATTTATTTAAGTATTGGATTTTCATTACATTAAATTATTCTATTAAGATGTGCCCACCAAATTATGCACCTCTTTTGAAATCATTGGTTTAAGTTTTTTAAAATTAGTTTATTGTGCTCTTTTTATTCCTGTTTCTAACCTGGTGTGAACTTTTAATATAAGCTATAATTTTTACACTTTATTTTTGAAATTTAGATTATCTTTCTCATCAACCTCGTATATCTCTATTTCAACAGTAGATACCTCTTCCTTAATCTTAGCTTTTAGATTCAATGTTCTATTTCTTTAAAATTTTAATTTTTTGTTAAAAGCACAAATTAAATAGTTCACTAAAGAACTAATATATTATATTTGTAGCAAGAAAATTAATCTGATTATGAAATTACCTTTGGAAATAGAAATAGGAAGAACAAGCACGCGCTTCTTTTGGAGCTTACAAAACAAGCTTAATTCGCTATTGAAACCTTTTGGACTCACTATTGAGCAGTGGCGTCTATTAATGCTGATACGCTACAATGAGGGCACGGACCAACAATTTCTGGCAGATGAGACCTTGAAGGTAAAGTCGGCAATAACGGCTCTTTTAACCAAAATGGGTAAGGCAGGACTGATAGCCCGTATAGCGGACGAAAAAGATGGTAGAAACAAAAAAGTCTATTTGACAGATAAAGGAAGAATCTTGGTAGAACAGGGAGAATCCATTATCATATCCGAAGGTAAAAAGGTACTGGAGGGTCAGGATAGGGAAAAATTGCAGATGATGGTGAACATCATGCAGGAGTTGACCGAAAAAATGCTATAAATTTTTTTATATAAACCGAATAGTTCACTAAAGAACTAAATAAAATAATTGAATATGATTAGCCCGAAAGGAAAAGAAAACGGTATAGGAAATAAAATTATCAATGCACCTATCGCATGCAATGGCAAGGCTTCAAATATCAATGAATATTTGAACAGAAATGTACCTCATCTCTTTTTGTTCACAGGAAATAAATCAACTATAGAAAGTGCTTATTCCACCTATGACTTATTTGACTATGTAGTCAATAATTATCTGGATAAAATAAATCCGATTATCGTAACAAAATTAGTTCCTATGGGATTGAGCGACAGGGAAATTATTCTTGATTTGGATGGTGAACTCTATGAGGCATTCAATATCGGAAACCAACCTAAAATGGCCGTTATAGACGACAATAATATGATACTTGGTATTTCTGAAACAGTTACCAAATCAGGACTTAAAGTGTTAATAAATAACATTTTAAAAAATAAAAGTAACAATCAAAAGCATTAAAAATGAGAAACAACAGCAATTATTTCGTTTGGTTAGTTTTCATACCGCTTATTTTAATGAGCTGCGGAGAAAAGCAACCAAAGAAGCAAGAAAAGAAAAAAGATTACAAAGAGTTTCAAACTGTAAAAGCGGAGCCGGCTGAGATTCAAAATACCTTAAATCTTACAGGACGTATCGTACCGATTCAAAAAGTGGATATCATCGCCGAAGTACAAGGTAGGGCAAAAAATATCAAAAAAGCCTTCAAAGAAGGTACAAGTTTCCGTAAAGGCGAACTATTATTGAGCTTGGATGATAACAAGTTCCGTTATAACCTAAATGCACAGAAAAGTCAATTTGTAAGCGCACTTGTCAATGCAATGGCCGATGTGCAGTTGGATTATCCCGATGAATTTATCAAATGGAATACATTTCTTCAGGAAATTGATGTAGAAAAATCTTTGCCCACTTTACCAGAAGCTACCAACCAACAGCTGAAAAATTTCTTGAACAACAAGAACATCTATAATCTCTATTACGGCATTAAAAGCAAAGAAGAAACCTTACATGATTATCGCATATACGCACCATTTTCAGGCAGTGTGACCATGGCAATGATAGATGTGGGCGATTTGATAAGACCGGGCACAAAACTGGGGGAGTTCATCCGAACAGATGTTTACGAGGTAAAGGCCGCTATAACCGCGAGTGAGGTAAAACAATTTAACATAGATCAACAGGTCGAACTATACGTACGCAACATTGACCAAAAAGTTATGGCCAAGATAAAGCGTATCGGAACCTCTGTTGATGTAGGTACACAGGCGGTCAATATCTTTCTGGAAGTACCAGGTAAAGAATTGAAAGAAGGAATGTACGTTGAGGGCAATTTAGTAAAAGGCAGCTTTGAAAATGCCGTTGAAGTGGATAAGGATTTAATCTCTCGTGAGAACCGCGTCTATGTCATAAAAGATTCAACCGTGGTAGCCAAGAAAATAGAAGTTTTACAAACCAAGGAAGGCAGAAGCGTCATTACTGGGCTTGAAAAAGGTGACCAGATGATTACCGAAAAAATTAACAATCCTATTGCCGGCATTAAGGCAGTACCAAAAGCATAGTGCAATGAAATGAGCCAGAATATTTCTTGACACAAATCGAGAGATTTAATGGCTAATTACACCTGCCTGCCGGCAAGGCAGGTCTGACCTATTAAAAACAAATAAAAAGACAACAGATGAAAGGTGCAATAAATTATTTTATAAAAAGACCCACCTTGGTCAATTTAATGATGTTCCTGCTTGTAGGCCTGGGTATTTTAAAGTTAAGCCAAACACAGAACACCAACTTTCCAAAGCAGAAAACACGTTTTGTTGATGTAAACGTGGCATTTCCCGGTGCGAGTCCTTCAGAAGTTGAGGAAGGCATAACTATAAAAATAGAGGACAATCTTGAAGGTATCGAGGGCATTGACCGGGTTACATCAACCTCGCAGGATAATCTTGCGACCATAAGTGTAGAACTTACCGAAGAGGCCAAGGCAGACAAAATGCTGGTCGAGGTAAAGAATGCTGTAGATAAGATAACCAATTTTCCAGTAGGTGTAGAATCTGCATCGGTCGAGAAACGCGACCCGCAGGACCTCACTGTGAGCTTTGGCATTATGGCCAAAGATATGCCGCTTACCGCAATAAAGGATATCGCAAAACAGATAGAAGATGATTTTCTGGCGCAGCCTGGACTTTCACAAGTAGTAATACAAGGTGTGCCAGATGAAGAAATTGAGGTCCGCTTGCGCGAAAACGATTTACGTCGGTACAATCTTACCTTTCAACAAGTTAGTACCGCGGTAAGACGAGCCAACTTGGAAACCTTTGGTGGTACTATAGAAAATGAAGAACAGGTCATCAACATAAAGACGGATAACAAGGGTTATTACGCCAAAGATTTAAAGAATATCATTGTCTCTGCAGGGGATACTGGTCAAACGGTTTATTTAAAAGATGTTGGCGATGTAGCCGATCAGTTCAAGGACAGTGCCACTGGTCGATATTTTAAGGGTGAACCTATCATAACAATGAGTGTTTATACGCTCAATTCTGAAGATATTTTGGCAAATGCCGAATTCGTAAAGAACTATATCGGCACCTACAATGAAACCCGTAAGGGGATAGAATTACTGATTTTGGAAGACGGTACGGTCAACCTTAAAAGCCGTATCGGTACAATGATAGAAAACGGGATTACAGGTGTAATCCTCGTACTCTTGGTATTGGCCCTTTTCCTGGACCGCTATTTGGCCTTTTGGTTGGCCGTCAAAATACCTATTGTTTTATTGGGAATGTTCCTATTAACCGACATTCAGGATATGACCATCAATGTGGTTTCCCTTTTCGGATTTATTTTGGTGTTGGGAATTCTGGTGGATGATGCCGTGGTAGTCGGCGAAAACATTTACCGACACGCCAAAGAACTTGGTAAACCACCGTTAAAGGCTGCTTTGGATGGAACTATGGAAATGCTGTCGCCAGTAATAATATCGCTGTCCACAACAGCAACGGCTTTTGCAATGTTCTTTTTCTTACCTGAACAGGTAGGTGAGTTTTTTCAAGAGGTTGCCTTCGTTGTTATTGCGGTATTGATAATGGCAATTATTGAGACCTTCTTTATTCTACCAGGCCACGTTGGCCATGCCAAGGGAATCAAAGAAGATATAAAATTGACCAAAATTGAAAAATGGTTTACCAATGCAATGGAATGGATGCGAAGCAAACTCTATATGCCGGCTTTTTCAAAAACCGTATTGAAAAATAAGTTTTCAAGATTAATTACCGTATTAATCTTCGTAGGATTGCTAATTGGTTCGGTAGCCTTGATACCGACTGGTGTAATGGGTTTTACCTTCTTCCCCAACATTGATGATGATGCCGTGTTTGTGGAAATGGAATTACCACCAGGAACACCCGTAGAAGTGACTAAGCAAAAGTTGATGTCCATTGAAGAAGCCGTATGGGAGGTCAACAGTGAGTATTCAGAAGGTCGGAAAGATAGAAAGCAAATTGTCCGCTTTGTAGAGGTAATCACAGGACCATTGGATAATCAAGGAGAATTGAAAGTAACGTTCCTAAATGGCGAAGAACGTGGTATCAGCTCGTTTGAAATATCCAATGCCATTGCCGAGGAAGCACCAGAAATTCCCGAAGCTACTCGTCTTATTTATGGACTTGGCGCAACATCTGCCTTGTTCGGACTTCCGGTATCGTTTGCCTTGAAAAGCTATAATCTTGACGAAGTCCGTGCCGCCAAAGAAGACCTTAAAATAGCGATGCGTGATGTAGAAGGATTACGGGATGTTTCCGATACCGACCTCAAAGGTATTACCGAATATCAAATACGTTTGAAGCCAAATGCCGAACTACTTGGACTTAGTCTTTCAGAAGTTATGGCACAGGTTCGTTCTGCCTTTTTTGGGGTAGAAGCACAAAGTTTACAACGAGGTGACGAAGAGGTCGAAGTTTGGCTGCGCTATCCAGAAGAAGGCCGCAAAGGCAAAAATCAATTATTGGATATGCGTATAAACAGCAAAAATGGTGGTAGCTATGCGTTAAGTGAAATCGCTTATATCGAAGAAGCTGTTGGAAACTTAACGATTGACCATCTAGATGGTCAACGTGAAATACGAGTTGAAGCCAATGTGGCAAGCAAAGATGTTTCTGCACCACAGGTCATCGGCAAAATTGAAAGCCAGGTCTTACCAGACATTATAAAGAAATATCCTTCGGTTACCTATTCGGTTGAAGGGCAGAGCCGTCAGGCATTCAAACTTATAGCTGCAATGAAACTAGTGGGTCCTATTATTCTGATTCTGATATTTGCATTAATTGTTTTCAATTGCAACTCTTTCACGCAGGCTGGAATGATATTTTTGCTTTTCCCATTTGCATTGATTGGTGTTATTATAGGGCATTTCATACACGGAGAAGCCCTAAATATTTTTAGCCTTATCGGAACCATTGCCCTTATCGGCGTCTTTGTCAATAATACCTTGGTCTATATCTCAACGCTCAATGATTTACTAACGGAAGGCAAAGGATTTATCGAGTCGGTAAAGGAAGCAGCCTATAGTCGTTTCAGACCTATTGTTTTAACGACCATCACTACGGTAGCCGGTTTAGGGCCACTTATTCTTTCAACGAGCCTAAGTGCACAGTTCCTCAAAGGACCAGCCATTGCAATAGCATACGGACTTTTGTTCGGTCTGTTCAATGTCTTGTTCCTGATGCCCGTGTTCTTAATTAACCTGAACAAGTTCAGGATGTTCTATGCCAAAAAAATCAAAGGCAGAAAACAAGTTAGCCCCGAGGAATTGGAACCTGCGGTTAGACTTATAATGAGTACAAACGAAGAATAGGAATGTATAGATAAAGAAAATGGTGGTCGCCTATATCTTTTGTTAAAAGTTCACTAGAGAACCACTTAAATACAAATAAAATGAAAATAATTTATAGTATAATAGTAGCCACAATCTTTGGATGTTGGTTCAGTAAGGCACAAGAGGTGTTGACACTTTCAGAATCCATCAACATTACGATTCAAAAGAACCACGATATCAAGATAGCTACATTAGATACCGTTGTTTCGGCAAACAATGCAACCGCAGGTAATGCCGGACTGCTACCCAGTGTGTATCTCAATGGCGGTTACGATTTTAGTAAAAATAACACGGATTTAGAACTATCTCTCATAAATCCAGATGGATCGCAGGGTATTACACCATTAAATGTCGATGGTGCCGAAACCGAAACTATCAACGCATCGATCAATGTGGAATATACCTTATTTGATGGCTTGGGCGGTTATCATAGACTAAGCCTTCTGAAAAATGTAAATGAAGCCACACAATTACAAACGCAATACTTAATAGAGAATACCGTGTTGAATACTGTATACCTGTATCTCAATGTAGCGACACAACAGGCCAATTTAAAAATCTCAAAAGAGCAAATGGATATAAGTATTGAACGTTTTAAAAGGGCAGAAAGTGAATTCAAATTTGGGGCTAGCAACCGAACAAATGTGTTGAATGCAGAAGTAGCGGTAAAGAACGATAGCGTTGCATACAGGCAAAATCAATTACGCTTTAGAACGGCAAAAGCAGACTTAAATGCCTTTATGGGAAGAGACCCAAAAGTAGAATTTAAGGTTAATGAAGAAGTAGTTTTCTATCCGTTTATAGACAAACAAGTACTTGAAGAAGAAACACTGAAAAAGAACACCAGACTGCGACTATCCCAAGAAGGCCTGGAAATTTCTGAAAGCGATTTGGCCGCAACCAAAGCGGAGCGTTATCCCAAAATATTTTTAAATGGTGGATATAGTTACCTAGACCAAACGAACCAGGCGGGTTTGCTGTTGTCCCAAGAGTTGGATGGATGGAATGTTGGTGTAGGTTTGAGACTGAACATTTTTGACGGAAACCGTGTGAACAGAAAGATTCAAAATGCAAAAATCGCCATAGACCAAGAAAACATTCGAATAGACCGGACAAAACTTCAAATAAAAAGAGATTTTGAAAACTCATATACAGAATATGAACAGGCTTTGGAAGACTTGGATATAGAACGTTCTAATCTCGAAACCTTCAAGCAAAATTTTGAACGAAGTCAAATAGACTTCAAGAACGGACAAATTACGAATACCCAATTGAGGGATGCCCAGTTAGAACTGTCATCGGCAAAATTCAGAATTGTGACGTCCACCTATACCGTAAAGCAAAAAGAAGCACAGTTGCTTCAACTTACGGGTGCAATGTTAAAGATTGAATAAAATATTATGAGACCGAGACGATCAATTGCTAACTCGGTAAGGTCTGCGAAACCCTCTTATAAGAACATCCAAAGGTTATCTTATATGGGCAATCATAAATGGTGATTTTTTTGATTGGTTGGTTTTTTGAGTTGATTGTTGCCTGAAGTGCAGTCCTGGCTTTTCATTGTTTCGAAAAGCCAGTTGACTGCCACAAGAAGATTAAAGATGATAAAAGATAAAAACATAAAGTTGATTGACCACAGAGATAAGTATACTGCTCATTTTGGCATTTCACCCTCATTTAAGGCAAAGGTCGGTAGTGGAGAAGTTTCGGCAACCTTGGTAAGGAGAAAACAAAAATCAGTTGCATACCATTGTGATGTACTCAATACGGCAGCCAGATGCAAAAAGCTGAAAACCTCATTCTTATGCACTGATTTTTACCTTAAATCTTTGAGTGCAAAAATCAGTTTTCAACCTGAGCCGCTTACAGAATTAAAATTACGAGGTAAAAACAATACCAGCCTTGTATATAGTACGTCATTGTTTCATCTAAATCGGTCGATATGAAAAAAATACTATTAAGCCTTTTGCTACTCGTATTTACAGCGGTAAAGGCACAACAAAACAACCACTATAACTACGAGATAGAAGTTGGTCATGATAATGATTTCTTGATTATTTATACGGGCACGGACAGGTATTATACCTACGGTATCAATATGGCTTTCAGATGGAGGGATAAAGAGTCTCATCTGGCAAATAAATTATTCAAGCAACCTATAAAATCCTATAGCGAAGTAAAACTGAATGTAGAGGCCTATACACCCGATTATTTAAGTGACGGCAGCCCCGACCCAAATGCTGAAAGACCCTATGCCGGCTGGTCATATGTCAATTATTCAAATGTAATGGCATTTGAAGATGCTTTTTTAAGATTGGGTCTAGATATGGGAGTCTTAGGTCCTGGTTCACAAGCAGACGATATTCAAAACTGGTTTCACAGAGAGATAACAGGTGATGTGGAACTGCAAGGTTGGGAAAACCAATTGCCAAATCAGCTGGGTATTAATCTACGTGGTAAATACGGTTTTGAAGTCATAGAGGGCAATTGGTTCGACATGTACAGTACCATGGACGCATCTATTGGCAATATTTATATCTATGGTCGTCCCATGATACATTTTAGAATAGGAAACTTCGAGCCGGTACAACATTCCGTTGGGCAGGATAATCAACTTTTAGGAAAAAAGAAGCAATCGGAATTTTATTTTGACACAGGTTTTGGCGTAAAGGTTTCTGCCTATAACGCTACGATACAGGGCAATCTATTTGAAAACGATTCCTTGTTCGACCAGGATGAAATCAATAACCTGATATTCAACGGATACTTTGGTCTGTGTTTTCTTAAGAACAAGACCAGTATAGAATTTAAATACCATCTAGCGACAGGTGAACTCAAAAGTTCAGAAGTCAACAGATATGCTTCTTTAAGTTTTGCGCTAATGTTTTAAATCAAAGTGATTATGCAGACAACAAAACAAGATATATTAAATAAATCCTACATATTGCTTATGCAACAATATGATAAGGAATATACGGTAGATGCGCTTGCTTCAGATTTGAAACGAAGTAAAAAAACCATTTACAAGTTCTTCAATTCCAAGAACAAACTGGTAGAAGAAGTTTTTGACCGGCACAGATTACAATTGGAGCGAGAATTCTATGAGATCGAAAAAAGCGACGATATACGTATTGAAAAACTAGTAAAGCAGGTGTATCGGATTAATTACGCTATTAAGGAAATCAGGTTATCAAGATGGTATCAACAAGCAAAAAGGTATGTGTACATCAAAGATAAATACTTCCAATTAAGGGCGGAAGTATTCGAGGTGCGTCTCAGAAACGGTCTGAGCCCATTCAATCGAGAATTAAGGCAATATGGCAAAGCACCAGATGATATCACAAATTTTACAATCAGTAGTCTAGAGCAGTATTATTTCCATAACGATTTATATACGCTAAAAAGAGAAAAGGAATCGAAATATGTGGATCAACTTTTATTCCTACTACATGGCTGTTTAATCTCTATTATACATGATTAGATATCTGTTATATATCAAGGGTTTTTTTAAATGGAAAAACTATGGAAGACTAACGCTTACGACTATAGTAACCATCATTTTGGGTACAGTAGTATATCGTTTTACTGAAGGGTGGAGTTGGTTAGATTCTTACTACTTTTCTGTAATGACATTAACTACAGTAGGCTATGGTGATTTGTATCCAACTACAGCGTTTACTAAAATTTTCACAACAGTTTATGTCTTATCAGGTCTAGGTGTCATATTAAATTTTGTTACCGTCTTTTTTGAATACAGAAACGAATCCATCGAAAAAATCACAGATAATAATTCTAAATAAATATGGAAGCAATGAAGAAAATGAAATTATATAGAATAATTCGACGCCCCCCATTTTTCTTACGGGCTTCCTTTTGGATGTCAAAAGGGGAAAAACCGGTCAAGGCCAGTCCAAATGCTCGCCTTCCAGTTATTATTCCTACTCTTTTGATACAGTATGGAAGTCTAACGAATAAACTCAATAGTTTTAGAACCGTTGGCAAATCCCTTTGGATATCATTACGTGAAATGTACAGAAGTGCATCTCAGCTCAATAAAAACCCTAAAACTGGTAAGAAGATAATCTCAGAAAACCAATTAAGGCAAATTGAAGCGTATGCAAAAGAATTGGGAATATCCAAAATTGGGTACACAAAAGTGAATCCAGATTTTATTTATAAAGATTTTGAGATTATGTATGAAAACGTCATGATACTTGCTATGGAAATGGATAGAAAAGCCATAAAAACCAATCCCTCAAAAGAAGCTACTAAAGAAATATGGCGCACCTATTCAGAATTAGGCCAGACGGTAAATCTTTTGGCAAAATTCATTAGGGATATGGGATATAATTGTCACCCATCACCAGCAATAGGCGGTGATATAATGACAGTTCCTGTGGCACAGGATGCAGGTATTGGTGCGGTGGGAAAGAATGGTATTTTAATTGCGCCAGAATTTGGTCCTTCAATGCGTTTGGCGGCAATTTTTTTGGATATGGATAATCTTCCCTTAAAAACCTTGGATGATAACGAGCATCTTTGGGTAAGGGACTTTTGCGAAACCTGTAACCACTGCGTTGATAGCTGCCCCGGAAAAGCCATTTACAGAAAGACCAAAATACTGGACGACGGCTATCCTCAGTTTATAGATCGCGAAAAATGTGCGCCAGAATTTTCCAAAAATTGTAGCAAATGCATTTCTACATGCCCATTTGTTATGGGTAACTATCACAAAATTAAGGAAACGTTTTTCATGCATCAAGGCAAGGAGTCGTCAAATCAATAAATAAGGCAGATTCAGTTTTTGGAATTAAGAGCATATTAAAGAGCTCTATGTTAATGATAAGAATGAAAATAAACAATGTTAATTATAAAATTTGGATTAAAATGAAAAGTAAAGTAGCAATTTTATCAGTAGTCTTTATGGCATTTGCGAGTATCTCTCATGCGCAAGTTCAAGATGTAGTAAAGGGCACACACAATTTTGGCGTTGGTCTTAACGCAGGAGTGACAGTTGGGGATTTCAAGGATTCTTATTCCTCTAACATAGGCCTTGATCTGTTCTATTTATACGGTGTTTCCGAACGCTTCTTTGTAGGTGGTACAACTGGTTTCGCCAATTATTTTGGTCAGGAAGTCAATATCGCTGGTTTCGGAGAGGTAGAACTTGATGACGCTCAGTTTATACCACTGGCAGGAAGTGTAAGATTCTCACCATTTACTAATTTTCTGGTAGGAACCGATATTGGTTACGCCTTTGGTATTAATGATGGTAACGACGGTGGTTTTTATGCTTCACCACGTGCTACATATATGTTTAAAGGCAAGTTTCCAATATTTGCAGGCTATAGACTAATAGATTTGGATGGCGAAAGTTTAGGGTCAATTCAATTTGGGATTGGTTATAAGTTTTAATGATGCAAATCACCAACTGATGTATAGACAACAAGTTGAAAAAACATAACCCTGAGGCTTTTCACTATTGATATCCATACGATACAATTCAAAAAATACTCTTTTTATAATTTCTGAAAAACATGTTTTCCAAAAAAGTTGGTTTACAACAAAATTTGGAACTAAACCATAACCTTTTGGGACTATAACCAAACTAATTTTTGACCTACTGCATTAAATTTTCAGATTATGAATAATTATTGGTTCTGTTTTTAATATATTTTGTCTCGCCCTAAAATAGGTTGACAGTTTTAACAGGTTTTTTATTTTTCAAGGCTTATCTTTTTGAGATTTTATTATGGGTAATCTGTCGCTGGCGACTGCACTTGAATCTTCCATCTTCAAAAACACGCTTTTTAAGGTGCTTTGTCTTTCTTCCCTGAACCCTTTTTCTCCACATTCTGAAGCTTGAAGGCTTCATCTCTTTGCGCATTAAATTAATAACATCCTGTTCTCTTAGCCCAAATTGCATCAAAATAGCATCAAAAGGTGTTCTGTCTTCCCATGCCATTTCAATAATTCTGTCGATATCTCTTATCGATAGGTCTTTCTTCATATTATTTTCGGGTTTTTCTATTGGGTAGTGTATGTTTTTTAAGGATACGATAACTTTCTTTTTTTACCAGAGCATCATCTTTTAAACTCCATAGGGTATCACTTGCTTTTTTTCTTGTACTGTTTATATCAACAATAGGCAACGGATACTCTTTTCCTAAGGTTATATTATTGAATTTTTGATCTAGTTGTGTCATTTTATAGGGTTCATGTATGAATTCTACAGGTACATTTTGGAGCTCTGGAATCCATTTTTTTATAAAAGTTCCTTCAGGGTCGTGTTCTATACTATTTTTGATTGGATTGTAAATTCTCAACATATTAATACCAGTTTCTCCTGCCTGCATTTGTAATTGAGGAAAATGAATACCAGGTTCAAAATCCAAAAACATACGAGATAAATGTGCACTTGCTTCTTGCCAAGGTTGCCATAGGTTGTGTGTGAAGAAAGAAACGACCATAGCACGCATCCTGAAATTAATATACCCAGTTTCATGTAAACAACGCATGCAAGCATCTACAAGAGGATATCCAGTTTTGCCTTCTTTCCATGCGGTTTGATAGGCTTTAGAAATATTTTTTTTGAGCTTATGATATCCTTTATTAATACTTTCAAACTCCATAACATCTTCCATTTCAAATTTCTGAACAAAGTGTACCTGCCAATGCAATCTAGAGGCAAAAGCATCTATTTGTTTTTTGTTACCGGATACTTTTCTAAACTCCATCGCATATTGCCATACTTGTCGAATAGAGAGATTACCCCAAGCGATATAAGGAGATAAACGACTACAACCCTTGCGCGCCAATTCTGGTTTTGAAATATGAAAACTATAGTTTTTATATCGTCCTTTGTAAAAAAAAGATTCTAAATATTTTTTGGCAGTAACAATTCCACCTTTTTGAAAACTTGAATTTTTGGGAGTTTTTAAGTTCTCCAATTTAAAAACATGCTCAATTTCTTTAATCATTTCTAATGGGATAAAACTATCCTCTTTTGGATTAAACTCGAGAAGAGATTCTGACATATATTGTTCGCAATCCTCTCGCCAAGTATTTCTATCTTTCAACCCACGAAGAATACCATTATTACCATTTTCGACCCAAGAAATTAGATTGTTTTTACAAAAAGCTCTAAATGATTTATCTCTATCGTAAGTGATTCTAATACCGGTTTCCTGATGCGAAAAAACCGTATCTATTTTCCAAAATTGTTGTAAAGTTCCGAATGTTTTAAGCACTTCTGAAGACACCGTTAATACCTTTGTGTTATAAGGGAGCAATTGTGTGTTTATATCCTCTAAAGACTGCTTGACAAAATTCCAATGACGTTCGCTATAATGTTTATCGTTCTTTAATGAATTTTCAAAAACATATAATAAAAGAATTGGCTTACCAGACGCTATAGCATTATAAACTGCTTCATTATCTTGTAATCTTAAGTCTCGCTTAAACCAGACAATATTGATATGTTCGTTCTTATTAATAGTCATTAGGATTTTCTATAATAGCAATCGCTCTATTTTTAAGAGCTTCCAATTTTTCTTTATCCATTTTATCCAGTAGACTTAGCATCATAGTCATTCGTTGATTGTTTTTAAAATATGATCGTTTTTCATCCAGAAAATTCCAGTACAATGCGTTAAAAGGACAAGCATCATCTTCTGTTTTTTTAGATACTTTATAGTGACATCCTTTACAATACATACTCATTTTATTAATGTAACTCCCGCTTGAAACATAAGGTTTGGTCGCTACAATACCTCCGTCTGCAAATTGACTCATCCCGCGTGTGTTGGTAATCTCTACCCACTCAATAGCATCTATATACACACCCAGGTACCATTGGTCTACTTCATCGGGGTGTGTTTGTGTGAGTAAGGCATAGTTACCAGTAATCATCAATCGTTGGATATGATGTGCATATGCGTTCTCTAGACTTTGTTTGATAGCGTGATGCAAACAGTTCATTTTGGTATTTCCCGTCCAATAAAAGTCTGGTAATGGATTTTGATTATTTAGATGATTAACGGTTTGATATTCTGGCATTTTCATCCAATAGATACCTCGCATATATTCACGCCATCCTAAAATCTGGCGAACAAAACCTTCGACTTGAGAAATGTGAATCTCATCTCTATGTTCTCGCCAATAAATAATCACTGTTTCTATAACCTCCTTAGGATGTAATAGCTTGCTGTTCATTGCAAAAGAAAGTCGACTGTGAAAAAGATACTTTTCATCGGGATGCATCGCATCTTGATAATCTCCAAAATGAACGAGTAGATGCTCGCAAAAATAGTTCAAGACTGTTATGCTTTCTTCTCTTGATGTTGGCCAGTTAAAATCATCGGGAATAATACTTCCAATAGTCTTAATGTTACAATCATTGATTAGTTGTACGATTTGGGCAACATTCTTTTTAAATCTTTTTTCAATAGGAATACTAGGAGTTCCTGACCACTTTTTGCGATTACTTTGATCAAAATTCCATTTTCCACCTTCGGGATCTTTATTAGTAATCATCATAATGTCGTATCGTTTTCGCATATAGCGATAAAAATACTCCATGGTGTATTGCTTTTTTCCTTTGAAGAAATCCGCTAGATCAGTTCTTGATGTTAAAAAATGCTCGGTATCAAAAGCTTCTGTTTCTATTTCTAATGTATTACAAAATGCTCTTAATTGTTCATCTAAGCGATATTCATCAGGTAGTTGATACTCAAATTTGGTTATTTTCTTTTCCTGAATTATTTTTTTAAGATTTAGTGCTAAACCTTGCTCGTTGTCGTTATGATCTAATTCAAAATAGGTGATATCAAATTCTTTTTCTTTCAACCAATTTGCAAAATTGCGCATACTATGAAAAAAAGCAACAACTTTCTGGATATGATGAGTCGTATAATCGGTTTCCTGACGCATTTCTGCCATAAAATAACAAACATCTTTATGATCATCAGAATACCAAGAATGCTGATGGTTAAGTTGATCACCAAGAATAAGTCGTAGAATCATAAATTAAAACAATTTGGTTTGAAGCCAGAGCTGTTGGAACCTTTGTTTCGGATCATATCGTTCTGCCTGTAGTTTTACATTAAATTTTCTATCTCTTGGATCATTACCTGCTCCAGCTACATATAACCAATTCCCGTAGTTGCTGTGTACATCATAATCTATAAGAAGAGATTCGAAATATGCGGCTCCGATTCTCCAGTCCAGTTCTAATTCTTTAGCAAAATAAGAAGCCACATTTTGCCTCCCACGGTTACTCATCCATCCAGTTTTTTTGAGTTCGATCATATTGGCATTCACAAAAGGTTCTGTAGTTTCCCCATTAATCCATTGTTCAATTAATTCTTGATCATTTTTCCATTCATATTCCTTCTGAAGAATACCTTCAATTTTGAAAATTTCATTATGATGTTTAAGCGAAATATATTTGAAAAAATCACGCCAGATGAGTTCGAAAATCAACCAATAGGTTGAGTCATTTTTGTCAATCTGCTGCTCATATTTTTTCACTTCATGATATATTGTTCGAGGGGAGATGCTTCCATTTGCTAGCCAAGCCGAAAGTTTTGAGCTATAGTCTTTTCCAACAAGACCGTTTCTGGTTTTTTTGTAATAGGAGAGCTTTTTGGTCTCCCAAAAGTAGGATTCAATTCTTTCCAAAGCTTGATTTTCTCCTCCTTTAAAAGAAAATGCAGTGTTAGAGTTTACTGCAAATTCTTCAAACCCTAGATCTGCGAGTAAAGGCATCTCAGCTGGGTTCTCCAATTTATTTTGTACAGGTAAAGGTTCAACAAAGGTTAATGATCTTACTGATGCTTTTTTTTCACATTCTTTTCTAAAGTTGGTAAATACTCGAGGGATATCCTTTGTTTGAAAAGGAATATCATCTGGATGACATAAGAATTGATCATAACTCTCTACCCATTGCAAGTCATAACAAGTCGTAACTTCTTTTACATTCTTAAGTACATCTTCTTCTTCCTGAGTCCATTCTTTTTGTAGGTATATTTTTGTAATATTTCTACCTTCTATAAATTGCGGTAAAACATCCTCTGGTAACTGGTGGTATATGAATAGCGTAATATTTAGTTTTTCCAGATTTTCTTTAAGTTCTGTTATAGTTTCTAACAAAAATTGGACTCTATACTTTTCTGTTTTCCTAAAACCAAAAATCTCAGACTCGAAATGTCGGGGATCAAAAAAATAAACAGCTATTATCTTTTCATTTTCTGATATAGCCTTGTAAAGGGATGTATTATCCTTTACTCTTAAATCATTTCGAAACCATACCAAACCTGTACTTCCCATTATCTGTTTTTATTTCTTCGACACCGTTCACTGCAATATCGAACTTCATCCCAAACTAACCTCCATTTTTTACGCCAGGTAAATGGTCGCTCACAAACTTTACATTTTTTTGTGGGAAGATGGGTTTTGTGCATTGCATTTTTTTTGTTTATCAAATTTACAAAATGATTAAACAAAATAGAAGTTACTGGTAAATGTTTAACAGAATAATTGTATTTAGAGATTAGCGAAATGTGATTTTGATCACTTCGGCCGTAGTGATACCAAAAACTTCATCCTCTTTTTGAGGTATAAGAATGTGTTTTCCAGTAAATGTTCCAAAAGCAGGTAAAATCATCTGGTACTTCCGTTTAAAAAAACAAGAAACACTAAGTGATTGTTTGCCTGCTCCTTGAAGACGAATTCCCGGATGAATGTGTCCAGAAATATTAAAAAAAAGCTGCCTTTCTTCAGGATGATGAGTAAACAAAAATGAATCAATTTGCCACTCGTTTGAGACTTGAATTTTTAATGCTGAATATCTCAAAGGGGATATGATATCATGATTTCCTGCAATCAAAATTATCTTAGAAGTTGTTTTTCTAATCCATTCTGAAAACAATATCCATTCATTATTGATATAACTATGAAATAAATCTCCTAAAAAGCAGAGAGTTTTGGGTTGAAAATAGTGCAACACCTCATCCAAACGATTAAAATTCTGAAGTATGGCCGATTCGGGAACTGCGCTCCCATTTTTTCTAAAATGTGTTATTTTACCCAAATGCACATCTGCTATCAATAATATACTCTTTTCTTTCCAATAGGCGCAACCTGTTGGATGAAGTATAAATGTCTGATCGTTAATTGTAATCTCCTGGGTTTTCATGGCCGTTCTTACCTATTCAAAATTAAGCTTTTTCTAGCTGTGCTGTCATTCTTTTAATACGGTCTGCCAATTTTTCTGAAGAAAGTTTTTCTCTCAAACGATCTGTAATAATCGGAAAAGAAAAAGGTGTTGGTTTTTTACACGCTTTCCATACGATTGTCTGAGAAGAGATACGATCCATTGCCAATTGTAATCGTCCTTCTTCTAACTGATGTTCAAAAGTTTCTATAAAGGCTTGCTGATACAATAAGTTATTCGGTTCATATTCTTTAAAAACATCAAAAAGTAATTGAGAACTGGATTGAAGATGTTTGCTCTTGATTACCTTATTTGGATACCCTGTAAATACTAATCCGGCAATTACAGCAACATCTCTAAACTTACGCCTGGCCATTTCTGTAGCGTTAAGGCTTTTTTGTAAATCACTTTTTAGGTCCTGAGTTGTAAAGAGATTATTATCCAAAACTTGTTGCATATCGATCTGCTGATCTGACAATAGTTCGAATCCATAATCATTAAAAGCGATAGAAAACGTAATCGGAAGCAACAAACTAATACGATATGCCATTAAACTGCCCAGTGCTTCGTGAACGAACCTACCTTCAAAAGGATAAAAAATAGCATGAAATCCATCACGGGTTTTAAAGGTTTCAATTAAAAATTGATTAGGCCCGGGTACTATGCTTTCTTTTTTTTGTCGATTAAAGATATGTGTAAGTGCTTTAAGTTCTTTGGAAACTTTGGAATAGGTTTGAGTAACAGTATATAATTCTTCTCTCAATAAAGAACTCATTTCAGAAGAAAAACTCATTCGTCCTCCCATCCAACTAGGAATTTTTGAAGTTTTTTGTTTCGATTTTTTAACCAAAACCTGCATATTCTTTATCTTAAAAAGTTCTAAATTACGTCCAGCAAACGTAAATACATCACCAGGTTTTAATTTAGAAATAAACCATTCTTCAATAGATCCCAAAAATCCACCTTTTAAATATTTAATGGTAAGCACTGCATCACTTACGATAGTTCCTATTTGTAAACGATGTCGCATGGCCACCGCCCGGCTATGCACTTTAAATTTTCCGTCAGTTTCAATACTAACTTTTTTATATTCATCATAACTTTGTAGGCTTTGACTTCCTAGTGTAAGAAAATTTAAAATCCATCTAAACTGTTCTTGGGTAATAGACTGAAAGCAAAAGGTACTTTTAACTTCGGGGAATATTTCATCAGGATAAAAACCATTGGAAACAGCCAAGGTTGTCAAGTATTGCACCAGTACATCAAAGCTGTTTAAGTAAGGGATGCGATCCTCAACTTTTTTATTTTGCACAGCTTTCTGCAGAGCAGATGCTTCTGTGAGTTCTATGGCATGTGTGGGTAAAAAATGAATAACACTTTCTTTTCCAGGTTGATGTCCACTACGCCCGGCTCGTTGTAAAAAACGCGCAACTCCTTTGGGACCACCAATCTGGATAATCGTTTCTACCGGAGCAAAATCTACTCCCAAATCAAGGCTGGATGTGCATACTACTGCTTTTAAAGATTCATTTCTAATCGCCTGTTCTACCCATAAGCGAGTTTCTTTATTAATGCTGCCATGGTGCATTGCTATTTCTCCTGCAAGTTCAGGATGCTTTTCTAATAATTTCTGAAACCAGATTTCGCATTGCGCTCGCGTATTGGTAAAAAGCAACGTAGTTTTACTTTTTTTAATAATAGGAATCACTTCTTCAAGCAAATGCAGCCCCAGATGACCTCTCCAGGGGAAAGTTTCCATTTTCTTCGGAATAATAGACTTTACCGTAATCTTCTTTCTAATATTTGCTTTGATTAATACTGAATTTTGTAAAGCTTTAGAATCTGGTCCAAGTAATACATCACGGGCTTGTTCGAGGTTACCAATGGTGGCAGAAATTCCCCATATTCGTAACGATAGTGATATCGTTTTAAGCCGAGACAAGGCCAACTCCATTTGTACTCCTCGTTTACTACCCAGTAGTTCGTGCCATTCATCGATAACGATTGCATTGACTTCTTTAAACGTTTTATCGTATCCCTTAGAGGCCAAGAGTAATTGTAAACTTTCTGGCGTAGTAATTAATAGATCCGGCATAGATCTCTTTTGCGCTGCACGTTCTTTTTGAGAAGTGTCTCCAGTTCTGATACCAACGGTAAACGGGAGTCCTATTTCATCAACAAAACGTTCTGTAGCCTGTTTAATTTCAACAGAAAGTGCACGTAAGGGAGTAATCCAAACAGCCTTCAATCCTTTTTTGTGTTTTGTACTATATTTGGGATTTCTTTTGATATACTCTAGAACAATGGGTATCCATAGTGCATATGTCTTGCCACTACCTGTAGGTGCATTTAGTAAACCATTCTTACCTTGCAAAAAAGCTATCCAGGCCTGTTTTTGAAACGGAAAAGGTTTCCACGATTGGTTTGAAAACCAATTTTCTGCGATGGTATGTAGTTCTTTTTTATTCATCTCATCAAGAAGGAATCATAGCTTTTAAATCTTCTAACGCATTAGCTTCTTCTATTTTTTTGTCTTGTCGCCATCTCAAAATTCTAGGAAACCGTGTTGCAATTCCGCTCTTGTGTCGTTTTGATAATGCGATTCCTTCAAAAGCTATTTCAAATACCAATTCTGGTGTCACACTACGCACAGGACCAAAACGCTCTATTGTATTTTTCTTGATCCATGCATCTACTTTTCTAAATTCGGCATCGGTTAAACCAGAATATGCCTTGGCAAAGGTTACTAATTCCTTTTTATCGGTATCCCAAAGTGCAAACGTATAGTCTGTAAAAAGATTAGATCGTCGTCCGTGTCCACGCATAGCATAGGTCAAAACGGCATCTATGGTAAGTGGATCGACTTTCCATTTCCACCAATCTCCTTTTTTGCGACCTACCAGGTAGGAAGAGTTCTTTCTTTTAAGCATTAATCCTTCACTCCTCATTTCACGAGCGCGCGCCCTTTCTTTAGCAACTGCTTCCCAGGAATCGAAATACATTTTCTTGGATAACTGTAGCGTATTATATCTCGATTCCGCTTGATTTAAAAGGTAGTCTTTATATAAGTTTTCTAGAAGTTCTCTGCGTTCTGTAAAAGGTGTATTTCGAATATCTTTTCCTTTCCATTCTAATACATCATAGACCTTAAGAATCACAGGAGTTTTTGCAAGTAATGCTTTAGATATCGTTTTACGCCCTATACGAGTTTGCAAATCATTAAATGTACCAAGGCTTCCATCGGGAAACGGTAAAATTTCACCATCAAGTACGGTACCATCGGGAATTTGATCTACAAAAGAATGAAATTCAGGGTATTTATCGGTTACTAATTCTTCTCCGCGACTCCAAACAAACAACTCTCGGTTGCGTATGATCACTTGGGATCGTATCCCATCCCATTTATGTTCTATACTCCAATCTTGTACCTCTCCAAGATTTGAAACTTCTCCTTCAATGGCATATGCTAAATAGAAAGGATAAGGTTTTGATAAAAAATCGGATGCTTTTTCTTCGAGAATTAGATCATGAAATGAAATGGTTTGAGGATTCCAATTACCCATCAGTTTATACGCTAAAACATCTTCATCAACTCCAGTAGCTTTTGCCAATGCACGAGTCATTAACTTTTGGCTTACTCCGATTCTAAAACCACCTGTAATAAGTTTGGTGAATACAAATCGTTCATAATAATTTAGTACTTTCCAATTTTTGAATACATATTCTTTTTTATCTTCTTCGCTCTTTTTTTTAAGATCTATAAATTCATTCAGAAATTCGGTTAATGTTTTTTCTGTGCTTGTTTCTGAAGTAGGTAAGATCAAAGCAATCGTTTCTGCCAAATCTCCTACAATATGGTAAGATTCTTCGAATAGCCATGATGGAATATTTGACAACTCTGAGGCCCAACTCCTCAGTAATGCAGTGTTAACAGGTCGTGGTGGTCGACGATGCGATAGGATAGCAATAGTCCAAACTTTGTCAGGGTCTGGAGCGTTCTGAAAATATGATGCTAATGCAGTCACTTTTGCATTCGTTTTATTGGTACTATCCAATTTCTTTATCAACTCTGCAAAATGTTTCATTCGACCACCTCACTTTCTTTAGACGATTCTATTTCTGAGGGTTCTCCTTCATATTGTGTATTTTCAGTCCTGGCATCATAACCTTGCTCTCTAAGATATCTGGAAAAAATATCGGTATATCCATGCGTACTGATTATTTTTTCGGCTCCGGTAGTTTTGATAGCTTGTAATAGTCCTTGCCAATCACAATGATCTGATAACACAAAACCTTTATCAATAGCTCTACGGCGGCGTGCCCCTCTAAAAGTCATCCAACCACTTGCAGAGGCAGTTACATAGGGTACCATTTTACGAATCCAACTGCTACCATGACTACTTGGTGGTGCTAAAACAATATTGCCAAGTAGTTCTTGTTTTTTAGTGTCTCTTGTAATTAGCTTTGTGTCAGGAAAGTCTACCATAGGTCTTAAAACATTAGTCATATTCTCTATAGCACCGTGAGTATATATTTTTCCGATATCGGGATCTAAATATTTTAATAACCGTTGTGCTTTCCCTAGAGAATATCCAAAAAGAATGGATGTTTTGCCTTCGTCTTTATTGGTAGACCACCAAGAATTGATATCTGCGAATACTTCTTCTTGAGGAATCCATTTAAACGCGGGTAACCCAAAAGTACATTCAGTAATGAATGTATGGCATTTTACAGGTTCGTAGGGGGTAGAAACTCCATCATTTTCAATTTTGTAATCCCCGGTAAAAACCCAAACTTCCCCTTTATGTTCTACACGTATTTGTGAACTTCCAATAATATGACCGGCAGGGTGAAGAGAAAATTTTACATTGTTGATGGTAAATATCTCCCCATACTTTTTTCCAGTAACATTAATATCGCCAAGTCGATGCTTGATAATAGGAACATTTGTATGATGTGTAATGTATTCTTTGTGTCCCCAGCGGCTGTGATCTGCATGACCATGACTAATAATTGCCTTATCTACAGGTTTCCATGGATCAAGATAAACCCCAGCCACTTCACAATAGATACCTTTTGTATTAAAAGCAAGTAAAGGGGTTTTTGAAAGTGTGGGTTTCATTATTTTTTATTCTTAAATACATCATTTTATAACAATAAAATCCTGTAAGATCTTTTTGAATCATAAATTAAGGCATTTGAACACAACTTACTACAAAAGTAAATGTCCATAAAACTGTTCGAAGCCGATTTTGCTTTACTCGATAATCGAGATTTAAATGCTCCGAGGTTTGCCTCGAAATCAAAAATCAGTTTCTTACAAATGCCTCGTGGGCTTGCCCCGAGGTTCTTTACTAATTGAAACAATATGCCATCATTCACAGTATTAGATGAAATTTTATGGTGTAATGGAACAAATTGTAAAAATGTAGATAACCAAACTCTACTTTTTTTGAAGTGCTTCTATTTGTATTAAAACATCTTCGGCTTCTGCATATATTTTATCGCTTTCGGTACGATTAATACTTGAAAGCTTATGCCATTTCTCCATCAATTTTGCATACTTTTTCTGAAGAATTTCAATTTCTGATTTTTTCTTGAACAGTCCGAACATAACTTACTTTTAAATGTTGTTTGTAGTTTATTTCAAGTGTTTTTCTATTTTTGAACTCAAAGGGCTTGTCGTGGAGAAATAGTAGTCTATGAGCCCTCCACTTTTATCAACCAGATATTTTTGGAAATTCCATTTTACGCTGGAATTTTTCTTACCATTGAGCTGTTTTTGTGTCAGCCAACTATATAAAGGATGTTGTTTTACTCCCCTTACTTTAATTTTTTCTGTTAGTAAAAAAGTAACTCCATAATTCCTTTGACAAAAAGACTGAATTTGGGTTGCGTCACCAGGTTCTTGATTACCAAATTGATTGCAAGGAGATCCAATAATAACAAGATCATTCTGATAGCGATCATTTAATTTTTGTAAGTCTTCATATTGCCTGGTGAATCCACATTTTGAAGCCACATTTACAAACAAGATGTGTTTCCCCTTAAACATAGAAAGGTTTATAGGCTTTCCATCGAGCGTATTAATGCTTATATCGTAAATAGAAATATTGGTCATTTCCTCTTTTTTATTAGGTGCTAATTTTGCCTTGCTTATCGTTTTCATTTTTTACATTTTAAAGGATACAATTCCACAATCCATCTCGAAGATTTGGCCTGAAAATGAGACTGCTTTATCTGATATCAAAAAAGCTGCAGTAACAGCTACTTCATCTGGATTTAAAAACTTTTTTAAAGGATGTCGCTCTGTTATATTTTCAATCATTTTTTCATTTCGTAATAGCTTTGAAGCAAGTTGTGTATCTGTAACTGTAGGTGCAATGGCATTGACCCGTATTGTTGGCGCGAGTTCAGCTCCAAGGGATTTTACTAACCCTTCAACTGCAGATTTAGAAGCCGCTACACTGGCATGAAATGGCATGCCTAATTTTGCAGCTACAGTACTAAAAAGCAAAACAGAAGGATTTACACCTTTCTTTAATTGTGGTAAATATTTTTGAATTGTTTTTACAGCACCCAAAACATTGATTTCAAAATCTTCTCTAAAATCCTCTAAATTTAATCTCGAAATTGGTTTTAGATTTATACTCCCGGGACAATACACTAGACTATCTATCTGATCAATTTCTGGTAATTCATCATTAAGAACATCACAAGAATAGTGTGTCAAATTATTATGATCGAGAGGAGGAGGCGTTCTACTAATATTGATTATTTTATTTTTTTCTAATAGATTGTGTATAAGTGAATTTCCTATTCCTTTACTTCCTCCTACTATTACTATTGTTCCCATTGTATCTTTCTTTTATATGAGGCATTAGTTATTTAAATAGTTTTGGAGTTCAGCTATTTTACTTGGAGTATTAAATACTCCTCCATAGTAAGAGGTGACCGTTGCCGAAGTATCATCTTTTATCCCTCTAGAGGACACACACAAATGTTTAGCATCAATGATAACAGCAACATCTTCAGTCTCCAAAACTTGTTTTAGCTCTGTTGCAATTTGATTTGTTAGTCTCTCTTGTACTTGTGGACGCTTTGCAAAATATTGTACAATTCTGTTTAATTTGGATAATCCAATTACTTTGCCTGACGAAATATAAGCCACGTGTGCTTTGCCAATAATGGGTACAAAATGATGCTCACAGTTAGAGTAAAAAGTGATATTTTTCTCCACCAACATTTGGTTGTACTGATACTTATTCTCAAAAAGAGCAACCTTTGGTTTATTTTTCGGGTTTAGTCCCGAAAAAATTTCATCAATATACATTTTGGCAACACGATTAGGAGTTCCTTTTAAAGAATCATCTGTTAGATCTAATCCCATTACATCCATAATTTCTGAAAACAAATGAGCTATGCGCTCTTTTTTATCAATATCTGATAGATGAAAAGCATTTTCTTTTATTGGGGTTTCTATACCTGTACTAATATGATCATCACCTATCTCATCGATAGAAAAATTAGTTAGATTGTAACCATTAGGTTTTAGTAAAGTTTCAGTTTCTAATTTCATTCGTTCTTTTTTTAAGAAGTTCAGTTGATAAAAATTCCTATTCATTAATAACAATTAGATACATAGAAGTTTTTATTGGGAATTTCATCTGTAATTAAGGTAAATTAATATTACTTCTATTTCAAAGTTACAATAATGTTTAACTATTATTTATATTTGTTAAACAAAAATTAACATAGTGCTATAAACTTTATTGATTCAAGCGTCGTACTTTTGAATGTATTAGAAATATCTTATAGATTTTTTAAATTCTTAGTTCATGAATTATTTATTTTTATTTTATTCCCTTTTTATGTCGACAAACAATTCATTAGTCATTTTCGATTTTAATAAGAATAGTGATAGTAGCAGCTGGAGAATAGTAGATGATAGGGTAATGGGCGGACGCTCTGGTGGCAATTTTTACATCAATAATAAGGGGGTTGGAGTTTTTGAAGGATATGTTTCCTTAGAAAATAATGGTGGTTTTTCTTCTGTAAGGCATGATTTTGAATCCAAAGAAGTTGATGGGTACAGTAAAATCAAAATTCGGCTACGTGGAGATGGAAAGCGCTATCAACTAAGGCTGAAATCAAATAAAAATGAGCGACATGCCTATATTAATTATATCATGACAACAAAAGACTGGCAATTGATTGAGATACCTTTGTCCGAAATGTATCCTACTTTTAGGGGTAGAAAATTGGATTTACCTAATTATCCTGGCAAAAATATCGAGGAAATAGCTTTTCTTATTGGCAATAAAGCGGCCGAAAATTTTAAGCTGGAAATTGATAGTATTATACTACAGTAATAACGATATGTTGATACATGAAAAAAGAAGATTATAAGATTCATATCATAGGCGCTGGTATAAGTGGTTTGATTGCTGCTCAGGTATTAGAGAACTACGGATATTCACCCATAATTATAGAAGCGACAGACTTTGCTGGAGGACGTGTAAAAACTGATATTATTGATGGTTACCAACTAGATCATGGTTTTCAGGTGCTGCTAACGGCTTATCCTTTGGCACAGCGGTATTTAGATTTCGAAAAATTGTCTTTGCAGAAGTTTTTACCCGGAGCCTGTATTTTTAAAAATGGAACCTTAAGAACCGTAGGTGATCCTATTCGTAACCCATCTCTTTTGATTCCAACTCTTTTTGCGAATTTGGGTAATTTTTCGGATAAGATAAAGATTTTGAGGCTAAATTCAATGCTAAAGAAAAAGTCGGTTACAACTATTTTTGAAGATCAAGAAATTAGTACATTGCTGTACCTCAAGGATTATGGTTTTTCTGATGAGATTATAAATGATTTTTTCAAACCTTTCTTTAGTGGAATTTTTTTAGAACCAAATTTGGAGACCTCGAGTAGGATGTTTGAGTTTGTTTATAAAATGTTTGGTGAAGGATCTGCAGCATTACCAAAGGATGGTATTGTAGGCATTGTGAATCAATTAGTTTCAAAACTGAAGAAAACAGATATTTTATATGATTCTCCTGTTAAACAAGTAGAGGATGGTCGTATAATTCTGAAAAACGGAGCAGAAATAAAAAGTGACTTTACTTTAATAGCAACAGAGCCAAACCAAGTCATACCAAATTTAAAGAATCAAAACATCGATTGGCGAGCTTGCGATACCTTATATTTTGAAGTAAATCATCGAATTATTGATAAACCATTAATTGGACTTATTTCAGATAAAGAAGCCTTAATAAATAATGTTTTTTATCATACAAGTTTAAAGACTTCTACGGTATCAAAAAAAGAACTTTTATCAGTTACTGTAGTTAAGAATCATCAATTTGAAGAAAAAGAACTGAAACAAATGGTGATTAAAGATTTAGATCAATATTGTGGTATTACCCAATGTAAATTTATTAAGCATTATCATATTAAAAATGCGCTACCAAGGATAAAGAACTTGCAATATGAGATCTCTCCAACAGAAACAAAATTAACAAGTACCTTATTTTTGGCAGGAGATCAATTACTTAATGGTTCATTAAATGCTGCCATGATTTCTGGAGAACGAGCTGCGCTGGGCATTATTAAAACATTAGAAGAGGGTTTAATAGTAGAGGAATTTACTTCTGAGTTTATGTGATAGTAGTTCTTTAAGAAATATATTCGTGACTACTGAGTGTTTCTAGATCTGTATATTGAAGAGCATTAATATGACAAGATTCTAAGATAATAAGTGGTGCTTTTCCTACTTTTTCTGCCTGCAACCATCTCGAGATGCATAAACACCATGTATCTCCAGGAGTCAATCCTGGAAAATTCCAATAGGGTATAGGTGTCGATAGATCATTGCCTTTTAATTTGGTATACTCCAAAAAATCGGAAGTAATTACTGCACAAATAATATGAGTTCCTGTATCTTCTTGAGTAGTTCGGCAATACCCGTCTCTGAAATAACCGGTTATTGGATCATGACAGCAAGATTTTAAAGGAGTTCCTAGTACATTAAGTTCTGTACTCATTTGCAACAGATTATAGTAACTATTTAAATCGAGTCTACATGAGGGAATCTCAAATCGTATGCTACTTTCAAGCTGATTAATTTATCAAAGAAAGCAGTATTTTCCTTGTGAGTTCTATTGTTCTTGAAATGAATAAACCTACCTTGAGCATGAATACTAATTCCGTTTGTTTTGTACAAATAGAATTGATAATATGGTATAACCCATATATAATTCTTTAATCCCTTATTTATAGCAATCAAGATTCCATTGGGTCGTAATTCAATACTACCGTAATTTATATCAGAAATGGTATTTAGGTATGATCTTAAATTAGGACTTACTTCATCTATAATCATACGTTTAGAACCAATACCTTTAAGTTTAAGAGATTCTAAAAATGAAAAAGGTTTACCAATCAAATCATTGATAAGTTTTTTGTTGTTGTTACTAAAATAAGTGGTTTCTAATATCATCTCCAAATATAGATTCAATTCATCACAAAGTGAATATTTATACGACAGGTGTGCCTTTTAATCGCTTTTCGATTTTCTTTTTTTTAGCAGTAAGAAGTTTCATGATATCCATGAGTTTAGAATCTTTGGTTTTTTTGTACACTTCATTTAATGACAATATAAGAGATTTAGCTTCTCTTGAAGCCGCAACTCTATCACTTGTAGTCATATTACTCATTTTCATCCTCTCGAATTCGAGAGCTTTTTGTATTAATTCCATATAATAAGCTTTTATTTAAAAATACAGAAATGTTTAATTTTTTAATTTATTTTTTAAGCATAAATTATTATAATACCATAAGTTTTGCTTATGAAGTAGTTGAACATTTTATAATAACGTTAGAGTATTTGTTCAATTTTATTCTTTTAAGAAACTTTCTCTGCATACGAAGAAGGTTTTATACCTGCCCCATACTTTAGGGCAAGCACCTGTGTGAACTCTGCTCCAAAGAATAAAATAAGACTAGAATACGAAACCCATAATAGGATTAATATTACAGATCCTGCAGCGCCAAATGTAGACCCAGGATTTACTGTTCCAAAATAAATACCTAAAGCAGATTTGCCAATACTAAATAAAATTGTAGTTACAAAAGCGCCTAACCAAACATCTTTCCATTTCATTTTTACATCAGGTAATACTTTAAATATCATTGCAAATAATACCGTGGTCAAAACAATAGATAACACAAAATTGATAACCTGAATCACATAAATGATAATATCTGGAAAATGTTGACCAATCCAATCGGTAGTTGCGGTGATCAATGCTGTTAATATAAGAGAGGTTAATAACAAAAAACCAATCATCAAAATCAACCCTAAAGAGAAAATTCGGTCTTTGATCATTTTTAAGATTTCGCTTTTAGGTTTTGGTTTTACACCCCAAATCGTATTCAAAGATTTTTGTAAAGCAATAAACATCCCAGTAGCTCCATAAAGGAGTGTAATAATACCGATAATAATTACCAAAGTAGATTGGTCTTGATCTACAGCATTTTTAAGCATTACTTCTATGGTTTTAGCTACATCTTTTCCTAAAACAGCAGTAATTTCGTTTATAATTTTTCCTTTAATCTCATTCTTTTCATAAAATAGACCTGTGGTTTGAATAATGATAATTAACAATGCAGGAAAAGAGAATAATGCATAATAGCTTACCGCTGCACTCATTTGAAAAGGCTCATTAGCATTCCAATTTTTATAGGTGGTTACTATAATCTTAAAGAATGATTTTATAGGTACTGTTGTGTACTTCATAATACTTAAGGGTAAGTTAGTCAACGATTTCATTTATACTATTTCCTGTAGCTCCATTAGGTAATGCAATATTTAACAGTGTAGTGATCGTTGGCGCAATATCTGCTACTGTTGTTCTCTTGATAGTTGCACCTTGTTTAATTCCGGACCCATAAAATAATAGTGGGACATGAGTGTCATAGTTATAACCACTACCGTGTGTAGATCCTGTTTTTGCATAGGCTATGACCCCTGGATCTAAAACGTAACAAACATCTCCGCTTCGGGTCGAATTAAACCCTTTTTGTATCAAACTCCCAGTTCCCGAACTAAAATTTGAGTTTTCTAACTGTATGCGTGTATACACTTTATCAACTCTATTTGTTTGCAAGAGAAAATATGCAATTTTATTTTGAATTTCTTTGGAATCCAGCGTATTGTTTTTAATGGTTTTATGATTTAAAAACACTTGACTTTGAGATATAGATTCGATAATGCTATCCGTTTTATAAAAAGATTTGATATGATTTTTCAGTTCTAAATGTACTGTAGCTTCCTTAAAATATCCTGCGGGTATTTTTATAGATTGTAAGTATTGAGGAACCTGTGTTGCTCCGTGATCAGAGGTTAGGAATACAGTATATTTATCTTGACCTACTTTCTTATCTAAAATCAATAATAGACGTTCTATATCTTGATCCAAGCGAAGATAAGTGTCTTCAATTTCCTTGGAATTTACCCCAAAATTATGCCCGATATAATCTGTACTCGAAAAACTGATTGTCAAAAAATCTGTATAATTATTTTCCCCTAATTTTTCTCCGGCTATTGCTGCAATGGCAAAGTCAACAGTTAAACTATTTCCATATGGAGTATGCTTGATAATATCATACTGGCTATTAAATTCTTTTAATTGTTGTAAATTATAAGGGAATACGGCTTTTTCTTTTCCTTTAAAACCTCTTTCAAAATGTGTATTGTCATTTCCGCTTGCAGTATAGGAGTCAATTTCATAAAGTGTATCCCAATCTCTAAAATAAGAATCAATAATGTTCGATTCATTAAAATCTGCAACCCACTTGGGTAGTCTTGTCATATAATAAGAGGATGAAATCCAGTTTCCTTGTCCTTTTCCTCTAAACCAGTATGCAGCATTAGCAGTATGTCCTCCGGCAAGTATTGCTCCTCTGTCCTTAATAGCAATACTAATTGTCTTCCCTTGCATTTGAGTATGCAAACGATTTTGATCAGCTATAGTAGTAACTTTCAGTTTTGTTGGAGACATTTTTCCTTCAGAACTGCTTGTTCCAACGGGAGACACTGTATTGTCTTCAACACAATATACGTTTTGCTTACTTATTTTATCATACCAACTGTTACCGATAATACCATGATTTTGAGGAGTAGTCCCAGTAAAAATAGAAGCATGCCCCGGCGCAGTAGTGGTCGGGATGTAATCAAAATGATGATTCTTACAGGAAAAACCATCTCTAATCATTCTTTTAAACCCGCCTTCACCAAATCGCTCATAAAAGCGAGTGAGGTAATCATAACGCATTTGATCAACTACAATACCCACAACAAGTTTAGGTTTTATTTTTTTGCCATCGTTTTCAAATTTTTGTTGAGCGTTTGCTGTTAAAAAACATAAGAAGGTGATAATAATTAATCTGTATATCATAGATTCTAATTCAGAATAAACTTTAAAGTAATCAAAAAGTATGTAAATTGATAGCAATTTATGGATACAGGTAAAACTTCTATGGATTGTGTTACAATTTGGCGCTATTTATTTGAATCTTTGTAGTATTAAGAATAATATTTACTAAATAGACTTAATGAAGTTTGAAAAATATGTACTTCTTGTATACACACTGACGCTTTTATGTCATTCTCAACTACAATCCCAAGATATTGAGAAGATAACTCCTAAAACAGAGCGTTATGACATTGACCAGAAACATAAAATTATCGTATGGAATTATGAGATACCAGATGCTTCGAATTCTACCAGCAACGTACTAAATATAATTTTTGGAAAGGATTATATATTCTCATCACTATCAGATAGTTTATCATATACAAGAAGTTATGATGTGAACAATAATGGTGAAATATTTAAATTATATATTACGCAACTACCCATTATTAAAATAACTTCTAAAGAGGCTATAAAAGATGATCCAAAAGTTCCTTCTCAATTTACATTTGCTCATCAAGATAGTGTTAAGAGTGCTTTAGCAGGCGTTGAATTGCGAGGCAATATTTCATTAAAATTCCCAAAGAAATCCTACGACTTAGAGTTTTGGCAAAATTCAGAAGAAGAAACTTCAGTAGATATTAAATTTGGGGACTTGAGAGAAGATGATGATTGGATATTAGATGGATTATACAATGAACCACTACGTTTACGATCTTATTTTTGTAACAAACTTTGGTTATCGATTCATAAGCCTTCATACCTTAATCAGGAAGAAGACGCAAAAAGTGGTATTGATTTAATGTATGCAGAAGTCTTTTTGGATTCGAAATACATAGGAATTCATGCATTGACCGAACAAGTAGATCGAAAACTCTTACAACTCAAAAAATATAAAAAAGGAAAAGTAAGAGGTGAGTTATTTAAGGCAGGTAGTCATAATGGAGCTCCTGCTTATATAAAGGCGCCAAAATATAAAAACATTTTTCCTCATTGGGCAGGATACGAGGCTGAGTATCCTTTTATGAATTACAAAGCACAGTGGAAAAACATACACAGGTTTACCAAATTTGTGATCAAATCCAAGGATTCTATATTCAAGAAAAAGGTAGCTACAAAGTTTGATCTGGATAATGCCATTGATTATTTTTTGTTCATTAATCTTGTTCGTGCTACAGATAATCTAGGGAAAAACTTTTATGTTGCCAGATACGATAAGAAAACGCATTATTTTAATGTGCCTTGGGATTTGGATGGTGTCTTAGGAACTATTCAGGATGGAAAAAGAATTCCGACAACAAATGATATTTTAAGCAACGGACTATTTGATAGATTGCTCAAAGTAAACCCTGATAATTACCGACAACGATTAAAAGCTCGCTGGTTTTTCCTGCGGAAGCAAGAGTTTAGTAATGCCTCTTTATTGGGAAACATTAGATCGGCATATGAATTTTTTGAAAAGAACAAAGTATACGAAAGAGAAGCATTAGTTTGGCCTTCAGATGTAGCGTTACCTAAGCATCTGGATTATATGGAGTCTTGGTTAACTAATCGTCTTCAATATTTGGATACTTATTTTAATGAGTTGCCTTAGTTTTTAGAGTTAACATCCAGAAATAGACTCTTTTTTTGAAAAAAATAACTGAATCCATTAAAAGAGTTACCCTTTCTATCATATGCATTAATGTCTCTATGAGTTCTAATCTATCTTGCCGATAGTAAAATGCAATATTCACAAATTTTTAAAACGATTCTAATTATTAGTCTCTACATAGTGACTATAAACCAAACTATGGCTTCACTTGATACAATACAATTTAAGAACAAAATTATTCCTTCACTAATTATTAATGAGGCTGGGACGGCGTTGTCACATTATCCCGAATTAGAAGAAGTGGCAATTGAGTTTAAATTTAAATCTTCTTTGAAGAGGTCGTTTATGAAAGCTCAACCAAAGTTTTCTTCAATTTTTAGATCAAAAAAGAAAAGGGCCTATGTGATTTTGATGAGCGAGACTTTCAAAATTGATGGTATGCAACTGCCTATCAAAGAAATCCCAGAAAATGTTTTGATAGGTTGGTTGGGTCATGAGTTAGGTCACATTATGGATTATCACACAAGAAATAGCTTAAATCTGATATTTTTTGGTATAGGATATTGGATTTCTCCAAATTATATAAGAAAAGCAGAACGCACAGCAGATACCTATGCAATAACCCATTCTATGAAAGATTACATTTTAGCTACCAAAAAATTTATTCTTAATCATAGCTCCTTATCAGAAAAATATAAAGCACGCATTAGGCGATTATATCTATCCCCTGATGAAATATTGCTTTTGGTTAAAAAGCAAGAAGAAAACTAATTCAAATTCTGAATATACTCAACTAACTATTATTTAATTAAAAAAGAATACAAATGAAAGCTATACTGGAAAAAGCGGAAAATTACATATTCGAACTCTTTAAGGAAAAATTACCCAAAACGTATTTATACCATAATTTCCTCCATACACAAAGAGTAGTCGAAAGTGTGCGAGAGATTGTTGAAAAATCTAATATCAGCAATGAAGACTCAGAAGCTGTCCAGATAGCAGCTTGGTTTCACGATTCAGGATACATCAAAGGTGCAGAAAACCACGAAAAAGAAAGCGTAAGAATAGCAACGGATTTTTTATCCGAACATCAAATAAGTGACCAAAAAATAAATATAATACAAAACTGTATTCTAGCTACAGAGTTTGGAAAAAAACCAAATACTATTCTTGAAGAGATTATCAAAGATGCCGACAGCTCCCACTTGTCTAAAGATTATTTTACTGAAGTGAGTGAACTGTTACATCAAGAGCTAGCACTTCAAGGTATTTCGGAACTCTCGGGAAAAGAATGGAGAGCAGAAAATGTAAAATTATTTTCTGAAGAACACCAATATTATACCCGATACGCAGTCGAAAACTGGGAGCCAGAAAAAAATAAAAATTTATTGAGTCTTCTTAAAAAACAGAAGAAAAATAAAAAAAAGCAAAAAAAAGAGGTTGTTAAAGCAAAACTTAAGGCAAAATACAAAAATGAGAGCCCAGAGAGAAGTATTCAAACCTTGTTTAGAGTTACCCTAAGAAATCATATTAAGTTAAGTGATATAGCAGATACCAAGGCTAATATTTTACTTTCTGTAAATGCGATTATTATTTCATTAGCGCTGGCAAATTTAATTCCAAAACTCGATGCTCCTTCAAATAGGCATCTAATGATACCTAGTTTGATATTGGTATTGTTCAGTGTGGCAGCTATAATCCTCTCCATTATGTCAACCCAACCTAAAGTCACCGGGGGAGAGTTTACTAAGGAACAAGTAAATAAACGGAAAGTGAACTTATTGTTTTTTGGGAATTTTTTCAAGATGCCTTACGATAGATACCAAGAAGCAATTGATGCGGTAATTAATGATAAAGAATACGTGTATAAAATGTTAACCAAAGATCTCTATCTCCTAGGTGTGGTTTTGCAAAAAAAGTACAAACTTTTGAAAATCACGTATATAGTTTTTACTATAGGAATCATACTTTCTGTAATCGCATTTATTTTCGCATTTGCTAACGTCGAACTTGCCGAGAAGGTGGCAGAACCAATCATTTCAAAATAAAAAATCTATGGAAATTATAGGAAGTATTATAAAAGGAGCTATAAACTTAAAGGGGGCTCTGACTTCAGAACCCAATCACATTGATGCCCAACAAAAAGTGCTTGAACAGTTGTTAAAAACCGCTTCGGAAACTGACTTTGGTAAGAAGTATGGTTTTGAGAGCATATTGAAGTCTAAAGATGTTCAAAAAGAATTTGCACGTAAGATTCCCTATTTTGACTATCATCAATTGTTGGAGCAATGGTGGCATCGCGTAATTGACGGAGAAGAGAACGTCACGTGGCCTGGTAGTCCTGATTATTTTGCACTGAGTTCTGGTACAACCGGAAAGAAAAGTAAGCGTATTCCAGTTACTAATGAAATGATTGAATCTATTCGTAGTGCAGGAATAAAACAGGTCGAAGCGCTATCTAATTTTGATTTACCTGCTTCATTCTTTGAAAAAGAAATCATGATGCTGGGTAGTTCTACTGATTTACAAGAAAAAGATGGGCATCTGGAAGGAGAGATTAGTGGTATCAGTGCAAGTAACATTCCTTTTTGGTTCGAAGGGTATTATAAACCAGGTAAAGAAATAGCACAAATAGATGATTGGGACAAACGCGTTCAACGTATTGCAGAAAAAGCAAAAGATTGGGACATAGGAGCATTAAGTGGTATCCCATCTTGGATGGAACTAATGCTTCAGAAAGTTATTGAGTATCATAATGCCGAAACCATACATGATATTTGGCCAAACTTACAAGTGTATACTTCTGGGGGTGTTGCTTTTGCACCATATGAAAAAAGCTTTAATAACTTATTAGAACATCCTATCACCGTAATCGATACGTATCTCGCTTCAGAAGGATTTATAGCCTATCAGGAACGCCCCGAAACCGATGCAATGAAGCTGATTACAGATAACGGTATTTATTTTGAATTTGTTCCTTTTCAACCAGAATATATCAACCAAGATGGTTCTTTAAAACAGGATGCTCCATCAATCACATTGGCAGATGTCGAAACCGATCAAGATTATGTATTATTAATGAGTACTGTTTCTGGTGCGTGGCGTTACATCATTGGAGATACTATAGAGTTTACAGATGTAGCAAGAGCTGAAATTAGAATTACAGGACGTACCAAGTTTTTTCTAAACGTTGTTGGATCACAATTATCGGTAAACAAAATGAATACTGCATTACGAGAAATTGAAGGGAAATTTGACCTCGAAATCCCGGAGTTTACGTTGGCAGCGACTCGGATTAATGACGAATTTCATCATCATTGGTATTTGGGCACAAAAACTTCAGTAGAAAATACAGTTTTGGCAGAAACGCTCGATGAGGTGCTAAAAAAAGCGAATAAAAATTATAAAGTTGCTCGAAACAAAGCATTAAAAGGAATAAAGGTGACTACAGTTCCATCATCAATTTTTTCAGAATGGAGCGGTACACAAAAGAAAAAAGGCGGGCAAGTAAAAATGGAACGTGTAATGTCTGAAGAAAAGTTCGCTGAATGGGAAGCTTTTGTGTCAGAAAATATTTCAAACTAAAACGATCAACGAATGAACTACAAATACATAACACTTATTATACTCACTGTTTTAGTCTCAGGCTGTGCGCTGTATGAACCAAAATACAGAGAACCTTTTGAAGAATCTATCATTCCAAAAGGAAATGAAATAGAAAAAACCTTTTATCTAATCGGTGATGCGGGATATGCAAAGCCTGGTCAAAGTACTCCTGCACTATTAGCTTTAGAAAAATATTTAGAAGATCATAAACAAAAAGGTAACTACACTATCTTCTTGGGTGATAATATCTATCCTGATGGGATGCCAAAAGAAGATAAAAAAGACCGACCTATAGCAGAACATCGCTTAGATGCCCAAATAAATGCTGTTAAGAATTTTGATGGACAAGTATATTTTATACCAGGCAATCACGACTGGTATAATGAAGGTTTAAAAGGTTTGGAGCGTGAAGAAAAATACTTTGAAAAGAGATTAAAGGACAAGAAGGTATTTAGACCAGCAAAAGGATGTGCTTTAGAAAGCATTGAAATTACAGATAATATTCAACTCATCATTTTAGATTCGCAATGGTATCTCGAGGATTGGGATAAGCACCCAACAATCAACGATAACTGCCCCGAGATCAAGACTAGAGAGGCCATGTTTCTTGAAGTTGAAAGTGAATTCAAGAAAAATCAAGATAAAACGATTTTATTTACATTACATCATCCATTATATACAAATGGAGTACATGGAGGTAAATATGCACCTGTTAAGCATCTATATCCATCACAAAAAAAAGTACCTCTACCTATTTTAGGATCACTGGCCATGCAAATTCGCACAGCAGGAGCAATATCCACTCAGGATAATCAAAATAAACAATACAAATCCTTAGTAAGACGCTTAGAAACATTGGCAAGGGGATCAGATCGAATCATTTTTGCTTCGGGTCATGAACATTCTTTGCAATACATAGAACATAAAGGAATCAAACAAATTGTGTCTGGAGCGGGAGCCAAAAACTCGTATGCTGCCTTAAGTAATGATGGCCTGTTTGCCTATGGCGGCCAAGGCTTTGTAAGATTAGATGTTTACAAAAATGGTGCTGTGTGGGCTTCCTATTATGGTGCAAAAAATAACGAACCGAAATTATTGTTTAGAAAAGAAATCTATCAAGAAATTCCGGAGTATGATGTGAGTACAATTCCAGAAGTTACTCAGCAAACCATTGCAACCTCAGTATATGAAAAAGAAGATACAGACCGCACAGAATTCTATGAAAGTATTTGGGGAGATCACTATCGTGATTTATACGGAAAGAAAATTCAGGCCAAAGTTGCTATTTTAGACACGCTTTTTGGAGGATTGAAAGTAGTTAGAAAAGGCGGAGGACATCAAACCCGATCTTTACGTTTGCAAAGCAAAGATGGTAAACAATATAATATGAGAGCTTTGAAAAAAAGTGGAGTAAAATTTTTACAATCGACTGTTTTTCAAAATAGTTATGTAGAAGAATCTCTTGAGGACACCGTTTCTGAAGATATCCTTTTGGATTTCTATACCGCAGCCCACCCATATATTTTTACAGTGATTCCTGAGTTGTCAGATGCAGTTGCTGTTTTTCATACCAATCCAAAAGTGTACTACGTTCCCAAACAGAAAGCTTTAGGAAAATACAATGCTGATCACGGAGGTGAACTCTATATGATAGAGGAACGCCCAGAAGAAAATCATAAGGATTTAGCTTCTTTTGGAAAGCCTGATGATATTGAAAGTACTTCTGATGTATATGAAAGGTTACGAAGGGATGAAAAATATAAAATTGACGAATCTGCTTACATAAGAGCCAGAGTTTTTGATATGTTGATTGGCGATTGGGATCGTCATCAGGATCAATGGCGATGGGCAGAATATGAACTAGAAAATGGTGATCATATTTTTAAACCAATTCCGCGAGATCGAGATCAGGCATTTTCAAATTTCGATGGAGGTTTCTTAGGGACTTTAAGAGGATTGATGGGATTTGCAAATCAGTTTCAGGTATATGAAGAAGAGTTAAAAGATGTGAAATGGATTAACGCTTCTGCCACTAGGTTAGATCGTACATTGATTAGAAGTAGTGGGAGAGAGGAGTGGCTTAAACAGGCAAAATACATTCAGGAAAATCTTACAGATGAAGCTATCGAAAATGCGTTTAAGAATATTCCTCCTGAAGCCAAAGGAGAAGATCTTGATAAGATAAAGAAAAATTTAAAAGGGAGAAGGCAAAACATAGTTAATATAGCAGATAGATATTACGATTATCTAGCAAGCTTGTCCATTGTAACGGGGACCGATAAGGATGATTTTTTTGATATTGAGCGATTAAAGGGAGGGAAAACAAGGATAATGGTTTCAAGAATAAAAGATGGTGAAAAGGGAGTTGTTGTAAGCGATAAAACATTTGATAAAAAAGACACCAAAGAAATTTGGATTTACGGTCTTGATGATGATGATGTATTCGAATCTAGTGGAAAAGCAGATAATCCAATTCGTATCAATATTATTGGAGGACAAAACAATGATATTTATAGATTTAAAAAGGGAAGAAAGATTGCAGTTTATGATCATAAAAGTAAGCCCAATACAATAGACAAAAAAGGTGGTGCTAAAATTCGTTTTACTGATAATTATCAAATCAATAATTTTGATAAAAGTGAGAACGTGCTAACAACTTCATCTGTGCTTCCGGTTATTGGTTTTAATCCTGATGATGGAGTACGTATAGGGCCAATGGCCGTTTTCACAATCAACGGTTTTCATCGTAATCCTTTCTCTAGCAGTCATAGTTTTTCTGGGGGATATTATTTTGCTACGCAGGGTTTTGATCTCGGATACAGAGGAGAATTTGCAGGAATATTAGGAGACTATAATCTTTTAGTTGGTTTTAAATACACCAGTCCCAACTTTGCAGTGAACTTTTTTGGATTCGGAAATGAAACCGAAAATAATCAAGATGAATTAGATTTTGATTATAACCGAGTTAAGTTGAGTACATATGGTGCTTCTCTTGGAGCTGTTAAAAATGGGCGATTAGGTAGTTATTTTGAATATAAAGGATCTATAGAAGGAATAAAGGTTGACGATACACCAGATCGTTTTATCACTCAGGAAGCTAACTTACAAGATCCAGAAGCCTTTGATCGTAAATGGTTTGCAGGACTGGACGGAACTTATAGATATGAAAGCTATGACGTGGTCGTAAACCCTACCAGAGGAATGAAGTTCGAAGTTAATATTGGTGGGCGTATGAATATTGACGATACAGACAGGACTTTCGGATATATCAAACCCCATCTGGGATTTTATAATGCACTAACCCGTAACCGTAAACTGGTTTTAAAAACTGCTGCTCAAGGACAATTTAATATTGGAGAGAATTACGAATTTTATCAGGCTGCTCAGCTAGGTGATGAAAACTTGTTAAGAGGCTATAGAACTGAACGTTTTTCTGGGCAATCTTCACTGGCTGGAAGTGCAGATATTCGATATAGTTTTAAGCAATTTAAAACCCGAGTTTTACCATTACAAATAGGGGTGTTTGCTGGTGCAGATACTGGTAGAGTCTGGATTGCTGATAATGATACTTCAGATAAATGGCATAGTGATTATGGTGGAGGTTTTTGGGTAAATAGCGCTAATGCTATGAGTGGTACTTTTAATCTTTTTACTGGAGAGGATGGAGCTAGGTTTTCATTTTCCTTCGCTTTTAAATTTTAATATATCTCGATGCTTAATAAGTATATTTTGCTTATAATAATTCTGGTTTTAACTATATCCGTTCATTCTCAGGTGTCGGATTTGGCAAGAGCAGAATACACCTTTTTTCCGCAGCGTAATAGTGATAATTCGTTTAGAAGACTGCGGGTATTTGCAAAATATCCAATAAAGTTGAATGATAAGGGTAGTTATCTTGTGACTGGCTTTGAATATCGAAATGTAAATTTTATCTATAGAGATGAAACTTCTTTTGACACTAATGATCTAGAACGTTTTAGTTCTTTTGAAAGTAGCTTGATATATACATTTAAACTAAAAAATGACTGGCGTTTTGTTGCACAAGTAGGAGCAATTATTGCTTCTAATTTTGAGGGTGAAGGGATAAATACGGATGATACATTATTTACAGGCTCTCTATTGTTTTTAAAAGACAAGACTGATGAAAAAATTACAAAACCCTGGCGACTTATTTTGGGAGTACGATATTCTACCACGGCAGGTAGGCCTTTTCCGTTACCTTTTGTAAATTATTATCGAGAGTTTAGGCCTAATTGGTCTTTTGTATTGGGCGTTCCCAAATCCAATATTAAATATTGTTTTAAGGATAAAAACGTTATACAAAGTTTTATTACCCTGGATGGTTTCTTTGCTAATATTCAAAACAATCGCAGCTTCATAGACATGGCAACCCAAGAAGAAAAAATAGCGAACAATATCTCTATGACCATTGTTCTTGCGGGACTAGGATATGAAAGATACATAACAAATCACTTAGCGTTATATGGCTATGCCGGATTTACAGTTATAAACGATATACGACTACGTGATAATGATCAAGAAGATGTATTAACAATTAATGATCAAAATAGCTTATACGTTCGTGCTGGAATAAAATTAAAGATTTGATTACTTCTTGCTTCAAGATATCAAACGGCCAAATCATCTTCGGCAATTTTTTCACTTGTTTTTTGTCTTCTTTCCAGTAATGCAAACCCAAAGGTAAGTACACCAACTCGACCAACAAACATTAAAATGATAATAAGTAATTTACCAATCGAGCTTAGATCACCAGTAATACCTGTACTCAACCCTACAGTTCCAAGTGAAGAAGCTACTTCAAAGAGAATTTGGTCAAATTGAAAATCTTCACTGTATGAGAGTAGGAAAGAAAATAAAAATATAAGGCTTGTGTATAGCATAAAAGTAGAGGTGGCTACATATAATCTTTCAAAAGGTATTGCTCTGTGTAAGAAAGTAATTCTTTTCTGACCAAAAAGCCTACTTTTTAATACGGATAACATAGCGGTTAAGGTAGTAATTTTCATTCCGCCCGCAGTACCCGATGGAGAAGCGCCAATATACATCAGAAATATAACTAATAACAAAAGCGGCAGCGTAAGCTCTCCTGTAGAAATTGTGTTAAAGCCAACGGTTGTCATGGCTGTCATTGTTTGAAAAAAGGAAGTCATTAAAGTATGAGAACCTTGGTTAATGAGCGGTGATGTTGTATACATCAATAAAGTTCCGAAGGATAGTAGAACTAAAAAACCATAAACAATTATTTTGGTCGTAAAAGATACACTTTTTGATTTTCCTGTCACCCTATACCACAAGTCAGTAATAACGATAAACCCAAGTGAACCAGCAATAGCTAAAACAGAAATTATCGTATTGATCAATGTATTATCCTGGTATCCAACAAAGCTATCATTAAACAGTCCAAAACCTGCCGTGCAAAATGCCGAAACACTATGAAAAATTGAAAACCAAATGGCTTGCGCATTCTCCATATCTGTTTGGGTAAATGCAATGTAAAAAGCAATTGCACCTAATGTTTCCATTACAATAGTAAAAACAATCACACTTTTAATGAAATCTCTAATTTTTATAGTCTGAGGTAATGTAAATTCGGCTCCTATCAATTTGCTATGCCAGTGGGTAATTCTATTAGTAGTAAAAAGTAGATAATAAGTGGTTAAAGTCATATAACCAATCCCACCTATCTGAAAAAGAAGCATAATTATAAGCTGCCCAAAAAAGTTATAAGAATCAAAAACACTAATAGTTACCAATCCTGTCGTAGAAATTGCCGATGTTGAAATAAAAAGACTGTCTAGAATACCTATATTGGTTTTATGAAATAAAGGAATAGATAAAAGCCCGAAACCTATTAATGTGTATACAAAAAATCCCCAGACTAAATTCATTTGAGGAGATTTACTTACCTTAAATTTTCTATACCAACGAATAATTCTGTCGTAAAAATTATTTCTCATTTACTTTTTTTTAGTATCATGATAGACTGTATGTTAGTGATAATAAATCTAACGTATTTTTTTTAAAAAATTAATTAATAAAACATAAACCCAATCCCAGTTGATAGTAAAGAATTGTGTATTTCTGAATTATCAATAATCTCTGAGAGCCCGTAACTGTACCTTGCTTGTACAAAGAAACCATTTTTGAATTTGTATTCAATCCCAGAGGCTAATTGAAAGTCAAAATCTCTTATGGTATTGGGATCCAGAGATATATTACTTTCCAAAGGTATGTCAACATCTTCATTGACTTTAAAACCCAATTGTAGACCACCTTGTATATTAAACCCTTCAATTAGATAGGCTTTTGCTAAAATCGGAACTTGAATATAATCTATTTTAACTATTCCTTTTCCCACATTGATCAATTCTTCATACTCAAATCCTTGTCTGGAGTAAAATGTTTCCACCTGAAATCCAAATTTTTCAGTTATCAATGCTTCAACCGCTAGTCCTACATAAAAATCAGTTCTAAAATCTAAATTATCAATATTTTCAGCATTTGCTGTCGAAAAATTCACACCTCCTTTAATGCCTAGTAAAGCAGATTGAAGTGGGTAATCTTGGGAAAGCGTACCTGAGGGTAAGAGTATATTTACTAATAGAAATAGGGATATTTGCTTCATTTTTATGGTGTTCTGTTTAGAGATTTTAAGTTAATATGAATAAGACCAACTGGTTGACTCAAATAATAGATTCTTTAACCCTTCTGAGGTTTTTAAAAAATTATCAATTAGATACACTAATTTTATAGAAAGAGGGTAATATATTCTTTATAAAAAATAAAATATTAATATTCAGATGGTTATAGAAGCCTTTATAATAAATATAATCAAAATCAAAAATTTGGAAATTGAAAAAAGTTAAAAACCTACTTTTGTCAATAGGATAATTTTAATACCATAAAATATGATTTTCGAATATGTATATTTTGGTATTGTTTTGCTAGGAGCAATATTTTTTTCTTTTTAGTAAGTAATTTCTTTAAGAGACCGTAGAAAAAGCCAGTAATATAGAATCCAATATATTTTTTTAGCAATATTGAAATAGCTCAATTTTTAAGATTTATTACTCCAAGAAGAAAGCGGCATATTCTTAAGGTCGTTATTCTGTTGTTACGAATAGCAGCTAGAATTACTTTCCGAACTTTCATTAATATTAGGATGTTTAGCCTTTAAGATTTCTATACCTTTTTGCATAACTAAAGATGTCGGCAGCGTAATATCACGTTCATCATCAGTTTTCATAAAAAGATAGAACCCAGTAATATCTATAACTTTACCGATCCAATCAAAGTCTTTATCTAAAACTCTAATTCTATCACCCATACGCATGGGATGATTAAAAAACAAGATCACACTTGCTGTTAAATTAGATAAAATAGACCATTGTGCAAAAAAGCCAACACCCAAGACGGCCAAAATAGAAGAAATAAATAATGCAAACTGTCTATGATCTACACCCCAAATAATAGCTAAGAAAGAACCTCCGGTAATATATATTAGAAGATAACTTAGATTAAATATTATTTTTCTTCGATTAACATCAATAGCTTTAACAAAACTAAATCTTCGAATTGCTCTTTTGGTCATAAATATTACTAAAGTCATAATAGTAAAAAGTATTATAGTAAGGAGTAATTCTTGTTTGTAAATTAGCATAAAGGATGTTCTATAGGTTTTGTAAAATTATTCTTTATTCATACGTATTGGAAGAAAAAAATAAAAACATATTCTTATTTAGTTGCTTCTTTTAATTTTAATTCAGGTAATATTAATAATGGTAGAGGGCTATTAAACGCTATTTTGTCTACTACATCTTCTTCCATTAATTTTTGAAAGAAATTATGTTTGTGATGTACTAAAGCAATCAAGTCACTTTCTGTTTGAGTTGCAAACTCTTTTAATGCATTAGTTTCTGAGGTTTCAACATCTATTTTGCAAAAAATATAATCTAAATCTTTAAATAACCCTTTAAGAGTTTCTTTGTTTACTTTTTGATGATCATTTAAATACTCTTCCATCATGATCCTCGCAATATTAATTTTTGATTGATTAGATACAGCAATATCGATAAGTGGATTTAATTCGTCTCTAAAAAACGTTCGTTTAAAGTTGGTGGAAAATGCAATAATGGAAGGTTTTTTGGAAGTATAATTTTGAGGTACTACCAATACAGGGCAGTTTTCGACTCCATTAATTACTTTTACAGCATTACTTCCCAAAAACACCTCTCTGGATCCTTTTGCTCCTTTAGTTCCCATGATAACAAAATCAATTTTTATAGTATTTAACATATGCTTAATTGCATTAACCAGAGTATTTGCTTTGAAGACTACTTTAAAATTATGGAGGTCATTATCATTTTCCTCATTAATTTTATTTAGAAACATGTTCAGGTTTTTTTCAGATTCATGAGACATCTCAGCCAAAACTGAATCGTTGTATTCTTTACTCAATAAATTAGAAGGATTACTGACATAAACATTTAATAGATAGAATGTGCAAATTTCAGAACTCAAGAGGGTTCTTGCATATTGTAATGCATTTTTTGAATTGTTAGAGAAATCAATAGGAACCAAAATCTGTTTCATCTATTGCAGGTTTAAAGGGTTTATTAAATATACTAAAATTGTCTAGCAATATATTTATAAGAAGATTACAATTTTTTAAATAAAAAAAATAGTAAATAGGTATAATTAACCCGAGTTTTCAATTTTTATATTATATGTTTCACCTAAAAAGCCATCACAAATAGAATATACTTTAACCCTTCTGAGGATTCAGTAAACAAAAAAGACCCGCCATTTGGTGGGCCTCGTAGTTTATTACTATATCAGTGAAAACTTTCTAGAACATAAATCCGACGCCAGCCGAGAAGGTAGAATTATGCGCATCGGTATCTTCTACCACTTCAGAAAAACCATAGGTATATCTTGCCTGGATAAAAAAGCCCTTGGTTAATTTAAATTCTGCACCAGCTGCCAATTGAAAATCAAAATCTTTGATACGATCAGTGTCAAAATCTCCGCCGTCTCCTGTTGGATCAGTATCTAACTCTTCATTAATTTTGAAACCAAACTGAGGACCGGCATGAATGTTCAATCCTTCGATCAAATAGATTTTTGCCAAAAGAGGCACTTGGATGTAATCAATTTGAAATTCTGCTTCGGGAGTCACTGTTACTCCGGCAAAAGTTGTTTCTTCAATATCAAATCCTTGTCCAGAGTAAAATATCTCTCCTTGTAGCGCGAATTTTTCGGTTACAAAAGTTTCTGCCATAAGACCTGCATAAAAACTAGTTCTGGATTTTGGACTCTCAAAATCATCTCCAGTTATTGTTGAAAAGTTGACACCAGCACGTGCTCCAAATTGAAATCTGTTTTCAACTTCTTGTGCTAATAAGGTCGCACTACAAAAAATAAGGCATAAAAATAAAGTTGTTTTTTTCATCATTGTATGTTTTTGTTTTTAATTCTTGTTAGGCCAAAATTACAATGAGCGTATAGGGGAGATTGACTCAAAAAACTGAGTTTTTAACCCATTCCATCGCAGAAATATGATTTAACAGAATTTAAGAAATTGTAATGGATACTTTGATGTCTATTATAACAAAGGGCTAAAGAATCGTGCGATACCTTCGGATAATTTTCGTCTTATCCCTCTTTTTTTATAGGTTTCATAGTCTAATAATACACTCTCTTTACAATCTTCTATAAAATCTTGACAAATACTTTCTGCGATAGGGGAGTCGTAGATCAAAGCATTGGTTTCAAAATTATGTTCAAAACTTCGGTGATCGAAATTACCTGAACCTACAGAAGCAATTTCTCCATCCATTATAATAACTTTGCTGTGTAAGAAATCATTTTTTTGTTGGTAGATCTCAATTCCTAGAAATAATAATTCTTCAAAAAACGAGAGCATACTATGCTTTGCCAACCAGGAATCTGATTTTTTTGGCACTAATAATTTAATGGTTACTCCACTTAGGGCTGCTATTCTTAGAGCTTCAAGCATTGCATTGTTCGGAATGAAATATGGGTTGGAGATATAAATGTATTCTTCAGCAAGGTTAATCATAGTAATGTATTGTTGCATAATCGAAGGATGATCTGCATCTGGTCCACCCGCTACAATCTGTACCGCCACATCTCCTTTTTTTTCAATTTCGGGTAAGTAATCTTTGGTTAATAATAACTCTTCGTTACTAGCAAAATAATAATCTTTGATAAATACTCGATGCAGGCTGTCTACTGCTGGACCATTCAGATATAAATGTGTGTCATCCCAAATACCCAATTCTGATTTAGGGTTGATATATTTGTCAGAGATGTTGACACCTCCAGTAAAACCGACTTTACCATCAATAATAATAATTTTCCTATGGTTACGATAATTTAAAGTAAATAAAAAGCTTCCAAAATGTAATGGCATTATCGGATATACCTTTGCCCCAATGTCTTTAAATTTTTTAATTGCTTTTTTTCGCAATGAATAGCTGCCTATTGCGTCATATAAAATTCTTACTTCTACATTATTTTCTAGCTTTTCTTTTAGTAGGGAATAAAGTCTATCAAATAATTCTCCTTCTTCAAAAATATAGTATTGTAGATGTATGAATTTTTCAGCTTTTTGTAGTTCTTCAAAAATGACGTCAAAAGTCTTTTTTCCATTTTGTAGTACTTTAACTTGATTTGCTATTTGAGTAACAAAATTTGAACTGTTCCGCAATAATTTGGATAACTTGGCGCTCTTCCTGTTTTTAAATTCAACTTTTTGTTCTTTGATCAATCTATCTCGAAAATTTTGATCGTACAAACGTCTTCTAACGGTCTGTTTAAGTTTGAAAAATTTAAACCTTCTTCGGTTAATACCAAAAACAACGTATAGTAAGATACCTAAAAATGGAAATAGTAAGACAATAAGAAGCCAACTTAAGGATTTGGTGGGTCTTGAGCCGTAAAGAATAATATGTAGAATAGCTAAAAGAGTTAGTGCGCTATATAAGCCAATTGCGATGATCATATTAATAATGTTTTAAATGAGTATGACAATTGCTATGATTTTTTAAATGAGTTATTATTTATAGCTATTGGACTACTAAAGTTTGGTAGTGGTTTTTATTTTTATTAAAAGTAAAAATTTAAATAGTATGGGAATCATTTCTACCGATAAAAATAAAATTACACTAATTTATAACTCTGGTACCTCATTAGGTAAACAAACGTACGGTTACGTATGCACATCTGAAAAAGATATTTTAGCCATCGACACTTTAAAAACCAATATCACGGGAACACAATGGCTGGAAATTGCAGATGGTCTTGATTTGGAAATTTCTGATTTGATCCAGAAAGAATTTCCCAACTATCTAAAATTATATGATCCAAAAGTCAAACTCAAGCCAGAAGATTGGATAAAAATAATTAAAAATCATCCTGGGGTAATTATATTTCCTATTATAATAATGGAAGATAAATTTTATCAAATTAAAAACCCTTCTGATTTTATTAGGCTGACTAATTCTGATAGTGCTGATGTTTCCAGAAATTTATCCTAAAAAGTGCTTTTACTTTACATTCGGAATTAAAGTAAATTGTCTTCTTTTGAAATGTTTTTCTGGGGTATATTATCAAAAAAGCTTGCCACCAAATCCCGGTCTTTTTTTAGGCGATTTCTTTGTATAAAAGTTCCTTTTGACCCATTGATGGTTTTTAGTATATATAAAACGAAGGTGTCCGCTGGATTTCTAATTCCTTCAAACAGGTATCTTGCGATTACATACACTTCGTGGGGTCCAAATTCCTTTGAATCTGAAACATCAACGAGTTTATTCTGATGTACTACATAATCTGACGTATATCCTTTCTTTTTATAAATTTCCTTATACTTGTTTTCGTCGGCATCAAAACTTGATTCCATTAATTTATGATTTATTATATTGACATTTTAAAACGATAAGAAGGTGCAAGCACATTAAGAAAAATAACAAAAAAAGAAATAGATAGCATAGGTCCCTATTTTTTAATATCCGAATTTATAAAAACACTCTTTTTAATCTTGATACAACTATCAATCTGTACGATAGGTAATAGAAATGAGAATGTCTGAAGGAACTCAAAAACCGTCATTACGAACAATTTTAATTTTGAAGTAATCTGTTTTCAATAATTTAAATTTGACAGATTCCTTTGCTATGCTCGTAATGACGACCTTTTAGATACCCTCGTTTATAAAATAGTGCTTTGCTCTATTATGATTAATTATCATCAGTAGCGTCCTCAACGGCATCTTTTACTTCTTCTGCACCATCTTCTACTGCATCACCTACTTCTTCTACGGCATCTTCTACTTTTTCTCCAGTACTTTTCTTTTCTCTGCAACTTGTAGTTGCAACGATCAAACAAAGTGCTGCAAATGATACTATTATTTTTTTCATGATCATTAAATTTAAGGTTAGTTATGCTTTAAATCTTTTCCCAAATATGAGAGATAAAATAAACAGTACAATAAATACGAAGAATAAGATTTTAGCTATACTGGCAGCTCCTGCTGCAATATTGCCAAAACCAAATATACCAGCAACAATTGCCAGAATAATAAAGATAATAGTGTAACGTAACATAGTGATTGTTTTTGATTAGTAATGGCTCTGTGCTTTAGAGCAATTTGATTTTCAAATATTTAGATTGTAAATTTCTTAAAATACTAAGCACTCTATTAACTGTATCACTAAGATTGTTAACTCCATTACCATATATGACCTATTTTTCATCCGAAATGATTAAATTAAAAGTATCTTTATGCATATACTTGTCAATAATCAATATAGATGAAGAAAAAAATAGAAGTACAAGACCATCACGTAAAAAATTTAGTTATTGATTTGGCTGATAGTCTTGGAATAGATTATGAGAAATCTCATCATGAATATTGTGTGCGATTACCAGAGGAATTTGGCTCGGGCTATATGAAATCTTATCAGTTTGATTTTGGAGTCGGTGTTGTCGAAACTGATTACTTGTTAAAAAAGGAGTTTGACTACGAATTGGAGAAGGGGATTGTTCATCCTTTAAAAATTATGTTCAACCGGGAATCTGGTTTTTATCATAGGTTTGAAAATAGCGAAGAATTTCATGAAATACGTAGACTAGAGAATGTAATGATTTCTAGCACTTCTAAAAATAATCACGTTTTTAAAACTCCAGCTAATACACCTATTTGTATTTTTAGTATTGAGATCAATAGAAAACTATTTGAAGAAAAAATAGAATCTTTTTTACCTAATATGAATGAGGATCTTATAGAGTTGTTTAGAGATGTAAATGGGATCAATCAATTTTACTACAAAAATTATTATAGCCTTGAGATTTCCAAATTTATTTCAGAATTTACCGAGTGCGAACTCACCGGCTTTATGCGCCAAGTTTATCTAGAAGGAAAGGCGTACGAAATACTGACTCATCAATTACAACAATATCTTGATGACCTTAACGAACCAGACAAAAGATTAATTCTACGGCAAGCTACTATCGAGAGTATAGAAGACGCTGTATCTATAATTAAAGAGGAAATCGATAGTATAGGTAATATTGTGGATATAGCGAAACGCGTTGGGCTTAATCAAAATACATTGCAAAATGGGTTTAAACAACTCTATAAAACATCGGTAAATGAGTATATCAAAAACTTTAGAATAGAAACAGCTAAGGATTTACTCGAATCTTCTGATCTTAATATTACCGAGATAACTTACAAAGTAGGAATCAACTCTAGAAGCTATTTTGCCAAATTATTTAAGAAACGTTTTGGTGTAAGTCCAAAGCAATACTTAAATCAGGTCCGGAACAAAAAAGACGATTCCAAATCGGCATAAAACGTTTAAGGTTATTAAAATACTCAATAAAACTCTTTTTGTCTACAAAAAATCACTATTGCATTGGGCTTAAACTGATCAATAGTGTTAGTATATGTTTCAAAATTGTTAATCTGTTTACTCTAAATCCAATTTCTTTGCACAAAGAATAAAATACAGTATAGATTTTAGAGGCAGAATGCAAAAAATTGAGATACAAAGCATAGATGGTGCAGAAATTTTAGAACAATTGAATGTTCATTTGAAAGGAGAATTAACCGATCAATGGGGAGAACACGTTCTGGAGTTTGATAATGAACTTGGAAAAGGAATTGTACGCAGTATTGCCTTTGATTGGGGAGTTTCTTTGGTAGATTATGATGTTAGTTTTGTTCAAGACACTAAAATTGTATTCAGTATTGAAAAAGCTAATCCTATAGAATTTATTTTTATATCTGAAGGCAAACTCGATTACGTTAATGATACAGAAGATAGGCCATATACTTTTGAGCGCTATCAAAACATAATTATATCTACACAGAAGTTTTCTAAAGAAACGTATGTTTTCCCTAAAACGGCTAATGTCAAAGTCAATTTTATTTATGTATTACCAAGTGAGTACGCCAAGAAGAAGAATAATAACTTGACTTATTTAAGTAAGAGTTTATTCTCTGCTTTTAAGGAGGAAAACGAAAAATCACCATATAAACATTATGGTAATTACAACCTGAAGATAGCAGATCAGATTAAACAACTACAGGAAAGTTATGAAAGTGGTATCGTACGTACACTTTCGATTGAGGGGCAACTCAATCTGATTTTGGCAATGCAGATGTTAGAACATAACAATTATGAAAACGGCTTAGCATTGCCAGAATCACTTTCCAAAGAAGACATCAAAAAAATTCATAATTTATCAGGGTTTATTATTGATAATATTTCAGAACCAATATCAGTACAATCTTTGGCAACAAAGGCAAGCATGAGTCCTAAGAAATTACAACTTGGATTTAGAGTTTTATATTCTAAATCTGTGAACGAATACATACGACAGTTAAAGCTAGAAATCTCTAGAGACTACATAAAAAACACCGATGATTCTATTTCTGAAATAGTATATAACATAGGTTTTAAAAGTAGAAGCTACTTCTCAAAAATCTTTTTTGAACGGTATGGGATATTACCGATAGAGTACAGGAAAAAAATCAAAACAAAGGAATAGCATTAATAATTTACGTTTTTGAATTAAAAGTAGTGCTATTTTTTACCCTAAATTTACCCCGAAACTTAGGCCTGATAGTGTTTATAAATACTGTCAGGTTTTTGATTGATACATAACCCAAATCAAAGTTACCCAAATGCAGAACGAAAAAACAATAGTTAATCTTAGGTTTAAATCAAATTTACCTACAGAAAAAGTTTGTGTAATATCAGAAAATCGAAAACAATTACTAAAAAACACTGAAGGATTGATTTCATTGTTTTGTTACACGAATGAAGAGACTAAAATCATTGGAGGTACTTATATTTTTAAAAATATACAACTGGCACATCAATATTTAGGGCAGTTTTTAACTGAAGGACTTGGTCTAAAATATGGAATAATCCCTGTGACATTAAAGATAGAGATTGGTTGCTTAAAAGATGAAATACGAGGAGATAATGCAGAATAACCTAATGCTACGGTAAAGGAATACCTTCATAATAGACAGGTTCGAGCATAGATTCATAAGTGATATCATTCTTAAAAAATTCTTTGGCGATGGGATGTGCTTTTAATTCTAGAGCATTAGGGAGATTTATGATATGATTGATTTCACCCATATCAGCTTTAGAATCTAACCAACAATTCCTTAAATCATCAGGAATAAATATAGGCATTGTTGTGCTTAGATTTTGTATTTCATCAACAATACCTGCCGCTTTTGTCATTAGCATTGAGCAAGTAATAAACCCATCATCTAGTATATTATAAACTCCAGCTATATAAAAAGGTTTATTATCATTCAGATATACATAATAGGGATATAGAGAACCGTTGTATAGATGATATATAAAAAAACCGGTTGCAATAATTAAACAGCGTCTTTTTTGGTAAGGTTCTTCAAATATTCCATTAGAATTTAAATTTTCTTTAGGAACATTTAGGGTGTTTATAACCTTTTGAAAATCAATCCATTCTCCTTCATATCTATTAGGTAAAAGGCCCCAAATTGCATATGATATACGATTTGGCTGATCCATTGTTATTATAGATAATGTAGCTTCTTGAGTACCATCAATAACAGAGCTAGGAGTGTATAGTCTTGGGAACTTATACCTAATACCTAATTCCTTTTCGATCAGCCCTCTCTCTGCAATATTTGAAATCTTCTTATACATACATCCGAATTACAACATGCAAGTAAGCGAAAATGATGACGCAAAATTATCTCGTATCATTTAAATAGTAACGCATTCAATAAGTTAAACGTTAAAATTTAGTAATTATTCATTGATATACACAATAGAGGTAAGCAAATATCGAAAAACGTTAATCGATTGTAGATCAACCAACTACTTTTGTGGTATAGATGTATTACATAACTATCTTATAATCAATTATTAAATTCTTAAGAAGGGTATTATGAAAAAATTAGAAAATGATTTGATGAGCATTCCTTCTGAGTTAAATGTTCTTAAAGAACATCTCCAAGGAAATATTACAGTAGATTACGATATTCATACACTTACTTTAGATTCGGCAGTCGGTAATGGGCAAGTACGTTATACGAATTTGCAAAGTGGCCTACAAACGTTCGATTTCAATTTAAAATTAGATAAAGATGTTGAGATTCCAATAGATTCTATGACATCAGAATCTATCCAGTTTTTGTATTGTTTAGAGGGGCATTGCTATCATCAATTTGAAACTTTCGAAAAAGTCACCCTTATTGAACAATTTCAAACAGCAGTTGCGCATAGCGATAAGGATTTGGCAAGTAAAATTATTATTAAAAAGGCTAATCATTTGATACTTAATATAATCTGTGTAAATAAGAAAGAATACTTTGATAAGTTCAGTAAAGAGAACAATCCATTTGGTAAAAAACTCCAAAGGTTATTATATGAGATCGGAACGAAATCGAAACACTTTCATTTGGGTAGCTATAGCTTGAAAATCGCGGAGCAATTAAAATTGTTGTTTGGGGTAGAGCATAGTAATGAAGTTTCTGAATTATTATCACAAAAGGGAAGGTATTACCTCGTCTTAGCAAAACATATTGAACAATTTCAGACTGAAATTGAAAACACATCGAATACAAGCGGACTTCTAAAAAATGAGTTAAAGTTAATTTCTCAAGTTAGTGACTATATAAAACAACATCCAGAGATGCAGCATAGTATCAAAACCTTGTGTCTAGAATCTGGACTTTCTCCTGCAAAGCTACAAGAAGGTTTTAAGTTTATGTTTGAGAGGACAGTTTCTGATTTTGTAAGGAATGTGCGTTTAGAAAAATCAGAAAAGTTGATTAAAACAACAGATTTAACCATTTCGGAAATCGTATATTCTGTTGGGCTTACAAGTAGAAGCTATTTTTGTAAGATCTTTAAAAAAAAATACCATTATAGCCCCAAAGAATATAAATCAAAAAAATAGCGCAAATTAATAGATGAAATATTTTGATCTCTGTATTAGACTTTCAAGATAGATCGGGAGAATAACTTTAGGTTTTAGATATTAAATTCCTTCTTTTTTGAAAAACGTTTAAAATTTATAAAATGATAAGTGAATGAGTTATCGAAATACCTAAATGAGTTAATCTAACATGATGAAGTTCTTAAATTTGTAACAACTTAAAATTCTGTATTATGAAAAAAATAACAATATGCCTAGCATTATCAGCCTCAGTTCTGTTTTCAAGTTGTTTAGGGTCTTTTAGTGCTTTTAATGGATTAAAAGACTGGAATAGTGATTTAAGCGACAGTAAGTTTGTAAATAACCTTGTTTTCTGGGGGTTAAATATTATACCTGTTTATGGGTTATTCTTTATAGGAGATGTACTAATCTTTAACGTAATCGAATTCTGGAGTGGTTCAAATCCATTAGCTATGAATGAAGGAGAAGAGGAGGTACAAATCGTTGAGCGTGATGGAAGTACTTTTAAAATGACGGCAACCAAAAACAGATTACAGATTAATGTGATTGATGGTCAAAGAAAAGGTGAAAAACTTGATCTTGTATATAGTCCATCACAAAAATCGTGGAGTGCCATCAAACCTAATGGAGAAGTAATTAAACTTTCTTCTTTTGAAGAAGGGTTTTTTGTAGTGCATCTTCCAGATGGTGGCAAAGTAAGGATTGATCCAAACACCCCGCGTAGCGAAGGTTTGGCTTTATTAGATCGTAAAGTAGCTTCTTATAAAGACTGTTTACTGGCTGAAAACAACTAGATTTTTTTTTGATTGTGAGAATGAAAAAGAGGTTGTTCCAAACAGCTTCTTTTTTTTATTTTTAAGATTTTAATATAAGTAATAAAGTTATGACACGTCATAAAGGCAGAGACATATACAGAAAAAAGAGAATTATTATTCCAACAATAATTATAATTCTTTTAATAGTAGGTAGGCTGTTGTTGCCTTATTATGTAAAGAAATACGTGAATAATGTATTGGCAGATATCCCTGGATATTACGGTCAGGTAGACGATATAGATATCTCATTGTTAAGAGGTGCTTATGTTATTGATGGGTTATATCTTAATAAAGTCGATGCAGGATCTCAGATTCCATTTCTGGATTTTGAAAAAACTGATGTTTCTGTTGAATGGCGATCTATTTTGAGAGGTAAAATAGTAAGTGAAATCATAATGACCAGGCCAAAGCTTACCTATATTTTTGAAGATCACGAAAACGAAGATTCAAAAAGCCCTGAGATCAACGACTGGACAAAAGCATTGACCGATTTGATACCTATTGATATCAATAGATTACAGATTAATAATGGTAAAGTAGCATTTGTTCAGTTATCTGCTGATCCTAATATCGATTTACATTTTGATCAAATTAAGTTAGAAGCTAAAAACTTACGTAATGTGATTCGTAAAGATCAAAAATTACCTTCTTCACTAACTGCTAATGCAGTTTCTATAGGAAAAGGTAGTGTAAAATTACAAGGAAAGATGGATATTGTTAAAACAATTCCCGATATGGATATATCTTTTTCTTTAGAAAATGCTAATGCTAGGTCTCTTAATGATTTTACAAATTATTATGCCGGTATAGATTTTAAAAGTGGTGAGTATAACATTTATAGTGAAGTTGCCATTGCAGATGGTTTTTTGAAAGGATACATAAAACCTATGTTAGTTGATTCAGAACTTATAGGTAAAGAGGATGGCTTTCTGGAAACACTATGGGAAGGTTTTGTTGGTTTTTTCAAATTTGTACTTAAAAATCATAAAAATAATACATTAGCAACAAAAGTACCTTTAGAAGGAGACTTAAATAGTATAGAAAGTGATATTTGGACCACAGTATTTAGTATTTTCGAAAATGCTTGGATTGAAGCTTTTAAAGCAATGACAGATGATTCTGTAAATTTTGAAGATGCCAAAGAAGCATCTGAAAGAGGAAAGAAATAAAAAAAGAAAAGATCATTCAGAAAAGTCTTTTTTATCCCCCGATAGACTATTGCGTTGTTTAGCGCGTTCTGAATGACCTTTTCATGGAAAATAACTATATCTTTAATTTAGATCTTCTAGTTTTCTTATGGAAGATAGTCCGTCCATAATTTTGTTTTTTTGCTGCATGAGCAATGCTTGCGTGCTATTTGGTAAATTAGTTTCAGATAAAATATCGTTATATTCTTCAACAGCCGACTCTTCTCCTCTGATCGCTTCTTCTAGCATAGATTCTTTATTATCTGAAGAAAACAAAGCCTTAATGTCCATCCAGGTTCGGTGAGCAGTTCCTGTTGTACTTTCTCCTTTATCAACTTCTTGTCCAAAAGCTTTAATCTCGTTTTTTAATTCATGACCAAAGTCATAACGCTCTTGAGATTTATGATTGAAATAGTTTTTTAATCCGGCATGCTCTACATTCTCTGCTGCCTTTTTAAAGCCTTTTTCTGCATCATACGTTTTTTCTAATAAATCATTTAATTTGTTTCCAACATCTTCAGAATACGTTTTCATAGATTTTAGTTTTTTATGTGAACGATAATTATTTAAAGATGCTTACCGCTTAACATCTTGTGATTTATGTAAGTACTAATTATTTTCGGTCTCTTTCTCTTATCATTCCTCTTGTGACTACTGTAATAACTCCAGATGCAAATCCGCTTACTATTAATAAAATAAATTGAAGTATCATTTTCTCGATATAATTTTTTTTGTTTAAAGGTAGTTTCGTTTCAAGGCTTTTATTTGCTCAGATAAATGAAAAATTGACTCATTTAAAATTTAACTTTTTATTAGATAAATCACACATTAGTAAAGGGTTTGAGTCAACAAATGCTTTGATTGCATTAATAAATATGGAGGGTATTAATGAAATTGCGATAAAAAGAAAAAAATGATACAAAAAGGTTCTAGAGTACAGTGGAAATGGGGTAAAGGTTATGCCGAAGGTAAAGTTGAAGAAACATATACAGAAAAAGTGACCAAAACAATCAAAGGGACAGAAGTTACCAGAAATGGCGAAGAAGCCAACAAAGCATTATTTATAAAACAAGATGATGGAGATTATGTGCTCAAAAGTGAAAATGAAATCCAACACATACAATGATAATACTTATAGCTTAATTATAAAACTACGAAGAATTGGTAAATGAATTTAGCATCTTCTTCAACCAAAAACTTAATTATACATTTTAAAAAAAATAACATTATGTCTTTACTCACGATTATTTTAAATATTATTTTACCCCCGCTAGCCGTTTTTCTTAAACATGGCTTAGGTACTACCTTTCTAATAAGTTTGTTATTAACACTAATTGGTTGGCTCCCTGGAGTGATACATGCATTCATTGTGAATAAGTAAATGCAAATCCTGTGAAGAAAAACGATATGGGAATACAAGAACTGTTAAAAATGATCTTTGAATCTGAAAAAAGATATTTTGAGGCGGCTGAGTATGTACAAATTGTAGAACTTAAAAGATTTTTAAATCATCAGAGTGTAGAGCGAAATAGGTACGCAAATGAGTTGACAGAAGCTTTTACTTTCAATAAAATTGAACCAGATGTGCTATTTATCAAAAACGGAATTCAAAAGCATAACGGTTTGGATTTGAAAAGAGTTTTTGAAAACTCAAAATACATACCCATTATGAACAAGTGTTTTATCTATGATGAAAATATTATTGAAAAATGTGCTATGTCAATAAGAGATAAATCTATACCGGTCGATATTTTAGAAGTAATTACTCGGCTAATGACATTTTTAATATTTCAAGGAATAGAAGGTAGTCACATTATTGAAGAATTGAAAACAAAAAATAACCTAACAATATTAAACAAGATTAGTACAACTTAGAAACAATTTTTTGTAGTAATGATTTTATTATATGTATAACTGGATTTTATTTTGGTGAGATATTCAAAATAAAATTCTTACAGATCTCAACACATTTTTTACAAGAACTTACGCTTTCTATACAATGTATATTATTGTGTTTTTCGCATTCTTCTATGCACAATAAAAGTTGAGTTTTGCAATGTTCAACCAGCTTGTCTGTTTCATTAGAATTTGAAACAATCATAATTTCTGCTGATCGTTCGCATATCTCTGCCGTAAGTACATTTATTTCTATACAATCTTTTAATTCATCTATATTATCAGCTTTTAGGCAATTAAAACCTGATTTTCTACAACTCACTGCACATTGTACAAGGGATTTAATAATTTCTTCATTTTCCATTTGTCTTTTTTTAATGATTCATGTGTAATTTATAGTAAACCAATTGATCGTATTAATTCATTTACAATTGAGTTTAACTGGATTGATATCTGCTCTTCTAAATTTTATAAGAGTAGAGATTACTGACAAAAGATGTTCTTATAATTTTTCATCTCCTCGTATACTTGGTTTACCATATTCTGATTTGTAAATCTGTACAACAATAAGAAATAAACTTATCAGCAGTGGACCAAAAATTAGCCCTATAAAGCCGAATAAGGGAACACCAACAATTACTCCAATAAGGGTTATTATAGGATGTACATTATCTAATCTTTTTAAAACATATAATCGAACCAAATTGTCAGAGGAACCGACAACAACAAGACCGTATATCAAAATACCCCACGCCTGAAAAGTATGCCCCATAGAGTGTGTAATTATAAAAACAGGCAATATAGCTATCAGGGTGCCAATAAAAGGGATCATAGATCCTACTGTAACAATTACAAACCAAAAAAATGGATCTTCTATTCCAAAAATCAAAAAACCTACAAGGGCGACAACTCCTTGTATAATAGCAACCAATGGGATACCAACAGCATTAGATCGTACCATTTTCTGGCTTTCATCACCTATGATTTTTAGGTTATCTTCGTTAATAGGGATGTATTCAAAAAGAGATTCTCTTAATTTCCTTCGGTTTGTAAACATATAATATAGTAAAAAGTACATTATTCCTATAGAAATAAATACATTAAACGTACCTCCGGCAAATCTTTGTAAATTCTCTGTAACCCAAGAAGAAATTGCATCTGGATCCATTTGAGAACTAACATCATAACCTAATTGGTTTTCCCAGGTATCTAGACGTCCTTTCAAGGCAATAACGATTCTTTTAGAGTTTTCAGTAACATCACCAATTTTATTACCCAACATGAATAAGACTCCGGTCACAGGCATTAATATACCTACAAAAGAGCCTATCATCAAGGTAATCGCTGCAAGATCGGGATGCCACCCTTTTTGTACTAATTTTATCATCCATTTGCGTAGGATCACATAAATGGTTATGGCTCCTAATATACCCGAAAGGTAAGGTAAGATTTCTCTGAAGATAAGTCCACCAATCAAGAATATAAGAAGTAATACAAAAACCTGCCGTATGATGTTTGGGCTAATACTTTTCATTATAATTTTGGTATTTGCGGGTGTTTTATGCTTCCTCAGTTTCTTTTATCAGCTCAAAATTTTTAGGAAAATCTAATGTTCTTATGGGGAACGGAATGTTAATGTTATTTTCGTCATAAGCTTCTTTCATGAGCATCATGGTTTCACTTTTGGCCTTTGCAACTTCTAAAGCAGAGGTAGAGTTAATCCAAAAACGAAGCTCATAGTTAATTGAACTATCTCCAAATTCTCTCCATAAGAACAAAACGTCATCTTTTTTCTGTACTGCTTCAAAATTAGAAACTATGGTTTCTTTTGTGAGTTTTTCGACAAATCGTAAATCTGATTCATATCCAACACCACACTCAAGAATAACACGGGATTGTGCAGTAGTTGAGTAATTCTTAATTGGGTTGTCTACAACCAGTTTATTGGGGATATATACCAGATTATTATCTACTTGTTTTATGGTAACGGCACGTAGATCAATATCGATAACTTCTCCCTCAAAGTCATTGGTTTCTATCCAATCTCCAAATTTGATGTGTTTTATATAAGAAAGGATAATACCAGAATAGGTGTTTGCTAATGCTCCTTGTAATGCTAAACCAACAGCAAGACCAGCTACACCAGCACCTGCAAGAATGGTGTTAAGAGCTTTATCCAGATTAAGAATACCTAAAATCAGAAATAAACCTATAATAACAACGGCTATAGAAATAAACTTTGAAATTAGATTTTTCATCGATGGTTGAAGTCTACTCTTATTAAGTATCTTTCGTGCTAGTTTACTAATGTATTTTGAAGCGATAAGTGCTACTATGAATACAAAAACAGCGATCAAAATATTGGGTAAGTTTACTATAATCGAGTCTAGCCACGATTCTAGTTTTTCGTACATCTTTTTCCAGGCGTTGATTAGTTTATCATTCATTCTTTTAATTTTTGATTATTCAATATTTTTTAAAAATTTCGGTGTGTAGTCTTCTAATAATTTTAAAATAGCATGTTCTGAATTGGTGAAGTAACCTCCTAATTGATCAGAAGTACTAAGTTGGTTAAATACTTTTTTTATAGAACGATTTTCATAAGATGATACTACAAAAGGATGTACATAGTATTTACGACATACATTTCTGGTGTTTCCCAAACTAATTGCAGCAACATCGTATGCTTTTAAAATATTTTTTTGTATTTCTTTTTCTTTAGTACTAATTCCCATGTCCATCAAGGTTTCAAAAAAGATTGTCGTCGCAGCCCAAGTTCTGAAATCTTTTGCCGTAAAAAGATCACCACTAATGTTATGAAGGTACTTGTTAACCATGCTACTTTCAATACTATGTTTTTCTCCTTGCTCGTCATAATATTGAAACAACTCCCAACCTGGTATTTCTTCACAACGATTGACTAATCGGATTAGTTTTTTATTGCGTAATGTTACAGAATGCTTCTTTCCTTTTTTACCTACAAACTCAAACTTAAGTTTGTCCTTTTCTATGTTGAGGTGCCGTGTCCTCATAGTAGACAAACCATAGGTTTTATTACGTTTGGCATATTGCTCATTACCAATACGAATATGTGTTTCTTCCATTAGCCGTATAATGAGTGCTAGAACTTTAGTTTTTGACCACCTTTCTTGCTCCAAATCCTGATCTACTTGTTTTCTTATTTTGGGAAGCTGTCTGCCAAAAGCGGTCATTTTATAAAATTTGGTTTGGTTGCGTATGGTATTCCAGAGTGGGTGATAACGGTATTGTTTTCGATTTTTTAAGTCTCTGCCAATCGCTTGTAAATGCCCGTTGTCTATATCAGCAATTCTGACTTGATTCCAGGCAGGAGGTATTACAAGACTTTTAATTCTCTCTAGATCCTTTTTGGTTGATAGCTGTTTTCCATTTAAGAGATATCGAAAACCTTTCTTATGTTTTAACCTGGTTATCGTTAATGTATCATCATTCACATATACCAAATTTAGTTGATCAATCACTGTTTCGGGTGCTTTAATGATCTGTGTCAAAAACTTAGAATTTGTAAAATCTGTTTTCATAGTAACAATAGTAGTAATTTATCGCTTATTATCGACATGTGTAATGTAGTCTTTAGCTAAATTACTTTTTTCCTTTTCGGATAAAACTTTATCAGCGATTTGAAATACTTCATGTTCTTCTTCGTCAAGATGGTGCTCAACTTTTTCTTTAAGTTGTTTGGCTATTTTTAGCCAGGCAGACGAAGAGTATTCTATTTCTTCTAATTTCTCGATAAGCTCATCAATATCGTGATGCTCTGCAATGCTGTGTCTTGCTTTTTCCTGAGTTTTATCACTATCGATTAGTGGTACATAAAGATGTCTTTCTTCAGCATCGGCATGGATTGCAAGCTCTTTTTTAAGTTGTTCAAAAGTTTGATCTCTTTTATCAGTATCACCAGAAGTGTTTATAAGATTTTCTAAAAGTGACCTTTGTAAGTCGTGATCTTTCCGTAAAGCTTCAAATATATTCATCATTGTAGATTTTAAAATAAAAATGACCTCTTTAAATTTTATCTAAAGAGGCCATTTCGTCAACTAACCATATCTATCTGGAATTAGATATACTATTTAGTGAAAATCACTTTAGATTTTTTTAAGCTCGATTTAAAAGCATTAATGTCTTTCACATACTTAAATTGATCATTAAAAACACGATCCGGTTTTTCACCTATAATAATGTGTTTCACATTAAGGTCAGGGGCATAAAGAATTACACGATCAGATACTCTTAATTTTTTGTCCCCCAAATCTTGATCTAGTTCTTTCAATCTAGAAATCACATATAGTTTGTCGTTGGCAGCAATGATCTCTTTTATATCGATAGAATGTTCTTTACCCGTCACTTCTGCTTCTACCGTTAATGTTAATTCTTCCTTTTCTCCAGAATTTGGCATATCCACATCAATATAAGGTACCTCAATTTCTTCTTCTTCCATGACTACCACAACTTTTGGAATCATAACTTTTTTAGTTTTTGTTCCTACATTGACATCTGCCCAATCAACATCAAATGTTGGAAGTTGCCCTGCTTCTGTATCTATTTCTACATCTACATCAGGTAATTTTGCTTCTTTCTTTTGTTGAACATCACAACTACTTACTAAAAGGATAATCATCAATAATCCTATAAAATTTTTCATAATAAAAGGTTTTTGTTTAAGAATTATAAGGGCTACCGTGTAGTAACAAATCACATTTGCTCTAATGATATATTTTTTACGTTTTAAGACTGTAAGCAGCCCCTATTTTCATATTCCAAAAGTAAGGTCGATATTTTAATAAATTGTGCGCATATACAATTTTCATTGACTGTTTTGATAGTTAAGATGGTAGCATAGAGATTGCTAAATAGGCATTGAGTTAATAAGCGTGGTAATTGCGCACCGAAACTAAAAATTAATTCCTCAAATTGTAAATTATAATAATCCTTAAAAGCTAAAATGACATGAGTTCTAAGCAAAAACCTGATTTCTCTAATTTGAAAGCATTGTATATTAATTGTACCTTAAAAGGCTCAGACCAAAAAAGTCATACCGAAGGACTCATGAATGTGTCTAAGAAAATTATGAAATCTGAAAATGTAACGGTGGAATATCTTCGATTAGTAGATTATGATGTGGCTTACGGATTGATGCCCGACATGAAGGAAGAAGGAAAAGAAAAAGATGACTGGCCCAAAATCTATGAAAAAATAATGGATGCTAATATTCTAATTGTAGGAACACCTATATGGTTAGGAGAAAAATCATCTGTAGCTACGAAATTAATTGAAAGACTTTATGGGATGAGTGGTAGAACCAATAAAAAAGGTCAGTATGTTTATTATGGAAAAGTAGGTGGGTGTGTCATTACGGGTAATGAAGATGGGATAAAACATTGCGCCATGGGTATTTTGTACGCCTTACAACATTTGGGTTATAGTATACCACCGCAGGCAGACTGTGGGTGGATTGGTGAAGCCGGACCAGGGCCAAGTTATCTGGATGAAGAGTCTGGTGCAAAAAACAATGCTTTTACAAATAGAAACACTACTTTTATGACGTATAACTTACTTCATTTAGCTGCTATGTTAAAGAACAATGATGGTTATGATTCATACGGTAATTCCAGGGAAGATTGGGATGATGGTACACGATGGAATTTTGAAAACCCTGAATATCGTTAATCCATTGTTTTAAGAAAATCAGATAAATAGCTATGAAATCCACATTAAAGTTTTTAAAAAGAGTAAAGAGTACTATCTTTCATAGCATCGCATTTTATCCTGTGTTAATTAGTGCAGGATTCTTTTTATTAGCAATTACTTTATTATTTGTAGAGAATCTTGAGATTATCAATGCGTTAAAAAAAGAAGTGCCGTATCTTTTGGTTCAGGATAATGAAACTGCTAGAACAATTCTTTCTACATTGTTTGGCGGAATATTATCATTAACCGTTTTTAGTTTTACTATGGTAATGGTAGTATTAAATCAAGCTTCTTCTAACTTTTCTCCAAGACTTTTACCGGGGTTAATTTCCAATAAAAAGCATCAAATCATTTTAGGATTTTATATAGGCACGATATTATACGCTATCATTGTTTTGATGTCCATGGGAGCTTATGGTTCATCTACAAATGCTGTAGGATTTTCTGTAATGGTGTCAGCAGTACTGGGAGCATTTTGTATTGGGTTGTTTGTATATTTTATTCACAGTATATCTCAAGCCATACAAATACATAATATTATAGACAAGATTTATGCATCTAGTACTAAATTGCTTAAAAAGGAAAAAGAAGAACAAGAAGAGAAAGGTTTTGAAAACCAAAATACCTCTTATCAGTACTGGAAAACAATACCTAGTAAAAAAACCGGTTATTATCGATCGTTTGATATCTCATTATTACAGAATTCTTTGAAAAACAAAGAAAATACGATTGAAATTATTCCCTATGCAGATCAACATATCTGGAAAGGAGATCCTGTTCTTGGTATCAAAGAACCTATTTCTGAAGAAGAATTGGCTTCTTTACATATTTGCTTATACATTCTGTCTAATCGGCATGAAGACGATAGTGGTGTTGGTGGTATGATAAAATTGACTGAGGTAGCTGTAAAAGCATTGTCACCTGGTATTAATGATCCGGGAACTGCTATCAATGCTATTTCTAAATTAGGTCAATTAGTAGACCAGGCATTGAAAATTCAACCAAAAACTATTGTGGGTATAGCTGATTGTGAGATTAGTATTATTCATAATAAAATAAGTGCTTCAGAATTGATGCGTATTGTGATTGAACCGATTCGTGTATACGCCAAGGCAGATAGCACGGTTTCCTATGAACTTTTGAGTGCCTTGATTTTTGTTAGAAATAGTAAAGATATATATCCCGGTTATGTAGAAGCCGTGCAAAATGAAATTATGGCATTGAACAATGATTTAAAAAAACACATAAGTAATAATCAAGATCTAAAACGTATCTTAGAGCTATTAAAACCTTAACTTTTTTCTTCAATATATGAAAGCAACACCAACTTTACTATGCATACCTGACATAAGTGGTTTTACTAAGTTTATGAGTACTACAAATATAGAATTAAGTTCTAAAGTCATACCATCCTTACTTAACAGAGTAATCTATGCGAATAAATTAGATCTTAAAGTTTCAGAAATTGAAGGAGATGCTATTTTGTTTTATAGAACCGGACCATTACCAACATTTACAGAGCTGGTTTATCAGTGTAGATTGTTTTATACCGAATTTTATGAGCAGTTAAAAATACTCCACGAAGAATATAAAAATTCAGAAGAAGGAAAGAACATTCCAGAGATGCTTGGTCTAAAAATTGTTTTACATTATGGTCAGGCGATTAGTGCAGTTCCAATAGGAAAAAACATAAAACTTATGGGAGAAGACGTTATTATTGCACATAGATTATTAAAAAACAAAATTCCAATAGACGAATATATTTTACTTTCTGAAGATTTATTATCGGAATTTAAAGATGAAACTATCGAACGAAATTTTGGTTGGGGAGAGCTTCATGATCGCGAAGCCGAATACAAACATATAGGAGAAATTAACTATAGTTATATTAACCTCGAACCTTTGGTTGATTAAGAATTGTCTTACCACCATTTTTACACCGTTTCGTATAATTCCAAAAAGGTATTTGTTTTCAACTACTACTAAGTTTCTAAAATATCGCATTCTTATAACTTTCTTCTAGTGTTTTCTTTATTTACAATAGAGTTAAGATAAATAGTATATGAGCAAAAGATGCCATTCTGCTCTATATATCTTTGTATTGAACAAAAAAGGGTAATACAATCCAGTTGTTCAATTTCAATATATTATTAATCTTAAAAAAATGCTATGAATTATTTGAACATGAATGAGAAAAAGCTTTTGCCTGTTGTATTAGAGTTAAATATACTTTTAGCCGATTACAATATATACTACCAAAAATTAAGAGGTTTCCATTGGAATATTTTAGGAAAAAACTTCTTCGATCTTCACGTGAAGTTTGAAGAATTGTACAATGACGCCAAAATAAAAATTGATGAGATTGCAGAACGTGTTCTAACATTGCAACATCACCCAGTAAGTCAGTTTAAAGAATATATAAAAATGGCTACTGTAGAAGAAATTACACCATTGATGAAAGATACAGAAATGGTAACAGAACTACTTGGAGATCATAAAAAATTACTTACCCAGATGCGAGTAATACTAACACATGCTGAAGAGGCAGGTGATGAGGGAAGTATTGACATGATAGGAGCTTACATAAGGGAGTTAGAAAAATCAAGCTGGATGCTAAATGCATGGTCAAAAAACACTTCTGGCCATTTAGACACTAGTATGATAAGAGAAGCACAATAAAAAAAACGAAATTAATAACCATTTAAAATTATATAAAATGAAAATGATAAAGTTAATAACTACATTGTTAATCACATTTACACTTACAGGTGCAATTGCACAGAGCGATTCGCAAATGATAAAGACAAGAACAACAAAAACATTTGAGTTCAAAAAAGATGGTAAAACAATACCTTACAGAGTAACGGTTTATAAAACAAGTAAAACCCCCTTAAAGTTGAACTCAGCAGAAAAAGGAGAATTAAACCAAGATAGAAAAATTACTCCAGCTCAAGTAACTAAGCTAATCTATATTGACAATGACATGTATAGCGACTATGATAAATACATCGTATTACGATATACCAAAGATGCCAATGATAGTTTTGAATTAAAGGCTACGGATAGAGGTTTCAAAGTTATTGTTGATAAGAAAAATGTAGAGTATATTTTTGGAGAAGGCTTATATTTTGTGAATAACGCAGACAAAGATTACTTTTTTGTGGATGAATTTGATTCGATTTAAAAGTACTCGAAAATAATAGTTTTTCAAAAACTCCCTTTTAGGGAGTTTTTTTTTATTTTATAAAATGTTTTATTTTTTGATGTATCTTAACAAAACCTTATGCCCCGTATTTAATAATAATTTGTTTTTGTTTATTATTTTTAACATTGTATTAAACAAGATTGCTCACTCTTATAATCATTTTAAAGATGCATGCAGAACCAACAACCGCCATAGAAATTAATATTACCGCCAAAGATACAGAAGGAACAGTTAGGCAAATTCAGGAAGTTATAGGAGGAAAAATAGAGGAACGATGGGGGGAGTATACACTTACAGTTAATAATCTTAATGCACACGGTTCAATTAGATTTATTACGTTTGATTGGGGAGTAAACTTACTAGAATATGATATTATATTTCATAAAGAGTTTGTTTTAATTATGGATGCTTCAGAATATAACCCTATTCATTTTGCCTATTGCCTCACAGGACATTGTGGGCATCGATTTGGATACCAAAATGAAATACATACCTTAGAACAATTTCAGTCAGTTATTATCACAAGCCGGGATGGTGGATATAACTACGGTTATTTTCCAAAAGAAGAAAAATTAGAAATTAACGTAATACAAATTGCTAGAAAAAAATATTTAAAAAAACGACTTAATAACGTGTCACAGCTCAATGAAAAGCTGTATAAGGTTTTTATGGATGAAGATCATGAAAAAGCCTTTGCATATTTTGGTACATTTAATCTAAAATTAGCAGATCAGATCGGTGCTTTACGTAAAATAAAGCAAAAAGGCATGATACGAATATTACAAATAGAAGGTATGATTTACCAAATTTTGTCTATGCACATTCAGCAACATGATCGGGCTATGAAAGAAGAAGTATTACCCACTACACTTTTAAAAAGAGAATTACAGTTAATAAGAAGTTTGGCTAATAAAATTATCAAGGATGTAGCCAAAGATTATTCTTTAGAACAGCTGTCAGAAGAAACTGGATTGCCACAAGCAAAGCTTCAAGAAGGATTCAAATTATTATATGCCAGAACAGTAACAGAATATATTCGACATGTACGATTAGAAGCTGCTAGAGATTTAATAAGAACTACTGATATGAATATCTCAGAGATTGTATATTCAATTGGATTTAGTAGTAGAAGTTATTTTTCGAAAATTTTTAAAGAAAAGTATGATATTAGCCCCAATGATTTTAAAAACAGAACTGAATTACCTGTAGAAGAAGTTGTTGGCGTATCGTAATTTTACTATTTGAAGAGCCTTTTAATCAAATAGAAGATTCCATATTTTTTTACCGCACTAAAGATTGTAGAAACCCATTGATACGGTTGTAAATCTTCTTTGAACTCAGACTTCAGAAGTTTCATTTCTTCAAGGCATATCTGACGTTGTAAATTCAGTTTACGCAAGTCCTGTTCTATTTCTTTAAAGGAGGTATATGTTTTTTCCATAGGATTAATCAAAAAATTCTTTCGACATTTTTTTAATAATATTATTATCAATTTTTCTGCGAATAAGATATGCTATTCCAGTAAAAACAAAAAGAGCTATAGCCATTAATAAACAGGCCAACGCAGTACTGCCAATAAATTGACCCAACCAAATTGCTCCGGATACTGTTAAGAATATCAACGCTAAAAAAAGCAAGCCACCAACAATGGCCAACTTGCTTAAGAATGAAAATGCCCTTGCCAATTGTTGGAAAGCTTTTAGCTTATAATATTCTTGGGAAGCTTTGACATAAGTTTCTCCAGAATCAAATGCTTTGTTTGACGTTTCATTTATTGCATTAATCACTCCCATTACGATTTCTGTAATTTTTTGTTCTTCGCTTTTAATTCACTTAATTTTTTCTCGAGAGAGTTAATCACATCATCTGCCTTATAACTTGCATCAGAAACTAAAGACTCAATTTTGGTATCTAATGTTTCTTTTTGAGTAGATACGGTATCTGCTATCTGATGTTTTAAATTTGAGGCCTCTCTTGCTAAATGATCTTTGGTTGCCTGTGCTTCATCGGCTATTCTTCTTCGTGTATTTACTCCTTTATCAGGAGCAAATAAGATGCCTAAAGTTGCGCCTATTGCAGTTCCTGCTATAATTCCTAAAAATGTATTACTACTATTGCTCATTGTTATTATTTTTAAGTTTTAAAATGTTTAGTACAAAATTCATCAAAAAGAGTTGTAAGCTTTAACTCAAACAGTAAGGATGTTAACGGAAATGATTTTTGGCAAACGAATTAACATTTATATCAAAAGCGTTCATCCTTTTACTGCCCCCGATCTATCTTTGACATGTAATTAAAATGAGATCAAATGGCAAATACAATCACGACAACCTATCCTTTTACGGGAGAAGTTTTAAAAGAATATACTTTATTTACAAACGAAGCAATTGATACTTCACTACATAGGTCTAAAGAAGTATTTCTAAAGTGGAAAAAACAACCATTACAGGATCGTACCAAGCTTTTGCAAAAATTGGCCGATGTGTTGGATCAGCAAAAAGAAGAATATGCCAACTTGATAACAATGGAAATGGGTAAGCCTTATCGGGAAAGTATTGCAGAAATAGAAAAATGTGTTTGGTTGATTGACTTTTACGAAAAAAATGCTGAACAATTTCTTGCAGATGAACTTATAGAAACAGAGGCAAAGGAAAGCTTCATTAGTTATGACCCAATAGGATGTATTTTAGCTATCATGCCCTGGAATTATCCTTTCTGGCAGGTAATGCGCTTTGCCATTCCAACCATCACAGCAGGAAATACAGCTATATTGAAACATGCAAATAATGTAACAGGATGTGCTTTGGCTATCCAGGATCTTTTTGAAACTGCAGGATACCCAGTTGGTTGTTTTCAAACGATACTTGTTAGTCATAAACAAGTAGAAAAGATAATAGAAAATGATATAGTGAAGGCAGTAAGTCTTACCGGAAGTGAAAAAGCTGGTCGCACTATTGCTGAAATAGCAGGAAGAAACCTTAAGAAAACAGTATTAGAATTAGGAGGCAACAATGCGTGTGTCATATGGGAAGATGCAGATCTGGATACATATATGGACGTCATAGTAAAAGCCAGAATGCAAAACGCAGGTCAGAGTTGCATTGCTGCTAAACGCTTTATTGTGGTTGACGAAATTTATGACAATTTCTTATCAAAATTTAAAGAAGCCTTAAAAAATATAAAATTTGGAACTCCATTAGATCCTAAAACCCAACTAGGTACATTGGCAAGGATTGATCTTGCTGAAGAAGTGCAACGACAAATCGATGAATCCATAGAAAAAGGAGCAACAGTATTAGTTGGTAATGAAAGGAATAATACATTTTTCGAACCCACTATTCTTACCAATGTAAAGCCTGGAATGCCAGCTTTTGACGAAGAAGTTTTTGGCCCTGTAGTAGCTGTAATTAGAGCAAAAGATAAAGATCATGCTGTTAAGTTGGCATCGCAATCTACTTTTGGCTTGGGCATTATGTTATTTACACAAAATATTGAAGAGGCAAGAAAACAAATTGATAATGTCGAGGATGGAGCTTTTTTTATCAACGAAATGGTAAAATCAGATCCAAGATTACCTTTTGGAGGAACTAAGGCTTCAGGATATGGCAGAGAGCTTTCCAGAGAAGGGATTATGGAATTTGTAAATAAGAAAACGGTTTACATAAATTAATATTAATTAAAAAATACACAAAAATGAAATTTGTAAAAGAAGAAGACGAAGAAAGAAGAGACTATATTTTTCAGAAAAATACAAAGACAACAGTAGGAACAAAGTTTATCGTGCTAGTATTGATTTTATTAGTTATAGGAATTATTGCTTCAGGGGTGTTTTTAGATTTCTTTTAACGGTCAGTTATTTATTTAATAAATTCAATTACTGTATACACAAGAAAGTTCTTCAAAGAATGTGGAAACAGGATGAAAAAATAAAACTCTTGGCGAGCTAATAATAATTATATAAGTGTGATTAAGTGTGAGTGATTTTTCAAAATGGGGATTGAATAATAACTCTTAATCCCCATTTTTAATTTTAAAATTATAACGATATGGCAAAAATAGTAGAAGTAACCCTGGACAAAATTCCAGAATATGTGGAGGTAGATAATACCAAAACAAATACAATAATCGTAAAAACTGAAATAGAATTTCATCCATTGGATATATCCGGAAATATGGAGTATTTATTACATCTTTTTGTATATGATGTTCACGGAGTTAAAGATGTTCCTGTACTGATTTCTAACTGGGATGATACAAAAGTGTTGCGAGTAGTTCGAAATGAAAGGAAGGACGATTTTTTATGTAAAGAAAGTGTTTTGATAAGATCAGACGAGGCAAACAAAGAAAATATAAGTATTAAAACACCTATGACAATCAAACTGGGTAAACTACAAGACAATACCTCAGTATACACCAGGAAATTTGAAGTTTTTGCTACACTTATCCCTGCTGTAGATAGGGTATCAAAATGGTCAATACCTTTTGAGTCGCAGCTGGTTTTTTAAAAATAAAGAATAGGTGCTTAAGTTGAATACTCAATTAAAAAATATAATGATGAATGTATCTGAACAATTATTAGAAATATTACAAGAAGAAGGGGTGAAACACATTTTTGGAGTTGCAGGAGATGCTTTGAACCCTCTTATCGATGCTATTGGTAAACAGGATATTATTAAGTGGGTTGGCGTACATCATGAAGGAAATGCTTCTTATGCAGCATTTGCTCAGGGAGAACTTAATGATAATTTTGGTGTCTGTGCCAGTACTGTAGGTCCTGGTGCGTTACATTTAATTAACGGCTTATATAATGCTAAAAAAGAACGTTCTCCTGTAATCGCAATAACGGGTCAAATACCTATAGAGCATTTAGGTACTAATTATCATCAAGAAGCAGATCTTAAAAAAATATATGACGATGTTTGTGAATATCAAGCGGTCATTAGATCGCCTGAAGAAGCCCCCAGAGTAATCCTGCGAGCTATACGAATAGCGATTAATCACCAATGTGTATGTAGAATAGAGCTTCCTGCCGATATAGCCAAAATGAAAGCCGAAAATAAGAACTATGTTCATAATGTTTTTCGATCCAAAAGTGTGACTATTCCAATCAAAGATGATTTGGATAATGCAACAAAAATGATTGATAATTCTCTTAAAATTGGAATTTTAGCAGGAGCAGGATGTCAAGATGCAAAAGAAGAAGTGGTTCATCTTGCAAAGAAATTAAAAGCACCCATAACACATACGTTAAGAGCCTCAGATATATTTGATCACACCACAGAAAATGTGGTTGGGCTTACAGGATTAATTGGCAATCCTTCTGGGTACAAGGCAGTAATGGATTGTGATCTTTTATTGATGTTGGGAACAGACTTTCCCTATACTGATTTTTTACCCTATGATACTAAGACAATTCAAATAGATATTCGACCTGAAAATATAGGTAATCGCTCTCCTGTTACATTGGGTTTACATGGAGACATAAAAACTACAATTACGTCATTACATTCATTATGTGCAGAAAAAAAAGATGATTCCTTCTTAAAAAGCTCAGTAGAAAAGTTTAATGATTGGAAAGCGTCTAATGACAAAAAAGCAAATCCAGCTAGAGATATGGAACCCTTGCATCCACACATCTTTGCGAAAGTAACGAGCGATCTGGCTTCTAATGATGCTATTTTTACAATAGATACAGGAACTGCAGCAATATGGGCTTCTAATTTTATGAATTTTCATTCTGACAGGCGAATCATAGGGTCCTTTAATCACGGATCAATGGCAGTTGGTCTGCCAGCTGCTATTGGAGCACAGCTTCAATTTCCTGATCGAGAGGTCTGGGGATTAATTGGAGATGGCGCTTTTAATATGTCATTACAAGATTTTTCTACTGCTGTTAAGTATGAATTGCCCATTAAGATTATTGTATTCAATAATTCTCAACTGGGTTTTGTAAAGATTGAAATGGAAGAAGCTGGACTGGCACCAAATTTTGATGCGTTAAAAGTAGATAATTTCAATTTTGCAGAATACGCAAAATTATGTGGAGGCGATGGAATAAAAGTTATTCATGCAAAAGATATTTTGGCGGCTGTTCAAATGGCAAAAAGTTCTAAAAAACCCTTTATTATTGATGCAGTAGTTACCAATGCCGAGTTGTCTTTACCACCAAAAATTGGTTTTGAGGAAGCCAAAGGTTTTGGAATCTCAAAAATCAAAGAAGTAATGAGAGCTTTCAACGGAGAAAAAGAACAATGGGAAAATATTAAACAGGAAATTGAAGCGTATTTTGATTGAAATATTATGAACTATGTAACAGGTAGTTGTAATTTCTTGATATGTTAAAATAAAATTATTGAAGTTATGGAGAATTTAAAAGTTAGTACAGATCCCAAGGATTTATATTATAAAGATAGGATAATGACGGCTGCAAAATTTGACAAAGTTGAGTTTGCAAAAACATTTGAACATAGAAGGACAAAAGTTGGAGATGTCGATATTCATTATGTAATTGGTGGAACAGGGCCAGTAATACTCTTTGGTCATGGATGGCCGGCTTCTTGGTTCGAATGGAGAAAAGTATTGCCGCAATTAGCAAACGATTTTACATGTATTGCATTCGACATGCCGGGATTGGGCGATAGTGATCCACCACCAGCGTTTGATAATAAGACTATTGCAGACCTGATTAAGAAATTCATTTCAGAAAACTTGGGATTACAGGAAATATATGTAGTTGGTCATGATGTGAGTGGCCCGGGCCTTATTACGATGAGTGCTTATTATCCTGATTTAGTAAAAAAATTATTTTTAACGGAAACATCGATTGCGGGTCCTGAAATGGGAAAAGTGCTCGCTCAAAACATAAATGACATCTGGCATTTTCCGGTAAACGCTTCTCGTCTTGCCACAACGGTAGCTATAGGCCGCGAAGAACAATTTATCGGCCAATTTTTTAGCAAATGGGTTTATAATGTTGGGGCTATACATCTGGATGATATCAATGAGTATGTGCGAACCGCAAAAATACCTGGAGTTATAGAATGTGGAGCCTCATATTACCATAAGCAACAACATGTAACAGAAAGCGGAGATGTTTTACCTGAAAAATCGTTAACGATGCCAATTCATTTTGTTGGTGCAGAATTAGGATTTGGTGGTAGACTTGGGGGTGATGAAAAAGCAGCTTTTAAAACTATAGAAAGATACGCTACGAATATATCATATGAGGTGGTAGAAAAATGTAGTCATTGGGTTTCAGAAGACAGACCTGTATTTCTGGCAGATAAAATCAGAAGTTTCTTTACAAATTAAATTACTTTTAGAAAATATAAATTTATTGAGGTCAATAGTAAAAATATATTTTTAATAATTGAGAAATAAAATGGAAAAATTAGGACTTACAAAAGAAAACTGGGAACAATTTTTAGAATGGGTGTGGGACTTTGTACCCGGTGTACTCTCAGCAATTGTTGTTTTTTTCGTAGGAATATGGATGATCAACTTGTTTAGTAGAGGGTTACGTAAATTCTTTCAAAAGAAGGACTATGATGAAACTTTAGAAAGCTTTTTGTATGATTTAATAAATATTGGTCTTAAAATACTATTGATCATTTTGGTTATTACACAACTAGGAGTTCAGACTTCTTCTTTGGTAGCCGTTTTGGGTGCCGCTGGTTTGGCGGTTGGGTTAGCATTGCAAGGTTCTTTATCTAATTTTGCCGGTGGAGTATTGATTCTATTTTTTAAACCCTTTAAAATTGGTGATTTTATTGAAGCGCAAGGAGTCTCAGGGACAGTAAAAGAAATTTCAATATTTAAGACTAAATTGAACACCTTCGGAAATCAATTGGCAATTATTCCAAACGGGAAACTATCCAATGAGAACATTATTAACTATTCTGCAGAACCTATGCGACGTAATAACTTAGAGATTGGGATTTCATATGGTAGTAATATAAAAGAGGCAAAAGATACTCTTTTAGATCTTATTAATGGTCAAGAAGGAGTTATTCAAGACCCACCGCCAGAAGTTGTTGTTTCAAATCTTGGTGATAGTGCAGTTACCCTATCACTTAGGTATTGGGCATCGTTAGATGATTATTGGAGAATTCATTTTTTTACGGTTGAAGAAGCTAAGAAGCGTTTAGAAGATAAAGGTATCTCTTTACCATTTCCTCAAAGAGAAGTTCATGTGATTCACAAGGATGGTTCTAACAATAAAAAATCTGATACTTTTTCTGATAAAACTATTGTTGATATAAATACAAAAGAAGAAAATGATGGAGAACAATAGACCAAGCATAAAAAATGAAGATCAATATAAAGCACTTCGAAACAAAGGCACTAAGAAATAATTAAAACTACTCATCATGAATTATGTAATCATTATTATGCAAGTTATCGTTGGACTAAGTATACTAAACGTATGGCTTGTTCAGAATAAAAAAGCTACAAAATGGAGAGGTGGTAATGCCAGTACCATTATCGAAGAGTTTCAAGTTTATGGGCTTCCGACCTGGTCCTGTTATCTTATTGGAGCGCTAAAGGTTATTTTGGCAATCTTATTAATAGTATCGATATGGTATCCTGCACTAAAAGAAATATCAGCACTTGGCCTGGCAACTCTTTTATTAGGATCAATAGCTATGCATTTTAAAATTAAAGATCCATTATATAAATCTTTTCCAGCTTTTCTGTTTTTTGTAATGTGTACTCTTATTGCAGCGAGTAGCCACATAAGACTTTATTTTTAAAACAGTTTTGAAATAGAAGTATATTGAAGAAATAAATATAAGTTAAGAATAGCATATAATAATGACGGCATAGAAGCTAGGATAGGGTCTTTAATTTTTATTCGTACTCCAAAACCAAGTAGCATTAGTAAGGCAAGACAGATGGAAGTTATTGCGATAAGAATAGGAAAATAAAAATAACCAATAATTAATCCTAAGCCTCCAAGTATTTGTAATATACCCGTTACATTTCTTCTCTTTTCAAGACCAAACCGAATAAATTCATTTTTCATATGCTTAGAAAATAGACAACTGAATCCATAGAAAAGAAAGGATATTGCTGAAAAGAATGTAATGATGGTTAGTAAGTTCATATTGTTCTAAGATATTGAATAATCTGTTTACACCTAGTTTAGTATTTATATAAAAAAATGCAGGACTTCAAAATTCCTGCATTTTATGTGTACTATATAATTTGCTGTTAAAGATTTAATTCTTCAACATATTGAATAATTTCTCTGCTACTTCTTCAGATGAAGCAGGATTTTGTCCGGTAACCAAATTTCCATCCTGTACAGAATAGGCTTTCCAGTCATCGGCTTTACTATATTTTCCTCCATTGTCTTTTAACATATTTTCGACCAAAAATGGAACTACATTGGTCAATTCTACAGCTTCTTCTTCGCTATTTGTAAAACCTGTAACTTTTTTACCTTTCACGAGGTATTCTCCGTCACTTATTTTTACATTTTTTAATGCTGCAGGTGCATGACACACTAGTCCGGTAGGTTTGTTGTTTTCAAAAAAGGATTGAAGTAGCTTTATAGAATCCTTATCTTCTGCCAAGTCCCAAAGGGGGCCATGACCTCCGGGATAAAAAATTGCGTCATAATCTTTTTCATTAACTTCTGTTAATTTCGAAGTTTTACTAAGTTTTTCCTGAAGATCCTCGTCTTTATGAAAGCGTTGTGTAGCCTCAGTCTGATTTTCGGGTTTGTCACTACTTGGATCAATCGGAGGTTGCCCTCCTTTTGGTGATGCTAATGTTATTTCAGCACCTTTATCGGAAAGATAATAATAGGGTGCTGCAAATTCTTCTATCCAGAATCCTGTTTTTTCACCAGTGTCACCAAGCTTATCGTGAGACGTTAATACAAATAATATTTTCATGATTTTTTCTTTTTAATTCTTAATACGATTTCATTTTGTCTTTTCGCTTCTCTAATTGATCGTTAAGATCTCTTATAGTTTCGGTAATTGCCTCTTCGAAGTTCGTTTCGTCTGAAGAAGCATATAATCTGGGGCCTGGAGCACTTAAACGAATACCACAAATATGGCCGGTATCATCACTTTTATTCTCTTTTTTGAAAAATATGTCTGCTCGAATAACAAAAGGATATTTATTGAACAGATTGCTTAATTTTTCTTCTGCAAAAGATTCTAATCTATCGCTTGCACTTATATTAGTGTATTCAAAAACTGTTTTCATTTGTCTTAGATTAATTTTTCTTCATTATTAGATGTTGTTTTAAGTTTGGAAAGGTGAGTGGAAAATTAAAAAGAGACTGCTTTTTTGGGTTTGATATGTTTTTTGATTCTTTTTTGTACACCTCTTAGATAGGCTTTACTTCCAAAAAATTTTTTCCGAAGTCCGGGTCTTTGAATTGTGTGTTTTGATTTCATAGTTTTTTTAAAGGTTATTATATTATTAGGCCATCACAAATAACATAGCTAATACGTATAGAATAGTAGCACCTATGATCATTATTAGTAAAGATTTTACTAATTTTTTTTTGAATTTGATTTTTATTTTGGCCATGTATTAAAATATATTTGAAATAAATGTCTATCGAAAAATTGCATATCTACTTGCTGCAGGTAAATCTTTAAGAAATTTGAAAAGGGGGTTAAAGTAAATTCTAAAAAATCTGTAATAAGTTTCCATAATTAAATAACTTCAATCTTAATTTTTTTAATTTTATTTTATAAAAAAATCATTGGTAATGTTACTTTAAAAACAAAAGCAGATGCTGTAGTTAACATTACTAAAAAGTTTTCAATATTATTGTTCAAAAGCTGATTTCGATTGAGTTTATTTTTAAGCCTTAGACCAGGCAGTAAACATCCAGTGTCTTTTTTCTAATCGCCTCATGAACTGAGTAACAATTTCTTCAGTTACCGTATCTCCAGATGCTAAAGCGGCATTTAAGACATCTAATAAAGAATCGTGTAAAATCCTAAAGTCTTTGAGCACTTCTTGTACCATAGCCAATGGCGCTAAGTCATCCTTTAGTTCTTTAATATCAGCTAGACCTAAATGTTGCTGTAAGGTATATTTAGGTTTTAATCCAAATACTCTTATTCTTTCTGCTATAGTATCAGTTTGTGATTTTACTTCGTTGTATTCTATTTCGAATTGTTCGTGCAATTCAAAAAAATCACCTCCTTCTACATTCCAATGAAATGTTCGCAGTTTGTGATATTGCACTATATAATTGGCTAAAAGTTTATTTAATGCTACAACGATTTCTGCAGTTTCAAGATAAGTAAACCCTAATTTTTTGTATGATTTTTGTTTTTTTAATGTGTTTTCCATAAGTTTTATATGTTTATTATTATTTTTCTATCTGTCCTTCAGATAGGATACTTTTTGCCTCTGGTTCTGTTAACTTTTCATTTTCTTTAACCAATGATTTTACTTTTTTTTGAGATTGATCTCTAAGCTTTTTTAAGTGGTATATCGTTGGTATAATAGCGACAACTGTTATCAATATTGCTATTGAAAATGTAGTAAATAGGATCATAGACAAAGATGCTTCGGCTTCCCAAAAAAATAGTTTAATAGCAACTACTTGAGAATTTTGTAATGTAAAAATTGTAATACCGATTAATGATATTGCTGCTATGGTAAGCATAACTAGTTTTTTCATTTCTATTTTTTTATCCTTCACACTTTAATTTAGAATCAATTAAATTTTGAAAAAAAATTAAAACATATATTAATTAATGCGTACAGGTAAGTAAATGAAATTCTATAGATTTTATTAACTCATTTGATCCAAATGGTGTCTCAAATGGAATATGTTATTATGGGTTAATAAAAAGATAGATGTTCTGCAGGTAATTATTGAGCGATATTATATCATGCTATAACCATTTCTTTTTTCTGAAAAAAATCAATAATCCAATAAAAATTAGAATCATAATGCAGACTAGGATGTGATACCCGTATCTGTATTTAAGTTCAGGCATATGGTCAAAATTCATTCCATATATTCCTGCAATAAAAGTTAAAGGAATGAATATCGTTGCTATTATGGTCAGTACTTTCATAATACCATTCATTTTATTACTGATGGTAGTCATATACATATCCATAAGCCCCCAGATCATTTCTCGATAGACATCAATATTCTCTTGTATATGAATGATATGATCATATAAATCCCTGTAATAGTCCTTGTTTTTTTCTAAGATAAGAGCAGTATCAGATTTAACAATCCTACCGATAACCTCTCTAAGTGGTAAAATACTTCTTCGAATACGTAGGATTTCACGTTTAAGCGATTGTATTTCCTGCGTAATATTATCTCCTTCTTTTTCGTTAAACAACTCTTCTTCTAATTGTTCTACTTTATCACCAAGGTCATCAATAACCACGAAATAATTATCAAAAATGGCATCAAGCAATGAATAGGCAAGGTATCCTGCTCCAGAGTTACGAATTCTACTTTTAGCATTAGTTATTCGAATTCTTACAGGATCAAAAATATCTTCGTCAGATTCTTGAAAAGTAATGACATGATCTTTTCCTAATACTATAGAAATGTGCTCTACAATAAATTCTTTCTCTTTATTGAAATACATCATTTTTAGCACCAAAAAGATGTAGTTTTCGTATTCATCTATCTTCGGGCGTTGATCGGTATTTACTATATCCTCAAGAATTAAAGGATGTAATCCATAAAATTCACCAATGCTGATAATCTCTTCGGTGTGATTTAGGCCATTTACATTAATCCAGGTAACATGATCATTCCCTTTATAGGTAAATGCATCTTTAACATTGTCTGTTTCAGAAATATTGTGGGTATCTCTGGTATAATCCTGAATTTCAATTTTAGTGTCAAGATGCTCCTTTTCGCCAATATATACTACAGTTCCTGGGGCTTTTCCTAAACTTTGAGAGGATTTTGGTCTTTTACTTTTTTTTTTATGAACAGGTTTATTTTTCTTCATAGCGTGGTGCTTGTTCTGTAAATGTATTAAAAAGAAATTTTGTATAAAATTTTGGTAACAATACCCAATTACATCCCAAAAAAATGTAATTTCAATCTAAATTAATAGTAATTTTCATGTGTTATGGATATATGTAAAAGCTTTTGTGCTGTATCAGTTTTTTTTCTTGTTCTATCGGGATGTACTAAACAAAATCCTAACAAACAATTAGAACAAGGAATACTTAAAGAAAACATGATTGTGGACAATGAAAATTTTAGTTACCCGATAAAACAACAAATGTATGTACCGATATATTCTGACATCTATAATAAGACCAAAGATTATCGATTTCTGCTTACAGCTACATTAAGCATCAGAAATACCAGTCCAAAAGATTCGCTATTTATCAAAAATGCAGATTATTACAATACCCAAGGAGATTTTGTAAGAAGTTACATAAAACAACCTATTTATCTTAAACCATTAGAATCTATAGAATATGTGATTGAAGAGAAAGATACTTTGGGCGGAAGTGGAGCCAATTTTTTGATTACTTGGGGGGCTAATGAATCTATTAAGCCAATTTTTCAAGGAGTTATGGTTGGTATCTTAGGACAACAAGGTTTTGCCTTTACTACAGATGGTATTGCGATTTCAGAATAGATGGTTGATTACTACAGAGTATAATAAATAGGGCTAGCAAAATTTTGCAGCCCTATTATATAAGTAATTTTTAAAGGCACGTTTAATATTTCCGACTTGCTAGATTTCATTTTTAAAAAAATAGTCATTCTCGAAAAATCACACAATTAATATATGCACATCAAAGTCTCATCCTGGAAAATTTTTAACTCATATAAACAATTTATTTGTCTTTTTGAAAAAATAAGTTAATCGGCATTTTTATAGATTCCAAATTAGAGAATTGAAAGTATTAATTATTAAAATAATAGTGTTGCTATTAAATTTATGTTAAAACATTATAATAGTAATACTATTATTTTATTTTTGTTGAGGAAATTATACTAAACACTAAACAGAATGAAAAAATTGGTATTACTTTTTTTTACCTACCTAATTTGCTTTACCAACGTAAACGCACAAGGGCCTAATGAAGACCAATTAGGTGCTTGGTATATGTATTTTTACAATACCACGTTCAAAGAATCAAACTGGGGTATTCAGGGAGATATACAATATAGAGACTGGCGGGGTCTGGGAGATAGAGAACAATTATTATTGCGTTCTGGTGCTACTTATAGTCCAACAGATTCTGGCGTAAAGTTTACGTTAGGATTTGCAAATATCACTACAGGGCAATATGGAATAGATAGAGATAGCCCAGTTTCAGAGAATCGTATCTATCAGGAAGCACTATTTTCTAACTCCATTTTAAAAAGATTACTTTTAACGCATCGTTTTAGATATGAACAACGCTGGGTGGAAGATCAAGATTTCAGGACAAGATACCGCTATAACCTATTTGTAAACGTTCCTTTTAATAATACGAACCTGGTTAAGAATACTTACTATTTAGCTATGTACAACGAGATTTTTATTAATGGCGAACGCGAGATAGGAAACGGACGTGAAGTAGCATTTTTTGACAGAAACAGAACATATTTGGGTTTGGGTTATGTCATCAAAGACAATCTTAGAGTGCAGTTGGGATGGATGGAACAAACCACAAATAACTGGCAAAAAGGACAGTTACAGTTTAGCATTCACCATACTTTTTAACTATTAATTTTAACCCTTAATTAAATAACAAATGAAAAAAATCACATTACAATTAGTTCTAATTTCCGCAGTATTATTTTTAGCATCCTGCCAAGAAACCAAAAAATCAGAGCCTATTGCTCAAGAAACCCAACAAGAACTCATCGAAGAAAGAGTAGTCGAAAGTATTTTGACCGCTGAAGACCAAGCAGGGATGACACCAGGTGAAATTGTAGGAAGACTAAAGAAAGGAAATGAGAATTTTATGAATAATAATTTGACCCAACGTGACCATTCTGCGCAACGCAGAAAAGCAATGATAGGTCAATATCCAAAGGCTATTGTACTATCTTGTGTGGATAGTCGTGTACCGGTAGAAGACGTTTTTGATTTAGGAATCGGTGATATATTCGTAGCTCGTGTTGCAGGTAATATTGAAAATGCAGATATCGTAGGTTCGATGGAATTTGCGACAGCTGTTGCAGGTTCTAAAGTAGTTATTGTAATGGGACACACAGCTTGCGGTGCTGTAAAATCTACAATAGACGAAGTTGACGCAAAAGCATTGGGCATGAATTCTCTTGCTGACCTTATCGATGAGATTCAACCTGCGGTTAAAGAAACTGAATTTGAAGGTGACCGCACTACCAAAAATATCAAGTTTACCGATCTGGTTATTAATAACAATGCGATGCGCACGGTTAAGAATATAAGAGAGCAATCACCTACGATGGCAAAAATGGAAGATGAAGGTGAAATTATGATTGTATCTGCTCTATATGATATGGAAACAGGAAAAGTGACTTTTAATAAGGACTAAATATTTTAATACAGTAAATTCTAAATCCCTATAACAAACCTATAGGGATTTTTTAGCCTATTGAATAATTCATTTCTCTAAGTACTAAAGAAGATACAAATTTATTTTTTCAACTTTATATAATAATCAGATAATTTACAGCTTAAAAACCAATGGAACTTTATTACACTAAAATTATAGAATCAATTGTGGTCATAACTATATTCATAGGCATTCGAATTGCGATGAATAAACTTATCAATAAAACCATTATAGATAAGGTAATCCAAAAATCCAGAAGCCAATTAATTAGAAGGGTTATTAATTTTATCACCCTACTCGTATGTACTACCGTACTTATGATTATTTGGGGTGTAAAACAGTCCGAACTTGCAGTGTTTGTAGGTTCCATATTGACAATTGTAGGGGTTGCTTTTTTTGCACAATGGTCACTCTTATCTAACATTACTTCAAGCATTATTATTTTCTTCGGTCATTCAGTTAAAATTGGGGATGCCATAGCAATTATGGAAACAAAAGATTATGAAATAAGAGGGGTAGTGATGAACATAGGATTATTTTTCACTAAAATAAAAGTGATTGATAGTGAAGAAGAGATAACCTTACCTAATAATATATTTATCCAAAAGACGATTAGAAAATTAAGCCATCTTAAAAATGAACTTCAGGATAATTCAATGATTAATCAAGAACTTTCATAACTATGCTAAATAAGGAATTTTCAGTAAAAACAGTAAGAGAGATTGCCACTGACTTGGAAAAGGTAAATCGTGAAGAGATACTATCGTTTCTCGATACTTCTACCAAGACTACTGCGCAACACGTATTTTTTGAACTTTCTACTCACGTCATTGTTGATGTTTTTTCCATAATGAATGATGATATGTTTAAAAAAATTTTCACCAAAGCCGATACCCATAGGGCTGCAAGAGTGCTATCAAGACTGAACCGCGATGCTGTTGATAAAAAACTGGCATTACTTCCTAAAATCACTTCAAGGGAAATCAAGGACTTTCTAAATTACAATGAGAATACCGCTGGCTTCCTTATGGAAACCAATTTGCTTAGCTGTTCTAAAGATGATACCGTGGAGACCGTACTTACAAAACTGCGAAAACTAGGCGATAGAAGAATTCTCACGGTGTATATTGTCGATGATGAGGCAAAACTAATAGGTAGGGTTCCCGTTCATTACATAGCAATAGCCAAGCCAGAACAGCAACTTGATGAGCTGATGTATCAGGTACACAGCGTACAAGCCATGGCAACTAGAGAAGAGGTTTTAAATAGCATTGAAACGCATTCTCTTTTACAAATTCCAGTAGTTGACATTCACAATCATTTACTGGGGATCATAAGAAACGATATGGTACTCGCAGTCTCTCGGGAAGAGGTAAGTGGTGATTTACAAACCATGTTCGGTGCTGGTAAAGAAGAGCACGCACTTTCTAGAACGTCTTTTGCTGTGCGCAAACGCTTACCTTGGCTTCAAATCAACTTGGTTACCGCATTTCTGGCTTCAATGGTTGTTGGGTTTTTTGAAGACACAATTGCTAAGATTACTATTTTAGCCATATTTCTTCCTGTTGTTGCAGGTCAATCGGGTAATACAGGTTCACAAGCCTTAGCTGTTACCATAAGGGGCCTGGCGTTAAAGGAAATTAGAATAGGGCAATGGCTGCGGGTAGCAAAAAAAGAACTTATGGTAGGTTTTATAAATGGTGTGGCAGTTGCCATTACTACCGGTATTGTTGTTTTTTTCTGGTCCAGTTCTCTAGGGATTGCTGTGGTGATAGGGATATCTATGATTCTCTCTATGGTCATTGCAGGATTTGCAGGTGCAGTTATTCCTATAGGACTAAAAGCGATAGGACAAGACCCAGCAACATCTTCCTCAATAATTTTAACAACGGTAACAGATATTTGCGGATTTCTAAGCTTTTTAGGATTAGCATCTACGCTTTCCACAGCATTGGGTATCGTTTAACCAATAAATATTATAATCACCAACTATAATGATTAAAAAAATACTACTCACGCCGTTTCAAAAATTCGTCAAACTAGAAAGTTTTGCAGGGATGCTACTTTTCGGAATGACTATTATAGCACTTATATGGGCTAACTCGCCGTACGGTGCTTCTTATGAAAACTTATGGCAATACGAAATAGGTATATCGTTTCAAGATTTCGAACTAAAAAAACCGTTAATTCTATGGGTCAATGATGGTTTAATGGCCATTTTCTTTTTTCTAATCGGGTTGGAATTGAAACGTGAATTGCTCGTAGGCGAGATAAATACAGTCAAAAAAGCAGCATTCCCTTTTGTGGCTGCGGTAGGTGGTGTTTTAGTTCCAGTAGGACTGTATTTGGTGTTAAACCAAAATCCAGAAACAACAAAAGGCTGGGGAATCCCAATGGCCACCGATATCGCCTTTGCCCTGGCGATTTTAAGTACATTAGGTAGTAGAGTACCGTTAAGTCTTAAAATATTCTTAACGGCCTTTGCCATCATAGATGATATTGCAGCAGTTCTGGTTATCGCTGTATTTTATAGTACAAACATTGATTGGCTTTATATTCTGTACGGAATTATTCTTGTAGGTTTCTTAGGATTGCTCTACTACACAAAAAAATATTCGTTTGCTATAGGAATCATTTTAGCAGTTGTGATATGGTTCTTATTTCTTAAATCAGGGGTGCACCCTACCATAGCGGGTGTTCTTCTGGCGTTTACCATACCTATTAAGAGAAGAATGAATATCAAATTATTTTCGGATGAACTACGTTTGATTTCAAATGATATCGTAACCGTTTCTAGTGATGATGGGGACGACGATGATGACCAACACTTGCTCAACGATGAAGAAATAGCTCACTTGGATAGTTTGGATGAATTGGCTTTTGAGGTACGTTCACCTTTACAGCACCTCGAGCATAAGTTACATAGTCTAACCGCCTATTTTATATTACCTGTTTTTGCATTTGCCAATGCTGGCGTTGTGATTAGCACAAATTATAATTTTGATTTTTCACTGCTAATAAATATTGCTGTAAGTTTATTTCTAGGAAAGTTTATTGGGGTTGCGCTTTTCTCTTATTTGGGCATAAAGCTTAAAATCACCGAATTGCCCTCTGGGGTGAATTTTAAACAGATATTAGGAATTTCTGCCATTGCCGGTGTAGGATTTACAATGTCTATTTTCATAGATAACTTGGCATTCTATGGGGAATTAATGAGTATAAATTCAGCAAAGGTCGGAATCATTATTGGTTCTGTAGTTTCTGGATTAGTTGGTTATTTAATACTTCGGTTATCAAGTCGAAAGGAATGACACAAAAATTACACAGCACATTTTGGAAATGTAAACAGTGCGCATTTCCAAAACACCAAAATATCATCGGTACTCAAACGTGAGTTTGAGTACCGATGATATACTAGCTTAATCTTGTTTTTTCTATTCCAGTAACTTCCCCTTGAAATTCTTAATCAAGTCCGTCGATTCAATAACCTTTTTAAGTTCAGGGTTGATAGGTTCTATTTCTTTTTTGGTTACTTGCAGTTTGTTATTACTATCTAGTTTTGAAACAAAGTTCACTTTCATTTCATCCTTTATTTCTTTGAAATCTGTTCTTTGATGTGCGCCTCTACTTTCTTTTCTCTCGATAGCACCGAGAATAGTTGCTTTAGCAGATAAGATTGACCCTTCAAGATCGAATGCCAACATAACATCCTCAAAACCTTCCGAATCTGGTCTTACATCCAGGTTTTTAGCTGCATCTTCAAGTTCGTCTATTTTAGATAATCCTTGTTTTAGTTTCTCTTCGCTGCGCACCACACCGCAATGTGCCCACATAATATTTCTTAATTCTCGTTGTAATGGTCTGGCAACTTCGCTTCCGTTTTTGATTAAAGAATCAATTTTGTCGTGTGCATTTTGTATGACTTTTCTAGAACGATATTGCACATCCATATTCTGGGATCGTTCTGCGGCGTATCTCCCTGCACGTTTCCCAAAGATTAATATTTCGGCTAATGAGTTTCCGCCTAATCTATTGGCACCGTGAAGACCACCGGTAACTTCACCAGCAGCATACAGTCCTTCTATTCCTGTAAAATGGTCATCTGCGTGCACCAAAATTCCACCCATAGAGTAATGAGCAGTAGGAGCTACTTCCATAGGTTTTTTTGAAATATCCAACATAAGAGTATCTAAATACTGGCGATACATCCTGGGGAGTTTATCGATAATGAAGTCTTTGGATTTGTGACTTATGTCTAGATAAACGCCACCGTTTTTTGTAGCCCGCCCCTCCGTGATTTCAGTATAGTTTGCCATTGCTACACGGTCTCTGGTTGAGAGTTCCATACGATCGCTATCATAATTTTTCATAAACCGTTCACCATTTCCATTTATTAAATAGCCACCTTCCCCTCGCACAGCTTCGGTTACTAGGGTACCTGCCATTTCTTCTGGAATCACCATTCCTGTAGGATGAAATTGAACCAATTCCATATCGGTCAACGTGCATCCTGCTTTAAGACCGAGATAATAGCCATCACCTGTATTTTCATTTCTTCTCGACGAACTTTTACGCCAAATTCTAGTGTGTCCGCCTGCGGCAAGAATAACCGAATCGGCAAGAAAAACCGTGCGTTCCCCATTTTTGATATTGAAAGTCATCGCACCAAAGCAAATACCATTATGTACTAATAATTCGGTAACATATTGTGAATCATATATAGGAATCTGAAGTGATTCTGCTTTTTTTATAAGAGCAAATAGTATAGAACGCCCGGTATAATCACCTGAATAACAAGTTCTTCTATACGTGTGTGCGCCAAAAAAACGCTGATCCAATTTTCCGTTCTCTAGCTTGGCAAAATTGGCACCCCATTCGTCGATTTCTTTGACTAATTCCGGGCTTTCTTTAGCCATCAATTCTACCATCCTAGGTTCAGAAAGCTCATAGCCTTCGAGCATCGTATCAGCGTAATGTTGTTGCCAGGAATCTTCTGGGTCAACATTTCCCAATGCTGCGTTGATGCCACCAGCAGCCAAAACTGTATGTACATCTTCTTTTTGTCGTTTACCAATAACGGTTACTTCGACACCTGATTTTTTGGCTTCAATGGCAGCCCTGAGTCCTGCGCCACCGCTTCCTATTACTAAAACATTAGATACATTTGTGGTATGTTTATTCATGTTTTGTTCTTTATTAAATTATATTTTTTATACAAAAGCACTATAGCCTGTAATTGCGCGTCCTACGATAAGCGAGTTGATTTCTTTGGTACCTTCATAAGAATAAATAGCTTCTGCATCAGCAACAAATCTGGCAACGTCATATTCTAATAAAATACCGTTTCCGCCCAAAACTTCACGGGCTCTACTTACAACATCTCTTGTACGCATAGAACAGAATACTTTTGCCAGGGATGCGTGCTCATCGGTTAGTAATCCCTGGTCCTGCAGTTCTGAAAGACGATAAACCATAGATTTCATTGCAGTTAGATTTGCCAGCATTTCTACCAGATGATTTTGAATAAGCTGAAATTTGGCAATTGGTTTTCCAAATTGCTCTCTTTTTTTTGTGTATTTCAATGCACTTTCATAAGCACCTCTAGCACAGCCCATAGCTTGCCATGCGACACCGGCTCTTGTCATTCTAAGAACTTTTGCAGTATCCCTAAATGAATTTGCTTTTTGTAATCTATCTTGCTCCGGTACTTTGCAATCTGTGAGTGTAATTAAGGCATTTTGTACTGTCCGTAGTGCCATTTTATTTTCGATTTTTTCAGCGACAAATCCCGGATTTCCTTTGCGAACCAAAAAACCTTTAACTTGATTAGAATCAACGTCTCTTGCCCAGATAATTGTCACGTCAGAAAATGTAGCATTCCCTATCCATTTTTTCTGACCATTAAGTACCCATTGATCTCCATCTTTTTTGCAGGTTGTTTCTAACCCTCCTGCAGCACCACTACCGACATTGGGTTCTGTAAGTCCAAAAGCTCCAATTGCTTCAAGTCGTTGCATTTTGGGCAACCATTCTTGCTTTTGTTCCTCACTTCCACATAGATAAATAGAACCCATGGCTAAGCCACTATGTACGCCAAAAAAAGTGGATATAGAAACATCTACACGTGCTATTTCTTCAGCAATTATTCCTTCCATTACAAAGGGTAGGTTAGGACACTCATAACCTTCATAAGCAACACCACAAATGTTCAGTTTTGCTAGTTTAGGAATAATTTCCATTGGAAACTCGGCTCTGTTCCAGTAGGCATTAGCAATAGGCTCTACTTCAGTTTCCATAAAATTGCGAACTTTTAACTGTATTGCTCTTTCTTCTTGAGTAAGTTTTAAATCATAATCGTAAAAATCCCCATCAATTGGTGGTAATTTATGTTGCCCTTTTTTTGCTTTTTCAGTAAGCATCTTAGTTAGACCGTTAAGTTGGATTTCATTTAACTCACCTACTGATTTCATAATCTTAGCAAGGTCAATTTTTTCTGAAATTTCTCCTAGTTGTTTAAAATCAACCTCTTTCATTAAATGGATGATTTGTTTCATGTTTTTAAAGATGTGGATCATAAGCTAGTAATATTATTTTTTATAGTTGAAGATTACTTTTTATTGCTAATTTAATTTAAAATTAATTTTAGTTAATATTATATTTAATGATACTGTTATCATTTTGAATATAAAATTAAGATATTGGATTCATAAATATTTATTTAACTTTTTGATATAATTGATAAATATTTTTTATGATATGTGTTTTTTTTTTTTGACATAACAACTCACATTGTCAATGGTTCTTTATTTGAATTACAAGATAGTTTAGATTACTTACGTTATTTAGTTTTTACTTGCTAATAAAGTTATAAAACTTCATATTTTACTTTAACGTTATTGAATATATTAAATAATTTGTTCTTTAAACTGTCCTGAGGATTGGTAGTATCATAAAGTGTTAAACTAAGTATTTTCTTGTTGTCTATTGTCCAGACTTAAATGGGATAGAAAGAAAATTTGAATAAAATTAATATTTGTTAACTAAATGTTGAATTAGAATATAAAATAAAAAATCCGTAAAACTTTATTAATAAAGTGGTTACGGATTTTTTGGTGGAGTCGGAGGGTCTAACTATAAAACGCTCTAGTTTATAATTTCTATTATTCGTATCTTTAATTCATGGATTTAGAAAAGATAAAAGTTGAAATAGGTAA
>CANMLL010000014.1 GCA_947498775.1 uncultured Aquimarina sp.
CTTAAAAAAAGTAACTCCATACAGCTTTTCATACACCTTAGAAAAAGTGTCCGATCCGAATTTGGAATGGCAGACAATACTTAATGTATAGTTGCATAGCGGAAAGATCGGTAAAGAACTCTCCGCACAGCTCAAAGATAGCAAATGCGCGTGAAATTCCGTTAGGAATTTCCGCCGCTATGAACTTATACATTTTGTTATGCGCTGGCTTTTTTGTCAGCCGCGACTTTGCAAAGTAGCCTTAAGCAAAGCGATACCTGCTTGCGAACCCCTTGCGAACTGCTTTTTCCATTTCCTGCGATCGCTTTGCGACTTTGGGTTGGGAAACAATTCTCACAAAATTGTAAGTATCCCTAAAATCCGCTACAGTTAGAATTAGAAAATAACTGTAAATTTAGGATATGAAAAAAAGTAGATTAAGCGAAGTACAAATCGTCAAGGTTTTGAAGCAACATGAATCGGGAGTTTCTGTGAAAGAACTCTGTAAAGAGTATGGAGTAAGTGCAGCCACATTTTACAATTGGAAGAGCAAATATGGAGGTATGGACGCACCTCAACTCAAAAAGCTTAAAGAAATGGAATCTGAACTTTCTCGTTATAAGCAGATGTATGCAGAGTTAGCCCATCAGAACTATGCTTTAAAGGATTTGATCGAAAAAAAGCTTTAAGGCCATCTGACAAACGTGATAGTGTAAGTTATCTGATCAGTGAGCACAAGCTAAGCGTACGGATTTCCTGTAAGCTTTTATGTTTAAGTACTTCGGTGTATTACTACCGTTCTAAGCAAACTGATGATAAGGAACTTAGAGATTTACTGGATCAGTTGGCCGAATCGCATCCTACCTATGGATTTAGGAAACTTTTTAAGATGATACGAAAACAAGGCTATGTGTATAATCATAAACGTGTCTATAGAGTATACAAACAAATGGGCTTAAATATCAGAAGAAAACGTAAAAGACGTATTCCAGAGCGTGTTAAAGAACCCTTGACACTTCCTATAAATATTAATATTATGTGGAGCATTGATTTTATGCAGGATAGTTTTTTAAATGGTAAAAGTTTTAGAACACTTAACATTATAGATGATTTTAACCGCGAGTGTCTTTGGATTACGGCTGATGTGTCAATTGCTTCCGCTAGAGTTACCAGGGAACTAGATAAACTCATTGAGTATCGTGGAAAACCAGAATGGATACGAGTAGATAATGGACCAGAGTTTACCAGTGCTCACTTCCAAGATTGGTGTGAACAAAATGATATCAAAATACGATATATCCAACCAGGAAAACCTGTTCAGAATAGTTTTATAGAACGATTTAACCGAAGTTATAGAGAAGAAATACTTAATGCCTATCTGTTTTCTTCTTTGAAACAAGTAAACATCTTGACCGAAGAATGGATAGAACATTATAACAATAAAAGGCCTCATGAGGCTCTAGGTGATCTGACACCTATAGAATTTTCAGCCAAATATGGAAAAGCTAGCTTTTCCATATTTGAGGACATAAAGAATAATGAAATTTGTATAAATTAGACTGTGGCTAATTTAGGGGTACTTACAAAATGACGATGACCTTTCTTTCGTCAGTTGCGGATATGAGGGAACCTTTGGATCATTAAAAATCTTTGAAAAAATACTCAGGTCTTCGATCTGGCGTTTGTCAGTTTTGAGTGTTGCTTGCGATTTGTTTTTCGCACCTTCGATGCTGGCGCATAACGTTTAATATATGTGTCGTAGCAGGGCAAAATGTTACCTAGCCATCGACATTATCTGCGCATTGGTTGCTAACTTTTCCATTCTGCAAGCATTGCGCCATTGCAAAAATACACAGACTTTTCGAATCATCACTTAGCTGCTATGATCACATATATAGTGTTATGGGGCGTACCACTTTCACAAGCCAGAACTTTGCAAACATGCCGCAGTAAAGCGATATCTGATTGCGCTGTGATTTCTCAATCTTTTTCATTCTTATGCGATCGCTTTACTGCCATCGAGGCTATCACAGATTTTAGCTGGTCGACACTGCGTTTTCCGTCCGTTTTATCGTGATAATCCTAAAAAAAGCGATTTTATAGCACGTTTTGTTCCGAAATACTCCGTTTTCTTGATTTTTCATCGCTTTTTTGCTTTGGATCAGTCACGAGCCATTGCAAAAAATTCAGATTCCGTTAGCGTGAGTCTTGTCAGTTTTGGGTTCAAATTGCGTTTTGATTTTCAGAGCTAGAGTATGCCCCCTAACGTTCCTTGTATGTTGCGTTTGCCTGCCGAAGGCGGCATGTGCAATATACAATTTGTTAGGCAAAGTTTTTTTTACTCTTTCGAGTATAAATATTCGTACTTGATTAAATCATCTTTAGACATTATTTCAATTTTTTCAGCGTCTTTGATTACAAAATTTCGATCTGTTATTTCCAAAACATCATTGTAATAGTGATCCGTTAAAATGATCCCCTTTGTTTCTCTTAGGTTGAGCAATAGTTTTTTGATTACGTCTTTATATAGCGGTTCGATCATCGAAAAAGGCTCATCTAACATCATAAAAGAGTGGTCTAGATTTCCAATTATTAGTAATTCAAAATAGCGTAATTGCCCTAGAGATAATTTTCCAGCTTTTGTTTTTTCAAAACTTGAGATTTTTGGAGCGTAAAAAATTTTGTCCTGATCATCTCCGTTTGGGAAAAACATAGGTATGATTTCTCTTATGGTTTTTTCTTTTGGCAAAAATGTGTCTTGAGGTAAGTAGGCTATCTGTTTAGATGGAATAATTTCTTTTGGTACAATTGTTTTTGAATTAATTTTTATTTGAATTGCATCTGCTTTTACAGTTCCAAAGATTAATTTTAAAAATGTTGATTTTCCAGTTCCATTGCGTCCAAAAATTCCAATGATTTCTCCAGTTTTACATTTCAGAGAAATATCTTTTAAAATTACTTTTTTACGGTAAGATTTATTAAGATTAGTTACCTCTAATAAATTCATTTAATTGATTATTATATAAATTAAAAGAACTAAGAAAGATATAGAGGTGTTTATTGTCCATACTTTTTTTATCAAGTTCATTTTGGTTAAACCTAGATTGTGATATCCAAAATATTCATTCTTTTTAAATGCTCCAAAACCAATATAGCCAATTAAAATACCAAAGGAGGAAAATATAATTAAACTCCAAAAAATACCGGATGTAAATCCAAAAAATAACGAAAAGGGAAGAGTAAACATATTGACATCTAAATAGTATTTCCAAATCGCCCTACTGTACATTTTTCAATCTTGAGTTTAATTTCATATAGTTTTCAATTTTGCCTAACGTTTAATGTATAGTTTGTAGCGGAAATATACAAAGCGTTACACTCCGCCACTGCTCAAAGGTAGCAAAAGCGCGTGAAATTCCGTTAGGAATTTCCGCCGCTATGAACTTATACATGTTGTTATGCGCCGGCTTTTTTATCAGCCGAGACTTTTTAAAAAAGCCTAAAGCAAAGCGATAACTGCTTGCGAACCACTTGCGAACTGCTTTTTCCAATTCCCGCGATCGCTTTGCGACTTTGGGTTGAACAATAACCATCACAAAATTGCAATGGCCTTTATTCCGTCAGTTGCGGATATGAGGAAACCTTTGGATCATTAAAAATCTTTGAAAAAATACTCAGGTCTTCGGTCTGGCGTTTGTCAGTTTTGAGTGTTGCTTGCGATTTGTTTTTCGCACCTTCGATGCTGGCGCATAACGTTTTATGTATAGTGTCGTAGCGGGCTGATCTAAAATTAACGTTCCGCACGGCTCAAAGATAGTAAACCTGCGTGAAATTCCGTTAGGAATTTCCGCCGCTATGCACTTATACATTTTGTTATGCTCTGGCTTTTTATAGAGCCTGTACTTTGCAAAGTAGCCTGTGGCAAAGCGATAACTGCTTTCGAAATCTTTGCGAACTACTTTTCTAACTCTTGCGATCGCTTTGCTGCCATTGGATTATGCCAAACCACCCCAAGTTCGCTGCCGCGTAAAGCGTCCGAATCGGGGAGTAGCTCCAAACTTTTGAATCGGTAAAAATCTTTGAAAAAATACTCGGATCTTCGGTCTGGCGTTTGTCAGTTTTGAGTGTTGCTTGCGATTTGCTTTTCAGACCTCAGATGCTGGCGCATAACGTTTTATATATGTGTCGTAGCAGGGTAAAATGTTACCAAGCTTTTCGACTTTTCTGTGCATTGGTTGCTAACTTTTACTTTTTGCAAGCATTGCGCCTTACCAAAAATACAACAACCATTCGATTGATCACTTTGCTGCTATGATCACATATATTGTGTTGTACACTGGCTATTTTATTCTATGTGATACCAGTCATATTTTTTTCCATTCCAGAAGAGAATTCCTCCGCCGTGAGATTCTTGAACACTCATCGAGATTCCGTCTCCGATTAACTTAAAGATTTTACTTTTGTCTGGTCCAATGATATCACCAGTTTTTTCATCCACTAATGTTGGAGCTATATCTTGTCCTTTTGGAATAATCTCAAACTTATCAATCCAATCAAGATTAGTTTGTCCGTTAATCTCTTTACCCGCTCCAAAGACTCTATATTGAGGTTCAGAAGCGTTATGAATAATAACAAGTCCATAAAAACCATTTTCAAGGTTTATTACCGGTGATGCGAAATCTTCTTTATGATCACCATTAAAATCTCCATAAAATACATTATCAATATCAAAATTTAGGCTATCAGGGACATTTGCCAATTTCACAAAATCCGGAAATGTTTTTTGAATATCCAATTCAGTTGGAACAGAGTCAATTTTCTTTTCTACGGATTCAACAGTAGATTTTTCTAGTTTGGATTCTTTAGATTTTTTGGTGGAATATGAGCAAGAAGTAAAAATTAATATTATTAATATAATTAGGTTTTGTTTCATTTTTTATGCTTGTGTACAACGTTTGTGTATAGTTACAAAAGGTAACTATATATTTCTTTTATGCTGAGTGCTAAATTAGTAAATCTTTTATGTTCTTAAAGATATTCGTAGTTACATGGGTATAAATTTCTGTCGTTTTGCTTGATTTATGACCTAATAAAACTTGTATATACCGTAAATCAGCCCCTTCTTCAAGCAAATGCGTGGCAAAACTATGGCGTAACATATGAGGGGATACTTTTCTCAATATACGAGCTTTAGTAGCCGATCTACTTATGACTTTTAATACACTTGATTGACTATAAGGAGTGCCAGGTTTTGGTCCTTCAAATAGATAAACTTTTGGCCTGTATGCTTTGTAGTACTTTCTTAGATCCTCTAATACACTCTTGTTAAGAACGGTATGCCGATCTCGATTTCCTTTACCTTGTTTTACCTTAATAAGCATGCGTTTACTATCTATATCTTCAATTCTTAGATGAAGTAATTCGCTTCTTCGTAAACCAGAAGAATACAACAAACTGATAATACATCTATGCTTCAGATTGGTCGTTACCTCGAGCATTTGCAGTATTTCTTCTTTTGATAGCACATCTGGTAATTTTTTTTCTTTAAAAGGCCTTTCGATACTGTAAAACCTATTTGGCATTCCTAGCACCACTTCATAATAAAACTTAATGCTGTTAATAGATTGATTTATATAGCTTATTGAGTGTTTCTGATGTACAAGATGTTGTATATAACTCCGTATTTCTTGCTCAGAAATCGAATTAATCTCAAATTCCTTGTAATAATTTATAAATTTTTCGAAATGATAAAGGTACACTTTACAGGTATTCATAGCATACTGTTTAAGCTCTAGTTTTATAAGGTATGCTTCGGGAGTATATCGATAACCATTGGTTTTAACTCTATTGCGATACCATTGTATGTCTATCGGACTATTGGCTCTAATAGGTTTGTCTTTAAAAAAGAAACTACAGTTTATCCAAGCCACTCCTCTAAATTTGTCAAAAACCGTATTAAGATTTTCTTTGGTATTAATGATGTATACCATAGAGAACTTCTTACTCCATCTAGGATTGGGGAGCTCTTTGATCAACGCTTGGATTACTTTATCAGGTGTAAATTGTATCCCAATCATCTTTTGATTATGAATCAACAAATGTTTCAGTGTGATATGTTTAGTGAGGTTCATGATACAAAAATGCAGTATTTAAAAATCATAGCAGTATTTTAGTCGAATAACATTCGAATAGGATTCGATTACTATTCAATTAACTAGAGATGATGAATATATGTCCACAATGTAAAGCTGAAATTATAGGTAGATCTGATAAAAAATATTGTTCTATCCATTGTAAATCTGCTCATCAATATCAAAAGCGTAAATCAGAAGAAGGTTTATATTTTACTATAGACAAACAGCTTAAAACGAACCGTAAGCTCTTAAGAATTTATAATAAATCAGGAATGTCAACCATACGTAAAGAAAAACTTCTTTCTGAAGGTTTTAATCCAAAGTATTTTACGCATTACTGGAAAAACAAAAAAGGACAAGTGTATCTGTTTTGTTATGAATACGGTTTTTTAGAATTGAAAGAAGGAAACAAGAAAAAATACGTATTGGTTACCTGGCAGGAATATATGAAGTAGCATAAAATGTTAAGATGCTACAATTCCCATTTTCTTCAACAAAAAAGATGCATTCATATTTTGACAAACACCATCTTTAAATTTATAGTCAAAGTACAACTCATCGTTTATAATCTGAGCGTCAAAAAAGCGGTTTTTTACCTGGGGTAAGTCGGTTGCGATTTCACATAAACTCAAGTCGTGCGTAGCAATAATCCCTGTGGCTTTGGCACCCACTAGTTTTTCTACAAATTTGCGCGATCCTGCTGCTTTATCTTTACTATTGGTGCCTTTTAAAATTTCATCCAAAATGATAAAATATTCGTCCTCTTCCAGGGCATCAACAATCTTTTTGAGTTGTGTGAGTTCTGAAAAGAAATACGAGGCATCATCACTTAACGAGTCCGAAGTGCGCATACTCGAGATCAATTTGATCGGGCGATATTCACAGGATTTTGCACACACAGGCAAGCCTATGTTAGACATCATGATTTGTAAGGCCACGGTACGCAAAAAAGTACTTTTACCAGCCATATTGGCACCGGTAATGATCAAAAACTGCTCGCTATCAATAGTGATATTATTATCGACTCTTTTTTTGGTACGCAACATGGGATGACCCAGCTCCTCTGCCTTTAAAATGATAGTGTTTGAAGTGATTTTGGGGTACACATAATCGGGATGGTTAAATGCAAAGTTTCCTAAAGAATTATAAGCATCAAAAAAAGCAATAACCTCGAACCATTGAGATACTTTGGTATGGTTTTTAGCGATCCATTGCTCAATGCGGTAGCTTTGTAAAATATCCCAAAGCATCAGTCCGTTGGCTACAACACCAAACATCATATTGTTGCGCTGATCAAAAGCACTAAGTATGCGTGCAAATTGTTTTAATGTTTCTGATGCCTTTTCCTTTTTACTAATCACCAGTTGTTGTTTTTCTTGAAGCAATACCGAATCAAACCTTGTATTCTCGATCTTATCCACAAGTTTGTAATATTGCTCAAAGGTGTCTTTTACTTTACTAGCATTATTGTATAGCGCATTGATTTTTTTTAACTGCGTACCCGTTATAGCAAGTCCTATAAAAAACCAAAAAAGAAACATAGTAAAGCTTATGATATTCAAGAACAATAGTACCAATAGTATTGCAGATATACCTGAAACAAGCATCGGTAGAACCCTCATGATTTTGGGTAAAAAAGGCGTAAAGTTTTGAAGCCAATTTTTAATGACCATTATCGGAAGATTAACATCAACCAACAATGCCGTAGCACCAAAATCCTGACGCCATGTGGCGAGTTTTGCAGTGTTTTTAATAGCTTCTTGTTTTTTCTCGATAGTATCAACCAAATTTGAAGTGAGTATACTGGCTAATGTATCTTTACCGGCCTGGGTAGCTGTTCTGTTTGCGTACTGAAAGAAAGATTGCTTACCAAACAAGTCGATATCATGACTAAATGGGTGAGAGGGGTCAATATATTCTGCTCCGGGGGACAGCTTACTTATATTACCATCAAATGCATCTAGTTCTAATTGATTAATGGCGATCAGTTTTTCTAATTTGTTTTTGATGTAGGTGAGATCGGTATGCCGGTTAACCAAAAAGATAAAAGCGACAATTCCTATAACAATGCTGGCAATAATAATTTGTGTATTTGGGTATCCAAAATAGATACCTGCGACTATAGCCATAAAAACCAGCAAACGTATGGTGCTGGAGACTGCTAATTGCTTCTTCACTTTTTTAAGTGATATGTTATGTGCAGAGATTTGTTCTCTGTAAAATGTTATTGGGTTGTTCATTTTATACTTTTCAATAGTTCCTTCTCCCTGGGGAGAAGGTTAGGATGAGGGGGTTATTCCAACGATACCCTCACCTTAATCCTCTCACTCACTCACAAGGGTGAGGAAACCTTTAATTAATCATTTTAACGAATCAAAGCCCCTCTAACTCCTGTTGTAGTTTTTTGGTAAGGCCACTCACGACCAAATTGTATGAGTGATCTATCAATTCGCATAACATATTAGTAGACAAACCACCAGAAAAGTTAACAGTATTCCAATGTTTTTTACTCATATGATATCCAGGGGTGATTTCTGGATGATATTCACGCAGTTCGATGGCTCTATCGGGATCACATTTCAGATTTACACTAAAAGGAATTCTATCAAGTCCGGTTAAGGCAAACATCTTACCCATTACCTTAAAAACCAAAGTGGTTTTGTCAAAAGGAAACTCTTCTGTCACACCTTTCTTTGCCAGACAATAATCTCTAAAAGCTTCAATATTCATGTTTTATTACTATGTTAATTTTCCCATCCACCGCGATGGGTGTTCAATTTCTTTAAACCCAAATTGTTTATATAACTCATGGGCATCATGGGTAGCCAGCATCCATCTTTTGATTTGTAGCAAATCAGGATGTTCCATGATTGTTTTTATTAATTGTTTAGCATACCCTTTTCCTTGGTGTTCTTCAATAATAAAAACGTCCATCAAATATCCAAAAACAACATAATCGGTAAGCATTCTTGCAAATCCAATTTGTTTACCATCCAAATACACTCCAAAATTAAGGCTGTGATCTATACTTGTTTGCACTTCTTTTTTGGTTCTGCCTTGTGCCCAGTACGCACGAGTTAAAAACTCATGTATAAAATCAAGGTCTAACTTTTCTTTTTCAGTAGAAATAAGGATACGCATTATTCTTCTAACTGTTTTGAGTTGTCATTATTGTCATTTAACTCTAATGCCGAATAATCTAGGGTCCAACCAATAGCAGCTGCAAGGGATTCCATTAACGAAATGGCTGTTAGTGCTTCATGTTTTGCAGACTCCATCAATCCACTTTGGGGGATTTTATCTTTGATAAATTGTTTAGCTTCTTTGTTAAGTTCGGTAAGGTCGCTAGAGGTAAAGGGATTCAACCAACCTTCTTTTTTGTCGTAGTATTTAAAATCAGTTTCTATGGTCAAGAGTTTTGGCTGCGGAAAATGAGTAAGAACAATACGCTTATTTTTAGTATCGCTTTCTAACTTAATTTTTGATAAATCAAACCCCACATAGGCTTTGGCATCGATTAGAATTAATGCTTTTTTGGTTCCGGTAAGGAGCTTAAAGAATTTTTCTTTTACACTTTCATAATGATAAATTTCTGCAAAATCACCCTCAACCGTTACCAGTTTACAAACACTTTTAATCTTTTCCATCAACACAGTGGATTGCGTTTTGATGGCAGATTTGTTTTTTACAGCGTTAAATCGTGCAAAAATAAAAAAGGCTAGAATAGCACCTGCCAAAAGTCCTATAAATAATAATTCCATATCAATTCTTTTTACCTATTTCGCCTAGGTGTGTAAATTTAAAACCTTTTTCTAATTTTAATCCATATCCAAGAGCTCTATCAAAGGCTGCATGGGCAAAAAGAATTGTTCCCAGTAACTGTAGAAGGTGATTTGATACATAAATTCCGAATAAGTATAGCATTATTGCCACTCCTTTATGGTGAAATACATTATAAATAATTGCTCCAGTTTTATGATGTACCAGATATCCTACCATTCCTATATCGGGTACAAAAAATAAAGCTAAGAACAACCACCATGGATATGGTAAAAGACTAAACAAATAAATACCTAACCCAAGCATTGCGATTTCTTCTAGTTGTATTGTTGTTTTCATTGTGGTAGAGTTTTGTAAAGAACAGGCCTACTTGGCGAGGCATCATTTTCAAACGAAGCTATTTGAAGATTTAAGAAATAAGAACCATCTTTTATGGTTTTTTCAACATAAATCAATTCGGTAATAGTTGCCTTATGGCGCAATGCTTTAGGATAGTTCCAGAATGCTTTATGAGCCAACAGTTTACCCTCGTCCTTTTCTTTATCAATCGATGGCAGATCGATTAGTAAATGATCTACCCCCAGCTCTCTAATATAAGTAGCGGCTTGTTGGGTAAGATAAGGCCAATTGGTATGAGAATATTGCTTGTTGTGTTTGTCTTTTGGATTTGGAAGGGTTCTGATAACTAAGGCTTCAAAATCCTTTGAGGCAATGGCTTTCTCGATTTGATATCGATCGATCACCATATCTTCTTCTTGTTTTTGGGGTGTAACAGTAATAACTTCTGCCAAAAAAAAGAAGCTCTTTACTGCTTTGTTAATGCTATAAAATTCTGAAGTAATATGACCAACACACTCAGTATGGGTTCCATGCCCATGCGGATTAAAAACAATGTTGTTAAAATTTGTCGAAGCACCTTCAGATACTTTACCTATCCAATCCCCCTCTTTTACGGGTTCAATTTTAGGGGCATCAAGATACCATGCGTTTACATTTTCTGTTGATGCTCGTATAGGAATAGATATATCCAGAGGTTTTGATAGATCGACTTTGTAATACTGATTATGGTATGGTATGGTTGTAATCATATAATGTGTTCAAACTTTTTTGATGGTCATAAAGAGATAATCTCCTTCAGTGTTCTCATATTTTTTAATGATTTTGTAAATTTCTCCCGAAAGTATATCCTTTTCTAATGTTTTTAGTCCTTGTTCTACTTCCCGGATATTTGATAAAGCCGAAAATGAAGAAATTCCGTGTCTAACCGTAGGATCAAAATATAATTTTGGGTTGTGTTTTCCCGAATATAGAAAGAGATCCTGTAAATCGGGCTGAATAAAATATTTTTCGGTACTATCAATTTTTAAATTAGCGGTTTCCAAACTAGATTGAATACGATCAAAAGCCGGCATCTGGATCATAGAATCCATGAGCATTTTAGGGAAATAATGATTGAGCCAATATCCTTTCATTTGTTTTGGAGTGGCAGTAAATATGATTATTTTTCCATTGGATTTTAGAATTCTGTTTAGTTCTGAAAACCCTTGAATAAGATCTTGCCAATGGTGTAGGGTTAAACTGGCAATAATGCCATCAATACTTGCTGAAGGCAGGTCTATATTTTCGGCTTTTCCAATTTTCCAGGTACTATGGCTATTTTGATTTTTGGCTTTGGTAAGCATTTCTTCTGAAGGGTCAATGCCAATAAATTGATACCCTTTTTTAGCAAATTCTGACGTATAATTACCTGTACCACAACCAATATCCAAATAAGTGCCTTCTAGAGAAGGAGAAAGAAGTTTGTATAATCGATCAAATAGATAAGGATCTGCTTTACGGGTGGTGTTATAATTTACACCAATAATATCATATTTTTCTTGCATTGCCCCCAGGATTTGATTGTTACCCTATAAATTTACTAAGAAAAGATCACTTGCAATACCATCACTCAAAAACTTTCCTTTTTTGGTAACTAATAACGTATCCTCATCCAAAAACAACAATTGTTCTTGGATATGTTTTTGGGCTTGTTGTAGGAGATATTCTTTATAAATACTGCCAAATTCTTTTTCAATCGTATGTAACGAAACACCCCAAATGGTGCGTAATCCAGTCATGACATACTCATTGTAACGATCTTTGAGGGTTAGGGATTCAACTTCTTTTGGGAGCGCGTCTTGTTGTAATGACTTGATGTATTTTATATTGTTATTGATGTTCCAACTGCGTTTTTTTCCATCATAAGAATGTGCCGAAGGACCAATTCCTAAATACGATTTTCCTTGCCAATACGCAGTATTATTTTTACTGAAATATCCTGGTTTCCCAAAATTGGATAATTCATAATGGGCAAAACCATTGTTCTCTAATATTTCGACCAGGATCTCAAAATGCTGTTGTGCCAAATCATCCTGTACAGGAGGGATATCTCCTTTTTCGATCAATTTTGGTAATGCAGTGTTGGGTTCTACCGTTAAGGCATAGCAAGAAATATGTGGGATATCAAAATCCAGTGCTTTCTGAATATTTTCCTTCCAACGATCGGGTGACATATTGGGGATACCATAGATCAGGTCAATCGAAATGTTTTTAAACTCTTGGGTTGCAAGGAACAAGCAATCCATAGCTTCCCTGGCGTTATGAGCTCGATTCATGAGCAATAGATCTTCTTCAAAGAAAGATTGAATGCCAATACTCAAGCGATTTACTTTACTTTTTGCCAGTGCGCTTATTTTTTCTTCAGAAAGATCATCAGGATTGGCTTCTACTGTAATCTCGGGATTTTCAATTACCTCATAATTTGTATAAATTACCTCGATAATGGATTCCAATTCATCTACAGATAAGACTGTTGGGGTACCACCTCCAAAATAGATAGTTTCAATAGGCTTATCGTCAATTTCAGAATGTCTTAGTTTGATTTCATTACATAGTGCGGCAACCATCTCATCTTTTTTCTTCATCGAAGTAGAAAAATGAAAATCGCAATAATGACAGGCTTGCTTGCAAAAGGGGATATGGATGTAAATTCCGCTAATAATTCTATATTTTAGAAGTTAATTTGTGTTCCTTCTCCTTGGGGAGAAGGCTAGGATGAGGGGTTGTTTTTAACATTGACATGACACCTTATTTCGATAGCTATCAGAACTCCCCCTCGAGAGAGATCAAAATGCAATAATAAGTAATTATTTCTTCACTCGTTTCTCATTCTGTTTTACAAAAGCAGCCCATCCGTTATAACTTTTGCCACTAACATCGGCTCTGCCCATATTATAAAAATGGCATACCGCTGCCGCCAGCCCATCGGTAGAATCCAGGTTTTTGGGTAATGTTTTAAGTTGCAGAAGGCTTTGTAGCATCTTGGCCACCTGTTCTTTACTGGCATTACCGTTACCGGTGATGGCCATTTTTATTTTTTTTGGCGAATATTCGGTAATAGGAACTTCTCGGCTTAGCCCTGCTGCCATTGCTACTCCCTGGGCTCTTCCTAGCTTGAGCATAGATTGCACGTTTTTGCCAAAAAAAGGAGCTTCAATAGCAATCTCATCGGGATGATACGTATCAATCAATTCTACGGTACGTTCAAAAATGAGCTTTAACTTAAGATAATGATCGTCATATTTGCTTAGTTGAAGTTCGTTTAACTGCAAAAAGGACATTTTTTTGTTCAGAACCTTAATAAGTCCAAATCCCATGATGGTGGTTCCGGGATCAATACCTAATATAATTTTTTCGTTACTCAAGACAGGAAGTGTGTTCGTGTGTTACAAAACTACGCATTTCATACGAAGCACAGCATCTAATCAATATGAATTACTAGCGGAAGTTTATAGAGCGCTGTTACCGGAGTGCTACGTGTATGAGCCGCTGCCACTTTTGGAAGCGAGTTAATGCCCTCTTCAAGAATGTCCTTCAGATTAGGAATTTGGGATGCAATAGGATCAGGTAACTCAAAATCTTCAATAATAATCTCACCGTTTTTGGTAATTAATAACGGAACCCATATAGTGTCTTTAACAGGTTTTTTTATCTTGATTTCTTGCTTTGATAGATGGTTATGAAAATGTTGCGCAATGGTATTTTGAAAGCATTGCTCGAGTTGTTCTTCAGATTTTCCTTTGCATATTTCAAATAAAGGTGGTTGCTCCACTTCGTTCAAATTGAGCTTATCCAATCGTTCTTTAACGATTTCTTCCTTATGTTCTTTTTTAAGAACAAAGTTATCACAAGAGAATAAGGTGAATACTATTATGTAAATATGCCAATACTTTTTTACCATTATCTAATCATAGATTGATAGTGGCAAACTACATAAAATTTTTAAGAGAATGAAAGGTTAATTGTCTTTAGTGCTGTTGGCAATTTCTTGTTCTAGTTGCCCTATTCTTTTATTAACTAACATATTAAGAAAACCTTTTGAATCCTTGTGATCCTCAAATTTCTTTTTAAATAGATTATAATAATCGAGTTTGATTTGGGGATCTTTATAATATGCATCTGCAAAAGTTGCTAGTTGATATTGGGCTCTAATATAATTTGGGTTTTCTTTCAGAGCCATTTTTGCATATTTGATAGCATTTTCCCATTGTTCCTGGTGCCTATAGGTCATTGCAATATTTAACAAGTCTTCTTCAACAGGAAATTCTCTTAACGCTTTTGCAGCTTTATAACTTTCTAAGGCTTTGTCGTATTTTTCTAACTTAGCATAGTTTTCTGCCAAGCGGATATGTCTTATATATATTTCATCGTTATATTCAAGAGCTTTTTTGTAGTGAATAACCGCTTTTTTGAAATCATAGTTTTTAGTATAACATAATCCAAGAGACGCATATATATATTCATTTTTATGATTAAGCCGCAGTAGCTTCTCAAAATATGGTATCGCTTTAGAATAGTATTCCCTTAATAAATAGTTTTGACCTAAAATATTAATGAGCTCTGCATTTTCTTCATAAGACCGTAGTCCCATATTCGCAATGTCTTCTACATCATCATACTTTCTTTTTTTTAGATAATATTTTGCAATTTCAGAACAACTTTTTTGGTGAGTACTATCCAATTCAAAAGCCTGTTTAAAATAAGCAATCGCAGTAGAGTCTTGCAGGTTTTTCTTGACCAAACCTAATCGATATTGAAAATTAGGATTTTCGGGCTGTTTTGAAACGAGTATCGAATAGACACTATCTGCCTTGTTAAACTTGCGAGTAGTCGTTAATAATTTTGCATATTCTAGTTGTGTTGATGCAAAGGCTGGATATTCTGCAATTGCTTTGTCATAATATATTAGTGCATTGTTATAGGTGCCTTTTGCTTTATGGGATCGTGCTATTTGAAGCAGTGTATATTGATCTGCTGGTATAATTTGCTCATATTTTTTGATAGCGTTAGAATAATCGCCAAGATTATATAAACTATCTGCAACGGCCAAAGCCGAAGACTGTGCTTCGACTGTGACGACTACCCCAAGGACTATTATTAAGAATAGCCTAAAAACCCAATTGCTCATTACTTATTCTCTTTAGGAATGTTTTTCTTTATCTGTTAGTTCGACGATCATATTATATGAAGGAACATTTAAGCCTTTCTCGGTTTTTATCGTTGTAAAATCTAGTGTGTTTTTATCAATTTCGGTATCTTTTTCGTCTTTAAAATATCCTTTACATTCACCAGCCACAGTTTTTTCGGCATAATCATCACCATAGGCCAGGTGCAGTTTGTATTTTCCTTCAGGAATATTTCTTATAAAATATACTTGATTTCGGGTCATGTGTATGGTTCGGATTATTTTGGAACTTTCGAGAGAAACTATCTCAACAATAATTTCGGCATTCTTCCCAGATGTTAACCTTAGATAGTTATCTATTTTGTTGTCATATTCGGCATTTTTGTTGGGGCATTTTGGTTCTGCATAACGGGTATCCGGTGTAGTTGCATTTTGATTATTTCCTATGCTATTTACTATGGCCGCGTTAGTATTATCTTCGCTATCCCTATCTGATGATTGATCCAATACACCAACCTTCAAATTGAATGAAGGTACATGTAAGCCGTCTTTGGTTTTAACGGTATAAAAATCAAGAGAACTTTCGGGAACTTCTTTCCCTATTTCTTTTTTAAAATATGCTATACAAGATCCATTTACGTTTTTTTCGGCGTAACCTGAACCATAATACACCTGAATCTTGTATTTCCCTTCAGGAATGTTTCTTATAAATTGAGTTGTGTTTTCGGTTATAAATACAGTTCTAACTTTTTTTGAAGTTTCAACAGAAATAATCTCTACAATAGCTTCAGATTGTTTGCCATTTCGTACACTTAAAAAATTATCTAGGTTTTTATCATAAACAGCGTTTTGATTAGGACATTTAGGTTCTCTGTTTTTTGTAAATTTAGAGATATCAGAATTTTCTGTAGTATTAGCATTTTCAATCGTATTATCTGTAGATTGATCGGTTTCTACGCCACAAGAAGTATAGGTAAGTATCCCCGTTATAAGAGGAATCAGTAGCAGATACTTGAATCTTGCTATGGATCTAGATTTGGATTTTTGTAACATAATTATTCGTTTTTTGATTAATGATTGATTAAAAAATTGATTGACAAATGTAATTTCCTGAGTTTGAAAAGCGGCATTAAGTAACTGTTTGATATAGTTTCTTTTATCTAGCATAGTTACTACCGCTTCATCGGCTATATATTCATGTAATATGGTGATTCTGGATTGGTAGATATATAGCATCGGATTCCACCAGAAAAGTATCTTAAGGATTTCAAACCATATTTGATCCAGAGAGTGTTTTTGTTCTACATGTACAATTTCATGGGTCAAAATCTGTTTTTTCTCTTCATCTTGCAATTGATCCCCAAGGTAAATGGTATTCCAAAATGAAAATGCCTGATTGCTATTAGGTAGGGTTACTACTTTTTTATTATGGATACTGGATTTAAAAGCAAAGCTTGTTAAAACCTTGAGTTTGTATAGCTTCAGAATGAGTAAGAATAAACTTACTCCCATACCGGTATAATAGAGTACCAGCCACCAATTGGTTGGATTTTGCTCGGGTCCGGTAGTTCCCAAAACAACAAGACTTTCTGAAGATATAGTGATTACTCTTTCCAGCTGTGTAACAAGTACTTGAGGTGTTTGACTTTTGAAAGCATCGATTTTGATAAAAGGCAATATCAAAGAAAGTATAGGAGTACTAAGTAAGTACAATCGATTCCAGTTAAAAAAAGTGTCTTTTTTATGAAATGCATCATAAAGTGCCAAAAAAAGTACCTGAAAGATCAGGGTTTGTAAAATATAATGGAGCATGAGTACTATTTTTCTTTATCTAGTTCTTTTAAAATTTGTTCAAGATCTTTGATATCCATATCATTCTTTTTTACAAAGAAAGAGACCATGTTTCTAAAGGATCCATTGAAGTAGTTATTCATCAATTTATTAAGAGATTGACTACTGTAATCTTCTTTTTGGATTAAAGGAAAGTAGATGTATCCTTTTCCTAATTTACGGTGAGAAACAAATTCTTTATTCTCCAAAATTCTAATAATAGTAGATATCGTATTGTAGGCAGGTTTGGGATCGGACATTTTTTCAATGATCGAAGCAACATTGGCCTCTTCCAGTTTCCATAGTAACTGCATTACTTCTTCTTCGGCTTTGGTGAGTTGTTTCATAAAAACGATTAAATTTTAAACTAATTATTTAGTTCTATAAGGCAAATATAACTAATTATTTAGTTATAACTAATTTTTTAGTTAAAAAAATAAAGAAGTAAGATTTTCAAACGCCAAAGCGTTTTGTAATTAACGGTAATTCATTCTAACTATTAATTTGTAGTGTTCCGAAATAAAGAATCACTGATTTCCGGTAAGTCTTTGTTGGTTATTGATGTCAATTTCTGTCTTATTTACGTTGAATACTATAGCAAGCGTAAATATTTCTTGCATGATGTTTTGGTCTTCTGTTTGTTTATAAGGAATTAGTTTAGGGAATGATTCTAATACTCTTATTGCTTCAACTTCTAACGGAAACGTAGAAGCTTTGGTTTGTATATCTACAATTTTTCCAGTGTTATCAACCTTAAATCGGGTATACACGCGATTGGGACCTGGTCTTGCATCCGAAGAAATTGCCGTAATATCATAATTAGAATTCACAAAAGCTTGTATTTCTTCAATAATACAGTTTTTTCTGATACGATCATTTGTAGTATTCTTGCATTTTTGAGTTGTAAAATAATTACTTTGCGAAAATGACATACAATAAATCATTAGCGCAATCAAGGTGAGGAATGAAGACTGCATAATTTTGGGGTAGTTTTAAATCAGTTAATTAGTTTTTTAGGTATTTGTATCCCGAAGATAATTATTTCGAAAGGTATTTAAACAGCTTTTAAATGGTAAGATCGCTGGTAGTGAGATAATTAATATTTGCGTAACAAAAGAGAAACATTGTCGTCATATAAACAAAAAAAGCATGGATATAGCACTAACAATAATTGGTCTTTTATTTTGTTTGTTGGGAATTATTGGGAGTTTTCTTCCAGTTTTACCGGGTCCGTTTACAGCATGGATCGGTTTATTAATACTTCATTTTACAGATGCTGTTCCTCAAAATTGGACTTTTTTAGGGATTACCCTTGGTATTTCGATTTTGGTATGGGTACTAGATTATATTGTTCCGGCGCTAGGCACAAAAAAATTTGGAGGTACCAAATATGGTATGGTAGGTAGTTCAATAGGTCTTATCATAGGTCTAATATTTATGGGTCCTTTGGGGATTATCATAGGTCCTTTTGCAGGCGCATTTATTGGAGAGATTATTAAAGATAGTACTAATTCATCAAAGGCCTTAAAAGCAGCTTTTGGATCGTTTATTGGTTTTCTTGCAGGAACTTTTCTAAAGTTTATTGTATCGATTGCTTTCTTAATTCTATTTGTTCAGGAAGTCTGGAATCATTGGAGCGAGTTGTTTTAATTATAAAAGAGGTCTGTCCGGAATTAAAAAAAGCCTCTCCAAAATTAACATGGAAAAGCTTCTCATCGGTTTACTACTAAACCATCCCGATTGCTCGGGAACAACACAACATTTTTAATTGCCAAAAAAAGCTTCAATGTTGGTTGAAGCTTTTACAATTTAGCGGTCTGGACGGGACTCGAACCCGCGACCCCCTGCGTGACAGGCAGGTATTCTAACCAACTGAACTACCAGACCAAGGCTGTATTGCGGATGCAAATATACACCTCATTTTATTACCCACAAATGTTTTTTTATTTTTTTTTATTCCAAGATTTATTATTTATACAAATTTCTGTCTTTCAATCAGGTAAGTGGTAAGGATTTTATCAAAATCTTTAGTAGTGTCTGCTTCTACGTATTTTATTCCGTACTGTGCACATTTCATTTTTAAATCATAAAAATAAGTAGCAACAGCCTTTTCATAATTTTCTTTAATATTTTCTGCATACAGATTAATATGTTCGCCAGTTTCAACATCTACAAACCGGTTAGGGCGATTACTAAAGTCAAATTTTAGTTCTTTTTCACTATCAAAGGCATGAAAAAGGATCACCTCATGTTTGTTGTATTTAAGATGTCTAAGGGCTTCGAATAATTTATCCGGACTCGAAGAAGCTTGTAACATATCGGTAAATAAAAAAATAAGGGATCTTCGGTGGATTTTTTCTGCGATCAAGTGCAAGAACTTAAAAGTGTCGGTGTTTTTGTTGTTTGATGTAGTACTAATCGTATGGTTTAATTGATTTAGCAACATTTGATGATGTCTTTCGCTTCCTTTTTCTGGAGCATAATAATCATACGCATCACTATAAATGCTTAAACCAATGGCATCTCGTTGTTTTTTTAGAATATGCATTAAGCAAGCTGTAGCCAAAACTGAAAAACTAATCTTATTTAAAGACCCTAGGCAATGTTCTTTTACCGTGGGATAGTGCATAGAGGAAGAACTATCTATAATAATGTGACACCTTAAATTGGTTTCTTCTTCGTATCGCTTTGTAAAAAGTTTGTCGGTTTTGGCAAAAAGTTTCCAATCGATATGTTTGGTGCTTTCGCCTGCATTATACACTTTATGTTCGGCAAATTCTGCAGAGAACCCATGAAAAGGGCTCTTATGCATGCCCGAAATAAAACCTTCGACTACCTGTTTGGCTAATAGTTCCAAATTGGTAAATCCACCAGTTTTATTTATTTCATTTTGAATATCCATTTTCTACAGATTTTTGTGAAAATAAAAAAGGTTTGACCAATTGTCAAACCTTTTACTGTTTTATCTTCAGATTCTTATAAAAGAGAATCTAATGCTTCAGAATATACATTTTTAGGAGATACACCAACCTGGCGACCTACTACTTCACCATTTTGGAAAACCAAAACAGTTGGGATGTTTCTTACACCATATTTAGCGGCAAATTCTTGATTTGCATCCACATCTACTTTACCAACGACAGCTTTTCCATCGTATTCTTCACTAATTTGTTCGATAATAGGGCCTACCATTCTACAAGGACCACACCAAGCTGCCCAAAAATCAACTAATACAGGTTTGTCACTTTTAAGTACTACTTCATCAAAGGTACCATCTGTTATTTCTAATGCCATAGTTATGTATTATTTAAAAAATTCTTATTTACTTTATAATAGTTACAAAATTAGTCAATAATTTCCCCAAAGCTTACAAACGCAATATTTCTTTTGACTATACAGCCATTTAATTTTCTGATACCAAAAAATAAATAATTAATTAATTTGGTGAAATATAGTTTAATTTATGCTGTTTTAAAAGCAATACGAATTTAAATTATAGTGCTTAACAATCAAGTTGTTCTAAAATAAATTAACATTATATTTGTAGGAGTATATTAGATATGATAAAAGAAATCCAACTACCTTATTGTGACCTGATTTTTAAAGAAACCCATGCTATTTTGGTAATGCATGAGGGTTCTGCTATTACGATGCAAACAGCAGAGGAAATTACAGCATTTCTTGCCGAATATTATGGAGGGAATCAATTTGTGTTCATTACCCATAGAAAATTCCCTCATGACATTGATCTAAACGTCTACAAAGGTAAAATTTTAAAGAATATGATTGGTTTTGCTATTGTTTCTGATAATCCAGAAGAAGTAAAAAGGGCGTTGCAGGAACAACCACTGTGGAATGAAGCATTTACTTTTTTTAAAGAACTGAAAGAGGCAGAAAATTGGGTACGTAGCTTTTTTGATTGAACTACTTTGGTTTTTGTTGGTTATATATGCCTATCAAATGAGTTCTAACTTTTACTGCTACTTCATTTTTGCTAGAAACCTGTATCTTCATGGTATTACTATTGACTAGTGGCATATGACATTGTACACAATTGTTGCCCATTTCCCTGATCCTTGCTTGATCTTCTCCACAAACTTGAGGAGAGCTCATTGCGCTATGGCAAGACACACATTTTTGATTAAAAGATGCCAAATTGCCTCGCTCTTTTTTATGAGGATTGTGACAAGAAGTGCAATCCAAAGTAGTACTCTTTTGAAAACATTTGCTCGCTTTTAATAGACCATATTGATTTCCGTGGACATCTAGATCATTAAGGCTATTTTCATCATAATCCGGCATAGAGAAATTTTCTAATGTATCTCCAACGTTAAATGCAAAAGCATCTTTAGAAACTTCTTCTCTTAATCCAGAATGACATAAAGCACAGGCATCCAAACGTTGTTGTCTGTTTAGAGCTGTATATTTTACAATATGTTGTCCAATTTTTTCATTTGGATTTAGCTTGTGATATTTTACATGTTCAACTACTTCTCCATGACAACGTTGGCAATCAATGCCATATACTATATTCGTTTTGTGAAACCGATTTCCCTTTTTACTTCCCGATAGATTTTGTGCATAGGTGGTGTGGCATTCTAGGCACCGTTCGGTTACCGGTCTTGCCTGAGTCAGTCTTTTGGGAGCGCCAGGACTGTTGATCCATCCATGGGTAGGAGTAAAATAAGATGCTTGCAACTGAAAAAGTTGATCCTGATATCTCGTGATATAGGATTGTCCTTTTGTGCCAGACCCTATCACAATATCCATTTTTACATTGTAAAAAAGTTGATCCTTTTTGCCAATTCTTGCTTCTTGATAATAACCAGAATCCTTTACTACCATTTTTATCGATTCTTTATTATTAAGGACTAGTCTGTTTTTATCTTCTTCAAAGCTTCCTTTGATTGTATTTTTATTGGCAATTTGAAAAGAATTAAAATGTGCAGTATTAAGATGGTCTTCAACTATTTCTTTATGGCATTCTATGCAAACTTTAGAATCAATAAATTCCATGCCATTATGATGTATTGCAACAGGAGGGATAGTAACATATTCATCGGTCGTGTATTTTTTTTCTTTTGAAAGAAAAATATAAAGTAAACCAAATACAATGACTGCTGTTGAGATTAGATAAAAAGCCCTTTTTTGCATAGATGATTCAGAATAAATCTACTACAATATAGGGCAATTTATTAATACGGTTAAACTGAAATATGCCGTAAAGCTCTTTTCTAGTTCAATTTATAATAAACCGATTCGTCTTCGAGTGCCATAAGTAATTCTTGAGAAATATTCACCTTTTGTTTTCTACTGGGCATATGTAACTTCAGTTGTTCGGCCATTTCATAGATCACAAAATTTAAGGTGTGGTTTCCTGAATGAGTTCCTAAAAGCGATTTCAGATCATCAATTCTAGCGTCCGATAGCTCATTGATGTCTAGTTGAATCGTAAGTTTTCTGGCATAGGTCTCCATCACATCATGTAACAATTGGAAACTATTAAACTGAATTCTTGGATCTCCTTTTTTACCAGTATCACGATTTACCCATCCTTCTTTTACATAGGCTTTGGCATAGACAAAGGTGCTTTTTACCAAAAAGGGGCGATGTTTTAGGTATTCTTCTCCAAAAATCCTGAATTCGTGTGCTGTGTTATAATCTTCTACTGTAAAAGTAGCCCATCCTTTACCATTTTTTGAGGTTCGGTGTTCTACATTAGTGATCACACCTCCAAAAGAAAGTTCTCGATTTACATTGCTTTCTAAATCTGCAAAATTAAGCAGTACAGCATTGCAGAAGTATTTCATTTCATATTTAAAATCGTCCAAAGGGTGTCCAGACAAGTATATTCCTACCACTTCTTTTTCCCGAGCTAATTTTTCCATAGTTCCCCATTCTTCGCATGGAGGAACTATAGGTTCTGGTATTTGAACTTCACTTGATTCACCAAACAAACTTACTTGTGAAGAATTTTCACTCTCCTGATATTTCGATCCGTATCGCACCGCTTTTTCAAGGAATGTAATACCATCTCCCTCACTATGAAAATATTGTCCTCGATGTGTATCTGGGAATGAATCGAAACCACCGGCTAAGGCAAGACTTTCAAATGCTTTTTTATTAGCAGCGCGCAAATCGATTCGTTTTGCCAGGTCAAAAATAGACCTGTAAGGGCCCTCTTCTTTTCGATTTTCAACAATAGTAGCTACTGCTCCGGTACCAACCCCTTTAATCGCACCCATTCCAAATCGTACAGCTCCGTCTTTGTTTACCGAGAATTTACGATAGGATTCATTTACATCAGGACCAAGTACTTCAAGTTTCATACGTTTACACTCTTCCATAAAGAAGGTGACCTGTTTGATGTCATTCATGTTATTTGAAAGTACAGCGGCCATATATTCTGCTGGATAATGTGCTTTTAAATAAGCAGTTTGATAGGCGATCCAGGCATAACAGGTTGAGTGTGATTTATTGAAGGCGTAGGCTGCAAAAGCTTCCCAGTCTTTCCAGATTTTTTCTAATTTATCTTCAGGATGACCATTGGCAGCAGCCTGTTCGATAAATTTTGGTTTCATTTTATCGAGAACCGCCTTTTGTTTTTTACCCATGGCTTTACGTAAAACATCAGCTTCACCTTTGGTGAAATTTGCCAGTTTTTGCGACAGCAACATCACCTGCTCCTGGTATACGGTGATTCCATAAGTTTCTTTTAGGTACTCTTCGCAGGCTTCTAGATCGTATATGATTTCTTCGGTACCGTGTTTTCTATTAATAAAGCTTGGGATATATTCTAATGGCCCAGGGCGATATAGGGCATTCATAGCTATAAGATCTGCAAAAACCGTAGGTTTCAGCTCTTTCATGTACTTCTGCATCCCGGGAGATTCGTATTGAAACACTCCTACAGTTTCACCGCGTTGGAAAAGCGCGTAGGTCTTTTCGTCGTCAAGCGGAAAATTCTCAGGATCTAATTCGACATCATGTTTAGCTTTTACAATTTTTACGGTATCCTTGATTAGGGTAAGTGTTTTGAGACCCAGAAAATCCATTTTTAGCAGTCCGGCACTTTCTACCACAGAGTTATCAAACTGTGTGCAGTACATGTCTGAGTCTTTTGCCAGTGCCACTGGTACAAATTTGGTAATATCGTCTGGGGTAATAATCACTCCACAGGCATGAATCCCGGTATTTCTCACAGAACCTTCCAATATTCTGGCTTGATTCAATGTTTCAGCTTCAAGGTCGCTACCTTCGGCAATGTTGAGAAGTTCATTAACTTTTTCTAGTTCGTCGCTTCTAAATTTTTTCTTCAGTGTAGCTTCATCTACTCCAAAGATCTTCCCTAGTTTAGACATGTTCGGGATGAGTTTAGCGATACGATCTGCATCACCAAGGGGGAGATCTAGTACCCTGGCCGTATCACGTATCGACGACTTGGCTGCCATGGTACCATAGGTAATAATTTGTGCTACCTGGTTGGCTCCATATTTTTCGATCACATAATCCATTACACGGCCACGACCTTCGTCATCAAAATCGATATCAATATCGGGCATGCTTACACGATCAGGATTTAAGAAACGCTCAAAAAGTAGATCGTACTTAATAGGATCAAGATTTGTGATCCAAAGGCAATACGCCACAGCAGACCCGGCCGCCGATCCCCGTCCCGGGCCGACCGATACTCCCATTTCTCGAGCAGCGCGAATAAAATCTTCAACAATCAGGAAGTATCCCGGATACCCTGTTTTTTCGATTACTTTAAGTTCAAAATCTAGTCGCTCATCAATCTCTGGAGTGATTTCTCCATACCTGATCTTGGCACCCTCATAGGTGATATGTCTTAGATATGCATTTTCTCCTCGTTTTCCTCCGTCGATGTTATCTTCTTCAGATTGAAATTCTTCTGGTATATCAAAAGCTGGTAATAGTACATCTCTTGCAAGCTCGAAAGGGGCTATTTTATCAATAACATCTTGTATGTTTATGATCGCATCAGGTAAATCTTTGAAGAGACTTTTCATCTCTTTTTGTGATTTAAAATAGTATTCTTGATTTGGTAATCCGTATCGATATCCTCGACCACGTCCTATAGGTGTAGCTTGTTTTTCTCCGTCTTTTACACATAGTAAAATGTCATGAGCGTTAGCATCTTCCTTTTCACAATAGTAGGTGTTGTTGCTTGCTACAATCTTTATGTCATACTTTTTAGCGAATTGTATCAATACTTGATTCACTCTGTTCTCATCTTCTTGATTATGTCGCATAATCTCGATGTATAGGTCATCACCAAATTCCTGATGCCACCATTGCAAGGCTTCTTCGGCCTGTTTTTCACCAATATTTAAGACCTTATTGGGTACTTCACCATATAAATTGCCGGTAAGCACAATGACATCTTCCTTGTATTGTTTAATAACTTCTTTGTCAATTCTTGGTACATAATAAAACCCATCTACAAAGGCTGTCGAAGACATTTTTGCCAGATTATGATATCCATTTTTGTTTTTGGCAAGTAACACTATTTGATATCCGTTATCTTTTCGGGATTTATCTTTGTGATTTTCACATACAAAAAATTCACAACCAACAATGGGCTTCATTTCAACACCTTCTGGTTGTTGACCATTTTCTATAGCTTCGGCATTTGCTGCTTTTACGCTTTTATTATGATTTGAAACAGCTTGTACAAAATGAAAAGCTCCCATCATATTGGCATGATCGGTCATAGCTACTGCATTCATTTTATGTTGTGCAGCGACATTTACCAAATCAGGAATGCTGGTTGTTGACTGTAATACCGAAAACTGTGTGTGATTATGTAGGTGTGCAAAATTTACTTCGTCAAGCGCAGCAATATTCTCATCAATTTCTTGTTGAGATAGATTAGACGTGCCTTTTTTTGCAAGAGCTTCCTGTATTTTTTGCGAAGCCTTTTTGAGGTTGATATGTTTTAATCCAATTAGCTGAATTGGTGCTGGATTTGCTTCTTTAAAATTCTCGAAATAGTCAGGCTGTACATCAAGTTCTTCAATAGTAAAAACTTGTTTACGGATTAATTCTAGAAAACAACGCGTAGTAGCTTCAACATCGGCCGTTGCGTTGTGTGCTTCACTAAAAGCAATACCAAATAAGTGTTCATGTAACTCGGTTAGGGTAGGGAGCTTAAATTTCCCTCCGCGACCCCCCGGGATTTTACAAAGCTCGGCAGTTGTTTCTGTACAGGTGTCCAAAACCAGAAGTTCCTGTAGGTCATTATCTACTCCTAAGCGGTAGAATTCGGCTCCCATGATATTGATATCAAAACCAACATTTTGACCAACAATAAATTTTGTTTTTGATAATGCGATTTTAAATTTTTCTAATGCTTCTTCAAGAGTAATCCCATCTTGTTCGGCAAGTTCTGTAGAGATTCCGTGTATCTTTTCTGCATCATACGGGATATTAAATCCATCTGGTTTTACCAGATAATCCTGATGCTCAATGCAATTTCCCATAGCATCATGCAATTGCCAGGCAATTTGTATACATCTTGGCCAGTTGTCTGTATCACTAATCGGTGCATCCCATCGTTTTGGTAATCCGGTGGTTTCAGTATCAAAAATTAAATACATAAAAGATATATTCGAGAAAGTTGAGTATTACAATTAACATTCAAAAATACAGAAAATCGTAGGTTTCTTTTTTGAAAAGTTATCCAGAATTATTAACGGGCATTTTAAAAGCATTTTTTTAATAGAATGATCATAAAAAAAGCGCCCATTTACGAAGAATGAACGCTTTTTATGGTTAAGTTGAATCGTGATTTTAATAACCAAAATCAAATACTCCTTCAGATACCTGAACACCGCTTCTGGTTTCAAATTCAAAACTTCCGCTAATACATTGGCTATCTATATTGTGTTCTGTTATGATAAGTGTTCCTCCTAATGCCGAAGACTTATCTTTCCTTTTACTAAACGTAGCACTGTAATCTCCAGACCCGCTTAAAGAATACGTTCCCGGGGAAACATTTGCTGGAAAAACAATTTCAATTTCATTTTCTAGATTAGTTGCTTTAATTAGTATTGAAACGTTACCTACACCAAAGGCTCCTGTAGAATGATCATCGGTGATCATTTCATAACCATCGACCATTGCAGTAAGTGATGCGTTAAGTAAACAAGGATTTATTTCTTGGGTAACAATATCTTCAATTACTGCTGCTTCGATAGGTAAACGGTAGAACCATCCATTATCAAAGCTAGTACTGTTTCCATTAGTGTCTTTTAGATCTTTGAAGTAAAATTTTCCAGAAATCTCATTGTTGTAAATTTCTGTGATAATAACTTCACCTTCAGTTTCTTGATTCTGAGCAAAAAATTTGGTTTGATCCTTCTGAAAATTTACATCTCTTAGGGTTTGCCCTACTTTATGGGTTCCCATTTTTGTTGAAGCTATTGTGAAGCTTATAGATTTGTCTCCTTCGCTTCCAGTGATAATCAATGTTCCATCATTATGGATCATGGCTTTTTTAAATGAAGATCTAAAGATTTCTCCATCAACTTTTGCCTGAAGAGCAGGGTTGTTGATTTCGATATCAGTAGAACAAGAAGTGAAAATTAGGCAGAAAACTGCTACAAATAGGGTAGTAATTCTGGTCATAGGCTTGGGGCTTTGCAATTTGACTTACGGTTAAACCGTACTAAAAATGTTTACGCTGCAAACATATAATGAAAAATCGGATAAATCAATTTTTTTATCGAAAAAATGCATATTTTATCGATGAAATACACAAATATATGTTTTTATTGATGGTAAATCGATGTTTTATAAGAATTTTCTGTGTAAAAATGATGTAGAATAAGATCGTACTTAATAGGTGAGAAAAACATACACTATTTTGATACAGATAATAAACTTTAGAATTATTGATTTCATTTCATTAAAAATAATTAACTTTGCGCCCTTAATTATAATCCGGGTCGAGTACCCAAAAATTAATTTATATGCCTGTTAAAATTAGATTACAGAGACACGGTAAAAAAGGAAAACCTTTTTACTGGATCGTAGCAGCAGATGCTAGATCAAAAAGAGATGGTAGATATCTTGAAAAGTTAGGTACGTACAATCCTAATGTAAACCCAGCTAGTATTAATCTTAATATTGATGATGCTGTAAAATGGTTACAGAATGGTGCACAACCTACAGATACAGCAAGAGCTATCTTATCTTACAAAGGCGCTTTACTTAAAAATCACCTGGCAGGTGGAGTAAAAAAGGGAGCGTTAACAGAAGAACAAGCTGAAGAAAAATTTCAGGCTTGGATATCTGAAAAAGAAGGAGCTGTTACGGCTAAGAAAGATGCTTTAGCAAAAGCTGAAGCTACTGCCAAGGCAAAAGCTCTAGCAGCTGAAAAAGAAGTGAATGCTAAGCGTGAAGCAGAAGCAGAAGCTGCAGAAACTGAGGCTAAAGCTGAAGAAGCTGGTGCTGAAGCAGAAATTACTGAAGAAGTAGTAGAAGCAACTGAAACTCCTGAAGCCGAAGCTGCAACAGAAGAAGTTGCAACAGAAGAAGCTGAAGCTGCAACAGAAGAAGCTGAAGCTGCAACAGAAGAAGTAACTGAAGAAGCTAGCAACGAACAAGAATAGTTGCATTATTGACGATGAAGAAAGAAGAATGCTTCTATCTAGGTAAAATCGTAAGTAAATTTAGTTTTAAGGGCGAGGTATTGATCAAATTAGATACCGATGAACCTGAAAGTTATGCAAAAATGGAATCAGTATTTGTTGATTATAACAACAATATGGTTCCATTTTTTATTGAAAAAAGCAAACTTCATAAAAGCAATTTACTCCGAGTAAAGTTTGAAGATGTAGATTCTGAAGAAGATGCAGACGATCTTATGAAAGCAGAAATATATCTTCCGATTACCCTATTACCAAAACTTGAAGGAAATCAATTTTATTATCACGAAGTAATTGGATTCAAGATCATAGACAAAATATTTGGCGAAGTCGGAATTATTAAATCAATCAACGACTCGACCGCCCAGGCGCTTTTTGAAATTGATCGTGATGGAACCGAGGTTTTGATCCCTATGAATGACGAGTTTATTGATAGAATAGATCGAAAAGCAAAAGAGGTTATTGTAACTACTCCAGAAGGATTGATTGATCTTTATTTGTAAACCGATATTTCGTTGTCATTCTGGCGCAGGCCAGAATCCACATTCAAAAAATATTACTTCATGTCCAAACCATTCAAGTTCAAACAATTTGCTATAAACCAGGATCGCTGTGCCATGAAAATAGGGACAGATGGGGTTTTGTTGGGAGCTTGGACACCTATTGATGCTTCTACGAATTCGATTTTGGATATTGGAACTGGTACTGGCGTGATTGCCTTGATGGCTGCCCAAAGATCTAATGCCGAAATTATCGATGCCCTCGAAATAGATACTGAGGCCTACGAACAAGCTGTTGATAATTTTGAAACTTCACTCTGGAGTGATCGATTATTTTGTTATCATGCTTCTTTTCAGGAATTTTTTGAAGAAATTGACGATCAGTATGATTTGTTAATCAGCAACCCTCCATTTTATTCTGAAGATTATAAAACTTCAAACGTGCAAAGAGATATGGCAAGATTTGAGGATGCGCTTCCGTTTGAGCATTTATTTATTGGAGCATCTAGATTGCTATCTGATTATGGAAAACTGGCATTGATCATACCTTTTAAAGAGGAAGAAAGAGTTATTCAAATAGGAAAACAAGTGATGTTGTATCCTCAAAGAATTACACGCGTAAAAGGAAATTTAACCTCAGAGACGAAAAGAAGTTTACTTTTGTTCGGATTTCATCAAATAGACTATGATATAGATGAACTTGTTATAGAAAAGTCTCGCCATGACTACACTGATGCTTATAGAAATCTTACCCGAGACTTTTATCTAAAAATATAAGAAAAGGAGAGTTTTACAAAACTCTCCTTTTCTAAATTCAATCACTCTACGAAGCTTAATTTATAAAGTATAAATTAAATCTTTTATTCGTTGTTCAAACTTGTTACTTCGTAATCCAATTACCATCAACATCGCAATACACTTCCATTTCCTTTTCACCTTGCTTCAATATCAACTTAAATTCTGAAGCATCTTCTTTGGCAGCTGCTTGTTCAATGGTAGCTCCGGCAAAATCTTTGGCAACAGCATCAAGAACTTTTTGAGGCAAGTTTTCTACTGCTAAATCAATATATTTTTCTTGAACAGGAGCAGTAACTTCTGTGTTATCATTTGAAGCGGTTTCTTGAGCGTTGATTCCTTGAGTTCCAACTAATAATCCGAAAGCTACTACTGGTAATACAAATAAATTTTTCATTTTGTGTTTTTTAAGATTTACATTTTGTTACACTTAACTACTATAGAATAATTGTGCCAGCAGATGGATGCGTATTCATTTTTAAATTTAAATTATTGAAAATCAAATAGTTATATGGGTTAGGTTCAGTGATGCACCTCACCTGAATATAATAGAGAAGTGTGGAAAAAAGAGTAAAACTGCGGAATTTATACACAAATTTGAAGAGAAAATCCAAGAATGATAGTTTCTTTTGAGTAACAGAAATCAATTAGTACATCTTATTAGGTGTATGATGAGTTCGATAAAAAGAATCAATGTTTTTAAAAATGTGAAAAAAATTGGTTGCTCTTTTTCCATTAATTACATTTGTTAACCGCTTATACGAGATAATTTTGATAATTCTTTAATAAAACCTATGAAACCTGATCTTTTTGAAGCTCCAGATTATTATAACTTAGACGAATTACTAACCGATGAGCATAAGCTGGTGCGCGACGCTGCCCGCAGTTGGGTAAAACGTGAAGTTTCACCTATAATTGAAGAGTATGCACAACGCGCAGAGTTTCCAGATCAAATCATTAATGGACTTGCAGAGATAGGGGCTTTTGGTCCTTATATCCCTGAAGAATACGGAGGGGCAGGACTAGACCAAATAAGCTACGGCCTGATCATGCAGGAAATAGAACGAGGAGATTCTGGAGTGCGATCCACCTCTTCTGTGCAATCATCTTTGGTGATGTATCCTATTTGGAAATATGGTAACGAAGAACAACGAAAAAAATACCTTCCCAAATTAGCATCAGGAGAATTTATGGGGTGTTTTGGACTAACAGAACCTGATCATGGGTCAAATCCGGGAGGGATGACCACCAATTTCAAAGACAAGGGAGATCATTATTTATTAAATGGAGCAAAACTTTGGATCTCAAATGCACCGTTTGCCGATATTGCGGTGGTGTGGGCAAAAAATGAAGAAGGAAGAATTCATGGATTGATTGTAGAACGGGGTATGGAAGGATTTACTACTCCCCAAACGCATAACAAATGGTCGCTTCGCGCATCTGCAACAGGAGAGTTGATCTTTGATAATGTAAAAGTACCTAAAGAAAACGTATTACCTAATAAAAGTGGATTGGGAGCACCGTTGGGATGCCTGGATTCTGCACGATATGGAATTGCCTGGGGAGCTATTGGTGCAGCGATGGATTGTTACGATACTGCATTACGATATGCCAAAGAACGTATTCAGTTTGATAAACCGATAGGCGCTACACAACTACAGCAAAAGAAGCTAGCCGAAATGATCACCGAAATCACCAAGGCGCAATTATTGGCATGGCGATTAGGAGTATTACGTAATGAGGACAAAGCAACCAGCGCACAAATTTCTATGGCAAAGCGTAATAATGTAGATATGGCTATAAAAATTGCCAGAGAAGCACGCCAGATACTTGGTGGTATGGGAATCACGGGGGAGTATAGCATTATGCGTCATATGATGAATTTGGAAAGCGTAATCACCTATGAGGGCACTCATGATATCCATTTATTAATCACGGGTATGGATATTACCGGTTTTTCTGCATTTAAGTAATCAAAAGCCGTCAATTAGGGTGTTTTTATGTAATAAAATGGCCGTCACACCGAGCGGAGTCGAGCTGTAGAACAAGCAAAGAAAATAATACCGTCACCCTGAGCCGGGGTGAAGTGAAAAATTCTCCCATACCGAAGTACGGGAGAATCAAGGGAATTACAAAAAATCAGCATATCGCCGAAAAATTAAGGGGCAACATTACCACCTTAGGATTCAATATCGATCTCGCCTACCCCTAGTCTCCATCGAGTATTGAATCTTTTTGTTTTCGTACTGGCCAACTCAAACTATAAATGAAAGTTTCCATTTACAATGCAAGAATACTACACGCGAGTTTCATTTTTTGATACTGAGAACTTTTTTTTCATTTTTTTTTGAAATGAGTGTAATTGAGGTAAAAAAGAACATTTTATCCCAGTAAATTCAAACAACAAATGGTATTATCCAACAAAAGGATTTAATTCATTTGTAGTTAACTCTTTTCCATAAAATCCAAATCTGAAGCCTACTGCCTTTTCATACACAAAGCTTTGCAAGGATACATCATAGATTACAGGAGCTTTTAGCTCCCGCATCATATGAATGGTTCGGTACAATTTGGTTTTTGAAATTTCTAATCGATTGGCTAATTGTAACGGACTTCCGGTAGCTTTTAGACGGATTAGTTGGTCGATGCGTTCTATTAATTCGATTTGTTTGATGATTACATTCATAAATACTCCCTTTTATTTATTACTCTTGTGATCAATAATTTACTTGTGTGGTTTTAGATGAATGTCTGTACAAAAGAATTTGTTACCCTGAGAATCGCAATAATTTTTATGATTATCCGTACTATATCATATACCACAATTGTTTACCTGAACTCGTTTCAGGTTCTCATGATAAATTGTTACTTAAGAGTATGGGATTCCGAAATACACCTGCCTACCTGCTGTAATGCAGGCAGGTTCGGAATGGCGTCAAATACGATGATTATGAAGTAAAAAGAATGTCCAATAATAACATTTATAGTGATAACAATTTGTTCTATAATAAAAATAGAATTTTACTCCTGCAATGCTTCTTTTAAGCTCAAAGCACTGCTTCTATAAATACCATTGTACCCAATAATTTCTTCGAGTAAAGAAATTGTCTTCTTAATTTTACCCAGCTTCAGATTGGTAAGAGCGAGATACCATCTAGAATTTTCGTAGTACTTGCTATTTTTCTGGATTTTTTCAAACTGAACAATAGCTTTTTGCTCTTGATCGGTTTTTATATAACTATTACCTAAGTATAGCGTAAACTCATCTTTGAGATTGGTAATGTTCTCTAAAGCAATAATGACTTCACTATATTCTTGATTGTTATAGTTTTTTATTACTTGTTTAAATTTGGTATTGCTTTCCCCGCGAGTAACATCTTCTACCGGGAAAGGTTCATAATACGAAGCATACAAATCTAGAGCTTTGTTTTGCACAGTAGAAGTATACCATAAGAAAGATCCAATACCCACTACTACAATGATAGTTGCCGCAACTTTCCATTTGGCTGAAAAAAAAGAAGAAGTAGTTTTTTCTTCTTTGATTTTTTTACTGATGTCTGTCAATTTTTCTTTGAAGGCCAGTGTGTCTTTATCCCCCAGAACTTCGTGTAAAGATTTATGTTTTTCGATTTCATTCTGCAACTCGATATTTTTGGCTATTTCTGCCTCAAATTTCAGCAACTCATCTTTTGGAAGCGATTGAGAGAGATACGCCTCTATTTTTTCAAATATTTCCGGGGTTCGTTCCATAAAACCTATTTCTTTTCAGGAGTTTGTTGTAACTCTTTATATAAGGGATCCTTTTCGATCATTTCTATCAGAGATTTTTTACATTCAAATTTTTTCTTTCGGGTATAGCCTTCAGAATATCCTGTTACTGCAGATATCTCTTTCATGCTTTTTCCTTCAAATACCATAGAAAGCACTTCTTTGCAGGTATCCTTCAATTTCACAAAATGCTTGCGATATACATGCTCACGTTCTTTGTCTTCTATTTCTTGGATAACCGAAGGGTCCACTGTTTCCAAATCTAATATTATTTCTGTTACAATTTGCCTGCCGTTTTTTCGTAATCGGTTTCTCCATATATTTTTGCACACCCCATAAAAATAGGTGCGTAATGACGAATGTAACTCCAACGAGCCCGTTTTTACTTTTTGATATACAAACACCAAAGCATCCTGAAATACATCTTCTACATCCTGCTCATTCCCTGAATTTTGAAGGACATATCCCTTAATATAAGGCAGATTTTTTTTATAAAACCTGGTGATAATGCCTTCATCTCCGGCAGCAATACCTTCCAAAATTTTGAGATCCTCGATGTTGCTCATTGGTTAATGTGCTATAATAGTAGATTGTTACCTTTTTTGTAATGATTTATTTGTCATGTAAAAGTAACATTTTTAGTTTCTTTGCTATTAATATGAAATAACATATTTAATTTCTTGAATATTTGTTTTCAATAATAATTAAGGAATAACGTCATGCTGAACTTGTTTCAGCATCTCATACTAATATTAAAATCAATTCTTTGTTGTGAGATAGAGAGCGTTTAAAAGAGTTAGTAAAGAAAGGTATACGTAAAAGTATGAATACAAGGATAATGTTTAAATATATAGAGAGAATAAGGTGTAAATACATAGTACAATGTATCATCTTTCTATTCACGTTTATGAGCTACACCCAGACCGATACCATCCCCGCATACCACTATTTTACCAAAGCCGATTCTTTATTAACCCAAAGAAAACTAGATAATGCGATAGTATATTTTAAAAAAGCATTACCGATTTATGAAAAAGCTAAGGCATGGGAGCGCATGGCTAAGTGCTATGACAAAATTAGTGACATTTATTACATAAATAATGATTATGATTTAGCCATAAAATATCAAACTGAAGCACTTGATCTAAAATTAAAATTTTTTGGAGAGAATAGTTTGGAAGTAGCGGATTCATATGAAATTATTGGGAACTCATTTATAAATAAACTAGAGCATAATAATGCCATGCAATTTCAAAAGAAAACTTTGAAGATAAGAGAAAACAGACTAGGAAAATTTAATAAGAGTGTAGGAATGTCTTATTTCAATATTGCTTTGATTCATTACAGAAAAGAAGAATATAAAAAGGCACTTTCTTATATAGAAAAATCCTTGACAATAAGAAAGAGACTGTATGGTGAAAATCACATAAGAATTTCTGATTGCCATAATTTAATTGCGAGAATTTTAAGACAACAAGGAGAATATGATCAAGCAATACATTACCTAGAAAAGAGATTCCCAATTTTAATTTCGAACTATGGAAAAGAACATGAAATAATAATTAGTACTCTTAATGACTTGGCTGTTGCTTATAAAAATAAAGGATACTATGATCTCGCTTTAACTTTTTATAGGAAAGCCTTGAAAATTGGAGGAATTATTGAAAAACAAAAATTAAATGTAAATTTTTCTTATATATATAATAATATTGGGATTGTTTTTAAGTATAAAGGAGAATATGAGAAATCATTAAATCATTTGAAAAAAGGAACTATTGAAAATCTAAAATTTTATGGAGAGAAACATCCGAGATTGGGAATAGGTTATAACAATATTGGAAATTTATATATGCATATAGGAGATTATGATGAATCTTTGAAGTATTATACAAAGTCTTTAAGTTTAAGAAAGAAAATATTAAAGGAAGATCATTCAGATATAGCTGATTCTTACAATGATATAGGTAATTTATTTTTGGTTAAGAAAGAATATGAAAAAGCTTTATTCTACTTAAAAAAAGCCTTAAAAATAAGAGAATCAATTTTTGGGCAATTTCATCCCGATGTTGCTGATTCTTATGAGGGCTTAGGAGAGGTATATTTGAATAAGAATGATTTTACGTTGTCGTTCCAGAATTACCAAAAATCATGGGATGTACGATTAAAGGTTTTTGGAGAACATCATCCCGAAGTTTCACTTTCGTATAATAACCTAGCAGAATTATATCGTGAACAGAGTAATTTCGAAAAAGCATTAATCAATTACCAAAAAGCCATAGATGCCAATACTATTCTCAATAAAAAAAATCAATATTTTGATTATAACATTTTACTTACTACTCTACAAGGTCAGGCTAAAACTTATCAAGCGATATACAAACAAAACAAAGGTATAAGCGATCTTAATAGTGTTATATACACATATCAAAAAGCAGACGCAATCATTAACCAGTTAAGGCAAAGTTTTACTAATTATCAAGACAAAGTTAGATTTTCCAAAACCGCCAAAGAAATCTACCAGGGAGCCATTGCAACGCAATTATTACGATATGATATAGAAAAGAATCCAAAATCACTAGTACAAGCCTTTTATTATGCAGAACGTAGTAAAGCCAATACCTTAAAAGAATTATTAAATGATGCCAATGCCAAAAACTTTACAGGACTACCCAATAAGGTAGTAGAGTTAGAAAAAGAATTACGAATCGATCAAGCTTTTTATCAGTCCCAAATCACCAAAGAGTTGTCTTCTAAAAAAACGGATTCTGTAAAAGTTACCAATTATGAGAGTCGATTATTCGATACTAGTAGACGCCAGGATTCGTTAACCGAGGTTTTAGAAAATAACTACCCAAAGTACTATCAACTGAAACATGAAAATAAGTTAGTTAGTCTTTCAGATATTCAACAGCAATTGCCCAAAAACAAAACTTTGGTTGAGTTTTTTACCTCTGATAGTATTACCTATGCGTTTACTATCTCAAAGAATACGTTATCGGTAGAAGAATTAGCTATCCCCAAACTTGAAAAACAGCTAGAAAAGTTTCGAAAAGCAGTACTTTCAAAAGACATAAAAAACTACAAAACTGTTGGTTATGATTTGTATACCCAATTAATAGCACCGATCAAAGATCAATTGGTAGCTCAAGAGCTTATCATCATTCCCGATGGTCCTTTGTGGCATCTTAATTTTGAGTTACTGCTCACGCATGATGATAACTCAAATAATCCCAAAGAGCTATCGTATTTACTTAAAGAATATGCGATTAGCTATGGTAATTCGGCTAATTTATTATTCAATACCTCAAATAATAATCAAAAAACCAAAAAACGAGAAGAGTGTTTGGCGTTTTCTTTTTCTGATAGTACAAATGTAATTGATAGCGACAGTATGACTCTAGCGACTTTAAGAGATGCAGGAGATGATCTACCCGGTACCCGAAAAGAGATCAAAGCCATTTCAGAAATTATCGATGGACAATATTATTATGGATCAGAAGCTATTGAGGCCAATTTTAAGAAAAATGCGGGTCGATTTAACATTCTTCACCTGGCATTGCATGGCGAGGTAGATAACGAACGCCCAGAGAATTCTAAACTGTATTTTACCAAAAGCAAGGATACATTAGAGGATAACCTATTGTATGGCCATGAATTGTTTGCCCTGGATATTCCTGCAGAGCTTACGGTATTGAGTGCTTGCAATACGGGTACTGGTAAAATTGCCAAGGGAGAAGGGATCATGAGCTTGGGAAGTGCGTTTCAGTATGCTGGTACCAAAAGTTTGTTACTGAGTAGTTGGGAGGTATCTGATCAAACCACACCAGAGTTAATGAGGTATTTCTACAGCAACCTGAAACAAGGAATGAACAAAGCCAAGGCATTGCAACAAGCCAAATTACAATACCTGCAAACCGCCAATATTAACAGAACCCATCCGTTTTATTGGGGAGGATTTTACTTGGTGGGGGATTCGGCTCCGATTCGGTTTGATGATAACTCAATACTGTATTGGATTTTGGGAATCTTATTTCTAATAGTTTTATCGGTATGGTTGTTTTTGTATAGAAGAAATCGCCAATAGCCATCTTACTTGTCATTCCGGACTTGATCCGGGATCCATTTTTGAATACATTTTGGATCCCAGCCTGCGCTGGGACGACAAAATACGCTTTCTAGTAAAGGTTTTCTCAAAACAATATTATAATACCACGCCATAAACAAACCATCGTAGCGTTAATCCCGTAGGTTCTGGGGACATATTTGCTTAATTTTGTATATAAATTTAGCGAATGAAGACATTTGGACATCGTGGTGCTGCGGGTCTCATGGCAGAAAATACAATCGAATCTATTGCCGAGGCTTTGATACATCCTATCGACGGAATCGAGATCGATGTGCATTGCTGCAAATCGGGCGAATTGGTGGTGATCCATGATGAAACCCTGGATAGAACAACCAATGGAACTGGAAATGTAGACGATTATACGTTGCAGGAATTAAAAAAGTTGAGTACCGAAGAAGGATTTAAGATTCCGACCTTAGAAGAGGTTTTACACCTTATCGATGCCCGATGCACACTTAACATCGAACTAAAAGGCAAAGGAACAGCGTTACCAGCGGTCAAATTAGTTGAAGAATATATCCAAAAGACACATTGGAAGTATGATCATTTTATAATCTCGAGTTTTGATCATCCACAGTTATTTGAGATAAAAGAAAAATCTTCAAGGTTTAAAATTGGAGTATTAACTGAAGAAAATATCACTGCCGGGCTACCCGTAGCCAAAGAGTTAGAAGCGTTTTCAATACACCCACCAATTATTACACTAACAGAAGATGAGGTAACTTTGGCCCATGAGCAGGGATACAAGGTATATGTATGGACCGTAAATACCGAAAAGCTAATTAGGCAATCAAAAAAGTGGAATGTTGATGCTATCATTACAGATTTTCCGAATTTTGCATGATGATGTATGATTTAATTATTATTGGTGGAGGCGCCGCTGGTTTTTTTACTGCAATCAATGTAGCCGAAAATAATCCTAACCTAAAAATTGCCATTTTAGAAAGAGGAAAAGAAGTCCTTTCAAAAGTACGTGTATCCGGTGGCGGGCGTTGTAATGTGACACATGCAGAGTTTATTCCTAACGCGTTGAGTAAAAATTATCCTCGTGGAGAAAAAGAGCTTAAAGGTCCGTTTCATACTTTTATGACGGGAGATACTATGGAGTGGTTTGGCGAGCGAGGTATTGCGTTAAAGATTGAAGAAGACGGAAGGGTGTTCCCGGTGTCAGATTCTTCAAAAACTATTATCGATTGCTTTCTTTCTGAAACAAAAAGATTAGGGATCAAAATACTTATCAATCATTCGGTTAAAGATTTCAAAACCGAAAAAGATTGTTGGAAAGTAAATACAAATCAAGGGGATTTTGTTACAAAAAAACTTATGATTGCCACAGGTAGCAATCCAAAAATCTGGAAATTGCTTCAAAATCTTGGGCACAATACAATTGATCCGGTACCTTCATTATTTACTTTTAATAGTAAAGATTCAAGAATCAAAGACCTACCGGGGGTCGTAACCAATGCTACTGTAAAGGTCAAAAATTCGAAATTAGCTAGCGATGGCCCATTGTTGATTACTCACTGGGGAATGAGTGGTCCTGCAATCTTGAAACTTTCGGCATGGGGCGCTATAGAACTGAATGCATTGCAATATGATTTTGAAATCATAGTAAACTGGCTTCAACAATATTCACAACAGGAAATACTTGAAGAATTAAAAGCGCTAAAAAATAATAATTCAAAACAGCAAGTGTTTACTTATACCCAGTTCGAATTACCAAAAAGATTATGGCAAAGTTTAGTGCTGGCTTCCGGTATCAAAAAAGATACACGTTGGGCAGATATAAATAAATTTCAACTCAATAAATTGTCAGAAGAACTCACACAAGGTGTTTTTCGAATTAAAGGGAAAAGTACTTTTAAAGAAGAGTTTGTAACCGCTGGTGGAGTACATTTAAAAGAAATTAACTTCAAAACCTTTGAGAGTAAAAAACATAAGAATTTGTATTTTGCAGGAGAGGTACTAAATATTGATGCTATAACTGGAGGATTTAATTTTCAGAATGCCTGGACTGGGGGTTTTATTGCAGCACAGGCAATAACCAATAATAAATAACCAATGAAAACATACATCGCATTACTTAGAGGAATTAATGTGAGCGGACAGAAAAAGATCAAAATGGTGGATCTTAAAGTTATGTTCGAGAGTTTAGGCTTCAAATCGGTAATTACCTATATCCAAAGTGGTAATGTTGTTTTTAAAAGTGGAAAATATGATCCGATACTGATTGGTGATACCATTAAACAGGGGATTCTAAAAACATTTGGATATGAAGTTCCGGTATTGGTACTTACTCGTGAAACATTGGTGTCAATTGATGAGGAAAATCCATTTTTGAAACGTATAGCAAATGGAGAAATAGAAGAAAAAAAGATGTATTTTACCTTACTATCCGATCCGCCTGATGCCGCTGCTGTAAGAGAACTAACAGCCGCTTTTTTTGGTGAAGAAGAATTTGTAATCACCAATAAAGTGGTGTATTTCTTTGCAGCTCATGGGTATGGAAGAACAAAATTGCACAATAATTTCTTTGAAAAAAAACTTAAATGTAGTGCGACTACACGAAACCTAAAAACAGTAATTAAATTACTGGAATTAAGTAATTTATCGTGAAAAATTATTGATAATAATATTCGTTCTTTAACATAAAATTTAGTATCTTAATGGGGTTTAACCAATACTTCGTTAACTATGAAAAAAATTACGTTACTCCTTATTCTTGTCTTTACATTTGGTGGTTTGCAACAGACCGATGCATTTAATGGCAATGAGCCTATAAAACAATTATTGATGGATTATATCAATAAGATGAATGCATTAACACAAGGAACTCAAAAAGATGATGTACTGGAGCTGTTTGATGAAAAATATAATGGGAATACGGTTTATGTGAACTTATCAGGAGCCCTGGTAAGAAAAAATTATACCAAAAAAGATATCGATTCTCAGTTAGATGATATTGTTAATGATGATAATTATAAGTTTAAACTTATTTTAGAAAAAGTTGTTTTTCAGACACAAAAGGAACGAGCGGGAACTATTTCTGCGGTCATCAATTTTGAATCTTTTATAGACAAAAAATTAGCTGAAAAAGGAACAATGTTGATGGATGTCGTTGCAATTCGATCCAATGGAGGGTGGAAAATTGTACAAAATAATATGATTCGAGTTTCTGAAGCTAAAGATATAGGGGAATGTGTGTGCTATGTATACGGAAAAGGGTCTACCAAATTTGTTACCGAAGTATATTTTCCATCTGGATTAGAATACAGCCAGGAGTTTGATGCATTTCAGGTAACTACAAAAGATAATAAACGAATTATCAAATCTGACAGCAATGAGTTTTATTGGAGCCGTGATACCGGAAAACTGACATTTAAAGGGGGAGAAATCGGAAAAGCCGATAATGCACGAAAGGCGATAGAATATGTGCTAAAAAACCTGTATAAGGATTCTTGTGTGAATATTGTGTTTAATTAATTTGAAATAAGATAAACTCAAGAAGTAAACCACCCTGCACTGCAAGTGCAGGAGTTTTGATACGCAATACATTGCTTTTTGTTACTTGTTAAACCACTTCAGTTATTTGGCGTAGGGAGGACAACAAATTACTTTTAACGCAAACTTTTTACCCATATCTGAGATCGGTAAACTCGGTCATATTGAGCCCTTCGATTGGGTTCAAGACAGGTTTAGTTTGAAATGTAAACATTAGGAATAATTATCTATCTCGATTCCAATCGAGATAGACAGAAAAGTATATATAAACCGTTTCTTATATAATCGTATTATCCTTCAAGAAACCTCTCCATGAGATTTCGATAGCTTGATTAATATGTTTTTCCTGAAGTTTAATCTGTTCATTTTCATGAATTTTTACTATGGATACCACATTTCCAAAGAACAACTCTTCCATTACTAAAGTGTTATATGATTTAAACACTTTTTGTTTGATGCCATTTTTGAAGTATTCTTCAATTTCATGATAATATGCTCTGGCCTTGTCTTTTAATGACTGCGGAATTTCTGGTGATCTGGCAATTTGTTCAGAAAAAATGAATGCGAGTGGATTATTTACAAAATAGTAAAACAAATTGAGCCACATGACCGTAAATTGCTTTTTTATATCATCCTCGGGTATATTGCGCATTACCACCGTACCAAAGTCCTGGGTAAGCATCAAATACAATTCTGTGATAATCTCTTCTTTATTTTTAAAATGATGGTATACGGTACCATTAGCCACCCCAGATTCTTTAATAATTTGTGAAAGAGATGTAGCGCCGATACCTTGTTCAGTAATTAATTCTAGAGTAGTCTGTAAGACTATTGCTTTTTTACTCATAAAAAAATGAAATTCCTTATTCTTTAACTTAATTTAGTTGCCATATGCCAAAATTCAATGCAGTTGCAAAAGCAACCCAAACAACATAAGGGATAAGTAGGTAAGCAGCAATACTATTTACAACCGTAAACCATTTAATTGTAAAAAGTAACAGGATAAAAAGGGCAATTATATCCAGTAATGCAATAAGCGGGTTCTGCAATCCAAAGAAAAAAATGGACCATGCGGCATTGAGTAACAATTGAAACCCAAAATGATATAACGCAACTTTTACCCATTTATGATAAAAACCTTTACTCCATACAATACCGGCCGATATTCCCATTAGAATATATAGCACCATCCATACAGGTGCAAAAATCCAATTAGGAGGTGTAAAAGAAGGCTTTTTTAAAGTTACATACCAGGTGTCAATAGAAGTTTGAGTAGCAATACTACTCAAAAACCCTATTAACAGACATACAAAGACTGCAATACCAATGCGAAAAACCCTCTTTTTCATTAAAATGAATTAGTGCAGTACTAAAATAGCAATTTATTTTTACTACCAATGCGACTAAGTACCTTATACAAACTATATTTGTTTAAAATTTTGTTTTACTATGATGGATTATCCAGAATTTGTTTTGTCTATAACTTCTGATTTACCTGACACAGGAATACTAACATGTAGCTCACCCAGCAATATAGCATTGGTAAAATATTGGGGAAAACGACCCGTGCAACTTCCTGAAAATACTTCGATTAGCTTTACATTGGATGCATGTAAAACTACAACCAGTTTGTCGTATAAAAAGAGAAATGAAGTTTCTGAAGATTTTGATTTCGAGCTTTTTTTTGAAGGAAAACCTAAACCTGATTTTAAACCAAAAATTCAAAATTTTTTTAAAAGGATCGAAAACTACCTTCCTTTTTTGAAGCAGTATAGTTTTACAATAGAAACAAGTAATACTTTTCCGCATAGTAGCGGTATTGCTTCTTCGGCAAGTGGTATGAGTGCCTTGGCATTTTGCCTAATGCAATTAGAAAAAAAGATCAACCCTAATATTTCGCAAGTAGAGTTCTTAAAAAAAGCTTCGTTTTTGGCTCGTTTAGGTTCAGGAAGTGCTTGTCGAAGCCTTGAGGGACCAATAACAGTATGGGGTGAACATGATGGGATCAAAGGTAGTAGTGATGCATTTGCGGTGAAGTTACCATCCAAAATTCATAAAACTTTTCAAGAATATCAAGATACCATTCTGTTAATTGATAAGGGGGAGAAACAAGTAAGTAGTACTGTTGGTCACGATCTTATGCATGGGCATCCATTTGCGTCAAAACGCTTTGAACAGGCATCAGAAAATAGTACCAGGCTTAAAGAAATATTAACCTCTGGAGATTTGGATGCTTTTATTGAAGTGGTTGAAAGCGAAGCTTTAACCTTGCATGCCATGATGATGACATCGCTGCCTTATTTTATTTTAATGAAACCAAATACATTATCTGTAATCAATAAGGTTTGGGAGTATCGCAAAAAAACAGGATCCAAATTATGTTTTACGCTTGATGCCGGGGCAAATGTACATTTGCTGTACCCAAATTCAGAGAAACACCAGGTTTTAGAATTCATTACCAACAAGTTAGTTGTATATTGCCAGAATGGGCAGTATATTTGCGACAAAATAGGATTGGGTGCAAAATTATTGTAACTTTATACTGGGAAAGTATACAAATAAGATATAACTATATCAAAAAAATAATGAAACAGTATTAAGAAATTTTTAAAATTACTTTATAAACGGAATTTTTTAAAATTTTTAATGTGAGAACGAAGTGGTTACACATGTTCTCAATTTTATGGATTATTGGTTGTAATTAATTACTAAAATTTAAACGTGTGAAAGGACCGTTATTTTACTCTAAGATACTTCTGTTTGGAGAATATGGTATTATTAAAGACTCAAAAGGACTTTCGATACCTTATAACTTTTTTAAAGGTGCTTTAAAAGTTACTGAAACTCAAAATCAAGAAGCTATAAAATCAAATACCAACCTTAAGGAATTTGCAAAATATCTTGAGGGTATTCAGGATCAAGGTGTAGTAAAATTTGACTTCGAAAAACTGCATGCAGATATAGATTCCGGAATGTATTTTGATAGTAGTATACCCCAGGGATATGGTGTGGGAAGCAGTGGTGCTTTGGTTGCTGCGGTATATGACAAGTATGCTTATGATAAGATTACCGTGCTAGAAAATCTTACTCGAGATAAATTACTAAAACTTAAAGAGATTTTTGGATTGATGGAATCCTTTTTCCATGGTAGTAGTTCTGGTTTGGATCCGTTAAATAGTTATTTAAGCCTTCCGATTCTAATTAATTCTAAGGATAACATTGAGCCGGCCGGGATTCCCTCTCAAAGTGTAGAAAATAAAAAAGGAGCTGTTTTTTTACTAGACAGTGGTATTGTAGGAGAAACGGCACCTATGGTAGGTATTTTTATGGAAAACATGAAGCAAGAAGGTTTCAGAAATATGCTTAAAAATCAATTTGTAAAATATACAGATGCTTGTGTTGATGACTTTCTAAAAGGCGACGTTAAATCCTTATTTTCAAATATAAAAGAGCTTTCTCATGTAGTTTTTGATAACTTCAAGCCAATGATACCAAAGCAATTTCATAGCCTATGGAAAAAAGGAATTGAAACCAATGATTATTATCTTAAATTATGTGGCTCTGGAGGTGGAGGTTATATTTTAGGATTTACACAAGATTTTGATAAAGCGCAAGCGTCACTTAAAGATTATAAATTAGAGGTAGTTTACAATTTTTAATAAGCATCCTTATGCTTACTAGAAAAAACAAACTCATTCTGCTCAAATTATTGAGCCTATTTTCTGTTGTAAGAGGTTATAATATTCTAATTATCGTTCTTGCGCAATACCTTACTTCTATATTTATTTTGGCACCAAATATTAGGTTAAGAAATGTTATTCTTGATCCAAATTTGTTTGTTATTGTATTGGCTTCTGCAGGGGTAATTGCCGGAGGATACATTATTAATAATTTCTATGATAGAGAGAAGGACCTAATTAATAGGCCTCAAAAAACCATGCTCGACCGGTTGGTGAGTCAACAAACCAAGCTTACAGGGTACTTTGTTTTAAACTTCCTGTCGGTAGTACTTGCAAGTTATGTTTCTTTTAGAGCCGTTTTGTTTTTCTCGCTATACATTTTCGGAATTTGGTTCTATTCTCATAAGCTGAAGAAATATCCACTTATCGGTAATATGGTTGCTTCCATACTGGCCATTACTCCTTTCTTTGCAGTATTTATCTATTACAAAAATTTTGATAAGGTTATTTTTGTACATGCGACTTTTTTGTTTTTAATGCTTATGATTAGAGAAATGACAAAGGATTTAGAGAATCTAAAAGGCGACATGGCGCAAAATTATAAAACTATCCCGGTAGTTTATGGAGAATTAGCTTCAAAACGAATTATGAGCACCTTGATTCTTGCTTCAGGAATTCCTATTTACCTACTTCTTACCCAGTACGAAATTGGACTTATGGATCTTTATTTTTACGGATGTCTTATACTTCTTTTCTTGTTTTTAGTTGCACTATGGATGTCTGAAGCAAAAATACATTATTTGTGGTTGCATAATATTTTAAAGCTAATTATTGTAGCAGGAACGTTAAGCATCATTCTTATTGATGTTAATATGATCTTGGATAGAATTCTCTGGTAAAAAAGAAGAGCAGCAATAAATACAAAGTATTAATGCTGCTCAAATCGTCTTATACCAATTCTGATGTGAAAGCCTATTTTTTTAGCTTTCAGACAAAAAGTTCAAATAACTTCAGACTAAAGATCTTGTGGGTTTTTAATAATTAAGGTAAGATTGTATAACCTGTTTACATTCATTGTTTTTTCTTCTATAACCTTTTTGTAGTTAAGTCGTGATTTTATATAATCAACAACAAGGTCTTTTTCTGAATCGACAGTTAATACTACAATCTCTCCATTTTTGTTTACTGTAAACTGGATATCTGCAGTAAGATTGTTTTTTTCAATCTTGATTTCTGGATCTTTTAATAGATCTGCAACTTCATTTCTAATTTCCTCTTCAGTTGCAATAGAGGGAGTATTGTTTGAAGCAAAAACTTGACCAACTCCTATTACTAAAGCAAATACTAAGACAGTTAATTTTTTCATTTTTTTGTGTTTTAAAGATTTGAGTTTTAAAATGTTTGTTTACTTTAATTTTATAGTTCAAATGTAGTATCATAGGATTCATTATTTCTTTTTTTAGTTTTATCAGAATGTATTGCTATGATTACTTTTGGGTTAAAATGAATAGGTTTTAACGTAAATTAAACTTTGAATGAAACATACTTTTTATAGGTTTACTTTTTAAGAATAATTACAAAAATGATGTTGAGTTGATAAATCCTTAGGATTTGGATTAGATCATTGTAGATTTTCATTTTTTTGATAGGTCTGAATGTTACCTAAATGTTATGTAACGATTTTTTTGGAATGTCTTTTTTGGATTTAAATATCTGAAAATCAGTTTTTTGAAAGTTAATTATTTGTTAACCAAAAGTTGTGGTTTTCCCAAAAACCTCTACTGTTTAAATTAAAAATTTAGTATTTTTATATGAAAGATCAACTACTTACTATTGCGCTGGCACAGATTTCGCCGGTTTGGTTAGATAAAACGGCTACTCTTAAAAAAATTGAAAACTCAATTGCAGAGGCTGCGTATCAAAATGTAGAACTCATTATTTTTGGAGAAGCACTCTTGCCGGGCTATCCATTCTGGATCTCGCTAACCGATGGAGCTCAATTTGATAGTAAATTGCAAAAAGAACTATATGCACATTACGCTCAGAATGCTGTTGTCATAGAAAATGGAGATTTAGACCAAGTATGTGATCTAGCTGCAAAGCATAAAATTGCTATCTATTTGGGGATTATCGAGCGACCTACAGATCGAGGAGGTCATAGTTTGTATGCATCATTAGTGTATATCAATGAGATTGGAGAAATTAAATCGGTACACAGAAAGTTACAACCTACCTACGAGGAACGACTTACCTGGTCGACAGGTGATGGTAATGGTTTGTTGGTACATCCATTGAAAGCGTTTACGGTTGGGGGATTAAATTGTTGGGAAAACTGGATGCCTTTACCTAGAGCGGCGCTTTATGGGCAAGGAGAGAATTTACATATTGCGGTTTGGCCAGGGAATGACTATAATACCAAAGATATTACACGTTTTATCGCACGTGAATCTCGTTCTTATGTAGTTTCGGTTTCTAGTTTGATGAGAAAAGAAGATTTCCCTGCAAGTACGCCGCATCTTGAAGAAATAATTAAAAAATCTCCAGATGTTTTGGGTAATGGTGGTTCTTGCATTGCGGGACCTGATGGAGAATGGGTTCTTGAACCTGTATTAAATAAAGAAGGCCTTTTAATAGCAATATTAGATTTTAATCGAGTGTTGCAAGAACGTCAGAATTTTGATCCGGTAGGACATTATTCTAGGCCTGATGTAACCCAATTGCACATAAATCGCAAACGGCAAAGTACGGTTTGGTTTGACGAAGAATAAATGTTAAACCTATGTAGTAATCAACTATCTTTGCAAAAAATTTAAGATATGAGTCGTGGAGATAATTCTAGAGGAGGAAAAAATACCGGAAGACAAGGGAAATCTAAAGTTAAATCAGCTGGCCGAAGTTTTACTCCTGTAAAAAAGGTTCATAGTAGCCCTAAAAAAATTTCAAACTCAGACGAAATACGACTTAATAAATTCGTAGCTAACTCGGGAGTATGTTCTCGTCGAGAAGCCGACTTGTATATCCAAACCGGTAGCGTTTGGGTAAACGGAAAACCGATTACAGAGATGGGTTATAAAGTGAAATTAACCGATGAGGTAAAGTTTGACGGCAGACTCATTACACCAGAAAAGAAAGAATACATTCTTCTTAATAAACCCAAAGGATTTGTAACTACAACTAGCCCAGAGAAAACAAAAACCGTAATGCAATTGGTGGCAAATGCTTCTAAAGTAAGGTTGAAACCAGTAGGGCGATTAGAACGTAATACTACCGGATTAATGTTATTCACAAATGATGTTGATCTCGAGAAAAAGTTAACCCACCATAAAAGTGGGATTCGTAAAATTTTTCACGTAGAATTAGATCGCAATCTGAAATTTGAAGATATCGAAAAGATCAAAAAAGGAATCAAACTTCAAGAAGGGTTCATTCAGGTTGATGATATCTCTTATATCGAAGGTGCTTCGAAAAATGAAATAGGAGTGCAATTACAATCTTCAAAAAATAATATTATCCAAAAGCTTTTTGAACACCTTAATTATAATGTAATCAAATCGGATCGTGTGATTTTTGGAGGATTAACAAAAAAAGACTTACCACGTGGCCATTGGCGTAAACTTACCGAGCAAGAGGTAATTAATCTGAAGATGATGTAGAAATCGTTTTAGAAGCTTTAGTGTTTTTATAAATCTCGACGCCTAAAACAACAAACATAGTTACATATTCCAACCCCACCATCCACAGGTTTTCTTTAAAATCTGGATGTAGATATGCCGTATAGCTTAAAATCACAACAAACGACCAAACAATAGGAAATTTGTAATTCGTAAATACACAAAGTGATAAGGGCACAGCAATATACCAGGGATGTACCGTAGTCGATAAAAAATAATAGGCGCAAATACCAAGAACCATTGCAGTAATTAGTTGTGGTGTAGTTCTGTTTTTTCTAAGGAAGGTTAATACTAAAAGAATAGTAATCGTTATCATTGGTAAAATCTTACCAGCAGTTTCAATAACATTCCACCCCATGATTTGATATCCTATCCAGCGAATGATAAAGAAAATACTGGCATTAAACTCAAAAGTTTGAAACCAAAGGGTAATAGTTCTTTTGAAATTATGTAAAAACTCTCCTGATAAAAAAGGAGCAAAAGTTAGAAAAACAGTAAATATTATAACAGTATAGAAACCTACTAGTTTTGGTAATCCTGATGTGAGGCTAAGCCTATCAAAGCCTTTTCTTTTGCCTATTACAAACTTTTGAAAGAACAGCGGTAAAAACAGTAGTGGGATCAATTTTACTGAAACCGACAGCGCCAGAACCACTGCTGCCCAATACCAGTATCCTTTATGCAGTAAATACAATGACCATATAATAAAAAAGACCATTACGGCTTCAAAATGAAGGTTTCCGGTAAGTTCTATAATAATAAAAGGATTCAGGATATACCAAAAGATCTGTTTTTCGGGTAGGTTGAGTTCTTTCAACAACTTCTTTCCGAAGAAAAAAGTACCTATATCAGCCAAAATAATAAGAACTCTAAATACCATGGCAGAACCCAGAATGCTCTTACTCGCAAATACTGCTGAAATAAAATAACACAACTGACTTATAGGAGGGTAATTGGTATAGTGACTTCCATTTAATTCTCCCATACCAGTATACAATTCCTGTGCTTGGGCAATAGGAGCATTGCCTTGTGCTACCCAAACCTCGGGTAAAGATAAGTATGGGTTAAATCCTTCTAGCAACATTCGGCCATCCCAGATAAAACGATAAAAATCCTGCGATAAATTGGGGATGGCAAACAAAAACGTAATTCTAAACAATAATCCACCAACTGCAAGAAGTTTCCAGTTATTTGGGGTTAATTGAATTAGTTTGTAGGATATAAGAAACAATACCCCCCAAAGGGTGATCATCTTTGTAAAATCGGTACGTTCTAGTTGGTAGGCAAAACTCCAATAAAAAAGAATACCAATAAAAATGAAGAGTATGGAAAATCTATGATATTTCCATTGTGTTAACATTACAGTTTGGAAGTAACCGATTTAAAGAATACAAAACCAAATCCTAAGAAAAGCATGATATGGAACAAGAACAACCCAAAATCCTGAAGTACAAATGCACTATATAAGGCAAAACCAAAGTATCCCATTAACAGGGCTTCAATAATTGTATTTCCAGAAATATTTTTACTAACATACTTGTTTCCCTTCCAGGAATCCTTTAAGGTATTAATATTGAATTTTGGTGTACGTACAAATTCACTTTTCTTTCCGAAATGGCCTTCTAACACTGCCATAGAATTATGAACAGAGAATCCCATAGCGATAGAGAAAAAAGTAAAGAACATTTTGATATATTCCATGAATTTCCAGAATCCTTTACCATGTATTTTCTTGAAAGTGTGCCAATAGCAAAAGAAAAATATAACAGTACTTAATGCAAAAAATGCAATTACATTAAAATACCAACTAAACATTGGGTTACTATTCTTAATATACATCACAGGTACACTTAGTACTGCGACCAACAATACCAGTAAGAACATACTGCTGTTTAATAGGTGAAAGAAACTATGAAATTTGGTTTTAAAAGGAACTGTCTTGTCCCTAAGTAATTTCCAGTATAGTTTCTGAAAATTTTCGGCAGCACCTTTGTTCCATCTAAATTGTTGAGAACGTGCGGCACTAATCACTACTGGTAATTCTGCAGGAGTTTCTACCTCTTCAAGGTACTTAAATTTCCATTTTTTGAGTTGTGCGCGGTAGCTTAGGTCAAGATCTTCGGTCAAGGTATCTCCTTGCCAGTTTCCAGCATCTTCGATACATGTTTTTCTCCAAACACCAGCAGTGCCGTTAAAATTAATGAAGTGATCTTTATAGTTACGACCTACCTGTTCCATAGTAAAATGGAAATCCAGGGCAAATGCCTGAATTTTAGTCAACATCGAATAATCTCTATTGATATGCCCCCAACGTGTTTGAACGACCCCTATGTTTTCATCCTTAAAATAGGGAATGGTTTGCGTTAACCATTGTTTGCCAGGAAGAAAATCAGCATCAAAAATAGCTATATAATCTCCTTTAGCAATTTTTAGTCCTTCTTTTAAAGCACCTGCCTTAAAACCCGTTCTGTCATCACGACGAATATGCTTAATATCCAGTCCGGTTTCTTGAAGTTTCTCTATATGCTCTGCAGTTGCAATAACAGACTCGTCTGTAGAATCGTCTAGCACCTGTATTTCGAGTTTATCTTTGGGGTAATCCAGTTCTGCAATGTTATCTAGTAAACGATCCATTACATATAGTTCATTAAAAACTGGTAACTGCACTGTTACATGAGGAATCTCTTCTTGTTTTGAAAAATCAAAAGTAGGTGAATTGTCGGGTTGCTTTCGGGATTTCAGATAATTAACAAGCAGATTCAGTTGGGCCAGACTATATAAAAATATAATCAGCAGGGCCAATGTGTAGGTTATGATGATAGCAATATCCATTATGAAAAGCTATATTTAAAAATCCAACTTAAAATCTTAATGCCTGCAAATATAGCACCTTTTATGGTTCCTGAAACTTTTGAGACACCAATTCTCTTTTTGTAATGCACAGGAACTTCGGTATAACTATAACGTTTCTTTAACACTTTCAACTGCATTTCAACCGTCCAGCCATAGGTTTTATCAACCATTCCCAAGGATAGTAGTTTGTCATATTTGATTGCTCTAAAGGGGCCTAGATCTGTAAATTTGGCAGCAAAAAAAAGTTTCATCAAGCTGGTAGCTAACCAATTTCCGAAGATTTGCGGGGATGTCATTGACCCAGATTCTCTTAATTCTTTTACTCTTGATCCAATTACCATATCAATATCGTGATCCAAAATTGGGGCCACGATCTTGGCAAGCTCAGCTGGGTAATCACTATAATCTCCATCTAGAAATACTATGATATTGGGTTTTGGATCGCTAGAAGCGACATAATCTATACCTTTTAAACAAGCATATCCATATCCCTTTCTGGGCTCTTGCAGTACCGTTGCACCTGCATTTTTTGCCACAGTTTCTGTAGCGTCTGTAGAATTATTACTCACCACGATAACCTCTGATACCATGTCTGGTATTTCTTTGATCACATGTGCAATAGAATCTTCTTCGTTAAAAGCAGGTATGATAACTTTTATTGTTGGAGGCATTTATAGAGAAGTATTAGGATTATCTCTTTTAAAGCTAAAAATATCGGTCCATTCACCGGTTTTTCTATCGTTACTATATCGTTCGGCTTTAAAAAGCTTATTGTTTCTATACAACAAGCTGTATCCTTCTTTTTTATTGTTTTTATATTGATACTTACGGGTTATTTTGGCTGCAATATCGTAAATAATCCACCATTTTTCGGCTTTATTGTTTATAAAATGCCCTTCTTTAAGTAATTCACCCTGGTTTGAGTAGAAGTGCCAATACCCATTCTTTTTATTGTTTTCGAAATGTCCTTCTTTTGAAACCTTACCATTGTTATGATAAAAATACCAGAAATCCACTTTAGCTTCTCCTGATTTCCAGCCTTCTGATTTTAGTTTTCCACTCGAGTAATACTCATGATGATATTTTTTTTGAGAAAAAGATAGATTTACTGAAAAAAGGAGTATTAGTGCAGCAATAAATATTTTCTGAATCATAATGGTCACTTTATATGCTGTCTTAGACGAAATTGATTCATGATACTAACAAAGTTTATTAACGGTACGACATAAAAAAAGCACTTTATTCTTTATCAGAAAGAATAGGGTGCTTATCATTTTTTTTGTGTTCTGAGTTTTTATTATTACTTCTTATTCACATACTCCATCAAATCCACATCATTACCTAGCAAAACCTCTGTAGGGTTAATTCTACCCTCTAATTTGTCATTTTCTAATTTAAGCACTCCACGTGGGCAAACTGCAGAGCAAATCCCACAACCTACACAGCTTGATCTCACGATATTTTCACCTTTTTGGGCATAAGCACGAACGTCGATTCCCATTTCGCAATAGGTAGAACAGTTCCCACAAGAGATACATTGCCCCCCATTGGTAGTAATTCTGAATTTAGAGAATAATCGTTGTTGAAACCCAAGGATCGCTGCCATTGGACAACCAAATCTACACCAGGCACGATTACCCAAAATAGGATAAAAACCGGTACCAATAACACCAGAAAATATAGAGCCGATCAGGAAGCCATACGAAGATCTAAGGGTTTCGGCCTTTACAAAAAAGATTTTACCAGCGTCGCCAAATACATGAATACCTATTAATAGCATTAGTACTACAAAATATCCTATAGCACCATATCGGGCATCTTTACCAAGCTCTTTTCTTTTGAAAATCATTACACCAGCAAAAATGAAGGTAAGAAATCCTGCTACACTCATTAAAAATACATTTTTGGTAAGCCAATATTTGTTAGGATCGTATCCCAGATAGGTGTAGACAACGGCAGTGGTCATAACCACCGCAAATACCAATACCGTGTGGATTAACCATCTTTCTAGTTTCCATGCGCTTACTTTTTTGCTTGATAATTGTCTGAACGCATCTCCGGCAGTTTCTGCAAGTCCGCCGCAACCGCATACCCAGGAACAATACCATCTTTTTCCGAATTTATATGTAAGAATAGGAGTGATGATAAATATAGAAGCAATACCAAAGATTAATAATGCCAATCCAACATTACCCGCATCAATAAATTCATTGATTCTATATTGCTCGAAATTGTAATAATTAAGAGGCCAAATATTTTTAAGATCGTAATATGGTAGTTTAAAAGTTTCAGAATTTAATCTTGCCATAAATTCTGGGATCAAAAAAGCAAATCCAAGTTGGAAAAACATAACAGATACCGTACGTATTTGTTGGTATCGATTATGTCTATACTTCAAAATAAACTTATACCCAAAAGCAATTATGGCTATGGTATATAAAGTACCATATACAAACCATTGACTAGCCGGATTGCCACTTAATATTCTACTTAGAGGATCAAACAAAGCGACTAATCCTGTATTGGCTTCGCCATTGGTGCCTAACCCAAGTAATTCTGCCTTAAAATATAATACGATATAAAAAGAGGTTAAACCAACTCCGGTAAGCCACCCGAGGATACCTCTTGATGAGATGGATTTAAACCAAACCCCATCGTTTTTTATTCCTTCTAGTTTTGTGAGATAGGCATCATTGGCAAATAGGATGGTTCCTACGGTAATTAATCCTAAAGATATCGTTAAGAATACTCCCTGATTGGGTAAACCAGTATTAAAGAGTGCCAAAGCCAGTATAAAAAATCCTATAAAACCAATTGCTAATGCAACTTTTTGCTTTGCAGAAATCCCTTTGGCTTCGGGATTGGCAAGGGACATACTATGATTTAATTTATTACTCATCGTTTTGTATTTTTTTTAATGATCTAAGAGGTTTTCAAAACCTATAAAGTCTTATTTTTTATGCTGTTTGTAGTTGTGATTTTTTATAGGCTGAAAGAATCTCGGGTTCAGATACCGAATAGAATTCCGGATCAAAATTAGCTTCTGGTAAATGTTGCATCACATAGTCTACATCTCTTTTTTCATTTAGCCAACGGTCAAACACCTCGTGACGCATTCGTATTCCGAAGGTATTGATCCCCAAAAATTCTTTAGTGTCTTTATGATACGATACGGTGATGCATTTGGTATCATCTTCATGTATCCAATGAAATTGTTGCTCATATTCTTTGGGTTGACCAAATACCCAACCATAGGTTTGATATTCGATATCCATAAATTTTGCACTGTTAAACCAATGTCCTGGTTTATATTCAATTCTGTTTCCACAGATGGTTTGTGCTACCGTTTCACCCATCATACGACCTGTATACCAAACGGCTTCTATTGGGCGACGCAGGTCGATAGCTTCATGCTGTTCTGCACAATCTCCGATTGCATATATATTTGGGATATTGGTTTCTAAGAATCTATTCACTTTTACTCCACGGCCTAATTCGATCCCAGATTCTTTTAGGAAATCTATATTGGGGGATACTCCTGGAGTCAATCCTACTACATCACAATCGATTACTTCTCCTGTTTCTTGTACGACAATACCCTTTGCTTGGCCGTTCTCATCAGAAATAATCTCCTTTAAATTTACTCCTAGGCGCAGATCAATATGATGATTCTTAATATGTCTGTTGATCATTCCACTTTCTCCAGGAGGAAGTACAGCATTCCAGAAACTTTCTTCTCGTACTAGAAATGTAACCGGGATTCCTCTAGAATGAAGCATTTCTACCAATTCTATACCGATTAATCCACCTCCTACAACAACAGCATGTTTACATACTTTGTTATTGGGAGCATATTTTTCGAGATTTTCGAGGTCTTGTTTGTGATACATTCCCATCACGCCATCAAGATCTTGGCCTGGCCATCCAAATTTGTTAGGCTTGGAGCCTACAGCAATAATAAGTTTGTTATATTTCATGGTTTCTCCGTCTGAAAAAACCAATTCGTTTGCTTGATGATTTACTTTGGAAACAAAGCCACTTTTAAGTCCGATGTTGTTTTTTTTCCAAAACCAGTTTTCATAGGGCTGCGTATGTTCAAATTTCATATGCCCCATGTACACATACATAAGTGCAGTTCGGGAAAAGAAATATTCAGTTTCGGCAGAAATTATAGTAATTCGCTTATTCGACATTTTACGGATATGCCTTGCAGCAGATACTCCTGAAATTCCATTTCCGATGATTACAATATGTTCCATATAAGATGAGTGTTGGTTGTCAATATTTATAAAAGAGCGATCGCTTGAGTAAGTAAGTCGATCATAAATATAAGAACTTAAAAAGTGGATATAATTTAGAATGAATCTAAAAATCTATGATTTTTGTAAGGGCGTGTATTCTTTTTCGAACGTGAAGTGTATTGAGTAAAGAGAAAAATAAAAATGTTAATAGTTTGTAAGTTGGTTATTTACCAATCGACTGACTGGCCAATACCAAGATGTTTTAACCATCTGAAACTCGACTTATATTAAAATATTTACTTATAGAATTCAAAACACACACACATGAAAAATATAATTGTCATATTCTTTAGTTTGACCATTCAGTATGGTTTTTCTCAAGGTACTGAAGATTTCTTTACCCAGGCAGATGCTTTTTTTAAAACATACGTGTCTGATGGGCGGGTTAATTATAGTGAAATAAAGAAAGACCCATCATCTCTAGATCAATTATTAGATATGGCTTCTTCGATATCTATTTCCAAAGATCAAGTAAAGGAATTTCAGTCATTTTATATCAATGCTTATAATCTTGCGGTTCTAAAAGGTATTGTGAATGCATATCCGGTAAAATCACCATTGGATATAAAAGGTTTTTTTGATAAAACAACATATAATCTGGGCGGAAAAGAAATTACACTCAATGACCTGGAGAATAAAATACTGCGCAAAAATTTTCCCAAAGAGGCTCGGTTTCATTTTGTATTGGTATGTGCTGGATTAGGATGTCCTCCTATTATTGACAAGGCTTATACGCCGGAAACCCTAGAAAAGCAATTGCAACGGCAGACGGTAAAAGCTTTAAACGATCCTAATTTTGTCAAAGTAAAAGGCAACAAAGTTCAATTATCTCAAATTTTTGAGTGGTACAAAGAAGATTTTACGCTTAACGGATCAGAGATTGACTTTATCAATACATTCAGAAAAGAAAAAATTCCTTCTGGGGCCAAAGTATCTTACTATCCGTACGACTGGAGCTTAAATCAAACCAAATAATTTTTCAATAGTAATTAATACTCGCAATATGTATGCAATAGTGAAGAGTTCATGCAAGAATGAACGCTTTAACAGAATACGTATGGCAAACAAAAATCTTAGAAAATGAAAACACAACAAATTTTATTAACCGCACTTAGTCTTTTTGTATTCACAATTGGATTTGCACAAGATCAAGAAGATCAAGAAGATGATCAAGGATCGGTAATCCAAACATTAACGCCTTCAAAATTAATTGGTAAGAGGCAATACGATATTAAATGGTTTAACAATTTATATACAGAAACCGAAGATCTATTTGGCCCTGGAGGAGAAAAAAGAGATATACCCAGACAAACCTTCTTTACATCAACGCTGGAAGCCTATACAGGAGTAGGAAATAATAAACGTTGGAATGTTGGTGTAATTCTAGAATTTAGATCCAATGTGGTAACCGATCGGGATGCTTTGGAAGTATTTCAGTTTGACGGAGAAAGTGGTACGGCTCGATCTGGATTTACCTCTTTTGCACCATCGGTAAAGTTTGTACCCCTTAAAAATGTAAACAACTTCTCTATTCAGAGTTCATTTTTTATCCCTCTGGTCGATAATGAAGTTGAGAACGGAGTTTTTCTAGATCAAAAAGGGTTTACCTGGCAAAACAGATTCTTTTATGATCATACCTTTACAGGAAACAAATTTCAAATTTTTGGAGAAATTAACTCTGAGTTGAACTTTGGTGAAGAAGAAGATAGTTTTGCAAATAATAGCCTTAGATTAACACCTGGTGTGTTTTTCAGTTACTTTCCAAGCTCAAAGTTTACGGTGTTGGGATTGGCGCAGCATTCAGAGTTGATTGATTTGGGAAATGATTTTGATCAAAATTTTACCGCCCTAGGGGGTGGAGCCAAATATCAGCTGACCAAAGAGCTTAATGTCGAGGCACTGTATACTAACTTTGTAGACGGCAGCAACACAGGGCTGGGAGAGACATTTAATATAGGATTAAGAGCCGTATTTTAATTAAAATTGTATTTTCAGCAGTAAAAAACAACATGAAGAAGGTTTTTCTACTGCTTATTGTAATTTTTTCAAGCTGTTCTGGCCAACAACCCAAAATAAACGGAGTAAGTTTTGTAGGTTCTCCCAAGGAAATTACTCCTAAAGCTATCGAACCTGTAGTACAGGTAAATGCCAATTGGGCGGCGGTAATGCCTTTTGGATTTTTAAGAAATCTAGAAACACCAACAGTCGTTTTTAATGTCGAAAGACAATGGTGGGGAGAACGACGAGACGGTGCCAAAAGAACCATCGAATTGCTAAACCAAAAAGGAATCAAGGTAATGCTAAAACCTCAGATATGGGTATGGCGTGGCGAATTTACCGGAAACATAAAAATGAATTCTGAAGAACAATGGAAAGAATTAGAAGAATCATACAAAGCCTTTATAATGCTTTACGTGCAATTGGCCAAAGAGATGAACGTACCGATCCTATGCATTGGTACCGAGCTGCATACGTTTGTGCAAGCAAGGCCCGCGTATTGGAGCGAGCTCATCAAAGAAATCAAAACCGTGTATAAAGGGAAACTAACGTATGCCGAAAACTGGGATCAGATCGCCAGGGTGCCTTTTTGGAAGGAACTCGACTATATCGGGATCGATGCCTATTTTCCGGTGGCGCTAAGTCAAACCCCAAGTATCAACGAACTAAGAACCGGATGGCAAAGGCATAAAACCAACATTATGAAATTAAAAGATGCCGTTGATAAACCCGTGTTGTTTACCGAATATGGTTACCGAAGCGTTCACTATACCGGTAAAGAACCCTGGGATTCGAATAGTATAGAGGGTGATTTTAATCTTGAAGCTCAAAATAATGCCCTTACGGCACTGTACCAGGAGTTTTGGAACGAATCCTGGTTTGCAGGAGGCTTCCTATGGAAATGGTTCCACAATCACAATGAGGTAGGTGGAAAAACTAATAATCGGTTTACCATACAAAATAAACCTTCAGAAAAAATAATAAAAGAGTTTTACTCGACACATTGATGAGATGGGCATTAGGAAATTTAAAGTTTCCTCTCCCAGATGAAGAGGATTAAGGTGAGGGTTTTCGATATGGGAATACCATTCCTGAATCAAGTTCAGGACAGGCTCTAAATCCTTCCCAAAGGGAAGGACTTTTAGCGCCGGAAGGGCCGGGGATGGGATAATTGTAAAGGAAATCAACACTATTTAAAACTAGAGCCTAATTAATTTATTAGTAAACAATCAACTGAAATTTAGAAGCTGTGAAAACAACCCTTACTCTTATCATCCTACTTATAACCAACATCGGCCTGGCACAAGAAAATGTGATCACCGACATTGTGGTGCAAGGAAATAAGAAGACTAAAACCTCGGCTTTGATCAAGCTTACTAGTATTAATAAAGGTGAAGTGCTAGACTCACTGCTGATCGAAAAAGATATTAAACGACTTAAAAGACTACCATCGATCGCCCATGCGTATTACCAGGTGCACGAAAAAGATGGTGGTTACCAAGTGGTCTACGGAGTTGAAGAAAATTTTACCATCATTCCCTCTGCCAATGTATATACCACCAACGATGATGAGTTTGCTTTTAGGCTTGGGCTCTATGAGTTTAATTTGTTTGGGCGCAATATTACCATTGGTGGAATCTATCAAAATGATATTTATTCCTCGTATATGGCAAATATTCGAGCGCCGTTTTTGTTTGGTAAAAAAACAGGATTGGCTTTTAATTATAGCAACATTACTACCGAAGAACCTGTGTTTTTGGAGAATGGTACGGCAGATTATAAATACAACAACACCTCATACGAGATTTTGGGATTGTATCAGTTTAACCTGCAAAACCGGATCGAGTTAGGTATTAATTACTTTAACGAAGACTACGAGTACAAAAGTGGAGCCACCGACGCATCGGTACCCCAGGATTTTGATGTAAACAAGCTATTGTATAAATTTATATACGAGTACAACAACCTTAATTTTGACTACCAGTATGTCTCTGGATTTCGAAGTATCCTGAATGTGCAATATGTAGTAAGTACCGAAGACGTATTGCCCGACTTTTTTATCTGGTGGAACGACTTTTTGTACTACAAACGGATTGGTAAAAAAGGCAATTGGGCCTCGAGGTTGCGATTTGGATTAGCAAACAATGATGAATCACCATTTGCTCCCTTTGCTGTAGACAATAACCTAAACATTCGTGGGGTGGGTAATGTAATTGATCGTGGTACCGGGGTGATTGTACTTAATACCGAATATCGTCATACGTTGTATGAAAAAAACTGGTTTGTATTGCAAAGCAATGTGTTTGTAGATGGCGGTAGCTGGCGTAACCCCGGGGGAGACCTGGGTGATTTTGGTGATTCACAAAACTTTAGGCTCTATCCCGGTGTGGGGCTACGCTTTATGCACAAAAAGATCTTTAATGCCATTTTTAGAATCGACTACGGCTATGGCGTTACCGAAGACGCTACCAACGGTTTCGTATTTGGGATTGGGCAGTATTTTTAGTAGGTAGTTGTATTGTCTATAGACCACAGGCCATAGACTAATAAGCTACGGAAACCCGTAAAGAATTGTAAAAAAGATTGTTGATTTTTGAGGTAAATACAATTACAAATACTTATAAAGGAGTACAAACGGAAATAAAATATAATAAAAATAATAGCAATTGCTGTTATACAATTACCAGTAATTAAAAAACATATTGGAAATCACAAAAAAAGACATTGAAAAATTAATTAAATTAAGAAAAGAAGATACTTTTCTTAATCATTTATGGAATGTTTTTTCTTGTGATACTCGGTCGAAACGAGAAAGCGATCGGAATAAAGTAAAAGTTTGGGAGCAAAATATGTGGATTTCGGCTTTCTATCCGATTTTCATATTTGAATTAAATGAGAATGGCCATCTGATAAACATAACATATAAATTAAATCCAATAGGAAAAACAATAATTGGATTATTTTTAGTTGGAATCCTCTACCTTTTTTTTATCAATTTTATTCGGGATTTTGATTTTTTGGAAAATTGGTTGCCAATTCTTATTGGTTCAACTTTTTTGTTGATATTAATATTGTTGTTTCGTAAAATCTATGTGTTCGAAAAACAAAATCAACTTGAAGGAATTTATGAAATATTGGATATTGAAATTGAGAAAAAACAACTTGAAAAAGAATGGTCTTTAAAAAATATACTAATTAGATTATTTACATATCCATTTTGCCTATTTCTAATCGGACTTAATTTATTTCTAATAATCCCTAATGGGCAATACTTTTTAGCTATAGTCTCTTTTGGATTTGTTGGGTTTTATTTAGTAACTGATTTGAAAATAATACTTCGAAAAAAAACTGGTAAAAATGCTAAGAAAGCATAGGGCTTTTGTTCCGAATTTATAACTGTTCCTTTATTTATTATTAATTTTATAAAAAGAAAAGAATTAAAATAAAATAGCAGACAACATTATGTAAGATTGCATTGATTAAATCGTTTTGCGAAGCGATAGCGAAGGCAAACTATTTAATCAACGACGCTAATGCTCATCTTACACCTATCATTAGGCTTCCACACATAAAGAAACTCTTTTAATTTCTTGAGATAACATCGAATTTTAGGTTTTTTTAGAAAAATTTAGAGTTTAAAAATATGGGAAGTATTATAAATAAAGAGATTTGAACTAAAATTAACAAAATTTGACGTTAGTCAGAATTTTGAAATCGACAAAAAAATTAAAATGGAATTATATAGAAGGATTATTGAAATAGTTGACGCAAATCTGATTTTTTGTCTGATTCCAATAATTTTGACTTTAATACTCGTAGAGTTCTTTTTCAAAAACCGATTTGAAACAAGAAAAACGCTGAATTTAATTCGTTGGACAATTATTTCCTATACAATAATAACTTGGACTTTCTATCTAATTGAAATGGCAACAACTGAAAATCCAGATGAATATGCTTTTATTAACAGAGCAACTGGACCTTATGCTTGGGCTTATTGGATAATGTTTTTATCTGCTCTAATTTTACCTCTAACTTTGTTCATTAAAAAATTAGCACCAAAATTTTGGTACGTACTTTTAGTTGCATTTGGAATGAAAAGTGGAATGTATTTTGAGCGTTTTGTAATAATTGTGACTAGTTTTCATCGAGATTATTTACCTAGAAATGCTGAATTGAAAAATGGAAATTTTGAATTAATAGATTTATTCTCATTCGGAATTGGAATGACATTTCTACAAGGAGCTATAATTACGATTTTGACTTTGGGAATATTCGAAATAATAAAAAGAAAAAAACTGCACACAACACGATATCATAGCAGCTAAGTGTGATCCGCCCTGAAATATATATACAAAGTTAAAGCCACAAATGTTTATTTTTCTAAATCAACTGCGCAGATCGATGTTTTAAGGTTAAATATTCTAAATTATTAAAACTTTATATGAATATCCGTAATATGTAAGAATGTAATTCTTTAGCGTCATTCCGAACCTGCCTGCATTACTGCAGGTAGGCAGGTTTTTTTGAGAATCTCATTTCGTTCATAAACAATCAGTTATAATGAGAACCTGAAACGAGTTCAGGTTGACGGTTATGGTATATGATATATTACGGATATTCAAAAAACTTTAAACTATCTAATCAATAAATGCGGTTGACTCAAAAACTAAATCGTATGCTAAATAAGATTTTTCATACGAATTCGTTACTTTTAAAGTCAAACACCTTTTCTAACCCTAAAGACATTTACTTTGAAGATTAAAAAATTCTGGAAACGAATTTTATTAGTACTAATCTTAGTTCCGATTTTAGTAGTAGGAGGCCTAATGCTATATATTCAGAGCAACCAATCTGAAATTATTAAAGAGGAGATCGCAACACTAAACAAAGAACACAAAGGTCTTATTCGTGTTGGTGAAAGTGAATTATCCCTTTTTGGCAACTTTCCATACATCTCTATAAAAGTTGATGATGTGCAAATTTTTGAAACCAAAGAAGACAATGCGCCCATCATCATGGATGTAAAAGACATATACATAGGCTTTAACCTATGGGATATGGTGAAAGGAAATTATGATATTCAGTCTTTAGTAGTAGAAGAGGGCGTTTTTAATATTGTGATTCATGAAAATAATACTACTAATATTCAAAACTCCTTAGCAAGCACTTCTGAAACACAAACACCTTCCACTAATATTCATCTAAAAAAAATTCGATTTAAAAGTCTAGATATCCACACCTTAGATGAAGCTACGAATACAGATGTCGAAAAATTTATGTACGCCGGTACAGGTGGTTTTAGCCAAAAAGATAGTATTATCGCTGGGCATATAGACACCCATTTTGAGTTAAATGTAATCAAAGATGGAGATACCACCTTCATCCATAATAAACATCTTGAAGTGCATACAGACCTGGTATTTAATGAATATACGGGCATTATCGACATACAACCTTCAGGTATTGTTATGGAAAATGGCGATTTTGAGTTAGAAGGCTCCATAGATACAAAGAATGATGTCGATCTTGACCTTTCTATAAAAGGAACAAAGCCCAATTTTGATATGCTGATTGCTTTTGCTCCAACAGATATCATACCTGTATTAGAGAAATACAGAAATGCTGGCGAGATCTATTTTAATGCTAATATCCAAGGACCCGCTAACAAAGGAAATAGACCTTTTATCAATGCCAATTTTGGGGCAGGAAAAGCCTTTTTGGAAAACACCAAAAAAGCGAAAAAGATAGATAAAATGGGCTTCAAAGGGCATTTTACGAATGGAAAAAATAGAGACGCGAGTACCATGGAGTTTTCGCTAACCGATATGACTGCGTCTTTGGAAAAGGGAGAATTTGAAGGTTCTATTTTTGTCAAGAATTTTGAATCCCCAGAAGTTGATATGCAAATAAACTCGAATTTCAATCTCGATTTTATTGCAGACTTTTTGGAACTAGAGCAGGTACAAGATGCCTCCGGAAAAGTTTCGCTGAAAATGAATTTTCATGATATTATTGACATTGACAAGCCCGAAAAGGCATTACAAAAACTCAATCAAGCGTACTATGCAGAATTGATTGTAAAAGACTTGAGTTTAGTCGCCAAAGAACTTCCTGCTCCCCTGCAAGATTTGAATGCACATTTAGTAATGAAAGGCAAGGAAGCAACCCTGAACCAGTTTGAACTGTTGATGGGAAATTCTGATCTATCCATAAGTGGTTTTCTTTCAGACTTACCTGCTATTGTACATCATACGAACATCCCGGTAGAAGCCCATTTAGATATTGCCTCCAAAACCTTGGATTTTGCCCAATTAACAGGTTTTTCAAAACAAGACACTATTCAAACCGGTTTCGATGAACAAATAAAAAATTTACGTTTAGGGCTTTCTTTTAAAGCTTCTGCGAGAGATTTTACAGAATCTAAATATTTACCGAAAGGTGAATTTTTTATCGATAGTCTTTATGCAGACTTAAAGCATTATCCGCATAAACTACATGATTTTCATGCCGATGTGTTAATAGATGACAAAGACTTAGAAATAGTAGATTTTACGGGGTATATAGATGATAGTGATTTTCATGTTGACGGGTTAATACACTATTATGCTTTTTGGATGCAACCCCAACTTAATGGAGATGTAGATTTAGATATCAATCTTACTTCTAATAAGTTAAGACTTGAAGATGTCTTTTCATATCAGGGAGAAAATTATGTCCCAAAAGAGTACAGGCATGAAACTTTTGATGATTTGGCATTGCATTTTGCCTCTAGTATGCATTATAAGGATTCTGCTTTACATTCTATCGATCTTGCTTTAGATAAGTTAGATACAAAATTGAAATTACATCCGCTTCGCTTTCATGATTTTAGAGGAAACATACATTATGAAGACCAGCACATCGTTATAAAAGACTTTCGTGGAGAAATAGGAACCACCAATTTTAATTTCGATTTAAACTATTATTTGGGGAAAGATTCGCAAATAAAGAAGAGAGATAATTATCTGGCAGTAAAGGCAAATTATATCGATTTTGATGCACTTTTCAATTTCGATTTGAGTCCACCAAAATCAACAGCAATTGTTACTTCAAAAACTGCAGACGTAAAAGAACATACAGAGGCTTTCAATGTATATGAGTTGCCATTTACAGATATGCAGTTTAAAGCAGATATCGCTCACTTTATTTACCATAGAATAGATCTTCAAAATATCAAAGCAGATTTAAGAACAACACCCAACCATTACATTTATATAGATACGTTACATATGGATGCTGCAGGAGGAAATATTCGATTAAGTGGGTATTTTAATGGTAGCGATCCAAAACATATCTATATGCAGCCGAATTTGGTTATGAACAATGTTGATTTGGATAAATTGCTGTTTAAATTCGAAAATTTTGGGCAAGACCATCTCGTTTCAGAAAATTTACAAGGGAAACTCACCTCTAGAATTAAAGGTAAGATTAGAGTATACCCAGATATGGTGCCAGATCTAGACCAATCTACCATAGAAATGGATGTAAAAGTATTAAATGGAAGATTAAAAAATTACGATCCCATGTTGGCGCTTTCAGATTATATGAGAGATAAAAACCTGCAAAACATTCGGTTTGACACTTTACAAAATAGCTTAAATATAAAGAAAGGGAAGATTAATATTCCAACTATGACGATCGAATCTACTTTGGGCCATATAGAGTTGTCTGGTACGCATGATAATAATCAAAATATCGATTATTATTTACGTATTCCCTGGAAAACTGTAAGAAAAGCTGCTACGCAAAAAATATTTGGAAACAAGAAGGATACTTCTATTAATGAGGAGCAAGAAGATGAGATTGTAGAAGTAGATCCTAACGAAAAAATAAAATATCTCAATCTAAAGATCAAAGGAAGCATAGATGACTATAAGGTTTCATTGGGTAAGAAAAAAGAAAAGTAACGTTGGATTTTAAAAATTTTATCGAAGGATAAACTCTTGATATTGTTGAAATCCAAACTAGGTATATAGCTATTTGGGAACCTATAAAGAATGATTATAAAAAAACAGAAAAGGATTTATAATTTACGACGGTAAAGGTGGAATAGTTGACAATCATCCAGAATCGGCAAACTTTCGAAGTATTTGGGGAACAGTTGCCAACAATCACAACGTGTATGATTAATTGCTCAGTTGGTTAAGCAAAAGAAAAAATCCTACTTTTATTAAAATCATTAAAACTCGGAAAATTCTAACTGAATTTCCCGCAAATAACCATGCGCAAACATTGAGTGCTATTGGAAAAACTTTTTTACTCAATCAAAAGCACAGTTCACTCAATCCGATTTTTAGGATTAACAAAATCAAATTAGTTTTTAGCAACTAAAATTTACAAAATGATCAGATATATAATTTTAATATTCGTTTTTATACCTATTATTGGACTTTCACAAGAAATAGACTTTTCTAAAATTCCGCAAATCCAAACCAAAGCAATTTATACTACTGAAGTTACACCAGATAAAATAACATTATCTATTATACTAAAAGAAAGTAATACAAGAGGAAAAATTTCAGTAGAGGAGTTAGAAAAACGATTAGAAATGGTCTTAAAATCTAATAATATAGATACAAAAACTCAACTAAGGCTTGTCACCCTTTCAAGTAATTTCAGAGATTTTTTCTTAAAAAGGACCGATGTTTATAAGACTAAGATTTATGAATTGGAAATAAATGATGCAAAACTTGCAGGAAAGGTACTTAGAGACTTAGAATCTCAAAAGATATCAAATGCAAACCTCTTAAAAACGGAATACACTAAGTTAGAGGAATTGAAAATTGAACTCAAATCAAAAGCAGTTCTAAAGGCAAAAAAACAAGCTGAACAAATGGCAAAAGCTCTAAATCAAAACTTAGGAAAAGCAATTTTTGTATCTGACTTGGAGACCAACATTACTGGTGTTTTAAAAGGTCGAGTAGCTTGTCTGAATATTAGAGGTCTAAATTCATTAAGGAGAGCTGACTATGAATTAAGAGAAGAAGATTTGGAAGTCGAATTTGACAATATAAAGGTTGACGCGTTTGTTACCGTATATTTTATACTAGAATAAAAAAAACATACAACGATTAATGTAAAAAGTCGTTTTAATGTTAATCGGCTGTATTATTTTTGCATCTGGATTAGGGATACTTCTATACAGAAATGAAATACAAAATGTGAAGAATAACGAGCTACAACAAGAGGTATAAAATCAGTGCAAAGTTTAGTGCTAGTTTAAAAGGTCATTTCCTTTTTGCAATGGCGCTAAATTTTTATAAATTAAACCTGCCATCCGCCAGGTAGGCAGGGATAGGTCGATTGGTTCTAGCTTGTTTGCCTTGTTTCATATATTTGACGTTAGTCAGAATAAAAAAACCGAATGAAGAAAATACTCCTGACGATTTTGACAATTGGAATTTTAGCTTTCCTAGCCTATTGGGGGACAGAAATGTATCAATTTGCAGACGGAGTAAAAAAGGAAGCTGTTCGACTTGAAAATTTTAAGCTTGAAAAGAAAATTCAGGATGGCGACATAATTTTTCAAACTTCAAAGTCCAGTCAAAGTAAAGCGATTCAATTAGCCACGAATTCAAAGTACAGTCATATGGGAATCATTTATGAAAATGACGAAGAATATTTTGTTTATGAAGCTGTTCAACCTGTTAAACTAACGCCGCTCGCAGAATGGATAAATCGTGGAGAAAATGGACACTATGTGATTAAACGGCTTGTAAATGCTGACCAAGTCTTGACTAGTTCGACTTTGACAAAAATGAAACAGTTTGGAGAGCAGTTCAAAGGAAAACCATACGATATTTACTTTGAGTGGTCAGATGATAAAATCTATTGCTCGGAACTCGTTTGGAAAATATACAAGCAAGCGGCCGATATTGAAATAGGACAACTTGAACAGCTTTCAGACTTTGACTTGAGTAATGATATTGTGAAAGCTAAAATGAAAGAACGGTATGGAGACAACATTCCAATGGATGAAAAAGTGATTTCACCAGCGGCAATGTTTGAATCGGACAGATTGACAACAATAGAAGTAAAATAAAAAATACGTTTGGCAACAAAACATGTATAAGTTCATAGCGGCGGAAATTCCGTTAGGAATTTCACGAGCTTTTGCTACTTTTGGGTTAGTGCGGAACATTCCTTGCGATTTTGTCCGCTACGAAACTATACATTAAGCGTTATCCTTTATTATAAAAACACTTTATAAAGTTCTTTAATTGAGAACTTTTTGTATATTTGCTTCATATTTTTAAAAATGAAACGAATAATTGCGAAAAAGACACTTCGGGAATTCTGGGAAATGCAAGCTGATTCTGAACAATATTTGAAAACGTGGTACGAAACCGCCAAATCCTCAAATTGGACTTCTCCCAGCGAAGTGAAACAGACTTACATCAATGCAAGTATTTTGAAAAATAGCCGGGTTGTTTTCAATATCAAAGGTAATTCATATCGATTGATCGTTAAATTTAATTACGAAAGACAATGGGCATTTATTCGATTTGTTGGAACCCACGCTGAATATGACAAAATAGATGCTAACACAATTTAAAGGAAAATGATATGGAATTAAAACCGATAAAAACAGAAACTGATTATGAAAAAGCACTTGAAAGGCTTGAATTGATTTTTGACTCTGCTCCTGAAACGAAAGAAGGAGACGAAGCCGAAATTCTATCATTGTTAATCGAGAATTATGAAAATCAATATTATCCTATAGATGCACCCGATCCAATTGAGGCTATAAAAATCCGAATGGAGGAATTAAATCTAAAACAAAAAGATTTAATCGGAGTCATTGGAGGGAAAAGTCGTGTTTCGGAGATTCTCAATAAAAAGAAACGATTAACCGTTGATATGATTAGGGAATTGGAGAAAATATTACAAATTTCTGCATCAGTCTTAGTTAATAATTACACGCTAATAAAATAAACAAAGTATAACACGAATGTATGAAGGCATAATACCCTAACGGGATATTACGCCTCATACATTAATTGTTGTGTGCATTCAAAAAACCAAAAATTATGAAATTTAATTATCTGATAACTTTACTTTTAGTAATTTTTATCAGCCCAAATTTATTTGGACAAATTGAAAAATTTGACATCCAAAACGGAGAGATAAAACCAATAATGGAACTTTTGCAAATTTCAAATTAGCCGACTATTATAAATCGAATGGAAAGCCAAGAAAAGCGTACGCGGACTTTGTTAACGGAATTGAAAATACGCTGAATAATCTGAATATATGTATTTACAATCATCTAACTGGAAAGACCAAAAATAAAGATGATTGGTAAAACGACACCACTAACACCTATACGCAATGCCCTTTGGGACACGGCGCATAGCCAAACCGTTCCCAATATTTATAAATACATACGAATTGAATATAATAATCTACATATACAATGGACTAACGGCATTGAGCCCTTTGACCTTACCAGGATGGATTTTTGAAAAAGGTTAAACCATTTTATTATATATGTGATTGAATTTCAGTAAATTATTGTAATCTTCACTTATTTTTAGCTAAGGGGTTTCATAACGCCGATCTTTAGATGTAAAGGATTTTTAAAACTTAATATTTGAAGACAATTATCGGGTAGAGTTCAGATTTATAAATTGAAATTACGTCTTGATCTTAAAAGTCGAATCTTTATGAAAAGTAGTAATTAAAGCAAAGTTTTTTTTGACTGGTAAATCTATTTCATAAAGGCGCTTTACAGGATAAAGATTGCCTGAACGAATTAACCTGTTTAAGAAAGGAGATTTTGGTGCAAAAAACCGTTCATAACCCAATTCCTTCAAAATATCAAGAACTTCATCTTTTTCAGTATAGTTATACTCAAAAGATAGTACCGGTTTATACTTCTCAATACTTTTTCTCATCCCTTTTATAACCTCCAGCTCATTACCTTCAACATCAATTTTCACAAAAGAAATTTCCTCGTCGAATTCGTCATCATAAACGCGTAATTTTATCTGTTCAGAATAGAATTTGCTTGTAGGTAGCGTTGGTATTACATGAGAAGCACCACCACTATTTCCATAAGGAACATGTATTTGTGCTTCTTCTTTTTTAGAAGACAACCCATAGTTGTGGACACTTATAGATTCATAAAACTCAGTATTTAATTTTAGGATTTTAAAATTTCTAATTTGCGGCTCAAAGGAAATAACTTTCTTAAAATAGTTGTTAAACTGAACAGAATGATTTCCAATATTGGCTCCTATGTCTAAACAGGTGTTTTTATGAGGATCAAAATCTAAAGAACTCATAATGGTATTTACAATATCAATTTCATAAAACCCATTAAATACGATACTCGTACCAATTCTGTCATTAACAATTACCATGGGTAATTGATTACTATTTTTGGTCCTCATTTTCAGGAATAATTTCCTGACGATATGCTTCATTAAAGATTTCATACGGGTAAAAGTATACAATTTTAAAAGAAGTTAAAGACAATCTTATTAAATTTTTTTGCTTCTTCTGGTATAAAAAACACCCTTGTGTGATGGGGAGCGTGCCGTGAGTGAAACATGAGTTTCGCACTACTGAAAATTAATACCTATTCGTTTTCTAACCTCCTTTTTCTTGCCGTGTATTCACCGCTAGGCGCATTCTTGATCCGTACGTGAAATCTATATATGTACACCTCATAAATTTTAAAAAACTCACATATCTGTTAACACCAAGCAACATAACCTGACTCAACAATGAAGAAGACCAAACACAGGATGCTACGGTTGTTTTAAATTAGAATTTTATTGCGCTGTGATAGGCCTGTCTGTTTTTTTTGAAACAGGGAGGGTCTTTTTTTGCATACTTTTACTTCTGTAGCGATACTATACATAGCCGTGAATAATTATGCTGTAATTTTAAAAGACATAAGCTTAATTGTGTGTATGCCATTGTTGTACTCAATTTGATGAGAAACTTAACTACCCAAAAACAATTTGTATCTTGCATATGCACTACTCGGGGGGCAAATGCACCGCACCAGAAACGTTAAACATAATAATAAGACCGCGAATGCAACGATCAAGTAGTTAGTAACAAAATTGAATGACGATCATGAATAAAGAGCATCCAAATATCCTGGTCTTGAAAAGATTTGATCCCATGAATATAGCCGCTTCGGTTGATATATTGGCTGAAGATGCAGTCTTTCATTTTTTTAATCCGCAACTACCAGATATTCAAGGGGACTATATGGGCCCAAAAGGCTTTCAGGCTTTTTTCAAGAAAATGGCAGAGCGAAGCAAAGGCACCTTTAAGGTGAATCCCATTTCGGTCACACCAGTTGGAGATGAGCTTGTTGTAGTGCATAGCAAAAACACAATGGTCCTGGAAGACCGGCAGATAGAAATTGATGTGGTTATTGTATGGCGTATAGTTGGGGGTAAGATTCTAGAGGTATGGGACATCCCGTCTGTGCATACTGGAAAAGTAACTAGGAATGATGCTTAACCAGAACAATTTGATCATACTGGCTAGCAGATTTTTTCATTGCAGTATACATTAATCACTAACAACACATATAAAGAATACATAAATATGAACTCTAAAATAATAATTGTTTGCTTTTTGACGATTTCTTTCTTTACAATTAGCTGTAAAGAAGTAACTAAAGAAAAAGCAGAAAATGCTACTAATCATACAACAAGTCTTGAACAGGAAAAAAGAGCCATTATAGAAACATTAAATAATGAAACCAAAGCTGCTTTTCAAAGGGACTACGAAAGTTGGAAAACCAAATGGGTGCATGATCCAACGATTACAAAAACATATATAAACTTTGTAGACAGCACTTTTACAGAGTCTGTCGGTTGGAACGAGATAAGTAACTTTGTCAAAACATTTATTAAAGAACATCCCGAACCAGAACCGGTCCCGAAATTGTTAGATAAATCGATGTTCGACTTTACGGAAACGGAGCTTGGGTAACTTATGAACAACGGGATTCGATACGTGGTCTGAAACGTGAAACAAGGCTCATGGAAAAAGTAAATGAGGAATGGAAAATTGCAGGTATGCAAACAACCATTTATGGATTTAATTCAGATGAAAAATAATTGACAAAACCAACATTCATGAAAAATCGTATAGTATCGATTTTAATTGTACTCGCTTTGACCTCTTGCAACAACAAAGAATCTTCAAAGGTAATTAAACCAAGTAAAAGTCAAACAGAAGCTGAAAACATTGAAGAATACAAGTCTTTGATTTCTATGCTTATGACAGGAAATATTCATGATGCAATTCCATATTTTGCAGAGGATATCAGTCTAAAGTTATATGGCTTTATGACTATTGAAGGTAAACCAAAAGTTGTCGGCTTTTTTAAGGAAGTTCCTTATGACAGACATAAATATATTCCAAGAAATTATATTATAGATGGAAATACAGTTGCTGTTGAGGGAACTGCATATTTGATCGATGAAAACGGTAAGACTTCAGAAAACTTTTTTTGTGATATTTATAAATTTGAGAATTCAAAAATCAAAGAACTATCGTCCTATTTTGTATTGGTAACTAACCCCGCCGATGCAGATTTGTAATCGGTGCTTTTTACTACCAAAATTTCAATCTCTCATCGTATCCAATTCAACTCGTTTACGCTGAATTTATAAATATCACGTTACTTTTTTGTGATTATATTTCTGATTGCATTACTACAATTTAAATTTTTTTATATTTATCTTTCAATCATACATATTAACTTGAAAACAAATCAATACATGAGAAAAATTCTAGCTATTATCTGTGTACTAATCATTTCTGTTTCCTGTAGTAGTAACGGCATGGCGGGACAAGAATGTACTTGCGAGAAATCAGACGGAAAACCTGGTGCTACATTGCGATTTAAAAAAGGAGGGAAAATGTTTATAGACCTAATTCCAAAAGAATTTGTAGAACGCAATCCAAATTTGGCTAGTAAAAATAATGTTGCAGGTGACTATGAAATGGTAGGAGATGAGATTGTGGTTAAGTATTTTAATGGATTTCAAACACATACACTAAGCAAGATAGGAGATAAACTAACTTCTAATTCCGATATCTTTAAATTATGTACTTGTAAAACAAAGTAGTGCGTAAAAAACGATACTATTTTTATTATAATGACATACAATGTTAAGAGCTAATACACTGGCCACAAACTGTGTATTATTTATTCTTTGTAATAAAATTAAAAGGTTCTATGTATTTTTACACATCAATGCTTTACAATGAGATACATTAATTTATTACTCTTTATTCTATTGTTTTCAGGTTGTCGCGCACAAGAAAACAACTTACTTCTAGAGAAAAAACAAATCTCTGATTTATCAAACACTCCCGTTTACTCAAGATTAACCGAGCAAGTCGATGGCCAAACTGTTTGGAAAGAAGCTTACAAGTATATAGACGATATTGAGATGTATAGCATTGTCTATAAGAGTGACGGATTGCGAGTGCGAGGTTTTATGGTTACACCTAAAAAAGAAGGAAATTTTCCTGGGATTATTTATAACCGGGGAGGAAATAGAGACTTTGGTTCTTTAAAAATAGCACATGCCGCAATTACCATGGGTCGTATTGCCAATGAAGGATATGTTGTAATAGCAAGTCAATATCGAGGAAATGCAGGAAGTGAAGGGAAAGAAGAATTTGGTGGAAGTGATGTAAATGATGTGATTAATTTAACCCAGGTGCTAGAGGAAATCGAATCTGTGGATACAGATAAAATAGGAATGTATGGATGGAGCAGAGGTGGTATGATGACATATATTGCCCTTACAAAAACAGATAAGATTAAAGCAGCCGTGGTAGGAGGTGCTGTTTCTGACAATTTCTTGACTATTAAGGATCGACCAGAGATGGAAACAAAGGTATTGGCTGAATTGATCCCGGATTACGAAGCAAATAAAGAAAAAGAGTTAACAAAAAGGTCTGCCATAAAATGGGCAGATAAGTTTCCAAAAAATGTTCCGATATTGATGCTGCATGGTAATGCCGATTGGAGAGTAAAGCCAGAACAAAGCCTAACATTGGCCATGGAGTTTGAAAAATACAGAGTGCCGTATAGGTTACTAATATTTGAAGGGGGCGATCACGGTATTACCGAACATAGAAAAGAAGTAAACGAGCAAGTAATACGATGGTTTGACAAATACCTAAAAATTGGAGAACCTTTACCAAATATGGAATATCACGGTAGATAAAAGGCGTACGTTTTCACTCGTTTTCTGATACTTGGAAAACAAAGCATATTTATAAGAAGTCAAGATGCTACTAGATAAAGCAAGTTTTGGGTTGTATCTAGGGAACATTTCTCCGAATTTTGCCGAAAACCTTTTTAAATTATAGAGGTCAGTAGCTAATTGCATATAATTTGCTTTTGATATACTTTTTCTTTGCTGACCATTTTAGTTATTAGATTATTGAATATTGTTGCTTTGCTTTGAGAGCGGTTAATTCTAAAACAAAATTCATTAAAATAGCGGTTTAAATTGAAATCACTTACCCAAGAATAAGTAGTTCTTATCCACGCTTTGATTTGATGTATCATTGTATGGAGTGCTTTAAAATTAAGCCCTTTGTTACTTTCAATTTGAGTAATATCATAAGCCTTGGCAATTGGTCTATATCCTCTCCATTTATCGGTTGTTACTTGTGCGGATCTACTGATATTATTGACAAATATGTATTGTAAAGATCTTGCTGAGAAATCTTCTATTCGCATGGCATGCATTCTCTTGACTTTTCCATCATCAGTAAGCTGTACTGCTGTTACCGCTTTCTTTTTCTTTGAGTTATAGCTCCTACCTATTTTGCCCTGTTCAACCCCTCCTAAAACAAACTCGTCAACATGCACCTTACCATCCATTGGATAGTGACCACTGGATTCCATAGCTTCGCGAACTTTGAGCATAAACAAACGAGCTGTTTTTTCGGTTACACCATACCGCACCCCCATATAACTTGCAGAAAGACTTTTAGTACTGGTGGCCATCTCAAAACAAATGAAAAATGCTTTTCGTAGTCCAAATTTCACCTTGTGAAATAAAGTATTTGCCATCGCTGATTCTGTATGAGAACAAACATTACAAGTCCTAGAAAAATCCTTACGAATTTGACTGGCTTGATGATTGCATTTTACACACTGATATCCATCTTTCCACTTGATTTGCGATAAATATTCCTTGCAATTCATCTCGCTTTTGAAACGATCAGAGAACTCTAGAAGGTTTTGACCCTTGAAAACATCCATAAATAAACTATTTTAGTGCTTTAAAGATATGTATTTAAATACTGACCTCTATTAAATTAATTATGGCCATTAAAAACTGTACTCAAAACGATATCCCGGCAATTCTAGAACTATATAAAGCGGCAAGAGATCTTCAGATATCACGAAAAATGGTCGTATGGCCACATTTTGAAGTCTCTTTTGTGCAAAAAGAGATCAAAGAAAGCAGACAGTGGAAATTGGTAGTAGAAGATCAAATAGCGTGTAATTGGGCTATCGCTTATAACGATCATGAGATTTGGGGGGATCGAGATCAAAACGATGGGATTTATCTTCATAGAATCTGTACTCATCCCGATTTTAGAGGAAACGGTTATATTCATAACATTGTTGATTGGGCCATAGCACATGCCAAACGAAAGGGGCGAGAATATATAAGACTCGATACACTAGGTCACAACAAGAAACTTATAGCGCATTACACTTCGGCAGGGTTTGATTATTTAGGTGTTTTTGAGCTTACCAATACCGAAACACTCCCAAAACATTATCAGGATGAACCTGATTGCCTCCTTTTTGAAATGAAATTGTAATGAAATAGACTATCTATTGAGTTCTTTAACGAGTGTCGGTATATCGGCATATCGATATTTTTTACTTTCTAGTTTGGCTACTATATCTGATGATTGACCAAAATGCTTTCTCAATATCTTCTTAAAACCTAAGACAGGCAATCTTTTGTAAGTATAAGAGTTTTTGGACCTTATAAAAAAGACATAATCTATGATCTGGCTATCTTGATCATTAAAATAATGTTTGTAAACTTCAAGAGATCCCGATACTAATTTGACTAAAAAATATTCTGCATCGACTTTTTTGTTTAGTATGGGGATCTGCTCTTTTAGTTGGGTTCTTACAAAAATCTCTTCCCCTCTTTTATAGGCAGAGATTGTTTTTTTCTTGATTTTTTTAATGCGACCATTATCAAGTTTGATATGTATTTTATTTGTTAATTCATCTCCCCATCCTGATTTTCGATCTTTGATCTTTCCAAATAGGGTATCCTTTGAAAAGGTAACAACATATCCGTCAAGAAAGTGAGATTCTTGACAGTTAACAAATACAGAGGTGAAAAAGAATAGTATGCAGGCAAAAATTGTTTTCATAGATTGATTTAGTATCAAAAGATATACCAAAGACTATGTGGCTAAGTATAACTTCCTCAATATTTCTAAAGATATAGCGTTTATTAATCTTTGTCAGAGTACTTTGAGAGAGTTTTTACATTTTTAGCAGTTATGGAATACTATAGTGCAGCCTAAATTATGTATTTATATTGATTACACCGCGTTAATTTTTTGCAAAGCCTCGTTTTTCATTTTTCTAAAAGTTTCCGAATCCATAGTGGCGCCTTCCAAGGGAAGAAAAGTTACCTCTGTAATACCAATAAGCCCAAGTATTGTTTGCAAATAAGGCTGCAAAAAGTCCAGGGCTTTCATCTCTTCTGTTGCATAAACTGCTCCAGTGGCGGTGATGACATAAGCTTTTATATTGCTGGTCATACCATAAAAAGCACCTTCTTCACTCACTCCAAAAGTAGCATTGATCCTTACAATATGATCGATCCAGGCTTTTAAAGCCGATGGTACTCCAAAGTTATACATAGGAGTACTGATCAATAGAAAACTACAATTGGTAAGTTCTGCAATGAGTTGATCAGACAGTTGCGTAGCTTCTTGCAGGTCTGAAGTAAAATCTTCTGAAGGCGTGTAAAAACCTTCAATGGTTTTTTGATGAATATGAGGAATCGGTTGATTAATTATATCTCTAATCGTTACCGATCCATCAGGATTAGATTTTTGCCATTGTTGCTGAAAATGATCAGCCAGTTTTCGACTATCGGAATTCTCAATTCTCGAACTGGCATCTATTCTTAATAATTTCATAGTATTTATTTTTTAAGGTTTAAAAATTCATATACTGCTGTGAAGTCCAAATGACCAAAACCATGTTGTTTGGCTTGAGCAAAGATCTCTTTGGTAGCATTTAGGTTTGGAGTGGCTACTCCATTCTCATAAGCAGAAATGCTAGATAGGTGCAAGTCTTTTTGGATCCACTGTAAAGGGAAGTTAGGTTCGTAATTACCATTTTCGAGCTTAGGGCGTATAGCTGCCATCACAGGAGCCACGACCGGTGTGTTGAGCAATACATTGAAAAGGGTTTCTTTTTCTAGCCCCATGGCTTCACCCATTACTATGGATTCTGCAAAAGCAACCATGGATTGCCCTAGCAACTGATTGATTAACATTTTCATGGCGGAACCTTTCCCAACATTACCCAAATGCAAGGTTTTTTTACCCATGATCTCAAAAAGAGGCGAAGCTTCTTTGATATTGGCTTCATCCCCTCCAACCAAGAATAACAATTCACCATTCTCTGCAGGGCCTTTGGTACCTGCCACCGGAGCATCGAGGTATTGTATTTGATGATCTTTTGCGAGCTGTGCCATTTCTATGGTAAAAGAAGGGTTCACTGTGCTGCAATTAACCCAAAGATTATTTTCTTTCATCCCAAACAGCAGCCCATTTTCGCCTTTGGCTATTTCTTTAACTACCTCTGGTGTAGAAAGCATGGTGATCACAATGTCTGAATGCTCGCCAAGTTCTTTTGGAGTAGAACACCAGATTGCACCATTTTTGATAAGGCTCGAAGCCTTTTCTTTCGTTCGATTATATACATAAAGCTGGTAGCCTTCTTTTTGTAGATTGGCTGCCATACGGCTACCCATAATCCCAAGTCCTATGAATCCTATTGTTTTCATTTGTACATTTTTAAATTCAATACAAATGTCCTTTAAATCCAACAGGAGAAATCTTCAGAAAATTAAAAAGTAGTGTTTTTCGGTCAGATACTTTCTAAAACCAATGAAAAAGATACTCAAACAATGCGATGAAGATGTGAAAATATATAAATATTGCAAACCCAATTAAGGTATTTTTTCTTTCTTTTTTTTTCTCTTCATTAGAGTACTTGGGATTATTATATGCATCTGGGCGATACTTTTTGTATATTTTAAGAAGAACATATTGCCATACGACAACCATAATAATGATACAAATTAAGGAGATCGAATTCTCTGGCATATTCAAAGATTTGGCACTTATCCATCAATAAGATACCACTTTTTTGAATCTCTAATGTAATCGGAATGTTAAATATAAATGGTACTACAATAAGATTTGTTTCCGGAATTTGATTTGAAATTGCTTAGGGGAGGTATTGAATTTTTTTTGAAATGCCTTAATAAAATGAGACGTATTTTCGTACCCGACTTGCAATGCAATGTTAGTGATCGAATCGCTTTTTTCTTTTAGCAACGTTGCTGCTTTTTCTAACCGTTTTTCGATCAACCATTTCTTGGGAGAGATACCAAATTTTGATTTAAAATCCCTTCTGAAGGTAGAAATACTTCTTCCGGTAAGGTAAGCATAATCTTCTATATCCAGAGGTTTGGCAAAGTTATCGGTCATGAATACTTTAATATTCTTGCGTTCTCTATTTTTTAAAGCCTGAAGCCTATTTATAAACTCTTGCCCATGATCTGAAAGACTGATAAGGTGAAGAAATTCTAATAGTTTTGGTTTGGTAAACTGGTTTTGATGTTTACCTCTGTACAAGGCTAGTAAAGCATCTACAAATAGTCTTAGGTTTTGATCATATTTGATACATAAAGATGTAGTAACTTTTTCTGGTTGAGTTTCCTCAAAATTGATGAGGAATTCATCGGTGATTTCCTCATCAAAGAAAAAGACAATGGCCTCAAAAGAGTCATTTTTTGGAATAATATCCGAGATCATATACAATCCTTTTGGTAAAAGAATCATTTGATTTTTATTTACCATAGTGATATCACCATCTGGATCTTCAACTTGCAACGCTCCATTTAACACCAAAGTTAAAGCATGCGCAGCCAAATATCGTTCGTTTTGAAGATCTGCTTGTTGTACGCTTTTTAAGATCACACAAGAGAGTCCATCGACCAGAACTTTCTCGATCTTGGGGTGTTTATAAAATACTTGTGGGACTACTTTCATAAGGAACAAAAATGCCTGGAAATAAGTTTTCTAGATGCTATTTTTTACTAAAAGTAGTGATTTTCGGTCAAAACCTTTATAAAATTACATTAAGCTTTTTTATATAGTTCCTCTATTCCTTCTTTTATAGATATTGCATTGGTGTAACCCAATTCTCTTCGCGCTTTGCTGTCATTTACAGAAAATTCTCTTCCCATTAATCGTATCATTATTGGAGCTACAGGTGGTTTTGATTTTATTCGGAAGGTTTTCCAGATGATATCTACGGTATTTGCAACAAAAGAAGCGACGGGTAATGGGATACTATCATTCCCAGGATCTATTCCTTGCGACCTTAAAATCGCAGTAAAGAAATCTCTCATAGGTCTGCGTTCCCCATCGGTTACAAAATAGGCTTCACCTCCTTTATTAGATTTTAAAGCAGCGATAATGGCATTTCCCAAGTTTTTAATATGTACAGTAGAAAGTATTTGGTCTCCTTTGCCCAACCATTTCCATTTTCCTTCTACAGCCCGGGTAAAAATCTCTTCATAGTGATGATTATTATTTCCCCAAATTGCCGGAGGTCGCAGTGCTATGGTAGTAAATGATTTTGAATTCTCTGCAAGTACTTTTCTTTCTACAATGGCTTTGGTTTTGGGATAAAGAGCCTTTGGCAGTTCGAAACTGGCATCAATTTCTTTGGCATTGATGATAGGCGAACCTGCAATTACCGGTGCTGCACTGATATAAATGAACTTGTTTACTCCGTTTTTCTTGGATAGGGAAAGCAGATGTTTGGTAGCTTTTACATTGATGTCATAAAAGGTTTTCTTATCATAGGTAAAACCCATATAAGCGGCCGAATGTACTACTGCACCACAATCCGATAAGGCTTCTTCAGTATTTTCTGATAGAGATACCAAATTATCTACTACGGGAATGGCACCTAATTCGTCGACCTTTTTAGCAGATTTATCGCTCCTGGCCAGCGCATAAATCGTATGACCTTTTTCAATTAATAACGGAATTATATTTTGACCTACAAACCCAGAGCCACCTGTTACAAAAATATTCATGATATTGTTTTTATCAAATGTACTTTGTGTAGCGGCCTTATGATTAGCTCTAAAAGACAATTAATTACCCCTAAAAGCCATTATGCTCTTATTTTAGATGGTAATATGTTGTAATGTTTCTTAAAGGCACTTGTAAATTTTGAAGGATGAGAATATCCAAGCTTGTAACTAATTTCTGAAACAGTATGAGATTTTTGTGCAAGCTCGCGATAGGCATATTGCATCTTTGCCTTTAAATGATATTGGTAGGGTGAAGTCCCAAAGACCTGCTTAAAAACATTTTTGAATTTTGTTAAACTCATAGCCGAAGTTTCGGCAAGATTTTCGATAGTTGGAGTATTGTTAAGTAGAGGATCACGTAGTTGCCCAGCTACCATAAAAAGGTTTTTAAGATCAGTTGGATTTATATTTTCAGCAGTATCCAGTGCTTCGCGACTAGAAAGTTTTTTGATAAATAACCCCAAAAAGTTAAGCAAATTTGAATGTTTTTGAAAAGTATTTGAAGAGGGGAGCAGAGTTTCTCGAAGGTAATTCTCAGAATTTAGATCTAGGTCTTCATAGATTAAATTACTGGTAGAGATTACCTTCAAAATATGTTTAAGCTCTTCTTTATTTAAGTAGTGTTCTAGTAACGTTTTCGGGAATTTGACTAAAAAAATATTAAAAGGAACCTGAACGGGGCTTATACTAGAAACAGAAGTGCCGGGTTTGTAAAATAACATTCCCGAAGGGGCATCACGTTGTATTTTTATGCGTTGCGTATTGACTATTTTATCAACGGATTTTTGAGAAAGATTAATGTTTAATAAAAAATAGGGGCTATTCTCTGGATTTTCTGAAGCTGTTTGTATCGGTTGGTTTAATGTAAATTGCATCGATACCAACTCAAGATTTCCATTAAAGGACATTTTTTTTGCTAAGCCAGTACCTAATTTTTCAGGAATTACAAAACTACCATCATTAACTTTTGTGCCCAATTGATTTGCAAATTGTTGTAAGATGTCTTGGTCTACTCTAATATTAAGTTGCATAGGTTAAATATAAACTAAAAACAGGATACCTTGATTATACGCAACCTTTTAAGTGTGAGATGATCTTTTAAGTACAACGAAAATCAAAAACAAAGCATCATGAAACTGTATTATATCCTTTTTATATGTAGTATTTTTTTATTTCCTTCCTGTAGTAACGATGACGATCAAGGCTCTAATAATAGGTCTAAGTCTTTAGTGTTTGGCTCTTTTGCAGGCGAATGTTTTGGAAATTGTTTTGATATATTCAGGATAGATAATACAAAACTTGAAGAAGATCGTGTGGTTGATTTTTTTACTCAGAATTATAGTTTTAAAGGTTCTTTTACTTTTTCAAATCAGATGTATTTGATGTATCGAAATATTTTAAACGAAATTCCAACAGAATTTATTAATGGCGCTGATAAGACCTATGGATGCCCTGATTGTGCTGACCAGGGAGGCTTTTATTTTGAAGTAACTACTGCGGAAGGAAAAACAAAAAAATACATTGTTGATACTAATAATACCGATGATCAAAGTGCAGAAATCATTACATTTAAAAATAGAATTTTGGATCTTACTAAAGACCTTAAGGTAGTTAATTAATCAGGTAGTTTGTATAATTTAGACAGGGATTAAAGTCCCTTCTCCTGGGTGGACATTGTGTAACAATGAGCCAACTGAAGAAAGAAGTTAGGATGAGCGGATTTTCAATTAAAAACCCTCACCTTAGTCCTCTCCCAGAGGGAGAGGAAACATAATTTGATAAATAAGAAATTACTATTTCCTGATTAATTAACCACTTTTTCTTTATAGTATCTATATAAATCTTCAGAAGAGGCACCCATCCATCTACGCATATGAATGTTAAAAAAATGATATTGAAGTCGAAAAACACCAATTTCTCTGTAGCGTCGGGCCGAAGTTATTACGTATTTTGGTATAATCACGAATTCTTTTAATGCAAAGAGCCGATCTACCAGTTCGTTGTCTTCATAAACAATGTAAGATTCGTCATAACCACCGATTTCTTCAAATAATTTTTTGGTGATAAATTGACTTTGATCACCACCACGACAGCGCTTACTTTCAAATTGCGTGAGCCAGCTTAAAAAGCGTAACCACCAGTGATTGTAATCAAATTTCATTCTGAAACATCCTGCATTATTTCCTTTTTCAACTTCTTCTAGAATATACCGATCATAATGCTTTGGAGGATATGAATCGGCATGAAGAAAATACAAAATTTCCCCAGAAGCTACTTTTGCTCCAGTGTTTAACTGTATCGCGCGACCTTTTTTAGAACGAATCAGGGTAATGGTAATATCTTCAATATTTGATACTTGTTCTATAATTTCTTGAGACCCATCAATGCTGCCTCCGTCTACCACAATGATTTCAGAAATAGTATTCTTTGTGCTCGATTTTTCTATTAAATATGAAAGCAGCGTACGTATTGTAGCTGCTTCATTTAATATGGGTATTATAATTGAGATTTTCATTTTGGGATATTATACTGGGTAATAAATTTACTCAAATAAGTCCCCAATTGTTTTCTTTCTGCACTTTTGTTTTAGTCTACTGCAAACAATGCCGGGCTTGGTTCTGTTTGTTCATTTAGTCCCCAATCATATTTTCTATATCCTTTTTTCTTTTGATCTCCGATTTTTACAGTAGCATAACGGTTGATGAAGTCTTTTACGTCTCCACCGTTTACTTTGAAGTCTTTTTTGTACCAGTTAAATAGTTGAGAAACTTTCACTACATTATCATTAATCGTGTTTCGCAGTGGGTCATTAATAAACTGGCTAGTTTGATGATCAAGAGCATTTTGAAGGTTATCACCAGTATAGGCTCTGTTCCAAACAATTGGGCATGAAATCGATGCACAATTGATAGCAAAATGAATTCTTGGGTCATCAAATTTTCTAAGAATCTTGTGCTCAAGATCTGCTAAGCTATACCATTCACTATCAATTTTGAAAAACTTTTTACCCCAAGGATCTTTAAGGTCTTTGATACTTTTAAGGGGGTAGCTATCCATAACAAGTTTTATAGTATATGCATTGTATGCATTAATCCAATAGGCCATCTTTTCTTCTCTAGTCCAATTTTCTTGAGGCGGGTTTTCAGAAAGTTGTTTGAAATATTTATATAACTGGGAGCTATCTTTCATGAATCCGTCATAATTTACTTTTCCGTCATCGGAAACATTTAATATCAAAGCTTGATCCCAAGCACTATGATCAAATGTATTTTGCGCCTGAAGCTGACTAAAAGATAGTATAATAATTAAGGCTATTATAATTTTTGGAGCTTTCATGTTTTTATTTTTTTTGAATCGTAACTACTTAACTATTATTTGCTAATTGTATTGTTCTTTAAGTGAAGTTTTAGTAGCGAATCAATAAATAACCTTACAGTAAAAAAGCACCGTTTAGTAGAGATAGAGAAGGTTATGTTTTTTACAAACACAATTTTTTGATGCTATAATTTTGATATAAATAAATGTAAATCAGTATTTTATGGATATTGATAAGAACGCTGCTTGTTTTTGGAACCCTTGAGCCAGACCAGAGTATATTTTTTGATTTTTTATAAAAACTTTAACAATAAATTTGTGCGAAATAAGCCGCTTTTTGATCCAGAAAATGAAAATATTTTAAAGAATGTTGACTTATTCATTTAAATTCCAATCATATGCCATAAAACTTTTCTTTGCAGTTTTGTTAATAGTAACTTTGGAGTACTTATTTAAAAAATCTATCAAAGTTCCTTCTTTCTTGAAATCTTTTATAAACCATGAAAATATTTTGGATAGCTTTAATCGACTAGCTGTGATGGTGTTTCTTTTTGGATCATTAACAAAAGTTATCGATAATTTTTCAAGTTCTTGATCTACATTTTGTGCGGTGAATGCTTTGTTTAAGAGAGGCGGACAAGAAAAAGAGGCGCAATTGATCCCGAAATGTATTCTTGGATCTCCCATTTTTCTAAGAATTCTGTGTTCGATATCATTAAGAGTGTACCACTTTTTTCCTAATTTAAAGAATCGTAAATCCCAAGGGTTTTTAATGTCTTTGATACTTTTTACAGGATAATTGTCTATAATTAACTTCACTGTAAATGCATTGTATACATTCATCCAATATGCCAGCTTATCTTTTTTGCTCCATTCTTGGGATGGCATATTTTTGCTTAGCTCGTTTAGATATGATTTGAAGGCAACACGGTCTTGTTTAAAACCTTTGTAGTTTACAGTTCCATCTTTTGATACATGTTTGCTCAACAAAACGTTCCAGGATTGATGCGTCAATGGTTTTGAAGCAGCTTTAGGTTTTTCAAGGAGTTTAGGGGATTGAATTTTGATGTTTTTTTCCTCCTTTTGGATTTCTGTATCTTTTATAGGTCCTTCTGGAGCTTTTTCTTCTGTCGGGGTAGTACCTTTTACAGAATCTTTTTTTGTAGGGATGTTATTTTCTGAAGATTGAATTTGATTTTTATCTTCATTTTTCAGAGGTTTTGTTTCTTTGTCAGCTATCTCGGGAGCCTTTTCCTCGATAGGGATTACTACCTTTACAGAATCTTTTTTTTCTGAAGAGATAGTATTTTGAGGAGTAGTCACTTTTACAGTATCTTGTATAACTTGTTTATTTCCTCTACAAGCAAAAGACAAACAAATTACTATTATAATGAGTAGGTTTTTCATTCCAAATTACTTTTTAAGTTTAACAGGATAAATTTCCTGCCTAATAAAATCTTGAAGGAAATTTTCACTCTCGTTAAATCCAATTTCGGTATCTCCTTTCATTAGTTGGAATATGATTGGTTTTATCATATAATTCCGCATACTTATTGTAATTCCAAAATTCGCGCCATTCTGTACATTAGGAGGTAATTATGTTGAAAATAATGCCATGTATTCTTCAGTTGCTACAATTTATTTCAAATTATTGAAAATGAAACTTTTCTGAATCATTTTCGAATGTAAAAGAACGAAAATTGCCGATAAAGCAAATTTTACGGATAAACAGTAAAAAACAAATACAAAAACATAGTTTTGTTAAATTTTTAACACATGAAAAATCTAATAGGTTGTAGGTTATAGAAGGATTATGTATCATTGCAATCGAACTATTTTGTTATGATTAGTACAGAATTAAAACTTCCTTGTGGAGCCATATTAAAAAACAGATTGGTAAAATCTGCAATGACAGAGCGTATTAGTAATAGAAACTTTGAACCGGTTAAAGGGCATGAACGATTATATGAGGATTGGGCCGATACAAGTGCTGGTTTATTAATAACGGGAAATGTAGTTATAGATCGTAAGCATTTAGAATCAGCGGGTAATGTTTGTTTTGATGATGAAAAGATGTTGCCAAAGCTAAAATCATGGGCGGCAGCGGGTAAAAAGAACGGAAATCATATTTGGATACAGATATCACACTCTGGCAGACAAACCAATCGCTTTGGAACCTCCAGACCTTTAGCACCATCTGAAGTACAGCTTAAGAAAATGGGACTCTTTGGTAAACCAAAAGCAATGAACGAAAAGGATATTGAAAATGTAATTAAGGGGTTTGTTAAGGCGGCTAGATTGGGTAAAGAAGCTGGATTTACAGGTGTACAAATTCACGCTGCTCATGGATATCTGCTAAGCCAATTTTTATCTCCCAGGACAAATATCAGAACCGATCGGTGGGGAGGAAGTATTGAAAACCGTAGTCGATTGCTTCTAACAATTATTCGCGAAATTAGAAAAACGGTTGGAGCTAATTTTCCTATTGCCGTAAAGTTGAATTCTGCCGATTTCCAAAAAGGGGGTTTCACTGAGGAAGAATCGCTTGAAGTAGTGAAAATGTTGGACGAAGAAAAAATCGATGTACTCGAAATCTCTGGTGGAACCTATGAAAAGCTTGCTTTTTTCTTACTCAACGAAGAAGGTAATGAGGTACAAGAAAGTACCAAAAGAAGAGAAGCATATTTTATTGATTTTGCAAAGAAAGTAAGAGCTATAAGCAAATTACCATTACTGATTACTGGCGGCTTTAGATCCTATGATTTCTGCAATGAAGTTCTGAAAAATGGTGAAGTGGACTTGGTCGGTATGGGTCGTCCTTTTATTACCAACAGAGAGGATATTCCTAAATTTTTGAAAGGAGAAATCAAAAACCTGGAAAATTTAGTATTAAGAACAGGAATGAAGCAGTTTGAAGATGCCGCAGAAGGAGGTTTTTATGCCCGACAATTGATTCGATTTTCTAAGGGTAAAAAGCTTAAGGTCAATATGAGTCCGTTATGGTGCTCGATGTTTTTGATAATTTATGAATTTAGAAAGGCGATGGCCAAAAAGTTCTAACCATAAACTGAAGACAATACCTTATTAAAAGCAACAACTTCTTCTAGGGTACCTGTGCTAATCCTGCACCAATCAAAAAATGGAGGAAATGGTCTACCTATTAGCACTCCTTTGTTCATCATTTCTTTGTGCAGGGTTCGTATGTCTTTTCCGGATTTGAAGAAAATAAAGTTGGTATTCGATTTTACATAAGGTAATTCCAGATTGTTTAATGTTTTATAGATCAATTCTTTTGCCTCACGAGTTTTTTGTAAACTGAAGGTATAGAATTCTTTATCATTTAATGCTTCTTTGGCTCCGGCAATAGCAAGTACATTACTATAGGCCACCATATTTCGTCGTAGTTTTTCTGTTAGTTCTGGTTTGGCAATTAAGTAGCCGATACGCAATCCTGCCATTCCATATACTTTTGAGAATGTTCTGGATACAATAACGTCTTTTTCTTGTTTTACCAGCGCTACCATTGAAGGATAATCGGGTTCTTCGATATAATCATAATATGCTTCGTCACTAAATAAAATAGTCTTCTTACTAACTGCATCACAAAAATCTACAAGCTTTTCTGAAGGAAGAATGGTAGAAGTTGGATTATTGGGATTGCATAGAAAAACCAATTTGGTTTTTGAAGAAATTCGTTTTTCTATTTCGTTTACATCATGCCCTTTATTCTCATCAACAGGAACCCAGTTAATTGTTGCACCCCACTGTTTTGCATAGGTCATCATGGCAAGAAAAGTAGGTTGAGCAGCAATGATTTCTCCTCCACCAGAAGCAAAAGTAAGCCCGGTTACCTTCAATCCTTCTGTAGAGCCACCACATATAATAATATGATCTCTTGTTACGCCTTCTTTTTTGGCTAGAATTTCTGCTAATTCGTTTGCATATCCATATGGATATCTACATCCATGGTCAAATGCAGATTTCACAGCTTCTTGCACCTTTTTTGAAGGACCGTACGGATTTTCATTAGAACTTAGCCTAATAAGTTTTGAAAGTGGTCTTGGGTTAAATTTTACTACTTCTTCCAGAGTCAAGGCATTGGTCAAGCCCAATCCTCCAAATAAAGCAAAACTACCAGTTATCGAAGTGGATCTTAACCATTGTCTTCTATTCATAATCTGAGTTTTAAGTGGTAAAGGAAACGACTCTTAAAGATAGTGATTAATTGATTATGAATATATTATAGTTATAAGTTAAAAAATTTATGAAACAAAAAAGTCAAAAACTAATCGTTTAGTTTTTGACTTTTGAATTATAGTTAGTAAGCTATCGCTTTTAACAGCATCCCCCGCCATCATAATGATAGGTAGATTCGCTAATAAATATATCATCTCTACCTAGATCTGCTAGTGCACCTGCGGTCTTGTCACAGACAGCTATAGGCTGATTTTTTAGCAATACGTGACCTTTTTTATCATCAAAATAATCTTCATCTCCAAAATAGATCGCTGCTTTACCAGTAAAGACACACGGTCCATCTTTTGGCATAGGATCTTTGATCGCTGCTACTTCGATAGATTCGATATAAATTAACTCATTGGTATCATAATTTTTTGGGTCCAGAATACGATAGGGTTTACGAGCTCTTATTTCTATAGTCCCAAATCCTACATCGGTTAGCGCTTTTACATACTCGGCAATAGGCAAACTACCACTAAGGCATAATGCTCTTAATCTTTCATCATTACGAAGATTGTCGTTCATTGGTTGTTCACAGGTTGGATCACTCATTACTAATCTTCCGTGAGGTTTTAATACCCGGTACATTTCTTCAATTGCCTTTTTCAGGTCTTCTTCTTTAAAAATATTAAATAAACAGTTCTGAGCAGCAACATCGATACTGTTATCTTCTACAGGAAGGTTTAAGGCATCACCATATTTTAGATCTACAAATTCGCTTTTAAACCAATCATTTTGAGCTTCAGCTTCTTTAAAATTATTACGAGAGGCTTCCAACATTTCATTCACCACATCAACTCCAACAACTCCGTTTTTTTGACGAGAAAAATAAGAGAACTGTAACAATTCCATTCCGCCACCAACACCTACATATAAAATTTTTGGGTTATTTGTTAAATCTCTTGCATTTACCGTACTTCCGCAGCCATAATTCATTTCCTGCATGATTTTAGGAATTTTAAGGCCAGGTAGTTCCCAAATTGGATTTGTAGTACAGCATAAACCAATATCTGGAGTTAATGCTGCTTCTTTATATACGTCGTGAGTGGTATTCAAATAGCTCATAAATTGATTTTTGTCTTTCCTTTAGGTCGGAAAAGTAAGTTGTTTCAGGTTATAAATGATGTAGTCGAAAAGTTGCCATAGAACTTTCAAAGTTTATCTCTAAAGAGACTTTATTAATTCTTTGAAAAGTAGGATCATTTCGGGTTCTGCTTTTTCTGCCATTGCAATGATTTCATCAATATTGATAGGTTTAAGATTGTCCGGGTCACATTCATCCGTTAGAACAGATACTGCTGCTACGGTCATATCTAAGTGGTTTGCAACGATTACTTCTGGTACAGTGCTCATTCCGACCGCGTCGGCCCCAACAATTTTAAGATAACGATACTCTGCTCTGGTTTCTAGTTGAGGTCCTAATACCGAGGCATAAACGCCTTGATGAAGGTTGATATTCTTTTCTTTGGCAATAGCACGCAACTTGGTATTAATTTTTTGATCATACGGTGCACTCATGTCGGTAAATCGAGTTCCCAATTTTTCTACTCCCTTGAAGGCAAGTGGAGAACCGCCTTGCAGATTGATATGATCATCGATAAGCATTAATTCTCCTTTTTTGAAATTGAGATTAATAGCCCCCGATGCGTTTGAAACCAAGAGCGTTTTTACTCCTAAGTTATGCATAATCCTTACCGGGTAAGTAACATCCTGAAGCGAATATCCTTCGTACAAATGAAAACGACCTTGCATTACTATTGCTTTTTTGCCTTCGATAATGCCATAAATCAATTTTCCTTTATGAAATTCTACTGTGGCTGTCGGGAAATTAGGAATATGATTATAACTTATTTCAGTGATAATTTCAATTTCATTAATAAGTTGCCCTAATCCTGTTCCTAATATGATTCCTATTTCGGGATCTTCAAACCCTTTTTCTTTTAGGAAGTCTGTTGTTTCTTCAATATATTTTATCATTATTTTAAAAATTTTTGAAAAACTTCAACGTCTTTTATATCTTCATAATAATCTACATCGTTGCGTTCTTCTAATAGTTGTATGTCGTTTTTTTGTAAGTCATTTAGAGTATCCTGCAGAACTGTTTCGGTCCCCCAGGCTTTGTTTTTAAAAACCTGTGAATTTAAGGATTTCATTCCAAATAAATAATATCCACCATCTTGAGCAGGGCCAATTACATATTCATATGATTGCAGGGCTTGAAATGCGTTTTCAAGATCTGTCTGGGTTAGATCATAAATATCACTACCAATGATAACAATATTTTCATAACCATTAGCAAATCCTTCTTTGAATGCATTTTCCATCCTTTGGCCAAGATCATCCCCAAACTGTGTTTTTTTATTGTAGATTTTTGACTCCCACATATCATGCTCTCTAATCTTGATAGAATAATGAATTTCTTTGGTCACATCAAGATCTTTGGTAATGGTAACGGTATGCTCAAGTAAAAATTTATAAATTTCTAAAGCAGCATGATCCCCAACAGTTGCTGCTAGTCGTGTTTTGCATTTACCTAATTCTGGGTTTCTGGTAAAAATTATGAGTAGATTTTTGTTTTTCAATTCGTATATACTTTTTCTCCTTTTAGTAACCATTTTGCCCATTGCTTAGAACATGTGTGTACTTTATCGGTTTGTTGTCCTTTAGAATTTATCACAGGGAAATCATTGTTTTTCCATTCAAAAATACCACCATACAAATTGTAAACATGAGTATATCCGGCTTCTTTTAACTTTTCGGAAATATCTTCTGAACGAATTCCTAAACTACAATACACAACAATGGTATCACTCTTATGAATATTTTGTTGTATAACCTCTTCTATCTTGAAATGATTATATCCAGCAAATTTTGCTTTTGGGATATGACTTACTTCAAATTCATCTTTCTCACGCGCATCAAGCAGAATTATATTATTGTGAATCTCATTTAATTCGGTAACCGAAATATAGGGGATGTTTTCATTATTAAATACTTTCAATAACTCATCCAATGAGTCTTGTGCATGGGCAAAAACCGAAAAAAATAATACTATATAAAGAAGAATACTTTTCATCTGTTTATAATTTTGTTTTTCTCAATGGTCAGATGGAATCGCATAGTGATCATTTAGGTTGATATTGAAATTCTTAATTATGCTTATTTAAGATCGACAAAAATTAAGCCACGGTTCCCTGGCAACTACTTCCGGCACCAGCTGTGCAACCATAACAATGCTGCGAGATCACAATGTTTCTATTCTGAAGCAATTCTTCATTATATTCACTAATATGTTTCACCTTGCTCGCCACTTTAAGCTCGAGCATTTGATTAAAATCACAATCATACAACCAACCATCCCAGCTTACAGAGATTGTATTGGTACACATTACATGAGCAACTGCTGTCGGATTATAGGCATCAACCAGAGCATACATATAGTCCTCATAGTTTTCTGAAGCAATTAGGTAATCCAAAAATCTACTAATCGGCAAATTGGTAATTGCAAACAGGCTATGAAAATGTATTCCAAAATCCTCAAGAAGTCCTTTTTTAAATTCTTTTTCCATAGCAACCTGATCTCCTGGTAAAAATGCACCCGATGGGTTGTACACCAAGTCTAATCGCAAGTCGCTATCTGGCATACCATATCCTCTTTCATTTAGCTCCTGCAAGGCCTTTATTGATTTATCAAAAACTCCATCTCCTCTTTGTTTGTCTGTCTTTCCTCTTGTCCAGTGTGGCATAGAAGAAACTACATGTACATTGTGTTTTTTAAAAAAATCGGGGAGGTCATAATACTTTTTGTTGGCACGAATGATAGTGAGGTTACTGCGTACAATAAAATCTTTAATTCCTGCTTTGCTGGCTTCTTCTACAAACCATCTGAAGTTTGGATTCATTTCGGGAGCTCCGCCTGTCAAGTCCAGTGTATGTGCTCCGGTTTTTTTAATAACTTCTAGGCATTGCCGCATGGTCTCTTTGGTCATAATTTCCTTCCTATCAGGACCAGCATCTACATGACAATGCTCACAAACCTGATTACACATATACCCAACATTAATTTGCAAAATTTCCAATTTGTTTGGACGTAATGGGAAATGATCAATTTCTGCAATTTTATCGGCAAATTTAGGTAGCTCGCCATTGGCAAAAATCCCATTATTCAAAATTTCTAATTGTCGCTGGGCATTTGCCAGCTGGTCATTTCTCTTATGTAGGGATTGTTTCGTTTTGGTTTCAGACATCTTCTATTCTCTTAGGATTTTTTATGGGGATTGTATCAATAGGTTCGATTATTTGATAGAACGGCAAATCCGTAAGGTTTTACCAAGTAAAACTAACAGTCGTTTACATTGACAATTTTTCATATTTATTCATCATCTGTACCCCGTGTACAAGAGTAGCACCACTTTCTATTGCAGCTCCTGCATGCACTGCTTCCATCATTTCTTCTTTTGTGATACCACGTTGTAAACCATCTTTGGTATAAGCATCGATACAATATGGACATTTTACTACGTGAGACACGGCGAGCGCAATTAAGGATTTCTCTCGGGCACTTAAAGCTCCTTCTTCAAATACTTTCCCATAATAATCAAAGAATTTGTTTCCTAATTCTTCACTCCATTCGGTTATTTTTCCAAATTTCCTTAAATCAGCTGGGTCGTAATATGTTTTTGACATAGAATATTATTTTTAATACAGGTTAGACATTATTCGTCGTAAAAATTGCATAACAACTTACAATAAAAGCTATATTTTTTTAAATTAAAAATACAATAATCTTTAATTACCTGATAAAATAAAAGGTAACTACGAATTTATAAAGGTTTTGTCGATTTTCTGATAAGTATTTAGGGATTTTTATGATGACGTATTGGTTTGATTTTCAAAAGATCATCTCTTATCTTAAATCCTTGCCCGAATAGCGAGTGAGTTTTCCTGGAAGAAAGGATTTTTAACGTTCTTCCTTTTGAGAATGGTTGGAGAAGGGGGTAGTTGTATAGGAAATTAACGCAACTAATAATATAGCCAAATAAAATCATAAGGAATCAAGAATCTTCAAAACAAAAGCTCGCTTGCCAATAGGTATAATGAACTTTTTAGATTGGTAGCGCATTACATAACGAGCAAGAAGAGTAAGTTCTTCGAGATTAATTTTGATAAATCTCATCAAGAGTTTTATTAAAAATTGTCTAAGAATTTTCCTAATCTAGTATCAAAAGATTTAAGGTTATGTGTATGGTTTAAAATGAATCTTTTTTCAAAAGAAATCACACCATTCTCGGGAATAAGTGCACAAAGTGTTGATGTAAGCAAGCGTAGATTGAGAAAAAAGCTTAATTTAGACTCCAAAGATAATTTGACTAATATTCTTATAAGTCTTAAAAAAGCAATGCCAAACTCGAGGTCATGAGGAAAAAAGTTACACTAAAACAACTTGCAAAAGAATTAAACTTATCGATTTCTACGGTTTCAAAATCCCTAAAAAACGATCCTGAGATTAGCCAAAAAACGATTAATAGAGTACACGAATTGGCTAATTTCTATAATTATAAACCCAATGCACTAGCAGTGAGTTTAAAAAGTAACAAGACAAAAACTATCGGAATTATTTTGCCGGAAATCCTCAATCATTTTTTTGCAAAAGCATTATTTGGTATCGAACAGGAAGCCTCAAAAAGAGGTTATAAAATTGTTACTTGTATCACCAATGAATCATATAAAAAAGAGGTAGAATATGTAGAAATGCTTAATTATAGCAGTGTAGATGGCTTTATTGTAGCACTAAGTCAAGAAACGCAAGTCCTCAATAAATTTGATCATTATCAAGTTTTAAATAGAGATAATGTACCTGTAGTAATGTTTGATAGAGTTAGCGACGAAATCGATTGTGATAAGGTCGTGGTAGATGATAAAGAGGCTTCAAAAAATGCAATTCAATATCTTATTGATACCGGATGTACTAGGATTGCTATGATCACAACAATAGGTGATTTAAGTGTTGCTAAGTTAAGATTGGAAGGGGTTAAAGAAGTGACAGACAATAATGAAAAGGTTTCTCTAATAGAGTTGTCGGTAAAAGACGCTGATACTTTTGAGAATAAAATAGAAAACTTTCTTAAAAATAATGATATTGATGCTGTTTTGGGATTGGATGAAACCGCAGCAGCTGTAACTATCAATATGTCATTAAAATTAGGATATAAAATACCAAGTGACATTTCAGTTATTGGATTTACTGATGGTCTTTTGTCAAAACATTCATATCCAAAATTAACCACGGTTTCTCAACATGCTGAAGATCTTGGTGCACGAGCAGCACAAATTTTGGTAAATCAACTTGATGATTTGACTGAAAATCACAAAACGAAGACAGAAGTGATTAAAACTTCATTGATAGTAAGAGATTCTACTAACTAAAATTACTCAATTGTGTATGTTTTTTTGTTAGGTCCTACACCAGTAAGCGTAAGTTTTTTCCAACCTTTAGGTAAAATTGGGTTTTTTTGAACAATTCCTTCTTCAGTTATATGTAATCCTGCAAAACCAAAAATAACAGTTTGTAGCATACCTCCGGCACCAGTTGCAAAATAAGGATTGTTACTAGTGGCAGCTTCTGCTAATGCTCCAAATGGAGGTCTTTTATTGGGTTCATAGCTTCTTTTAAAAAGCCTGAAAGCGTTATCTGCATCACCTAATCGGGCATAAATTACGGCAAAAACACTTTGTGCCATAGCAGGACCTTCCTTTGCTAGTTTGGGCTCATAATAAGCCAGATCTTTTAGAATGGTTTCTTTATCATTTATGATATCCAAGGGATACGCAAGCAAGTTTACATCGGCTTGTTTAATGCGATCTCCCTGGTAATTACTATGTTCTTTTGTGGTGCCATCTTCAAACCTGTGTATCGTAATTTTATCAGCTACTTTGTTCCAAATCTCATTGGGCTTAATGTTCAGTTCCTTAGCTGCAAGTGTAGTGTAACGTAAACATGTGATTGCAGAGCCATTGGTAAAAGCATTATCATCTACATTTGGGGCAAACTCATTAGCACCGACAACATTTTTGATAGCATACGAACCATCTTTGTTTAGGGTAGCACGACTTACCCAATAATTTGCTACTTCCTTTAGTAAAGGATATCCTCTTTCTTGAAGCCATTTTTTGTCTTTTGTTACCCTGTAGTAGTTCCAAAATGCAATTCCTACATCTGCGGTAATATGATGCTCGAAGGTACCGGTGAGTGCCCAGGCTGGAGTAGCTTCTTCTCCCGTGTCATCACTTTCCCACGGAAACATGGCACCTTTATACCCAAAATTAATGGCTTTCTTTTTAGCAATATCCAATCTGTCTGATCTGTAATTTACTAATGAGCGTGCAATATCTTGATTTAGGACTAGTAACGGGGGATACATCCAGAGTTCGGTATCCCAGAATATATGGCCATTATATCCCTGAGAACTTAACCCCATAGGAGCAATACTTAAATCAGAGTCTCCTCTAGAAAAAGCGTACAAATGATATAATGCCAATCGTATATCTAATTGAGATTGTAAATCTCCCTCTATAATTATGTCTCCTTTCCAAAGATCTTCCCATAGTTTATTATGTTGTGATAATAAATCTTCTCTGGGGGTTAGTAAATTAAAAATTACAAAACGTTCGCTTTCTGTTTGTGGGTCATTAAAATCCTGAGTAGTGCATTGCGAAGCAGTCCATGCGAATTGATAGTTTTCTTCTGCTTTAAGCTTTTTTTCAAAGGATAACTGGTTATCGTATTCAGACGTTTTTTTATGAACCAATTCTGGTCTTTGATTTTCTCTGGTCGAATTAATATCATGCCATATAAAAGTTGCAGAGGTTGCTACAGTATGTCTTTTAAGTCTGCTTTTGGCCACTGTTTGCAATATGGGCATAGTGGTTTCAAGATCTTTTAAAATTCTAAAAGTACTTATAGGGTTCTTATACTCTTCGGGCGTTTGAATTTTTCCAACCACTTTTAGGTTAATATCGGTTGATGCTTTTACTTCAAAATCTATATAACCAGCATAAGGAACATTACGCAATGCATAAATGCTATAAGAAATTTGAGCAACGTTTTTGTAAGAGAAAGAAGTGGTGAATTTTGCCTCTCTCATATTAATCGACTGCTGCCAATTGGTGATTTTGGTGTTATCCAGTTTTTCACCATTTATATACATATCAAGGTTTCCGAAATTCATTCCCGGAAGGATTTTGCTTACACCAAGAGGAGATTCTTTATCATAAACATTGTTTAGAATTATTTTATTGGTTTCAAAGATATTGTATGAAGGTAGGATGCCGATCCTTCCATTTGCAGCAACAATCCCGGTATAATTTTGAGAATCGATTGTGGTGATCTCCCAACCTTTTTGTTGTGAGAAAAGAGATGGTGTAATAAGCATTAATAAAATAATAGAAACTAAAGCGCCCTTAAAAACCTTTCTAGTCATGGTCATAAAATAATTTGTCGTGTGAGAAAACAATATAGAAACTGACTCATTGAACTTATTTAGACTTTTTATTCTGGGCTGCAAATACATCATTTTGCCTGCTAATTTTGACTTTTTTTCTTATCGTAGCGCTGCTATGCTAATCAAAAAAGGCTTCATTAGAAAACAAAAGCCTATATTTTCGCTTTCAGACAAAAAGTCTAAATGAGTTCATAAACAAAAACTTTGAATCATCCTCAAATATACTGTTTTTGTTTATAGAATTTTTTATCAGGTACTTGTAGACTATGGTAAGGGTAAAAATTTTATGTGCTGTCCCTTACAACCAATTCAGTCTTTAGTTTTACAATTTTTTTACGATGATTTACATCATTTGGTTCGTTAAACTGATCAATTAACATTTCTGCAACCTTTTGCCCCATTTCAAAACTTGGTTGGGCAATGCATGTCATAGAAGGAACAAACACTTCACCTAGTCCAAGATCTCCAAAACCAATTACTGCGACCTCTTCTGGAATTTTGTGCCCCAATCTAAGTAGAGTTTTCATAGTAAGTAAGCCATAATTATCGGTACAGGTAAAAACGGCATCAGGTTTCATAGTGATTCCATTAAAAAAGTTTTGTATTTCAGCGTCCTCATATTCGCGGTCTAATGAGTTGCAATGTAAGATCAGCTCATCATAAATAGGTATATGATGTTTTTTCATTGCTTCCAAATACCCTTTAAAACGATCTTGGAAAACCTTCTTTTCTTTAATTCCTCCGATAAATGCAATTCGTTTTTTACCTTTTTTTATAAGAAATTCAACTGCAGAAAATGATGCTTCATCGTCCTCTATAATCACATGATCTGCGCCAGAAACTTCTTCTCTTATATTATCAAATAGAACAACAGGAATACCTTTTTTAATAATATTCTTTATGTGAACAAAGGTTTCAGTCTCATGAGTGGGGGAAAGGATGATCCCGTCGACAATACCTTTTTCAAAAGAACTAAGGTTTTCACGCTCAAACTCAAAAGAATTTCTAGAAGAGCTTATAAGTATTTTATAATTGTGTTCGCGTGCATAACGATCAATACCTCTGCAAACCTCAATAAAAAAAGGCTCATCATATCTTGGGATAATAACCCCAATTATGTTGGTTTTTCCAGAACTAAGACTTTTGGCAATTTGATTAGGCATATATCCCATAGTCTGCGCCATTTCGAAGACTTTTTCTCTTGTGCTAAGTTTTACTCTGGGGTTTTTATCCAAAGCTCTTGAAACCGTAGCAATAGAAACATTGAGTTTTCTAGCAATATCTTCAAGTTTTACCCTTCTTTTTTTGAAAGTCATTAGAATTTCGTTAAAAAATTGTTATTAAAATATCATTTTCGATAAAAATATAATAATACAAACGCTTACATTTTTTAAAATCAAGGTATTGTTTTTCAATTCCCCTAATAGTTTAGTTATTTGTTACAGTCATAAATAATTTTTGAACAATTTAATACAGATACTTACTTAAAATAATTGTTTTGTATTGAAAGCCCTCCCCAAATATACATTGCTTTCATATTGAAACTATAACTATGCTAATTTAGGATAAAAAATGCAATGGTTGATAGTGTTCAAAAAAAATATGATTTTACATGAATAAGAAAGTTAATGATTAATTTTTTTGTGAAAATATAGGAAAGATAAGTCGTTGTTAAAATCAATTTTTGATTGACTATTTTCTTAATTTTTTGAACAATTGTAATGACAATATGTTTCTTGTAAAAAAAGATATTCAAGTTGTGTGGTATTTGTTATTTCATATTAAAATCAACTTGTATATATATAATGTAAAGATTTGAGTGCTTAATATGCTATACGAATAGTATAGTAGTTTTATCAAAATAAAATCGAATTGAATAAAAATACTTTTAAAATTTAACGATTTTTTTAAACTAAGTGTATTGTGGATTTTTTTCGGCATGCATTCATTAGAATTGAGCGTACTTAAATTAAGAATGGTGATAAATTAAATTATTGTTTAAAATTTAACTAGTTGTTTAGTGAAATTATCTTGGTTTAAAAAAGGAACTATCTATCAAATCTACCCACGAAGTTTTAATGATAGTGATAATGATGGTATAGGAGATTTACGGGGGATTATAGAAAAATTAGACTACCTACAAGAGCTTAATATTGATATACTATGGCTGAGTCCTATCTTCAATTCTCCAAATGATGATAATGGATATGATATAAGTGATTATTGTTCGATCATGCCAGAGTTTGGTAGTATGGAAGATTTTGATGAATTGCTTCAAAAAACTCATGATAGAGGGATGCGACTGATTTTGGATTTGGTAGCAAACCATTGTTCTGATGAGCACGAGTGGTTTAAGCAGGCAAAGAAATCCAAAGATAATCCTTACAGAGATTACTTTCATTGGAAAAAACCATCAGCAGATGGCGGCCCTCCAAATAATTGGAAATCTTTCTTCGGAGGAAGTGCATGGGAATATGACGAGGCTTCGGGAGAGTATTATCTCCATCTTTTTACCAGAAAACAGCCCGATCTAAATTGGGAAAATCCTAAGGTAAGAGAAGAGATTTATAATGCGATGAGATTTTGGCTTGACAAAGGAGTTGATGGGTTTAGGATGGATGTCATTCCATTAATTTCTAAAAGAGAAGGTTATCCTGATGCTCCGGATATAGGATTTAGAAAGATAATTGAAGATGTATATGCAAATGGCCCAACGCTGCATAAATATTTAAGAGAAATGAATGAAGAAGTAGTTAGTAACTATGACGCGTTTTCGTTAGCAGAAGGAGTAGGGATTAACCACAATAATGCGGGATTATATATCAATAGTGATCGTAACGAACTTGATATGTTGTATCATTTTGACATTTTAGAGTGTACAATTGTTAACGGAAAATTTGAAGAGGTTTCACCTTTTGACCTGGTAAATATGAAACGTATTTTTAAAAGGTGGAGAGATGCTGTGCATGAGAAAGGATGGTTGGCAAATGCAATGGGAAATCATGATTTTGCTAGAATGGTATCAAGATTTGGGGATGATAAAAAATATTGGCTAGAATCTGCCAAAATGCTTTTTATAATGCAAGCAACACAAAATGGAACATTAAATATATATCAAGGCGATGAAATTGGTATGACTAACATAAAGCTATGTTCTGTTGAAGAAGTTAAAGATGTGCAATCGTTAAATTTTTATAACGAAAATTTGGAAACCAAAAGATACTCTGAAGAGTTAGCATTGGATATGATTAATAAAGAAGGGCGCGATAATGCTAGAACTCCAATACAGTGGAATGATGAAATTAATGGAGGGTTTTCATTAAATGAGCCTTGGTTAAAATCAAACCCTAATCACAATACAATTAATGTACAAAAGCAAGATAATGACCCTAATTCTATACTTAATTTTTATAGGAACTTACTAATGGTTAGAAAAGAACATGATGTTTTTGTATATGGAGATTTCGAAGAGCTCGAATTTGAGAATCCGGACCTTTATATCTATAAAAAGACTTATGATAATAAGAGCATCATGGTTGTACTTAATTTTAGTAGTACAAACACAAGTTTTGATATAGAAAACAACAAGTATAAAAATAATATACTAGTGAATAATTATAGTGATCTTGAAATTGAGAGTGATGCGATACAATTACAACCTTATCAAGGAATAGTTGTTCAAGTTAATTAAAAAGTAAAGTAATGTAATGACTTTTTTGGAATAATAATATGAATAAAGTAGAAAGTGAAATTAGTTTTTGTTTGTTAGCGGAGAAGTTTTTAATAAACTTCTCGAAGGTGTAACAACTGGGGCATCCATTTTTTTTGTAACTTTTGGTTTTATAGTTACAGAATTAGTCAAATGTGGTAAAAAAAGACTTGGATGTCCCACTGTTACTTTACTAAAAAACGGAAATTTACTTTTTATTAAAGAAAATAAGAATAGCGAAACAAATCAAATTTAAATCAAACTCTATATTATGAAAAGTATGATACTTAAAAAGCTCATATTCCTACTGGTATTTTTATCGGGGAGTATGTTGTATTCACAAATCACGGTTTCGGGGGTGATTTCTGACGCCGGAGGCCCAGTTCCAGGGGTAAACGTTATCGTAAGAGGAACAAGTAATGGGGCTGTTTCCGATTTTGATGGAAATTACACACTCGACAATGTCCCAGAAGATGGAACCATTGTTTTTAGTTACGTAGGCTTCAAAGCGCAGGAAGTCTCTGTTGATGGTAGAACTACAATAAACGTAACTATGCAGGAAGATGCAGCAGAACTGGAAGCCGTTGTAGTAATTGGTTATGGTAGTGTGAGAAAACAAGATGTTACAGGAGCAGTTGCAACTGTAAAACCTGAAGATTTTAACCAAGGAGTGCAGACTTCTCCCGATCAATTAATACAAGGACGTGTAGCTGGGGTTAACATTACCCAATCTAGTGGTGAACCTGGAGCAGGGTCGACTATTCAAATTCGTGGTGCATCTTCTATACGAGCAGGAAATAATCCATTAGTGGTTATAGATGGAGTGCCGTTAACAGATGATAATGTAAGTCCAGGAAGTGATTCAGGTATAGGTACAACTACAGCGAGAAATCCTCTTAATTTTATAAACCCTAACGATATAGCAAGTATTGATGTCTTAAAAGATGCATCGGCTACAGCAATTTATGGTTCTAGAGGTGCTAATGGGGTAATCATTATTACTACAAAAAAAGGTAGGTCTGGAAAGCCTCAAATGACTTTTAGTGCATCTACATCTGTAGGTACGATTGCAAATGAATATGATTTGTTAGGTAGTACAATATTTGCTCAAAATTCTGATCCTAGTGTTGATTTTGGAGCAAGGATAGATCCTTTTGACGAAGTGTTGAGAACTGCGATTACTCAGCAATATGATTTTTCATACGCGGGAGGTTCAGAAACTGGAAGCTATAGGTTTTCTTTAGGGCTTTTGGATCAAGAAGGTATTATAAAAGGAACAGGACAGGAAAAGTATAATGCAACGGTTAATTTATCGGAAAAGTTTTTTGATAATAAATTAAAAGTTAGTGCAAGAGTACTAACTTCTTTTATAAAAGATAACGCTGAGGCTATTTCCGATAATGTAGGAGCCGAAGGTGATGTGATCAGCTCTGCTCTTCGTTGGAATCCAACTCGTCCGTTAATAAATGCTGATGGAAGCTTTTTACAGCTTAGTGATAACCAAAGAAACCCTTTGGCATTGTTAGAGTATTATGAAGACGAAACTGAAACCTCAAGAATATTCGGAAATATTTCTTTAGACTATGAAATCATTGAAGGATTAACTTATAAATTTAATTTGGGGATTGATAGATCAGAAGCTACACGAGGTGTCGCACAGTCGCGATTGCTTAATGTTAATAATATTTTTGAACGAGGAAGAGCAGATATTTCAACGGTTAAAACTTTCAATAAATTATTCGAGCATACATTGACCTACGCTAAAGATTTGTCTGAAAACCTAAGGTTAGACGCAGTTTTAGGATATTCTTTTCAACAATTTGAAAGAAAGGGAACTAACACAACGGCGTTTGATTTCGCTAGTGACGATCAGTCTGCTTATATAGATAACCTAAATTCAGCATCAACTTTTCCAACGGGTATTAGTAATGCTACTTTAAATACTTTTTTTAATGACTCCTTTTTTGATCCAACTTCAGAATTGCAATCATTCTTCGGTAGAGCAAACGTTAATTTAATGGATAAATATTTGTTTACAGCCACTTTAAGGGCTGATGGATCAAGTAGATTTGGTTCTGGTAACGAGTATGGATATTTTCCTTCTGCAGCATTTGCCTGGAAAATTATTAATGAAGAATTTACACCTGATGTTTTTTCTGATTTAAAATTGAGATTAGGTTGGGGAAATACTGGTAATCAAGCCTTCCCTGCAGGAGCTGCTCAAGATCAGTTTGGTTTTATACGAGTTAATATTGATGGAGAACCTGTTTCGGTAGTTACACAATTAAATGCGGGAAATCCTGATTTGCAATGGGAGAGTACAAGTACTATTAACGCAGGGATTGACTTTGGGTTTTTAGATAACCGCTTATCAGGATCCATTGATTATTTCAACAAAGTAACTAAAGATGTACTATTTAGGTTTTCAACAGTTCAACCTGCTCCTCCAAATTCATTTTTCTGGAGAAATCTTGATAATACAGAAATTATAAATTCTGGTATTGAAGTTGGTATTAATGCACTAATTGTAAAGAATGAAGATTTTACGTTAGATTTTGGGGTGAATATGAGTTTTTTGGATAATACGATTGAAAATGTTACTGATGATAATTTTCCGGGAGGTATACAAACCGGAACATTATCTGGTCAAGGTCTTTCTGGTGAAACAGCCCAACTTTTGTTTGATGATCAACCCTTATTTACTTTTTTCTTACCAATATTTGAAGGGTATGACTCAAGTGGAAACCCAATTTTTGCAGATGTTAATAATGATGGGGTAATAAATACTTCTATAGGGGTTCCAGGGACTGTGGATAGAGAATTTGTTGGGAATCCTAACCCTGACATTTTAATAGGTATAAGAGCTTCTGCTACTTATAAAGATTTTGACGCAAGTTTGTATTTAAATGGAGCATACGGGCATCAAATTTATGATAATACAGCAAATGCATTATTTACGGCATCCGCTCTCGCAGGAGGGAACAATGTTACTGAGAATATCATAAATAACGGCGAGAATCCCGGAGCACCAAATACGCCTTCAACCAGATTTTTACAATCTGGAGATTTTATGAGATTGACTAATGTCACTTTAGGGTATACTATAGCAGGAAAGGAAAAAAATAAGTATTTTAATTGGTTCAATACCGTTAGACTTTTTATAACTGGTCAAAATTTATTCGTGATTACCCCTTATGATGGTTTTGATCCCGAAGTAAATACGAATAAGCAAGTAGATGGAGTACCTTCTTTCGGTATAGATTATACAGCATTTCCTAGATCCAGACAATTTACGTTCGGAATTAATATGAATTTTTAAAAAAAAAGCGATGAAAAAAATAGTTATGTATACATTAAGTATACTGGTATCCATATCGGTCTTTTATAGTTGTACCGATTTAGAAGAAGAATTAAATCAGAACTTAACAGCTGAAGAAGCATCTACTCAAGGTTCTATAGAAGATGCTCTAGGTGCTGCGAAAGGTTTGTTAGCAGATTTTCAGCATACGGATTTCATGTTTGTATTAATGGAACATCCATCTGATGAAATAGCAGGTCCTACTCGGGGATCCGACTGGAATGATGGCGGTGCTTGGAGGGCATTGCACCTACATACATGGAACTCTTCTCATCCAAGAGTAATAGACTCATGGGGATCTGTATTATCAGGTCTTTTTAGATCCACGGAAGCATTAGGGTTCGAGGGATCGGAGGCGCAAATTGCACAAGCAAATTTTTTAAGGTCATTTTACATATATAACGCGACAGACCTTTTTGGTACTGTTCCTATTAGAGAACCGGGAGAAGATTTATCTGGTTTGCCAAGTATTACTGCATCACGTGCTGAAGCCATAGATATGGCCATAGACGGTTTAGAACCTATAGTTGAAAATTTACCGGATGTAACGATAACATCCCAAATTAATCGCTATGCGGGCTATGCTCTTTTGGCAAAAATGTATTTAAATAGGGCAGTCTATAAAGCGACTGATGCCGATGGAACTCCCCAGTTACCTCCTTACAATTTTACTACAGAGGATATGGACAAGGTTGTTCAGTTTTGTGATGCAATTATTAATTCTGGTAATTACTCGCTTGAAGATGAGTATTTTTCAAGTTTTTCTCCAACAAATAGTGAGACATCATCAGAGATTATATTTGTTTCTGAAAATACAAACGAATTTGGTGGTGAAATTAGAAGGTTTAATTTTATGACGTTGCATTACAATCAAAATCCAGGAAGTTGGAATGGATTTGTAGCATTGTCGGATTTTTACGATAGTTTTGAAGATACTGATGTGCGTAAAAGTCAAGAAATACCAAGTTTGAGTGAAAATTCAGGACTTAAAGGAGGGTTTTTAATTGGACAACAATTTACTAGAGTTTATGAAGATATCTCTACATTAAGTGAGGAAACAATTGATTTTTTAAGTGAACGTGTTGTAGTTGATGCTTCTGGTATTCCTGTTCAAAATGCAGACGGAACGTTCACAATTGTTGATCGCCAAGGAACCCCGTTAGCTTTTACCAGGGATTTTGATATATTTAATTCTGACGAATCTAGAGGAATTCGAGTGGTAAAATATCAACCCGATTACACAAACATTAATATCCCAAATCAAGATTTTGTTTTTTATAGGTATGCAGACATATTGTTAATGAAGGCTGAAGCATTATTTAGAAACGGAGATGTTGGTGAAGCACAGACTATCATAAACAATGTCCGTATGATGAGAAGTGCATCACAACTTGCATCCTTATCAGAAACAGATATTTTGGCAGAAAGAGGTCGTGAATTATATTGGGAGGGTCATCGAAGAAACGATCAGATTCGTTTTGGTACACTATTGGATCCTGTTCAGGAAAGACCTACTGCTTCAGATAGAACTAAGTTAGTTTATCCAATCCCGGCAGAAGCATTGGCAACTAATCCAAATTTAACTCAAAATCCAGGATATTAAACGTCCTAAATTCTTGATCAATTATACAAAGTCCTTCGTCTTCTCGAAGGGCTTTGTTATTTTTTCTATTCCACTTTTTTTATAATGTTTTCTAAAGGAGATAATAATAAAACGTTAGGTTCAACAACCTTAAATTTATAGAAAGAAGTGGAACATTTTGTACTATATTTACAATTATGATCCATAAGGTTTTTATACAATTATTGATTGTATTCTTTCTGTTTTCTTGTACTCAAGAAAAAAAAGAAGCAAAAGATCAAACAAAGCAGGTAGCATCTCTTTTTACAAAATTAGAGTCAAATACAACCGGAATTCAGTTTATAAACCAAGTAGCCAACCAAAAGGATTTCAATATTTTTAAATACCGAAATTTCTACAATGGTGGAGGGGTTGCTATAGGCGATATCAATAATGATGGTCTCCCGGATGTATATCTTACTGCCAACCAAAAAGAAAATAAACTATACCTCAATAAAGGAAACTTTCAATTTGAAGATATTTCGGTTTCTTCTAAAACAACAGGAAAAAATGCATGGTCTACGGGAGTGGTTATGGTCGATATTAATGCAGATGGATTGTTAGATATCTATGTCTGTAATGCAGGAAATGCAAAAGGAGATGATCAAAAAAACGAATTGTTTATCAATAATGGTCCTTCAACAAGCTCAGGAACTATAACATTTACAGAAAAAGCTGCCCAATATAACTTGGCCGATAATGGGTTTACTACTCATGCAGCTTTTTTTGATTATGATCAAGATGGAGATCTTGATGTGTATTTGCTTAACAATAGTTTTATACCAGTAAGTAGCCTTGGATATGCGAACAAACGAAATCTGAGGGCCAAAGACTGGAATATCCCTGAAATATTGAAAGGAGGCGGAGATAAATTGCTTAGAAATGATAGCGGTATTTTTACCGATGTAAGTGAGTCTACAGGGATTTATGGTAGCCTCATCGGTTTTGGATTAGGAGTTACCATTGGAGATGTTAATAAAGATTTGTTACCAGATATTTATGTGTCTAATGATTTTTATGAACGAGATTATTTATACATCAATAAGGGCGATGGTACTTTTTCTGAAGAAATAAAAGATTGGATGCAGCATGTAAGTATATCATCAATGGGAGCTGATATGGCTGATATAAATAACGATGGCTATCCAGAGATTTTTGTGACCGATATGTTACCCGAAGATGATCAACGATTGAAGGAAACAAGTTCTTTTGAAAGTTATGATGTATATAAGTTGAAAAAAAGTAGAGATTTTTATAACCAGTATATGCAAAACTCATTGCAGCTCAATAATGGTGATCATTCTTTTTCTGAAATCGCCTTTTACAGTGGTGTGGCAAAAACAGACTGGAGCTGGGGAGCCTTATTATTTGATATGGATAATGATGGTTATCGTGATATATTCGTAAGTAATGGTATTTATCATGATCTAACTAATCAGGATTTCATGAATTTTTTTGCCAATGATATCATGCAAAAAATGGTGCTCACTGGTAAAAAAGAAGAAGTAGATTCAATTATTAGCAAAATGCCGTCTACACCAATCCCTAATTATGCATTTAAAAATAATAAAGACCTTACTTTTTCTAATGCAACCAAAGATTGGGGATTCGATGAGCCTACATTTTCAAATGGATCGGCATATGGAGATCTGGATAATGATGGAGATCTGGATCTGATTGTGAATAATTTTAATATGCCCGTTTCAGTTTATCAAAACAATAGCGAGAAAGAACAAAATAACTACTTGAAAGTTAAACTAAAAGGAGCTGATAAAAATACATTTGGGATTGGTAGTATTGTTGAAGTATTTTCTGAAGACCAGATTCTGAGACAAGAGTTAATACCATCAAGAGGTTTTCAATCATCTATCGAGTATGTAATGACTATCGGTTTGGGTAAAACCAAAGCTATAGATTCTATGCGAGTTATATTTCCAAACAGAAAAACAACGACTGTCAAAGATCTTAAACTGAATTCCTTGATTACCTTAGATCAAAAAGATGCTATTGTTGAGTATCGCAAAAACTCGGTTATCAAGAAAAAATATTTTGAAGTTGTTGAACATAAAATACCCGTTCATAAAGAGGATCCCTATGTAGATTTTGATTACGAAGGACTAATTTATAAAATGCAGTCTAGAGAAGGTCCTGCTCTTGCAGTAGGGGATGTTAATAATGATGGAAACGACGATGTCTTCATAGGAGGGGCATACGGTCAAACTGGAAAACTATATTTGCAAACGGCAAATGGTACACTAAAGCCTGCAAAATTTGAAACAGAAGAAGCTTTTGAAGATGTAGTTGCAATTTTTGAAGATATTGACGGTGATAAAGATTTGGATCTCATTATTGGTTCTGGAGGAAATTTTACCAAAGCCAGAACGGGAGTTCGATATTATACCAACGACGGATCGGGTAATTTTTCAATAGGAGGTATTATCCTGCCTACTTATACTAATATAGCTACCATTGCCGCGTCAGATTATGATCAGGATGGGGATATAGATCTATTTCTTGGAAGCCAGGGCATAGTGGGTACTTATGGAGTTACTCCAAAAAGTTACCTTATGGAAAATGATGGGAATGGTAATTTTGAAGATGTTACTATAAAGAAAGTCCCAGGAATTGGTGAGGTAGGCATAGTAACAGATGCTACCTGGCAAGACATTAATGCAGATGGTAAAAAGGACCTAGTAATTGTGGGAGAATGGATGTCTCCCAAAATATTTAAGAATACCTCAGAAGGACTTACCGCACTTTCTACTAACCTGGATAATTATTCTGGTTGGTTTAATACGGTCGAAGCAAAAGATCTGGATCAGGATGGTGATATAGATTTGGTGTTAGGAAATCGAGGGTTAAACGCTATGTATAATGCAAGTGCAGATGCTCCGATTAAAATGTATATCAATGATTTTGATAACAATGGTACAATAGAGCAGATTATAACACAAACGATTAAAGGAAAGGACGTTCCTATACATCTAAAAAATGAAATCACAGGTCAAATCAATGCTTTGAAAAAGCAAAACCTTAAATATACCGAGTATGCAACAAAGTCTATTGATGAACTATTTTCTGAAGAAGTATTAAAAAATACCACAATCAAGAGCACAAATAATTTTGCAAGTTTAATAGCGTATAATGATGGAAAAGGAGATTTTAAAGTGAAAGAACTTCCCAAAGAGGTCCAACTATCTTGTATTAATGACATTGAAACAGCAGATTTTAATAACGATGGTGTTTTAGACCTCATTCTGGCGGGTAACCAACATAATTTTAAACCACAGTTTTCCAGATTGGATGCTAGTAGAGGAAATATCATGATTAGTAATGAAAATGGTTGGTATGTTGATCAAAAATCAACAGGATTTCTGGTTCAGAACGAAGTACGGGCTATGCAGTGGATAACAAATAGTTCTGGAGAAAAACACCTTGTTGCAGTCATTAATAACAATGCTCCTAAGATTTTTAAGTTGAAGAAGTAATTTCTGAATAGCGCACCAACCAATGACCAAAAATAAAATCATACTCATCTTAGGATTGATCTTCTTACAAAGTTGTGATAGAAAAAAGTCACAACAAGGAGAAGTATTCGAGAAAGTGCCTTCAGAAACTACGAAAGTTACTTTTCAAAATACCCTGACTCCAACTGAGGATTTAAATATTTTGGATTACCTATATTTCTATAACGGAGCCGGAGTTGCCGTTGGAGATATCAATAATGACGATCTGGTAGATGTGTTTTTTACTTCAAACCAAGGCAAAAATAAACTCTATCTCAATAAAGGAAACTTTGAGTTTGAAGATATCACCCAAAAAGCGGGCGTATCAGGTAATTCTGATTGGAATACAGGGACTGTAATAGCCGATGTAAATGGTGATGGATTTTTGGATATTTATGTATGTGCAGTAGTTGGACTCCACGGATTGAAAGGTCCTAATGAATTATTCATCAATAATGGGAATGGTACATTTACCGAACAAGCGTCGCAATACGGATTAGATTTTGAGAATTATACCACTTCGGCAAGCTTTTTTGATTATGACAATGATGGGGATTTGGATATGTATCTTTTAAATCATGCTATTCATACGCAAAATTCCTTCGGAAAAGCTTCTTTGCGCAATACAAGAAGCGATGAAAGTGGAGATAAATTAATGCGTAATGATGGTGAAAAGTTTATTGATGTAAGTGAACAAGCTGGGATTTTTGGTGGAGGTAATGGATATGGCTTAGGAGTGGCTACTGCTGATTTTAATAATGATGGGCTCACCGATATTTACGTAAGCAATGACTTTCATGAAGATGATTATTATTATATCAATAACGGAAACGGAACTTTTAGTGAACAGCTAAAGAAAAAATTTGGGCATACAAGTCGCTTTTCTATGGGTAGCGATGTTTCTGATATCAATCACGATGGGTACCCCGACATTCTAACTCTCGATATGACTCCAGAAGATGAAAAGGTACTCAAGGCATCAGCCGGAGATGAAACCGTAGATATGCTAACCATGCGTATTAATAGACTGGGATATCATTATCAATATGCTAGAAACATGCTTCAGATAAATCAAAAAGGAGCTTTTTTTACAGAAACAGCTTTGCTAAGTAATATTGCAGCTACAGATTGGAGTTGGAACGCTTTATTTGCAGATTATGACAACGATGGAGAGCAGGATGTATTCATTTCTAATGGCATACCAAAGCGACCTAATGACCTGGATTATATCAAATTTATTTCAAATGAAGAAATCAAGAAACAGTTGGCCAAAACCAAATTGGTTGATCAGGAAGCGTTGGATATTATGCCGTCTGGAAAGGTTCAAAATTATGTGTTTCAAGGAAAAAAAGGAGTTCGATTTACAAATCAATCGTCGACCTGGTTGCCCAAAGAAAGTACTGTGTCTAGCGGAAGCGCATATGCAGATTTTGATAATGATGGTGATATCGATCTTGTTACCAATACTATAAATGATACCGCCATTTTTTATCGAAACAAAACCAATACAACTTCAAACTATTTAAAATTGAAGTTCGCGTACAAAGACAAAAACCCTTTTGGGGTAGGAACCAAGGTAATATCATATCATAATGGGGTGCAACAGTACAAACAATTATTCGTTTCCAAAGGATTTCAATCATCTTCAGAAGCAATGATTCATTTTGGGTATGGCAAGGTTGAAATAATAGATTCGCTAAAGATTATCTGGCCAGATAACACCATACAAATGGCCGAGAATATCAAGACAAATCAGACATTGAAGATCAAGTTGCTTCACAAAAGAAAAAAGGTGGATTATAATAAACTGTTTCCCGAAACAAAAGGGTGGTTTAAGCAAGTTGATAGCCTACCGGGACTTGATTATGTTCATAAAGAGAATAATTATACAGATTTTAATAGACAGAAATTAATTCCGTATAAAATTTCAGATAAGGGGCCTGCAATAGCCGTTGGTGATCTTAATGGAGATGGTAACGACGATATTTTCTTCGGAAGTTCAAAAAATGAAACTTCCAAAGTGTTTTTTCAGACATCAGATGGTTTTCAAGAGCAAGATATAGCCGAGATGAAAGCAGATATTCGTAAAGAAGATGTCACGGCAATTATTGGAGACCTTAATCAAGATGGTAAAAATGATCTTTTAATAGCTTCTTCGGGAGGAGAATTTTTTGGAAACTCAAAAGAGCTGGTAGATCGATTGTATCTAAATTCGAATCAGGGATTGATCAAAGGTCAGTTTCCTGAACTTTTTGAAAACGAATCAGTTATTAAACCTAATGATATCGATCAAGATGGAGACCTGGATTTGTTTTTAGGAGGATATGCGGTTTCGAATGATTTTGGACAAATTCCGAATTCATATGTATTGGTAAACGACAAAGGAAATTTCAGTTTAAAAGAAAATTCAGCGCTTCAAAAAGTAGGAATGGTAACCGATGCTGTTTGGAGTGATTTTGATGCTGATGGAATAAAAGATTTGATCGTAATAGGTGAATGGATGTCACCACATTTTTTTAAGAATGATTCAGGGAAACTTGTTGATGTAACCAATACGATTTCTAAAGAAAAACTGAACGGTTTATGGCAAACAATTCAGGAATTTGATATCGATCAAGATGGTGACAAGGATTATCTGCTCGGAAACTTTGGTTTGAATACCAAGTTTACCGCTTCAGAAGCTTTTCCTTTAAAGATGTACTATGCAGATTTTGATAATAATCAAAAAACAGAAACTATAATTGCTATTGCCAAAGAAGGAAAATACTATACTGCTTTAGGACTTGATGAATTATCAGGACAGCTAAATTTTCTTCGCAAAAAATTCACAAATTATACATCATTTGCAGGTAAAACTGTAGCGCAGGTCTTTGATAAAAATACCTTGGATAAAGCTACCTTGTTTAAAGTGCATCAAATGGCCTCAGGGTATTTAAAAAATGAAAATGGTATTTTTACTTTTGTTCCGTTCAAAGACGAACTTCAAGTAGCGCCAATCACCAAAATGTTGAAGTATGATTTTGATAAAGATGGTAGCAAAGAAGTATTTCTGGGAGGGAATTATTTTGGAGTCATACCCTATCATGGTCGATTTGATGGTTTTGCAGGGGCTATACTTCAAAATGACACAACAATTATTAATGCCAATACATTAAATATTAACCTTACTCAAAAGTCTGTAAGAGGGCTAAATATTATTAATTTTGATAATAAGGAGTATCTATTGATTACTATAAACAATGGAAAAATTGAAATTTATGAATGCAATAAATAAAATAGATATCCCCTCTTTGAAGAGGGAATCCTCAGGATTGAAAGTGCTATTCTACTCTTTCCTGTTGTTCATAGTGTTGGTTTCATGTAAAAAAGAAAAGCCGACGATAGAAATTACACAGGATAATTATCATCAAGCCGTAGATAAAATTACAGAGGTGATGGTTCATGATATATTTTCTCCTCCTGTTGCGAGTAGAATTTATAATTATCCAAATATTGCCGCCTATGAGGTAATTTGTAAAAGTAATGCAGCATACCAAACATTAGCGGGTCAATTACACGGGTTCACACCTGTTCCTGCCATAGATACTACAAAAAGTATCAATTTTGAAGTTGCCGCTTTGGTGGCGTATTTAGAAGTTGGTAAGGAGCTTGTTTTTTCTGAAGATAAAGTAGAAAGCTACAGAGATAGCCTATATGGTTCTTGGGAAAAGATCAACCAAGAGCACTTTAACGATTCTAAGAATTATGGATTGCTGGTTGCAAAGCATATAAAAGATTGGTTGGCGACCGATAATTATGCACAAACGCGTACAATGCCCAAGTTTTCTGTGAATACAGAAGATCCGGCTCGTTGGCAACCTACACCACCGGATTATATGGATGGTATCGAACCCCATTGGCGAGAGATCAGAACATCGATTATAGATTCTGCCTCACAATTTACACCATCAAAACATCCTGATTTTTCTTTAGAAAAAGATACTCCGTTTTATAAAGAACTTACTGAAACCTATGAGGTTGGTTTAGAAATAAAGAAAGAAGGAGAAACATCAGAAAAATTAGAAATAGCACAGTTTTGGGATTGTAACCCCTACGTGTCTACTCACAAAGGACATTTGATGTTTGCGACCAAAAAGATAACTCCGGGAGCGCATTGGATTGGGATCTGTAAAATAGCAAGCAAAAAAACCGAAGCAGATTTTGCTAAAACCATATATGCTTATACCAAAACTTCTATTGCTATAGCTGATGCATTTATAAGTTGCTGGGACGAAAAATACAGAAGCAATCTCATTCGACCCGAAACACTAATCAATCAACATATCGATGAAAACTGGGAACCAGTTTTGCAAACTCCTCCTTTTCCTGAGTATACCAGCGGGCATTCTGTAGTATCTGGTGCGGCATCCACAGTCCTCACTGAAATTTTTGGAGATAATTTTGCATTTAATGATGATACCGAATTAAAATATGGATTGCCAATACGTTCTTTTACATCGTTTAATCAAGCAGCAGACGAAGCGGCTATTAGCAGATTGTACGGAGGAATTCATTATCGTGCAGCAATAGATTTAGGTCTTGATCAAGGGCGAGAATTGGGGAAATTTGTTGTAAATAAACTTCAAATGACAACGAATAATTAAAAAATCATCTTTAGTATAAAGTAATAATCCAAATGAAGAGAATAATAATTAGTATTTTGATCATGCTTTTTGGAGCTAGTATATGGTATCTATTCATCAAGAAGTATGATTATGAGATCACTTTTATGGCTAATATGGCTCCCATTGGAGCATATCACCAGGTAAAAAATATAACAGCTAATGCTGATAAATTGGTTAATGAAACGCTTAACTTTTCAGACATTGATTTAAAGCAAGAAGTAATCTTTGCTAATGAAAAGGTGTTTTTGGATTGGAAATTTAAAAGTGTTAACGATACCATTACCAAAATAAAAGTAGGAATTGTTTCAAAAGATCATTCGGTAAAAAATAGAGTACAAGTCATAACCGGATCATCTTCTCTGATAAAATTAATAAAAGACGATCTCATAAAGTTTAGAAAAGAACTTAGAAGATATTCTGATACTTTTAAAATTATAATAGACGGTAAGACCGAAATACCTCCTATGGATGTTCTGTTGGTTTCTTCAGAAATCCAGCGAAATAGAAAAGCTCAAGAAATGATGTCTCAAAATAGCTATCTCTATCCAAAGTTAAAAGAAGGTAAAGTAGAAAAAAAAGGATATCCTTTTGTGAAAATAGAACAATGGGATATCAATAAAGATATACTACAAATGAATTTTGGATTCCCAATAGTTCATAAAGATTCGTTACCGATTGATTCGATTATTCAATATAAAAGAATAAATGCGCAAAAAGCTCTAAAAGCGACCTATTATGGTAATTATATAAAAAGTGATGAAGCGTGGTTCGCATTGTTCGAATATGCCAGGTTAAATGGTATTGTAGTAGAACAAAAACCTCTTGAGATTTTTTATAATAACCCTATGCAAGATGGAAATGAACTGCAATGGAAAGCAGAAATATTTCTTCCTATAAAAATTGAGGAGTAGATAACTGTTTATTTCTACAAAAATGTTTCATGTTATCTGGGTTTTCCTTGGAAAAAAACTAATAAAATACAGCATGTAATACATAAAAAATAATACAAACGCTTACATTTTATTTAGTTAAACATTAACTTTTCTATTGTATAGATACTTTGGATATTTGTATATAACCAGCACTTTGTTTGAATTATAATCTGTTTTTTAGGAGTTTTTATAAGAATTTCATTGTGTAAAGAGGTTGCAAATATTCAGATATGACCAAAAAATATATTATTGCTTTCGATCAGGGGACGACAAGTACTAGGGCTATTATTTTTAACAATCAGGGAGAGATTTGTGGAATTTCGCAAAAAGAACTAACCCAGCATTATCCAAAATCTGGATGGGTAGAACATGATCCAGAAGAGATTTTTATGCATCAACAAGAGGTTTTTGCAGAGGTACTTAAAAAATCAAAGATATCCATAGAGGATGTAGCTAGTATAGGGATCACTAACCAAAGAGAAACTACTGTTGTTTGGGATAAAAATACCGGAAAACCTATCTACAATGCCATAGTTTGGCTCGACAAAAGGACAACCAAAATTTGTGAACATCTTAAATCTATAGGCTTAAGCGAATATGTGTCAAAAAATACTGGTTTGGTTATTGACTCGTACTTTTCGGGCACAAAATTAAAATGGATTTTGGATCATGTTGAAGGTTCCCGAGAAAAAGCTCTAAAAGGAGAATTATTATTTGGAACTATTGATACCTGGTTAATCTGGAAGTTCACCAATGGTGCAAAACATGTAACAGATCATTCTAATGCATCTAGAACCATGCTTTACAATATTATCAACCTGGAGTGGGATGAAAAATTAGTGAAAGCTCTGGATATTCCTAAAGCTGTACTTCCTGAGGTACAACATTCCTCGTCGGATTTTGGAAGTATTGAGCATGAAGGCCATGTGATTCCAATATATGGAGTTGCAGGAGATCAGCAAGCATCTTTGTTTGGTCAAGGAGGGTATAAATCTGGGATAGCCAAAAATACCTATGGTACAGGTTGTTTTATGCTGCTCAATACTGGAAAAAAACCGTATAAATCTAAAAATGGATTGTTAACAACATTATGTTGTAGCATACCGGATGATACTATCAAATATGCCCTTGAAGGCAGCATTTTTGTCGGTGGAGCCTCGGTACAATGGTTACGGGATAAACTACAAATAATTGATAAGGCATCCGAAACGGAAGAGATATGTAAGTCCACAAAAACCTCAGAGGATTTATACGTGGTACCGGCTTTTGCAGGATTAGGGGCGCCTCATTGGGATATGGAGGCCAAAGGGGCAATCTATGGACTTACCTTGGATTCTGGAAAGAATGAAATTATAAAAGCAACCGTTGAGGCATTAGCATACCAAACAAGAGACGTGCTAGAAGCTATGATTGAAGATAGTGGAAAACAAATGAAAGAGCTTAAAGTGGATGGTGGAGCCTCAGCCAATAATTATTTGATGCAGTTTCAATCAGATATTCTTAATGTAGCTGTAGATCGACCCAAAATGCTCGAAGTTACCGCTATGGGAGCCGCTTTTCTGGCAGGAATCAAAGCTGGGGTTTGGACCAAGAAAGATATTTCAAGAATAAGAGCTATTGATACTGTTTTTAAGCCGAAAATAACTGAACACGATCGTAGCAGGAAATATACAGGATGGCAGCAAGCAGTAGCGCGTACAAAAACTGTAAATAAAAATATGCTTGCCGTGAAGGAGGAAGGACCTATTCGCTTTTCAGTTCTGGATCGGGAAGCACAAATGGCAAAGGCAAAAAATGAAAAATATGATTTAGTGATAATAGGAGGAGGAGTTACAGGAGCAGGGATTGCTTTGGATGCCTCTTCTAGGGGGTTGAAGGTCTGTTTGATAGAAAAAAATGATTTCGCATCTGGCACAAGCAATAAGTCAACCAAGCTTATACATGGAGGGTTACGGTACCTTAAACAGATGGAAATCGGTTTGGTAAAGGAATCAGGAAGTGAACGAGCTACAGTGCATAAACTTGCACCACATCTAGTAGTACCAGAAAAAATGTTACTTCCACTTATCGAAGGAGGTACCTACGGGAAATTTATGGCTTCGGTAGGTCTAAAGGTTTATGATTTTCTAGCTAATGTAGAAGGTGACGATAAGCGAAAAATGTTAAGTGCAGAAGAAACTTTGACCAAAGAACCATTACTTAGTAACGAAGGGCTTACTGGCGGAGGATATTATGCAGAGTATAGAACCGATGATGCTCGACTTACCGTAGAACTATTAAAGAAAGCAGCTTCTTTTGGAGCAAATAGTATTAATTATTGCGAGATGACTTCTTTTAATTATGATGAAGACGGTAAAATCAAAAGTCTTGAGTGCCTGGATCATAATACCAAACAAGCATTTACAGTAAAATCAAGAAATTTTGTTTCTGCAGCAGGACCTTGGGTAGATTTATTAAGAGAAAAGGATCATTCGATGAATAATAAACATTTGCATTTGACAAAAGGAGTGCATTTGGTTTTTTCGAGAGAGAGATTTCCACTTACCCAATCGATTTATTTTGATGTCCCCGACGGAAGAATGATTTTTGCAATTCCCAGGGGGAGAGCCACCTATGTAGGTACAACCGATACGAATTATAATGCAAATCTTAATCGAGTAGTCGCTACACAAGATGATGCAGCTTACTTACTTAAAGCGGTTAACCATATGTTTCCGGGTGTACATCTTAAAGAAGAAGATATTGAGTCTAATTGGGCTGGATTACGACCTTTGATCCATGAGGATGGTAAGGACCCTTCAGAACTGTCTAGAAAAGATGAGATTTTTGTTTCTAAAACAGGGTTGATATCTATTGCAGGTGGAAAACTCACGGGGTATCGTAAAATGGCCCAACGTGTTATCGATACAGTGCTAAAAACAATGAGTAGTAAAAGAAGAGATAGTTTTTCTAGGTCGCATACACAACATATTCAATTAACCAGTAATCCGCTTACAGAAAGTAAGGAGGTTGTTGTTTATATGGGTCAAATTACACAAAGGCTTAAAGATTTAAAGATAGAAGATCCTTATTCTGGATGGTATTTGGTTTCTACCTATGGGAAACAGAGCGATATCATTATTGATAAGATAAATTACTTTCTAAATGATGCTATCGAGGAACGATTAATTAGAGCAGAGCTCTGGTATGGGGTACATCATGAAATGGTAAACAGTTTAGCTGATTTCTTTGTGAGAAGAACCGGGAGACTTTACTTTGATATTAGCAGCGTTCATAGATATAGGTCTATTATTGAAGAAGATCTTATTAAATACTTAAAGTGGGATGAAGCACGATTAAAATTAGAAAATCAGTACTTGGATTTATTATTACAAGATGCTGCTACGTATTATGAAAAAGAATTTGAAGTGGTTTAAACTTTTTTGATTCTAGCGAAAATTGATCAAAAAAAAAGACATTTTTATAGCGAATTGAAAAAAGTTTAAACCGCTTCTTTAATCAAAAACTAAAAAGGCAACTAAAATCTACCAACTACTCCTATTCGTCCTGCACCTAAACTAAGGTTCCAGTTGATTTTATTTTTTTTATGGCCATAAACATAACGTTCTTTTTTTTCTAAGTATTTTTCTACACCATCAACGATAACTATACTTAGGGCAGTACTCAAAACAACATCGGTAAGCCAGTGTGCTTCTTCCCAAAGACGCGATATAGGCGACAGCATACCTAGTGCATAAATTCCACCCTTTATAAATGGATTTTTAAACTGTTTACCAATTGCATAGGCAGTAGTAATTGAAAGAATAGCATGACCAGAAGGAAAAGAATGAAGACCGGCATCACCACCGGAATAAAACTTGAAATGAAGATTACCTTTACCAGTAAGTGGTCTTGCACGTCCAACCAATGTCTTACTTACTGTTTGAAGTAGTCCTCCTGCGGTTGCAGACGCGATAAGGAGTACTCCTGTTTTTCTTATTTTTTTATTCTTAGTAATTAAGCCAAGGGCATATACACTTGTAGTAAGACCATAGTTAAAAAGAGGTTTTCCAAATCTAAAACTAGCTTCTCGAACAAAATCTGGTATGTCTTCCCCTTGCTCTGCAAAGTATTCATTGGCAGGGTCATCTACTGCAAGTAGCATAGTGGTTCCTACCATAATTCCACCAAAAGTTAACCAATTCTTACCTTTCCATCTAAAAGGTTGGGTATACGCATTCTTTACTCCCCCATATACTGATAAGCCATCATATTTTATGGTTTGCCAGGCAGTCATTTTTTCTTGCGTATTTGTGGTGCTCAAGGTATCTTGTGTTTCTGATGAATCTAAAATTTCTTGAGAATCCTGAGAATGTATCTTAATCGTAATGAATACTAACAAGATACTTATAAGTAGGTGTTTGAGATAAGTCATAGCAAAAATTTACTGAGCAAAAATAGTAACTTATTAGCAAATACAAGTATATGTATAGGTAATAAAAAAACCCGAACAAGTAGTTCGGGCTTTTTGAGATGAACTTTCTGCAGAACTATTGATTTTTTGATTCTGCTCCTCCCCAGGAATAGTTCTTTTCTCATATAAACCTGATCGTAATATCTAACCAGTTACTCCCTTCATGTTTTGCACCCTTCAGTTATTTATCATCCAAATCTAGTTTGAATGTTGGTTAATTTACAAGACAATATTCATGAGATTTATAAATTTCAACCATGGATTTATAAAAATGGAGTGTTATTTTTATTTCAATAGTGTTCTTAGATAAACAAAAGACACCTTTATTGTTCGAATAAATTATCATAAATTCGTATGTAAAATTTAGAAGTTGGGTTTTGTAACGGCTATTTTTTAAAATTGATTCCCCACGTTTTTTATAATTATACAAGTAGCATTATCAAATAGAATGTAATTTATTGGTTGAAGAATCTTTAATATTATTTTAATGTTTAGAAGAAGTTTGTTTTTAAGTAGTGTGCTATTTTTACTGTCTTTTTTTGTACAGTTATATGGGCAATCCGGATTAGTGGCAAAGGCAAACGAGAATTCAAATTTTGAAAACCTGGAAGCAAAAATCGCAAGGCAAACCAGCGATACCCTTAAGTTACAAATTGCACTGCAATCATTGCAAAAAGCTAAGAAGATCAAAGATACACTTGCTATAGCCGATGCTTATTATTTTTTATCGGAGCTAAACAAGACACAAGGGATGCATTATGCAGATAGTTTGATCGAGATTACAAAATATAAAAGATACAGTAGATATCAGGCTTCAGCGTATTTACTTAATGGAAATAGAGAATATGAAAAAGGAAATTATCAAAGTGCCTTAGAATTGTATTTGATTGCTTCAAAATATGCTAAACAAAATAAAAATGAGCATTTATATTATAAATCGAAATTTAATATAGGTTTATTAAAAAATACAGCAGGAGAGAGAGAAGAAGCTCAAACTTTTTTTATCGATTACTTAAATTTTATAGATAAAAATCCTGAATTTAAAAATATTAAAGCGTATAACAAATTGCTTTTTGCGTTAGCCGATTCTTATGTATACAGTAAACGGCTAGATTTGGCAAAAAAGTATATCAATAAAGGGATTGATCAAACATTAGAAACAGATGACATGTTGGTGTATTCTAGTTTTGTTATGTATTCTGGAATACATCACTATTTTTCTGAAAACTATAATGTGGCAATAGATAGTCTGAATAGAGGAAAGGAGTTAATTCAAAAATCAAATCAAATTAAAACAAGAACAGCTATTTGTGATTATTATATTGCTCGTTCATATCATGATTTAGGAGAAGTAGAAACAAGTGTACACTACTTTAAAAATGTGGATACAGTACTTACTAAGACAGGGGATGTAATTCCTGAGTTGATGGATGCTTATGATTATTTGATAAACTATTATAAATCGAAAGGAAATTCACAACAACAAATTAAGTATATCAATACCTTACTAAAACTTGATAGTATAAAACATTCGAATCAACTGTATTTAACCAAAAACATAAGTGAGCGCTATGATACAGCCGAGTTAATTTCAGAAAAAGAAGAATTAATTAATCAATTAGAGCGAGAAAAGTTCCTAAAAGAAAACACGATCACTATCTTGATTTTGTTTTTGAGTATTATAGGAATATTAGCAGGGTATGGGTTTAGGAAAAGCAATATAAATAAAAAACGCTTTGAAGCATTGCTTGAAAAACAAAAGAACAAAGAAAAAAACGTGTCAGAATTCAATCTTGAAGCTACCAAGACCCATAACAAAGATGAGATTGATATTCCTGAAGATGTAATAGAAAGTGTTTTAAACAAGTTGTATATCTTTGAAAACTCTTACAAATTCTCTAAAAAACATTATAACCTCAATTTGTTAGCCAAAGAGCTTAATACCAATAGTGCCTACCTGTCAAAAATAATCAATGTATATAAGCATATAAATTTTGCAAACTATCTTAATAATCTAAGGGTCGATTTTGCAGTTAGTAAATTAACTACAGATAAATCATTGCGATCCTATACAATCAAAGCAATTGCAGAAGAGGTTGGGTTTAAAAATGCCCAGTCGTTTTCTTCAGCTTTTCATAAGAGAACAGGAATTTATCCATCCTATTTTATAAAGCAGTTGAATAGCTGAAGATGTTTCATAAAATAGGTAATTCATTGCATTTACTTTTTATCAAAAGATAAATGCTAATCGAATGGATTAATATAGTAATTTAGTGAACTCACTATTAAAACTCTAAGAAATTATGAAAACTAAAAAACTAAGTCTCGAAAAAGTCAAAATCACCAAATTAGAAAACACACAAACCATTATTGGAGGTCACATAATAATTTCTGAAGTTAAAACATGTCTTCCTGTTCTTACCAAAACTTTTCCAATAGGTACAGGAACCTATAGATAATGTTTAAGCCAATCTAATTGATTAATATATTATAGTAGGATTGGGTGCTAAAATAGGATAAAGCATAATTAAAAAACTAATTCTAAAAACTTTAGTTTATGAAAAAAGATAAAACTAAAAAGACACTAAGTCTAGAAAAAATTAGAATTACAAAACTAGAAAATTTATAAGTAGTCATTACAGGAAAAGAACTAAGTAAAACTTTAGATATAAGGTGTTATTGTAAGATCACCTATCGAAATTTCATCATCAAGGAGAAGATTTTGTGCATTTTGCATTTTCAATTCGGTCCAAAACCCAAAAAAAGTAGCGCCAAAAACTTCTCTAAATCCTCTTTTTAACGTATATTCATTTGTGCCGACTATTTGTGAAAGTGCTACTAATGTAGCTGTTTTATACATAGGGTTGTATTTTTATGTTTCGCAACACAAATTTCTACAACACTTCTTTTTTATCAAAAAAAAGTCAAGATGATTTCAATATGAAATCTATTTCACAATAAATTACGTATTGGGTTCTTCAGAGCGAGTTGTAAGCATATCTTTCTTATAACCTGCAACAAACACTGTGATTTGTCAAAGTAGAGGTTTATTGTTAATTTTAAGGGGTTTATAGTATTTTACTAAATCTAAAATATACTACGAAGTAATCCCTAATTAATTATTAACCCATTTATTTTTATGTTAAAGAATACGATTTTCATACTTGTTTTTATTTTATCAGTAAAAACCTTCTCCCAGAATAAGAGAATTGATTCTGTAAAAAATGTAATTGCACAAACAGCTGATGACCAGGAGAAGGCAATGTCATATTTAAGGTTAGCCAGCGCAGTAGCTGATAATGATATCGAATCGTATAAGAAGTACACAGACTCTGCTATATCTATTGCAAAACGGTCAAAACTTACAGAAATTGAGCTAAGAGCAATCGTTAATCATGGTATTTACTTCAAAGATAAAAGTGAGTACCAAAAATCGTTAGCATTATATAAAGAAGTGCTTGAAAGGTCAAATGAAATAAAAGATAAGAATGAGCTTTTTCTCGTAGCATCTGTAAATTTGGCTAATCTGTATACGAGAATTGAGGAATATGAAAAAGCCATAGAAATAGCAAAGAAATCGCTGGATAGTATCAATTCTGATACGGATAGATTCCAAATGATGAAAGCCTCACTCTTTAATTCTTTGGGGATTAGTTATTCCAGATTAGAACAGCTTGATGATGCTCTTTTAAGTTATTATAACGTTTACGACACTTGCAAAGAGATCGAAGCTGGTCATGGAGAAATGACAGCTTTAAATAATATTGCTCTTATTTACCGAAAACAGAAGAATTATGAAAAAGCTATTGAATTTTGCGAACGTGTTTTACAAACCATCAAACCTGGAGAATATCTTCGAACAGAAGCAATGACGCTACTTAATGTAAGTGTTTCTTATATAGCATTAGGAAATATTAAAAAGGCCATTGATTACTTAAGTCGGTCCAAAGCTATAGCTTCTGAAAACGGCTTTAAAAAAATAGAAATGGACTGCCATTTGTACCTGGCTGAAGCCTATGCTGCTAAAGAAGATTATAAAAAATCATACGAAGAACAAGCAAAATATGATACATTCAGAGATAATGAGTTTAAAGAAATCGCTACTACCTCAAAAGAAGACCTAAAACAAGATTTGAATAAAAAAATAGAAGCCAAACAACAGGCAATCGTTACCGCAAATACTACAAAAAAGAAAATACTTATCGCAAGTATTATATCCATATTGGTTTTAGTAATTCTGTTATTTTTTCTTCTAAAAAGAAGAAATCGAATTATAGCACAAAAGGAACAATTAGCGACAGAAAATGAAATTCTTGATAGAGAAAATACAACTCTAAAAGTTAAACTGAGAACACTCTCTGAGACAAAACAAAGCCAGAGGAGCGTTTCAAAAAGCCCTAGATCTAAAACCACATATACCAAGCTTTCTTTAACCAAGATGCAACACGAAGGATATATGGAAGCTATTTTAGACTTTATGGAGCAAAAAAAACCATACCTGGATTTTGAAATATCACAATCCAGGCTTGCCAAACAACTTAATATGAGTACGCACCATCTTACAGAAGTACTCAGCGTTTCTTTTGAGAAAAATTTCTATGATTTTATTAATCTTTATCGTGTTAATGAAGCCAAAAATATCATTTCATCTTCAGAATATAACGATATGAAAATGTTGTCCGTAGGATACCAAGCAGGTTTTAAAAGTAAAACTTCTTTTAATCGTGTTTTTAAAAAGCATACTTCAATGACGCCATCAGAATACAGAGCAAAAGTTAATGAGAAAGTATCAGCGTAGATCGAATAAACGTTAAGCTTTTTATTCATATTCCCATATAAAGTCCATCGCTGTTATCTTTATAGAGCAGCTATAAACGCGACAAATCCAAAAATTTATCATAAAAGTCTGTATCATCCGTACGGATGGAGCGCATAACCCTGATGTGTTCTCTATTATTGTGATACACACACAAAAGTCATAAAGAAAATGAGAAAACCAAAAAAAATGTACATCCCTATGCCACATGGAACAAGGAAAACCAAGAATGGGAATACGGAACAGCAGAAAATGATAAACAGGTAGGCGAATGGTATTGGTGGCTTGCCGATGGGCATTTGGTCTGTTAAAATCGGAGAAATGGAATTACTTCGATATCCCTGAATCATTAATCAGCTTTCCGATGAAAAATTTCGGTGACAATTGAGACTTATTATAAGTCGTTACTTGTACTGTGAAACAGATAGAACGAGAAGACATCTATGCCATGAATATTTTTATCGATGAGGTATTGAAAAAGATGAATACAACGACTCAGACCAGTTGATTATTTCAGAAGAAATGGTTTCCCAATACCTGATGACCGATAATGAAATTCTCAAAGCAATAGTAGAATAGAAAAATTAACTACAGCAACAATCTAATATATTGGTGAGTTATAAATGTTACAACATACATTCTAAAGAAGCCGTTGGAAATACACAACCTACCTTTGGAGAAGATAGTATTGTTTTTATAATGGCTTTATTCGTAGCGAATCGCGTTGCTTACTACATATTGAAACCAGGTTTAGGCATATAGGGATAATAAAATCTATAAAAATTTGTTAACTATAAATTATCATTAGTGGGTACTAAAAATAAATAAAAGTTCTTTGACATTCTTTGTTAATCGTAGCTGTAGTGATTTTTTATAGCGTGACGATTTGAAATGGTTTACTGATTTTTGGTTATTAAACCAAAAAGATGAATCACGGCAAATATATTTTCGCTCAACTTACTGATTTTCTACCCCGGCGCATTTTTGATAGGATTGTCAAACAATACGATGGTAATAAGTACGTGAGAAGTTTTACCTGCTGGAATCAGATGTTATGTATGGTTTTCGGTCAGCTAACAGCCAGAGATAGTATGAGAGATTTGCTGCTTAGCCTAGAGGCCCATAAATCAAAATATTATCATTTAGGGTTTGGGCCGTCCATATCAAGGCGCAACCTTGGTAAAGCTAACCAAAAGCGCAACCATAAAATATTCGAGGAATTTGCTTATGTGTTGATTGCACAAGCCCGGGAGAGTTGCTATAGATCGGATTTTCAACTTGATATCAAAGGTAATGTGTATGCCTTTGATTCCTCTACCATTGATTTATGTTTAAGTGTATTTTGGTGGGCTGAGTTCAGAAAAACCAAAGCAGGCATCAAACTTCATACACTTTATGACGTAAAAACATCAATCCCTGCTTTTGTACATATAACAAATGCCAAAGCACACGATGTCAGTACTCTGGATTTACTGGTGTATGAAGTAGGAAGCTTTTACGTCTTGGATAGGGCTTACGTTGATTTTGAACGCTTATACCTCTTAGATAGGCAAAAAGCCTTTTTTGTCACCCGTGCAAAATCCAATATGAAGTTTAATCGAATGTATTCTAATTACTGCCGACAAAACCAAAGGCATAAAGTACGATCAGATTGGTAAGTTGGCTTCTTACTATCCTAAAAAGGCATACCCGGAAAAGCTCAGACGGATCAAGTATTATGACGATGAGTCCAAGAGGACATTGATTTTCTTGACCAATAATATGGATCTGAAAGCCGAAGAAATATGTTATCTCTACAAAAAACGCTGGGAAGTTGAACTATTTTTTAAGTGGATGAAACAACATTTGAAGATCAAGTCCTTTTGGGGGACTTCGATTAATGCGGTCAAAGTCCAGATCTATTGCGCAATAATTGCATATTGCCTTGTGGCAATAGTTGGCAATACTTTAAAAGTTGAACGATCAATCTACGAAATATTACAAATTTTAAGCATCTCACTACTCGACAAAACTCCTGTAAGAGAGATACTTAGCAAAAACGATTACAAAAATGTCAGAGAACTAAATAATAAACAATTGAAAATCAATGGGTTTTAAGTACCCACTAATGATAAATTATATAAAATAACTTGATCATGAAAAAAATAGTAGAATTCTTTGGTATTGCCTGTTTGAGTATCCTTTTTATTTTAGGATGCAATAACGCTGATGAGGAAAATGAGAACATAAGTACAAATACAATAGAAGAACTGGCTAACGATAGCGAGTTTGTTGCTTTGCTTGAAGGTATTATTACGGTCCATAACAACAGTTCTAACTTGTCGAGTGTTATAGAATTATTAAATAAACCAACCGAGTTAACAGATTCAGAAAAGCTACAACTAGCTAATGTCTTAGGATTTGATAGTGTTGAGAGTTATCAAGAATATGAGCAAGAATTTTGGCAATCATGGATTGATATCATTAAACGTTTTGATCTTCTTTCGGAAGACAGTGAGATGATTGGAAAGGTATTCGCTGATCGTCTTTTTCAGGCAAAAACAGAAACTGGTAAAGCCTTGAAGCGGTCTTCCTCTTATAGCAATAAAGTTAATGAATGTGCAAGTGGTGATACGCAATGTATTTGTAGAGTTAATTTCAATAGTTGTGTTTTAGATCGTTATGAACCCGTATTTGGCTTGGAAAACTTTTGTGTCAGAATGAATGATGGAGAGGTAGAATGTGATCCCGTAATTGCTGCTAATCCTCCTGATGGTCTGTTGTTTGGTAATCTTTTGTTGTGTCTTGAAGAATATGATTGTTGTTTAATTGGTTGGGATTCTGAAGAGTGTGCTGCGATATTTCTCTGTTGTTAGGCAGGAAATATATGCAACATTAAAAAGCTTGTTAGGGTATACAGATATTTCTATAATTTGAAAAAAAGAGTTGTGAGAAAAGGGTGTTTTATCAAAATATCTACCTTGATGAATATTAGTAATTATGTTCGGGAGATAATTCGTTCGAAAATAATAGTATTTAGAATGCTAAGTAGGAACATTTCTAACTTGAGACTAAGTTAAAAAACAATAACTTATTTTTGATCTTGATCCAAATTTATCGAATTTCTAAAAATATGATATTTAGTTAGTTGCTAAATATCAAAAAACAACAAACCCTTGTAAAATATTGATTTACAAGGGTTTATTTTTAAAGGTGGTGCCTCCAGGAATCGAACCAGGGACACAAGGATTTTCAGTCCTTTGCTCTACCAACTGAGCTAAGGCACCTTGCTGTAAGCGGATGCAAATATAGAACGCTTTTTTTAATACTCAAAAGAAAAAATTAAAAAAATCGTTTCGTACTTTTGCGCCTCACGGCATAAAATATGAATCTTGTTATAGATGTAGGGAATACATACATAAAAATTGGAGTTTTTGAAAAATCAGAGATTGTATATAAAAGTACAATAGAACAAACTGATTTTAAAGAAACTGTAAGAAATCTTAAGAATAACTACCCATTGATTACAGATGCAATAATCTCTTCTGTTTCTAATCTTCAGGATGATTTTATTGAATATGTAAACGAATTTTTTAGCGTATTATTTTTGGATCATTTAATACAAATGCCATTCAAGAATTTATACAAAACCCCGGCAACCTTGGGGATAGATAGGTTGGCTCTAGTTGCAGCTGCAGTTGATCAATTTCCAAAAAAAAATATACTGGTTATTGATGCAGGGACTTGCATCACTTATGATTTTAAAAATGAAAAGGAAGAATATTTGGGAGGAGCTATATCACCAGGTATCAAATTAAGATACAATAGTCTTCATGAGTTTACTGCAAAATTGCCATTATTAGAATTAAAAGAACCAAAAAATATCATTGGTAACAGTACAGATGAAGCTATACATTCTGGTATAGTGCATGGGGTTTTAAATGAAATTCAGGGATTAATTGAAGAATATTGCAACATTTATCCCGATTTAACAGTTATTTTAACCGGAGGAGATGCACATTTTTTGTCTAAAAGATTAAAAAATAGCATATTTGCCACTTCAAATTTTTTGTTGGAGGGATTAAACTACATTTTAGTTTTTAATAATAGTAGATGATAAAGAAGATTTTAGTAGTCGTGTTGGTGCTTGTTGCAGTTATGTCAAATGCTCAGGAAGGGACTTCGTCACCGTATTCATTTTATGGTATCGGGATTCAAAAATTTAAAGGAACAGTAGAAAACAGGTCGATGGGAGGATTAAGTGTTTTTACGGATAGTGTTCATTTAAACCTTCAAAACCCTGCATCTTTTGGAGAATTGAAGTTAACTGCATATACCGTTGGTACTTCATACAGTAATTTTGAAATTAGTAATCAAACTGAGTCATCTTCTGGAGACAATGCTTCACTTGACTATCTGGCAATAGGTATTCCTGCAGGTAAATTTGGTTTTGGTTTTGGGGTGATTCCTCAAACCTCGGTAGGATATGATCTTGGTGCGGTAGATGATAATGGGGCCGAAGAGCAATTTAAAGGAACAGGAGGCTTAAACAAAGTGTTTTTGGCTGCAGGACTTAAAGTTAACAAGAATCTGAGTGTTGGTTTGGATTTTAATTATAACTTTGGTAATATAGAGGAAAAATCCATATTAAGTAGACCTGATGTACAATTCGACACTAGAGAAATTACTAGTTCGAATCTTTCATCATTTAGCTTATCTTTGGGGGTGGTATATAAAACAATGTTAACAGATAAACTAGAGTTGTTTGCATCAGTGGTTTCAACACCGTCGTTTTCGTTAACAGCAGATAGTTCTAGAGAACTTTCAACAATATTACTTGGTAATAATGGCCAGGAAATTGTTGTTGACAGGCAAGAAACCGAATTAGGAGATAATGATATCGAGTTGCCTGCAGAATTGAAAGTGGGAAGTGGAATAGGTAGCCCCAAAAAATGGTTTGTAGGAGCTGAATATACGTATTTGGATTCTGGAGATTATTCTGAGGCTTTGTTTATACAAGATAATGTAGAGTATAGTAATGCTTCAAAATTCAAGTTGGGTGGGTTTTATATCCCAAAATATAATTCGTTAACCAGTTATTTTAGCCGAGTTGTATATCGAGCGGGATTTCGCTATGAGGAAACAGGATTAAACATTAATAACCAATCGATTGATGAGTTTGGCATATCTTTTGGAGTAGGACTACCAGTTGGTAGATTATTTTCAAATGCAAATATAGGTTTTGAATATGGCCAACGAGGAACAAAAGATTTTGGATTAGTAAGGGAAGACTTTTTTAATGTCTCTATAAGTTTATCGTTAAATGATAAATGGTTTAGAAAAATAAAATTTAATTAATACAATTTTACAGCTATGAATACCAAATATTTATTTACAATAGCAGCAGGATTAGTCATAGGCGCTACTAGTGTTAGTGCTCAGGCTACCGACTGTGCTACTACGGCATCAATTGCCTATGAGCACGCTAAAGTAAAAAATTACCAAGCGGCTGAAGAGCCTTTATGGAAAGTAAGAAAAGAATGTCCAACATATAGTGTTGCTACATATCAATTCGGGGAGAAACTGCTTAAGGATAAAATGAAAAAGGCAGCTGATGGACAAAAAAGCGCTATCGCAAAAGAACTCATCGCTCTTGAAAAAGAACGTTTTCAATACTTTCCCGGGAAAACAAAAATAGGAGATATGCATTCTGATATCGGTCAACTTATGTTTGACAACAAAATCGGAACAAAAGATTCTCAATTTGAAGAGTTTCACAAAGCCTATACAGAAGATAAGAAGAATTTCACCGGAGCGAAGAAATTATATACCTATTTCTCTCTATTTGTTGATTTACATGATGAAGGAAAAAAAGAGCTTCAGGAAGTTTTTGACCTGTATGATGATATCACAGAAAAGATTGAAAAAGAAGAAAGTGCTAAAGCTAAAACAATATCAGAACTTACCGAAAAAGAAGAATCTGGTACTGCGCTTACTTCAAAAGAGAAAAGAAAACTTAAAAATGCAGGGATTAACCTTACTGCTTTTAGTAAAGTGAAAGCGGGGATTAATCAAAAACTAGGAGCCAGAGCAGATTGTACTAACTTGATACCGTTATATAATGGTCAGTTTGATGCTAAAAAAGGTGACATAAAATGGATAAAGAGCGCTTCAAGAAGAATGTATGCCAAAGAGTGTACAGATGATCCTTTATTCTTTAAGTTGGTAGAGTCGCAACATAAATTAGAGCCTTCTGCAAAAACGGCATACTATTTAGGCATACTTGCATTAAAAGATAAAAAAACATCAGTTGCATTAAAATATTTTAATCAAGCTGCCGAAATGGAAGAAAAAGGTAGTGATAAAGCCAAAGTATATTTTAGGATTGGTGAGGTTCTCAAAAAACAAGGCAGTAAAGGAAAAGCAAGAGGATATTACAGAAAAGCTCTTAAGTATAAACCTTCAATGGGCACTGCTTATCTTAGAATTGCAAGCATGATCGCAAGTAGTGCAAATGCTTGTGGTACCGATGTGTTTAGTAAAAGAGCAGTATATTGGTTAGCAGAAGGCTATGCCAGAAGAGCTGGGAAAGTTGACCCAAGTTTAAAATCTACCGCTAATAAAACTGCTGCAAACTATAAAGCAAAGGCGCCTACAAAAACAGATATTTTCAATAACCCTGGAGTTACTACAGTAGCGATAGGATGTTGGATTGGTGAAACGGTAAGGGTTCCTAAGCTATAATGCAAAATAAAAATTATTATATAGTATTAAACTTTGTCACAGCTTTTGCTGTGACATTGTTTTTTTCATGCCAGTCAAATATAACCGGCGATCAAAACTATTTGATTTCAGAAGATGCTCCAATAGGCGAGGCTTTTAATGTGAATCTTAAGTACACAGATTCTGGGAGACTTACAGCGGTGCTAAATGCAAAAAGAATATTGGATTTTACACATAGATCGTTTGGCTATCACGAGTTTCCAGAAGGAATTGTTCTCGATGTAATCGATAAAGAAGGAAAAGTAAGTAAGATTACTTCAGATTATGCAATTTCTTATCGGCAAACAGGGTTAATCGATATGCGTGGTAATGTTGATATCAAAACTGCAGACAGCACACATCTGCAAGCCGAGCAGTTATACTGGGATCAAAATATTAATTGGGTGTTTACAGACCAGCATTATAAAAGTTACCTGCCCGATGGGGATATTAATGAAGCCGATGGTTTTGATGCTAATCAGGATTTTACTATCTTGAATTCAAGAATTAATGATGGTGTGATATTTATCAAAGAGTAATTAACTTACTATGATGAAAGTGTTTAAGTTTTTTGAATATGCCTATTTGGCGGTTGTGTGTTTTTTTGCATATCAGGCCTATATAGAATGGGGACAAGAAGGAGGAAAAAGTTACCTATATCTTTTTTTTGCCATTGTTGCTGTTTTTATGTTTTTCTTTAAAAGGAATTTTAGAAAACGATTTGAAGCCAATAACAAAGAGTAATTCATGGAATTAAGTAGTATTGTTATTATACTTTCTCTTCTTCTATCGGCCTTCTTTTCAGGAATGGAAATTGCTTACGTTTCTTCAAACAAAATCCATATAGAAATAGAAAAAAAACAAGGAGGCTTTATATCCAATATTCTTGCCCGTTTAACCAAAAAACCTTCCAAATTTATTGCCACTATGTTGGTTGGTAATAATATTGCCCTGGTAGTATATGGATTTTATATGGGCGAAGTTTTAATCAATGTATTTAGTACATGTATTCCATCTGGGTTTTGGTTACTTGATTATTTGCTTACAGAATTAAAACTATTAACACATACAATTATAACCACGAGTATTATTTTGATTACTGCAGAGTTTTTACCAAAGGTATTTTTTCAGATATACTCGAATACTTTATTAAAAGCATTTTCATTTCCTGCCTACTTGTTTTATCTCGTATTTTCGCCTGTTTCTTCATTTGTGATTTGGGTTTCGGATTTTGTTTTAAAGAGATTTCTAAAAACTGATGGAGATCAAGTGCAACTTGCCTTCACAAAAACCGAATTAGGAGATTATATAAGTGAACAAATGGAAACGGTCGCAGCACATGATGAAATAGACAGTGAAATTCAGATTTTTCAGAATGCGTTAGATTTTTCAGATGTTAAGTCCAGAGAAGTCATGATTCCGCGAACTGAAATAGTAGCCGTAGAGAAATCTCAATCTATAGAAGAGGTAAGCAAACTATTTATAGATACGGGCTTGTCAAAAATCATTGTTTATAATGGTACCATAGATGATATAATAGGATATGTGCACTCTTTCGAATTGTTTAAAAAACCAAAATCATTACGCTCTATATTGCTTCCGGTGGTTTTTGTTCCAGAAACAATGTTTGTGAAAGATGTGCTTAATCTCTTGACCAAGAAACATAAAAGCATGGCGGTTGTTATTGATGAATATGGTGGCACAAGCGGTATTATTACTGTAGAAGATATTGTAGAAGAGCTTTTTGGCGAGATTGAGGATGAGCATGATACAATCGAACTAATCGAAGAACAATTAACAGAAAATAGCTATCGGTTTTCTGCCAGAATAGAGGTAGACTATATTAATGAAACCTACAAATTAGACCTTCCAGAAGGAGAGAATTATGAAACATTGGGGGGGATGATTGTAAACCATACCGAAGAAATCCCAGAACAAGAAGAAGAAGTTTTGATCGATGGATTTAAAATCAAAATTATCGAAACTTCCAATACCAAAATTGATATTGTAGAACTTGTGGTTATTATTGAAGAGTGATTCATTTTGGGATCTTTCTTATAGGTTGTTTTCTTATAGATTTAATACTTCAAATTACTTCTTAATCTGTATTTATTTTTAGAGATAAAATCAAACATTTATTTCTTCAATCTTTAATTGGTATTATTACAATAAAATGGTATTTTCGCCCACTATATTTAGAATAAATTTTAATACATCATGGCAGTTTTAAATAAAATCAGACAACGTTCCATTTTTTTAATTGTGATTATAGCACTTGCACTTTTTTCTTTTGTACTTGCAGATTTGATCCGTAATGGAGGAGCAATTTCGCAAAGAGCAGAAAATACAATCGCTACAATTAATGGAAAAGATATTGACAGAACTGAATTTGCCCAAAAGGTAGAGAATGCATCTAGAAATTTTGGTGCCAGTGGATCTAGTATGCAGGCAATAAATTATGTATGGAATCAAGAAGTGCGTCAGGCTATTTTTGAAGAGCAATTTGAAGAGTTAGGTATTAAAGTAGGTGAAGATCAAGTGAATTTACTGTTAGAAGAATCTTTAACAGGTAATCCTACTTTTCAAAATGAAGCTGGCGTTTTTGATAAAGCAAAAATGCAAGAGTATGTAGCAAACATAAAAGCTACTTCGCCTCAGGCATACCAACAATGGATAGATTTTGAAGATAATGTAAGTAAAGGCGCCAGAGAAGGTATTTATTTAAATATGATCAAGGCAGGTGTAGGAGCAACATTAAAAGAAGGAGAGTTGGCCTACAAAATGGAAAATGACAATGTTAGTATAAAATATGTTCAGCTTCCGTTTTCCAGTGTTCAGGATTCTGAAGTTACTGTAACCGATGCAGAGATTCAATCTTACATAGAAAAACGTGCAGAGCAATACAAGGCAGAAGCCTCAAGAAATATTCGTTATGTTTTGTTTAAGGAAGAAGCGAGTGAAGAAGATGAAGACGAAATTAGATCAAGTGTTACTGCATTATTAGAAGATAAGGTAGAGTTTATAGAAGCAACCAAGACTAATGATTCTGTAAAAGGATTCAGAAATACTCAAAATGCAGAACAATTTGTTAATCAGTATTCTGCTTTGAAGTTCGATGATCGTTTTAAATTCAAAAAAGACCTGCCAAGTACCGTAGCAGATACGATATATAATCTTGCTATTGGTGATGTATTTGGACCTTATAAAGATGGAGAGTATATCAAATTGTCTAAAGTTCTTGCTCAAAAACAAATTCCCGATTCAGTAAAAGCAAGTCATATTCTTATTTCTTGGGAAGGACTTCGTACCGCCGCAGATTTAAAAAGAACCAAAGAAGAGGCAAAAACATTGGCAGATAGTGTATTAAATGTTATCAAATCTGATAAGAGTAAATTTTCTACTTTGGCAACAGAGTTCTCTGCCGATTCTTCTAATAAAGATAAAGGAGGCGATTTAGGATATTTCGTGCCTGGGGCAATGGTGCCTGCTTTTAACGATTATTGTTTCGAAGGTAAAATAGGAGATCAAGGCATCGTAGAAACTCAATTTGGGTATCATATAATTAGTATTGAAGATCAAAAGAATGAACAAAAAGCAATAAAAGTTGCTACAGTTGCACAGAAGATTGAACCTAGTGAGAAGACAATCAATACTATTTTTACAGAAACTACTAAATTCCAGATCGCTGCAAAAGATAAAGATTTTGAAAAGGTTTCTAAAGAAAATGAATTAACAGTACGTCCTGTAAACAAAATCAAAGAATTAGATGAAAACATACCCGGTATAGGAAGTCAAAGATCTATAGTACAATGGGCCTTTAATGAAGATACAGAAGTAGGAGCTGTAAAGCGTTTTGATATTCCTGAAGGATACGCTGTAGTGCAATTGACAGCCATTGCAGTCAAAGGGACTATGAAAGCTGTAGATGCTAACCCCACCGTTAAACCAATTTTGATCAAAGAAAAGAAAGTAGAGCTGCTTAAAAGTAAAATTTCGGGTAGTACTCTGGATGATATTGCGAAAAATGCTGGGCAAACTACAAAAATTGCTTCGGCACTAAATATGAAAACACCTACTATTAGTGGAGCTGGGACAGAACCAAAAGTAGTGGGAGCTGCTTTTGTAATGGAGATAGGAAATGTTTCTAAACCTATAGTTGGTGCCAATGGAGTTTATGTGATCGAAGTTACAAAAAATACTCCGGCAAGTGGTTTGGACACTTATTTAAGCTATGCCGCACAGGCGTCGAAGTCTCAGGCAGGGTTAGTGAACTCTAAAGTTTTTGAGGCATTGAAAGAGGCGGCCGAAATAGAAGATAAAAGAGCAAAATTCTACTAGTACATAAATAAATAGAAGGATGAAATAGAAAACGAAAAAAAGTCTGAAAAAGACTTAAAAAATTCCATTACGATTCGCCTCAGGCAAAGTACTCCGTGCTTCAGTAACTGGAATTTGAAAGATTCCTTCGATACGCTCAGAATAACAACTTTTTAGACTTTTTTGTTGAATTTATTTATTGGATAAAATAAAGCTATATCCTTAACTCCTAACCTTTTGCTCCCATTTCCAGGCAGAACTTAGTGAGTCATCCAAACTGCTGGTGGCCATCCATCCCAAGTCATTGTTTGCTTTTGTGGTGTCTGCATAAGCAGCAGTCACATCTCCTTCTCTACGGTCTACAATTTTGTAATTGAGTTTTTGATCAGAAACTTTTTCAAAAGATTGGATTACCTCTAGAACGGTACTTCCTTTTCCTGTTCCTATATTGAATACCTCATAATTTGAAGTATTTTTGCTTTTTAATAGACGTTGCAAAGCAACAACATGGGCTTTTGCAAGATCTACAACATGGATATAATCTCTAATGCATGTTCCGTCTGATGTAGGATAGTTATCTCCAAATACCGACAATTGTTCTCTAAGACCAATAGCTGTCTGCGTAATAAACGGCACAAGATTTTGAGGCACTCCTATCGGTAATTCACCAATCTCGGCGGTTGGGTGAGCTCCTACTGGATTAAAATATCTCAAAGAGATTGCTTTTAAACTCGGGGTTACTTTACAGGTATCTCTTATAATTTCTTCACCAATTTGTTTGGTGTTTCCATAAGGAGATTCTGCTGCTTTTACAGGAGCACTCTCTGTAATAGGTAGTTCGTCTGCTTGCCCATATACCGTACAAGAAGAACTAAAAATGAAGTTTGAAGACGATTTTTTTTCTAATTGCTGCAGGAGATACACTAACGTAGATACATTGTTTTCATAATATAACAAGGGTCTTTCTACACTCTCACCCACGGCTTTTGAAGCAGCAAAATGAATAACTCCTTCAATATCATCATGACGCTTAAAAAAATCTTGAACCTTATTTTTTTCCCTAAGATCGAATTGTTCAAAAACAGGCTTCTTTCCGGTTATTTTAATAATACCATCAATAACTTCAGGAGATGAATTAGAGCAATTATCAATTATAACTACTTCAAACCCCTCATTTTGTAATTCTACAACAGTATGAGAACCTATAAATCCCAATCCGCCGGTTACCAGTACCTTCATTTCTTTTTTATAATTAAGATGTTAAACCCTAAATTGCTATTAGCAACAAATGTATGTATTTGATTTCTTAACTAATAATAAATATTTACGAATTATACCTCAAAGTTATAACCCGATTGTTGCATATTTAAATACTTTTGATGGTCAAATTTGTATAAAAAGGCTCCTTTTTTAGAACCTTTTCGGTCTTTTTCTTCAAGTTTGGTAATTATATCATGCGAAAGGATTTTTTTTCTAAAGTTTCTGGGATCCAACACTCTTCTATAAATTGCCTCGTAAAGTTTTTGTAATTGAGGGATTGTAAATTTCTCTGGTAAAAGCTCAAACCCAATAGGTTTATATCTCGCATTCTTTTCGATTCTTTTCAAGGCATCATTAGTCATTTCGTTATGATCCAGAATCAGCTGGGGGATGTTGTCTACTTCATGCCATGTAGTGCCATTTTCCTCAACTTTTTTTTTGATATCGCTATTTATACGAATCAAGGCATATTTGGCAACAGAAATACACCGATACCCTGGGTCTCTATCAACAGAACTATACGTTTTTAACTCTTTCATATACACATTTTCTAACCCGGTAAATTCTTTAAGTATCCTGATTGCTGCGTCAGAGACACTTTCACCAATTTTCACAAAACTTCCGATCAGGGATAGAGAATCTTTGAAAGGGTCTATTTTACGATTAAAAACAAGTAATTTTAGTTTTCCAGCTTCAAATCCAAAGATGATACAGTCTACGGCTACATAAAATTTATCTTTATTTAGGTATACATCCATAGGTTAGAGAATGAAGTTTTAATGTGAAAATAAGAAAAAAAAGGCAGCCATAATATAATAAATGTAAAAAATACATTTATTATATTTGTTGTCGTGGATAAACTTGTGAAAACTTGAATAAAAGTAGTCTGAAATAATGGGAAATAATACAAAGCTTAATAAAAGTCATATACAGTTTGTAAAGGATTTCAAGGTAGAACTAGAAGTTCTTTCTCCTGGTAGGATTAATTTCATAGGAGAGCATACCGATTATAATAATGGGTTTGTATTGCCTACAGCAATAGATAAAAAAATAACTTTTTCTTTTGAACGCAACAAAACAGATACGCTTTGCAATATCTATAGCATTTCATTTGATAACATGCTTACTTTTGATATCAATGAAATAAAAAGAAGTTCGGTAGAGTGGGAGAACTATATTCTGGGTGTAATTGACGAATTGTGCAAGATTACAAACAAAATTAAGGGTTTTAATTGTATCATAAAAAGTGAGTTGCCTATAGGAGCTGGAGTTAGTTCGTCTGCTGCATTAGAATGTGGTTTGGCTTTTGGTCTTAATGAACTTTTTGGCTTAGAGTTGTCTAGAATGGCTTTGGTTGAATTATCACAACGGGCAGAGCATAATTATGTAGGTACAAAATGTGGGATCATGGATCAGTTTGCATCTGTTATGAGTGAGGATCAAAAGGTAATTCTTCTGGATTGTAAAAGCCAACATTATAGATTGATAGCTGCTCAATTCGAACCATATAAAATTTTATTGTTAAATACCAATGTGTCACATAACCTGGCGTCGAGTGAGTATAACACCCGTAGGGCAGAGTGCGAAGAAATTATAAAAGTGATTTCTTCAAAGTATATTAATGTAAAGTCTCTTCGTGATGTTACAAAAAGTATGTTGAATGAATTTAAAACAAAGTTGTCTGATATACTTTTTCAGAGAGGATTATTCATAATTGAAGAGAATGACAGGGTGCTTCAAGCATCAGAGTCATTAGAGAAAGGTGATTTAAAGCATTTTGGAGCATTAATGTATCAATCACATAGAGGGCTTCAGCATCAATATGAAGTGAGTTGCAAGGAATTGGACTTTTTAGTGGATTTTTCAGAAAATTATGATCAGATTATTGGATCCAGGATGATGGGTGGTGGTTTTGGAGGCTGTACCATAAATTTGATTCACAAAGATGATATAGATCATTTTTTAGAAACTGTAAAAAAAGCCTATAAAGACCAGTTTAATATCGAGTTAACCTCATTTATCACGGTTCCCAGTAAAGGAACATCAATACAATAAAAACCATGCAAGAATTTAACGATAATCCCCATAAGCGATTTAACATATTAACAGGAGAATGGGTGTTGGTCTCACCACACAGAACCAAAAGACCCTGGCAGGGAAAGAATGAAGAACCGGCAAAGTTTGCGCAAGAATCATATGATAAAAGTTGCTATTTATGTCCAGGAAATACCAGGGCGAGTGGGCATGTGAATCCTGCATATACAAAACCGTTTTCTTTTACGAATGATTTTTCGGCCTTATTACAAAACATTCCTGAAGCAGAATCCACAAATGGATTGCTTAAAGCAAAATCTGAAAGTGGAATTTGCAAAGTGATTTGTTTCTCTCCTAATCATGCACTCACCTTACCTTTGATGCACATAGAAGAGATAACTCAGGTAGCAAAGTTATGGCAAGAGGAATATGAATCTTTAGGTAAAAAAGAAGGGATTAATTACATACAGATTTTCGAGAATAAAGGTGCTGTTATGGGATGCAGTAACCCTCATCCACATGGTCAGATCTGGGCACAGCGCTCTATTCCGGAAGAAATAATCAAAAAAACAAGGCAGCAAAAACAGTATTGGAAACAACATAAGAAATCACTTCTAGAATCATACCTGGACCAGGAGTTGATTTTAAAAGAAAGAATACTGATCGAAAATGATGATTTTGTGGTTTTAGTACCTTATTGGGCAGTCTGGCCCTATGAAACTATGGTTATACCAAGAAGAAAGGTTAGGGATATTAGTCAATTAACTGCAAGTGAGGTGCGTAATTTTGCCGATGCGATTAAGAAGCTCACGATCAAATATGATAATATTTTTAAAACATCATTCCCATATTCTGCAGGGATACATCAAGCACCGACTGATGGGATGGAGCACGAAGAATGGCATATGCATATGTCTTTTTATCCACCTTTGCTGCGATCCTCAACAGTAAAGAAATTCATGGTAGGATATGAGATGTTTGCCGATCCGCAAAGAGATATCACTGCAGAACAAGCGGCAACTACGATTAGATCACAGAGTGATCTTCATTATACGTTAGCGTTATAAAAAACAGTTGTGTTTTCTATTTCAGCCTGATTATACAATAGAACTTTCTAATTCGGGTTTAAAGGATTTTGGCGACTGCTTGATTTACAAACTCCAAAAATCGTTCGTCTTCTTCAGAAAAGGGATCTGCAGTATCAGAATCAATATCAATTTGACCAATATTTTGGCCATCTTTAAATAATGGAATTACGATTTCAGATTTCACATCTATACTACAAGAAATATAATTATCCTGGGCTTGCACATCAGGTACTACAAAATTTTCATTAGAAATTGCTACCTGTCCGCAAATCCCTTTTCCGAAGGGAATTATTTTGTGATCAGTTTCTAATCCAGCGTATGTGCGAAGTATTAATTCTTCTTTGTCTCCGTTCTTAAAATAAAAACCCACCCAGTCATAATAAGACACATTGTCTTTTAAGAATCGACAAACCATCTGTAGTCTATCTGTAACCGATACTTCGTTATTAGCGAGTATAGTCGTTACCTCGGATTTTAAACTTTCTAATAGCATTCTAACAATTTTTCCGGCAAAAATATCTAAAATATTTAAAAACAAGAGGTATTTAAAATGGTATTGTTTTGTTAAAAATTCTCAGAAAAGTAAAAACATATCTAGTAATTGTTTTATATATAGAGTAAATTTGATTTTGATCAAATATAATTAGACCCAAATTTTAATAGTATAATGTATTAGAAATAAGATTTTGAAAATGACAAGAAATTTATATAGTGCAATTTTTATAACAACTTTATTGGTAATGAGTTCTTGTAATAGGGATAAAAAACAGGAGACCATTGATGGTAAATTTGCTGATCTTAATATGACCGATTCGCGATCAACGGTAGATTTTTCTGACAAAAATATTCAAGAAATTTATACGGTTTATCTGGATATTAAGGCAGGTTTGGTTAATTCGGATAATGAAGCGGTAAGAACGGCCTCAAAAAAAATGGAAAAAGTTCTTGAAACTAGCAATGAGAATAAGCAGCTAAAGGCGACTTCAAAACTAATTTCATTAACCAAGGATATCAAAAAACAACGAGATTTTTTTGTTACCATCACCGATGAAGTCCAGAATAGGATTAGTGATGCGCAAATAACATCGGGAGAGGTTTATAAACAATATTGTCCGATGGCTTTTGAAGGATCTGGAGGATATTGGTTGTCTGATTCTGAAGAGATCAGAAATCCATATTTTGGAAAGAAAATGTTAAAGTGTGGAAGCGTTGAAGAGGTCTTTAAATAAAATATTAAGTATCTTTAGAAGATATCAAGCGTGAGAATTATTTGATTTTTGAGGGAAAATCGTTTAAAAAGCTGGATATTATTGTAATTGGGATAAAACAAAAAGCCTATGGTTATTAGAAAATTACTTATGTTGTTTTTTTTGGCAACATTCTTTTCCTGTAATAATACTGAAATAGTTGCTGAAAGTAATACTGCTGCTCTTCTAGAAAGATCTAAGGCTGCACGGTTACGAGGAGATAAGGTTGAGCAAAGTCTTTTTAACAAAAGAGATTCAATTGAATTGCTTTCTGGAGACACAACTGATGGTGTAGTGAAGGATGAGGATTTTATAAATATTGAAAATATATCACAGGATTTTGTACTGGATATGAAGTACGCTACAAAGAATAACTTCTTGAAGGAAAAAGTTTACTCTTGTGCCAAGTGCTATGTTAGAGATGAAGTCGCAGATGCTCTTATTGAAGCTAATAAGGACTTCATGAAACTAGGATATAAGATAAAATTTTTCGATTGCTATCGACCACATAGTGTTCAGAAAAAAATGTGGAAGATTTTTCCAAACCCCGGATATGTAGCAGATCCCAAAGGTGGATCCATTCATAATAAAGGAGCAGCGGTAGACATTACTTTGGTAAAATTAGACGGGCTAGAAGTAGATATGGGTACCGATTTTGATCATTTCGGGAAAGAGGCTCATCACGCCTATAAAGCACTCTCTAAAGAAGTTCTTAAAAACCGTAAGATACTTCGTGAAACTATGAATAAGCATGGTTTTAGAACTATAAGAACCGAATGGTGGCACTACAACTACAAAAGCAGTTTAAAATATAAAATATCTGATTTTACCTGGGAGTGTGAGTAGATTATCGATTAAAGGGAAATTCAAAGATTTAAATTAAAAAAACCGGAAGATTTTTTGTTTTCGGTTTGTATAGATTTAAAATAGAACTGTTAATTTTTTCAATCGTAGTAAGAGTAAAAAAGCGACACTCACCTTGGTGAATGCCGCTTTTGAGCACAATTATAAAATCGGAAAAAATTAGAACTGCTCAACTTATGTACTACCTTTCATGGCAATAGTAGAAGATTTTCCTACAGTTACTGTGTTTTGTACTGCATCAAAATAGGTTGTGTCTACATACCCTTGATGCTTCATTTTACAGATATTGGTATGATGTTGTGGTTAAGAATTCTTCAAACTCTTCAGAAATAACTAATTCTTTGAAAATTGAAATTGCATTTTGATAATTTTCAGTTTGAAAAAGTTGAACCCCTACCTGCTCTTTAATGATTTTCAGTTCGTTTTCAAATAAATCATTGAAAAGTGTTTGGTTCAAAGTTCTTCCGTCTTCGAGAGTCACTTCATTTTTTAACCACTGCCATAACTGTGTTCGACTAATTTCTGCGGTAGCGGCATCTTCCATAAGATTATATAACGCTACGGCCCCATTTCCGCTAAGCCAATTGGCTATATAATGTATCCCGACGTTGATATTTTCCTGAATTCCTTTTTGAGTAATGGTTCCTTCTGGAATCGCAAGAAGATCTTCTTCAGCGATTACCAAATCATTTCTTTTTACATCCATTTGATTAGGAGTGGGCATGTGGGTGTCAAAAACCTGCATGGCTAGTTGTACTAATCCCGGATGTGCTACCCATGTACCATCGTGACCATTTTTTGCTTCACGTTCTTTATCGGCTTTTACTTTTGCAAATGCAGCCGCATTACCTTCTTCATCATTCTTGATCGGAATTTGAGCTGCCATTCCACCTATCGCCAGGATGTTTCTCTTGTGACATCTTTGGATTACTAATTTACTATAGGCATCCATAAACGGGCTGGTCATGGTTACCTGTGCACGATCCGGAACAACAAAACCTTTGTGATTTCTTAACTTTTTGATGTAGCTAAAAATATAATCCCATCTTCCGCAGTTAAGACCAACAATGTGATCTTTTAAGGCATATATGATTTCGTCTAGTTGAAAACTAGCAGTTATCGTTTCAACAAGAACCGTAACTTTTACGCTTCCTGGTTCGATACCTAGGTATTCTTCAGAAAAATCAATTACATCGTTCCACCAGATAGCTTCAGTAAAGTGCTCTAGTTTAGGAAGGTAATAGTACGCTCCGGTTCCATTTTCTTTTAACTGCACGTTATTATGGAATAAATACAATGCAAAATCAAATAGGGAAGCACTCATTTCCTGATCGTTTATCAAAAGATGCTTTTCGTTAAGGTGTAATCCTCTTGGACGTACAATTAATGTAGCGGTTCTTTCTTTAAGTTGATACGTTTTGTTCCTTTTTGGGTTATAAAACGAAATAGTTTTATTGATGGCATCCTTCAGGTTTTTTTGTCCCTGCAAGCAGTTTTCCCATGTAGGGGCATTGCTATCCTCAAAATCAGCCATAAAAGTTTTGGCTCCAGAATTTAAAGCATTAATGACCATTTTTCTGTCTACAGGCCCTGTGATCTCGACTCTACGATCTTGTAGATCTGAAGGAATCGGCGCAGCCGACCACTCGCTGTTACGAATTTCTTTAGTGTTTTCTGGAAAAGAAGGATACGTCCCCAGATCAAACAATTGCTGCTGATACTCGCGATTTTTTAGTAGCGTTAAACGTCTATCGTTAAAACGATCTTGTAAAACCTCTAAAAAGGTCAGCGCACCATCTGTTAAAATTTCGGGATGGTAATTTCTAACTTCTTTGGAGAAGTTAATTTTTTGACTAAGGTTTGTTTGAGTTTCCATGGCTTTTGTTTTTAAGTGCCCATTATGGGCTTCCATAACTATATCGTTTTGAGTGAACAATGTTAAAAAAGTCTATTTGTCAAGAACTAATTCGAGACTTTTCTCACTTTTTTTGATGATGTCAAATTGATTGCTGGTGTTTTTTGTTCCGCCAGCTTTTAAGGCTTTATCGCCAGCAAAGAATGTTTTATGATCATCCCCTAAGTCGGAACCTGCCATTCGTTGGTGTTTTACACAAGCCACACCTTTTCTTATCTCTTGACGTTGAACAGAACCTACATAGGCTAACATCCCCATGTCTCCAAAATAACCTGCTACCAGATCATTCATATGTAATGCGGTGGTATGATATGTTGGCAATGTAATTAGGTGATGAAATATACCAGCATCACGAGATGCCTCTTCTTGAAATGTTCGAATCATTTCGTCTGCTCGGTTTGATAATTTGGTACCATCATATTTTGCATCCATTAGCTCAGCACGATTATAAGCAGAAGTGTCTTCGCCAGATGCTACCATAAGATCAAATGCTTGTTGACGGAAGTTGATTGTCCAGTTGAAAGATGGAGAATTGTTATAAACTAATTTGGCGTTAGGAACTTTTTCTCTTACTCGATTTACCATGTGTGCAATTTGCTTCACATTTGGAGTAGGAGTTTCAATCCATAATAAATCAGCACCATTCTCTAGGCTCGTAATACAATCCAATACAACACGATCGATATTAGACCCTTTTTTAAATTTATACAAACCATTAGGTAATCTTACCGGTCGAACTAGTTTGCCATTTCGTTTTAATAACACATCATTTTCATTAATATCGTCTAAAGTAACTTCTTCAGCTTCAATAAAATCTATATACTGCGAAGCCAAATCTCCTTTTTCTGAGGATATTGGTAGTTTTTGTGTTAAACCAGCCCCTTCAGAATCGGTTCTTGCAACAATTACACCTTCTTCTACTCCTAGTTCTAAAAAAGCATATCGAAGTGCATTTAACTTGGCGATAAAATCTTCATGCGGAACAGTTACCTTACCATCTTGGTGACCACATTGCTTAGCGTCTGAAACCTGATTTTCGATTTGAAGCGCACAAGCACCAGCTTCAATCATTTTTTTAGCTAAAAGATACGTTGCTTCCTCGTTACCAAAACCTGCATCAATATCTGCAATAATTGGTACAACATGTGTCTCAAAATTGTCGATCTCATTTTGAACATCTTCTCCAGCATCTAGACGACGAAAAAGATCATTTAGTGCTACCGCGTCAGCTTGACGTAAGAATGTATATATTTCTTCGATTAACTTAGGAACTGAAGTTTTTTCATGCATTGACTGATCTGGTAAAGGTCCAAACTCAGAACGTAATGCTGCGACCATCCATCCAGAAAGATATAGGTATGTTTTATTAGTGGTGCCCTTATGCTTTTTTACAGCAATCATTTTTTGTTGCGCCACAAAACCATGCCAGCAACCTAGTGATTGTGTGTAGTTAGCGCTATTGGCATCATATTCAGCCATGTCTTTACGCATGATAGATGCTGTATATCTAGCAATATCTAGCCCTGTTTTAAATCTGTTTTGTACAGCAATACGTGCTGCATTTTCTGGAGTTATGGTTGCCCAATTAGCTCCATGTTTTGCTTTTAGGTTGCGTACAGTGTCAAGTACTGAATTGTAAGTAGCCATAATTTTGTTCTTTAAAATTTATTTTAAGAATTAACGTAACTAAATCGTTTGAGTGAACAATATTAAAAAAAAGTTTTTTATAAAACAAGCGAACGTTCGCTAAATGTGAATTTTTTCTTTTTTCGTTGATTACGCAAAAATTGTTATTTTTGACTCTATGGCAATAGCAGAAGAATACATTAGATTGATTTTCGGTCTGAAAATCAAGCAGATACGAACAGAAAAGGATTTGTCTCTGTTTGGGTTATCCAAATTAAGCGGGCTTTCGAAGTCGTATTTAAACGAAATAGAAAAAGGAAAAAAATATCCAAAAACCGATAAAATCATCAAATTGGCAGAGACGTTTGAGGTCCCTTATGATCAATTAGTGTCTTTAAAGCTGGATAAAAACCTGGCTCCGATCGGAGAAATTTTACAATCTGGAATACTCGATGAAATTCCGTTGGAATTGTTTGGGATACAGCAGAGTGATCTTATCGATATTATTGCTAATGCACCTTCAAAAGTGAACGCATTTATTAGTACGATTATTGAGATAGCACAGCATTACAATATGAGTCGCGAGGGGTTTTATCTGGCCTCTCTACGATCCTATCAAGAAGCACATAATAACTTTTTTAAAGATCTTGAGGATAAGGCGATCAAATTTGCTAACTCATATCAATTGAATTTGGATGGAAAAATAAATTCGGTAGAATTAGAAGAAATCCTGAAAGAAGAATATGGATATACGATTAATGAAGCGGGTATTCCTAAAGAAGAAGAATTAGATAATTTAAGATGTGTATTTGTTCCTTCTACAAAGACATTATTATTGTCGGATAGGGTTGACGAAGCGCAAAAAACATTTATTTATGCTAAAGAACTGGGATATCAATATTTAGAACTTACAGAAAGGCCTTATACATTTTCTTGGATTCGCTATGATAATTTTGAAGAAGTGCTACATAATTTTTATGCCTCTTACTTTGCTGGGGCATTGATTATTCCAAAAAATCATCTTAGGGATCATCTTAAAGGATTGTTTGCTGTGAAACGATTCTCTGAGAAAGCTTTTCATAAGATCATGAATATGTATAATGCATCTCCAGAGTCATTTTATCAACGATTAACTAATGTGTTGCCCAAGGATTTTGGTATGCAAAATGTGTTCTTTTTAAGGTTTACGCATAAGAAAGGGGTCGAAAAATTTAATCTGGTAAAAGAGTTGCACATAACACATCAACAACAACCCCATGCCAACGAGATTAATGAGCATTATTGTAGACGCTGGATGGCTATAAAAACATTACAACGTACTGCAAACGAAGATTTGGACTATGCTTTTAATATTCAGATTTCTGATTATGTAGATTCTGATCAACAATATTTGGTATTTACTTCGGCTACAAAAGATCCGTTCAGAAAAGACTATTATCGTAGCATAGGAATTGGATTTTTGATATCACCGGCCTTAGAGAAAAAAATCAGTTTTGTAAATGATACTAAAATTCCCAAGGTAAAAGTGGGGGTTACTTGCGAATCCTGTTCACTTACAGATTGTGATGTGAGAATGGCGCCACCAAAGCGATTGATTGCAAAAGAAAAATATAAGAAAACATCAAAACTAGTGCAAGAGATAGTGAAGAAATACTCATAGTTTCTCTAGATGTCTTCATCTGCTAAAAAATCCTGAGCAAATTGTTCTGCATTATGATACATTCCTGAATTAACCAAGGATCCATTACTGTGTTTTAAAAAGAAGTAAACGGTTTTTAAAAAATCAAGATAATGAGTGTTTTTAAATGTTTCAAACTGAAAAGAGGCAATAGCGGGATTTTTAATTTTTGATATTATTACGTTATAGTTGTATTCTCCTTGAATTTTATATTCGATATATCTTCTTAATTTCATAGTATCTGGCGATGAGTCATAATGCCTATTGTGCTCTCTATATACGTATATGTATAATTTTGAGTTTAGCTCATCAAGCTCTTTCGATTCTAATTCTAAATGTGTCCATCTCTTGTCAATATTGTCATAATAAAAATCACCATCAGAATCAAAGTCATCAGCTTTCCATAGTAAAGGACATAATTTTGTTTCTTCAGGCATTGGTATATCTTCATGATAGATTATGAACTCTGTAAAGTATTTCATGTACTTTGATTTTTCTTTTTTCTGAAAAGCCTATTGTATTATACACTGTTTAAAGATAATATATTTCCGATCACTAGAAATTTAAATCTGAATAATCTAAAAGCTTTATTTTTAAGATTTATGGAGTAGAACTTATTAAAATCTTCTTTTATCAAGTTATTTATAGGCGAAGATATCTTTATCTTTGAGATTGATACTTAATGATAAAAGAGAATTTATGAATACATGGTCACCAGATATTTATGCCAAAGCATGGGAATTCGCAACTATAGCGCATCAAAAACAAACATACGGGGGTAGGACTGAAGGTTTAAAAATAAACTATATAAATCATATTGGTAGTGTTGCCATGGAAATCATTTCTGCTATCCATAAATCATCTAATGTTATAGATGCCAATCTTGCTATTCAATGTGCTTTATTGCATGATATAATCGAAGATACAGAGTTTAGTTATAATGATGTTTTAAGTAAATTCGGAAAAGAAGTTGCCGATGGTATTCTAGCATTAACAAAAGATGAAAGTATGGTATCTAAATCTGATATGATGATAGATAGTTTAAAACGTATTAAGGAGCAACCTTGCGAAGTTTGGATGGTTAAAATGGCAGACAGAATTTGTAATCTTTATCATCCTCCTTATTATTGGGATAAGGAAAAGATAATGACCTATCAAAAGGAAGCGATGGTAATACATGATTACTTAAAGGATGCTAATATTGTGCTAGAGAAAAGACTATGGGATAAAATTCAGGATTACAATCTATTTATTGCTTAATATTATTTTAAAACAAAGGTTAAAAATCTAAAAACCCGTTTTGAAAATTTCAAAACGGGTTTTACTTTTCTTAGCAGTCTGCTTACCGACAACTTGCTAAATAATTTTGCTGTCGCCGTGCGACTACATCATTCCTGGCATACCTCCGCCCATTGGTGGCATTCCGCCTCCGGCAGCCGGAGCATCCTCTTTGATATCGGTCAATGAGCATTCTGTAGTTAAGATCATACCAGATACAGAAGCTGCATTTTCTAGAGCGATACGCGTTACTTTTTTAGGATCGATAATTCCAGCTTTAAGCATGTCTACGTATTCTTCAGATTTAGCATCATACCCAAAGTTGTCTTTTCCTTCAAGAACTTTAGCAATTACTACAGAGCCTTCTCCGCCTGCATTTTCTACAATAGTTCTTAATGGAGATTCTATAGCGCGGTTTACAATTTGTACACCGGTAACTTCGTCGTCATTTTCAGTTTTTACTTTATCTAGCACCGCTTTAGCTCTTACCAAAGCAACACCGCCACCGGCAACAATACCTTCTTCTACAGCAGCACGAGTTGCATGAAGTGCATCGTCTACACGATCTTTCTTCTCTTTCATTTCAACTTCAGAAGCAGCACCAACATAAAGAACAGCTACACCACCGGCTAGTTTGGCCAAACGCTCTTGTAGTTTTTCTTTGTCATAGTCCGAAGTAGTAGTTTCGATCTGAGCTTTGATCTGATTTACTCTGTTTTTGATTAAATCTTCACCACCAGCACCATTTACAACAGTAGTATTGTCCTTATCGATAGCTACTTTTTCTGCAGTACCTAAGTGTTCTATAGTTGCATTTTCTAAGGTAAATCCACGCTCTTCAGAAATTACAGTACCACCAGTTAAGATAGCGATGTCTTCAAGCATTGCTTTACGTCTGTCTCCAAAACCAGGAGCTTTAACAGCTGCTATTTTTAAAGCACCACGCAATTTGTTTACTACAAGTGTTGCTAATGCTTCACCATCTACGTCTTCTGCAATGATCAAAAGAGGTTTTCCTGTTTGAGCAACAGGCTCTAGAACTGGCAGTAAATCTTTCATGGCAGAGATCTTTTTGTCATACAATAAGATATATGGATTCTCAAGATCGGCATTCATTTTTTCACTATTTGTAACAAAGTAAGGAGAAAGATATCCTCTGTCAAATTGCATTCCTTCTACAATATCTACATGAGTATCTGTACCTTTTGCTTCTTCTACAGTGATTACACCTTCTTTACCTACTTTTTCGAAAGCCTGTGCGATAAGATCACCAATAGTTTCGTCATTATTGGCAGAAATAGCAGCTACTTGTTTGATTTTGTCAGAAGAATCTCCTACTTCTTTGGTTTGTTTTGCTAAGTCATCAGTGATAGCAATTACGGCCTTATCAATACCACGTTTAAGATCCATAGGATTGGCGCCCGCAGCTACGTTTTTAAGTCCTTCTTTTACAATTGCCTGTGCTAGTACGGTTGCAGTAGTAGTACCATCACCTGCAAGGTCATTGGTTTTTGAAGCGACTTCTTTTACCATTTGTGCTCCCATATTTTCTAGAGCATCTTCTAATTCAACTTCTTTGGCTACAGAAACTCCATCTTTGGTTACGGTAGGAGCGCCAAAAGATTTACTGATGATCACATTACGTCCTTTAGGTCCCAACGTTACTTTTACAGCATTGGCTAATGCGTCTACACCACGTTTGATACCATCGCGTGCTTCTATATCAAATTTTATGTCTTTTGCCATAATAAATTTTATTTTTTTGATTTCCGTCTTGGCGGAAATTTTTTGAATTAAAGTTTAAACTGATTTGTGATTTTTTGAATAGATACTTCTCTAAACAACGGCAAGAATATCATCCTCGCGCATGATTAAATAATCCTTTCCATCTAATTTTAATTCGGTACCAGAATATTTACCATAAAGAACAGTATCGCCCACTTTTACGGTCATTTCATGATCTTTTTTACCGCCACCTACAGCAGCTACTTTACCTTTTTGTTGTTTTTCCTGAGCAGAATCAGGAATGAATAATCCAGATGCTGTTTGTGTTTCAGCAGGAAGCGGTTCTACAACCACACGGTCTGAAAGAGGTTTAATAGTTAATCCCATTATGAATAGTTTTTATTATAAAATTAAAATGAAATATTCGAAGCTATATATTTCAGAAATTGTGCCAGTAGTATGTTACTGACAAATTGAAACAAAAAATGCCGACTATATGACAAGTCGGCATTTTTGTGATAGTTTTTCTATAAATGTTACTCTTGATTATCATCTTCTGCAGCCGGAGTTGCAGGAGTTTCAAGTTGAACATTTTCTGTGTCTACTTTCGAATCCTGAACAGTTCCTTCGTTCATTAAATCGATATTAGATAGTAAGATTAACACCAACAATAGTGTAGCAAGGGTCCAGGTACTTTTATCCAAAAAGTCTGTTGTCTTTTTTACACCACCAAGTTGTTGTGTTCCGCCACCTCCAAAAGAAGAAGATAATCCACCTCCTTTAGGGTTTTGCACCATGATTACTACCACAAGTAAGAATGATACGATAACGATTAGTATTAAAAAGATTGAAAACGTTGTCATTATATTGTTATTTATTTTCTTGTAATTTCTTTATTGCTCGAATTTGGTCTGCAAAGAAACCACTTTTTTCGGGATTTTTCAAAATTAATATGTTATAAGCTTGAATTGCTTTTTTATAGTTTTTTTGTGCAAGATATACCCTAGCCAAAGTTTCTGTCATTAATTCATCATTAGGAACTATATTTTCCTTGGCCAGATTACGTTTGGGAGCATTTTTTGAAGCGGGTTGAATCTTTGGATTACTGGCAATAAACTCGTCTATTAATTCAAACTTATCTTTTTGAAGTAGTGACTTGTCCGATTCTTTTTCTTGCGTGTTTAGAGAAGAGGTGTCATATTCTTCATTATTTTCTGCATCTATAGGTTTGACAGAAGTTAGTTTCAGCCATTCTGTAAAAGAATGTGTTTCTTTTTTACCAAAATCCAATGGCTTATCTATTTGCAAAGCTTCTTCAGGAGTTTTGCTATCCTCCTTTTGCGATTGCTGATTTTCTTCAGAATTTGTAGAAGAAGATTCTTTGATAATTTCGATGTACCTAAGAGTATTCTCTTCGCTTCTTGTCGCAAATAAAGCAGGGTCAAGAACATCTTCAGCTTCTTTCATTTTCATTCGTACTGCGTCGTCCATATCCATCCATGGTAACACCTTTATTTCTTGTGGATCAACAACATCGATATCTGATCTGTTTTTTTGCTTTGTCTCTTGTGCTTCTTTCTCTTTTTTGAAAAGATCTGAAGTTATAAATTCGAATAGTACACTTCGATCAGAGGTGTAAGCGGCTGTGGTTTTTAGTTCCTGGTTATACCTAAAACTTTCTTGGTGCTTAAGAGCTTTTAATATCAATGGACGTATGGATTGAAAATAAGGAAATTCGCGGGAAATTTTTTCCAGAGAATTTGCCTGCTCCCTATTAATTTTTGCAGGGTCTTGAAGCAAGTATGTTAGTTCTTTGGTGTTCAAATAGTATGTTTATATATTAATACGTTGTTTTTACCACCTGGCAAGGGTAGCATTAAACATGTCTTGTGTAATTCGTTCAAAAATAATTTGCAATGCTTCATCTCTTACATTGTTCTCTGATGAAGATGCAGGGTAATCAAAGAAAAAGGAAAAACGTTGCTCCATATCCTGAGTAGGATCCTTAGCATCATAAAACCTCATATTCACGGCAATAGTTAGACGGTTTTGAGCGGCAGTAATATCTGATGTAGCAGTATTAGGAGCTACGTAGTCTTGCACGATTTCACCTTCATAAACAATATCTCCACCAGAGGTAACAAGGTCAAGATTGGTTTGGTTTAAGATAAGATCTTGCAATTGATTGGTAAATGTTTGATCTGCCCCGGGAAAAATTCTTGGTGATTGATTTTGGAAAAAATTTACCTGAAATGTCTTAGTGTCAGCAGAAATATTGGTTCCGCTAAAAGAATATACTCCACATCCTTGAACAAGTATCAATGTTAATACACCAATTACTATATGTTTTATGTTGTTCATTAAATTGTATTATAAATTATATATAGAAGTCATTTGAACTTTTTGTACTAAGATCTATTTTTTTACTCAAACCTCAAACCTCAAACCTCAAACCTCAAACCTAATTAGAGGTCGTATTGTTTAATTTTCCGGTACAATGTACGTTCACTAATACCAAGCTCTTCTGCAGCAGCTTTGCGCTTTCCTCTATGGCGCTCTAGTGATTTTTTGATCAATTCAAGTTCCTTATCATGTAAGGATAATGTCTCTTCTTCTTCAATTTCTTCTGCAAAATGATACTTATCTTCTTCTTTTTGATGGGTTGGGGCAGAAGGTATTTGCAAAACCTCGGTAGGAGCTGCAGGTTCTTCAAATCGAACTTCTTCTTTATCCTCTTCTCGATAAATCTTTCTGATTAACCCCTCGTTATCTTTTTGTACTTGTTGCGTATTACCACTTTGCATCAACTCCATAGTTAACTTTTTGAGATCATTCAGGTCACCTTTCATATCAAAAAGTACTTTATATAAAATCTCTCTTTCGTTGCTAAAATCACTTTCTTTTTTATCAGAAGAAATTACAGCGGGCAGGTTACTTCCCATATTTGGTAAATATCCATGCAATCTAGCTGCAGAGATGCTCCTGTCTTGTTCAAGGACCGAAATTTGCTCGGCAATGTTACGCAATTGTCTAATATTACCACTCCAATGATATTTTTCAAGCAATGCAACAGCATCATCTGTCAAACGAATTGTGGGCATCTTATATTTTGTAGCAAAATCTGATGCAAATTTTCTAAACAGTAAATGAATATCTGCTTTACGATTTCTAAGAGGAGGTAAAAGAATTTCAACAGTACTCAATCGATAGTACAGGTCTTCTCTAAACTTCCCTTTTTTAATAGCGTCAAACATGTTTACATTGGTAGCAGCAACAATACGAACATCTGTTTTTTGAACTTTGGAAGACCCAACTTTAATAAATTCTCCATTTTCGAGAACCCGTAATAGTCGCACTTGTGTGGTTAATGGAAGCTCTCCTACTTCATCCAGAAATATGGTACCACCACTGGCCACTTCAAAATACCCATTACGCGTTTGCGTTGCCCCTGTAAATGCCCCTTTTTCATGACCAAAAAGCTCACTATCTATAGTTCCTTCTGGGATTGCGCCACAGTTTACAGCTATATATTTGCCATGTTTACGATGCGATAATGAATGTATAATTTTAGGAATACTTTCTTTACCCACACCGCTTTCTCCGGTTACCAAAACCGAAATATCTGTAGGCGCTACCTGGATAGCTTTTTCTACGGCACGGTTAAGTTTAGGATCGTTTCCTATAATCCCGAATCGTTGTTTTATGGCTTGAACTGATTCCATGTATGTAAAACTATAATTAGTTTAGTTTGTTATTAATTATTTTCTGAATACCCAACGGCTTCCCCCAATAGAGTGGCACTAGTGCATTCGTCGATACGTACCATTACAAAATCACCTATTTTATAGTTTCCCTTTGGAAAAACAGCTACGGTATTTTGGGTGCTTCTTCCGCTCCAGTGTGCCTTAGATTTTTTAGATTCTTTTTCGATAAGAATTTCTAATGTTTGTCCAATAAAAGCACGATGCCTATTTTTACTATGTTTGCGTTGCAATTCGATAACTTCGGCTAGGCGTCTTTTCTTAATGTCTTCGGGAACATCGTCTTCCATCTTACGTTCTGCCAGGGTTCCTGGTCTTTCAGAATAGGCGAACATAAATCCGTAATCATATTTCACATATTCCATTAGTGATAAAGTATCTTGGTGATCTTCTTCAGTCTCTGTTGGGAAACCAGTAATGATGTCTTGCGAAATTGCACAATCTGGAATAATTCGTTTGATATTATCAATCAGATCAAAATACTCCTGGCGTGTATGCAGTCTGTTCATCTCCTTTAGAATACGGTCACTTCCGCTTTGGATTGGAAGATGAATATACTTACATATATTTCTATGCTTAGCCATTACCTCGATAACGTCCAATGTCATATCTTGTGGATTGGATGTGGTAAAACGTAATCTAAGTTTTGGATATTTTTTGGCCACCATATCTAGAAGCTTTGCAAAATTAACAGCAGTTGCTTTCTGAAAATCTGATGCTTTATCAAAATCCTTTTTCAGGCCACCACCATACCACAAGAAACTATCTACATTTTGTCCTAATAAGGTAACTTCTTTAAAGTCTTGTGCTGCCAACTCATCAATTTCTTCTAGGATGCTTTGCGGGTCACGACTACGTTCTCTACCTCTGGTAAATGGCACTACACAAAAGGTACACATGTTATCACAACCTCTGGTAATGGATACAAAAGCAGATACACCATTGCTTTGTAAACGAACAGGAGCGATATCGCCATAGGTTTCCTCTTTTGAAAGGATTACATTAACCGCATTGCGACCTGCATCTACTTCTTCAATTAGGTTTGGCAGGTCTTTGTATGCATCTGGGCCCACAACAAGATCTACAATTTTTTCTTCTTCAAGGAACTTACTTTTTAACCGTTCTGCCATACAACCCAGCACACCAACTTTCATCCCTGGATTGATTTTTTTTACTGCATTATATTTCTCCAGGCGTTTTCTAACGGTTTGCTCTGCTTTTTCACGAATGGAGCAAGTATTTATCAATACCAAATCAGCATCTTCAAGATTTTGTGTGGTATTAAAACCTTCTTTAGCCAAAATCGAAGCTACAATCTCACTATCACTAAAATTCATTTGACAACCATAGCTTTCTATAAAAAGTTTGCGGTTGTTTTCTTTCTTCTGATCAAGAACAAGTGATTGTCCTTGTATATTTTCATCAATGATCTTCTCCATAAAAAATAATTCCTTAACAATTGAGGTCAAATAATGTGCAAAGATACCTTTTAATACGATTTGTGACAAAGTGTCAGGGTTTTATTTTTTAAAAAATCTATATTTGATCTTTTCCAATCCATAAATTATAATGTATGACATCAAATAAACTCTTTGAGAGAATAGAAAATAGCGCCTCTCTGGACTTTGGGGCAGTGTTTAATAAAAGTATAGAACTTTTTAAAAAAGTCTGGTTACAGGGATTTATTCATTTACTTATCTCAATGCTGATTATGCTTCCTTTATTTTTTGTTATGTATATTCCTATTTTTGCTTTAGCAGGATTAGCAGGGTTAGAAGGGAGTTATAATGAGTATGGAGATTATCCAAGTGAAGAACTGTCGGTAGGAATAGTAATTTTATTTGTCATTTTGGTTTTGGTGATTTCAATGATTGCTACGGCCCTTCAATTTGGGATTACAGCACATTATTATAGAGTTTGTAAACAAGTTGATCTCGGTCTTTCTGAAACATCTTCTTATTTTATGTTTCTAAAGGGTAGGTATTTAGGTAAAATATTCACTATAGGAATCGCATCATTTGGTATTGTCTTATTAGCAATATTGTTATGTTATCTTCCTATTTTTTATGTAATGGTTCCTCTACAATTATTGGGGGTTATATTTGCATTTAATCCAGAATTAAGTGCTTCAGACCTTATAAAAGCAAGTTTTAAATTAGGTAATAAAATATGGTTAATCGCTTTTGGGTTAATGCTTATTTCCTCGATTTTGTCTCAATTGGTTGGGATGTTATTATGTTTTGTGGGGATATTTCTTACAGCTTCTTTTGTATATATACCAGTATATTATATGTATAAGGATACCATAGGTTTTGAAGATGATGAGACCAAAAAAGATACGACATTATTTGTAAAATAAAAGCGAAAAAACCTGCTGCCTGGCAGGTTTTTTTTAAACTAATTTTTTAAGAAAGAATCTTGATATCATTTTTTTGATATACTTTTGTGATCACAAATAAAAAGGACTATGGCTAAGAATTTAGTGATTGTGGAGTCGCCTGCTAAGGCTAAAACAATAGAAAAATTTCTTGGAAAAGATTACAAAGTTGCATCCAGTTTTGGGCATATTGCAGATTTACCTGCAAAAGAATTAGGAGTTGATGTTGAAGGGGGGTTTAAACCCAAATATATTGTTTCTAAAGATAAAAAGGATGTTGTAAAAAAACTAAAAGATCTTTCTAAGAATGCAGAGATGGTATGGCTGGCAAGTGATGAGGATCGAGAGGGAGAAGCCATCGCATGGCACCTTGCCGAAACCTTAAAACTGGATAAAGATAAAACCAAAAGAATTGTTTTTCATGAGATTACCAAAAATGCAATTCTTAAAGCAATAGAAAATCCACGTACTATAGATTATAACCTTGTAAATGCACAACAGGCCAGGCGTGTTTTAGATCGTTTGGTTGGATATGAGCTTTCTCCTGTGCTTTGGCGTAAAGTAAAAGGAGGGTTGTCTGCAGGTCGAGTACAGTCGGTCTCGGTACGATTAATTGTTGAACGCGAACGAGATATTTTAGGGTTTACACCCGAAGCATCATACAGGATTGATGCTGAGTTTTCTAATGAGAAAGGTAGGTCTTTTAAAGCCAAATTACCCAAAAACTTTAAGGCCAAAGAAGAGGCCGAGGCGTTCTTAAGAAAAAACATAGGGGCATCATTTAAAGTTGCAGACCTTACAACAAAACCAGCCAAAAAATCTCCAGCTCCTCCATTTACAACGTCAACCTTACAACAAGAAGCTTCAAGAAAATTATATTTTTCAGTAAGTAAAACCATGACAATGGCTCAACGATTGTATGAGGCGGGATTGATTACTTATATGAGAACAGATAGTGTTAATCTATCTACAGAAGCTCAAAATAGTGCTAAGGCAGAGATTATTTCAGCTTATGGAGACGATTACAGTAATCCCAGGCAATATAAAGGAAAATCAAAAGGAGCTCAAGAGGCTCACGAAGCAATACGACCTACGGATTTTTCAAGACATAGTGTTAATGTAGAGTATGATCAACAACGGTTATATGAATTGATTTGGAAGCGAGCAATTGCTTCTCAAATGAGTGATGCTCGGTTAGAAAGAACAAACGTTAGAATCGAAGCGAATCAACACAATGAGCAATTTACTGCAAATGGTGAGGTGATAAAATTTGAAGGGTTTTTGAAAGTTTACTTAGAAGGTAATGATGACGAAGATGAAGAGCAAGAAGGAATTCTTCCGGCAATGAAAGTAAATGAATCCTTGTTTAATAAATTTATCTCTGCAACCGAAAGATTTACAAGACCGCCAAGTCGCTATACTGAAGCGGCTCTGGTAAAGAAACTAGAAGAATTAGGGATTGGTCGTCCTTCTACTTATGCGCCTACAATTTCTACGATTCAAAACAGGAATTATGTTGAAAAAGGGGCCAAAGAAGGTGAAGTTCGTAACTATATCCAGATGGTGTTATCTGGTGATGCTGTAAACGAGAAAAAACTTTCAGAGAAAGTTGGAAGCGATAAAGGAAAGTTAATTCCTACCGATGTGGGTATGGTTGTAAACGATTTTCTGGTAAATCATTTTTCTTCAATTCTCGATTATAACTTTACAGCAAAGGTTGAACAGGATTTTGATGAAATCGCAGATGGACAGGAAGACTGGACGCATGTAATGAAAGAATTTTATGATGAATTTCATCCAAGAGTAGAGGATGTTTCGAAAAATGCCGAACGCGAAGTTGGAGAGCGTATCTTAGGGGAGGACCCAGTTTCAGGAAAACCGGTGAGTGTGCGTCTTGGTAAATTTGGGCCTATGGTACAGATTGGTACTGTAGATGACGAAGATAAGCCAAAATTTGCAAGTTTACCTCCTGGTCAAACGTTAAGTGGGATTACTTTTGAAGAGGCAATGAATTTGTTTCAGTTACCAAAAGAATTAGGAACTTATAAAGGTGAAACTATACTGGTAAATAATGGACGTTTTGGTCCTTATGTAAAATTTGGAGCAAAGTTTGTTTCTCTGGATAAGGGAGAAGATCCGTTAAATACTTCATTACATAGGGCTATTGAATTGATTGATGCCAAAGAAAAAGCGGATGCTCCTATATCTACATATGAAGATCTTCCCGTTCAAAAAGGGACAGGTAGATTTGGTCCTTTTATTAAATGGAATGGAATGTTTATCAATGTCAATAAAAAGTATGATTTTGATAATCTTTCTGATGACGATATTGTTACATTGATAGAGGAGAAGAAGCAAAAGGAAATAGATAAGGTTATTCATCATTGGGAAGAAGAAGGTATTCGGGTAGAGAAAGCAAGATGGGGTAGAAGTAATATTATAAAAGGTAAAATCAAAATTGAATTGCCCAAAACGGTAGATGCTTCAAAATTAACATTAGAAAAGGTGAAAGATCTTATCGAGAAAAATGCTCCCAAGAAAAAAACTACTAAAAAGAAAACCACTCCCAAAAAGAAATAATACATGTCTTTCGAATTTCTTGCCCCAGTTAGTGATTTAGTTGCGGCACATACCAAATTGCTTTCTGATCATTCATTAGGAAAACAAATTAAAATTCATACAGCAGCTAGTGGAGTTCCAGATCTTGAAAAAGTAGATATCGCTATTATTGGTATACAAGAAAACAGGAATGATGTCAATTTTCTTGGAGAAAAATTAGGATTTGATACCGTTCGTACATCTTTATATGATCTTTATCCGGGCAATTGGGATGTAACTATAGTTGATCTCGGTGATATAACCCCAGGAAACCAGGTTAGTGATACTTATTATTTGGTTCAGGAAGTATTAGCCACATTGTTGCAAAAAAAAGTATTACCCATACTCATAGGAGGTAGCCAGGACTTGGTGTATGCTCAATATAGATCTTTTGATGTTTTAGAGCGAATGGTAAATCTGGCAAATGTAGATAGTAAATTTGATCTTGGTAATTCTTCCGAACCCATTACTAATAGATCTTTTGTCGGTAAAATTATTGTGGAGCAACCCTACAATCTTTTTAATTATAGCAATATAGGATACCAAACGTATTTTAATGCACAAGAAGAAATTGATCTTATAGAGAAGTTATATTTTGACGCCTGCCGATTGGGTGAAGTTATTTCGGATGTTACCATTGTAGAGCCTGTTATGAGGGATGCTGATATCGTTTCTATAGATCTTGGAGTTATGAGCTCAAACAGCATAAATGGTGTTAATGCTTCTCCTAATGGCTTTGATGGAAGAGAGATTTGTGCCATCTCCAGATATGCAGGGATTAGTGATAAAGTAAAAAGTTTTGGAATTTATGAATTCAAGAATTTCAAAAACGAAGAAATGACAGCGATGTTGGTTGCCCAAATTATATGGTATTTTGTTGAAGGGTTTAACTATAGATCCAACGAATTAGATATAAAAAGTCAAAAAAGTACCTTGCATTATAATGTGCCTGTAGAAGATGAAATTTTGTCTTTTTATAAGAGTGCAAAAACCGGAAGATGGTGGATAGAAATCCCTTTTATTTCATCTGGTAATAATAAATTGGAAAGACATACGTTATTACCTTGCACGTACAACGATTATGAGCGAGCTTGTAATCAAGAAATACCTGAAAGATGGTATAAGGCAAAACGAAAAAACGAAGTTTAACATTTTTATTAGGCAGATTTAAGGTTTTTTTTAGAAAAAAATTGTTTTTCTGGAAATAAATAAATAGGTTTACGTCCTTAAATCTAGAAGATCTTAACCTAAAACACGTTATGAAGAAATTTGTATCACTCTTTGCTATTTTAGCAATGCTCTATAGTTGTGGAGGAGGAAGCCGCGGAGAACTGACCGGAGCACAAGGAAAAAAATGGCATCCACAAAAACCATATGGAATGGCGCTCATCCCCGGAGGGTCCTTTATTATGGGTAAATCGGATGATGACAAAGCTGCATTATCAAACGCACCCACCAAAATGGTTACTGTTCGTTCTTTCTATATGGACGAGACTGAAATCACTAATAGCGAGTATAGACAATTTGTAAATTGGGTTCGAGATTCTACGATCAGAATGCGATTGGCAATTATGGCTGACGAACTTGGAAAAGCCCCTGGTGATGATGGTATTGGTGAATATGCATTTTTAGATGCAGATACCGAAAACATGTCAGTTTACGAAAAATATATGTACGATAACTATAGTGGTACAGGAACTACTGGTTATGAAGGTAGAGGCCTTAATAAGGATATTGATATTGAATGGGATATCGAAGATTATCCTGATGAGTTCTATGCCGAAGTTATGGATACTATGTACGTTCCTCTAGAAGAATCTTATAATGGAAGGCGTACGCTAGATGTAAGTAAATTTAAATTTAGATTTACTTGGATGGACATCCAGGCCGCAGCACGTGCTAAAAAAGGAGGACGAAAAGATTTTGTAAAAGAAGAAGTAATAGAAGTATATCCAGACACTACAGTTTGGATCAAAGATTTTAGTTATTCTTATAATGAGCCTATGCATAATGATTATTTCTGGCATAGTGCTTATGACGATTATCCGGTAGTTGGTGTTTCTTGGGAACAAGCAAAAGCCTTCTGTCGATGGAGAACTATAGAAAAAAATACCTTTCAAAAGAAAAAAGGTAAAGAGTTTGTAAACTATTTTAGATTACCAACAGAGGCAGAATGGGAGTATGCCGCTAGAGGAGGTCTAGAATCAGCTACCTATCCATGGGGAGGACCTTATGCCTTAAATGACAGAGGTTGTTTCCTTGCGAACTTTAAGCCTCTTAGAGGAAACTACGCAGCAGATAATTTCTTATATACTGTAGAAGCCAGAACATTCGACCCTAATGATTATAACCTTTATAATATGGCAGGTAATGTTTCTGAGTGGGTGCAGTCGTCCTATGACCCATCAGCATACGAATACGTATCATCAATGAACCCAAATGTTAATGATGATGAAAATAAACGTAAAGTAGTGCGCGGAGGATCATGGAAAGATGTTGCTTATTTCCTACAGGTAAGTACCAGAGATTACGAGTATTCAGATTCAGCTAGAAGTTATATTGGATTTAGAACCGTTCAGGACTATATGGGTACTGACGTGACCGGAGAAGATAATACTGTGAATCAAAAATAAGTCCCAAAATTCTATCAACTAATTACTAACCCTTTTTTTAACATTTAGATTTAAAAAAACAAAACAAATTATTATGGCAAATTCAAAAGCAAGCAAAAAATTAATGAATATGGTATACGGTCTGGGAGCGGCCGTAGTAATATTAGGTGCACTTTTTAAGATTATGCACTGGCCATTTGGTAACGAAATGCTTATTATAGGTCTTATCACAGAAGCATTTGTATTTACTGTTTCTGCATTCGAACCTGTAGATGATGATGTAGATTGGTCTCTTGTATATCCAGAATTGGCTGGAGGAAACAAAAGAGATAAGAAAGATATGACTCCAGATGGTATGTTGTCTAAAAAATTAGATGAGATGCTTAAAGAAGCTAGAGTAGATTCTAGCCTTATGAGCAGCCTTGGTGATAGTATCCGTAACTTTGAAGGAGCAGCTAAAAACATCTCTCCTACTGTTGATGCTATTCAAGGTACTAAAAAATATAGCGATGAGATGGCTAGTGCCGCTTCACACCTAGAATCTCTAAATAGCCTATACAAAGTACAATTAGAGTCTTCTGCACGTCAGGCTGAAGCAAATCAGGCTATTGCTGATAACGCAGCAAAACTTAAAGATCAAATGGAAAGCCTAACTAGTAACCTTTCTTCACTTAATGGAGTATATGGTGGTATGTTAACTGCAATGAACAGAAGTTAACAGGAATTAAATTTTTATAATAACTACCAAAATCTAAGAAGAATGGCAGGAGGAAAATTATCCCCAAGGCAGAAGATGATTAACCTGATGTATCTGGTTTTCATTGCAATGATGGCATTAAATATGTCAAAAGAAGTATTGACCGCATTTGGTCTAATGTCTGAGAAGTTAACAGAATCTAATGAGTTAGCCACACAGCGTAATACAGGATTTATGGCTGGTCTGGCTGAAAAAGTTTCAGAACAACCAGAAAAATATACTCCCTTAAAAGAGAAAGCGGATCAAATAAGTGTCTTATCCAACGAGTTTAATACATATTTAGAGCAACTTAAAAAAGAGCTAGTAGATGATAGGGCTGATCCTACCGACTATGAAACTATGGATAGACCAGACAAATTGGACCAGAAGTTTTTTGAAGGTGGTAAAGTAACAGCAGCAGCACAAGAGTTTCTTGATAATATTGCAAAGTATAGAGATGGTGTTTCTGCAGCAATTAAAGAAGTAAAAGAAGTAGATGCTTCTGTTGCTGATGATGTAATAAAAACCTTTGCCACAGGTGATGTAAAGGATAGATCAGGAGTAAATAAAAAATGGCTGAACTACAGTTTTGAAGGATACCCATTAGTTGCTTCTTTGACCAAGCTTACACAAATGCAGGCCGATGTAAAAACTACAGAAAGTAAAGTGCTTTCTGCATTATTGGCAGGACAACAAGCTTCAGAACTTTCTTTCAGTAACTATGAAGCAATTGTAGTAGCTGATAAGACAGCTTTCTTTAGTGGAGAAAAGTTTAAAGGTAGAATAGTTCTTGGACGTTTTGATGCTACTTTAAAACCAACCAAAGTAATGGTTAATGGTAAAGAGCAAACAGAAGTTCAGAACGGTCAGATCATGCTTGATTTCCCAGCTGGAAATGTTGGAGAAAGAGAAGTAGCAGGAGAGCTTGAGTTTAAAGAAGGAGATTCTATTGTAAAAATTCCAATTAAGAGTTCTTATACTGTAATTCCTAGACCAAACTCGGCTGTAATTTCTGCAGATAAGATGAATGTTGTATATCGAGGTGTAAATAACCCTATGACGATCTCTATTCCTGGTGTGCCTAATGTTAATGCTTCTGCTCCTGGATTAAGAAAAACAGGTGGAGCTGGTAGATACATGATGAATGTTACTACAGTAAAATCTCGTGAGGTAAGTATTAAAGTAAGTGGTAAACTTGCCAATGGTACTACTGTAAGCGATAGTAAGAAATTTAGAATCAAAGATATTCCTAGACCAGTTGGAACAGTTCGTGGAGAGGATGGATCAATCAAAATGGCAAGAAATGCATTAGAGATTTCTTCTATTGGTGCAATCTTACCGGATTTTGATTTTGATATTAAATTAAAAGTTACTGGATTTAAATTTAAAGTAGAAGGACAGCCAACAGTAAGTGTACGTAGTGGAAGACTTGACTCTAAAGCAAAGTCGGCTTTACGTAAGGCAAAAAGAGGTTCTTCGGTACAAATTATTGATATTAAAGCACAGTTAACTACAAACGCTGGATATAAATTGAAAAAAATATCTCCGGTAATTGTTGAGTTAACAAATTAAAAACTTATTGAGTTATGAATTTGAGAAATTTTGTATTAACCGTTTTAGGTCTATTCGTTTCGATTATTTCATACGGGCAAATCAACGTTTTGAACGCCGATCAGCCTGATGATATTGGAAAAAAGACAGAAGAACAGATCATGTATGATAATGATCACCCTCTAGAGTATGCTTATGTAGATAAACGTGATGTTTTATGGGCAAAAACTACTTGGGAGACTATTGATCTTGATGAGCGTATCAATTTTCCGTTATATTATCCTATTGATACTAATAATATCGGTGTAAATCGTCGTTCATTATATGATGTATTGGTAGCAAATATCAGAAGCGGAAAGATCAGTAATATTTACTCAGATTCATATTTTACAGAAACTCGTACTTTTGAAGATCTGCAATCTACCATGTCTAAGATAGACACTACAGATTTAGGATATGAGCAATATAATGCAGGTGAGACAGTGGATCCTCAATATGTTAATAGAAGGGATATTACATCTGCTGATATTGCAGAGTATAAGATCAGAGGATATTGGTATTTTGATAAGCGTCAGGGAGAATTAAGATACAGATTGCTTGGGATAGCACCTGTAGCTCCAGATGTAAACTTTATCGATGATGATGAGCCAGATATGGTAGCATTGTTTTGGGTATGGTATCAAGACGTGAGAGAAATTCTGCATAATGCATCGGCATTTAATCGAAGAAATACCTCAATGCCATTTACACTCGATCATATTCTTAATGCACGACGATTTAATTCTATGATTTATAAAGAGGATAATGAACAAGGTGACCGCGAGATAAAAGATTATATCGTTGATAATGCCTTAATGCAACTTCTCGAGAGCGAAAGAATTAAAGAAAGTATTCGAAATTTTGAAATGGATATGTGGAGTTATTAAATTCTATACTATCTAAATAAGTTATATGCAAAACGCCCAGCTTTAGTTGGGCGTTTTGTTATTTTTGAACTATGTTAGATTATATAATAGTAGGATTTGGTCTTGCTGGGTTGTCTTTCGCAAAACAACTAGAGGACAATGATAAATCATATCTTGTTTTTGAGAATCACTCTCAGAAATCATCCAGGGTAGCCGGGGGCTTATACAATCCCGTAATCTTAAAACGCTTTACTCCGGCATGGAGTGCCACAGAGCAGCTTGAAAAATCAATTCCCTTTTATAAAGAAATAGAGGGCAAACTCCAAGAGTCATTCGTGACCAAACTTCCTATATTGCGAAGATTTAATTCTGTTGAAGAACAAAATACGTGGTTCGAAGCTTGTGATAAACCTATATTAAACCAGTTTCTTTTACCAAAATTGATACAAAATACAAATCAAGCTTTAGACACCCCCTATCATTTTGGAGAAGTAAAACATACAGGAAAAATTGATGTTAAAAGGATGTTGGCTTCCTACCTACAGTATATTGATAACAAAAAATGCCTCGCAAATGAATCTTTTGAGTATGATAAATTAATTATTCATAGTTATTTTATTGAATATAAAAATATAAAAGCTAAGCATATTATTTTTACAGAAGGTTTTGGTATTAAAAACAATCCTTTGTTTAAGTACTTACCAGTAGTTGGTAACAAAGGAGAATATATTATTATTAAATCTGAAGCATTAAAATTGAAAGAAGCTATAAAATCTTCTGTATTTATTATTCCGCTGGGAAACAATATATACAAAGTAGGAGCGACTTATAACAATCTAGATACGTCCCCAAAAATAACAGTACAGGCAAAAGAAGAGATAGAAGAAAAACTAAAAAGTTTTTTGAAAGTAAGGTATAAAGTAATAGATCAAGTAGCTGGGATTAGGCCCACTGTAAGGGACAGAAGGCCTTTGATAGGCACACATCCAGATTATAAAAACGTACATGTTCTTAATGGCTTGGGCAGTAGAGGAATACTTATTGGTCCTTCGGTTGCCGAAAACTTATTTCAATATATCGAAAAGGGAACCCCTTTGGATAAAGAGATCGATATCAAACGCTTTGAAAAACTACGATAAACTTTTCTCTTTATTATAATGCATAAAAAAGTTGATCCAGATATTTCTGGATAATCTTAAAATAATAGGCAAACAAAAAATCATTGTTGCTGCGATTATTAAAAAAGTAATAACCAGATTTAGTTTCAACAAAAGATTACTAATCACAAAAGCAGCTACGGCAAATGCAATACCTACAGGATAACTTACATACATAGCACCATAAAAAAAGGAAGGTTCAATCTTATACTTGGTATCACAATGACTGCAGCGTTCATGCATTTTTAAGGTTTGGTTCAATTTGTATGGGTTAGATTCCTCATACATACTTTCTTGTTGGCATACGGGACAACTCCCCGTAAAAATGCTATAAATTTTAGTTCCTTTTAAGAAGTTCATAAGCGGCTTTTTTGCTAAGGCAAAATTAATCATCTTTGCACAAAATATTCAAAAGCTGATGTTAAACATACATAACTTATCGATTTCATTTGGAGGAGAATATCTTTTTGAAGAAATAAGCTTTATGCTTACTGCTGGAGACCGAGTGGGATTAGTTGGAAAAAACGGAGCAGGGAAGTCTACAATGCTTAAAATTTTGTCTAAAGAGCAAGAACCCGATTCTGGGCAGATAGCCATGGATAAAGAAGTGAAAATTGGTTTCCTTAAGCAGGATATCGATTTTATACAAGGGCGTACAGTCCTAGAAGAGGCCTATGAAGCCTTCATAGAAATTAAGAAGATCGAACTTGAAATAGATCAAATCAACCAACAACTTGCAGAGCGTACCGATTATGAAAGTGAAAGCTATAATCAGTTAATTGCTAATTTAAGTGATCATACACAGCATTATGAGATTATAGGGGGGTATAACTACCAAGGAGAGGCTGAAAGAGTGTTGCAAGGGCTTGGATTTGTTAGAGAGGATTTTGATCGATTAACTGATACATTTTCTGGAGGGTGGCGTATGCGTATTGAACTTGCCAAACTTTTGTTACAGAACAATGATATCCTATTGCTCGATGAGCCAACAAACCATCTTGATATCGAATCTATTATTTGGCTTGAGAATTTTTTGAAAACATATCCAGGGGTGGTGGTTATTGTTTCACATGATAAAATGTTTCTGGATAATGTGACCAATAGAACCATCGAGATTTCATTAGGACGTATTTATGATTATAATAAACCCTATTCTAAGTATTTAGTGCTTCGTAAAGAAATCAGAGAGCAACAACTAGCCACACAAAAAAATCAATCCAAGCAGATCGAGCAGACCGAAAAACTAATAGAAAAGTTTCGGGCCAAAGCTTCTAAGGCTTCTATGGCGCAATCATTGATCAAAAAATTGGATAGAATTGATAGGATAGAGGTCGATGAAGATGATAATGCCGTTATGAGCATTAAATTTCCTGTGAGCGTACAACCCGGTAAAGTTATTATAGAAGCTGAAGGTGTTGGAAAAAACTATGAGGATAAAGAGGTTTTAAAAGGGATTGACTTATTGGTTGAGCGCGGATCCAAAATAGCATTCGTGGGTCAGAATGGTCAAGGTAAATCCACATTAGCAAAAATTATCGTGGATGAAATATCTCATGACGGTGATTTTAAACTGGGCCATAATGTGCAACTTGGATATTTTGCCCAAAATCAGTCTGAATACCTGGATGGAGAATTAACCATTCATGATACCATGATCAATGCAGCTGACGAAAAAACACGTAGCAAAGTTCGTGATATGTTAGGTGCATTTTTGTTTAGAGGAGACGAGGTCGATAAAAAAGTAAAGGTACTATCAGGAGGAGAGCGCAATAGATTGGCATTGTGTAAAATGCTTCTACAACCGTTTAATGTCTTAGTAATGGATGAGCCCACCAATCACTTAGACATTAAATCAAAAAACGTACTGAAAGAAGCATTGAAAAACTTCGAAGGTACCCTGATCCTTATATCACACGATAGAGATTTTTTACAAGGGTTGAGTACTACGGTATATGAGTTTAAAAATAAAAAGATCAAAGAATACCTCGGAGATATAAATTTCTATCTAGAAGAGCGCAGGATAAACGATCTTAGGGATATTGAAAAGAAAGACAAACAAGTAAAAGCCGTTTCAGATACTAAAGAAACTGCAAAACAATCCTATGAGGGCCAGAAAAAGCTTAAATCATTAAATAATAAACTTAGTAACATAGAGTCTAAGATCAATAAGCTGGAAAAAGAAATTAAGGATATAGATGTAGAATTGGCTATAAACTATGATCAAACCATCGCACAACCTAATTTTTTTGATAAATATCAGGCAAAAAAAGATGAATTAACATCTTTGATGGAAAATTGGGAAGCTTTGCAGGAAGAAATTGATGCGATAACAAATATATAGCATATAGGTGCTTTTTTTGACAAATTGATTGTTAATCACATTTCAAATTAGAATATTATAAGTTGATAATTAGGTTTGTTAAGGATTTCTGAAATCACGCTCTGTTACCATAAAGTTAAGTTAGAAATCGTAGTATACTTTTGTGATATTTTTATCGTTAACTGCAAGTACAACTAGATTTTTATAGATATTTTTGTATCTGAAAATTAAATGACAGTATTTATGAATAATACAAAAGCCATCGATTTAAATACCCATGCACTATCTTGGGTTGGTAAGATTCACTACGATTTTGGATTTTTAGTTCAAAAAGCTTTTCGTCAAAATGGATTGGACCTTTCCAAAGAACAGTGGAGTGTATTAAAAAGATTACACGTAAATGATGGGCAACCTCAAAATGATTTGGCTTTCATCACGCATAGAGACAAAACTTCGATGACTAGATTGGTAAATACCATGGAAAGTAAAAATTTGGTAGAAAGAAAAAGTGATGAAAATGACAGAAGAGTAAATAGAATTTTTTTGACAGATCATGGAAAAGAAGTAATTCAAAAAGTTCAACCCATAATGTATGATTTGATTCCTGCAGTGCAAGAAAGTTTGAGTGAAGAAGAGATAGATACACTAATCACAACGCTTAAAAAGATTAAAACCAAAATTGCAGACATTGCCGAAGAATAACAAAATCGCAATAAATTTTATCGTAAAAAACATCTGCTTTGTAGATGTTTTTTTTGTTTTGGTCTAATAGTATTTATAGATGTTAACTTTTATGAGTTCTTTAACTGCAACCTAGCCTCGTTGTTGATAGTTTTGTGAAGCTTTTGTAGGATAAAGCTTAAACAAAATTGCTTGTATGAGAAATATAATACTTTCCGTCCTTGGATTATTACTAATCGTCGGAGCCGTTTTTTTGGCCAGGAAAATTATTGATAGTAAAACCAGACCCAAACCCAGACCTGCAAAAGTCATTAAAACGGTTTTTGTTGATACTATTAAAAATGAAACCATTCCTATCAAGATTTCTGCAAACGGAAACCTTACAGCCAAGAGACGATTAGAGTTGTATGCAGAAGTACAAGGGATTTTTAGAGGAGGAACTAAACTTTTTAAAACAGGGCAGACATATCGAAAAGGGCAGTCTCTAATTAGAATTGACGCTTCAGAATATTATGCAAGTGTTCAATCTGCAAAGAGTAATTTGTATAATCAAGTTACCGCAATCATGCCTGATTTACGTATGGATTATCCAGAAATTTATGATAAATGGCAAACATATCTTAGTAATTTTGATATGAACAAAGCTACTCCACAGCTTCCAGAGACTACTTCAGAAAAAGAAAAATATTTTATTACAGGAAGAAATATTCATACATCCTACTACAATGTAAAGAATCTAGAGCAAAGACTGTCAAAATATACTATTTCGGCTCCGTTTGATGGTGTGTTGACAGAGGCTTTGGTGACCGAAGGAACTTTAATTCGTCAAGGTCAGAAATTAGGAGAATTTATAGAAACGGGAGTGTATGAAATGGAAGTTGCTGTAGGAAAAGAATATGCAGATCTTCTGAAATTAGGAGAGTCAGTAGAACTTTCTAACCTAAATAAGACTAAAAACTACAAGGGAACGGTTAGTAGAATTAATAGCAGGGTGGATCAAGCTACGCAAACCATTACTGCTTTTATAGAAGTTAAAGATCCTATGTTGAAAGAAGGAATCTATCTCGAAGCTAATTTAGATGCCAAAAAAGAAACTAATGCTATCGAGATCGATCGTAATCTGCTTCAGAATGGAGATCAGATCTTTGTGGTAAGAGATAGTATATTAGATGTTATCGATGTACAACCCGTTTATTTCTCTGATAAAAAGGTAGTGCTTAAAGGAGTCCCTGATGGAAATGTAATCCTGAATAAACCTGTTCCCGGAGCTTATGCAGGGATGTTAGTAAAGGTTTATCAGGAAAAAAGTAAAAAATCTTCGGTATCTGACAATAATATGATCAGTACGGGCACAAAACAGTAGTCATGCGCAAAGTCATTTCTTATTTTATCAAATATCATGTTGCTGTAGACGTTATAGTGATCGCTTTTATTGCGTTTGGAGTTTTTGGCGCACTCTCTCTGAAATCATCATTTTTTCCGCTTACAGATTCCAAAAATATAAATATCAGCGTAGCTTATCCCGGAGCGTCTCCCCTAGAGATAGAAGAAGGCGTAGTGCTAAAAATTGAAGATAATCTTAAAGGATTAGAGGGGATAGAACGTGTAACTTCAACATCTAGAGAAAATAGCGGTAGTATAAATGTCGAAATCGAAAAAGGGAAAGACATCGATTTTATGCTACTCGAAGTGAAAAATGCTGTAGATAGGGTACCTTCTTTTCCCACAGGAATGGAGCCTATCGTAGTAGGTAAGCAAGAGGCTGTTCGACCCACTATTAATTTTGCAGTAAGTGGGACCAATATTCCTTTGAGTACGCTCAAACAAATTACCCGTCAGATTGAGAACGATCTCAGAAGCATTGATGGTATATCGCAAATTAATATTAGTGGTTATCCAGACGAAGAAATCGAAATAGCAGTTAATGAAAATAGTTTGTTAGCCTACAGACTCAGTTTTAATGAAGTGGCTCAGGCGGTAAGTCAGGCAAATATTTTAACTACAGGAGGAACCATCAAGACAAATGCCGAAGAATACCTTATTAGAGCCAATAATCGTTCTTATTATGGTAATGAACTTTATAATTTAATTATACGAGCAGATGCTTCTGGTCGAACCATACGACTTAAAGACGTTGCCGAAATACGAGATCGCTTTTCAGAATCCCCTAACGCTACATATTTTAACGGGGATCTTGCAGTTAATGTAGAAATAACAAGTACTAACACAGAGGATCTTATTTCTTCGGCAGAAAAAACAAAAGAATACATAGAAGAATTTAATCAGAAGTATAATAACGTACAGCTTAACGTCATTAGCGATCGCTCTATAACTTTGGTACAGCGTACAAAACTTCTTACAGAGAATGCTGTTATTGGTATGCTACTGGTGCTCACCTTCTTGTCACTATTCCTTAACACTCGTCTAGCCTTTTGGGTAGCTTTTGGCTTACCCATAGCATTTTTAGGAATGTTTGTCTTTGCCGGTTATTTTAATGTTACGATCAATGTATTATCGCTATTTGGGATGATCATTGTCATTGGTATTTTGGTTGATGATGGAATCGTTATCGCAGAGAACATCTATCAACATTACGAAAAAGGAAAAACTCCGGTTCAAGCTGCTATCGATGGTACTATGGAAGTAATTCCTGCTATTGTTTCTGCTATTTTGACCACCATATTGGCTTTTGGCATCTTTTTGTTTCTTGATGGTCGAATTGGTGATTTTTTTGGAGAAGTATCTGTTATTGTTATTCTTACACTTACGGTCTCTCTTGTTGAAGCACTGATCATACTTCCTGCACATTTGGCGCATTCTAAAGCCTTAAAGGCAGAAACTGCAGCACCTAAAAAAGGGATTGCTAAACTATTTTCTAAGCTTCGTTATGTGAATACTTTTGGTGATCGAATCATGAAATGGCTTCGTGATCATATGTATAGCCCAACCTTGCAGTTCGCCTTAAAAAATAAATTTTTTACTTTTTCTATCTTTATAGTTATTCTCATATTAACTATTGGAAGTGTTGGAGGAGGAATCGTAAGAACTTCATTTTTTCCTCGTATAGCCAGTGATGCAGTTTCAGTTGATTTAGGAATGCCTAATGGTACAAATGAAAAGGTAACCGATTCTATTATATCTATGATAGAAGAAAATGCGTGGCTTATCAATCAGGAACTCACCGACGAATTTTTAAAAGGAGAAGAATATGAAGGTAAAATGTTGTTTGAAAATGTAATCAGAAGTATCTCTTCATCTTCTGGTGCTTCTTTGCGAATTAATCTTCTACCAGGAGAAGAACGTCCTGATGCTGTAAGTTCGGGACTGGTCGCAAACCGCCTACGCGAAAAAGTAGGCCCTGTATTTGGTGCAGAACGATTAATATTTGGTTCTGGGGGTAATTTTGGTGGAAGCCCAGTTTCGGTTTCTTTATTAGGAAATAATATTAGAGAGCTAAAAGCTGCTAAAGAAGAGTTTAAAAAAGTCTTGGAAAACGATGTACGATTAAAAGATGTAGCCGATAATGATCCTGCAGGAATTAAAGAGATCAGATTAGAACTCAAGGAAAGTGCTTATGCTCTGGGACTTAATCTAAGGGACGTAATGGCTCAGGTAAGAGCAGGTTTCTTTGGGGTACAGGCACAACGTTTTCAGAGAGGACAAGATGAAATTAGAGTTTGGGTACGTTATGATCGCGAAAACCGTTCTTCTATTTTGGATTTGGATAATATGCGAATAGGCACTACAACAGGCGAAAGAGTGCCACTAAATGAAATCGCAGAGTATACTATAGAACGTGGAGATATTGCAGTAAATCATCTAGATGGAAGACGTGAAATTCAGATTTCGGCAGATTTAAAAAATCCTGAAACGACCAGTTCTACAGATGTTTTAGATGAAATTCGTACAATCATAATGCCTGATATTATTTCAAAATATCCTACAGTAACTCCTTCTTATGAAGGGCAAAATAGAGAAGCTGGTAAGTTTTTAGGGTCCTTAGGGCCAGTCGGTCTCACCTCTTTGGCATTAATATATATTACTATAGCGTTTACGTTTAGAAGTTATAGTCAACCATTATTGCTATTACTCTTGATTCCGTTAAGTCTTCCCGCGGTAGCATTAGGGCACTGGATACACGGTTTCCCTATCAATATATTGTCCTTATTGGGAATTATAGCACTCATTGGGATTATGGTCAATGATGGATTGGTACTCATAGGGAAATTTAACAGTAATCTTCGATCAGGAATGACTTTTGATGATGCTATCTATGAGGCTGGTAAATCACGTTTTAGAGCCATTTTCCTAACGTCTTTAACGACTATAGCTGGATTGGCACCATTGATTTTTGAACAGAGTCGTCAAGCGCAATTCCTGATTCCTATGGCAATTTCTATCGCTTATGGGATTGGTTTTGCAACAGTACTTACATTATTGGTATTACCATTATATCTATCATTTAGCAATAGTATTAAAGTAGGAACCAAGTGGTTGGCTACCGGAAATAAAATAACCAAGGAAGAAGTAGAACGAGCTATAAAAGAACAAAAAGAAGTAGATGAAGAACCTAAGGAACTGCAAGAAGCGTAATTATATGCAAAAATTGATTTTCTTTCTGTTTTTAACTTCTGGAGTGGTAGCTCAAAAGTTAACAAAGCAGGAAGCTATACGACTAACATTAGAGAATAATTTCGGAATATTGATTGCCACCAACGACATACAAATAGCGTCAAATAATAAAAACATTTTAAATTCGGGTTATTTGCCCAACGTAACCGGTGATGCTGCTGCCGTTTATAATAGAGATAATATCGAAGCACAGTTTGCCAATGGAGAGACGAATATTTTGAATGGTGCAGAGAGTGATCGTTATAACGCAGCGGTTAATCTTAATTATACTTTGTTTGACGGACTAGGGCGTTGGTATAATTATAAGAGACTAAAGGAACAATATAATTTAACCGAATTACAAGCACGAGAAACCATAGAAAACACAATCCTTCAGCTGTTTACTGTGTATTTTGAAATAGCAAGACTTTCAGAAAATGTTACAATTTTGAAAGAAACTTTGCAAATTTCCGAAGAAAGAATAACCAGATCTAATTATCAATTTGAATATGGTCAAAACACAAAACTTGATGTGCTTAACGCTCAGGTTGATGCTGCCAACGATAGTATAAATTTAATTAATACGAAACAACTATTAGTAAATACCAAACGTGATTTAAATCTGATTGTTAATAATGATCTTACCAAAACATTTGAAGTAGATACGACCATTAATTTTGTAAACCGATTGCAGATCGACGGCTTTCTAGAAAAATCATTTGAAAATAACGTAAGAATTTTACGCAATCAAAGCAATATCAAAATCAACGAATATGATCTTAAAGTAAGTAAATCGGGTTATTTACCTACTATTGGTTTAACCGGAACATACGGATGGAACAAAAACAATAACAATGCTGCAGCTTTCTTAGCAACGCTTACGTCAGATGGTCTTTCGGCATCTGTAAATTTGAGTTGGAATCTTTTTGATGGAGGACGTACTATTACAGAAATTAAGAATGCAAAAATTGCCTTGGAAAATCAGGAAATTCAACAAGAACAACTAGAGCAAGAGGTGAAACGAGATATTGCCAATGCATTGGGCAATTATGAAAATCGTTTGAAAGTTTACGAAATACAGCAACAAAATGTTGTGACCAATCAAAATAACTTTGAGCGCTCTAAAGAACGATTTAATCTTGGTCAGATTACCTCTATAGAATTTAGACAAGCACAGATTAATTTGATTCAAGCTCAAACCAATAAAACCTTGGCAAAATACGATGCTAAACTTGCAGAGTTACAACTATTGCAATTAACAGGGCAGTTATTAAATATAGAGTTTTAGAGTTTTACGGTATAATACATAACTTAAATGTTCGAACATTTTTTTCAATGTCCATATTGTTGGGAGGAAATCTCGATGCTGTTGGATCCATCAGTGACCTATCAGGTATATGTTGAAGATTGTGAAGTATGTTGCAATCCTATAGAGTTGCATCCAAGGTTCGAAGATCAAGAATTAGTAGGCTTCGAAGCAATTAATATTGAACAATAACCTTAAAATGCTTATTAAAAGATACTTATCATCTTTTTAGAATTTTTTAATAAAAATAGTGTTGTTTACAATAAAAATGATCGTATATTTGCCGTCCGAAAGGGATAATAAGTAGTTTGTCGAGCTCATAACTCGAAGTTTAAAAGACGAGTAAATCATTTATTATATATCGCGGGATAGAGCAGTAGGCAGCTCGTCGGGCTCATAACCCGAAGGTCACAGGTTCGAGTCCTGTTCCCGCTACTATAAATAACCTTCTGAATTTCAGAAGGTTATTTTTGTTTGTAGAAGTCTGTCTATAAGAGAATTTCATTGGATTTTGGCTTGTAGTACCCAAACGGAGTACCTATTTTTTTAAGTTTTATTTGCCGAAAATAGTCATCTCGGCTATTGCTTTGTTGATTACAGTTGGATCGATATAATGTTTGTCAAGGATTTCATCAGTAGCATGTGAATCCAGTTTTCTCATATCATTGCCTATTGCTAGTTTAAGGTAAGTTAGGTATGTTTTTCTTAGGCATTTCATTTGTAAGTTTTTTCCAGTATTTAATCTGTCATAATAATGTGAAAAATCTTTAGATAGGTTTTCCATAATGGTTTTAGTTGAAGTTTTTTCACATTATTTGGACAGATTATGAATTCGTTAGATCCTTTGTGCTGTTAATATCCAAGTTTGAATAGTAGTTTTCTTAGATCCTTGGTTATAGGAATAACATTAGTTTGAACATTGTCATTGAATCCATCTCCCAACATTCTTTCGACCTTAAGGTTATTGAATTCAATATATGAAATAGTGTTGTTAATTTCATGGATCATATCCCAACGAAGTTCTACAACTTCTTCTCGACGACCTCCAGTATCTAGGCATAGCTGTATCCCGTCTGATAGAAAATTACGATATACATTTCTTCTTTTCGCTGTTTTGTTACCAATTGTTACCCAACCATTATCATAACACATATTTTTTGGATCAATCAGATTATTAAATTCTTCTTTTGTGATGGTACCATTCTTTGTTCTAGTGGATTTGTGGCGTACTTTTTTGAAGGGTTTTTTTGGGATAAGTCATGATTGTCAATTGCCCACTCAAAAAAACTTTTTAAAGAAGTCATTTTGTTATTGTAGGTTTTATTGGCGTATTTAAGGTGATCGGTAAAAAGGAGTGGAAAAGACCAACGTGAAAGTCTGATATTTTATGAATGGGAATTATCCGTTTATTAATCTTTTTTTTGATAATGCAATGTTAAATTGTTCGAGAGATTTTGCTTTTTCTTTAATGTGCCTATCGGTTCTTTGGACTTTTTGATGTCCGGGTTCATCAACATTGTCTAAAGAGTTTAAATAAGCTATCTGAACATCGATTAAGAACACTGCTTTTCTATGGTTACAGGCTTGAGTCTGGATTGATAAAAGTTCTTCCGTATACTCTTTCCTAAATTGAATAGCCTGTATTACTGCGTCGTTGTAATTTGTAACATCAAATGTTTTACTTGCTCTTGCCATATTGCTTCCTGGTATGTGAAATCTTGTTTTGAAACAGTTTTTCTTTCAGTAAGCTTCTACATCTTATTTTGGAGCTTTTGCTTTTTTCGGATGAGTCTAACTCCAAAAAATAACATTAAGCCTCCAAAAACAAACAATATAAATGTCATTGAGAGACCACCTAATACATATGCTAAATTGCCACTACCATTTCTAGCGGCATTCATTATTGATAGTAAAGCATTAGGTATTGTCGCCATATTTAATAGTAGTACCAGACTACCAAATACGATTAACATAATTCCAAACGTTTTTTTCATGGTTTTTAATTTTTTAATGTTAAAGGACAGGCGGTTCTACAACAGAACAACCCTCAACCTTTAACCAATTTTTTTTAAAGCTTTTTTTGCTACTTTCCTTATCCACGAATTATCATGATCCAGAAATGTGGAAATTTTAGAAGCTGCTTTTAAGGATTTTAACTTACCTAAGGCAGAAATGGCGTGTCCTCTTACATCTTCATCATCTAGGAGATCAATCAGTACTTTTTCTACTGCGTCGGATTTAAGCTTTCCCAAAGCAGAAACAAACATCTGTCTTGCTGTTCCTTTCGATTTATCTTTAACAATTTCAATTATTTTTTCTTCGTCTTTAGGTTGGACAATAATATAAATTGTATTCCCAATTGCCCAATTTAAGGATCTTAGATCTTCTGAATTAAGTTCGTATAATTTGAACAAAACATCGTTAGCCTTTCCTTTTGCTTCTTTAACTGCAAGTGATCTTACAATTCCTTCTTTTATTTTTTGATTAAAATCAATGTTCTCATTAAGTAAGCTAATTAATGTATCAATTGCTTGAGGATATTTTTCGTTAGTATTTACCAAATCATAAATGCTATCTACTTCTACACCGACTTTTAGAAGTCTTTCTTTAATGATTTCCTGATTATATATCATTATTAATTAAATCAAAGTATATAAAAACCAGGCTGTTTTTTAAAACAACCTGGTTAAAATAATAATTAATTGGCCAAAGGCAGATCAAAATCTTTGGACATTTTCTCATTAGTTACTAGACGCCAACCGTCTTTGAGTTTTTCATCGGCTTTTGGGCCAATATAGAAAGAGCCAACTTTTCTAAACTTCTTTTTGATCTTTGAGGAAAATGACTTGTATATCGCTTTAGAAAAAGGGTTATCCGATACGGTGCCTATTCTTCCAGCAACGTTGACCTGATCCTTTTCCTTATAGATTCCACCAAGTTTTATCTCAACAGATTTTGGATTCTCTAGTTGATCAACAGCATATTTAATGCCTCCTTTTCTTTGGGGAACACTTCTTATGTGCAATTTTGCATCATTTGGAATGACTAAATAAGCGTCTAAGTCATTCCAATCCCCAGACCGGGCATATCCAGCATAAGGGTCATCTATTAAGGATTTATAAGTAACAATCTCTTTGCTATCAAATAACCCTCTTCTGCAATATTTAACATCGAATTCGGTTTCAACTTCTTTAATGATTTGAAAAATATCCTCTTTAAAAATATGAAACATTGTTTGTTTGCCTCTCATCATTTATGTCTTTTAAATTCCTATTTTGGTATTAATAATAAATGTTCTCCTGGCCCAATTTGCTTCCTAATACGTGCTGCGTTCCTCAATTCTCTAGCCGTGGGGGTTATCCCATTTTTCAATACATCTACCGTATTGATTCTTAGTGTAGGATATAAAGGATGCTTAGCTGTAAGGTCAAGATATGACCCGCCCTTTCTTCCACCGCCTAAAGGTTTTAAATACTCCTCAGGAAGCAATCCGCCACCACCTTCAATAGTGTAACCTCTTTTTTCCAGTTCTCTAGCGATCTTTGCGATTTGACCTCTTGTAGCTGCGTTTCCAAGTCTTCCTCCAGTAGCGACACTATTACCTGCTGTTGATGCTACTTGAGCGCCTCTAAAGGCTGGTGCTATAGAAGCTACTTCTGTAAAAATCTCCGCCTGGATACCACCTAAGGTATAAAAAACATTATTAATATCACCTGTTGACGCAGCTTGTTGTATACTCGCATTCGTACGTGCTGCGCGAAGTTGTGGAAAAGCGATTTCTAATCCAGAAGATACTGCTCCTAAATACGTATCTACTGTAAATAGCGATGCAGGGTTAGTAACTGCGGTGGTTACTCCCTGAATTGCTTGTGAAGCAAAATTAAGTTGGCCTACATTAAATGCTACCGTTGCCCAAGCTGCTGTGTCCATAGTAAACAAGGAAGATATACCAGGGTTTGGGTGCATCAGCGGATCGCCAGCCGAGTAGTCATTATGGAATTGTCTAATCTTGGGGCCCGAGTTACCACCACCAAATAATCTTCTAAACCACCTACCAGCTTCTCGTATCGGCTTACTGATAGCGTCACCAATATCCTCTATAGCATCACTAATCACAGGTCCCCAACTAAACGCACCTTCAGCCCAATCTTTAATACCTGATCGATCCCATAAATCATCTATACCATCACCATTAATCCACCATCCTGAACCTCCGCAGTCACATTGTGCTGTCTCTCCACTAGGGTCATTATACCTCAATGGGTTGTTGAACACATAGCCATAACGGTTAAAGCTTTGTGTATTATAAGGATCTTGAATATAATTATCAGGCGATAAAAACCGGTTCAATTGGGGGTCATACATACGTCCGTTCATATGAATAAGACCAACTTCAAAGAAATGCTCATGACCTGTATATCCTCTATCAAACAGGCTACCATGTCCCTTCACCTTTTTGGGTTCTTTTGACCAGAAAGCATCTAAGGTTCCCCAAGCTCCATATTGTCTACTTTCTACAAGTTCTCCCTCATCTGCGACACCGTCTGTAGTTAACTTAATTACATTTAGAATACTTCCTAAGTAATCGCGTTGTAGATAATATCCTTCAGGCTTGCTACTTACATCATTCTGGTATTCTTGTACGGTAGCTCTTGGTGCATCGTAGGCACTTCCACCATTGTAGAATACAAACTTATGACTGTTTTCCGTTTTATCATGTACGATTTCAGCAGGGATAATTGAAGAGTATTGTTTATGATATCTACGAGCATTCTTATCCTCATCCAATCCTCCATACCAAGAATCGGTTCGATTCATCATAGGCCCGTATTGAAAACTCACTCTTCCTTTTTTGGGTTCATGAATCTCAACAGGTTTTTTAAAGGCGTTATATGAGATCTGCTGTGTGGCTCGATTTTCGTAATACATAGCACCTGTCTCATTCAGGGTCATTTCTTTGAGTTGATAGCGCTTACTGCCCTCTTGGAAAGCAAATGCTCCAATAGCAGTATTATCGGTAATTCTACCATAGGGGTCGTATGTGTTGGTTTTGGTAAATGGGCCATTAATCGTAGTCAAACGATCCTGACTGTCATATTGAAAACTCTCTGTATAGGTTTCAGCATACCCAACCGAGTTGATGGCGTGTGTTCTACTGGTTAAATTCCCTCTTTGCACATCAAAAGAATAGGAGTTTTCTATAATATTGTCAGTAGCATTTGGCATCTGTACCGACGTTTTATTTAAGAATCCGTAGGTATTATATTCATTATTGATGCTCAAACCTCCTTCGATGGAGAGGTTTGTAATTTGTTCTCTTGCATTACGATCGTTGATAGACATTCCGGCATAGCTAGCAAGTGCTCCATATTGATCATACACAAGATCAACACTACTCGTACTCGATTTACCCGCTGATTGTGCTATAAACCCTTGTTTAATAACCCTACCGAAGCTATCATATATAATGGTTTTCTCGTATTGGGCAGTTCCTGTATTTTCTGTAATAAGATTAACACGTTTATAACTGTCATAGCCATATGTGTACTCATACGCCCTGCCATTTAATGCATCATTAGCACTTATTCCAGTAAGAAGATTAGTAGTCCCATCATAGATATAGTTTGTTGTCATATTGACGTTATCCCCAGAGATTTTGCTTTGCAACATTCGTCCAGAGGGATGATAGGTATAATCGAACGTTCCTTTGGGATTGGTTTCTTTGGTAAGTTCTCCAAACCCATTATACTCATAGGTATATACTCCTGCCGATGGATCGGTGAGTTTTGTTTTACGACCCCAGCCGTCTTGTTCTATTATTTGTGTTGCGCTACCATAGCCGGAAGACTTTAAATTACCATTACCAAAATAGGTGTAGTTGATAGTCCCACCTGGATCTGACACCTGAGTAATATTACCCATTGCGTCCCTTGTTGAAGTTACGGTGGTTGTCCCATCATCAACGGTTACAGAAAGTTGATTATAAGTGTAAGTAGCCGATCTTCCGTTATAGAAGTTTTGAGTTTTTACTCTATTATAAAAGTCATATTCTGTAGTGTTCCATTGTGTGGGAGCACCACCATAATGGGGTTCACTTTGTCGGTAAATACGGTCGTATTGATCATATTCGTAAGTTACCTGTATCCATCTTCCGCCATGGCTTTTTTTTCTTTCTTTGATTTTTCGTTTTAGTTCATCATAGGTTTCGGAAGAACTATTTCCATCATCAGAGTCAACAGTAACTGTATATTGACGTCTGTTTTCGGAATAGTTTGTGGTGGTCGAATTCCCTAAATAATCAGTCACTTTGGTTACACGATTCCATTTATCGTAGGTATAATTACTCGTTAAGTTGAACTGATCCGTTTCCTTGAGTAGATTTCCATTTATAGGATTATACTCAAACTTCTTTTCTAATCCTTCAACATCGGTAGATTTTATAATAAATCTACCCGAGGGGTCATACTCAAATTTTGTAATTCTTTCACCTTCTCCTCTTGGAGCAATGGCTTTATTGGTTAAAAGATTTCCAAATTCATCATAGGTGTATGATTCTAATCTAAATTCATCATCAATATTTCCTATTTTTTTCCCGCTAATCAACGCACCGTTGTAAGCATACGTTTCTTGGAATCCAAAAATATCACCGCCAATAGTAGTGGTTGTCTTTTTACCAGTTAATCTACCTATAGAGTAGGGGATTCCTGGACTATTACGATAGGAGTATTCCACAATGTTACTTCCATGACCCGAATAATTTGTAGTCTCTTTAGTTACATTATTATATTCATCATAAACCAAATGTCGAGAAATGTTTGTTCCTTCTATTCTATTTTGAACCGTAGAAGATGCTAATTTGATTTTGAATACTTTATTACCAAACAATTGATGTTCGTAGTTATTTTTCGTTTTTGAAATATAATCAGAAGGGACATTTCCAAACCTTTCTGTGAACGGAGTACTATACTGTTCGATGATGGCATTTCGGAGATTTAGGTTGAATGAGAAATTATCGTATATTCTGTCAGCACTGCTACTGTGCCAATTACTTCGAGCAGTATATTGAAAACCTACGAAACCTCGTCCATCTAAATGAGACACTGCACCTTTGTAGCTGAACTTCTGCATCATCGTAGGAATATCTGTTGAAGCAACTTTCCTTTCTATTCTACTCACCAGTTTTGTGCCTGGAGATGTTACTATATCCACATAAGGGTATGTCTGGTCATATCCTCTATAATAAACACCTTGGCTATCTAGATCAGCGGCATTCATATCGGCATAGTGCATATGGTATTCTACGCCATTGTTGCTTATTTTTTTCAATGCCATGTTTTTTCTATTATCCTGATTAAAACCAAAGGAGGAGATCCACTGATTGCTGATTGAAGCAAACTCAAGTGAAGCATTGCGCTTATCAGAAGATAAGAAAATAGGTATGGGGTAATGCTTCAGATTTCCTGTAATACTCTCACTTCCGGCAAAAGGAAAACTTGGTAAAGCACCCGTGGACGAATCTGTGACCCTGTTTATATAGGTGGATACCTGTTGTGTTCCCGTGGAGCTATTTGTATTGGTAATTGTACGATACTCAATAATATCTGTTTTTCCATCACCATTAAAGTCCAAGGGAACGAGTGTATACCCACGCAACTCACCAGTCGCTTCGTCAAAGGTATTAGAGCGATAGAGCATATGTGTACGACTCGCAGCATCAAAACTATTTCCCGTTGATAAAAACAAAGTATATTTTGTAGTGTTTAAACCAGTAGGAGTAAGAATATCCGATTTACCGTCTCCATTGTAATCCCCAACAAGCATTGGTAAGCCTTCATTTATAGTTGGATTATTAGTTTGCCATAATAATTTTAGTTTGTTGTCTTTATCTAGCGTATAGACAAAGAATTTTTCTCTATCTACATGGATAAAATCTGTTTTTCCATCACCGTTAACATCCATAGTAAGTAATTTATCAAACTTACTCATGGGGAAATTAAGAATCCCTGCTGTGCTCGCAAAGTTTGAGCCAGTAATTCTACGATCTAAATTGATAAAGGTAACTATGTTTGAGTTAGTTGAAATTTCTGTACAGTCACAACAGTTCTGAAAAATAGGATTACAATTGGGTACAGGGTCGCACTCTCTTGAGGCAGAAGGTTCACTTATCGCAATAATATCTGTAAGGCCATCACCATTAAAATCACCTGAAATAAATTTTTGTGGTATTCTCTCAACCAAGGCTGCATCGCAGTCTCGGTCTATGCGGTTCGTAGGGGCCTGCCATCGTTTGCTATATTGAGGAGCAAAACCACCACCAGAACTAGGAGCAGCATTAGACATTACTTTAAATTCAAAAGAAAGACTGGGGGTTTCTTCTATGACAGTAAACCCTTGTCCTGTTGAAAGTTTGTTTTCATTGGTAAGCCAAGTGGTCGGGAAGATATGTGCAACTTCAAAATTGGTATTCACTGTAATGGGCCGTTGATAGTTAGTTCCCTTAAATACCCAAAACTTGTTTCTATCTTCTTTAGGGGATACGATAAAATCCATCTTACCATTTCCTGTTAAGTCTAGAGATATGACTTCTGCATTTCGTTGCTCAATATTCACCACCCCTAGACTGGATGTGATCTCTGTATGCTCAATTGAATTAGCTGTGTTCTCGTAAGTAAATATAATTGGCGAGTGGGCAAGGGTATTATCGCCTGTTTTTTCTTGAATACTCATTAATCGATCATATAATCCACTATCTGTGTGATTAAGATAATAGTTGCGATACGGCGTGCCGTTACCGATTACCTTGATCTCTTTTAACAGCTTTTTTCGTAAAAAGTATTCGCCACCTACATAGGATTGTTCAGGTTGTCTCCTTGATCCATATACAAACTCAATTTCGTTAAGAGGTGCATTTGTTCCTTGGGATCCATAGCCTATTTTTTGTAGTGTGATAAGGCCGTTTTCAGTTTCGTACGTATATGAAATACTTAGTCCTAGTGGGTTTTCCCAATATGAAATGGCATATTCTAATTTGGATTTAGAGTTGGCAGAACTGCCATAATATGCAGTAGAACCATCTGGGTAGTATATCTTGAAATATGAAGGCCCATAAACCGCCCCATAAGGAGATACCCCATGTGAAGTAATTTTTATATTCGAGTAGTTTTCGGTTTGGTATTCGGCACCGTTGCCTCCATAACTTCCACTTTTCAAGAGCAAGCGTTGTCCATCTAAGGCAAAACGATCCAGATTATCAAAATCTACGGGATCAGCAACACCGTCATGATATTTGGTGGATGGAATTCTAGAAATAACGGATAAGCCAGATACAGACCAACCCCATCCAGCTATTCCTTTACCTGCTTGACTATTATAGGCAATAGCAATGCTAGGTTGTACACCATTGATTCCTGGTGGTACTGCAATAGGTACATTATAAGTTGCACCACCGGTAAGTGATACCGAAAAAGAGCCTTCTGTTTCTCCAATTCCCGAACTACTGGCTTTTGTTGTGGTTTCTGAAGCAAAAGAAGTATTGGCAAGTCCTCCCTTGAGGGGTAACGTTCTAGAACTTTCTACTGTAGAACGATGTTCTTCATAGGTGTAATCGTCTACAGGATTAAGATTAGTTGTATTTTGAGCATGTAGCTCGATGCCAGCTATATAACATAGTATAATGGCACATATCGTGAATAGATTGGTTTTCATCTATGTGTGATTTAATTGTTAGTAATAGGCTTTGTAAAAAGAAGTGTTTACATGATTACATTTTGATGATCTTCTTTTGTACTGAAGCGACTTTTTCATCTTTTAAATAAAAGATGACCAGATAGAGACCAGGAATTTCCCTGGACAAATCAATTTGTACGGAATTGCTTTGGTTTCTTGATATATCTGTAGTGGCGCTACTCATTAAGCTCACCAGTTCGATATTCAAGATTTTAGTAGCCATATCGGGTTCCCATTGTAGCACCACTTCTCCATTTGTTGGGTTAGGGGATACGACAAATTTGTTTTCAATCGCTTTGGTGTAGACCTCTAATTCGGTATGAGGATCGACTTGTGTGCTGTCTTTGGCAAGGGGTTTTTTGGGATTTGATCCTCCGGGCACACCTCTCTGTTCCTGGTTGCCAGAAACATCATAGGTAAATTCAATTTTGGAACCTGTGCTAACCTGTGCTTGTGTAAAATACACGCACGAGAAGGTAGCCACAGAAATAATCAGTTTTTTCATTTTGTGTGAATTTGATGGTTAATTTTTGGACAAAAGATTCTACACTATGGTGATGTAAAAGATGTCACATAGGTTAAAAAGAGTGTGTACAACCTCTTTTTTGGGTCAGTTCTCGTTTGCAGACGAGATTATATAGCGCTAGTCTAGTATTTGTACACTGTTTGAATGTTTTGGTAGCGTCCTAAGTTGAACGTTGGTTTGTTTTCATGTTAGGTTTGGTTTTAAGGTTGTTACATATTTCTATACAATATTATGACATGCCAGTTTCATTTTTTGAAATTCAAGTTATTGAAAATGTTATTTTTATGTTAAAAAGCATAAGTAGGTGTTTAGTTCGTTAAGTTAATTGACCGAGGCAACTCACTAATCAATAGGGGTAATCTTATAATTCCCCCTATTCATAGGACAGAATAATTAAAAAATAAGATGTTAATGATGTTGAAAGAGGGGGGTCTGGGG
>CANMLL010000015.1 GCA_947498775.1 uncultured Aquimarina sp.
CATACACATAATAGGTGTCAGCCCCCTCCGGCTCCACCAAAGGGGGAGTGTCTATAAAGGTGCGTTTTAAAATTACCCTACCTAGTTTGTCTTTATACTCCCGAGTGGTTCTCAAATCACCGTCTTCGGGTCTCCAGTTCTCATCTTTGGTAATGCTTACATACAATTGATTGGCTGGATAATAGCCATCCCTGGTTAAGGTTGGTGCTTCGGTATTTGTGGCAGCTGCAAAGGTGACCTCAAAATATGCTACTTCATCTTCTGCATTGGTAGCCCAATCAAACTTGATGGTATGATCGGTATTGCTGTTAGGATTGGCTTTCCAATCCTTTCCCGGAGCTCCCTGCTCCAATACACGATTAAGCGGGGAGGCTTCAAAAATACTCTCGCTATACGCATTGACCTGTGTTGCATTGGTAATGCCTGGAAAATCATCTGCATATTTATTCAAATAATAACTATTGATATCGGTAGTGACATTTACACTTTTGAAAGCTCCATTACCTTCCGAAGTAAAGGGAAGGTACTCTTTAGCCTGTCTTCCGTATGCATCATATTCGATATGGGTTACAATATCTTCTATTTTTCCTTGTGCACCCGAAATAAGGGTTGCTATAGCAGTAACATTTCCATCTAACTTTTGAACTATAGGATTCCAAAAGAATTGATTCGTGTTGACATCGGTACTGTAATATAAATAATTTCTAAATCTAGCCGTAGTGGTGTCTTCTCTCCACTTGAAGTCCGTTCCATTAATAACCTTGTTTCCATTGATATCATAAACTCCACTAATTCCTGAATTGCCTCCGGAATACTGATAGGGATGAATCACCCCTACCAGCAAATACCACGTATCCAATTCTGGCAGATCACCAACCCAGAAATAAGGATTGCCATTGGCCGTACCATCAAGATTGTTTACATTTTGAGTACCATGATAGGTCGTTCCATCTTGCGATCCGGTGCGTTTTACCCAAACTGTATAGCGATAGCCTATATTCTTATCCACATTAAAATAATCGGTATTCCATCCCCCATCGGCATTGCTTTCAACATCATTACCACATTGCCAGAGTAACGAGAGCTTTCCTGCCGGATCTACTCCGGTTACCCGGCTATTTTCCGAGGTTTGTCCGTTTTGATTGAAAAAAGGAGTGCCTCCCTCTCCCGGGGTCCAATCCATAGGAAGAAGGTTATTGATCGAAGCTCCCGTACCTCCCGCTCGAATTGATCGTTGCTGCATCGGTCGTCCAAGACCATCAAAATATGTGACGCTCTCGATAGTGTGATTCACCTTATCCAGATTTGAACAGTTTACATTTTCGATATCATTAATCGTAACCGGTTCTTGTGGTACCGAAGTATGTACATAATTCTTATCAGACAAGGTCGTTTGTCCTTGTAGATTCAAACCCATTCCTAAAATTAATATGCTATATATGATGATTCTCATTTTGTATTGTTTTTAATATTGATACCCATTACCATTGATCTCCACAATTCGGACAGTCAGGATCAGGATCTCCATTATTAGATCGATTAACTATAACAGTAAAATACTTTCTATGTATCTCCTTTGTTTGGGTATCTTTTATTTTTGCAGTTATATTGTATTCTCCATTTCTAGTAGACCCAAAAGAAAATCTTCTGCTGGTATTAGTAGACGTATAATTATCAGAATAATCCTGTAAATACACAACACTCCAAGTAACATTACTATAATTACCAGACCCACCTGTAACCGAAGTAATATTGAAAGTCACATTAGGATTGCTATTATTGATTTGTGTAGATGTTTGGTTAGTAATTGTACGTATTGGATTATATGAATACACCGTTTTGGTATTGGAATATACATCATGTGTGGCAGGAGTAATACGTGTATCAATCACTCTCAATTTTACTGTATAGCTCCCTGTACTAGTATAACGGTATGAAAAACGAGTACCCGTACCACTTTGCTTTACATTATTTACATACCACTCATAACGGCGATATCCTGAGCCCCCGCCAATACCACTGGTGCTAAAATCTACTGTAGTGCCTTTGACAATATGGGTTTTACCACTTACTATTGGAGAAACCAGTGGATTGTATGAATATACCGTGACACTGCGTTCTTTAAAATGATTCGGAATATTGTTATCCACCACTCGGAACTTTACCGTATAGGCAGCCTGCGAGTTTACTTTGTAGGATAACTGAGTGCCTGTATAACTCTGTTTTACATTATTTACATACCATTCGTACCTGCGGTTGCCTGATCCGTTGCCAATACTTCCGGCTGTAAAGGTGATCGTAGTACCATTCAATACATACGTATGGTTCTTGGCCAACGATGGCGTATTGAGTGCAGTATGTGAATACACCGTCCTGGTATTGGATTCTTTATAATGTGTAGGAGAAATTCGCGTATCAATCACTCTGAATTTTACATTATAGGTTCCCTTTGTTGGAAAACTGTTTTTATAGGTCGTTCCGGTATAACTCTGTTTTACATTATTTACATACCACTCATACCTGCGGTATCCCGATCCATTACCAATGCCACTGGCAGTAAAAGTTACTTCGGTGCCTTTGACAATGTGTGTTTTGCTGGCACTAATGCTAGGGGTATTTAACGGGTTATACGAATACACCGTTACACTGCGTTCTTTAAAGTGATTCGGAATCGTAGTATCCACCACTCGGAACTTTACTGTATAGGTTCCTGTTGAATTAAAGGGCTGTACTAACTTGGTTCCGGCATAGCTTTGTTTTACGTTATTGATATACCACTCGTACCTGCGACTGCCTGATCCATTACCAATATTACCGGCAGTAAAGGTGATCGTACCGCCTTTTAGAAAATAGGTGTTACTTTTTGAAAGGGATGGCGTATTGAGTGCGTTATATGATTTTACGGTCACGCTTCGCTCTTTGTAATAACTAGGAATACTGTTGTCTATCACTCGGAACTTCACCGTATAGCTTCCTGTTGAATTAAAGGGCCGTGCCAGCGTGGCCCCTGTATTACTTTGCTTTACATTATTGATGTACCACTCATAACGACGACTGCCTGAACCTCCGGAAATGTTACCCGCTGTAAAAGTAACTGTAGTCCCTTTTATAAAATGAGTATGATTTGAAGAAAGACTTGGTGTCGTCAAATCATTGTGAGAAAATACCGTTCTGGTATTCGAGCTCCATAGCGCATACGAAGGAATCGTATTATCAACCACCTTAAACTTAATCGTATAGGTACCCGTAGAGGAAAAGGTCTTGGTAAAACTAGTCCCTGTAGCACTCTGCTTTGCATCATTAATATACCATTCATATCTACGACTGCCTGAGCCTCCACCAACATTACTCGCCGTAAAAGTAACCGCAGTACCCTTTACAATATGTGTTTTATTGGCACTAATTGATGGCCTACTTAATGGGGGGTTTACATAAATCGTAACACTCTTTTCTTTATAATGTCCTGAAATGTTGTCATCAATCACACGGAATTTTATCGTATAATCTCCAGAGGTACCAAAAGTCCTCTCTAAAACTAAACGGTCTTCAGATTGTTTTTGACCATTAACATACCACTCGTATTCCAAATCATTGGAGCCTCCCGTAATAGAACCCCCGGTAAAAGTAACACTAGTACCTGTAAAAATGTAGGAAGAGGATACACTTGTGGCTAGCGAAGGAATCCCTAATTCAGCATATACTCCTAGCCTACTGGCACTGCTTATTGATGATTTACCCGTAACCTTGTCTATTACTTTAAATTGAATACGATAGCTCCCTGTGGTATAACTGGTGTATTGAAAACTAGTACCCACAGCAGATTGCTTAACATCATTTACATACCACTCATAGCGATACGAACCAGATCCACCACCGATTCCAGACACACTATAATCCACCATAGTGCCATAAGTAATATGATCATGGCTCTCATATAGGCTTGGGGTAGTTAACCCAGCATAAACCGTAGAAATAGTCATAACACTATCGGTACTTTGCTTGGTTTGTGCATCATAGGCTAATACCGATACCCTGTAACTGCCTTCTGATGGAAACGAGGTACTAAAACTAGTGGCCGTATCACATTGCTCCTCTACTCCGTTGACACTCCAGGTATACAACATATTAGTGCCTGATCCAGTAGTACCCGCGGTAAAAGTAACCTCCTGGTTCGGGGTAATCGTACCCGAGGTGGATCGGGTAATGGTTACACCACTTAGTACATCAGAACCTTGTCCCTCATAATTATAACGCATTTGTTGGGCTACATAGTCATCCTGATCCAAAACATACTGTAAACGATTAAAATCATCATATTTATAGTAAATTGTTTCGCCCTTGGGATCCGTAATACTGGTAACGCCTATCAAAGGATCATAGGTGTAGGTAGTGATCATGGCATTGGGAAGATCGTCTCGCAAGTCATCTAGGGCTTGGCGTAAAGCACCTTCCTTTCCTAAATATCCCTGAGTTCTGTCATTATCAGCATCGGATAAGGTTTGCAAGTCGCTTACATAACTTGTAATATCTGCATAAGCTACATTTTCTAATTTTGCGATTGGATGTCGTTGTTGATAACCCCAGATGTACGATATCGGACTGCCATCAACTCTTGAAACTTCTAAAGGATTGCCTCGATCATCATAATTGATATATTCGATACGATCTTGTAAAGTTGCACCTCCTTTAGCAGATTGGACGATTTCAGGTAAAACAATGCTAGTACTCCAATCTTTGTATTTGGTACGTAGTCGGGAAGTAAGTACTCCATTTATATAGGTCTCTTGTTGTATGGGTGCTGCAATACGATGTTGTGTTGCTTTTTTCTTCAACTTTGAAATGGTATTGTATTCTACAGTAGTTAAATCTTCTCCTAGTGCAGTTGCAGAAATAACATCATCTGGATAATAGCTTCTTGTAACTATCGTTTCTGCATTACTATCAGTAGTTGTAGTCTGTATAGGCATGGTTCTACCTTGATATCCTGAATCATATCCGTATTGAATAGTTGTCTTTACTGCTCCAGAATTATACCGATTTGTTTTTTCGGTCTGTTCTAATAAAAAACGCTCACTTAAATTATCATATCCCAAATATCCAGCACCGGCACTACCAACATAACCCATGGCTATATTATCAATACGGATATCCCCTTGTTTTTTATAGGTATTATATAGTTCTTCTACTTCAGCAAACGTATCACTAACCTTATCGTATGTATATGTTTTTTCACGAATCAATAGCCCTCTTCTGTGAGAATAATCCACTGCTGGAGCAAAAGGATAAAAGTTTTCTGCCCAAACAAACTCATTAGAATCACCAAAACCGCCTGCATCAGCAAAAAAACTATAGGTGTACTCTGTTTTACCTTGTTCTTTATCAGTATTATATGCTGTAACGTTAGTATAACCAACATGATACGTACTTTGTCCATTAAATGGAAATATGCTATTGGACTGGATAACACTAAAAGAGCAAGAATTAGGACCTTGTCGAAAAGGGGCATTTTTTATAAAAAAAACAGGTGGATTTAGCGATAAGCCACTTGATGAACCCGTATTATCATATTGATTATAGGTATACTTCTTAGTATTTAGGATAGCTCCATTATCATCTTTAAACCGTATTTCTTTAATTCTAAGCCCTCCTGTCTTTGCTACATTTGAAGGATTGTTGTTGTCATTTTCTATGGTTTGTTTATAAAAAGATATATCTGCAGCGCCATCAGAAAGAAAAGGGCCATTTTTTATGCTTATAGTATATTCACCTGCTTCCAAATTTAATACCCCTGTTTTATTTATGTTCAAAAAAGTAAGGATCAAATCGCCATTGGCTTTAGTGATTTTAATGGTTGGACAATCACGAGTAGGATTACCAAGACAATTCTGAGAAAAAGAAGTTGTATAAGAAACGATACCGCTCTCATTTAGAGTAAAATTAGAACTAACGATTTCTCCAGGAACGTTAGAGTTTACAACTTGTGATCCTATAATTAACTTAGAGGCTAACCTGTTACCAGCAAAAAAAGCTGCTCCACCCGATACTGTATTGGATTCGTATACAAACTCTGTTTTACCCTTGGTAGGATATTCTATTTCCTTCAATAATAGCGTTTGTGCGTGAGACTCATCCACTGTGCGATCTCCTCCATCTACGTGTACTGGACCAGCATTGGTTGTATATGCAAATTCGGGATATAAATACTGGTTATCAACACCGTTAGAATAATCCCAAAAATCTCTATCAAATGAAAATCGTTCAGGAAATGGGTGTTCCTGGTAATAAGTAAATTCATGTTCTTGATTGATTGTGTTTCCCTTTTGCTGTTTGATCTTTTGTAAGTACAATTTCTTGGTTCTTTGATCGAGATCTCCATAGTTTCCAAAATGTTCCCATGCGCTAGTAGTGAAATATCCGTATTCAAATAAGTAACGATCAACAATATGGTTATTAGTGTCTTTTAGCTCAATCTTAGAAAGTGCTTTATCATTTTTGAGGTCTACTCGGGAAATAGCATAGTCAAAGTGGATACTACCTTTAGGTGTTACAATAGAGATAAGATATGCGGGAAAATAACGATCTTCAGAGAATGTAATAGATACTCCCGGTGTAGTACAATCTCCATTTAGAGAAGCTTGTATGTATTTTTTCTGTTCCAGGATATTCCAATACTCAATTTCGTTGGTGCCTTTTGCATAATTGAAACGAATACTATTCCCTTTATGATCCTTGATCTGTGTAAGATACCAACCAGAAGTATAGAAATTAATTGCCAAGGGAAGGTTCTGATTTTGGGCTCGAATCCTACTTTGTTTGGTTTCAAGAACTGTATCTGAGGTTCCTGAAATAGTACCAAAAGTATAGATTAGTCCCTTTTCGGTAGTAATTTCCCAACCGACAATCTTATTTGAGTTATCTTTTGTATAATTAATTATTAGATCATTTTTGGGATGACTATATACCCCGCCATTTTGATCGAAGAAAAATTTTCCACTTGCTCCTGGATAGTTAAAATAATATACATCAGACTCATAATCCTGATGTCCCTCTGTAGCGTTTTGAAAAAGTAGATTCTTTTCTGAGGAGCTTAAGGTAAAGTAGTTACTTACTGTATTAGTGGTATTAATAAAACCCTGAGGGTCATCATCGGCAATACCTCTCACACTACGAGTAATCATACCTCCTGCGTTAAGTGTCCAACCTAGTCCAACACGAGACGCAATTTCATTAACTTTTATTCCAGAAGCATGATAATTTAAAGATACAGGAATGTTTATCTCCTGTTCTGTAATATTAACTATCGGAATAGAAATATTAGGCGTACCTGTATGCAGACTCACTGGGATATCGATAAATTTACCTAAAGCAGCGGCCTCAGGAGTAGGTGGAGAAATGTTAGGAACTTCTTGCCCAAAAGTTAAGGCGCATACCATTCCAAAGATAAATAACATTTGTTTTTTCATAAAAGTTGTTTTGTGATTGATTTAAGTTGTTCTTTAACACCACAATATTAACACCCGCCAGTTTCATTTTCCGGGACTGAGGAAAAAAATTTTCAATTTTTTTTTATTTTTTTGATGTTGGCAGTATGGGATAGGTATAAAAAGACTACTACCAGGTCTCTATTTTTTAGGCGTAAGATGGTAGGTCACTTCGGTTAGGTTCTTTATGATAAAACCCGAATTGAAATCCTACAGATCTTGCATATACAAAGCTTTGTAGGGTAAAGTTATACTCGATAGGGGCATTTAATCGTTTCATTAGATTGATAATGCGATATAATTTGGTCTTCGAGATTTTTAATCTTTCTGCCAATTCTTCTGCAGATCCCGTGGCTTGTAAACGAATCAACTGATCGATACGCTCCATGATTTCGATTTGTTTGATGATCGTACTCATAATTTGTTTCCCTTTTTTGATGGTTAGTACTTTTTCATTCCTTCATGTTTTTGCAATACTGCTTTTTGTGTGCTAATTTGTTTAGTTGGTTAAATTTTGCGGGGTAACTATCTTTTTTGACGATGTGTCTCTTATTTGGATGGTTAGATATTTGGATTATTAGATTATTAGATATTTTGACTTCATACTCTGTTCTAATTACTTTTTCATTTTTCACTTCTCACTTTTCACTCCCCGCCTCTGCAACCATACTGTAACAAATACCTTCTCTTGGCTTTATAGATAAACTGCACTGCCTGTTCGCTAGATTTTCCTTTCAAATAAAGTTTATGTATCCAGATATACAGCATCAATTTATACGGACTATAATGTACCAGGTTGTACATAAATTGATCCAGTTTAAGTTTAAGGTTAAGTGCCAGTACCGTATCTATGGTAAACTTACTTTTTTTGTTATACCCAAAACGACGCATGTTTTAATTTTTTGTTGGATCAAAAGTATAGTGTGGGATGGATTGGATGCAAGGGAAGCATGCTTAGATTCATGAAATTGCACTTCAAATTCATGAATCTTTAATAGAAAAATGTGATAATGTACTATACTAGAAGTTGTTAATACTAAAATAACTAATATCACATTAATCTTGATTAGATTTATATAACTTTGTTCGAAATCGATTAGTTTACAAATGGCAGGATTCTTACGTCTAATATTTCTTTTTATTTTTGTTTCTTCCTTTGGACAAACTAATAATGAAATTAGTTTTTTAACTCTCGAAGAAATTAATAGATTTCAAATACCAGATTCTTTGAAAGAAAAGTCCTATGAAGATTTGGAGACGATTTTTTTTAATCGTATAAATTATTTTGATGAGGCAAAATTATATGCAAATATTTACATCAAAAAAGGAAAAATCAATCAGGATACTTTACAAATCGCGAATGGTTATTTTCTTCTCAACAAGATTTCGGAAGATTCTACAAAACTTAAATGTCTTGACCTGATAATTGAATTAACAAAAAAGGCAAACTACAGAACTCATCCTGCTTTAGCTTATCTCGCTAAAGGAGTATTTTTTGAAGATCAAACGAATTATCAAAATGCGTTAGATAATTACTTTAAATCATACAATTATGCCTTAAAAAATAATATAGAGTTGGCATATAAGGCCAAATTTAACATAGGCATTTTGAAACTTAAAATTGGCCAGTATGAAGAAGCATTGGACATTTTTAGTAATTACAATAACTTTTTAGCATCAAAAAAAAGTAAAACACCAGATGATAATGCACTCTATTTAGTGTCTCTTTTTGCTCTTTCTGATTCTTACACCAAAACACAAAAATTTGATAAGGCTTCTTATAAAAATACCGAAGGTATTCAAAAATCATTATCATTTAATAATGATATGTATTATTATTTTGTAATGAATGAAGGTGTTAATTTGTTTTACAAGAAAAAATACAAGGCTTCAATTGATAGCATAAGCAAAATAATACCATTTCTCAGGGCACAAAATGATCAAACGAATATAATATTTTCGCACTTTTATTTAGGAAGATCATATTATGAATCGGGCGAAATTGATATTTCCATTAAGCAATTTAAAAAAGTAGATAGTTTATTTAATAACTATCCTGATTTTTTCCCAGAAGTAAGAGAAGGTTATAAGATTTTAATTAACCATTACAAAGATATAAACAATAAGGAAAATCAATTATTCTATCTTAATAGATTGATTACTGTTGATAGTATACTAAATGAAAGTTATAAATATATAAATAATAAAATTAAAAAAGGGTTTGACACTCCATTGTTGATTTCTGAGAAAGAAAAATTGATATCCGACCTCCATCAATCTAACTCTTTTAAATCCAGCAGTATTATCTCCTTATTCATTGTATTAGTTATTATATCTATTTTTTTAATTTTTAATTATAGTAAAAGGAAAAACTACAAAAGAAAATTTGAGTTGTTAATCAATCAAAATAATATTGCTAAAAATAATGCCGATAAAGAAAAAGAAAAGCAGGCTCTTACGTATTTGTCTGGGGACATTCACAATACTATAAAAAAAGGGTTGGAACGATTTGAATCTAACAAGGAATACCTTAATCAGAATGTCTCCATAAGTTCGTTAGCTAAAAAGATGGATACTAATTCCAAGTATCTATCGGTTTTTATTAATCAGTACGAAGAAAAAAAGTTTACTGATTATATTAATGACTTAAGAATTGCGCACACAATAGAAAAACTAAAAACCGATCGTAGATTTAGAAAATATACTATTAAAGCAATCGCAGAGGCTGGAGGTTACAGTAATCCGGTATCATTTTCACAAGCATTTTATAAAAAAACAGGAATAAAACCTTCATATTTCATTAAACAGTTAGAAAATAATGTGTAATTCAACAAAACATAAATTATTGATAATTAGATGATTAAAATTAAAAACAACGTAAAATTCATGAATTTTTACTTCTACTTAATAGCTTAATTATTGTATAAAATACTTTAGTTGTAATATTGCAGTACAATTTAAATCACTTATTATGAAAACTAAGAAATTAAAATTAAAAAAATTTGAAATAGTTAAACTTCAAAATTATCACCTAAATCGAATAAAAGGAGGTGATGGAACTGTACATATATCAGGTAAGATAGTTTGTGAACCAGAGCAAGGGTCATAGAGATTATTAATTTTCAATTTTTATATATGCGCTTAGCTTATATTTTTATCTTTTTTATTTCGTTAGTATGTCAATCCCAGCATTCGACAAATTTTTCTTCTGATATTGTTATTATTGGTTATGAAGAAAAAAGACCTGTCAAAAATTTGGCAGAAATGTGGCAACATAAAGATATCTTAAAGGATACTATACCAGGTGTAAGTTGTGAAAAAGCTTATAAAGAATTGTTAGGAACAAAACCAGGTGATACAATTATTGTTGCGGTAATTGATAGTGGAGTTCACATTGATCACGAAGATTTAAAAAACCAAATATGGACCAATACAAAAGAGATTCCTAATAATTATATTGACGATGACCAAAACGGTTATATAGACGATATTCATGGATGGAATTTTTTAGGTAATAAAAAAGATGAAAATATATACTATGCCAGAAAAGAATATATTCGCTTATTAGCGGAAAAAAAGCTTTTAACCAGAAAAGGTCTATCAATTACAAAAAATGAAATAGATTCAATAACTAAAGAAGCTAAAAAATTCTATCGGGAAGCAAGAAAAGTTTTAGATAATGATAAAAAATTTGTTTCGAAATGGAGGAATAAATATGAAGATGTTACTTCAAAGCTAAGCGATTTCTTTCCTAACAAAAATTATTCTATTGAAAAGTTATTAAAAATCGATACCGTTAAACATAAATATCTAAAAGAATCAGTAGATCTATTTTATACATTTTTAAAAGAAGATATATCTGAAGAATGGCTGAAAAGTATGGAAGATTATAATAGTATCGTTGAAGATTTTAAATTGAATTATAAATATCAGGATAGAAAAATAATTTCAGATAATATAAACGATATCGATGATAAAAATTATGGTAATAATAACGTAATTGGTAACATCAATATTGATAATCATGGAACTCCTGTTGCTGGCTTAATAGGTGCCTCAAGAAATAATAATATTGGTATCGATGGTATTGCGGATAAAGTAAAACTTATGATTTTACGAGCAGTACCTAAAGGAGATGAATATGATAAAGACATTGCATTAGCAATACTTTATGCGGTGGACAATGGTGCCAAAGTAATCAACATGAGTTTTGGTAAATTTTTCTCTCCAAAATCTAATATGGTCATTGAAGCGATTAAATATGCAGCTAAAAAGGATGTGCTTCTGGTACATGCCGCAGGTAATGATAGCAAAAATATTGATAATCGTAATTTTTATCCTATAGACCATAAAAACGATATTGAAGTTTCTCAAAATTTCATTAAGGTTGGTGCGATGACTTATAAATTGAATAGGAAATTTGCTGCATATTTTTCAAACTATGGAAAACAGAATGTAGATGTGTTTGCTCCTGGATATATGTTGTACACAACATCTACAAATAATAAATATGAAGTTACAAATGGAACATCCTTTGCTGCTCCAATTATTTCTGGTATAGCCGCAATGATTCGATCAAGATACCCTAGTCTGCGCGCTTCACAAGTAAAAGAAATAATTATGGAATCTGGCAACTCATATTCAATGCAAGTAACTATTCCTGGTAAGAAAGATAGCCCAAAAGTGCCATTTGCTGAACTCTCAAAATCCGGTAAAGTAGCTAATCTTTATAATGCTTTATTGATGGCAGAGCAAGTTTCATCAAAGAAAAACTAACTAGTAGCTGCAGTTATTCTCTTTGATTATTATTTATACTACCAAATGAAAAAGACAATCTTTCTGTTTCTAATCCTATCACTTAATACAGTTAAATAGGACAAGAATCCACTTTGATATTCCAAAAAGGAAAAGAAACCCTACTAAAAGGAAATACAAAACACTTGTATGAGGTAAACCTAAACAAAGGTGTACTGCTACAATTAGAACTGATCAAAAAAAATGTAGATATTCAGGTAGTAGCCTTTTCTGCTAATAATATGATACTCGCTATCTTAAAAATGGGGAGTACTATATATGACTGGAAAAACAAAATCATTAAAACCCCTTTGTGGTGAGAATATTTAGTAATTTGTAAAGTAATAAATATTTATAACTAATCACCCAAATTCAACATTGTTATCTAAATGTAGTAACATGTTGAATTTGGTTTTTTTGCCATATGAGAAAAATACGTTCCTTTTTAGTTCTAATATTAATGATAGGGTTTATGTCATGTGAAAATAATGAACCGCCTTCGCTGCTTCCTAAAAATTTTTCTGAAGTTATACATGGAGAAAAAATAGCCGATCCATATCGTTATGTTGAAGATATTCAATCCGAGGAAGTTAGCCAATGGATAGAAAAAATCAATAATCATTCTCTAAACACCCTAAATTCTTTATCTAATCGAGACAAGTTAATCAATACACAACTCAGTTATGAGAAAGAACAAACTCATAAGATATCTAAGTTAAGAATTTTGGAAAAAGGAATGTATTTTTATTTAAAGAAATTACCAGAAGAAAAGCTTGCAAAACTTTATTATAGAAATAGTTTCGAGAGTGAAGAATTTTTTCTTTATGATCCCAATACATTTGGTACAGACAAGGAAAAAGAATTTATTATAAATTATATAAAACCTGATTGGGAAGGTTCAAAAGTAGTGGTCAGTCTAACAGAAAAAGGAAAAGAAATATCGAATATGATAATTTTGGATGTAACATCAAAGCATCCTCTACCTTATATAATAGATAATTGTTGGCCTTCTGCTACTGGCGGAATACATTGGTCGTCTGATAATTCTGGTTTCTACTATGTTCATTTGCCTACAATTGATCCGTCTTCAAAAGAGTTTTTATTGAATACGAAAACCGTATTGTACGAAATAGGTAAAAACCCTAAAAAACTCAATGTGATCTTTTCAAAAAAAACAAATCCTGATCTTAACATGACAGAGGAAGACATTCCTGTAATTTCCAAACCCAATGAAAAAAATAATTTTTTGATTGGAAAAATTGGTGGTGTTGATAACTATTGGGATTCATATATAATCGAAAAACAAAATGTAAAGAAAGGAAATTGGAAACCGTTTTATAAAAAAGAACATAAAATAAGTTCGTACGAAATTTTTGGAGATACAATTGTCTTTATTTCAGCAAAAAACGCATCCAATTTCAAACTATGTAAAACTTCTCTCCAAAACCCTAATTTTGATGAAGCAGAGGTTCTTGTTCCTGAAAGGGAAAAAGAAGTGATTAAGGAATTAGCTGTTACAAGTCAAGGAATATATTTTGTTACTACCGAAAATGGAGTAAAATCATCGCTTTTTCAGATAAATAAAAAAAATCAAATCAAAGAAATCAAACTCCCTAAGGTTTTTGGCTCTATACGATTGAGAAGTAGAGGATATAACTATCCTGATTTATGGATTTCTGCTAGTGGCTGGACAACCAATCAAATAAGGTATCATTATACTAATGGTCAATTGCAAAAACAAAATTTGAATAAAGATAACTTAAAAGAAATCACAGATAATTTAGTAATAAGAGAATTAGAAGTTCCTTCACATGATGGAAATAAAATCCCATTATCTGTAATTTATCACAAAAATTTTGAGCCAAGTTCTCAAAGTTCTATGCTAATAGAAGGGTATGGTTCATATGGTATTTCTTTTAGTCCCTCTTTTTCTTTGGATAAACTAATTTGGTTACAAGAAGGAGGGATTTATGCTGTAGCACATGTTAGAGGAGGAGGAGAAAAGGGAGATTCTTGGCATAAAGCAGGTTACAAGGAAACCAAAGAAAATACTTGGAAAGATTTAATTTCTTGTACAGAATATCTCATTAATCATAAATTCACGAGCAAAGGAAAAATAGCTATTGAGAGTGCCAGTGCTGGGGGTATTCTGATAGGAAGAGCCATTACTGAAAGACCAGATCTTTTTGCAGCTGCCGTTATACGTGCTGGAGCAATGAATATGTTGAGATCAGAATTTCAACCAAATGGACCAAATAATACAAAGGAATTTGGAAGTATTAAAGATTCTCTCGAATTTAAATCTTTATATAAAATGGATTCTTATCACCACATCAAAAAAGGTGAGAGTTATCCGGCAACAATATCCATTGTAGGTTTAAATGATCCCCGGGTAGTTGCATGGGATCCCATAAAATTTGTAGCCAGATTACAAAATTCAAACAGTTCAAAAAAACCTACTTTATTATTGGCTGATTCCAACTCTGGTCATGGCTTTGATGAAACAAGAATGAAACGAATTGAGAAAAATGCAAATATCTTAGCATTCGCCCTCTGGCAAACCGGTCATCCCGATTATCAGCCAGAATAATTTGATAATTCTATAACGATATATTAAACCCTAAATTCGCCCATTTTTATATAACCCTTATAAGATTTCCTAAATTTCAATTTCAAGTATTTATCTTAATAACTTAACTAAAAATCTTATCCCCAGCTTCATCCAAAACTACATTTTCAAAATTCGAAAAATTAGCTTGGCGGCATAATAGTTCGTGAGACCAGTTTTTACACTTCTGCACGCCAAAGAAGGTAGTCTGGATTGGTACTTCGCCCAGGCAAAAAAGGACATTTTCTTTATCTATTATCATTTTGAAAAAAAGTTTCTCAGTATCAAAAAATGCAACTGAGAATACTTAATATTGTCAGGTAAAACAATTAATTATCGTATGAGCAATGATTCATTATCTTTGCCCGCTTTTTAAGACAAACAAAATAAATATGTTAGTAAGATTTTTTAAAATAATAGTTTTTTCTTTAGTTATTACAACGAGTTCAGCTGGGTTTGCACAAAGTAAAAAAATATCTCAATATTGGATGTCTTTTGCTCAGTCAATAAATGTAAAAACAAACAAAAAGACCAAGTTCAAATTACAGGCATCAGTAAGAGTAGAAAGAGAGGATAAAGATGGAATAGCGGGGTTATGGACACGAGTTGATAATACTAATGGCGAATCTGGTTTTTTTGATAACATGATGGATAGACCTATCCTACTAAATGAATGGAAAACATATACTATTGAGGGAGAAATAGATAAACATGCCAAAAAAATTAGTTTTGGAGGAATCTGTTTGTACAATGGTAAGTTTTATTTTGACAATTTTGAGCTATCAATTCAGAATGAAAATGGAGAATATGAAAAAATTAGTGTAGAGAATGCAGGATTCGAAAATCAAGTAAAAGATGCAGTGATTCCTGGTTGGACAAGAGGTATTGGCAGAGATAAAGAAGTTTTTGTTGAACAATTTACAGTAGCTTCTGAAAAAAATACTTTAAACGATTCTTTTAGCATAATGATTGAAGGAAAAGGAATAAAGAATCAATCTGTCATTAATACAGAAGAAGGGTTTACTCCACAAATTGGAACATTAGTTTCTATGCTCAACAATCTTAGTACACGCGTCGAATCTGTTGTACAAAATTTAGATATTCGTGAAACAGATCATTTATTAGATGAGAAAGCCAATAGAATCGGAGCTTTAATAATGCACCTAGCCGCAGCTGAAGCCTATTATCAAGTGTATACCTTCGAAAATAGACGATTTAATGAAGAAGAAAAGCAAAAATGGCAAGTAGGATTAGATCTTGGAGAGGAAGCCCGTGAACAATTTAAAGGAAAACCAATCGACTATTATTTAGCTATTTATAAAGAAGTTAGAAAAAAAACTATTGATGAATTGGCTAAGCGCAACGATGAGTGGTTAAAACAAATGCACCCCGGTTCTTTAATGAATAATCACTTTGGTTGGTTTCACGTCATGGAACACCAGTCTAGTCATCTAGGTCAGATATTAATGCTTAAAAAGCGAATCCCTAAAGAAAAAAACGCTATCAAACTACCTGAAGAAAAAGTGGATTAAGCATCGGTAAGGCAAACCACATTCAAGAGCTTTGAAAAGTTGGTTATTCTGAACATCCCGAAGGAATCCAAAAAAAAACCCCCCGATAGTATTACCGGGGGATTTCTGCATTGAGATTGCGTTGTGTTCTGGGATAAAAATTATTAAAGCTTTTGAACTCTACCCCCTAGAGACTCGTACCAAGTATCTCTTTGGGTAGACCCTTTTAAAAATCTCTTGATTATATTTTGTACGCGACCGTTATTCATAAAAAACGCATGCCAATCTGCTCCTGTAAATCTTGAATCTGCCCAAGATTCAACCTTTTTTTGATTCACATGTAGCGTTAGAATAGCATCCTTAAATGCCGATGAGCTTTCAAAAGGAACGGTTCCATCACCCATATCGGACTCATCAAAATGTTCATAATCAAAAAAATTCTTGATATGATCGTGTCCTTTTTTTACAAAAATTTTATTCTTTGTTTCTGCATTACCTCCGCTTATTACCAATAGTTTTTTGCGTAAGGCTTCACTACATCCTGAAAAATCAAAAACAAACTTAGATTGGTCTCTTACCGTTTTTACCGATTCTAATCTACCTGCCATTAATTTATGCTTGGCCAGGGTGTCTTCTCTATCCGGGTTTTTAACTTGCTGCCAATAGCTAGAAAAGTCAAATACATCAAAGGCGCTTTTGGTCTGTGGGTTCTCAAAATCATATGCCCCAGGGTATACGGGAAGTAATTCGTACACTGCAGGAAACGTTCTGGCGATCTTTCTAAAATCATCACTCGAATTAAACAATTTTGATTTTCCGATCACCAGGTTAAAACTAGCTTCTATAGACCCTAGAAACGGAGGTACTGTAAAAATTGCACTTTCGATAATTTTTTCTTGTTCTTCTTGGGTAATCAATTTCATATAGCATGAAAAGACTAAAGCTCCCATGCTGTGTGTGATAAAATTAAACGACCCTACGTTTAGCTTATCTGTTAATCTTTCAACATATCTGGCCAGGTCCTTTGCAGATTCTACATTAGATTTTCTCCAGTCGTACCCAAAAATAAATACCCGGTATCCCTTTGATTTCAGGTAATTTATGATTTCTGAATACGCGAGATTCTCAACATCTGCCCTCTCGATAATAGTTTCTGCACCAATATCATTGATCCCATCTCTTTGAAGCTTTAGTCGATGAATATCCGAAAAAAACTTCTTCAACCCCGACCATACTGTTGTAAAGTCCTTTTCATTAGTATTAAACAACTTAGTTCCTTGTATCCCAGGAATAAGAATGATTGGCTTTTTTCTTTCCATATAGTATTCTAAATTTTGATTTATAAAATTTCAATACGACTATGGGGCGAAAGGTTTACGATGCTCATCATCACAAATAAGAAACAATACACTTATATTGTACTTGTTTGTTATGTTAATAGGGGTTTGAAATGGGTTAAAAAACGTAGAGGTGTTGTTTCCTAACCGTATTGGGATACGTAAAAATATACAATTTATTTTAATCTGCAAACTCATGGTATAAATTGTCTTTTTATCTAAGCTTGAGACTGTAGTTAATTATAAACGTGCTGTGTTATTCTGCTTTCGCTTTCTGCTTAAATTTTCTAATTCCCCATGCTACTTTATAGGTTCTGTAGAGCAAATCATAAAGTACCATTTCGTGTAACCGGTTTTTGGATCTGAATAATCGATTCATCAGCATATGGATATAGCTACCAATTAATCTATCAATCTCATCGCCATTTGCTCTAGAAAGAATACTTTTAACAGCGGTTAAACTGTCTTCACTTTTTTGATCCAATACATCAAGGATGGGCCCATAATCGGGATTGTCTTTTCTTTCAAAAACTAAAAACTCGTTGATCTTATCTTTCTCGTCTCTAAATTTTTTATCCAATTGTTTTTTCAGGAATTTATTCATTCCAAACTCGGCTCCAAATCCGATTTTAAGACCTTCTAGCAGCTTTAATTTTCGATCTTCATCATAACCAAAATCACTAAGCATGGTATCGATCGCCCTGATCCCAAACAACCAACGTAGTTCTTCACCCTCGTCACCCTCTACCATATCCAGAAAATCAATGATCATTCTACTATCATAAAAAAACAAATCTTCAGATTGCTCCATGGTTCTTACACCATATCTTTCGATTTCCCTTTGGTAAGTATCTATTTGCACTTTCCATACCAGGTCTTCTTCGATATATTCTTTAATTGGTTCATGCAGTGTATTGATAATTTCGGCTACATTGGCAGGGTTCGTATAATGAAACCGAACACGAATATGAGGTTTTGGATCATTATATCGTATAAAAAACCATTTATCGATACTTTTGTTACTTAACAACGCATCGGTTACCGGTTTAATGATATTGGCAAGCACCAAATCAGAGGTTTTTGGCCCCGTATATATTTTATAATACAACCACTCTCCACCAATAATAAAAGATCTCTGAATATTACTCATTATGCGCTTTTGTATTATTTAGTTTCCTTTCGTTATAAAATGAAAGAATAATTTGATTGGTATATGCCTCTTCTCCTTCTTTTACAATATTTTCTTGTGTATGTAAAAACTCTTTAAGCCGAAATGAACTTCTCTTTTTTACCGTTTCTAACAACATTTTTACAGAAGCCGTATTGTTTGTATTGATCAAGAGTTCATTATCTCCGTCTATAAGCAGTACAAACTGTGGTAACTTTTTTGAAGCAACAAACGTGGCCAACGCATCTATAAATTTGTTTTGATCTTTATTTGTATCCAACAAGGGTTTGATTTCACTGCCTATAATATTCCAGGTAGCGGTAGCCAATATAACTCCCTTGTATTCGACCCTGGGTAAAAAATCATATTCATCGGCAAGGGGCCCCCAATTAAATCCGATTCCTGATCGAAGGTTTTGTGTTTGCATATTGGCCAAAAATTGATAAATGGGCAATGCATTTCCAGAGTAATTATGCGCATTGGTTAGATGTGGCAGCACTTCTTTATCATATTTCTTTGATCGCAATCTAATCGCACCATATACCGATGTAGAAACCATTAAATCATCCAGGGGCAACTGGTTTTTGGTATCCAAAATAGACTTGGCCAAATACGGGATCTCATATTTTCTGAAAGCCGGGCGCATCAGGATATTACCCACCCTGGATTCGGGCAAGTGTACAATCTCGGCCAGGATCTTATCTGGATTTTCTTGTTGTTCTATATCTACTATTGCCTGGGTGTATTTGTATAATTCTTCATCTCCATGACAAAAACGTCCCAATAAATTAGCTGCACTGGATCCCCCGGCACTAGACATGATGATCTTTTCTTCACCATCAATTTTTATGATCTCTACCATAGTCGAAATGGTATCGGGTAAATCGTCCCAATTCTCGTCAAAATCTTCGAAATCCCTATCGGTAAGTGTAATACAATGTTGGTTTTGTTCAATAGCTTTTACCAATTTTTTCTGAAGAATGGTATTAACAGGAGACCATCGTATTTCTTTTGCTTCCTTGCCATTATCTTTTTGCGGTAACATAATGTCATCCACAATATTGCTTACATCTCCCAAGCCTTGATTTTGCAAAAACCCTACTCCCAGTTCGACATCCAAGGCTTTAGACAACGAGACTTCTCTATCTTCGTATCGTTCATAAAAGGCCGATTTAAACGAAGAGATCAGGGTTTCTTTTGGCGGTAAGGTAATTTTGTTGAGTAGTGTAATTGCTTTTTGCACCTTATATAGCCATTTTTTTTCTAAGGTATTTGCCTTCGGCGAAAGGGACATATCGGTCTGAAACATATATTTCAGTTCAAAACCGACATCTAATTTCTTAAGAGATTCGCTTAGCTCGATGTAGTGTTCGGTTTGGTTTCCTACTGAAGCATCTAATCTCTCTAGAGTACTTTGTGTTTTTTCTAATGTTGAAATGAGCTGTTCTGTACCTTTTAATTTTTTTAACACCGGCAGTATCTGATCCAAAAATTCGGGCCCCGAAACTGAAGGTTCCAGTTCACTAATTAGTAACTGACTTTCGACCAGCTGATGTATAAAATCCCTGGCTTCCTCGATAGTGATTTCATCGTCAACCAAAATTTCGGCTAGATCATTAAGCAAAGCACCAGGTTTGGCTTTTTCGATCACTTTTTGTAAATAATCAGAATGTTCTACCCCAACGATATGGTGAATTCTTCGACTATTTATGTAGGTATACTCAACATATCGCAGCTGATGCCCGGTTTTATAGATGCTGGTATTCGGAAAAAAAAGCAACTGATCCCGGATGGTTTCGTTTTTAACAATATCCTGCGATAATGCCACAAGATAATTCATATCCAATCTTGTATGCCTTTTATTTTTTGATTTATCCTGAAGTTCGATATGGGTTTCATCAGAAAACTCGCCTACAGATGTCCCGGCAAAAAGCCCAAATGGAGTACATCGTGAAGACATACGACTGATGTATTTGAGTACAGAATACATCATCCGGTCTGACTTATCCTGATCCTTGATCTCTCCTCGTAACCATTTTTCAAACTCTGAATATAAGGCCGGAGAAGCCAAAAAGATCGCTTCTTTAATAATCTTATCAGCGCAAACTTTTTTTAATTCTTCTTCCTCTAAAATAGTATTCTGGGTAAGTTTTTTATAGAACGAAAATGAAAACAATGGGGACCGCAAAACATATTTAGAAAAATTCTTATAAGCCATAATTATACTGTTCTAATTTGTGCGACTTGGATTAGCTAATCATTAAACATTCGTCCCATTTTGTATCAAAAGTAGCCAAAAAAGAAATCATAGCCAGTCCGATTCCTGCGATGCCTTCTAGTAAATTGGTTTCTTCTTTCCACTCTTCTTTATCACCTCTCCATTGCAAATATCCTGCGTTGCTTTTATGCGTATCCATTTTTAATACCTGCTCCATCCAAAAATCGGCAGTTTCTTTAAAGATTGGATCTTCGGTTTCTTTATACATCCGGTTAAAAATACTGGCAATACCACAAGATCCATGACAAAGACCTGCGTCTTTGACACCTGCTTCTGTGATATCTTTTCTTTGCGCAGCATGCTTTACAATTTGTAATGCTTCTTCTTTGTATTCAGAATTATCTAAGGCTTTTCCGGCCCTCCACAAAGAAATACCAACTCCCAAATCGCCATAGCACCAAGCCAGTCTGGCTTGCGAATTTTTTTCCATCCCCTCATGTATCCAACTTGGAAATAAAGACGTCCTTGTTAGGTCTTCATTTTTATGACTAAGCATATAGCTTATGGTAGCCGTTAGTAAGTCATGTACCTCTTCTCTAAAATACTCATGCACATATACGCGGCTTAAGAAATTAACAATACTGGATAAACCGTGTGATAAACTTAGGTTAACACCAATAAGATCCTCTTCTTTGATCAGGGTAGTTTTCCAGAATTTCCCATTTTTATCATCCTCTGATGTGTTCTTAAGTGCAGTAATTAAATACAAAAGATGTTCTTTGTACTTGTTTTTTAATTCGGCAGATCGTGTATTTTCATATCGTTTCAAGAAATAATATCCATATCCTATGGCTCCATGCAAGAAATCATAGAGTCCTTCATTCATGTTTTCTTTCATTACATTAAATAGATACTCGTCAAGATCTACTAAGAGCTCATCATTATCGATATCTATAAACTCCTCTTCATTAAGCAATTCTAATACCCATCCTGCACCTGCTATTCCTGTACAAAAAGTAGGAAACGCATATCCTTCATTAATTCCTTGTATGGTTTTTGTTATCATATCAACCCCTACATCTGCTGGTTCTTCTTCATCAGTTAATCTGGAATAATAGAATTGAAACAGCGAGAGCCCTGATATGCCAGACAACACCCCGTGATGCATGTCTTCCAGATCGGCATGTTTTAAAACATGATATATTTCTTTTACTTTTTTTTCTAAAAGAACTTTATTATTCATTTATCAAGGACAATTTAGTTGAAGTTATGTATCTAATAGAGCGAATTCTATTTAAAAGCCAATATATGACAGAATACTACAAATGAAAAACAAATTATCATGATTTTACACAAAATATGGACATAAAAAGTGCTGCGCTTATTAACCCAATACATACTGAAGTGATTTAAACTTTTTTCAATTCTCGTAGTTGATAACGCCGTTTTAATATTAACCAATCAATAAACACTGGTCCCATTTGGTATCAAATGGAGCCAGGTATGATATTATCGAGAGCCCGATACCAGCAACCCCTTCAAGAAGATTGGTCTCTTTTATCCACCCTGGGTTATCCCCCCCTCGCCATTGCATGTACCCGGCATACCCTTCTGTATGCACTGCCATGTTTAGTGCCTGGCTCATCCAAAAATCTGCTGTTTCTTTATACATAAGCTCGCCGGTTTCTTTGTACATGTATTTATAGATATGCATGATCCCATACGCCCCATGGCACAGGCCCGCATCTTTCACTCCGGCTTTGACATGATCGGTTCTTTTTGCGGCATGTTTTAATGTTTGTATTGCTTCTTTTTTATACGTTGTATTATCCAATAGTTTTCCGGCTCTCCAAAGTGTGATCGCAATACCCAGATCTCCATAGCACCATGCTAGTCTAGAGCTATCACTTTTTTTGTTATCGCTGGTAACCCAACTTGGAAATAATGAAGAAGAACTAAGATCTTTGTTTTTAAAACTTAATACATACTTTACCGATTGATCTAATAACTCCTCTACCTCATTTCTAAACACTACATACGCTGCTAATCGTGATAAAAAGTTTACAATACTGGTATTACCATGTGCAAGACTTAGATTATATCCTTTAACCCCTTCACCTCGTATAAGATAGGATTCCCATTTGGCAGTATTCTGATCGATTTGTGCTCTCTCTTTAAGCAAGCTTATGATTCTAAAAAGAATTTCTTTATAACGTTCTTTTAACGCATTTGATTTTGTATTTGTATACCGTTTCAAGAAATAATATCCGATGCCCAATATCCCATGTAAAAAATCATAAAAATTTTGATCTCCCTGCATTTCTTCTATGGATTGTATCAAAAATTATCAAGCTCACCTAATAATTCGTCACAATTGAGCTCTACAAAATCTTCTTCTTGTAATAGTTCTATCACCCACGCTGCTCCTGCAATTCCTGAACAAAATGTATGAAAGTCATACCCATTATTAATCTCTTGGATAATGGATGATAAAACTTCTACTCCGGCATCGGCATGTGATTCTTCTTGTAAAAGCTTTGCATAATAAAATTGAAACAATGCAATCCCCGCACGGCCAGATAATACTCCGATCTCATCCGTATTGAGATAGGTTTCTTTTAGTATTGTACTGATTTCTTCTAACTTTTTTAGTAAAAGTTGTTCTTTATCCATTGAAGTCATTTAAACTTTTTTGAATATCCGTAATATATCATCAAATACCACAATCGTCAACCTGAACTCGTTTCAGGTTCTCATTATAACTGATTGTTTATGAACAAAATGAGATTCCGAAATAAAGCTGCCTACCTGAGGTAATGCAGGCAGGTTCGGAATGACACTAAAGTATTACATATTACCGATATTCATTAAACTTATAATTTTTGGGCTGTAAAAATGCATTCATTATGATTTTCCTTCTAAAAGAGAATAAAGCTGCCCAAATCAGGCAGCTTTTAACTAGTAACAGCATTAAAAAACAGATTTTTCCTCATTACTAAAGTGCTGCAATAAAATTGCAGGGCTTTGAACCCAAATCTGAGATCAATAAAGCTGTGTAAAACCTACCTTAAAACTAAAACCCTAATACATAGTATGTGTAGTTTGAAAAAAGGAAAATAAATGGTTCTAATTTTGTTAAGGTTTACGTTTTAAAAACAGTGTACCCCAGGAGGTGGACAAGAATTTAGTGCTCCCTGGGTTGGGCAGCATCCAGAATGTCCTCCTTTTACTTTATTCAATTTAAAATTAGTAATTACGTCTTTTTTTAGTGCTAATTTTTTAGTGATTTTTTCATCATATTTGATATATAAACTTAAGTTGCCAGTTACGTTTTAATCACCATCTGGTAAATCCCCTCCCAAAGAAGAAACAGTTTTGTACTAAAAAGAATGAACCAGCAACTTAAGTTTGTTACTTGTTTGATTTATTAATAACACTGTACTCCTGGAGGTGGGCATGTATTTAATGGTCCGTTTGTAATGCAAAAACGTGTTGCTCCTGGACCGCCACCAGGTAGTGGGCATCCTCCTTTTACTTTTTCCTGCTCTAGTTTGGTGATCACTTCTTTTTTAAGCTGTAAACTTTTCAATGATTTTTTCATGTGTAAATATTTTAAAAACTACCTACTCTGTTAAAAGGTTTTCGGTTTCCCCTTGTATTAATCAAAGGTGCCTTTGATTTTACCTTAAAATTAGGAGGTAATCGTTGCCCAGAAAAACAAAATATCCTCAGATTAGACAAAATAGGGATATAAAAAACCCTGCAGATTTTGCAGGGTTTATCCAATTGTTTCTCAAATTCACTAATATATATCTACACATGCTCCCCCACGTGCATGAGCAGTCGCACGGCAATATCCAATTTCTTCCGTTAGGGGAACACTACTTCCTCCATTAACGGCATTCATGGTACTAAGGCTAATTTTTGCAATAGTTAATTTTTTAAGATTGATTTTGTTTGATTTGTGTGTTTTCATATGTGTATATTTAATTAATAATTCCCATAATTGATAGTTACGCTGATTATGCTCCACTATATTTATTGTTTATTATTTCTGAATATACTTTTTTAAGATTACACATTACAATACGTTTACCCTAATTTGTTTAAAATAGGGTTGTTCATATCGCATCTTCAAGGGCTTTTTCTTGCTTTTCGATATTCTTGATATAATAGGAAGGATTTAAACCGGTTTTGGCCTTAAAATGTTTTGCAAACGAATAATCACTTTTGTATCCAATTTCATTCGCAATCGATTTTACAGAAAATGATCTGAATTTTTTGTCATTTTTGATGCGCTTCAATACATATTCGATCCGTAAATCGTTGATATAGTCATTAAAGCTTTTCTCACGATGTAGGTTAATGATCTTTGACAAATAGGTAGCATTGGTTTTTACCTTTTTAGCCACTGATCGAAGGTTACAATCTGATCGCAGATAAAATTCCTGAGATTCTAATTTCAAGAGCCTTTTTAATACTTCGCTTACGGTATGGTCATCGATCACAATTTCTTTGGCAGGCTCCTTTTTATCTAACGGTTTCTGTTCTTTGGTTTCCAGGTGATTTATCTTTTGTAATAAATCATTGAACACTAGTTTATTTGATTTTTGTTTTTTAAGGTACATCCAAGACCCAAATGGTACTATCAATAATAGCAATACTGCCATGAGGTATGTATACTTCTTGATGTGTTCGTTTTTTTGTTGTTTGCTTTGTAAATCGGCAATACCACCTTTTAATACTTGGGCTTCCTTTTCATATATTCTATTGATAATCTTGTCTTTTTGTTTTTGTAAATCCTCATTAAGCGTTACATATTTATTGTTCCAATGTAAGGCTTGTTCAAAATCTTCTTTTTTATCATAACAATTCGCTAATAACAAATGAGATTGTAATACTGGGATCTTATACAGATCATTTCCTTGGGAAGCATTTATATTAGCAAGTAATCGCTCGATGGCCCTATCATACTTACCTTGTTGATAATAATTACTAGCCACAAAATAACTGGCATTAACCGTTGGATAAAATGGATTCCTAATTTTATAATCCTGTAATAGGCTTTCTGCTTTAAACAAATAATCCAAAGAGGTTTTATGATCTTTCTTATAGTAGTAAACTACGCCTTTTTTGATATACAGGTCTACCAAGCCTTCTTTATGATCTAACTTTTTACTTAAAACTATCCCTTGATTTGCATAATGTATTACAGTATCGTATTGTTCTGTATCCAAATACGCTTCAACACCAATAGTGATAGCACTTATATGAGCTGAAGTATTTTTTAAAGAAGTATTATCGATTGATTGTAACATTTTGTTTGATAATTCAATCGCCCTATCATATTGATTGGTTTTTTTATACACCAAAATAAGACCTGAATTGGCAATTAGTTCTCGTTCGAAATTCTTAAGTTTTTTTGCAATTTCAAGACTAGTATAATAAGCGTCAAGGGCTTCTTGATTTTGATCGTTCATCAAAAAGGCATTTCCTTTCATATTGGTTGCCATACAAACCAACATATCATCTTCTAATTCTTTTCCTAAAGCTTCTACCTTATCAAAATATTCTACACTTTCTTCATACTTTTCTTCAAAGTAAAATGTTTTACCTTCTTTATATAGTTCCTCGGCTACCCCGAGTTTACTGTTTTGTGCAATGGTATTCTGCCCAAAAAGAAACACTATAAACAAACATAACCATCTCGCTAAAAACCTTGTAATACCCCCCATTGTATTGTATTTTGTGTACTATTTCAAATGTAAGGATTCATTTTTAAATAAGAAGTGAGTTTTTGAGTTTGGGACCTTACCTTTCGACTACGTTCGGCCTTCGATATCGCACCCTAATCGCAGTCGATGGATGAAGCCACCAGAATACTTCAATATAGATCAATGGTCTGTACTGTATTAGCATGGCATGTGTATGTCAATAATCTTTAGGCTAACTATTGAAACTTTTAATTACAGTAAAAAGACAACCAAAGGATTAACAATACATACTCCCTACCCCCTCTTCTTACTCTTTTTTGCCAACGGATTAAAATCAAGGCACAACTGCATCCAGTATTCAAGATCCTTATCCAAATCAAAACCGTCGGGAGTAATAAAAACAAAACCTTTCATGGGTCGACCTGTAAAATCCATAGGCAAACATCCTTCTCTTTGCATGGCTTGGTCAATGGCATCGGGGCCAATCCTGGCCATCAAAAGATCCATTTCTTTTTTCTTGTCAAAATGAATTCCACAGCACATTTTGTCATTGACCATAAAACAGAGTCCGCCCATCATCCTTTTTTCATAGAAATTGGCCTTTTTCTCTCTAAAAACCTGTCGTATGCGATCTGCTACAAATTCGTTGTATGCCATTATGAGATTGCTTCGGTTAAATACTCTGCAAGTTGTATGGTGTTATAATACTTCATTCGCTCCTGAAATAATGTTGCGCTCCTAATTAAATTAGAACTTTCTTCCGTAACAAAATAGAACTGCTAGTTAGTAGCCAAAGGTTGTTTTTCACAAGCTTTTTACCGCTCTTTGGAAATCCGTTTCATGGTTTTATCCACATCATGCAGTATAGCTTCGTTTAAAATAGTCATTTTTTTACAAAAATTACTTCATAGAATGAAAAGCAACTCTATTTCCTTCAGTATCCAAGAAAATTGCCATAAACCCATTTTCTCCAAGAGATGTTTTGGGCATTAAAACCTTTCCTCCTGCCTTTTCTACACGAGCCAACGGAATTGATAGATCCTCACCTCCATTAAGATATGCAAAGGTTCCTTCTTGTGATGGTGTATTACCATTGCCATGAGTAACACAACCCCCTACTCCTCCATCTTTATATGGAAAAAATGCCATTTTAAAATCCATCTCCATGGGTTGTAATTCGGCATCTAAAAGTTGATTATAAAATTTTACGGCTCTTTCAAAATTAGTACTTGGTATCTCGAACCAGCTAATTGCATTTGACATAATACTATGTTTTTTGATTAGTAACTATTCAAAGATACCTGATCAAGTAATCCAAAAAAATTATATTTTTGAAAAAACATAGGTTTCTAAATTGAAATTTTAATGAAAAAAAACGAAGAATTATTTTACCTCATCAAATCGTTATCCAAAAGTGAAAAACGGCATTTTAAGCTGAGTGCACAAGGAAATGAATCTGCAGAATACTTGCTGCTTTTTGATGCTATTGAAGGTCAAAAAACGTATGACGAAAAAGCTATTAAAGAGCAATTTAAAGATAAGACGTTCATCCATCAGCTCACCACCATCAAGAATTATTTAAAAAATCGCATTTTACAATCTCTTAGAAACTACCACTCTAAAATTTCGAGAAATGCAGAGCTTATTGATATTATTCGTAATGTAGAAATCCTATACCACAAAGGGCAATATCCAATATGCGAAAGTGAATTGAAACGTGCCGAGAAAAAAGCAACCAATTACCAACAGGATCTTTTATTGTTTCAAATTTATGACTGGAAAAGAAAAGTGCATCAGGTACTGTATCCACAAGATATGGAAACCATTAAAACCATTACCGAACGGCAAAAAAATACTTTAAAATTTACCAATGAATACATAGATCTTATACTGGCTAATATTGATCCATTACAATTTTCGCTTTCGCATAAAAAGAGTGTCTCCTTACAAAATAAAACCCTTAAAACTCTTCATAAATACCGAAAATTACTGATTGCAAAGGATCACAACAAGGCAAAACGCGTATTAGAGGACCTACTTAAAGAATGGGAACAACAACCCGAGTTGCTTAAAGAATACTTTACCATGTATTTTTCGGTTTGTAATAATCTTTTGGGATATTTGGTCTTCAAAAAACAATATAAAGAAGCATTTGTAAGGATCTTATTGATCAAACAAAAAGCACAAGCTATCGAAAATATCTCTGCTGCTTTTATCAAAGAGAAACTGCGTTTATACAATATCGAACTAGAGATACACCGTAGTCTAAAAGACCTGCACACCACACACGAGGTTATTGATGAAATTCAACATTTTGTTGAGGAACACAAAACCCTGGTTCCAGGTAATTACCTCCTGTCATTCCGTTTCCAATTTGCTAACATCTATTTCCTGAAAAACGATTTTAAAAAGACATTACACTGGATCAATGCTGTTTTGAACAACCAAACCAAAAAGGATCGAAAAGATTTGATCACTTACACACATTGGCTTAATCTTTTGGCACACTATGAGCTTGGGAATGGGTTTACACTTCGGTATTTAATCGATAGCATGAAAAAATACCTCAAAAAACATAAAAACATAGCAGTCTACGAAAAAAAAGTGTTGAAATTTTTATCCAAAACGGTAGAATTCTCATCCAAACAGCAAAGAAATGCATTTATGGAGCTTCAGAAAGAGTTACTAACCCATCCTTTTCCAGAAAATGTATTAGGCTATGTTGATTTTAATGAATGGATTAGTAGGAAAATATAGAATTAAAAAACATCACCTTGAGCAAAGTCGAGAAATATAGTGAAAACTAAATTGTTATTATTCTCGACTCTACAAAAAATGACAAAATGATGGTATTTAATTCACCTCTTCAAACATATCTTTATTTTTTCATGATTCTAATCGTTTCAAGATAAGATCCCGAAGTAAGTTTGATTACATATAATCCTGAAGAGAGTTTATTGGTTAACGAAGTAATATCTAATGTACTTTTTCCTTTATCCATATATTCTTTAGGCATCTCTGCAATCATTCTTCCTTGTAAATCAAATGCTACAATGTAAACGGTCCCATATTCAGGTTGTTGCCATGTTAACATTGCATTATCACTTACCTCATTAGGATATACAATTAATTTTGAAGTGGATACTTTGGCAAAAGACCTTCCAAAATTCATGGTAACATCAAAATTACCCGGAGTAGACCAATTGCCAGCATCGTCTCTCACCATACTTTTCACTTTTCCGGTAGTAGTTCTAAGGTCTTTATTATTATCAGAATTTCCGGCGGTAACTTTTACACTGCTTCCTTCTCTGAATTTATATACCTTAAAGTCATCAAATTCGACTGCTGTTTTATTTGTTCGCAGTGAAATAGCAACTCCCGAAGAAACCGGACTACCATCTGTCCAGCTTAGCAGATACTCATTATTTTTCCAGACTTGAATCACTCCAAAAGCCGGGCTATAGGTTACGCGATACTTTGCCCAATTATTATCTAAAGACACATCTGCAATAGCTCTGAAGAACAAGGCATTATTTACAGTTTCGTATATCCGCACTTTATTATCTTCACCACTAAACCAGATTAAATAAGAATTTCCTCGCTGGCTAAGTGTTCCGTCTGATGACATGATATGAATTCCAAATTTACGAGGCCCTGAAGTTGAGGTAACCTTGGCCGCAAATTCATACAAATATGGCAATCCAGAATCTTGAATTAAATAGGAGCTCCATAAGGTATTATCAGAAGTAGTATTGGTCTGTTTTAATCTCCCGTCGGTTACACTCCAACTTCCAGCTCCTTCATCATACACTCCGAAATCCTGACCAAAATTCTCATTGAAGAATCCATTTCGCCTATTGGCCAAAAAGCTAGTACTATACTGCTCTAATACCTGATAATATCGTCTTGCCACTCCTACATTATCACGATCACTAAAATTAACAATAAAATCTCCTGTTTGCACATTTCCTCCACTGATAGAAGTTGTTGGAGCTGTTGTATCTGACGGTGGAGGCGTACCCCCGCCAGAACAACCATTAGAAACCAAAAGATCAACGCCACTGCGTATCCCTCCGAGAGTTGCATATCCGCCATTTCCCGGACAAGCCGAACATCCCGCATCTCGGTGCCCGGAAATATGGGTCAAGGCGCGGTTTACAGAATAGTGAAAAGATGATCCTAATGGATTTATGTTTTCTTTATCAGCTTTCCAGGCTAATAATCGTTTTAGTGAATTTTGTGTCGCCGTGGTTGGTGTTACCGAAGAATAATCCCCAAGCATACATACACCCATGGTGTTTCGGTTTCTTCCGCAAAAATGGGCTCCGATTGCATTATCGCCTCCTGCTCTTCCTTCATAAACCACTCCATTAGGATCTACCAAAAAGTTATATCCTATGTCTGACCATCCATTACCATTAATATGAAAATTTTGTATCGATCTCACTCGTGCAGCCCAGTCACTACTGATATTAGATCCAAACTCATGATGTACTATAAGATGAGACACTGTAGAGCTAGCTGCAGCACCTCTTGGGATTGCTCCCCACTGACTTCTGTTTACCACCGAAGGCTTAGAACATGATGCTTTGGTAGCATTATTGGCATTTTTTTCGATCTGTTTTTGAATTTTCTTCGGAGTTTCTCCTGGGCTGTAATGATATAATCTGGCCTTAGAAATAGTGACATTCTTCATCTCATTGTTTAATGAAACTTTGTATTGAATATACCGTACACGTTTATCCAGAAATTCCATTTTTGAAACCACACGTTTGCCTGTCTGCTCCAGGTGACCATCCAGTATAGCTGGTTTCCAATCTGACCATGATTTGCCATTTTGCGAAGTGCGATAACTTAGATCCATCAACGTATAATTGAGATTTTCACCTTCCCAGACTGTATAAGACGAAATAAAAGGTTTTGCCTTTTTCAGTCTAATCTTTGAAGGCTTAAGAATGAACTCTGGGGTTTCTTGTGTTTTTTCTTGTACTGCAAGCCCCTTTAATTTTTGGGTAAAAGCCTTGCTGTTAGACAGGACATTTTGGTCGGTTAAAGTAATTTCTAAAGTTTCGGAGTGTTCTCCTTTGAATACATGTCGCTTCTCTTGCGCAAAAGTATTGAGCACAAGAAGTAAGCAACATATTACCTGAGGTAATACATTGTTTTTCATAGTTGATGAGTTTGTGTTATTCGAACTAAAATCGTGAAAAAGTTTTGTATTATCAAAAAAATGAAGTGATTAAAATGTAAATAGATATCAAAACATCAATTTACCAGCCATCAAAACAGGTGCTCACCAGAATGGTTAAAAATGTGTTATAAAAACAAAAAATTAAGTTAACATCTCTATAGCTTAGTTCAATTTGATTATGTAAGAATAAAAACCAGGTAGTGTTCTCATTAGATTTTGAACTAATTCTTTATCAAACATAACTGAAACTACATTTATAAATCTTGGAGCCATCATTTCGTTCATAAACAATCAGTTATAATGAGAACCTGAAACGAGTTCAGGTTGACGATTATCGTATATGATATATTTACGGATATTCAATTCTTCAAAGACAACGTTCATTATTACAAACGAAGAAAACAAATTGATAATACCCAAACCCAATGTTATCCTATTCTCCCGAAGAGTAATGTACTATGAAAAATAAATATAAATTCCCACAACCACGATACAAATAGAAGCTCCAGCGATTTTTACATTTTTCCACGGAGTGATATCCACTTCTTGCGTATATTGCTGCACGTATGCTTGTTCTCTAGGATACAATTTACCGATGATAAGCATAATTGCAATATTGAACGCAAAAAGAATTGCCATCACGTGCAAGAAATGCGGAAATTGATCTTTCATTATGGTACTATCAAGAACTACATAAATAAGATATAAAACCGCACCAGAAACAATTGCAATCTTTGCAGCTATTGCGGGAACTTTCTTTGTGAGGTACCCCACAACAATAATCGTCAAAATAGGGATACTATAACAACCGTTTACTTGTTGTAGATATCCAAATAATCCATCTGGAGCATTTGCAATAAAAGGAGCAATAAACATAGCCAAGAGTGCCAGCACTATTCCAAAGAGTTTACCTGCCTTAACTACTTGTCGTTCTGAAGCGTCTTTATTAAAATATTCTTTATAAATATCAATGCCAAACAAAGTAACCGAACTGTTTAAAGCACTGTTAAACGAACTTAATATAGCACCAAAAAGTACTGCAGCAAAAAATCCAACCAATGATAATGGTAATACTTTACTCACCAGTGTGGGATATGCCTCATCTGCATTAGTAAGCGTATCACCAAACATATGAAATGCTATTATACCGGGCAACACAACAATAAGTGGACCTAAAATCTTGATGAATGAAGCCAGTAATAATCCCTTTTGGCCTTCTTTTAAGTTTTTTGCACCCAGTGCTCTTTGAATAATCGCTTGATTGGTTCCCCAATAAAACAATTGTACCAACATCATACCTGTAAAAATCGTAGCAAAAGGTACGGTAGCTTCGCTAGAACCTATAGAATCAAATTTCTCGGGGTTATCATTAAACAGCGTAGTTAATCCCTCGCCAATGCTACCATCACCTATCTCCATCAATCCAAAAACAGGAATCAAAATTCCACCTATTAATAAACCAACCGCATTAATGGTATCTGAAACAGCTACTGCTTTCAATCCTCCAAAAATTGCATAGATCGACCCAGTAATACCTATTCCAAAAATACAAATCCATATAGACATACCTTTAGATACACCAAGTAGTCCTGGCACATCAAACATTGTACTTATTGCTAGTGATCCGGAGTACAAAACAATAGGTAAAAATACTACTACATACCCTGTTAGAAACAACCCAGAAGTAATTGCTTTGGTGGTCGTGTCATACCTTCGTTCTAAAAACTGTGGTACCGTGGTTATTCCACCTTTTAAATATCTGGGCAACAAAAATATGGCAGTGATTACCATGGCAATGGCAGCAAGAGTTTCCCAGGCCATTACCAAAATACCTTCGGTAAATGCCTGGCCATTAAGCCCTACGATCTGCTCGGTAGAAAGATTGGTTAGCAACAAAGAACCCGCAATGACAACACCAGTAAGACTTCTGCCTCCCAAAAAATAACCATCAGAGGTATTTTCATCAGTTTTTAACGTTGCTATATAAGATATTACACCAACAAGTAAGGTGAAACCTAAAAAGGAAAGTATGCCCATAATATGTGTTTTTGAGTTTTAAATATATGAGAATTATTTTAATAAATGTACAAAGTACGCTTAATTACAGGTTAATTATAAATCCAACACGACTAATTTATGCCTAAAAAGGGTTCTTAAAAACCTTGATGTTATATAGTTTCTTAGCTTTTACCACCAATATTTCAAAAACTTAACGTCTCCTTAAAAAATGTTAAGTTTTTTTAAAAATAATAATAATTGACAACATTGGCGTTTTCTATGCGTACATCACACTTAAATCACACAAACTCAACAAAAATGAAAATCAACAAATCAATTCTACTTAGAACAAGGGATTTTTAACTAGCAGTTTAGTCGGGAATTAGCCAGATGTGTCAAGACCATACTCATTTTGACCCAAAGCCGAACTATGTAAACAACAATACGATATTGCGCATAAATGCGAATCCCTGAACTTAACCAATAATTACCTATGCATTTGTTGGACCTCAGATAAGCTTTATCTGAGGTCTTTTTTTTTGATGATTGCCTTAATCCGTAATAAATATTATATTTTTGAGTCTTTATTAGTAATTGATGATAATGAATTTGCTTCGACTTTTTTTTCTGGGAATTGTACTACTGTGCTCTGCATGTAAAAAAGAAATAGAACCTAATCTTGAGCGTATCCCAAAAGTGGTACAATTGGATAGTCTCTCTAAGGATAAAATCAATTTGAATCTTTTAAAACTTTCTAGCGAAGCTGAAAAAGATCTTGAAAGTTTTGAAGATTTTAAAAACCTGAGATCCTTTTTACAAACCTTAAGTACGGCCAATCCTTTTTATGTAAATAAACATGTAGACAGTTTAGAATTGTTAATTCAGACGTTTGAAGAGAATTTATCCGAGGATCTAAATATAAATACGATTAACTCACGTATTACTGTATTGTCTACAGAGTTAGGTTTGTTGAAATTGTTATCCGAAAGTAAAAGTCCGGATTCAGAAAAAATTCTTGAGGCCAATACGCGTGTGGTAAAAGCCTATAATAGCCTGGTGATTCAATTAAATGAATTATCCCTGGCGATTCCCGAGAGTATTGAAAAAGAGCTTTTAAGAGAACAAGAAGATAAAGAAAACTAAACCACTATGGAATGAAATTCCTTTTGGCTAATGACAAACAAGTAAGCAGTTTCAATACCGGCGAACTACTTCCCGAAAACTGCAAACCACATCATATTTTTGAGATCTGAAAGGTACATGCATTAAAGTGTATAGTTTTACCTATTTTTGAAAGAAACAACCTCTACACCAAGATATGAAAAACTTTATCATACCCTTTCTTATATTCATCTCCACTTTCTGTTTTGCGCAAGAAAAAGCTGAAATCGAAGCGGTCATTCAAAAATGGCATAAAGCCGCAGCAGATGCAAATTTTGAAGCATATTTTGATCTTATGACCAACGATGCCATCTTTATCGGAACCGATCCCACAGAAAATTGGACCTGCGATGATTTTAAAGCTTTTGCCAAACCTTATTTTGATAAAGGAAAAGCATGGAGTTTTACAGGTTTAGAAAGAAATATTTTTATTGAAAATGAGTCTAAACTTGTTTGGTTTGATGAGTTATTAGATACGCAAATGGGAATCTGCAGAGGCAGTGGTGTTTTACAAAAAACAGCCAATGGTTGGAAAATAAAGCATTATGTACTTTCTATTGCTATTCCTAATAAAAATGTAAAGGAAATTACAGCACTTAAAGAGAAATTTGATACTGATTTGATGACTAAACTAAGGGCTACTAAAAATTAAATTTGGTTATCCGTTTTGCGTTATATAAAACTTTATGCGTCATGCTGAATTCATTTCAGTATCTCACATTGTTAATAATCCGCCTTTTCTAAATGAGATCCTGAATCCAGTTCAGGATGACAAGCATATGATGATAAATTATGGGCATTCAAAAATTTAGAGAAACCTTTCTCTAAATTGCGTTAAATCCGAAAAACAATTTTTGGCACCATTTTCTATAAGCTTTTTTCGGTTTCTATCCCCGATCCCGACAAAATCAAGTGACAGGTTTTGAGCGGTTTTTAAATCCCAGACACCATCTCCCAAAGAGAGTATTTGATCAAATCGTTCTATATTATAAAAAGACTTTGCTTTTGCTATAGCATCTAGCACAAAACCTTCTCTGGATTCGTGCGTTTTTGAAGTGGCAAGTATTTTTTCATCATACCAAATATCGCACTGTTGTAATTTTATCATTGCCGGTTTAGGTAAGGCCCCCGTTGCAAAACAAAATGAAACCTGACGATCCTTAAAAAACTGAATTAAAGATTTTGCACCTTCAATTTCCTTTACGGGATCAAATTTACTCATTTGATATATCAAATCAGCTTCAAAATCATCTAGCAATCCATCAGGAAAAGTCGTTCCAAAATTACGCTCATAATTATATCGCAATGCATAACTATCTGTGTGGTGGGTATAGTTATTATAATCGGTATCAATATCTGAAATCCCCATCGCCAACAATGCTTTTGTAACCGAAATAAGATACATAGGTACACTGTCTGTAAGTGTACCATCGATATCAAATATGAAGAGTTTATTTTTCAGAAATAACAGGGATTAAAGCGAATATTTGAGCGATATGATAAAGTTTCTTCCAGCAGCAGTTACTCCCGAAGAATACGGTCGATAACGTTGATCTGTAATGTTTTCTACAGAAAATATACTTTTTAGATTATCGGTAATTTGATATTGCGTTCTAAGATTAAGTGTATACCAGGATGGCGAATATGGGTTTCCATTTTCGTCTTTGGCATACAAAAAGGCATTATTTTGTTGAGAAGGTGCAAGATCCTCAAAATCAAACTGACCATTGTATATGGCGAATGCATCTACAATCCATTTTTGTGAGGTATAGGTGATGCGTGTATTGCCAAACTGCGGTGATACGTGCCTTGTTGATGTAGTTACACTATCCTCTGACTCCTCTTCACCTCCTACAAAGGTATATTGCGAAGCCAGTTTAAAATGCTTTGCAAATTGGTACTTGATACCTGCTTCAAAACCATAAATTCTTGCTCGTGCCGCATTTTGTATGGCTTGTACATTACTTAATTCTCCTCCGAACAGGATTTCGGTTTCACCATTAAGATTAAAATCTCTTCGCACCAGTGCGTTATCAAGATAAGTATAATATGTAGCCAGGTCTACAGAAACACTCTCCCCCAGATTTGCATTCAATCCTAATTCTGCGTTATACGCATATTCTGGCCTGATATCTGGATTTGGTACAACCACCGACCCAGGTTCAGAATCAAAAATCTTACCCACATCATCGATATTAGGCGCTCTAAAGGCCGTAGAGAAATTTAATTTCCATTGTAAGATATCATTAGGCAACCAACTTAATCCTGCTGTTCCGGTAACGGCATCGGTATCTATGTTTGCTTCGTTGAAAGGAAAATCGAAGAAGTCATTATTATAGTCTGAATATAAAATAATTCTATTATATCTTAACCCTCCTTGAAATCTTAATTTTTCGCTGAATTTATTTTTTATGCTGGCATAGGCTGCAATAGATTGCCAGGTAGATCCATCGGGATATCTTGAGGGTGCAGCTACAATTTCTCCTGTTTCTATATTACGTTCGGACCCTTCAGAAAATACATTGTTTAAAATATATTCCAGTCCGTAATAAAAAGATGTTTTTTTGTTGTATTCTTTTTCAAAATCTATGTTTAAAGAATATACATCTACCTGTTCTTGAGTACTTGAAAGGATATTGCTTCCAAAATCACGATCATTTCTACTTTCTTCAAAATACTGGTATGCAGCTGTTACTTTTATTTTATCGTACAGATTACTTCTGGATTTATGAAATACCTGAAGATTACCCATACCCCATCGCTGCGGTCCATAAAACCATTCTGCCGATCTTAGATTCCCATCGTGTCGTCTTATCAAACGGTCATATCTTGGATAATCTGACGTTTCTGAATACATTAACCCTACATTAATATCCCAAGCTTCATTAGGAATAAAATGTATTTTTTGCAGAAAATTAATCTGATCATATCCTGTAAAAACTTGTTCTTCAGGATCTGGATTTTGTAACACCACATCTTGATCATTTATCGTTTCTACAAATTCGGTGCGCAAATAATCATCCGGGCCATGACTCCCCATTTTCAAATCATCAAAATCGGTATAGCTTATGCTGGTCAAAAAGGCCCATTTTTCTAGCCCTATATTTAAATCTATATGTCCAGTCATCTCATTACTGGCACTGGCATATCTTCCCAAAAAACTACTACTAACATGGTTTTCGCCTCTAATTGCAAATTTTGGTTGCGAGGTATAAAAATTCATCACTCCCCCTACGGCATCACTACCATAAACTACAGAGCCAGGTCCTAAAATTATTTCGGTTCTTTCAACAGTAAAAGGATCTATTGATAATACATTTTGCACATTTCCCCCTCTAAAAATTGCAGTATTCATACGAACCCCATCAACAGTAAGCAACAACCTGTTTGTAGAAAACCCTCTAATTATTGGGCTACCACCACCTAATTGGCTCTTTTGTATAAAAACCTGACCGCTACTTTGTAATAAATCTGCCGATGTTTGCGGGGTCGCAATCGCAATATCTTCGGAAGAAATGGTTACTATTTTTTGTGAAATATCTTTTTTATCCTGTTCCCATTTTGAGACTGAAATTACTACCTCAGAAAGTTGGTTTTCATCCTCATCCAGGTGAACCCTATTTCTGGCACGGAGTACTTCAGATTTTGAAATATTAAATGGTGTATGAAGGTTGTGCGTGAAATATAATACTTCATGACTAGAAAATTCGGAAATATCGGCTTTACCATCAAAATCGGTAACCGCTCTTTTTGATTTTTCTTTATTCTCTATAACCACTTCGGGAATTGGAGTATCAGAAGATTTGCTCATGACAATTATCTCTTGAGCTCCTGCAAAATTAATTGAAAACAGGAATACTAAAACTGATACAAATAAACGCATTACTTTACTTAAAAATTTCGCTTAATACCGATAGTGATTTTGGTTTCTTAAAACCGTGCAAATGTAGTTCAAAATATACTAATAACATAGCCAGAATATCACTTCGCGTATTCTTAGACAATCTAATATTCATACTATCTTCAAATGTTGTGCCCAAAAATTCTTTAAACAGAGATATATGGTTGCCACTTGCACAATATGGATTCGTACTAACAGCCTGAAAAACGCCTTCCTGAAGATTAAAATACTCCTCTTCTATTTGGGATAACTCGGGAAAAAACCCCAAATATTGAGTGAGTTTTATTATAAAAGTAATATGAAAATTCCCGATGTTATCATGAGTATCTAACCAAAGTAAAGTAGTTTCAAGATATTCAAACAGATCTATGTTTTCTTCTTCTTCCTGGATAGAACTCTTAAGAATATCTGAAATAAAAAACACCAACGTACTTTTTACAAAATCGGTATGTAACGTAGTATAATGTGAGGCTACTCGTGCATCTTTAATTCGTTCTAAAGTACCTTTGTTTTTATGTACTGCTTCTATTTCTAAGACGGTAAGTGGTTGAAAGAAAGAAGATCGAATTTTCCCTTTTTTGGATTTTAATACACCTCTTTGTAAATATGATTTCAGCCCGCTGGTTTTTGTAAAGAGCGTCACTATAAGGTCTGCCTCTCCATATCGTATGGAATGAATTACTATTGCAGGTGAGTTGATAATCATTATTGTGCGAAAATAACTAAAAAACGTAAGCTATTTCTATACTATTATGATGAACTCATCTTGACTTTTTGTTTTTGACCGGGATCGACTGACAGGATAGGCCAGACGTAGCGATGGTAGTGAAATTTGACCAGATGAGGCACTTTTTGAAAGCTATAGCAGCGCTACAGATAAGAAAAGTAACGAGATATGGGTGAATTTTAGTCATTTTTTGGGAAATAGAAAAAGTCAAGATGAGTTCGATATTAATAAGCACTATAGTAATTCTTTTTTCATTTTACATCTTTCTAAAGAATCCTTGGCCCGTTGTAACGTATTTTTATCTAATGTATGTAAGGCACATTTTTTATAATAATCAATTGCGGTATCCAATTGGCCTTGTTGTTCATACATGATAGCATATTCATTATATATAGTAGATTTTATAATCCCCGGGATATGTATTGCGTTATCTAACAATTCTTTAAGTTCATTCCATTTTTCCAAAGTAGACAACAATACGGCATAGTTATAATATACACTAGGATACATCGGACTTTTTTCGAGGCATAATTTATACAATGTTTCACCTTTATCATACTCTTTAAACTTTACTTCATATAAATATCCTAAATGGTTATATGCTTTTCCAAAATCGGGATCCGTATCAATAATTTCTTCTAGAATATTGGTAGCACTGTCGTAAGAACCGTTTTTGATCTCATCATTTGCCTTATGAAGCATTTCTTCAAGTTTTGTAATGTGATCCATACTCGTTGTTTTGGTTTAGTAATATACTTAAAAAACAATTTATTTTTTCTTTTCTGGAGGGTACTTATCTAATGATTTTTTTATCACTTTTTGAAATACGTCGGTTTTTGTATTTGGCGAGGCATTTGGATGAAATTGTTTTTTGGCAATTGCTTGCCATACCAGTTCATCTTTATTCACATCCACAAAATCAATAGTAAGTTCTAGGTAAGTATTTGAACCTATAGGAACATTCCCCCCAATACCAATATTTACTCCCCTACCTCCACCTCCTCCAAGGCCTACTCCAATCGTATTTCCCGAAGCTTCTTTGGTTACTACCGATCTAAAGTTTATGTATATCTCTGGAGTTTCTGATCTGGTAAAACCTTTGGTTTGCATCAATGGCTCTGTAACCAATAATAATCTTTTTTGATCCAACTCGCTGAGTCCAGAATCCATTTCGGGGTAAAAATTATACGTTTTATAGATCGAAAAATCTTGTTCTTCATCATAATCATGAACCACATAAGTACTTCCGCAAGAGTATAATAATACGATAAGAATTAAAAAAGTTATTGACCTCATTTAAAAAAGTTTTACCTAAAAATACGGAACAAAATTATATCATCAATATCTACCGGGGTACGAAATCAAAAAAACCGCTCAAAACATAATTTGAACGGTTTTTGGTTATCAAATGTAATGGTATATTTTATACTACTCCCTGTGCAAGCATGGCATCGGCAACTTTTACAAAACCTGCAATATTTGCTCCTTTGACATAATCTATATATCCATTGTCATTGGTACCATATTGCACACACTTCTCATGAATGTCATTCATGATTTGTTGCAACTTTTCATCAACCTCTTTTCGTGTCCACTTAAAGCGCAATGAGTTTTGTGTCATTTCTAAACCAGACGTCGCAACTCCGCCAGCATTTGAAGCTTTTCCTGGAGCAAAAAATATCTTAGCTTTATGAAATGCCAATATTGCTTCAGAAGTACAAGGCATATTTGCCCCTTCGCTTATACAGAAACATCCATTATCGATTAAGCCTTTGGCATCATCACCATCTAATTCATTTTGAGTAGCACAAGGTAATGCAATATCACATTTTTCTCCCCAAGGAGTTTTTCCTTTATGAAATACCGCCGAAGGATATTTATCTACATATTCATTAATACGACCTCTTCTTTCATTCTTTAGCTCCATGACAAATTCCAACTTCTCTTGATCAATTCCGTCTTCATCATATATATATCCCGAAGAATCAGAAAGTGTGATCACTTTTGCACCCAATTGAATTGCTTTTTCTGCAGCAAACTGTGCCACATTTCCAGAGCCAGAAATCACTACCGTTTTACCTTCAAAAGAATCATCTTTAGTCTTTAGCATATTCTCTGCAAAATATACCGTACCATACCCTGTGGCTTCAGGACGAATCTCTGATCCTCCCCAACTTAATCCTTTACCAGTTAAAACACCAGTAAATTCATTGCGAAGTTTACGGTATTTCCCAAATAAGAATCCTATTTCTCGAGCACCTACACCAATATCACCAGCAGGAACATCGGTATTTGGCCCAATATGCCTAAACAGCTCACTCATAAAGCTATGACAAAAACGCATGATCTCATCGTCTGATTTCCCTTTTGGATCAAAATCAGAACCTCCTTTACCACCTCCCATCGGAAGTGTAGTCAAGCTGTTCTTGAAAACTTGCTCAAAAGCCAAGAATTTAAGAATACTAAGATTTACAGAAGGATGAAAACGCAAACCACCTTTATACGGCCCTATAGCCGAATTCATTTGTATGCGATATCCCCTGTTTACATGAATTTCACCTTCATCATCAACCCATGGCACTCGGAACATAATTGCCCTTTCTGGCTCTACCATTCGAAGTAAAATGTTTTTACCATTATAAATTTCGTGCTTTGCGATGTAGGGAATTACCGTTTCGGCAACTTCTTGTACCGCCTGTAAGAACTCGGGCTCGTGAGTATTACGAGCGCTAACTTCTTCCATAAATGCATCAATCTTTGCTTGCATATGTTAAAAGGATTAATAGATTCTTATTTAATAACTATAATTTGGACTCAAAGATATGATATTCCCAAAATATTAGTCTCGTTTTTTTGAATTTAATAATAGCTTAACCTATTGCTTGTTCTAAATCTGCAATTAGATCCTCTACATCTTCAATCCCAACACTTAATCTGATTAACGAATCTACCACCCCGGTCTTTTCACGCTCTTCTTTCGGGATCGATGCATGGGTCATACTTGCAGGATGTCCTGCAAGGCTTTCTACTCCACCTAGGGACTCGGCCAAGGTAAAAATCTTCAGGTTTTCTACAATTTTGATGGCTTTTTCATAATCACTTCCTTTGGTTACAAAAGAGATCATACCTCCAAAACCATCCATTTGCGCTTTGGCAATATCATGATTGGGATGATCCTCAAAACCTGGCCAATATACTTTTTCTATCTTAGGATTGTTCTTTAAATATCTTGCAATCGCCTCGCCGTTTTCACAATGACGTTGCATACGAATATGTAATGTTTTGATTCCTCTTAATGCCAGGAAACTATCTTGTGGTCCACAAACCGCACCACTTGCATTTTGTATAAAGTATAACTTTTCTGCAATTGTTTCATCTTTTACGATCAAAGCTCCCATGATCAAATCACTGTGACCACCTATATATTTTGTAGCACTGTGCATTACGATATCTGCACCAAGATCTAGTGGTCTTTGTAGATATGGCGTAGCAAAAGTATTATCGACAGCAAGCAACAGTTTATGTTTTTTTGATACTTCAGCAATGGCTTTAATATCAATAATATTCATCATAGGGTTTGTTGGAGTCTCTACCCATATCAATTTTGTATTCTCGTTTACATAGCTTGCCACTTTATCAGCATTTTCCATCCCAATAAAGTGAAACTTGATCCCAAAATCTTCAAAAATTTTGGTAAACAATCTATAAGTCCCTCCATACAAATCATTAGTTGAAATTACCTCATCACCAGGTTTCAGTAATTTGATCACTGCATCGATAGCTGCAAGACCAGAGGCAAAAGCTAACCCAAACTTTCCATTCTCGATACTTGCCAATGAGTTTTCTAATGCTTTTCTGGTAGGGTTATGTGTTCTACTATATTCAAATCCCTTATGCCCACCTGGAGTGGTTTGGGCATAGGTCGATGTTTGATAAATCGGAGGCATTACAGCCCCGTATGCCGGATCATGTTCTTGTCCTCCGTGTATAGTTTTGGTATTAAATTTCACTCGTTTAAATTTTTATAATTATTTTAAAAATAAAATTAAAAAATTGAGAACGATCGTAACCGCTTCGCTCTCTCATTAAAAATTTATGATGTACGAAAAGTAAACTCTTAAATTTTTAATTTTCGTTTCATTCTAAATTCTATTTTCGATAAGAAAAAAATTAACTTACTCTCTTTTTGTTAAAAAACGGAACAAATGTATGATTTAATTCGTTCTAATCATATTTCAATGAATATCTTTAGTAGATGATTAACACAAAAACTAACACGGTTTTAAAATTGTTTTTTTTCTTCGGAATTCTACTTGCCATACAAGCCTGTAATACTGAAGAATCTTTCATTTTCGAACAGCAAAACATAGCAGTAGAAACGCTCCTTGATTGTAATGATGATGACTGCGCTTCGCTCGATATTAATTTGCTAAAAATCGTTGATGACAGACCCGTGTGCAAAAAGATCAATCAGGAAATTGAAAAAGTGGCCTGTGCTATTCTGAATGTAAGCGAAAATCAGCCCCAGGAAACCTTAAAAGCTGCCGTTCTTCGGTTCAACGATTCATATAAAGATAGTACAGAAGAATTTCCAGATGAAATCCCCCCTTATGAAGCTAGTATAACTTCAGAACTTAGTTTTCAATGCAAAAGTATGGTCTCGGTGCTTATGGATTCTTATATTTTTACTGGCGGCGCTCATGGGTATGGTGGTGTTTCTTTTATCAATATCGATACCAAAACCGGAAAACGAATTGCCAACAAGGATTTGTTTAAAAGCTATGAGGATTTTGTAGCCTATGCTGAAAGGGTTTTCAGATCAAAATATGAGATTCTAGAGAGTGAATCTATCAATAGTCCCGGTTTCTTTTTTGAAAATGAACAATTCGCTTTACCAGAAAACATCGGTTTTACTGATACCGAAGTTATCTTGTATTACAACCCTTATGAAATTAGCTCCTATGCCGAGGGGCCTGTAGAAATAAAAATGAAAAAAGAAGATGTAGCTTCTTACTTTGCTTTTGATATTTTATAGTTTGGATTGATGCTCTTTTATCCAATTGTTAGCCTCTACAGTATACCAGAATTTTGAGAAATTAGTAGCATTGCTAATTTTCTTAAAGTGATACTTGGCTTTATTCAAGTTTCCTTTTCTATCATGATAAATTCCCATATAAACATTCGCGTATGGGTTTTGCGGATCTTCTTTTAATAATTTGGCACTAATTGCTTCAATTTTTTCGTCAAATTCATTGAATTCTCCTAATTCTTTATGAAAAGCAACGTCTTTAAGAAATGTAAGTGTGTGCAACAAATTCAAATCTGCATATTTCATGTAATTGGGAAATTCAGAAAACACCCTATTTAATAATGCCTTACTCATTTCCATATTCTTCACATCGAATCTAGCCATAAAGGATTCTGCCAGTGCTTGGGCCAAAAGCTTGTCTCTATAAAAATCTTGATTCGAATACTGTTCTTTATTTTTTATAGACTCTTTTGTTTCCAATAGATTCATATCTTCCAATGAATACAGATAGTTCTTTAAAAAACTAAGCACAAAAAGTGATGATGTAGCATCTCCATAAATCAATCTTGCAGGATCACTCATCAAGTTATTATTGGCTAATAAGATAAGTGTTATATTTTTTGAAGGAATTTTAAGTAACAAACTCGAATAACAGTCATATTGACCATATGCCCATACCAATTCTGTTCCTTGAAAGGATTGATTAAAAATCCCGTAACGATATGGTAAACGATCATCTAAACCCAAAAACATTATATTTTTGGATGCTTCAGAAATAAGTTTATTGTCATCTATAGCTTGATTAAAAACTGCTAAATCATGCAAGTTTGATACAATCCCAGCAGAAGAAGAATACCCATAATCTATAAAACCACTTTTAGTACCATCTTCTAGAAGGTATGGTTTGACAAGAGGTAGGTTATTTTGAGCAATTTGCAAAGAATCCTTTAACAGCACTGTATTTTTTAAACCCAAGGGTTCAAATATTTCAGATGTCATATAGTCCTCAAAGGATTCTCCTGAAACCTCTTCGATAATTTTGGTAAGCATCCCAAACCTAGAACTGTAGTAAAAATTTTCTCCCACTTTTCCTTGAGAGGTATGCGACATCACATGTTTTACTAAAATCGGTTCATTGATTTGCAACTCTGGAAAATATTTTTTCAAAGAATCATTCAGAGAAATTTTACCTTCTTCAACCAATTTCATTATCAAAACACCCGAAAACACTTTGGTTAATGAAGCTATCGGAAATAATGCAGTTGAATCCAATTTTGTTTTTGATTCTAAATCCGCATAACCAAAATACTTATGGTACACAATTTCTCCATCTTTCTGAACCGATGCCGCCAAACCAGGAATCCGAAAATAGTCTTTTAATCCTTGTAGATCCGCAGTGAATATATCAGAATCATTGACCTGTGTTTCTTTTTCCTTGACACAGCCAGAAATCAACATAATGACAAGAGCGAATTTAAATATGGTTTTCATATTTGTTTTTTTTGCAGATAATGAAAAAATAAAATGAGATGCTACATACCCAGAAAAACGACTGAAAAGTGGTATTATAACTTATAATGCCTTTTTCAATGCCAACACATACCCCAAATGAATCCCTTCATGAAAATTATTGAAGTTGATTGCGTCTTCTAAAGATTTCAATACAAATCCTGTACTGGTTGGATATTCTTGAAAATTTTTAAATATTCCCGCTTCAATATCTTTTTCGGTTTGATCCAGTGTTGAAAACAGAAGTGCCTTTATTTTATCTACTTCTTCCTGGGGCACAACTCCTTCAGTTTTTGTTCCCTTCTTGAATGTATTTACCATTTCATCATCCGCCATCATTGGTAACCCACTTAATTTATAAACCAAAAGCTGCTGGGTAACCACCACATGTGCGATATTCCAAATCAAGTTGTTCTTAAATCCTTCGGGAACTTTATTCAATTGTTCCAGGGAATGACTATCCAGGATTTTTTCTAATAAGCGGCGATTGGTTCGTGTGATTTCTAATGGATGTTGCATGCGGTTCTTAATTTTTAGCCAAAAATATGAGTTTTAATTCTGAAATGAATTTCCTTTGTGATGATTTTGACACTTAAAATTACCACCCGTGAAAAAAATATACCATCTCTCTACTTGCGATACTTGTAAGCGTATCCTGAATGAATTAAACCCTTCTTCAGAATTTGTTTTACAAGACATTAAAACAGAAGCCATTACTCCGGCACAAATTGAAGAAATGCATACATTGGCCGGGAGTTACGAAGCTTTATTCAGCAAACGAGCAAGATTATATAAAGAGCGAGATCTTAAAAATCAAAACCTAACTGAGCAAGATTATAAAAACCTAATCTTAGAACATTATACGTTTCTAAAAAGGCCTGTAATTATAGTAGATGATCAAATCTTTGTAGGAAACAGCAAAAAAGTGGTTGAAGCTGCAAAATCGACCATGTAATCTATGAGCAGAAGAACCCTGGCCCTAGTCGCCGTAAGTTTTGTGGCCATATTTTATGGGGCAAACTATACTATTGCCAAAGATGTGATGCCGCATTATATCCAACCTTTTGGGTTTATTGTGTTACGCATAGCGGGTGCTTTTCTTCTATTCTGGTTAATTAGCTTTTTTGGGCCTAAAGAAAAAATCGAACGTAAAGATTTTTTACAAATTGGGCTGGCTTCATTGTTCGGGGTAGGGATCAATATGTTGGCGTTTTTTGAAGGTTTAAATCTTACCACACCCATAAGTGCATCAGTATTAATGGTTACTACTCCAATTATTGTATTGATACTGGCTGTGATTTTTCTTAAAGAGAAAATAAGATTTTTAAAAGTATTAGGAGTATTGATCGGACTTTCGGGAACGCTACTTATTATACTTTATGGTACAGGAAATTCTGCAACTGCAACAAATCCAACTTTGGGTAACTTTTTAATATTTGTGAATGCTACCTCCTATGCATGCTACATTATAGTAGTGAAAAAAATTACGCAAAAATATCATCCGTTTACTTTTATAAAATGGATGTATGGTATTGGATTTTTCTTTGTACTGCCTTTTGGATTTTCACAACTTTTAGAATTACAACCCGAAACAATTCCCCTTGAAGGGTACCTAAAAATAGGATATGTGATTGTTTTTGCCACTTTTGGGACGTATATCCTTAATATTTTTGCTATTAGAGAATTGAAGCCCACCACCGTTGCTGTTTTTATTTACCTGCAACCCATGTTGGCATCCATTTTTGCGATTGGACTGGGCAAGGATTCATTGGATATGATCAAAATACTGGCAACTCTCTTAATTTTTATCGGAGTGTATCTGGTAACCAAAAAACCAAAAGTATCAAACTAAATCAACCGGTTTTTTATGAAACCTGCGCGTATCTTCTTTGGTAAGTATTCTAAAATCTGCAGGATGCTCAATTTTATCTAAGATTTGACGCATTTCTTCCGGTAGCGGAATTAGTTTTCGAGTGCCAAGGTCTAACCAGGCACCCATCATTTCGCATTGGGCAAAATTTCTTCCTTTATAATCATAAAAATAATGCCTGAATTCATAAAACATTCCATCTTCACTCAAACCAGAAATTTCTAATGAAACTTTTACCGGTCTACCATAAAAAACTTCTTTAAAATAGTAAATATGCTCATAAAACACCACAGGACCAATATTGAATGTGCCTAATAAACGTTGATCAAATCCGCTTTCTGACAAAAAAGACATACGTGTATGAGCCGCAAATTCTATATAAGATTTATTGGCCAAATGACGATTGGCATCGATATCATTCCATCTAATTTCAAAATCTTTTATGTACATATCCCCTAGTTTTTGAAGTACAAAAGTACAAAACATTTTACTGTGCGCGCATAATAAATCCGAATTAAAAACATCCCTGTTTCGAGACTCCAATCAAAAATTCACAGACTTACCTTTTTAAAATCCTTGGGCGAAATATTAGTCATTTTTTTAAAAAATCTCGTAAAATGTGTTGGTTCTTCATATCCCAAAGAAAATGCTATTTCGGCTATGCTTTTTTGCGTAAAAGTTAACTGATTTTTGGCTTCATCAACTACAAAATCCTGAATATAAGCTTTGGCAGATTTATTCTTCTCCTTTTTACAAAGTGCATTTAAGTAGTTTGGAGTAATTTTAAGCTGAGAAGCATAATAGTTTACAGATTTTTCTTCAATAAATCTGTTCTTAACCAAATTACGGAATTGAATAAATTTTGAATTCCTTTTTGAAATATAGTTTATAATATCAAACTTTTCTGCTTCTATTTTTTTAATGGTATACAACCAAGCCAATAAAAAAGATCTAATGATCTCTATCCGATAATCATGATCCCCAAAATAATTTTTATATAATTTTTTAAACCCTTCATGAATTATTTTAGCTTGTTCAGAATCTAAAACCAGTATGTTTTCACTTTTTAAATCAAATAACGAACTGAATTCCTCTTCAATATCTAATTTAAAAAAATTAAAAAAATCCTTTTTGAAATAGATTAAATAACCTTTTATATCTTCTGCTCTTTTCCAGGAGTAAACATGTTCTGGAGAAACAAAATATAAAGTATTGTTTACAAGACTAGTTTTAAGAGCATTCCTTTGAATTTTTGAAGTCAATGCCTTTACAATAAAGTTTACCTGAAAAAAGTCTTTTCGATAGGGCTTCATTTCTATAGGAGCATCTTTCCTTAATTCCGAAAAAGTAGCTATATGGAAATCGTCAATAGTATTTAATGTGGTTTGATTCAAAGCTGTAAGAAACTCGGTTATTGATTTAAAACAAGGTATATTTAGCAATTCACTGCTCATTTATAGGTTTTCTTAGATCAAACAGTATAAAGATAAAAGTACCTTATTAAAAACAAAAGACTTTATCTTTATACTGTAAATTCTAAGACTAGTCTAGTATGCATGCTGAGTGTTGTTTAAAATCACTCGAATATAGGCAGAGGATATAAAATAACGATCTCCATCTTTATGCATAATCACTTGATTTTCTCCAACCAATGACAGCTCCTCATTCATAAAAATTGTATGTTTGAAATTAAACCTCAGATAATCTTTTCCAAATTCTACTACGTCAACATTGGCAGCCATATTAAATCGATTCTTCTTAAGAGTATCTATAAATTGGCTATAAAAAGGGAGGGGTTCCTCTGTTAATCCAGTTGTTTGGATTGGTTTTCCATCTCCAAAATCAAATGTTAGTTTTACATCTTGGGCAAATACTCCACTCTTATTCATAATATCTAATTGCTCCTTACCTGTTTTTGCATGGATAATAATATTATTCCATTTACTCACAAGATGTTGAGCATTCACGTACATAATCATTTCTTCTTCATTCGTTATAGATTGATAAGGTGCATCTAACAAAGGCTTTTCTATGAACTCTTGAGCATTAACGAAAAAGGTAACTAGTAATAAGATAATTGTCGTTGTTCTTAATTTGTATTTGAAAGTTTTCATGATATTGTTTTTTTTTATTTCAACTCTTGGATACAAAGTTCAGAAAATGCCTAAAGACCACACTAACCACTTTCTACAAAAAAATGACCAAAATCAATTATTTTAAACATATCTCATCTTTCTTCGAATATATACAACTGTTATTAAAAGTATAATGGGTGTTATTTTCTTTCAATAATGATCGTTTTATTACTAAATTCATTCTTCGATAAATTAATTAGAGAAAATTCTGTGAATTGAGACATGAAAACCAACTCAACTATCAAATCGTATAACAAGCTCTCTGACCTTTACAAAGAGGAGCAGGTTGGGCAAAACATTATGCAGGATGCCGATTTCACCATCCATCGCACAGAAACGGTGCATAACAAACCTGTGCAATCCCCGGTTTTTAGAGCGAATTACTTTTCGTTTCTATTGATCAAAAAAGGAAAAAGTTTTTACACTATAGATGATCATAAATTTTATACCAAACCCCGTACATTATATTTTACCAATCCAGGGCATTTAAAATCCTTTGGGATTGAAGAAGTAGTGCATGGTTTTATTATCACTTCTTCTGAAGAATATCTAAAAGAGCATATACATAATGCCTTTTTTGATGAATTTTCTTTTTTATTAACCGAAATGGTTCCTCCTTGTTATCTTGATCAAACTGGCTTTGAAGAACTTCATCACTTGGCAGAACAGATTTTAGAAGAGCAAAACAAAAACTCAACCCTTCGCCATAAAATAGTAAGCTCCCTTTTTATGGTTTTTTTATTGAAAGTGAAAGAATTTTTGATGCGAGATGACTCGTTTAAAGTCGCGTATGATAGAGATAGTGAAATAGTGAATCAGTTTAAAAAAGACCTTGAAAGCGCTTTTCGATCAGATACATTAAAAAATGGTGACTTACAGGTAGCCGCTTTCGCGGAAACTCAACAATTACATCCAGCCTATTTTTCTACTGTAATTAAAACCAAAACAGGAAAATCTGCCAATCAATGGATTCAGGACAAAACTGTAATTGAAGCTCAGGCGTTGCTTTCAAAATCTTCGACTCCTGTAAAAGAAATTGCTTATAGCTTAGGTTTTAATGAACCTACACATTTCTCTAAATTCTTTAAAAAACAAACTGGTAAGACACCTAATCAGTATCGAAGCCAATAAAGTTTTTAGTTAAAACTTTATTGGACAATTCACTATAAACGTAGTATTAAAACCCCAACCTAAAAAATATACCCTTCTTCCTAAAAAATATACCTTTATGCGCCTGGTTTTCTGGATGATATTTGCAGTGTAATTATTTAATAATCTTTTAAAACACATAATATCATGAAAACTTTAGAAAACAAAATTGCATTGGTTACAGGAAGTAGCCGCGGACTAGGAAAAGAAATGGCCATTAGATTAGCACAACAAGGAGCTGATATTTTGGTAACTTATAATTCGAACAAAACACAGGCTGATGAAACCGTAAACGAAATTGAAGCTTTAGGACAAAAAGCTGTAGCGTTTCAATTAAATGTAGGAGATTCTTCTAGTTTTGACAACTTCTTTTCTGAAATTAAAAACACACTAGAAAAACACTGGAATACCGCAAATTTTGATATTTTGGTGAACAATGCCGGAATCATTGCTCACGAGATGGTTGCCGCAACTTCTGAAGCTACTTTTGATAGTCTAATGAATATTCAACTTAAGGGCCCATTTTTTATTACCCAAAAAGCACTTGCCCTATTAAATGACGGAGGAAGAATTATCAACATCTCAACAGGATTGGCGAGATTTAGCTTGCCCGGGTATGGAGCTTATGCTTCGATGAAAGCAGGTATAGAAGCCTTTACCAGATACTTGGCAAAAGAATTAGGAGCTAGAAAAATCACTGCCAACGCGGTAGCTCCTGGTGCTATTAATACTGATATGAATAAAGACGCTCTAGAAAACAATCCCGAATTAGAGAAAATATTATCATCGGTAACTGCACTAGGAAGAGTTGGAGTAGCAGAAGATATAGGAGGTGTGGTTGCCTTTTTGGCAAGCGAAGATGCACGTTGGATCAATGGTCAACGCCTAGAAGTCTCTGGCGGAATGTTCCTATAATCTACTTATCTCAATAAATTTGACCTTGTTGGCTTTGAAAACCAGCAAGGTCTTCTTATTTTGGGTCAAAATTTCGCACATGTACATCAAAAGAAACATTGGTTGGGGACTTATACTTAGGTATGCCTGGAAAAACCTCATTTTTTTTTCTTTATATACAGCAAGTATCTTCTCTGTGTATCATTTTTCTGATTTGAAATTTATAGATATCCCATTTCAGCCGCTATCGGTAATTGGTATTGCTGTTGCTTTTTATATAGGTTTTAAAAACAGTCAAAGCTATGATCGTTTTTGGGAAGCTCGAAAAATTTGGGGTGGTATTGTAAACTACTCTCGTACTTGGGCCAACCAGGTTGTTAGTTTGGTGAATGACAATCAGGAGACTAAAAAGATTATGATTCACCGTCATATCGCTTGGATCAATGCGCTTAGGATCCAATTACGCCAACCAACCTCCTTTTCTCTTAAAGAAAATATGGCCGTTGAAAATCTTTTCAAAAAACATGGAGAACAAAAACCAGCTTGTGATGCTACCAAAAACTTTGTGTCAGATGAAGAATATCAGGAGTTACTAAAACGCAAAAATACGGCTACACATATAGTGAAAAATCAAGGGCTACATGTCAAAAAATTATGTAGCGAAGGAAAAATCACCGAGTTTGATAAGCTTCTTTTTCATGATACGCTAGAAGAACTTTATAACTTACAAGGCAAATGCGAACGTATTAAAAACACACCATTTCCGAGGCAATATGCTTATTTTAGTACCGTTTTTACCTGGATCTTTGTGTTGCTACTTCCTTTTGGGTTATTAGATGTGTTTGAATCTGAACTAAATGATATGTCACTTGAGCTACAACCTTGGTTTATTTTTTTGATGATTCCGTTGTCGGTTTTAATTGCCTGGATATTTACGACTATGGAAAAAATTGGAAGCAATAGTGAAGACCCTTTTGAAGGCCGCGTAAATGATGTACCAATGACTGCCCTTTGTAGAACGATCGAAATTGACCTACGCGATATGTTGGATGAAGAAAACCTTCCGGAAAAAGTACAACCCAAAGATAATATCTTGTATTAATGCCCATACTTTCGTCTACCTATACCCCACCTTTGCTATTTAAGAATGGATATGTGTCTACCATATATCCCAATCTTATACGAAAGATAAATGGTGTCCCACAAAAGCGAGAACGCGTAGAGCTCGATGATGGCGATTTTATTGATCTGGATTGGAGCTATGCTTCTTCAACCACCAAAAAAATGGCAATCATTATCCATGGTCTTGAGGGTAATGCACAACGACAATATATGCTAGGTCTTGCACGACACCTCAATAAAAACAATTGGGATACTGCACTGGTTAATCTAAGAAATTGTAGTGGCGTAGTAAATAGGCTATACCGATCCTATAATGCCGGGGTTAGTGATGATCTCGAACGAGTTGTGAATCACGTTCTTTTGCAGGACAAATATGCTAATATTTCCTTGTGCGGATTTAGCCTGGGCGGCAACCTTACTTTGAAATACCTGGGGGAAGGACGAAATATTCCTTCAGAAGTAAAAGCAGCCGTAGCTGTATCAGCACCCTGTGATCTCTATAACTCTCTTTTAGAGATCAATAAGCCCAAAAATTACATCTATGAGCAGCGATTTATACGACACTTGAAGGCCAAATTACACGAACGACAAGCAGTATTTCCCGATAAAATAACCAAACCTGATATCAAAGCTTGTACATCACTAATTGATATCGATAATCTGTACACCAGTTTGGCTCATGGATATAAAGATGCTTTAGATTATTATTCGAAATGTAGTAGCAAACAATTCTTGAAAAACGTTGAAATCCCAACACTCATCATTAATGCAAAGAATGATTCTTTTTTAGGAAATCGCTGTTACCCAGAGGATGAAGCCAAAGAAAATTCTCGTTTATTTCTTGAAATTCCGAAATATGGGGGTCATGTTGGGTTTTATTTTCCGGGGAAGACCTACTATAATGAAGCACGAACCCTAGAATTTTTTGAAAAATCACCTCTTTTAAAATAAGTAAAGTAAGATTTGACCTATATCTTAGATTTGTTGAACGAACGTTAACCCAATGTTAATGTTTTATAAAGAATTTTCTCTTCACTTAATCTAAAGAATTCCTCGAGGCTCTGCCTCCTTTAGATTAAATCATCGACATGCTTTTAGGATGATGTTGTATTTTCTAATCAAATTATGGCATCCTTTTAATAGCTATATTTAACTACATAAATCTATCTAAAATGAAACGCAAGTATCTCTTTTTACTTCTAGCTATTATCGGGGTCTGTTATACCTGGTATTTCAATATTCAGTTTTATTTAACCGCTGAAGACCCCTCGCTACTCAACTATATTGCACAAACCAAAACTACTTTCCCTGCGCGGTCATTTAGTGCCGATTTATTAGTAGTGGTCGTCACATTTTTTGTGTGGTATATTCCCGAAGCTATCAAATTAAAGATAAAATATTGGTGGGTTTTGATACCACTTACCTTTTTGGTAGCTATTGCCTTTACTTTTCCGCTCTTCTTGTATATGAGACAGTCTAAATTAGATAAATTGAATGCCATGGCTAGCTCAAATCCATAACTACTAAAATTAGCGAGTTATCACATGAAAAAATGAACAAAGCCACATTAAAAAGATCAATTTCGTTACCAATACTATTCCTATATGGATTAGGTACCATGGTGGGGGGTAGTTTTTATGCGTTGTCTGGAAAAGTAGCAAGGATGGCAGGAATCGCTGCTCCAATATCCTTTTTAATTGCAGGTATTTTGGCTTTTTTAAATGTATTTACCTTTTCAGAATTGTCATCACGCTACAAGGGATTAAAGTAATGGGTATTAATTCATGGGGTTGGAATTTACCACTACCCTATATGATGAAAAAAGCAAAAGAAACAGGAAACTCAGAGTTGTTTTGGGAAGCCCATCTAGTAGGTCAAAACAAAGAATATTGCCATATGGAGCAATTAGTCAACCTCGATGCACTCCCTTATAGCGGTTTTAAAGTTGCCGTGTTCCCTCCAAAATTGTTGGAGCTTCAGCTGCGTCAACAAGGGTGGTGGCTATTATTTGATTAGATAGGAACCTTACAAATTTTAGAAACTTCGCCTCGTTCAATTCTAAGTTTTTAGTACCTTGCCTTTTACCTATGATTCAATTTATTTTAAATAATGAGGTTATTCAGACATCTGCACCTGCAGGAATAACGCTATTAGATTTTATTAGAGAACACAAGCAATTAAAAGGAACAAAAATTGGTTGTCGGGAAGGAGATTGCGGTGCTTGTACAGTTTTAGTCGGAGAACTAAATGACGACAAAGTCTCTTATCAAAGTATCACATCTTGTATTTCACCCTTGGGGAACGCCAACGGAAAACATATTGTAACGGTCGAAGGCATTAATTTACCCAAGACATTGAATACAGTACAACAAGCCATGACCGATAATTATGCTACGCAGTGTGGATTTTGTACTCCGGGTTTTGTGGTTTCTATGACTGGGTATGCCATAGAAAAAAGCCAGGCTACCTCAAATTCCTGTAATGATGCTATAAGTGGAAATATTTGCCGTTGTACCGGGTATAAATCCATTGAAAAAGCAGGTGTAGCTATTGAAGATAAGTTACAAAAAAAAAATACGAATGATGCTATCGCATGGTTGATCAAAGAGGGGTTCATTCCTAATTATTTTGAAACCATTCCGGAAAAATTAAAAGGTTTAGCACCAAACGCTATTGCTAGTGAAGGAAAAATAGTGGCTAGCGGAACAGATCTATACGTTCATAATGCAGATCAACTTGCAGAGGAGCAAGTTCATTTAATTGCGAGTCATAACACTTTGACAGGGATTCAGTTTGCAGATTCAACTTGTACCATAGGTGCCAACACCACGGTTACCCAATTATTAGAAAATGAGAAATTACAGCTACAATTCCCAAAGCTAAAGTCATTTCTTAAACTCGTTTCTTCAGAACCTATACGCAATATGGGGACGTTGGGAGGAAACTTTGTCAATGCTTCTCCGATCGGAGATATGACGATTTTCTTTTTGGCACTCAACTCAATCGTAACCCTTCAAACCAAAACTGGGTCAGAAAGGCAAATAGCATTTAGCGAGTTTTACAAAAGCTATAAAACGTATGATTTACAAAAGGGAGAAATTCTAAAGAGTATTTCTTTTGACATTCTAAATGATGGAGACTTTTATAATTTTGAAAAGGTAAGTAAACGAACACATTTGGATATCGCAAGTGTAAATACCGCTGCAAAGATCACCCTGGAAAACGATGTAGTGAAAACCGCGCATTTTTCTATAGGAGGAGTCGCTCCTATCCCAAAATATTTATTAAGTACCAGTAATTTCTTCATCGGAAAAACAATTGATTCGGAAATCGTAAAAGAAGCAGAAGCCGTTTTACAATCCGAAATCGCACCAATTAGTGATGTAAGAGGATCAGCAGACTATAAGCGTTTATTAGCCAAACAATTGTTCTTTGCACATTTTATTGAATTATTTCCAACGAAGATTCAACTTCAAAAACTGACAACATGATGAAGACGATGAAAAATATTGACAGTTTTACACATGTTCGCGGAGAATCATTGTTTGTAGATGACTTAATTACCAGACAAGATACGTTGTATGGGTTGGTATTCGATTCACCAAAAGCACACGGAAAAATAAAACATGTAGATTATACCAAGGCCGAACAGGTTGAAGGGGTTGTAAAAATATTTACATACAAAGATGTTTTGGGTGAAAATCAAATCGGTGGAATCATTCCTGATGAACCGTTATGGGCCGAAGACGAAGTTCATTTTTGGGGGCAGCCTATTGCATTTATTGTGGCAGAATCCGAAGCCATTGCAAAAAAAGCACGCCTGCTCATTGAAATAGAAATTGAAGAACTACCTGTAATTACAACAGCAAAAGAAGCCAAAGAAAAACAGAGCTTTATCAATGCGCCTCGCTCTTTTAAACTTGGAGATACAGATGCTACTTTTTCGGATTGCGATTATGTCACCGAGGGAGAAACATTTTCAAATGGGCAAGAACACCTGTATCTCGAAACCCAAGGTTGCTACGCCGTTCCTCAAGAAAATGGGAGTATTAAGATCACATCATCTACGCAAGGTCCTACGGCAGTTCAAAAAACCGCTGCCAAAGTTTTAGGGGTACCCATGCATAAGATAGAAATAGATGTCATCCGACTTGGTGGAGGATTTGGAGGTAAAGAAGATCAAGCCACACCTTGGTCTGTAATGGCAGCAGTTGCGGTACAATATTTAAACAGACCTGTAAAATACATTCTTAATCGTCATGATGACCTGCGCATGACCGGAAAGCGTCATCCTTATTCCTCTTTTTTTAAAATTGGATTACGCAAAGACCTAAAAATAATGGCCTTTGAAGCAGAGTTTTTACAAAATTCTGGTGCAGCTGCAGATTTATCACCAGCTATTGCCGAAAGAACATTATTTCATGCAACCAACAGTTATTTTGTGCCCAATGTAAGTACAACTGTGTATAGTTGCAAAACAAACTTACCTCCCAATACAGCATTCAGAGGTTTTGGTGGTCCCCAAGGAATGTTTGTTATTGAATCTGCTATTGCCAAAGCCGCAGATAAAATTGGCATCGATAGACGGAAAATTCAGGAAGCCAATTTATTGGCAGAAAATGATGAATTCTCTTACGGGCAAATCGCAACCCAAGTTGAAGCCCAAAATACTTGGTTCACAGCAAAAGAAAAGTTTAATCTTGATATACTAGAGAAAGAAATAGCAGATTTCAACACTCATAATACTCATTTCAAAAAAGGAATTTCTTTGATGCCTGTGACTTTCGGGATTTCATTTACCAATACAATGATGAATCATGCAAGAGCCTTGATTCATATCTATCAAGATGGTAGTGTTGGTGTGAGTACAGGAGCTGTCGAAATGGGACAAAGTGTTAATACAAAGATGTTGCAGGTAGCCCAAAATGCCTTGGGTATTTCTGCTGGTAAAGTGAAGTTAGAAACAACCAATACCACTCGTGTTGCCAATACTTCGCCTTCTGCAGCAAGTTCAACAGCAGATTTAAATGGAAAAGCTGTTGATAAGGCTTGTGCTGCATTACTTCAAAGATTGACAAAAGTGGCTGCTAAAATGGTTGATGTGGATCTGCCCAAAATTTCCTTTAAAGAAGATTATGTTTTTGTAGACGGAAAAAAATCAGATATTACGTGGGAGGCAATTGTTGCTCAGGCTATGACAGAACGAATTGCCTTAACTGAAAATGCACACTATGCAACACCCGTCATTCATTTTGATAAAACAAAAGAAAGAGGGCATCCTTTTGCATATCACGTCTATGGCACTGCAATTACATCGGTTACCGTCGATTGTGTGCGAGGAACCTATGAAATTGACGCTGTAAAAATTGTACATGATTTCGGAAAAAGCATGAATTATGGCGTAGATTTAGGACAAGTAGAAGGTGCGCTTGCACAAGGAATTGGTTGGATGACTATGGAAGAAATTGCGTATAACCACGATGGACGATTATTATCGAATGCCTTGTCGACGTATAAGGTGCCCGACATATTTTCTGCACCAAAAACAATCGAAACTATCCCTGTAGAAACTGAAGGAAATGATATGGCCATTCATAAGTCTAAAGCCGTTGGCGAACCCCCGCTGATGTATGGGATTGGTGCGTATTTTGCTATTCAGCAGGCCGTAAAAGCGTTCAATAAAAATTATAAACTAAAGTTTGATTCGCCGTTTACACCAGAAAAGGTATTAATGGGATTATACGAAAAGTAATAATTTTGAGCAAGGCCATAACACTACAATACATCAAAGCTAACATCCTCAGAGGAGCTTTAATTTATAGTTCCGGGGATTTGATCGCTGCCATACTACTAGGAGAATTTTCAATATATCGATTATTGGGTATGATCGCTTTGGGAGCAACATTGTATGCCTTAGAAATTCCAAATTATTTTGCCTGGATAGAGACCAAAACAAAAGCAATAACAGGAACTAAAAAAACGTTGACTAAGACAGGGTTAGCGATACTTTATTTTAATCCACTTTGGATTGCACGTCATTTATTATTTATCAAACTTTTCTCGGGCAATTTTAATCAAATCGACTTAAATTTACTGAAAATAGCCTGGTTATCATTTTTAGTCAATATACCTATATCGTTTGTAGCTAATTATTTAATTCAAAATAAAGTAAGCTTGCATTGGCGATTTTTGGCTAGTGCTATCTTCTCTGCATTAATGGCTATTTATTATGCATTGAGTGAAGTGATTTTTAATTAGAAGTGGGTTACACTTTTTGGTAACTATATATAAGTTTACACTAGAAAGAAAAGTTTGATTTCGCAAAAGAATTGTACATTCTTTAAAACATGCAAGTTATCTATTCCACGATTGAGTGTCGCTAATTCGACAAAAACATAGCGTGAGTTATTGCCGATTATAATCAAAATAGGTTCTTACTTTTCAAATAACAAGGTACATTGTTAATGTTATCACTTTGTATTAACCCTAACTAAACGTTCAAAACCAATGCGTATTTATAAATAAATGAAATATACAATATAATTTGTATATTAAAACATATATTTATGATATCCTATAATGCTAATCTCCTAGAAATGAGCGGTAAAAAAATATTAGAAGCTATAAACTTACTTAGATCAAATATGAATTCAGGTTTTAAAAGTATTAATAAAAGACTTGATGGTATTGAAAATGAACTAAGAAAAATAGATACTGTTCTTGGATATCAAAAGCAATATGATAATATTCCTTCTTAATTATCTTCTTTAGGATTCCAATCCGACCCTTTTTTTAAATTTTTATTAAACTCCGATAAAGCTTGTTGGTTTTTATCCAGTATCGATTTATTTGCTATTTTTTCTAATTCTTCTCCTGTTTTTTCTTGAGCCTCAATATAAGTTTTGTCACTTTGTTTTCTTACAGCTTTAATTAAATCAATATTTTTTAGTTTTTCTAACTGCTCTTTTGCTGCTTTGTAAAGAACATCATATCTAGCGGATTTAGAAACATCTCTTTTTATCATTTCTGCATTAAAAGACTCTAAATTTGACATTACTGTTAATTCATTGATGCTTGCAAAATCTCTAACATTTAAACCGTTACTTGCATGTTTTTTATTCGCTTCTCTCCATTCTTTTGCCGTACAACCAAATAATGCTAAATTTAATAAATCAGCTTCTTTTGCGTACTCAATACCCTTTTTACTATTTGGAAGGGTAGATTTTGGTATAATATGTTTTAAGACAGCGTCCGTATGTATATGATAATTGGCTTTACTTAAAACTCTCTTTACATTCCATTCAAGATTGTAAAGATCACTTTCTGCTTCTTTTAGTCTTTGATACTCTTTAACAATATAAAGCTGAAAAACTGGACTTATCCACATTCCGAAATTAAATGCAATGTCTTTATGTGCATATGTTCCTCCATATCTTCCTGCTTGTGCAGTTATTCCAATTGAATTGGTTTTGTTAACCCATTCTTTAACACTGATTTTAAATGTATTAGTTCCTGCAGACTGTCTAATTATGGCGTATTCGCCATAATTAAAACCTGGGTTGTTCATTGTTTCCCAAGCACTAATGTATTCTAAGGTGTTAACATTTCTTAACCAATCACTTATAAAAAACTCTCCATCTTTTGCTTTTATCATGTCTGTTAGACATATATAATCTTCGTCTCCAATCTCTGTTAAAGAAATAGAGACGTTATCGACCACTATTTTTTGAACCTTACCCATTAATCAACTCTTTATATGTTACTCTGTTTCCAATTTTAGACAAAAGTAAATTAAATCTTTCATTCTCACTTCCATTTCTGGTATTGTATCTGAATACAAATTCGTCTACATACATCTGTAAATGCTCTTTAGAAGTAAAACGATGTATCCAAAGATACCACGCTTTAAAAATGACCAGAAACCCTCTATTGTGTTTGTATGAACTCTACCATAACGTATCGATACTTATAATGCTTGACTACATTATAGTTGTAAACCCTTTTAAAGCATTGTAAGATGAATATTCATCTGTATATAATTGAGCACCTTCTTTTACATTTTTAATAATCTCTCTGGATAATGTTTCATCCGCTTCAACTTCATTGTCTAATTGCTCATTATCATCTAAACCAAAACATTTTCTTATACGTTGAAGCATAAACCAAGCAGATTTTTGAGTAATTTTTAAATCTCTACCTAATTGTAGCGAAGAAATACCCTTTTTATGTGAAGTAACTAACCATATAGCAAGAAACCATTTTTGTAATTCCATTTTAGTATTATCAAAAACAGTATTGGTCTTAACGTTGAAATATTTTCCGGTGTTCTTACACTTGTATTTATTACCTTTACAATTGTATACTTTAGATAATGGATCAAAAGGACTTATAACGTTACCTTGCCATCTAATTTCTTCTAAATGATCTATGCAAGACTGCTCATCTGGGAAAGCTTGTAGTAGTTCTAGTATCGAATTAAAGTCCTTGTTAATCATAGTGTTACTTTTATTACACCACAAATATAGAACTTAATTACACCAAGATCTAATTATTTTAGTGTAAATTGGTATATAATCACCCGCTTTTCAATATAATTTATGAAATTCTGGCAACATCTTTTATCAAAATTACGAGATACCCAAAACGTATATCTACTAACCGTTATAGAAAACATTGGCAGTTCTCCTGGTCGAAAAGGATTTAAAATGCTGGTTGCCGAAGACGGTTTTATTTTCGGTTCTGTTGGTGGAGGTGTCATGGAATTTTCATTGGTTGAAGAAGCAAAAAAATTACTGCAAGATGGTGATCTGAAAATCTTTTTGAAAAAACAAATACATCAGGGACATAAGCAAAATGGTTCGGGAATGATTTGCTCTGGAGAGCAGACTGTGGTTTTTCACCCTTTGAGCACTCAACATATTTCGATTATTGAACATATTTTGGATTGTTTGCAGTGCAATACCAAAGGAATATTTACCCTAACACCTACTTCAATCAATTTTTTAAATGAACAGCTAGCCGATAAATTCGAATACCAGATAACTTCATCTCAAGATTGGTTTTTTAAAGAACATATAGGGTTTATGAGCACATTATATATTGTTGGTGGGGGGCATGTAAGTGTAGCGGTTTCTGAATTGTTCGTTACTCTTGGATTTCATGTGGTAGTTTTTGATAATCGAGAACATCTAAATACACTTGAGTTAAACACCAGTGCGCATCAGAAATTAATAGTAGACTTCAATGAAATAGCAAATCACATTTCGGAAGGTCCAGAGAGTTATGTGGCAATTATGACCAACAGATATACTGAGGATAAATTAGTACTTAGTAAACTTATTAGAAATAGCTTTGCATATATAGGTGTTCTTGGAAGTACTGCAAAACTAAAAACCATGCGGGAAGTATTACAAAAAGAAGGTATTACAGCGTCTGAATTAAACAGCGTTCACGCACCCATAGGACTTGCCATAAAAAGTAAAACACCTAATGAAATTGCAGTAAGCATTGCCGCAGAAGTTATTAAGATTAAAAATATGAACCAATAATTTATTTTGTTTCTTAATCTAAAAAAGATACATTTCAAACTGGTTTTGATTCATGATAGATCGGACAGATTAAAAATATTAAAATAACAGAAATGACAGAAGAGGATAAGAAATTTATGAGACGCGCCATCGAACTTGCAGAAGAAGGAATGGATTCTAATACAGGAGGTCCATTTGGGGCAGTGATTGTAAAAAATGGAGAAATAATAGCAGAAGGATGTAATAAAGTTACATCACATAATGATCCCACGGCTCATGCCGAAGTAGATGCCATCCGTACTGCTTGTAAAAAACTAAACACTTTTCAATTAGACGATTGTATCATTTATACCTCTTGCGAACCTTGCCCTATGTGTTTGGGAGCTATATATTGGGCCAGACCTAAAAAAGTTTTTTACGGTTGTACACGTGAAGATGCTGCCGATATTGAGTTTGATGACCAATTAATTTACGATGAGATTGCCGTAGGAATTTCGAATAGACAAATAGAATTTACCAACGGAATGCGCAATGAAGCAATAAAAGTTTTTCAAAAATGGAATTCAAAAACTGACAGAACAGAATATTGAATCTTAATTGGATTACCGCAAATGTCGCTATAGAAAATATTGAATCGATGAAGAATAAATAATATGAGTATTACAGAGAAGATAATTGACTTTCAGAATAAAGCCGAAAAAGAATTTGAGAATAAAAAAAACATAGCTACTCTTTTTAAATACCTACTAGCAATGGTTACTTTTTTTAGTTCCACAATTTTTGCAGCATTTACATTGCCTTTTAGATACCTTTTTAAACAGTTATCTACAAAAAAGAATCATTCTCAGATTTATATAGGGAATAATAAAAATATAGATAGTCTATTAAAAAAAGAGGAATTAGTTTTGATTGATTTCTGGGCAGAATGGTGCGGACCTTGCATAATGATGAATTCGACTATAAAAGAGTTTTCAGAAAATTCTAAGCACATTAAAGTTATAAAAATCAATGCAGACATGAATATGAAAACATTAAAAAGATTTAATGTTAGAGGGTTGCCTCATTTCTTACTCATTAAAAATGAAAAAGAAGTCAAACGTTTTGCTGGGTCTATGACACTAAATGATCTAAACTCTTTTTGTTTTGAAGACTAAAATACTCCTTCACATAGTATCCTTACTCTTCCTAACCGCAAGCTGTACAAAACAAGATAATAATACCCTCACAATTGCTACGGCAGCTAACATGCAATTTGCAATACAAGAAATCATTACATCATTTACTCAAAAAACCGGAATCCCTTGTGATGTGGTTATCACTTCTTCTGGTAAATTAACGGCACAGATTCAAGAAGGCGCTCCTTATGATATATTTATATCTGCAGACATGAAATATCCCGAAACATTACACAAAAATGGATTTACTGCAAAATCTCCAGAAATCTATGCCTATGGTAAGTTGGTATTATGGTCAATTTCTGATGAAATACAACCAAGTATCGAATCACTTACCGATAAGCAAATTAAACATATTGCTATGGCTAATCCCAAAACAGCACCTTATGGCGAAGCAGCAATTGCTGTTCTAAAACATGCTGGCATCTACGACCTGGTTACAGACAAATTGGTGTATGGTGAAAGCATTTCACAAACCAATCAGTTTATCATTTCGGGAGCTGCGCAAGTAGGTTTTACGGCAAAATCTGTAGTATTATCAACCCAAATGGAAGGAAAGGGTCAATGGATTGTTATCGACAAAAATCTATATACTCCAATCGCCCAAGGCGCAGTGATCATAAAGAAAGATTCGATTAGCGAAGCTACTTTGAAGTTTTACAAGTTTCTATTCTCGGCAAAATCCAAAGAAATTCTTGAAAATTTTGGATACCTTGCCTTTATAAAATGAACACACTACAAGGGCAAATATCAAATATCGAAGTAAATGGTAGTATAACTTTGGTAACCACCAAGGTGAATAATGTATCGTTTACTGCAATAATTATTGAAACTCCCGATACCGCCTCTTATCTTGTCATCGGAAATACTATTAACCTATTATTTAAAGAGACCGAAGTTGTCATTGCTACAGGAAGCACTAAGAACGTAAGCTTACAAAATCAAATTAAGGGAACGGTTAAAAACCTTGAAAAGGGAACCTTACTAAGTAAATTGACTATCCATACGGCAGTTGGTGATATTGTTTCAGTAATCACAACCAAAGCAGTTTACCAATTAGATATAGAACAAGATACTGCGGTAACGGCAATGATCAAAACCAATGAAATATCACTAAGTGTATGATGGATTGGGAACCGCTCATATTGACTTTTAAGTTGGCACTCATCACTACTGCCCTACTTCTCGTTGTTGGAATTCCACTTGCCTATTGGTTGGCGTATTCAAAATCAAAGATCAAACCTGTTATCGAAACCCTGGTTAGTATGCCTTTGGTCTTACCTCCCACCGTATTGGGTTTTTATTTGTTAGTTGCTTTTAGCCCAAATAATACATTTGGCAATTGGCTTAATGAATGGTTAGGGCTACGTCTTATTTTTTCTTTTGAAGGATTAGTATTAGCTTCAATTTTATACAGTTTACCTTTTATGGTGCAACCTATTCAAGCTGGATTGGCAGCGCTTCCAAAACAACTTAAAGAAGCTTCATATGTGTTAGGCAAATCAAAACTACAGACAGTCTTCAAAATATTATTACCAAATATAAAACCTGCATTGCTTACAGGAATCGTACTCTCCTTTGCTCATACCGTGGGCGAATTTGGTGTGGTTCTAATGATTGGTGGCAATATCCCAGGAAAAACCAAAGTGGCTTCGATTGCTATATATGACGAAGTCGAAGCCTTAAATTATGATACCGCGAATACCTATTCATTAATTTTGCTTGGGATCACATTCTCGATTTTATTAATAGTTTATCTGGTAAATGGCGGATATTTAAAAAAATATGGTAAATGATAGGGTTGTCGTTATATAAAATGTTATACACTGCTCAAGGTGATATGCCCTTGGACATCGAACTGAATATTACACCAGGAAAATTTATAACCCTGTATGGTGAATCGGGAGCAGGAAAAACTTCTACTCTTCGTATGTTGGCGGGATTACTTACTCCAGACCAAGGAAAAATCGTGATAAACGAACAAGTTTGGTTGGATATCAAAAAGAAAATTAATCTTTCGCCGCAAAAGCGGAAAATAGGTTTTGTGTTTCAGGAATATGCGTTGTTTCCAAATATGACGGTGCGTAAAAACCTTGAGTATGCTCTTGAAAAAAACCAGGACAATCAAATTATCGAAGAACTTATCGAAATCATAGAGTTGGGAGATCTACAACATCGAAAACCCGAAACTCTTTCTGGTGGACAACAACAACGAGTTGCCCTGGCAAGAGCCCTGGTACAACGACCCAATATTTTGTTGTTGGATGAACCTTTATCGGCTCTCGATACCAAAATGAGAATAAAGTTACAGGAGTATATTTTGAGAGTCCACAAACAATATAATTTGACCACAATATTGGTGAGTCATGATATTGGGGAAATCCTAAAGTTATCAGATAAAGTACATGTTTTAGAAGATGGAAAAATTGTGCGATCCGGAACGCCTTCAGAAATTTTCACTTCGCATCAGATGAGTGCCAAATTTAGATTTACGGGTGAAGTCGTTTCCATTCAGCAAGAAGAGGTAGTCTATGTTGTTACCGTATTAATAGGTGCTAACGTAGTAAAGGTAATTGCCCAAAAATCTGAAATCACAGATCTTACCATTGGAGATAAAGTGATCGTTGCTTCGAAGGCTTTTAACCCCATGATTCAGAAGATTATATAAATTAGTACGTCGATATTTATAAACGAAATCACATTTAAAATCATTAATGATCCTTAAAAAAATGTTAACGATTTGCCTTTTATGTTAAAATAAATCTCTATATTCGCTGCATCAAAATTTCTTCACAGAGATCACACGCTTAATTTTCATTTAACCACTTACTCATAGATTAATATCAAAAAAAAAATTGGTAGGGTTTTTATTTATTTTCTACCCTGCTTGCTTTGTAATTATATCGAAGGGAATCGGCTCGAACGTAAAAATTCGAGTTTGTTGGGGGACACGACTGGTATATAATTACGTGAAATTCCCTCATCAATTTATGGTGGGGGAAATTTTTTTATAACAAATCCTAACCCAAAATTACAGGTGGACATAACAATTTGATTATGTACTTAATAATCAAATTGTATACCCAAAAAAGATAGCAAGTTTTGGGTGTTTATTGGTTTCTTTCATTTCTACTTTTGTTTTTTCACTATTAAAAAAACAGTAGAAATGAAAACATTTATTTTAATTCATGGTTCATGGCACAGTGCCTGGAACTGGTACAAAGTAACATCACTTCTAGAAAAACAAGGACACACAGTATATGCTATCGATCTGCCAGGTATGGGTAAGGACAAAACACCTATTGAAGAAGTAACATTTAAGAAAACAGTAGAAAAACTTTGTGATTTAATCGATAGTATTAATGATAATGTCATTTTGGTTGGGCACAGTAAAAATGGAATTATGATTTCACAGGTGGCAGAATATCGTCCAGATAAAATAGAGAAACTCATTTATCTGGCCGCCTATCTTATTCCAAACGGAAAAACACAGAAAGAATATTCTGCACAAGATACCGAAGGGTGGTTAAAATCTTATGTAACTATTCATGAAAAAACCAAATCCCACACCTTGCAACCAGAAATATTTAAAGAAGGCTTATATCACGATTGTGACGAGGACATTACCGAAATGGCAAAAGTTATTCTAAGTCACGAACCCATTGAATCCGGAATGGTGACACTAAACCTTACCCAAGAAAATTTTGGAAGTGTACCCAGATATTATATTGAATTAACCAAGGACAGAGCAGTAACACCATTTATACAAAAGAAAATGTATACCGAAACTCCTTGTAAGAAGATATATCGCATGGATACAAGTCATTCTCCTTTTTTTAGTAAACCTAAAGAACTTGTAGAAATTTTCGTCGAGGTAGCCTCTGAAAACGAATCAATATCGATTGCTTGATGTTCATAAATAAGCCCGTTCAATGTGCTTAGAGATATTTATGATGAATTAAAAACCTTAAATTTGTAAGAATTAGGAAATATCTCTAAGCATTTATATGTCTTATGAGAAACTATAGCATATGGATAACGAACAACTAGATCAAATTTTCAGATCCCTTACCAATGAAATTGATGGTTCTAATGGAAACTGGGAATTTGTAATTAACGATATACATTTTGTGTGTTTAACCGATGAGTTGCATAACCGTATACGCATCATTGCTCCGATTAGAGATCACCAAACCATGTCTGAAGAAGATAGTAAACGTTGTTTGGAAGCTAATTTCCATTCGGCACTTGATGTGAAGTATGCCATCTCTGGAAAAGTACTTTGGGTTGCGTTCATGCATTCGCTCAAGGAACTTACAGAGTCTCAGGTCGAGGATGCAGTAGAGCAGGTCTACTCTGCAGTAATGACGTATGGAACGACCTATAGCAGCTCTAATTTGTATTTTCCAACAAAAGACGATAAACGTAATCAAATGAATTAAGAGGTCTTCTTTATACCGAAACCACCTCGTCATCATTTAATAATTCTTCTTGCCGCAGTCGAAGTAAAATTTGTGCTACAGCAACCGTATCCTTTTCGCAATAAATGATAATGCGATCGATATCTTTATCATCATAATACACTTGGCGTACCTGACTACCATCAATATCATCTTTGGGAGATGGGATGCCCAAAATACTGGTTAACAATTTCAATGAAGTATAGTGTTTATAATCTCCAAATTTCCAAAGATCGAGTGTGTCCAAATGAGGAACTTCCCAGGGCTTTTTACCAAAAAGATTGAGTTTATAGGGTAAGGCAATATTATGAATGATCATTCTACGAGCGATATACGGAAAATCAAACTCTTTTCCGTTATGAGCACACAACAAATGTTGAGGGCCGCTAAAATGTGTTTCGATAAGATTTTTGAAGTCTGACAACAATTGTTTTTCTTCCCCATAAAAGGAAGTTGTCCTAAAGGATCTTTTCTCACCTTTAAAGGTAAAATACCCCACAGAAATACACACTATTTTTCCAAATTCGGCCCAGATGCCGGCACGTTCGTAAAACTCTTCTGGCGAGAATTCTTCTTTTCGTTGATATTTGGTTTTATCGGCCCAAAGGTATTTCATCTCTTCACTCAAACCTTCAAAATCACTATACTCCGGAACCGTTTCTATATCAAGAAATAAAATATGTTCGAGGTTTAATTTATGAAGCATTCTCTAACATTTTATACCCTTCTTCAATAAAAATAAAAAAATCATCGGTAAAAGATTCTCCTGGCACAAAATCGCCTCGATTATGTCCCAGTCTTACAATAATAACATCATCCTCGGGAACACAAATTACGTATTGGCCAAGGATACCACGCATTGCAAAGATCTCTTTGCCTAAATGATCAGACAGCCAAAAACCATAACCATACATATCATCTTTTTCGAATCTTTTTTTGGTGGCCAGTTCAGTAAATTCAGCCGGTAATAATTGTTTGCCCGCAAAAACGCCTTTATTTTTAAATAATATTCCAAAACGAGCAAAATCTCTTGCATTACTAGCTACACAGCAGTAGGCTTTTTCCATCCCACTGTCTTCACTATCTAATTGCCAGATCGCCTCTTGCTCCATCCCCATGGGTTTCCAAAAGCTTTCACTTAGGTACTCTGATAAGGTTTTTCCTGTTGCTTTTTCGATCACCATTCCCAGTAATTGCGTATTCCCACTCAGGTATTTGAATTCTTTTCCTGGTTCTTCAACCACTTCTAACCCTAGTAAGACCTCTCTAATATTGGTATCGTAATACGCTTTGGCAGTAATAGAAAATGGACTTTTATAACTTTCTTCCCAATTAAGCCCCGAGGACATCGAAGAAAGGTCCCCCACTGTTGTTTTTGTAGCTAAACCTTCAGAAAATTCAGGAAAAAAATCTCCCAGGGGTTGATCCAGGCTTTTGATGTAGCCATCCATGATCGCTTTTCCCAGCATAGCGGTAACCATACTCTTTGCCATCGAAAACGAATTTGTCTTAGACTCCGTACCAAACCCATCGGCATAGTTCTCATACCAAATACTATCATTTTTGATAATCATATAAGCCACAGTTCCCAATTTTTCATTAACCTCATTTAATCGGTCGGTAGCTTGTGCGGTATTATATTCTTTATGTTCTGCCCATGGAATGTTGGTTGCTCCTTTTTCTATGGTACGATTATCAAAATGCGTATAATCATCTAGGTACGCAGTATTATGGCCTGTCATATACACTACACGTACTCCTTTAAAGATATATTCACTATCGAAAACGTATAATAAAATGATACATAAAACTAGGATCGCCAAAAGTCCCTTTAAAAATTTTTTGAAGATTCGCATGCTGAAGTTTAATTAGTGTGAAATTGAATTCTACCAATTTAATTAAAAAAAATGAACGCTTAGAGTGCAATGATAAAATATATCAGTTTCATTTTTTGAAACTGAAGAAAATAATTTTTACGAAATCAATAAATTACTTCGTCGTATACTCCCCATAATGACATTGCATTGTCATTGCAAAAGAAATGAAGCAATCTCATTATAAAATGTAGTGCCAAAATTTAAAACAACGATTGTTGCTTTACAGGGTTTTCGTGATCCAGCAACCATTTTTTTCGCCATAATCCACCGGCATATCCTGTAAGAGAACCATCACTGCCGATTACACGATGGCAGGGTATAATAATCCATAATGGGTTTTTACCATTGGCCGTAGCCGCCGCACGTATACACTTTGGGTCCCCCAACCGCTTTGCCATATCGAGATAGGTAGTTGTTTTACCATATGGGATGTTAAGTAACTCATCCCATACTTTTTTTTGAAAATCGGTGCCTGTAGGATTCAATTTTAAATCAAAATCGGTACGTTTCCCTTCAAAATATTCGTTAAGCTGGGTCACGGCGTTGCGTAGAAGAGGGGGAATTTCTTCGGAAGGGTTTTCTCCTAATTCTTGAGTAACTGAAACACGATTAATACCATTTTTATCACCAGATATTATGGCAATTCCCAAAGGTGTTTCAACATATACTTTATCACTCATCTTCTTCCAAAATACCTAATTTTCTAGCTCGGTTTTCCCAGTTTTGGCGGGCAAGATCCTGCATATTGGCATCGGTATCGCTCTCGTCTACAATTTCTAATCCTAATAAGGTTTCGATCACGTCTTCCATAGTAACAATACCACTTATCGAACCATATTCATCTACAACCAAGGCGATATGCTCTCTTTCTTCTACTAGTTTTTCAAAAAGGTTTGGGACCGGCATATTGCGGTTAACCACAAACAACTGTCGTTTAACATCTCCAAGTTTCCTATCATGCTTATCCTCGGCCATTTGTTTATAGACCTCATCCTTTAAAACATATCCGGTTATATTATCCTGATTGTCTTTATAAACCGGTACTCTTGAAAACCGAAGGTTTTTGTTAGCTTCAAAAAAATCAGAAATACTCTGATCCTCTGGCGCAATTTTCAAAACCGTTCTTGGTGTCATAATATTTTTGGCCATCACCGCCTTAAAATTGAGTAGATTCCTGATTACTTTTGATTCTGATTCTTCAAAAACACCTTCTTCTTCTGCAATATCGGCCATCGCGGTAAAATCTTCTCTGCTTAGTACCGACCCATGATGTCCCTTGCTACCTATTAACTTGGTGGTAAGACGAAGTAACCATAAAATCCCGGTATATTTAAGCGGAGCTATTAAAAAAATCAATGCCTTTGACGTAAAATTGGCCAATTTTTTCCAAAATGTTGCTCCGATAGTTTTAGGTATAATTTCTGAAACAACCAAAATCAAAATGGTCATAATAGCCGAGACAATACCTACCATGTTTACACCAAGAATTTCAAATTTATAAGGCAACTGCTCTGCCTGAACTCCTACCAAAATTGCTCCTACGGTATGTGCAATTGTATTGAGTGTAAGAATAGCAATCAAGGGTTGATCTACATCTTTTTTTAGATTTTCTAAAGTAGTCGCGTAAGGTTTTCCTTCCTTTTTCTTGACATTAAGAAATGTTGGTGTAATACTAAGTAATACCGCTTCTAGAATCGAACATAAAAACGAAAAGAAAATGGAAAGTACCGCATATATTAGGAGTAAGGTCATTGTATTTAAAATATACTGCTAAAGTACGGATTTGAAGATAAAACTTTGATAATACGGTAGGGTTTATTTACTCACTTGAGTCATGTACACTTCAAGTGCTTTTAGCTCGTCTTCAGAAAATGTTTTGATGATAGCAAAGTTGGTTTTCATTACTGCATAGGTCTCTGGATCAACAATTGGCTCTGCTTCTTGTTTTAAAAAAGCAATTAGATCTGCATTTTTTTCCTTGTAGATCTTCATAATTTCTACTACTCCCGGGCCAATCGATTTTTGATCAATTTTATGACAAGTGTAGCATTTTCCCTTACCGTTAAAAATGTTTTTTCCGGTATCAAAGGCAGAAATTTCCTTTTTCTTGGTTCCGATCTTGATTTCTTCTTTTTCTTTTTTTTCGGATTGGCAACTTGCAAAAAGTAGTGCACAAGCAGTAATAAGTAGAATGGTTTTTTGCATCTTTTTAGATAGTGGTTAGGTGTATTTTTCTTTAATTTTTTCAATATCTTTTACAAATCGTTCTAATAAATCATCAGAAAAATTGGTGATCAATTTTTTCTCTTTGGCATTGATCCCTTTACTTGCTTTGGCAATTTTGGTAATCGCATAAATCATAAAATCGTATTCGTGGTCAGGACCATTATCAGAGAACACTTCGATTACTTTTTTATAAAGTCCTTCTATATCGTTTTGATTGGTACTTTCGTAATCAAAAGACCATTTGATGTCCTTGCCTTTTGGATGGCCTTTTAAGATCTCCTCAAGTGTGTCTACTTCTTCTTTTTGGATAACTCCATCACTCATAGCAAGTACATACAGTAACTCACCAAATGTTCGATATAATCTTTCTCTACTTACCATAAGTCATGATTTTAGTTAAGCCCTAAAAGTTAATCAAGGTATTGTCTCCTCTTCCTTGAGGGAGAAGGATCTATAAATATAATACTATCAATCCAGTAATTTTACCACGTCTTTGGCAAAATAGCTGGCAATGATATGTGCTCCTGCTCTTTTAAAAGCCATGATCTGTTCCAGCATCACAGCATCATGATCCAGCCATCCTTTTTCGGCTGCTGCCTTCAACATAGCATATTCACCACTTACCTGGTAAACAGCCACGGGCACATCTACATTGTCTCTTACATCTCTAACCAGGTCAAGATATGCCAATCCTGGTTTTACCATTACGATGTCGGCTCCTTCTTCAATATCCATCAAGGTTTCTTTGATAGCTTCATCGCGATTCGCAAAATCCATCTGGTACGTTTTCTTATTGTTAGGCACATTGACCATATCCACCGGTGCCGAATCCAGTGCGTCTCTAAAAGGCCCATAAAACGCCGAAGCATATTTGGCACTGTAGCTCATAATCCCGGTATTCTTAAAATTCTCTTTTTCGAGCAATTCACGAATCGCCAAAATTCGTCCATCCATCATATCACTTGGTGCAACAAAATCGGCACCGGCTTGTGCATGAGATAAGGACATTTGTGCCAACACTTCACAGGATTTATCATTAACAATAGCACCATCTTCAACAATTCCATCATGCCCGTATGGCGAATATGGATCCAAAGCTACATCGGTCATCACCAACATATCTGGTACCACCTCTTTTACTGTTTTTACAGCACGCTGCATCAATCCATTTTTATTTAATGCTTCTGTACCTTTGTTATCCTTAAGATCATCTGGAACTTTTACAAACAGCAGCACCGATTTTAAACCCATGATCCAAAGCTCTTTGGCCTCTTTTTTAAGCAAATCCAAACTGTATCTGTAATAACCCGGCATCGAAGAAATTTCTTCTTTTACTCCTTTTCCTTCAACTACAAAAAGTGGAACTAAAAAATCCTGTGGGGTAATGGTATTTTCTCTTACCAAAGAACGAATAGCATCATTGGTTCTAAGTCTTCTGTTTCTGCGAAGTTGTTGCATGCTGCGATCAATTTAATGTTACAAATATAAGCATATGTTTCTGGTAAAATTCAACTAATAAGAATTCTTCGTTACTGTTTCTGATCTGATCACTTTTCCTAAATCTTTAAATCCAAGGCCTTTTATTTTTACTTCCTGGTGTTTTTGTCGAATTTCTTCGAATTGAGATGCAATTTCTGAATATCCCTCCCTGGAAAAATACTCTACCGCCACTATCATATCCCAATCTGCAGCTGTATCATCCGCATTTTCATATAAAATGTAGTTATTTATTAATTTTTGATCAACTGCGATACGATCCATAACAAACCAGTTCTTTTCAATAAAAGTTTTAAGATTAGAAGTTTGATTTTCGTTAGCTTTTAAATAGGTAAAAGTCCAAATATGGTTTTTGGTGGTAGTCCCATTTTTATTGCAGGAAACTGCTACAAACAACATACTACAACCTATAACGATTGCAGCTAGCAAAATTCTGATATATTTGAAGATCGTATTTCTCATAAAGAAGTGGTTTAAGCTTTTTTCAATTCAAAAATTTGAATAAAGCTAGATTTAAATCATATATGGACAGAAATATGTAACAAAACCTTAACAAGTTGTACTAACTTTTAAAGTGCAGAAGTCACAAAATTTCACCTTATGCTTACAATAAAAAATCTCAATAAAACCTATCCCAACGGAACCCAAGCTCTTAATGATGTCTCACTAACTTTGGAAAAAGGAATGTTTGGTCTATTGGGTCCCAATGGAGCCGGAAAATCTACCTTAATGCGAACCATAGCCACCTTGCAAATAGCAGATTCGGGTACGATTGAGTTTGATGGTATAGATATTTTTAAGCAACCAGGAGAATTAAGAAAAGTACTAGGGTATTTACCTCAGGATTTTGGTGTATACCCAAAGGTCACCGCAGAAATGATGCTAAATCACATTGCTAAAGTAAAAGGAATTACTAATAAAAGTGAACGCTCGGGCTATGTTGCTGATTTACTGCACAAAGTAAACCTTTATATGTTCAAAAACCGAAATCTTGGAGACTTCTCTGGAGGGATGCGACAACGTTTCGGGATTGCACAGGCGTTGTTAGGTAATCCAAAATTAATTATTGTGGATGAACCAACAGCCGGTCTTGATCCACTCGAACGTAACCGTTTTCATAATTTATTAAGTGAATTAGGCGAAGATGCAGTAGTCATTCTTAGTACACATATTGTAGATGATGTGACCAATTTATGTCAAAAAATGGCCGTTTTCAATGAAGGTAAGATCTTGGTAGAAGGAAACCCTCAAGAATTATCAGATACCTTAAATGGAAAAGTATTCAGAAAACACATTGATAAATCTGAACTAGAATCCCTGGAAAACGAATTTACGATCTTATCAAATTACTTAAGAGGTGGTCGATTTTATGTTAATGTATATAGTGAATCAAATCCAGGAGAAGGTTTTGAACCTGTTACCAATGATTTGGAAGATTTCTATTTCTTTTGTATCAATAAAAAAGAACAGGAGGCAGCTATATGAAAGAAACATTCTTATTTGAGCTGCAATATCGCCTAAAAAGACCAGCTACCTGGATTTATATTGCTTTGGGTATTGGATTGGCAATACTGTTTGCGGCTTTACAACGATCTTCTACCGCAGAATTTGTAAATAGCCCAACAAAAATCACCAATGTTATGACCGCCATATCGGTGATTAGTATTTTCTTTTATGCTGCTATTATGGGTGTGCCTATTTTTAGAGATCATGATCATAACACTGCACAAACCTATTTTACATTTCCAATTTCTGAAAAATCGTATGTTCTAGGCAGGTTTTTAGGTAGTTTTACCATAGCCACACTCCTTAATATTGGTATTGTAATTGGTAGTATGATGGGTTTTGGAATCGGAGAATTTCTCGAGCGCCCTGATTATGGTGATTACACGACTTTTAATCTCTCATCGTACCTACTGCCTTTTATTTTTATGCTACAGGTAAATGCGTTGTTGATAGGTTCTTTATTTTTCTGCTTAATGGCTTTTTTCAAAAAAATGCCAATCATTTATTTAGGAGGTATTTGTTTATTCTTATTAAACGCGCTATCAGAAACCCTGCTGGGTAACCTAGACAATCAATGGATGAGTATTTATCTCGATCCTTTTGGTGGCGAAGCTTTTGATTTTGTGAAAAAATACTGGTCGATTAATGAGCGAAACACCAATCAATTGCCGATACATGGGAAATTTTTATTAAACAGATTGTTATGGATGGCAATCGGACTGGCATTTTTTCTGATTACACTTTTTAAGTTTGATTACAAGAAGTTTTTACTTTCTAATAAAAAAGAAAAGAAAATTAATAGTGATACGTATCAACCTTCCTTAATTACCTCGGTAACGCAGGTATTTTCTAAGAAAACCGAAAGACAAAATTTACTTTCTCTTAGCAAAATAGAGTTTTTATCAATTGTAAAGGATCCTGTATTTGTAATACTTTTGATAATTGGTATTATAATTTCAGTAATTACCATTTTTGTAGCAAACAAAACCTATGGGACACCTAATCTTCCACTCACTAGATACATTGCTCTTTATGCATCCGGCGGCATCTCCTTACTTTCGGCCATTATTCTGATACTTTATTCGGGTGAAGCTGTACATAGAACCCGAAAAAACAAAACTTTTGTATTTTATGATGCCTTGCCTATTAGTGATACCAGTTTATATTTTTCGAAAATAATTGCACTGCTTGGGGTATCTGTTATTCTTGCTTTTGCCAACATAGTGATTGGCATACTGTTTCAGACCTTCAATGGGTATTTTGCCTATGAACTGGATATGTATCTTGTCTACAATTTTGTGATCTTATTTCCTGGTTTGATCATGACCGTTTTATTGGCATTTTTCATTCATGTATTGGTGAATAATAAATTTTTGGGTCACTTTATTGTTATTATACTATATATTGGATTACCATTGTTGGTTACCTTAGGATTCAAAAGCAGTAATCCTTTATTAATTTTCGGGCAACCTACACCATTTTTTATTAGTGATCTTAATGGTTTTGGGCATTACCTTGGCGGAATCACCTGGATGAACCTGTATTGGGTGTTATTTACAGCCATTTTGATGATGATAGGCAAGGTCTTATGGACCCGAGGCTTCTTCTCTTCTATGAAAGAGCGATTATCTCTTGCCAAAGAACGTTTTGATAGCAAAACGATCCTGGCATCTGTTATGATAATTATTGCTTTTGTTTCGGTTGGTGGCTACAGCTATTATAATCTTAAGGTATTAAACACAATTCAGGATGGTAATTATTCTGAAAAAGTAGATGCCGATGCCGAAAAAAAATATGCCAAGTATATTGGCAAAGAACATCCAATAGTTACAGATCTAAAGGCTTATATTGATGTTTTTCCGAAAAAAAGAAATGTAGCAGCCAAAGGAGAATTTAAAATTATAAACCCACATAACGTAACCATTGATACGCTATTATTAGAAGCACAGTATCCCGGTGAACATTTTACTATAGAAAAAGTAACGTATAATGGTGAGGAAATTACACCCGTGGTCACCGATTCGGTATACCGAATGTATTTCTACAAATTACCCAACCCAATGCAATCCGATGAAAAAGCCGAGTTAACAGTAGAAGTTACTGCAATAACCCAGGGTTTTGCCAATGCAATGCAAACCCAGGTTTTGCATAATGGATCATTCTTTGACAGTTCTATATTTCCAAGGTTTTATTACCAGCGCAGCCTGATTGATAATGGGGTGCGCATTAAACATGGTCTTGAAAAACTAGACTATCTGTATCCCCCTAGAACTGATTCTACAGCTCTCAAGAAAAATTTGTTTAATGAAGATGCCAATTATATCAATTTTGAAGCTGTGGTAAGTACTGAAACTGATCAAATTGCACTAGCTCCCGGCAAACTAGTAAAAGAATGGAAGGAAAATGAGCGAGCTCATTATCAATACAAATTAGAATCACAAACCGATCTTTTCTTTAACGTTGTATCTGCAAGATACGATGTAGAAAAATCTAGTTGGACCGCCCCAAGTGGCAAGAAAGTTGACATAGAAATTTATCATGCTCCAAAACACAAACGTAACCTGAAGCACTTTATCGAGGGTGCCAAAGTAGCCTTGGACTATTGCTCAAAAAACTTTTATGAATATCCCAATTCGGTACTTCGAATTGTTGAGTTTCCTGGACATTCTACCTTTGCGCAATCTTTTGCAACCACGATTCCTTATTCTGAAGATTTTGGGTTTGTCGCCGACTTTGATAAGGCAGAGGACTTTAACTATGCGTTCAGAGTTACTGCTCATGAAGTGGCACACCAGTGGTGGGGGCATATTGTAACCCCAAGTAAAACATCGGGAGCTAATATTATTTCTGAAACCCTTGCAGAATATACATCCCTTATGACCATGAAGCATGAGTATGGAGAAAACGGAATCAAAAACTTTTTAAAATATTCGTTGGATGATTACCTAAGAAGCCGAGCCTTAAGTTTTAAACCCGAAAGATCTCTGCTTAATGTTGAAGTAGGCCCGCATATCTGGTACCGTAAAGGGTCTATGGTAATGTACGAACTGCAAGATCTGATTGGCGAAGATAAAATGAATGCGGCATTAAAAAGTTTTCTAAACGAGTATAAACATTTTGAAAAAGGGGTATACCCTACTTCAGAAAATCTTTTTGAAGCCATTTATAATATAGCTCCAGATTCATTAAAATATAGTGTAGAAGATGGTTTCAAGAATATTGTTATGTATGAAAATCGCGTGGTTTCTGCCAAAACCAAAAAATTAGACAGTGACACCTTCGAAACTAGGTTTACCGTAAATACCAAAAAAATCTATTATGATGATACAGGGAGAGAAGAACGCACAGATGATAAAGCCAATTATATAGAAATAGGATTGTTTGGCGAAGACATTGTAGATAAGCAGGAAGTACCTCTTAAAAATCCTTATTATTTAGCCCGTAAATGGTTACAGCCAGGAGACAATACATTTACAATTGTTACCGACCAAAAACCAATAAAAGCCGGTATCGATCCCTATAACAAATTGATCGATAGAAATTCCAACGATAACTTGAAAAGTATAGAAGAGTAAAGTTGTAGTTAATTGAATGCTGAAAAATCCCAATCAAAAAGCGTTGTTTTGATTGGGGTTTTTGCAAAAGAGCTTCAATTGTTTTCTTCTTTTTATTTTAATTAACTTCTTATGTAACAAATACTTCCGTTTTCAGTCTTATTTTTAGTACGATTATAGGCAACTTTTGTGGTAAGAATGTCGTCTTTAAGAATACATACTTATTTGAACCAAATTTCAAACCATGACAAAAAACATTATTGGGGTAGCGCTTTTATTCTTTTTATTTACAATGGGCATATCTGCACAAACATTAGCTTCTAAAGTAGTAGATAAAAAAACCAACAAACCCATTCCTTATGCCACTATACAATTATCAGAAAATCAAGGAATCATTACTAATGAAGAGGGTAAATTTAGCGTTACCTTGGATGATAATAGCTTCAAAACAGATTCTATTTATATTTCTTCAATGGGATATGAAAAAATGGGAATAGCCATAAACAAGACTGCCGATAGTATTATTTACCTCGCACCTAAAGCTATAGAATTAAAGAGTGTTTTTGTATCTAATAAAAAACTTACTATAGATGAAATCATCGAAAATGTTGAAGATCGATTAGAACAAAACTATCATTTTGACATGACCCAAAAACGTTTGTTTTTTAGACAATCTGAATTCAATTCGCTTAATAAGCTGGATATAGAATTCAAAAAATCAACTATCGAGGAACTTAATAAGCAACTCATTGATAGTGTAACCAGACTCATCCCAAGAAAATCTGAATATTATACAGAAACACTATGTGATTATTATGGTGGTCCCGAAAAACGAAAAATAAACATCATCAAGGCGGCAGAATTGTATGACAAAAGTAATTCGGGGTCTATGGAGGCTTTATCTAAAAGATTAGAAAAGATATTTAAAGAAAACGTGAAACCTGATTCGTACCTAAAAATAAAATCAGGAATCTTTGGCACCAAGGTACAGGTTGATTCGATACTTGAAAATAATGAGGAGGCAACTGCCGCCAAAGATGAAATAGATGATAAGAAAGAAGACAAGAGTCATTTTCTTAAATATCGAAGATCTACCCTAAAATATCTTTTTGAAAATATGTTCTTTCAGGAAGACCCTACAGTAAATTTCATAAGCAAATCGGGCAGATATACCTTTGAGCTTGTTGACTACACCTATATGGATGATAGTAGTGTTTACATTATCAACTTCTCACCAAAAAGAAAAGAAGATTTTAAGGGCACTATCTATGTTAACACAGAAGATTTTGCCATCATGCGCGTGGATTATAGCAATGTCAAGCTATTAAGGAACTTCAAGTTATTAGGACTTAGTTTTAAAGAAAATCTCTATAAGGGCACCACGATCTTTACCAAAGGAGCCGATAACAAGTACACCGTAAAATATCTCGAAAAGGTAAAAGGCAATTTATTTGGAGTTGATCGCCCCTTGAAGGTAATCGAAAAGAACAAGCATGTAAAAGGTAGACGTAAACAAAACGAATTGGCCCTGGAGATCGATGCGGGTATCGGTAACGTTACCAAATTTGAGGTGGTGGTATTTGACACCCAACAATTACCCGAATCCGATTATGAAAACAGTAAAGAAAACAAGTCGATCAAACCCAAATATTTATCCAAATACGACCCACAATTTTGGAAAGGATATAATATTATAGAACCCAATGCCGCTATCAAACAATTTACTGTGACTCCTGAAGCGGAGTGAATACAAATCTCTATGTAACGAATTAACTCCCATCTTGAGAGGGGCTTGGGGTGTGTAAAATGAGTAAGAAAAGAAAAATAATTCCATATAACCCCGAACTAAAGGAACTAGCCCGACAGTTGCGAAATAATAGCACAAAGGCAGAAATTATACTTTGGCTAAAGTTGAAAGGAAAACAAATGCATGGCTACGATTTTCATAGGCAAAAACCTATTGATAATTATATTTTAGATTTTTTTTGTCACGAACTTATTCTTGGTATAGAGGTTGATGGATATTCTCACGAATTAATCGAAGTATATCATAAAGATCAGAAAAAGGAAAAAAGAATGAATGAGTTAGGAATAACTATTCTTCGATTTACCGATAATCAAGTCTTAAAAGACATGTTTAATGTACTATTATCTATAGAAGATTATATTCATCGTTTTGAAAAACACACCCCTAACCCCTCTCAAGAGGGGAATTGATGTATTAATTTGATTCATTAGAAAAAAGTATTTTTTAAACTACCTCCCCATCCAACAAATTAATAATACGAGAACCGTAGGACGTATTTTTTTCTGAATGTGTTACCTGGATTATAGTCACCCCTTCATTATTAAGCTCTTTAAAGATTTCCATGATTTCTTCTCCTTGCTTAGAATTTAGGTTTCCTGTAGGTTCATCGGCAAGAATAAGTTTTGGATTAGCGATCAGTGCTCTTGCAATCCCGACCAATTGTTGTTGCCCACCACTAAGTTGTGAAGGAAAAAGATCTTTTTTGCCCACAATATTAAAACGATCCAGCATATCTGCTACCAGTGCTTTACGTTCTGATCCGCCATGTTTTTTATACAGCAAAGGCATTTCAAGGTTTTCTTTTACTGTTAATTCATCAATCAAATGATACGACTGAAATACAAAACCTATATACTGTTTATAAAGATTTGAACGGTGTTTTTCCTTCAATGTATGTACCGATTCGTCAAGAAAAGCATACTCGCCCTCGTTAAAATCATCAAGCATCCCGATGATATTAAGTAAGGTTGATTTTCCCGATCCCGAAGGCCCCATGATTGAGATAAAATCTCCCTCATGCACCCAAAGGTCAATATCTTTCAATAAGAAAACCTTTTGACCGCCTGATTGTACCCATTTTGATATCTTATTTAGTTGTAGTAACATATTCTTTTAAGTTTTAATTTATTTATAATTCGAGATTATCTTATCCCCTATAAAAAAAGGATAAATTATTCCGTGCGTAAACTGTCTATTGGGTTAGTCCTAGATACTTTGATCGTTTGAAAACTCACTGTAATTATTGTGACTACTACTGCAAGTAAGGATGCAACTCCAAATACCCAGATATCTATAGGTGTCCTATACGCAAAATCAGTAAGCCATTCGTCCACCAACAAATATGCAATGGGTGAAGCCAATAGTACTGAGATCAGTACTAGTTTGGTAAACTCAGATGAAAATAACATTGCCAGCTCAGAGAATTTAGCACCAAGAACCTTTCTAATTCCTAATTCTTTGGTTCGCTGCTCAGCCGAAAATGCCGCCAAGCCAAATAAACCTAAGCAAGCAATTATTAATGCCAATAGGGTGAATATATTAAGAACTGTTGCCATTCGCTGTTCTGATCTAAATGTCTCTTCGAACTCCTGATCCATAAAACTATACTCAAACAAAACAGACGGATCCATTTGGGCCATTTCTTCCTGTACCTCTTCAATTAGTTCTTGTAAGTCACCTGAATTATTTATAATATTAGGATCTATACGAGCTGCCAAAAATGTACGCCCCCTGCCATAGTTCCACACCCAATCATTATCCTGATGCAGAATAATCAAGGGGCCGATTTTTTCTTTTGTACTACTAAAATTAAAATCTTTAACCACTCCCAATACTTCCATTTTGTCAGCACTTTCTGTTGTCATAGCAACATACTTACCTATGGGTGAATCTTGAGCATAGTTTTCTTTTTCTCCCCAACCTAGTACTTTTACAGCTTCCTCGTTTAGCACTACTCCGTATTTATCAGGAGTTCGTTCTGGATCAAAATTTCTTCCTGCAATAAATTCTACTCCCAATACGTCTAAAAAATCACCTTCTGTTCTTACATCGGTAAAATGCAATGCAGGATTTTCCGGCCCAAAAGCCCGATATTTATCTCCCGACCATACATTAGGAGGAATCCCATAGGATCTACCTATATGTGTAAAAGAGGCATTCGCTTCAAGTTTTGCCTTTAAGGTCTCTACCTTGTCTCCTAATTGCTCTATATTATGAATCTGTAATACATTATTCTTTACAAGTCCTAAATCCATCGACGAAGTGTAGGCCAATTGTTTTTGGACAAAGAAGGCACAAATGATTAATGCAATCGAAATCGTAAATTGAAATACAACTAATCCATTTCTCAAATTCTTTCCTTTAAACACCGAGGTAACTTTACCTTTTAGCGTCTCTATGGGTCTAAAGGCAGAAAGGTAAAAGGCCGGATAGCTACCTGCAATAATGCCAAGAAGAAGTATAAATAATATAATAACACCTATAAATATCGGATTGATTAGTAACTGTATAAATGACAATTGCTTATCTGCGATAGCATTAAATCCGCTTAACGAAAGCTGTGCCAGTAAAAGACCAAGCAATGTGCCGGCGGCAACAAATATGGTAGATTCTAAAACAAATTGTTTAATAAGACTTCTTCTTTCTGAACCTAATACTTTTCGTATACCTACTTCTTTTGCTCTTTTTGACGATCTAGCCGTTGAAAGATTCATAAAATTAATGCTACATAGAAATAAAATTAGAATACCAATCGCAGTAAACAGTTTTACAAATTGAGGTTTTCCGGTAGGTCCAAAGAGGTGTGAACCGGGAGAATCAGACAAATAGATTTCTTTTAATGGCTGCAGATATAACTTCCACTCTTTTCCATCTGTAAATTCATCATACGGTTGATTAAACAATCGTTCTGTAGTCAATGAAGCCCATTTTGGTGGTATTAACTGGATCTTATTAGTTAGTGCCTCTATATTGGTCCCTTCTTTTACCACACCATAAGTAGAAAACCCCGTCCATGCCCATAACCAATTATCATTTTGCAATCTCTCTTTGATTGTATTTAGTGATATTAAAATATCAAATTGCAAATGAGAATTATTGGGGACATTTGCAAGTACCGCTGTAACTGTAAAGGTATTCCAGCTACCATCGGTTTCTCTTACTTCTAATTGTTTTCCGATAGGATCTTCATTACCAAAATAACGTACTGCAGTTTTTTCAGTAATTACCATACTCATAGGTTCTTTGAGTGCTGTTTGTACATTACCGTTTACAAATTCGAAAGAAAATACATCCAAGAAGTTTTCTTCGGCCAAAAAAGATTTCTCTTCTTTGAAGATGTTAGCTTCTTTTGCATTATTCTTTCTACGCATTGTTTGTGCTCCCACACTTAGTATTCTTGTAATTTCTTCAAACTCGGGAGTATCTTTTTTAAGTGCTACAGCTACATTAGGTCCTGTTGATGCATATTGATCATTCCAGTCTCCCCAAATATGGGATTGGTTAATCCTATAAATACGCTCTCCCTTTTCATGAAAAGTATCATAGGTTATTTCATCATATACATACAATCCAATTATAAAACAACTAGTTATACCTATAGTAAGTCCTAGAATGTTAAGAAAGGTAAATTGCTTTTCTCGAATAATACTTCTCCAGATAATTTTGAAATAATTTCTAATCATGACTACTTATTTTTTATCCCGAATTATCGGAACTGATTGATGATTTATTCTGTCTGTAAACTTTCAATCGGATTCATTGATGCCGCTTTAAAACTTTTCCACCCAATCGTTATAAAGGCTATCAGCATTGTAATACATCCTGCTACTGCAAACACCCACCATTGTATCTCAATGCGATATGCAAAATCTTCGAGCCACATATTCATCGCATAAAACCCTAGTGGAAATGCTATCAAAAATGAAATGAGTACCAGTTTTAGAAAATCAGAAGATAACATAGCAATAATTTGTGGTACGCTGGACCCTAAGACTTTTCGGATTCCTATTTCTTTAAATCGTTGTTCTGCAGTAAACGTAATCAGGCCAAATAACCCCAGGCAGGCTACAAAAATGGTAAGCAACGCAAATATCCTGAGAATCGTACCCATTTTTTGCTCTTTGAGATATGTTTGGTTGTATAGTTCATCTAGTAAACCATAACCAAAAGGCTCTCCCGTTTTGAAGTCATTCCAAAACCCTTCTGCACTTGCAATCAATCCAGCCATATCAGCTGTTTTTGCTCGAATAATCAACCCCGAACTTTTATAATTAAGCATAATTAATTGATCAATCGGTTCGTGCAATGAATTGAAATGAAAATCTTTAACCACTCCAATCACGGTATAAATTCTTGTGCCGCCTTCGTTATTGATTGCCATGGTAGCCGTTTTTCCGACGGCATCATTAGCAAATCCCATGATCTTTGCAGAAGTTTCGTTGATAATCATGGTATTGGATTCTGAACCAAAGTCTTTAGAAAAATTTCTGCCGGCAACAAGTTTCATCCCCATGGTAGGAATGTATTGCTCATCGATATTATAGACGACACTTCTTCTTAGCGCATCAGAATTTTGACCTGGATAAATACTTGTCATGTGCCTATATGAAGGCCCTGCAGGAATATGACCTGACATCGTGATACTTGACACTCTGGGGTCTTTGCTTAACTGCTCCTTGAAAACCTCTTCATTAGTACCCAACATCCAGGAATCCCGCAATACTAGCATTTGATCTTTTTGGTAGCCGATATCTTTATTTTGTATAAATGCCATTTGCTGATCTACCACCAGTGTAGCAATGATAAGGCCTACCGATATCATAAATTGAAAGACCACCAATCCACTGCGCAAACCTTTAGTTTTTCCGGTATTGGTAAATTTATTTTTTAATGCCGTTATGGGTTTAAATGAAGACAAGAAAAATGCCGGATAACTACCTGCCAACAGGCTTATGAATAATCCTGCAATCATAAAATAAAACAAGATTTTGGGATTCAAGATATACGATATTACCAATGCTTTTCCGGATAAGTTATTAAACAAGGGGAGTGCAATTATGACCACAATCAATGCTAGAACCATTGCTATCGCAGTAGTGATAAATGATTCTGCCAAAAACTGCTTGATCAATTCTTTTTTAGAAGAACCCAAAACTTTTTTAATCCCTACTTCTTTTGCTCTTTTTGAAGCTGCCGCAGTAGAGAGATTCATGAAATTGATACAAGCAATAAGTAAAATAAATATGGCAATTGCACTAAAAATATATAGTGTTTTTATATCGCCCCCCGGTTCGAGATTAGTAATATCGGCAAAATCTGAATGCAAATGAATATCGGCAAGGGGTTGTAGAAATAGCCCTATCTCATTCCCATCTTTAAATTCTTCATAAGTCATCCCCATAGCTTTTTTAATCTGTGGCCCCATATATTTCTCTACCACACCGGGCAATTTGTTTTCAATTTGTTTGAGACCAGCCCGATTATCTAGTAGTAAATAACTATGATAACCCGACTCTATCCATCTAGCTTCTTTGGCGTGTGCAACACCTTCCATAGATCCAAAGGCATCAAAGTGAAAATGAGAATTATCAGGTAATTTTTGTATCACTCCTGTGACCTTAAACTGTTGTTCCCATTCTTTGAAATCGAGTAGTTGTCCTATCGGGTTTTCATCTCCAAAATATTTTGAAGCCAACTCTTGAGTTATAATAATTGTATTCGGTTCTTTTAAAGCTGTTTTTGGATCCCCTTTGATGAAGGGCACCGTGAATACTTCAAAAAAATTAGGGTCTACATAAGCAAACTTATTGTTTCTAAATGTTTGGTTTTTATATGTTATTTGTGGCGTACCCTCAGATTTAAGACGTGTCGCCCTATGCACTTCTGGAAATTCTTCTTGTAGTGTTTGAGCAACAGGACCGGGAGTTACTGCCTCCTTAATCACTTCGCCATTCATCCTACCCTTAAGCACTACTCTAACGATCTGGTCTGATTTTTCATGAAAACGATCATAACTCAATTCATCAGAGACGAAAAGAAATATGATCAATGCTGCAGCAATTCCTATTGCCAAACCAAGAATATTGATTGTAAACAACCCCTTATGCTTTAAAAGGGTTCTCCATGCTATTTTTATATGATTTTTAAACATGATTTGATGTTTCTTTATTAATTAGTTTACTCATCTCGCATTGCCAGCACCGGATTGATCATTGCGGCTTTTAAACTTTGCCAACTTACTGTGATGAAAGCTATAGTAATTGATATAAAGCCTGCAGAAGCAAAAATCCACCAACTTAGTGACGTTTTATAGGCAAAACTCTCTAACCATTTATCCATACAATAATAAGCAATAGGACAAGCAATTATAAATGCTATTAGTACCCATCGTAAGAAATCCTTATTAAGCATTGACATAATCTGTACAACTCCAGCTCCGTTAACCTTACGAATCCCGATTTCTTTAGTTCTTCTAAACATAGTATATGATGATATTGCAAAAAGTCCCATAGATGAAAGTATAATAGCCAAAATAGAGAACCATGCTATCATCGTATTGATCTTTACATATTCCTCATAATGTTCGTTGAGTTTTTCATCTGCAAAAAAGTACGTTAAGGTAGATCCTGTCATGGTTTTTTTCCATTTTTTCTCTAGAAAATCTATTACTTGCAAACTTGCTCCTGGCTTAGCCTTTATCGATAAGTAGTCCCAATCGGCAAAGCTTTCTCTTTCTACGAAAAAATGAGCCAATGGTTGTATTTCTCTTTGTAAACCTTGATAACTAAAATCCTCTACAGTTCCTATGAGGCGATAAGCCTGCCCTGTTTCACTACCCTCATGAATCAACTGTCCATTTGCAGCTTCAAAACCTAATTCATTCATGGCCGTTTTATTCAAGATCATGCTTTCTTTTAAACTTTTCGGTTTTGTGTCAAATCCTGAGCCATTTACTACCTTAATCCCAAATGTTTTAAAATAATCCTGACCCACGTACACTTTTCTAAGACCTAGTCTATCAACCTCAGCTTTTGATTGAGGAAAAAACGTATTATAATTTTCATTGTATGTGCCGGGGATACTTTGCGAAAAACTAACTGATGCTACATGTGCACTGGATTTTAATTCTTCAGAAATTAGCTTCAATTTTTGAGATGCAGATTTTAAATTTTCGTATTGCCAACTATCTGTTTGTACTACGATTACATTTTCGTTATCAAATTTAGGGTCTTTGGTCATCATGTAATCTATTTGTTTACGTATTAAAAAAGTGCCCGAGATCAAAACAATAGCAATTACAAATTGTAATACAATCAAAGAGTATCTGGAAAAGGTATTTTTATTAATAGAAAATAGATTACCACGTAGACTATGAACTAGTTTTACACGTATCCAAAACAAAAAAGAAATTAATCCAGCTAAAAAGCCAACAATAATCCAGATAAACACCAAAACAAAAATCAAAAACTTATTTTCTAATAGATTGAAATTCAAATTGGTATTAAACAATTCATTAAAATTTGGTAAAAGAAATACAACGAGAAGACTGCCAAAAATTATGGCAGCAAGACCTACAATAAAGGACTCTGTACTGATTTGAATGAATAAATCGTAAGAGCTTGCCCCGTGGACCTTCTTAATACCTATTTCCCTTATTCTAGATAGAGAATTAGTAATAGTCAGGTTTACAAAATTAACAATGGCAATACCCAAAATGCCCAAGGCAATAATACTCAAAATAGCAATCAACTTCTGATTGGATTCCTGTGTATCGTGATATTCTTTAAAACTCAATAGGTTTAGATTGGTTGTATTCTCTCCTACCGGAAGAAAATTTTCCTTTACGATATTTTGAAGTTTATTTTGAATATCTTTGGGTTTTGTGCCACTCTTCAACTGCACATAAGTCGTTGAAAAAGTATTATACCAATCATGTACTTCTTTCATAAAGGGTAGAATTTCTTCGCCAGTTTTGTATGAGGCAACAATATCAAATTGTATAGAAGAGTTCGATGGAATTTCTACTACTCCCTTTACCGTTAAGAAAATATCTCCAAAGTTAACCTGAAGTTTTTTTCCAAAAGCGGCTTCATTTCCAAAATATTTCTGAGCAAATTGAGTGCTTATAACTACATCATATTTACTTTGTATCGTATTGCTATTTGACCCTTCGGTAAAAGGAAAAGAAAACAACGTGAAGAATCCGGTATCCACATAGTCAATATTTTCATAAAAAGCTATGTCTTGATAGCTTAATCTTGCACCTTCCCAATCAAAAATTCGAGTTCCATTTTCAATTTCAGGTATTTCTTCTAACATCTTAGGTAATACTGGTCCTTTTGTTTGTGTACCTTCACCCTCGCGAACTCGATAGATATCAGAAAAATTTTCATGAAAGTGATTATAGGTGAGGTCATTATAAACATACAAAGTAAGTACTAAAAAAGAGGCAATCCCAATTCCTAATCCAATACTATTGATCAAAAAAGTGTTTTTACTTTTTTTGATACTTCGCAAGAAAATTAAAAAATTGTGTTTTAACATAATGGTCTATTTTTTATTACCAGTAACTAACTTTACTTTCTCAAAAACTTCAAGAAGTGCCTACTCATCCCTAAGTGCATCTACAGGGTTTTCGTTTGCAGCCCTTATTGCTTGTGTGCTAACAGTAAGTAATGCTACAACCAGAGCGGTAAGACCTGCCATTAAGAAATATCCTGCATGTAACGAAATACGATAGGCAAATCCAGATAACCAATCATTTGCAAATACATATGCAATAGGTATCGCTATTATTATTGAAACCAAAACCAGTCTAACAAATTCATTAGACAGCATTAAAATTATTTGTATACTATTTTGTCCAAGTACCTTTCTTATTCCGATTTCTTTTCTTCTTCTTTGCGCAGTAAAAATAGCCAAACCAAAAAGCCCTAAACTTGATATGATAATAGCAAGACCTGCAAAGTATTTTGATAATGTTGATACAATACGCTCTGCATTATATAATTTTTGAAAGTCAGCATCTAAGAATTTATATTCTAAAGGAAACCCAGGATTGTACTTTTCATAAAATTTGATTAGTTCATCGAGTGTTGTAGTTAAATTATCATCTTCTAATTTTAGCATTACAGTATTAAGCCTTTCGGGGTGCATGTACATAAACATTGGCTTTAATTCTTCCTGAAGTGACTCGAAATGAAAATTCTTAACCACACCTACTATCTCCATAGGTGTATCCCACAATGTTATCTTTGCTCCAATAGGATTTTTAAGCCCCATTTTTTTGATTGCGGCTTCATTAAATATGAGCTTGGTACTATCAGAACCAAATTCTCTTGAAAATGACCTTCCTTCTAGAATTTCTATCCCTAGAAGTTCAATCATATCATAATCTGTAACCAAATAGCTCATTTGCGTCTCGTCATCTTCATTTTTTCCTTCCCATAAAAGACCCGAAGTTGAACCATGACCTCCAAAAAACCCAGAATTAGTAGTAGATGCATTTTCTATCCCGGCAATATTTTTAACTTCATCAAGAAAGGTTTTCGGATTATTTTTAAGTGCTCCTTCTAATGAAAAATAGACGATATTTTCGCGATCAAAACCTTGATTTGTATTTTGCATTAGGTTTATCTGTTTATAAATAACCAGCACACCTATAATGAAAATAATAGATAATGAAAATTGAAATACTACCAAGCCTTTTCGCACCCAAAATCCACCAAACGTGGTTTTAAGTTTACCTGTTAAAGCCTGAACAATGTTAAATCCCGATATGTAAAATGCCGGGTACATTCCTGCTAAAAAACCTGTTACTAAGTTAACTCCTATAAGAAATAACAACATTTCTGTTGTCATACTAAATACCATAACTTTATCAGTAAGTTCATTAAAAAATGGTAGTGCAGCAATGGTGAATACTATTGATACAGCAAGTGCAATTGAAACTAAAAAAGTAGATTCCCATAAAAATTGAAAAACTAGAGATTTTCTTTTGCTTCCCAAAGCTTTTCTTAGTCCAATTTCTTTAGTTCGTAATGAGGCATGAGCAGTGGACAGGTTCATAAAATTAATACAAGCTATAAACAGAATAAAAAAACCAATAACCGAAAACAAACGAACATAATCAATACGCCCGCCAGCTTGAACCCCGTCTTCATATTTACCATACAAATATCCTTCTGAAAAAGGCCTGGCTAATAAAAGATTTGTATTATGTTCTGACTTGGTCGTAAGATATTTTTCAATTTTTGTGTTGAATTGTTGCAATGTAGTTCCTGTTGCTAACAGTACAAATGTCCTGGCGTAAGAATAGCTCCAATCTTTATACAGGTATGGATAATGTTTAAAAAGAAGATCAAAAGGCAACACAAAATCAAATTGTAATGTAGAAGTACTCACAATATTCTCAAAAACACCAGATATGTTAAAAGTTTCATCTTTATTAAAAGTAATTGATTTACCAATGCTATTTTCTACAGAACCAAATAACCTAGTGGCCATATTTCTAGAAATTGTGATGTCATTTGTTCCTACTAATGCTTCTTTTGCAGTACCTTGAATAAGTGAAAAACTGAACATATCAAAAAACCCATTATCTGCATAAAGTCCTTCAGCTTTTATTGCAATATCATCATGTGAAAGTGTGTTCTTATAAAGTGCATTTATAGTCCGTACCGCGATTTGAACTTCGGGAATATCTTCTTTTAATGCATTAGCCAAATAAGCAGATTGATTTGGGTATACTCTTTTTTGATCGGTATTTACTTGTTTTTGCATGATTTGAACAAGTTGGCTATCATTTTTATGAAATTTGTCAACATTTAGCTCGTCATCTACCCACAAATAGATAAGCAATACGCAAGTTAGCCCACTAATCATACCTACAAGATTGATAAAAAAAGTGAGTTTTGATTTTTTTATTTGTCTAAAAAACAATCGTAGTCTTTGTGTAAACATGATTTCTTATTTTGATTAATAATCTGTTCTTTTACTCATCCCTAAGTGCATCTACAGGATTACCATTGGCAGCTATAAAACTTTGCCAACTTACGGTCACCAAAGTGACTCCAAGTACTGTGAGTCCTGCCAATACAAATACCCACCAGCTAATACTTGTTTTTACAGCAAAGTTTTCTAACCAAGAATTCATCGCAAACCAAGCTATAGGTATAGCGATCACAAAAGCGACACCTACCCATTTTATAAAATCAATATTTAATAATTTCAGAATCTTAAGAATGCTGGCACCGTTTACTTTACGAATACCTATTTCCTTTTTACGTTGAATACATGTATAAGATGTTAATCCAAATAATCCCAAGGCCGCAATAAAAATGGCAAGTGCAGTAAACCCTTTAAATGCATCGCTAAACTTAGTATCCTCTTCGTATTGTGCCTGAAACTTTTTATTTATAAATGTATAATTGAAAGTTCGATAAGGGAATATTTCCTTCCACAGGTTTTCAACCTGACTAATTGCTTTATTATATCCTATAGCAGAGGTTGCAGACTCATCAAATTTTACCAATAAATTATTACTTGTATTACCATGCATTATAATCATAGGATAAATCTCTTTTTTTAATCCGAAATGATGATAATTTTGAATGACACCTGAAATCAACCAATCTTTCCCAAAAAAGCTTAAAGTTTTGTTTATAGCGTCATCAGGATTTAAAATCTCTATTTGGCGCATGCATGCTTCATTAATAATAACGGCGTTACCCTCTCCTTTTGTGTTTTTTATAAAATTACCACCTGCGAGAAATTGTATATTTAGCAACTCGAAATAATTGGTATCTACATTATAATTGTAATACGTTTTTTTACTATCATCGGTCCCATTAGGATATTTTATCCCTATAAAGGATGATAAATTATCATAACTATCACCAGGATAGGTTTTTGATCTAGAAGTCCCTTTAACGAATGGATACTTCCCTAACTCGGCTTCTAGCGTTTTATACTTATTTCTAACCAGAGAATCCGAGATATCAGAAAAGAAATCTCCTTGAAAAGTAACCACCTTATCTAATTGAGCTCCTATTGGTTGTTTTTGTATATAATCCATTTGTTTGGTAATAACTATAGTACCAATAAGTAAGACAATTGTAGCCAGGAATTGTGTAATAATCAATCCTTTTCTAATATTCAATCCGTTGGCAGAGGCACGTACTTTTCCTTTCAATGCTCTGGATGGGGAGTACTTGCTTAATAAAATTGCCGGATATAGGCCTGCAAGGATTGCTCCGACCATTATAATGCTGATTATAGGTAAAAACTGTGAGATACCAGAAGTTTGCAATATTAATTCTTTGCCTGTATAGTTTTTATATGCAGAAAGTACCGTCATCGAAAGTATAACAGCAATAACAATAGCAGTGATATTAAGGATAATCGACTCTAACAAAGATTGTATTATAAGTTGTGCTCTTTGTGCACCAGCTACTTTGCGTATACCAACTTCTTTGCCACGTTCTAATGATTTGGTTGTTGAAAGATTAATATAATTCAACCACGAAAGAATGAGAATTATAAATGCAATAGCCGTCAAAAATTTTACCCTGGTAATACTGCCATTAGCTTCTGCTTCATAGGGCTTATTTGAATACAAATGAATATCTTCTAAAGGCTCAATATTATACCGCTCATCTTCATCATCTTCAAAATCACTTGCTATTATTTTACTTTTTAAGCGTCCTTTGTCTGAATTTTTATCAATTTTCAGATAGGTGAAAAAGTCACAAAAAGACCAGTTCAATTTTGCTTCTCTTTCTGAAGCAAACCAAGTAGCATAAGAATCCAAAGAAATCAGAAAATTGGTTTTCATGTGTGTATTTTCTGGGATATCCTTTAGAATTCCCGTAACGGTGAGTAAAACTTCTTTTCCAACATGAAAAGCTGATAGCGTTTTTTTTATGGGATCTTGTTCTCCAAATATTTTTTTTGACAAGGATTCGGTTAACACAATGGTGTTAGGTTCTTTTAGAACAGTTTGAGGGTCTCCTTCTAACAAAGGGTACTTAAATATCTCAAAATAAGAGTTATCTACCAAGGCACCTTTGGTTTCTTCAAGAATTTTTTCTTCATACTTAAAAGCTACTTTATCAAGGCGATATAGACGAAGTTGTTCAAGTACTTCGGGAAATTCTTGCTTTAAGGTCGGCCCAATAAGATTAGCTGTTTGTGCATCTGAAGGTTCAAAAGTTTCTCCTTCCTTGGCATCCATATATACTCGATACACATTTTCAGACCCTTCAAAATTATCATAGCTACGCTCATAATTAACATAAGCCATGATTAAAATAAAAGACGCTACCCCTATAGCTAATCCAATAATATTGATGAATGAATACAGTTTATTCTTCAAAAGATATCTAAATGCTATTTTAAAATAGAGTGTGTGCATGGTTTTCTTTTTTTGATATATCTATTCATCTCTTAGTGCCTCTACGGGATTTCTATTGGCCGCTACAATTGTTTGGGTGCTTACTGTAAGAATGGTTATAATAAGTACTAGTGTTCCGGCAATAAGAAAGTACCATAGATTAGCTACTGTTTTATAGGCAAATCCCGAAAGCCAATTGTTGGTAAGCAGATAGCTAATAGGCAATCCTATTGCGATAGCCACTAAAACCAGTTTTACAAATTCTTGTGACAACAACATAGAAATATTCATGCTGCTATCTCCTAATATTTTACGAATTCCTATCTCTTTTTTTCTTCTCTCTGCCGTAAAGGATACAAGACCAAAAAGACCTAAACATGAAATAATAATTGCTAAAGCTGCAAAATATCGTGATAGTTTAGATACCCTTTGCTCTGCCAGATACAATTCTTGGTAATTCTCATCAAGGAAAGTATAGTCAAATAAAAACCCTGGGTTATAATCCACATAAAAATCTTCAATCAATGCTACTGTTTCTTGTTCTTTTCCTGCTTCAATTTTAACCATGAATTTTGAAAGTCTATCCGGCCAAAAACTCATCATCATTGGTTTTATATCTTCATGAAGAGATTTAAAATGAAAATCTTTTACCACGGCTATAATCTCTTTATCCCTTTCCCAAAACTTGATGGTTTTACCTACAGGGTCTTTTAGTTGCATATGTTTTATAGCAGCTTCATTAAAAATTACCTTAGTATTTTCTGAACTGAATTCTTTGGAGAATGATCTTCCTTCTACTACTTCGATATCCAACATTTCAATAAGATCATAATATGCTATCATGTGTTGAAATTGAGTTTGATCACCAGGATCTTTCCCTTCCCAATTAAAACCACCTACTCCCCAATTTTGATTTTGACCTGATACTGTGGTACGACCAGCCGAAGCATTAATTACTCCTGGAATATTATTAAGTTCTGCCAAAAAAGCATCTATATGACTTTGATCCAGAGTTTTACCTTCTAAGTCAAAATGAATAATTTGCTCTTTAGTATACCCTAAATTCTTGTTTTGTATAAAGTCTATTTGTTTATGCACTATCAAAACAGATACAATAAGTATTATTGAAACTGTATACTGAATAATAACCAATCCTTTGCGAGTCCAGATCTCTCCAACCGAAACATTTAACTTACCTTTTAAGATAGTAGCAGGTTTAAACCCCGATAGATATAAAGCCGGATAGCTTCCTGATAGCAGTCCTGTACATAGTGTAATTCCTAATAAAGAAAGAACGAAACCGTAATCAAAATTAATAGTGAGTTGCTTTCCTGTAATATGATTAAACTCTGGAAGTAATAAAAAAACAAAGATTAAAGTAAACAACAAGGCCAAGAATGCCATTCCTATAGCTTCTGTTAGATATTGAAACACGAGTGTACTCCTACTAACACCGGCTACTTTTTTAATTCCTATTTCTTTTAGTCTTCTTGAGGCCTTTGCCGTAGAAAGATTCATAAAATTTATACACGCAATGATTAAAATAAAAATTGCAATAAGAGAAAATAGTTTTACATAGGTAATTCTACCACCAGTTTGTATCCCATTTTCGTATTTACCATATAGATATTCATCAGAAAATTTAGTCAAGAAAGGTGTGCGATACCGCCATTTATTGTTAGTTTTTTCTCGAATAAAGGGGTTTATTTTATCATTAAAGGCTGTTATATCTGTATCGGGTTTCATGCTTAGATACACATGGGTCGACTGGCTTCCCCAATCCATAAGATTTGTTTGAGAAAGCGCTTTTTCTTCATAAGAAAGCACAAAATCAAACTTCTCTGAGGAATGTTTAGGAATATCTCTAAAAACACCGGCTATTGTAAACTTGTTTTTTCTCTGAAAGTCTATAATTTTGCCCATAGCATTTTGTGTAGAACCATACAAGTTTTTGGCCAGCGTCTCTGATACTAGTATTGTATTGGTATTACTCCATATATTATTTTTATCACCTTCAATAATAGGAAAGGAGAACACTTTAAAATAATCTTTACTTACATAATGTCCATCTGCTTTTATCGTTTTTTCTTCAACAGAAAGTGTGGCATTTTGGGGGTATTTAGCTACTTGGGTTGCCATAGCTATCTCTGGCATTTCTTCTAATAAAAGAGACACAATATTTCCCGATGTGGTTTCATTAACCTCAGTTTTTCCTGCAAAATCCAAAAGTTCCATCAGATGAAAAATCTGATTGTCGTTTTCATGAAATTTATCTATCGACAACTCATCGTTTACCCATAAAAATATTAATACCGCGCAGGTTAATGATGTCGAAAGCCCAATAGTATTTATAAAAAAAGAAGCTTTATACTTTTTAATATTTCTTATGAAAAGGATGAAATGATGTTTTAACATAACTATCGTTTTTTGATACCGAAACAAGTTCAGTAAGATTTGATGATTCTATTCTGTCCGCAAACTTTTTATTGGGTTTGCAGTAGCGGCTTTAACCGCCTGATAGCTTATTGTTATTAATGTAATCATGGTAATGCCACCTATAGCCATTGCAAATACCCACCAATCGATGGTAATTCGATATTGGTAATTTTCTAACCAAATGCTCATGAAGTACCAGGCCAAAGGCGTAGCAATAATTCCTGCAATAAAAATCAGTTTAAAGAAATCCTGGGTAAACAATAATAAAATATCACTGATCGTGCCACCCAGTACTTTGCGAATCCCTATCTCTTTCGTCTTTTGTGCCACAAAAAATGAGATTAATCCGTACAGCCCTAAACAACTAATAAAGATTGCTAATCCCGAAAATAACTTAGATAGTGATAAAAACTGTTGCTCTTCTCGATATTGTTCTGCTACACGTTGATCGAGAAAACTAAAATCATAAATGAAATCTGGAAAGGTTTCTTTCCATAATATTTCGATCCCTTCTAGAGTAGTGCTTATGTTCTTTGTATTTATTTTGATCCCATACTCATAATAATTCCTAGACTGCGGAGCTATAAACACGGGTGAGATACCTGATTGAAAATTTTGGTCATGAAAATCTGCAACAACTCCAGAAATTGTTGCCTTAATTCTTCCTCCATTTAATTCGACATATTTACCAATAAGCTCGTCTGAAGACGCAAGCCCCAATTTTTTGGCTAATCTTTCGTTAACTACTACTTCGGTTATCGAATCAGATACAATAAAATTTCTTCCGGCAATTAATTTCAAATCAAAAGTATTGATGTAGTTTTCATCTGCCAACTTTGCAGAGATTGAAAACTCCTCGCTCTCTGGGCGGTTATCATATTTCAAATTCGTTCCCCAATTGCTAAAGGATCCTCCGGGACTTGTAATACATGCAGACACGTTGTCGACTCCTGAAAGTTGTTTGAAACGATTTCTTAATCCATTAATTTTAACCAATTCAATATCTCCAGGGATATCAAGCATCACAATAGCATCTTTATTAAAACCTAAATCTGCACTTACGGCATAATCGATTTGTTTACTCACTATAATAGTGGCTACTATTAGTAGTATAGAAATAACAAATTGTGCTGTTACTAATACCTTGCGGGTAAGTTTTCCTCCTGTATCACTTGGCGTAAGTTTTCCTTTTAGTGCCAAAGTCGGTAAAATTCTAGCTAGCAAAATCCCTGGATAGCTTCCAGCAAAAAAAGAAACACCGATTAACAATATCAGGACAAATGCTGCAAACTTTAAAGTAAAAAGTGATTGCAGAGAAAGGCTCAAATCAAACAGTTGATTAAACTTTGGTAATGCCAAAAAAGCTATAACTCCACCAATGACCAAGGCAAAAAGTCCAATGATGAACGTTTCTGATATAAACTGCCAAAAAAGATGTCCTTTTTGACCTCCCAAAACTTTTCTTACTCCTATTTCTTTAGAACGATAAAAAGCCTGTGCGGTAGAAATATTAATAAAATTAATGCATGCAATAGCGATTAGAAATACTCCTATCAAACCAAAAATCCATAATAAATTTACATTAACCCCTCCATATTTACTGTTTAAATGAATAGTGTCGAACTCCTGAAGTTTATATCTATGCACATTTTTGCTTTTTGGCCTATGTTTGGTAACCAAAGGAATTAAAGAAGCTTCTATTTGCGCTATATCCTGATTTGGATGTAAAATAGCAAAGCATTTTAGGTCACTATTAATACCTCCCCAAGATTTACTGTAAATAAAATTATCATAAGCTTTTATCGTTTTGAAAGAAACAAAAGCGTCTCCTTGAATTGTAGAATTTTTTGGCAGGTCTTTTAATATTCCTATTACTTGAATGGTTTCTAAGTTTTCCAAAACAAAGCTTTGCCCTAAAGAAGTTTCTTCTCCAAACATTCTTTTTGCAAAGCTTTCTGTAACATAAGCGGTATTAGGTTCTACCAAACTACGATCACTCAGTTTCTCGATTGCCGGAAAATTAAAAATCTCGAAAAACTCAGGATCTGCAAAGGCGATATCATTTTCGAAGCGTTTTGAAGCGTTATCATCAACTCCGCCTACTTGCCATTCGTCTCTTAAATAAATACTTGCTACTTTTTCTGCATACCCAAAATCATTTCGAAAAGCATCTGCAAAACCAGGAGGTACCGCAGCATCGTATTCTATTTCATCACCGCGCTTTTCTGTAACAATCCTATAAATACGATCGTCATTTTCATGAAAATTGTCAAACTGAAGGTGATGAGTAATAAATAAGAATATTAATATTCCGCACCCAAACCCAAGTGCCAGCCCTAGAATATTGATAAAAGCAAATACTTTTCTCTTTCTAAGGTTCCTCCACGCTATTTTGATATAGTTTTTAAACATAACTGTTAGTTTTTTACTGAAACAAGTTCAGTACGAGTTGATGATTTATTCGGTTCGTAAGCTTTTTATAGGATTCTGTAATATCGCTGAAACAATTTTGGTGCTAACCGAAATAAGGACCACAAATAATGCTAATAAACCTGAAATGATCAGGTAACTTAATTTGATACCCCCATGATATGCAAAAACATTAATCACTTTTCCGGCTACAAAGTATACCGTAAAAAGCCCCAATACTGCTGCTATCCCAAATAAAATCAGATATTCTTTTAAAAGGATTAAGAAAACACTTCTAATATTAGCTCCCAGTACTTTACGTATCGCAATCATTTTCTGTTGTGTTTTCACTGAAAAAGATACAAGACTATACAATCCAAGTATTGCTAATAATATGGCGAGTATAGAGAAGAAAATGAATATATCGATCATGCCTCTTAAAGCATTTAAAAAACTACTATCTAATTCGGCATCCAAATAGGCAAATTCTATAGGTTCTTCGTTAAAACTATCATTAAAAAGGGTATTAACCCACGCTTGAGTTTCTACTCTTTTATCTGAAGTTACTCTCATGGTGACATACGTATTACTAGCGCTTTTATTCATAAACAGGATCATTGGCGGAATTTTCTTAAAAGAAGTATAATCATTGAAATCTTTCACAACACCAATTACCTCAAAACGGCCATTATCAATTTTCTTGCCTAACGGGTTCTCCCACCCAAGCAATTTTAAGGCAGTTTGGTTTATGATACATGCCTTTTGGATATCTGTGGCATAATCTTCTGAAAAACCTCTTCCATCTATCACAGTCATTTGATACGTTTCTAAAAAATCGTAATCTACACCGTGGGATCTAAGCATAGCCTTATTGTTGGTTTTATTTCCTTCCCAATCAACATTTTGCGTATTAGCACCGGCAAATGGGCCAGAATCAGATAATGAGTAACTTAAAACATTGGGGTTTTGAAGCAATCGTTCTCCCAATGTCTTCAATTGTTGTCTATCTTCGATAGTATTTGTTTCTACCCATGACACCAATAAATCTTCTTTTATAAATCCAATATCACGCTTCTCGATGTACTTAAATTGTTCTATAATTAGGATTGAAGAAAATACCAATGGTATCACCAAAACTAATTGAAAAACAACCAGAGCTTTTCTCAAGCCCATACGGCGTTTAATTGATGAATTTCCCTGAAGAAAAGCAGAAATCTTTAAAGAAGAAAGAAAGAAAACCGGATATAAACCAGCCAAAATACCAGCAAAAAGAGAACCAAGTAAAGCATACAGAAAAAATGACCAATCTTTGTTAAAAACAATAGACAAATCCTTTTCGACAATGGTATTAAAAAGTGGAAGAAATAAGATCACAAGACCAATGGCAATGATATAAGAGATAGATACTATAAGTAATGATTCTGTAATGAACTGGTATCGCAAATGACCCTTTGAACTGCCCATCACTTTCTTGATTCCGATCTCTAATTCCCTGTTCATAACCTGAGCAGTAGATGCGTTTATATAATTCAATAAAGTGATTAGTCCTGTAAAAATTACTACGGCAAGAAAAAGATAGAGTATGGTAATCTCACTAGAATTTCCAGAATTTCCCCTAACCTTGGCAGTTTTCATATAAATATCCCTTATTGGTCTTAAACTGAGCAGTTCCTGAACCTCATCCTCCAAAGAAAGGTGGTTTGATAAAAATCCCTTTATTTTTTCTGATACTTTATCAATTGAAGCGTTAGCATCTAACTGAACGTAAGCAGACGTATTGTTTACATCCCATCCTGCTTTCAATGAACTTTTTGTAATCGTCTCATAAGAGCCGAAAGAAAGAAGATAATCGATTCTAAAATGAGAATCATCAGGATAATCAGCAAATATTCCCGTAACAATACAATCGTGTTTCTTATTAAGTCGTACTGTTTTTCCAACAATATTTTGGTTTGGAGAAAGCTTTTTTGCCAAGGACTCTGAGAGTACAACGCTCATCGGATTTTCTAGCGCGTTACTGCTGTCGCCTTTTACAAAATCTAATGAAAATACCTCTAAAAATTCACTATCAGCATACATCCCGTTCCGTTCATGATACATTGCATCGTTAAAACCGATATAATTTGCAGTAGCTCTTGTACTGGTAGCCTTTTTAATTTCGGGGAAAGAACTTTTCAATTCCTCTGCCAATTCATAGGGAGTGTCATTCCAAATTTGACTTTGAATAGCACTGATATATGTTCTTTCAATTCTAAAAATCTTATCATAATTTGTATGAAACGTGTCATAACTACTCTCATACTTTATATAAAAAAGCATAAAGATCACTGCTGCCAAACCTATCGCAAGCCCACCAATATTGATGGCCGAATATCCTTTGTTTCTTTTAAGATTTCTCCAGGCTATTTTAAGATGATTTTTAAACATAACTGTTCGTTTTTTGATGCTGAAACAAGTTCAGCTCGAATTGATGATTTATTCAGTGCGTAAAATTTTTACAGGATTTGTTAATGATGCTTTTATGGCATGAAAACTTACTGTTAATAGTGCAATGATTAACGCAGAGACTCCTGCAAATGCAAACATCCACCATTGTATGGTTATTTTATAAGCAAAATCAGCCAACCAATAATTCATTACAAACCAGGCGATAGGCGATGCTATCAAAAATGCAATTCCAACGAGTTTAATAAACTCCATAGATAATAGATTTACAATACCTGATACAGAGGCTCCAATGACTTTGCGAATACCAATTTCTCTTTTCCGTTGTAGTGTACTGTAGGCAGCTAGGCCAAGTAATCCAAGACAGGAAATCAAAATAGCGAGTATCGCAAAATTTAGGAATAAGCTTCCAAATCGCTCTTCAGTACGATATTGTTCATCAAAAAATTCATCCAGAAAATAATATTCAAAGGGCTCTGCTGGTAATATGGTATTCCACTTATCTTTGATAGAGGCAATGGTTTGTGAGATGTTTTGTGCATTGACTTTGACTGCCAAATGATCATTTCGGTTGGATTGAATGCGCATGGTCATGGGGCTGATATTTTGTTGCAACGATCTAAAATGAAAATCTTGTATCACCCCAATAATTTTACCTTCACTTCCCCATTGTTTGAATTTTGCTCCAATGGCTTCTTCAGGATTGTTGTATCCCAATAATTTTGAAGTTTCTTCGTTAATAACCATCGCTTCAGTAGAATCTGTAGCAAACTCTTTTGAAAACGATCTACCTGCTATAATCTTAAACTCAAATTGAGGGATATAATCGTAATCAACAAAGTAGAGCGCAAGATTTGCAATTTGCAGATCTCCGCTTTTATTTTGTATTTCAGAATACGCATTCGAATTTCCTCCTCCCGGAACACTTGATCCCAGACTTGTGGATTGTACTCCTGGAAGTTTTTCAATTGCACTTTTAAGAGCTAGTTGTTCGGGTGAGGCATTGGTTTCCAAAATAAGCAACTGTTCTTTACTAAAGCCTAATTCCTGATTGCGCATATAGTTGGTTTGATTATAGATGATAATCGTGCCTATAATCAATGCAATTGATATTGTAAATTGTGTAATAACCAGGCCTTTTCTTAGTAGAGTTCCTCGGGTACCTTTAGAAAAATTACCTTTAAGAACGCTCACAGGTCTAAACGATGAAAGTACGAATGCAGGGTATAAACCTGCAAGCATACCAATCCCCAGAGCAATGGCAAAAAGTATCAATAGTTTATTCGTATCCGAAAAAACACCTTCACTTACTATTTTTCCAGCGGTTTCATTGAAAAAAGGTAGTAGTAATGCAGTAATAACAATGCTAATTATAAATGCAATCAAACTAATAATGATAGATTCACCCACAAATTGTAATGCTAACTGGCCTTTTTCTGCCCCTATTACCTTACGAATACCAACTTCTTTAGCTCTCTCTACAGAACGCGCTGTGGTTAGATTGATAAAATTAATAGCGGCTATGAATAAGATAAAAAATGCGACTATAGAAAATATATAAACATTTGTAATACTTCCGCTTCCATTACCTCCTCTGTTAGAGTTTAAATATAGATCTTCTAGTGGTTCAAGAAATAATGTGACATACATTTCCATCTTTCTCATTTCCTCCCCACTATTTCTTTCTAAAAAATCTGGAAACTTTCCTTGTAATTGATCTAGATTGGTCTTTGGGTTTACAAGAATATATGCCGCCGGATCATAATTACCCCAGTGAGTATCCAACTCTTTGTTGAGTACCTTTGTAAAAGTTGTTAAGGATAATACAATATCTGGTTTAATATGTGAATTTTCAGGAATATCCTCCATAACACCTGTAACTGTGGCGATAGAACCATCATCAAAGATTTTTAATGATTTTCCTATTGGATCCTGGCTCCCAAAATATTTTTTTGCCGTAGTCTTTGATATAACAACACTAAATGGTTCTTTAATAACATTTTGCGGATCTCCCTGCAATAATTTAAAATCAAATACCTTAAAAAAAGATGAGTCTGCGGCTACTGCATTGGATTCTTTAAATTTGATTTCATTATTTCGAACCAACATATTCATATCCATAATTCGAACAGCAGATAGTATTTCTGGAAACTGTTTTTCTAAATTTGGTGGTACAGCCCAAGCTGGTTGATTTGCTTCTATATTATCTGAAGGTGTTTTAATATCTGCTACTACTCTATATATATCACCTCCTTTTGAATGAAACTTATCATAGCTAAGCTCAAAACTTACATATAATAAAATCAAAAAGCCTGCTGTTAAACCAATGGCAAGACCAATGATATTGATTCCAGAATAGACTTTGTTCTTTATAAGGTTTCGCCAGGCTATTTTAAGATAATTTTTAAACATAACTGTTTGATTTTTGATGCTGAAATTGATGATTTATTCGCTGCGTAAGCTTTTTGTTGGATTAACCATTGCGGCCTTAATACTTTGAAAACTTACGGTTAGTATTGAAATAATAATTGCTAGTAACGTTGCTACAACAAAAACCCAAATATTAATTTCTATTCTATACGAAAAACTTTCTAACCATCTGGCCATGGCAAACCATCCCAGAGGAAGTGAAACCAGGATAGCGATCCCCACTAACCTTAAAAAATCGATTGATAATTTATAGGTTATTTGGCCCACACTTGCTCCCAGCACTTTTCGTATGCCTATTTCTTTGATGCGCCTTTCGGCATTAAAGGTCGCCAAACCAAATAGTCCAAGACAAGCAATAATTATTGAGAGTATGGTGAATATCATAAAAATTCGTCCTAGTCGTTGTTCTGCCTGATAGGTATTATTAAAAGATTCATCCATGAAGTAATAGTTAAAAGGTGCTTCTGGAGCTATATCATTCCAAATGCTTTCTATTTGAGCAATGGACTCAGAAAAATTTCCCGCTTGTAGTTTAGCGATCATTACACTAGAACTTCTTCCTAAAGAAAGGCTTAATGCTCTAATATCATCTTTTAATGAAGTGAAATGAAAATTCTTTACCACACCTATTACCGTTGAAAAAGTTGAATTTTCCACCATCAGGTTTGGTGAAAGTCTCATACCCAACACTTCTTCTGGGGTAACTCCCAAAATTTTTACTGCCGATTCATTTAAAATAATTGCTGTAGAATCGGTTACAAATTGGGGATTAAAATCTCTTCCAGCAATTATCTCTAGACCCAACGTATTTATATAATCATGATCTATCTGCCAGGCTTGCATATTGATAGCATGTTCCTGATCCATTACACCTTCTATGAAAAAAGAATTATCACTTCTAGCCGAAGGCGTAGGTAAATAGCTACTCATTGAGGCACTTTTTACAAATCCCAATTTTTGCACTTCTTCTTTAAAAGACAAAGCTTGATCGCCTGCATTATATACATCTTCTATCACCAAAACCTGATCTCTAGAAAACCCTAAATCTTTGTTTTGGATATACTTAAGTTGTTGAAAAACGATCAACGTGCTGACAATCAAAAAAATAGAGATTGTGAACTGGACCACTACCAGGGAGTTTCTGATTCCGCTACCCCCAATATTACTTTTACCCGATCCTTTAAGTACTTTTACCGGCACAAATTTTGACATGAAAAATGCCGGGTATGATCCCGAAAGTATCCCTAACAATAATGCTGAGAGCAATAGTAACATCCAGAAATACGGATTGGTAAAAGGAATTGCAATGCTTGCATCTGCCAGCTGATTAAAAAGAGGTAGTACCAAAGTGGCAATTACCACAGAAAATAATAATGAAATAAATGAAATTAATCCTGATTCGGTAAGAAATTGCGTTATTAATCCGGCCTTATTTGATCCTAATGTTTTTCGAATTCCAATTTCTTTAGCTCTTTTAAGTGATATTGCCGTCGACAAGTTCATAAAATTAACACTTGCCAAAAAGATTAGAAATAGTGCGATTACAGATAGTACATATACATTTTGTATACTTCCGTTTCTACTTAATTCTGGAAACTTATTAGAATAAAGGTGAATATCTGTTAGGGCGATTGTGTCATACCGTAAATGATTTCCTGCTTTTAGAAATTGTTCTTCGGTAATACCAGGAAAAAAATCTTGAGCCCATGGTATTACATAAGCTCCCAAGACAGTATTTAAATACTCTTGAAAATCAGCTATTTTGGCATTGGGTCTAAGTTTTACAAATGTTGGATAATTGTGATTTCCCCATTGGCCATCTATAGCATACTCATATCCGGCCATGGCCATAAAAACACCATGATTTCTGATGAAAGAATTTTTAGGCATATCTTCAATTACTCCGGTTACTGTATATGTCTGCTCATTATCTAACAATAAAGTCTGCCCTACAGCATTACTAATATCAAAATGTTTTTCGGCCGCTGTTTTGGTAAGTATTAATGTATTAGGTTCGGTCAAAGCAGTTTTTGAATCACCGTACAATAAATCAATTCCGAACATATTGAAAAAAGTGGAGTCTACATAAGTAACGCCATTTTCTTTTACATTAAGTGATGTGTTGTTTTTTCTAAGAAACATGCTACCATTATTTCTGAATCGGGTAACCAATTCGATATATGGATAGTCTTTTTGAACCGCCTCTGCCATGGGAGCCGAAACTTCAGCAGACTCTTGTTCGGTCCCTCCAAATTTTATATCTGCATTGATTCGATAGATGCGATCTGCATCTTTGAACATTGTATCAAAATTGAGCTCACTGTGGATGTACAAAGAGATAAGAATACCTCCTGTCATTCCTATGGCAAGCCCAAATGTGTTTAAAAACGTAAAAAATGGCTGTCTTTTAAGGTTTCTCCACGCTATTTTGATATAATTCTTAAACATAACTGTTTGTTTTTTGATTGTTGAAATGGGCTTGATTGATGTGTTTCTTAATCCATTTTCCGGATTTCGGCATTACCGATGATGATTCCTTTGTTAACAGAAGGGTTTCCGTTATAAGCTACTGTTGCTTCTCCATAAGCTGTTACCTTTAAATTATCGGAAACATTAATTCTGAAATTCCCTTCGCCATAAGCCGTAATCTTGGTTTTTTCGTTATCGATTCCCAAAGTATTTACCTCACCTTCGCCATATACAGTATACTTTTGGGTATCTACATTACCTTCTTTTACTTCAAGATAGCTTTCACCATACATGGTTACATGAAAACCCCGAGTCTTTAAAGAATTCATCGTTATTTTGGATTCTCCATACGTCCTCAGTTTGAAATCCTCTTGTGCTATTGGACTTTTACATAGAATCACTTCTTCTCCTCTTATAGAGAGTTCTTTAAGGTTTTTGTAGATCACTTTAGCCACTACTTGCGTTCCTTTATAAATTGATCTCTTAGTTTTCCATCCATTTGAGTTGTATACTTTTTCATTTTTGGTGACCATTTTGGCTCCATCCAGATAAATTCTAAGTGTTTTTCCTTCTACTTCGATATTGATCTTGTCGTTAGCAACGCTTGCACTATCTATAATTACATTTTCCTCGGCTCCTTCTTCAAAAGTTACCTGGATATGTGGGCTCACAATAACTTTATTAAAATTATCAACTGCAATGGTTTCTTGAGCATAACTTGCTACAATCGAAACCATAAAAAGAATAAATGCTACGAGGTATTGAGATATTTTTGTCATGACTTAATGTTTTTGTGTGTTGTATGATTTTGATTTAAGCATTCACTTCGAATGGTTTATTTTGACTTTCGGTTACTATCTGTCCATCGAACAGGTTAATTATTCTATGCGCATAATGAGAATCTCTATCAGAGTGGGTTACCATCACAATGGTGGTGCCTTCTTGATTAAGTTCTGTGAGCAGGTTCATCACTTCGATACCGTTTTTAGAATCCAGGTTTCCTGTAGGCTCATCTGCAAGAATCAACTTTGCATTGGTCACTACTGCTCTTGCAATGGCTACACGTTGTTGTTGTCCTCCTGATAATTGCTGCGGAAAATGCTTTTCGCGATGTGCAATTTTCATGCGCTCCAGTACTTTTCTTACCTTTTGCTCGCGTTCGCTTTTTTTTACATTCAGGTATATCAACGGAAGCTCTACATTTTCAAAAACGGTAAGTTCGTCGATCAGGTTGAAGCTCTGAAATACAAAACCAAGGTTCCCTTTTCTGATCTTGGTGCGTTGGTTTTCTTTTAACCCCCCTACTTCGTGACTAGCAAAGTGGTAGGTACCATCGGTAGGATTATCCAACATACCAATAATATTTAATAATGTTGATTTTCCGCAACCCGAAGGGCCCATAATGGCTACAAATTCTCCTTCTTCAACGTTTAGGTTTACACCATTTAATGCTAAGGTTTCGACTTCTTCGGTTCTAAAACTCTTTTTTAAGTTTTCTATCTTTATCATTTCCTGATTGATTTATTTTAATACTATTTTTTCGGCATCACCAAAACTATCGTAGTTTGAAGTGATTACTTTTTCTCCGGCTTGTAGCCCTTCTAACAATTCGTAATATCTTGAGTTTTGCTTTCCTATTCTGATAGGTCTTCTCCAGGCGGCACTACCAGAGGCATCTACTACAAAAATCCATTGTCCACCTGTACTTTGAAAAAAGCTCCCTCTAGGCAATAACAGGGCATCGTTTGAAGCACCTAACTGAAGCTTCAAGTTATAGCTTTGACCCGATCGTATGGTTTCTGGTTTTTGATCTACAAAAACAAGGTCTACATTAAACTTACCATTACGTACTTCTGGATATACCTTGCGCAAACGTAATTGATATTCTGTTCCGTTACGTTCCAAAACAGCTGTAAGGTCTCTTTTTATTCGATCGATATAATGCTCGTCTATTGATGCTTCTATTTTATAATCTGTCAACACGTTTACCTGACCAATACGCTGTCCTTGTTGTATATTTTGCCCGATTTCGGCATCTAGAAATCCTAATTGGCCATCTGCCGGGGCTCTTACATTAAGGTGGTCGATACGCTCATAGACCATTGATAGTGTCTTTTTCATTCTGGCTAGATCGGCATCTAATTCTTTTAAAGAAGTACTGCGTAAAACATTATCCTGATCGGTTTGTATTTTTATGATGTCAAATTGTTTTTGAGACAATTCAAAATTCTCTTTAGAAGTAAGATACTCTTCTTTAGAGATTAACTCATCCTCATATAGGGTTTTGTTTTGCTCATAATTTCTTTTTAGTTTTTGTAGTTCGTATTGAGAATTTACTAAGTCCTTTCTTCCTTCTACTTGTCTCGAATCAAAAGTAAGTTTGGTAGATCGTAAATCGTTCTGTTTTAATGCCAGGTTGTTTTCGCTTGCTAATATCTGTTCATAAAGCCCTCTGTTTTCGAGCTTCAATATAATATCACCTTTTTTTACCATGGCTCCTTCTTCAATCAATTTTTCGGTGACCCTTCCTCCTTCATAAGCATCCATATAAATCGTGCTGATTGGAGCTACTGATCCATTTATGGTAATGTAGTCATCAAATTTTCCAAAGGAAACCTCGGCAATCGACAATTTTTCTTTATCGGTTCTAAATGTAGAAGCTGAATTGCCAAAAGCGATTTTCCATCCCATAAAAAGCAATATCAAGCCAATAACAATATACCCATAGTGTTTAGGTCTTAATCCTTTTTTCTTTTCAATTTTTATGTCCATTTTATTGTGTTCTATCGATGTTAAATACAGGCAATCCTTGATAAAAATCTAATGTACTTTCATTAACTTTTAATCGCAATTGTACCTGCAAATTTTCATTCTGTGAATTTGCAAAAAGATTTTTTGATTGATTTAGTTCTATGGCATTAATCAAACCTTTTTGATATCTTTTTTGTGCTATCTCAAAAGCTAGCATTTGTGCTCTCATTTTTTGCGAGCTTTGGTCATACTCAGTTTTTAAAGCTTCTCCTTCTTGCACAAGCTGTTGTATCAACTGATACATTTCTTGTTTCTGAAGATTGTAATTATTCTCTGCTCGCATCAAGGCAACCTTTTGTTGTTTAACACGAGAGTGGTTTGACCATCCATTACTAATAGGGATATTAATCGAAACTCCAACAAACTGAGACGCATTGTCTTTTATTTGCGTTGAGAATGGCACCAATCTACCTGTATTATCATCTATATTATTATCCACATATCGGGATTGATATCCTGCAGAAATCGTTAATCTTGGTAACAGATTCCCTTTTGCAGCGGCCAATTGTTTTTTTGCTGCTTTTGCTCTTAGCTCCTGCGCTTTAATAATGGGAACAAATACTTTGGCTTTGTTAAAAATTGAATCATTATTGGTTTCTAGCACCTCATCAGTTTCAGTTTCTACTGTTGAAGACTGAATAGAAATGGAAGAAACCCCCTCAAGGTTCATTTCCTGAATTAAGCTCAATTTTGCCGTAATCACGTTATTTTGGTTTTGAGTAACCAGTAATTGATCTGCAAGCAACGCCGATTCTGCTTCATACAAATCTGCTTTTGCTTTCTGACCCAGTTCTACTTGTTTTTGTACCAAATCATAATTGTTTTGAGATACAACTTCTTGCTCTTTTGAGATTGAAAGTAAACCCTGCATAAACTGAATATCATAAAAGGCAGCCATTACTCTAAATGCCAATAAATATTTTTGATGAAGCGTTTCTTCATTAGTTGCTTTGTATAAAAACTTTGAGGCTTTTATGGTATTTACCTTTTGAAAACCTTGAAACAAATCGATCTGAGCACTAAGCCTATAATTGTTAGAAACAAATTCATTGTTTACAAAGGTACTTGTATTTGGATCCAGCGATCGACCAAAATTAAGGTCATAATCAGAATATGCACTAATATTAGGTAACAGGCTTCGTATCGACTGGCGATAAGTTTCTCTATTAGACTCTTGATTATATATAAAATCTTTAAGCTCAAGATTATGTTGTATTGCATAGGTCACACAGTCATCTAATGACCAAAATTCTTGTGCATAGCTTATACTTGATATAAGGCTTAGTAAAAATAATATGATTCTGTTTTTATAATTCATCTGTTATGAATAGGTAAATAACTATTTGATGCCAAAACAATACCCTAATCTTGTGCCATAATCACAACTATCTAACAATCAATATTTTATGTTTTATTTTAAAAAACCAAAAACCAAAGAATGTAAAATAATTATACAAATAGTGTCAATTTTTTTTACACTTGTTAAAATCTATCGTTTCAAATTTGTAGTTTTATTCCATTAACAGAAACTTCTGATCATGCAAGACGGAAAAATTTTGGTCATCGATGATAATAAAAGTGTTCTAAGTGCTCTCGAAATTCTATTACAGTTCGAGTTTAAAACGGTGAATACTATTTCTAATCCTAATCAACTTTCATCTCTTGGAGACCTAAACACTTTTGATATTGTAGTACTGGATATGAATTTTTCTGCAGGTGTAAACACGGGTAACGAGGGATTATTCTGGCTGCTCGAAATAAAGAAAAAGGCTCCTCTTATCTCTGTGATTATGATGACAGCTTATGGCGCAGTTGACCTTGCAGTAAAAGCATTAAAAGAAGGAGCTACCGATTTTATACTAAAACCCTGGAACAACGAAAAACTATTAGCCACCTTAAAATCGGCTTATTTACTACGTAAATCTCAAAAGGAGGTAAAAGAGTTAAAACAAAAAGAAAGCCATCTCAAACAAGTAATCAATCAGGACACCAACTATATTATAGGAAACTCGAAAGCGCTCACTACTGTACTTAACCTAGTGCAAAAAGTTGCCAAAACCGATGTTAATGTTTTGATTACTGGTGAAAATGGAACCGGAAAAGAATTAATTGCTCGTGAGCTACATCGACTATCTTCAAGACAAAGTGAAGTTTTTATTGGTGTTGATATGGGTTCGATATCAGAAACTTTGTTTGAAAGTGAACTTTTTGGGCATACCAAAGGGGCTTTTACCGATGCCAAAGAAGATCGTGCCGGTAAATTTGAAGCCGCCAATAAAGGTTCCCTATTTCTTGATGAAATCGGAAACCTGTCTCTGCAAACACAGGCCAAATTATTATCGGCTATACAAAACAGAACTATTGTACGTGTAGGTTCAAATAAAAATATCTCTGTAGATATACGATTAATTTGTGCCACCAACTGTAATCTTAATCAGATGGTAGCAGATGGTATTTTTAGAGAGGATTTATTATATCGAATCAACACTATCCATATCGAAGTGCCTCCTTTACGCCAAAGAGAAAATGATATTTTGGTATTAGCAGATTTTTACCTTAAAAAATTTGCTTCAAAATACAACAAACCTTCACTAAGGATAAATCATGCAGCCGAAGAATTATTAATGGCATATACATGGCCAGGTAATGTAAGAGAATTACAACATACTATAGAACGTGCTGTAATTTTATCTGAAGGAAATGTATTAAAGCCAACCGATTTTTTACTCAGCAAAAATACAGATATAGCTCTTGATACCGGACCCGAAACCCTAGATCAAATGGAACGTTTGATGATTAATAAAGCTCTGGATCAGCATAATGGAAACTATAGTGCCGCAGCAAATCAACTAGGGATATCAAGGCAAACCTTATATAACAAAATCAAGAAATTTGAGCACTGATGGTAAGTAAGAACTTTTATATAAAACTAATTATTAGAGTGCTAATGCTTGCTTTGGTGGCGTTACTCATGGCATTTGCTTTTCTACAAGAATACTATATTTTATCTGCTTTTTTGATCCTATTGTTTTCTTTACAAACCCTATTTTTAATACATTACCTTAACTACAATAATAGAAAGATAGCCTTCTTTTTTAACGCCGTCAAAAATGAAGATTTTACGTTACGATTCCCAGAAAAAGGCAATATCGGTTCGTTTAACGAACTAAATCATAGTCTTAATACCCTCAATAATATGATGCAAGAGGTGTATTTAAAAAATCAGGCTCAGGAACAGTATTACCAGGAAATAATAAAACAAGCAGAAATTGGGATGCTAACCTTTAACAATAAAGGCCACATTCTTTTTGCCAATCCCATGGTAGAAAAACTATTAAACTATACTCCCTTAAACCATATTAAACAATTAGCTCAAGTTGATGACAAACTCTATGACCTATTTAAAAACATCCAACCTTTTGAACGAAGACTTTTTCAATTAACAAATGAACGAGAAACTATCCAATTGGCTATGAAGTCCAATGAAATATTACTAAACAAAGAAAAATTAAACTTAATTACCATTCAGGATATTAATACAGAATTAGATAAAAAGGAAACCGATTCGTGGATAAAACTAATACGTGTTTTAACTCATGAAATTATGAATTCGGTTACCCCTATAACTTCTATTTCAGAATCTATTTTACGCTATTTTAAAGATGAAAAAGGCGTAGTTATGACAGAACACATTGATAAAAATAAAATATATAATGCCGCCAAAGGACTTGAAGTAATCAAAAATCAAGGAAAAGATTTGATGAGTTTTGTGCAATCATACCGAAGTTTTTTGAATGTTCCTGCTCCAGATAAAGAACTTATCGAAGTACCTCTATTGTTAGAAAAAGTAAAGGTATTAGCAAGCCAGGAAAAAGGAGTTAATACTATTTCTTTTGATTTGATTAACACTATAAAAGATCTTGAAATCTATGCAGACCAAAAACTAATCACTCAAGTATTGGTCAACCTGTCAAAAAATGCTATTCAGGCATTAAAAGCCACAAACAATGCACAATTACAATTTATTTCTGGGATTACCGAAAAAGGACAGAAATACATTGTCGTTAAGGACAATGGCCCCGGAATTCCTTCAGAAATAATGAATCAGATCTTTGTTCCTTTTTATACCACCAAAAATGATGGTACTGGTATTGGATTAAGTCTTTCTAAACAAATCATGCACTTGCACGGAGGCATGCTAAATGTATTCTCGATCCCAAATCAAGAAACTTCGTTCACACTACTTTTTGACTAGCCTATTTTTACTTCATCTACCTATCCAACTTTAATGTTTTTGTCAAAGCTTGAAAATAGAAATCCTGCTGCCTGGGAACAATTACAGCCTTGTACGCTGTGTTCTTTATAATATAATGTGAATTAGTTTCGGGATCAAGTGTTTCAGAATGAAGATTCACAATTTTTTGAATAAAATCATTGATCAAAAGCACCTCATCATAACTGATTTCTCTACGCAATGTGGGCTTGTCACTTTTATACACCAAATAATCATTTCTAAAACTTAGTGATTCACAAGTGCCGTCCTTTTTGTTAAACTCAAATGTAAAGTCCTTGGAAGCAAATAATTTATTGATATTCTCTGGTGTTGGTTCAATAGTGCGTGTACAACTCATCAGAAAAATGACCATAATGAGTGCAATTTTTTTCATACCTATTTTATAGGAAGAAAAATTACCAAATAAATAGCAAAATGCCACATATAGATTTGTTAATAAATCCAATGTGGCATTTAATAGTTTGATACTTTGATCAGTTTTACTTTACAGCTAGGCGTTTTATAGAATTTTCAAAATCTACATCTTCAAGGTTGCTAATAGATAATCCAATTCCTCCATTCTTTGAAGCAACAATATATTCGGTCTGAAATTTTTTCTGCGCTTTAAAAGCTTTCAAATATTTCAGCTTCACTACTTTTGAAGTTGGAGTAAAGAAGTATCTTCCGTGAATTCTTTTGTACTTTACATCCTGTACACTAGATTCGTCTTTTAATTGATCGTTCAAACTTGCCACAACTCTTGCCGCTCTATGCTCATCCAACTTGTAGAAATCACAAGCATACACAAAAATATAGTTCTCGACATTGTTTTGGTGTGTGAAAATCTCGTAGTCCACTTTCTTGTGTTCTATTTTTTCTAATTCCTGAAGTGCAATTTTCTTAAACTTTGAGGCATCATCAAGTTTATTAATTCTTCTTTTAAAATCTTCGGTCGTAGATTTGGTATATCCACTTGTAAGAAGAATAGTGTTATTCTTAAACTCGATAGTGTTTTTCTTAAACTTACCAGGAAATTTGGTTTTTTCTGCTACACCATTAGATAAGTAATCGCAACTGGTAGCAAGAATTACGACACACAATAGTAGAAGTTTTTTCATAGGGCATTTGTGTTAAATTTTGAATATCAATCAACTAAAACTTAAATGATTGAGCCGCAAGATAGTGAAAAAAAATCAATTTATAACCATTCAACGGATTTTTTAAGCACTTTAACCAATTTTTCTTCTTCGCTTTCCGGTTTTGGATGGTGATCATATTGCCATTGTACATGGGGCGGGAGGCTCATTAAAATGCTTTCAATCCTACCGTTTGTTTTTAGCCCAAATAGCGTTCCTTTATCATGAACTAAGTTAAATTCTACATATCGTCCACGGCGAATTTCCTGCCAATTTCTTTGTGCTGCGCTGTACGGTATGTCTTTTCTTATTTCAACGATAGGCACATAGGCTTCTAGAAAACTATTCCCTACTTCGGTTACAAAATCGTACCATTGCTGCATCGACATTTGATCTGTTTGCTTACAATAATCAAAAAACAAACCTCCTATTCCGCGAGCTTCTTTTCGATGTGCATTATAAAAATACTCATCACACTTTTTCTTGTAGGTAGTATAAAAATTAGGATGGTGTTTATCACAAGATGTTTTACAAACCTGATGAAAATGCTTTGCATCTTCTTCAAACAGATAATACGGTGTTAAATCCTGCCCTCCACCAAACCAACTATCTACAATTGTTCCATTTTTATCATACATTTCAAAATATCTCCAATTGGCATGTACTGTAGGAACCATAGGATTCTTAGGATGCAATACTAGTGATAATCCACATGCAAAAAAATCTACATCACCTACTTTAAAATAGCTTTGCATTGCTTTAGGAAGCGATCCATGAACTGCAGAGATGTTCACTCCTCCTTTTTCAAATACATTTCCATTCTCGATTACACGGGTTCTTCCTCCTCCACCTTCGGGGCGTTTCCAAATATCTTCTTGAAATTTTGTCTTACCATCAACCTCTTCAAGTTTTGAAGTGATCGTATCCTGTAATTCTTGTATATAGTTATAAAATTTATCTTTCATTATGGTGTGCTGTCATTTATTTCATCAAAAAGCTTACTCTTTGATCTCTTTGGGTTTTTCTGAAGTATTTGTAACGGCTATTAATTTCTTTTCGTCCAAAATCTTTACCGTTTGAGTTGAAGCTGCAACAACCGAAATAGGAAGTGTAATTATAAAACCAATAATCGGTATAAAAAGCATTAAAACAAATACAATCCCGTTACCGATAGCCATCCCTCGATGTTTTCTTACAAACTGTACGCTTTCTTTGTAGTTAAAATGGCGTTCCATAGTGTAATCCATATTACCAAAACCAACATAATACGCCTGAATTAAAAAGATAAGGATCGTACCTACAATCCCAATCACCGGTATAAAGCTTATAACGAGTAAAGGGATCATGAACAATAGTTCTCTAAATAAATTTCGCAAACTGATCCGAATCCCTCTTGCCAGTTGTTGCCTGAATGTGGTATTGCGATGTATATGTCTGGTTGCTCCTAATAAATGAGCTTCTACTTTTTCTGAAACCGGACTCATAAATGGCGCCGATAGCGCCATCACGATATGCTTGTACAAGATCAATCCCAGAACCAAAATCAATAGTCCGCCAATATAGGTACTTATAGTAGCAAAAGTCTCTGCTCCCCATTCCCATGGCCAAACTCTGGCAATTAAAGTCCCAAGGGTATCCGAAAAAAAGTATACCAATGCGACAAAAGTTAATCCAGTAATCAGGCTAATTAAAATTGGTATTACAAAATATTTCCACAATCCAAGTTTTGAAATAAGATTGAACGTTCCAAAATAGGCTTTAATTCCATTGATGATATTTTTGAACATACCTAACTTTTTTTAATCCACCCAAGATGGATTGGTTGATTTACTAATTAGTAGTATTTTGAAGAATTTTGTTTCAGATTTCTTTATTATTACACTTCCAAAAGATACACCAAATCATTTTTACAATTTTCTATCTCTTTAATTTCTGAAATTTTCTTAGCATTTTCAGTAATCCCATTTAAAAAAGTTACTATTTCTTCTATCGAACCACTTTTTAAGGTTTCGAAATGAAGTCTTCCAATTTTATTATTGTGTAAATCCATTGCTTCGGCCAATGGTGCATTTGGCATTAGTTTTTCATGCAAATCGGTGACTTTTTGAGCCCAAATCAATGATTTTTCTTCATTTTTGGTCATTTTGAAGATATTTTGGCAAATCAATACATTCCATAAAGCATGTCTAAAAGCGTTTGATTTTCCGTTTTTATGATGATCATTTGCATAAAGAGAATTACAAATACTTAGTGTTTTTCTGGTAGCCTTTACTGTGGGATTAATAAACAAAGGTCTTTGAAGCACAAGCAATGACAATCGAAATAATTGTTTACTATTAAATTGTTTTGCCAGGCTCCAAATATTCATTCTTACCTTTTGTATTCTTTTACGGCATCTACAAAAGCTTTGGCATTATCAACGGGAATATTGGGTAAAATTCCGTGACCTAAATTGGCAATATATCGATCTTTACCAAAGGCATCTATCATTTGTCTGACCATTTTTTTGATTTCTGAAGGTGGTGATAATAATCTAGAAGGATCAAAATTTCCTTGAAGTGTAATATTCCCTCCAGAGAGATAGCGGGCATTTTGTGCAGAGCAGGTCCAGTCTACACCTAGAGCAGCTGCTCCAGAATTTGCCATTTCTTGTAATGCAAACCAACATCCTTTGCCAAAAACAATGACTTCAGTCTCGTCCTTAAGTGCATCAACGATTTGTTGTATGTATTTCCAGGAGAATTCTTGATAGTCTACCGGAGACAACATCCCTCCCCAACTATCAAAAACCTGCACAGCATTTACACCAGTAGCTACTTTGGCTTTTAAATAGGCAATGGTGGTATCGGTTATTTTTTGTAATAATTGGTGTGCAGCTTCAGGTTGTGTGAAACAAAGTTCTTTGGCTTTATCAAAATTTTTAGATCCTTGTCCCTGTACTGCATAACATAAGATGGTCCATGGTGATCCAGCAAAACCAATTAAAGGAACGCGATTATCAAGACGTTCTTTGGTTAATTTGATGGCGTCCATTACATATCCCAATTCTTCATACACATCGGGCACCACAACTTGTTCTACATCTTTTAATGATCGTATTGGGTTGGGTAGCCATGGGCCAATACCATCTTTCATCTCTACCTCGATATTCATCGCCTGGGGGATCACCAAAATATCACTAAATAAAATTGCGGCATCAGGGCCAATGATATCAATGGGTTGCACAGTTATCTCTGCAGCCAATTCTGGTGTTCGGCAACGAGTAAAGAAATCATACTTTTTCTTTAACGCCATAAATTCGGGAAGATATCTTCCTGCTTGTCGCATCATCCATACCGGTGGACGATCAACTGTTTCTCCTTTTAATGCTTTAAGAAATAGGTCGTTTTTTATCATATTTTCTGTCATCCTGAAATGGATTCAGGATCTTTTATTACTTGTTACTAAAAGTGGATTCCCGCTTACGCAGGAATGACAATTCGTTATTATTTAAAATATTTAGCCGCTTGAACAATTACGTTTTCAACAGTAGGTTTATTTGCAATTATTATGTTATCCGTATACTTTCTAACTTCGGAAGCTGTTGTGTTTCCGATGCAAAAAGCAATACTACTATTCATGTCATTTTCTGAAATGAAACTCTGAACTCCCGACGGGCTAAAAAATAAAATACCCTCAAACGAACGATCAAATTTTTTAGAATTTGGATGTGTTTTGTAAACTATTTGCTCTTTTAAGGCAATTTTACGTTCTTTTAATAGATCAGGCAATTCGTTTCTTCTTAAATTTCCACAAAAAAACAAAAAAGACTCATTTTTATATTTTTTTACAATGATTTTGGCCAAATCTGAAGCATTTTGAGCATTTTCAATCACTTTTTGTCCATTTTCTTCCAAAAGTTTTTTGGTGTTTTCTCCAACACAAAAGCAGTTTGAAATGTTTGTTCCAGAACTTAGAATCGATTTCACTGCATTTTTGCTTGTAAAAATTGCATTTTGTACATCTGGGAGTGTATCAACCTTCAAAAGTTCAATCTTTATAGCATCGTATGCTACAAAACCAATCCCAGAACTAAGCAATAATTCTTTTTGAGAAGTTGAAAGTTTTTTGGTTGAGAGTATTGAATAGTTCCTTCTCCCTTGAGACGACATAGTGAGAACTATGGGTGAGCTGATGTTGTTGGAATTAGGATGAGGGTGATTCTCAGTTTTTGCCACACCAATATTATCTCTATTATAGAGAGAAGGTGAATCAGTATTTCTAATATGCTCTTTAATACTCGATAAAATTAAGTCGGGGTTTTTAAAAACTACTTCGTTTTCAAATCTTAGCACTTTATACCCTAAAGCTTTAAGATGTAAATCTCTTAGCGCATCTTTTTCCTTCTGAAGAATATCATTGTGGTATTCTCCGTCTAACTCAATAACAATTTGATATTCAATATTTATAAAATCTACGATATATTCTTTAATTGGATGTTGCCTTCTAAACTTTAAATTCTCAAATCTCCTACCTCTAAGATATTTCCATAGTTTAGCTTCGGCTTTGGTTTGTTCTTCTCGAAGAAGTCTAGATATTTGAGTTTTAATATTCATTTTCCCTCACCCAGTTTTGGAGTTCCCTCTCCTTAGGGAGAGGGTTAGGGTGAGGGGTTTTCTGGTTGTCACCCTCATCCTAGCCTTCTCCCTCAAAGGAGAAGGAACAAATACGTTTTTAACAATTTTATTTCATCATTATTTTAATCTCCTCTATCAAATCTATACCCCCATTATTCAATACTTCTTGTGCACAGATCTTTCCAAAATCTTCTTCCCTACCTATCTTTACTTCTTTGACGACTTCTATTTTCTTACTTCCATCCAAACTAAACAAAGCGCCCACAAAATAAATCTGCTCTTTATTAATCTTTGCAAATGCCCCAATGGGAGCCGTACACCCTCCCTCTAATTCTCTAAGGAATTCCCTTTCGATATGTACACAAATTTCGCTTGTTTTGTGATTCAGTGCTGCCAAAGCTTCTCTGCAATAGGTATCCTCTTCTTTGGCAACCACCAACATTGCTCCTTGGGCCGGTGCGGGAATCATCCAATCAAGATCGATATAATTTTCAGGTTTCAAATTGATGCGCTCCAATCCTGCGGCAGCAAATATGGCTCCGTTCCAATTACTGTTGGTAAGCTTTTGCATTCGTGTATTTACATTTCCGCGTAAATCAACTACTTCGTGATCACGATATTTGTGCAACCACTGTGCTTTTCGTCGCAAACTTCCCGTGGCAATGGTTCCTTTACTGTTTAGAAAATCAAGCCCTTTGTGCACCAAAATATCTTTAACATTGGCTCTTTTGAGCACAGCAGCCTCTACAATGCCTTTGGGTAAAGCCGTAGGTACGTCTTTCATAGAATGCACTGCAATATCAACGTCGTTATTTAGCATTGCAATATCTAACGTTTTGGTAAAGATGCCTGTGATCCCTAATTCATAAAGCGGTTTATCAAGTACAATGTCTCCGGTAGATTTAACAGGGAGTAGTCGGGTTTTATGACCCAATTTTTCGAGGTGGTTTTGCACAGTATGAGCTTGCCAAAGGGCCAATTCACTATCTCTGGTACCTATTCGAATTGTTTTACCCAAGACTATTTATTTTGTAATTGGAAAACTTTTTGAATCAGTTCTATACTCTCATCTGCCGAAGTATTTTCATCTTTAAGGTGATTGGCAAAATGATTGGTGATTTTCTGAATTATTCTGCTGCTGATAATATCTGCTTGTTCTTCATCAAAGTCTGCATACTTTTTCCGTTGTAAGTTAATTTCTGCTTCTTTTAATGTGATAAGTTTATTTTTTAACGCTTTAATAGTGGGTGCAAATTTTCGGGTTTCTAACCAACTATCAAATTCAGTTTTTATCTCACCAATAATAATCTGTGCCTGCGGAATATGTTCTTTTCGGCGTTGCAATGTTTGATCGGTCATTTTAGAAAGATCATCCAAGTGTACCAAAGTAACGTTAGGTAGCTCGGTAACATCTGTAGCAACATTACGCGGTATTGATAAATCGAGAATTAGTAAAGGTTTTTCAGAGTGAATCAATTCTTTTGAAATGGTTGGTTTTTGAGCTCCGGTGGCCACAATTAGCACATCGGTGTTCTTAATTTCGGACTGGATATTGGCATAATCCTTAACTACCAAATTAAACTTTCCTGCAATCTCTTCGGCTTTGGTTTTGGTTCTGTTGATCAAAATGATATGATCATTTTTGGTATGTTTCACCAAGTTTTCGCAGGTATTTCTCCCTATTTTCCCTGTACCAAACAGCAATAATTTCTTATCAGAAACATAAGGTACTCTTGCCAAAATATATTGTACGGCTGCAAAACTTACCGAGGTTGCCCCGCTAGAAATTTCAGTTTCATTTTTAATACGTTTGCTTGCTTGAATCACGGCATTGGCCAATCGCTCCATAAAAGGATTCACCATGTCTTCTTTCTTGGATTGTTTGAAACTGGTTTTTATTTGACTAATAATCTCAAAATCTCCAAGAATCTGGCTATCCAGACCTGTTCCAACTTTAAAAAGATGAGAAACAGCAGTACTGTTTTTATGTACGTAGGCTACTTTTTCAAATTCTTCAAGGGTACCATGGGTATGCTCACAAAGTAATTTGATGAGTTGAAAAGGATGTTCTGCAAAACCATATAATTCAGTCCTATTGCAAGTAGAAATAATAACAAGGGAAGAAACTCCTTCTTTTTTGGCCTGAGAAAGGATATTTTTTTTAGCCTGATCATCCACACTAAAATTCCCTCTCACTTCGGCATCAGCTTTTTTGTAGCTGAGACCAATGGCATAAAAATGTTTTCCTTTCGCTCGCAAATGGGGCTCCATGTATCTTTTATTCCGTTTACTGAAACAAAAGTATTTTACAGAAGCTACATAAAATAACGCTAGAAGAACAATAAGTAACGAAATGCGGTATTATCGACAGTTTTTTACCTTAAAACCATCTAAAACCACTATTTTTGGTATAACCGAACGAAACTTTTTTCGATAGTTTAGATTGTTTCTAAATAATATGTTCTCATCACTATGGAAATTGAACTAAAAAATAACGCTCCAGGAATTTTGGAGGAAACCCAAATTGACGATGGTTTTCTTATTTTAAAATTTCAAAATGAAACTAATGAAAACCAAAGAGTTATACGTGATATTGATAGTAGTTTCATACAGTTTCATTTTTGTATAAAAGGAGCCGCAAAGTTTAATTTTAATAACGGCAGTTACGCAATCAATCTCAATGAGGAGAATTCATTACTGCTCTACAATCCACAACGCGATCTTCCTATGAATCTGGAAATGGAAAAAGATTCGTGGTTAATCACTATTCTTATCTCTATAAAAAAGTTTCATTCTTTATTTTCCAAAGAAGCCGATTATATTCCTTTCCTGGGTGAAGGTAATCGAGATAAAAAATATTATACAGATTCTGGCATTTCGCCTTCTATGGCAGTGGTCTTAAATCAAATTATGAATTACAGCCTGCATTCGTCTATTAAGTTATTATATTTTAAAGGGAAGGCTTATGAATTATTGAGTCTTTATTTTAATCGCCCCGAGGATGCTAATATAGAACAATGCCCTTTTTTGGTAGATGAAGAAAATGTATTAAAAATAAGAAAGGCCAAAGAAATCATTATTGCAAGAATGGCCGAACCTCCTACCTTACAAGAACTATCTAAAGAAATTGGATTACCTCTAAAAAAACTAAAAGATGGCTTCAAACAAATCTATGGCGAACCGGTATATGCATTTTTGTTTGATTATAAAATGGAAGTAGCACGCCAATTACTGGCATCAGGAAGTCATAATGTAAATGAAGTAGGTTTAAAAGTTGGGTACAGTACCGCAAGTCATTTCATTGCCGCATTTAAAAAGAAATATGGCACTACTCCAAAAAAATATGTAATGAGCCTAAACTAGATAACCTAGTCGATCGATTCTACTCTAGGAATTCCAACTCCTTTTTGTAACGACACTATCGAGTCATACATTCCTTGATCTTCTTCTGTAGTATCAACCAATACAGATACAAACTCGAATTGCTCCAATAATTCTAAAACAAAAGGTAATTTGTCTTTTTCGACATCCAAAATTATACGTTTCATGTGTTCTAAATATTGTTTGTTAATGGTCACATGCAACCTTCAACAATTAAAGTAATTATGGTAAAAGACCATATATTACCTTAAATGGTTAGGTTCATCTTGCTTTTTTATTCTTCCTAAAAGTACTAAAATAAAACCACTCAACTTTCGGTTTATCAGAATTTAACGTAATTATAAGTAATGTTGGAGCTTCTAAAATTAGTATGCCATTACAACAGTAACGTTTACGAATTCTTATATCAAAAACTCTTATGGTTTTTGCAATAATTACTCTTTATAGTTTGTATTTTTGTTTGTGCAAAAAGAAAAACTATGAGTAAAGGAGTCCTCCTTGTTAATCTTGGATCGCCAGACAGTACAGATCCAAAAGATGTAAAAAAATACCTTGGTGAATTTTTAATGGATCCTCGGGTAATCGATGTTCCGCTATGGGCACGAACTTTATTGGTAAAGGGGATTATTCTAAACACAAGACCGAAGAAATCTGCTGCTGCCTATAAAAAAATATGGTGGGATGAAGGCTCTCCACTCATCGTGCTTTCAGAAAGATTACAGAAAAAAGTACAACAACGTTTACATATCCCTGTAGGACTGGCTATGCGCTATGGAAGCATGTCTCTTAAAAAAGGATTACAATCACTGGTAGACCAAGGTGTAAAAGAGCTGCTTATTATACCTCTATACCCTCAGTTTGCTATGGCTACTACAGAAACTATAGATGTCAAAGTAGAAGAACTTAAAAATGAGTTTTTTCCATCGCTTACTATTAGCTCTTTACCGGCCTTTTATAACAAACCCGAATATATCGAAGTTCTTTCTGATAGCATAGCAGAAAAATTAGAAAATGTTGATTATGAGCATCTTTTATTTAGCTATCACGGAGTACCTGAGAGGCACATCAGAAAGAGTGATATTAGCAATGGGAACTGTAAAATGGATGGAAAGTGTTGCTTTAAAAAAGGATCAGAGCAACACGAGTTCTGTTATCGTCATCAATGTGAGATGACAACAGTTCAAGTAGCAAAAAAATTAGGCCTTAAAAACGGAACCTACTCTACCTCATTCCAATCAAGATTAGGATTTGATCCATGGCTACAACCTTATACAGATCGAACTATTGAAAGAATGGGAAAAGAAGGTACCAAAAAAATGGCGATTGTTACTCCGGCATTTGTGTCAGACTGTCTCGAAACCCTTGAAGAAATTGCGATGGAAGGCGAAGAAATTTTTCATGAAGTCGGCGGGAAAGAATTTACCACCATTCCTTGTCTTAATGATCGCGATGATTGGGCAGATGTATTGGCAAACTGGGTAAATGAGTGGATATCTGTTGAGACTCCGGCTTGAGAAAAAATCTAAGTCTTCTGGCAAATTTATTTTGGCTATTTTAGGAGTTCTTTATTAACACTAACTCAACTAAACATGAAAAATTCACACATTTCATTACTAGCTTCTATCCTTTTTTGTTTCGGAATTACTTCTTGTGAAAACCAAGAAATCACGGAGCCCTCATCTGGAATAAACCTTAATGCCAAAAAAAATATTGATGCTTCTATCGGGATCATTGGTGATCCCGATAATGTGGATACAAATACGTCAGGAGGAACTCTCTTGATGGGTGGAAGCACCGATGTAGATGCCGCCATGCTATGGATGCTTAATAAATCTGGAGGCGGTGATATTGTAGTCCTTCGATCTACCGGAACTGATGCCTATAACCAATATCTTTTTGATCTTGGAAGCGTAAATTCTGTTGAAACACTGCTTATTGACTCTAGAGAAAAAGCAAATTCTGTTACTGTCGAAAGTACCATTCGTAATGCCGAAGCAGTTTTTATTGCCGGTGGAGATCAATATAATTATGTTCAATATTGGAAGGATACCAAGGTTGAAGATGCTTTAAATTATTTACGAAACATAAAAAATGTGGTTATTGGGGGTACTAGTGCCGGATGTGCTATCCAGGGTGGGATATATTTTGATGCCATGAATGGTACCATACGATCCGAAGAAGCCCTTAGAAATCCCTACCACAAGAATTTAACGTTGCAAAAACACAATTTTATAGATAATCCGTACTTAAGAAATGTAATCACCGATACACATTATGATGATCCTGATCGAAGAGGGCGCCATGTTACTTTTTTAGCCCGAATTAATGAAGATTGGGATATTCGAGGAAAAGGAATCGGTGTTGATGAAAGAACCGCAGTTTGCATTGATGAAAATGGAAAGGCACGTGTATTTGGTGAAGGATATGCCTTTTTCCTGAATCAATACTTCAAAGGCCCAGAAAGATGCCAACCTAGACGTTCTCTTGATTGGTACCGCGATCGCAGAGCTGTAGAAGCGTACAAAGTTTTAGGAAACAGCTCTGGAACAAATTATTTTATGCTTGATCGCTGGACTACAGGATCTGGTGGAGAATGGCAATATTATTATGTTGACCGCGGAAGATTAAGAATATCATATTAGTACGAAAAACGAAACCACATTAATGGCAAAAGTCACTTCTGAAGCATTAGGAACCGAACCTATTGGAAAGTTATTAATTAAACAGGCTGTTCCTGCTTCTATTGGAATTTTGGTCATGTCATTAAACATCCTTATCGATTCAATATTTGTAGGAAATTGGATTGGTTCTATTGCTATTGCCGCTATTAATGTAGTATTACCAGTTTCCTTTTTTATTGCCGCATTGGGTATGGCTATTGGTATTGGGGGTTCGAGTATCATTTCTAGAGCTCTTGGTGCAGACAACAAGGAAAAGGCTTTAAAAACTTTTGGAAATCAAATCACTTTAGCACTACTTTCTACTATCTCTCTAGTTATTCTTGGATTGATCTTTGTTGATGATATTATCCCAAAGTTTGGAGGTAAAGGAGACATCTTTGATCCCGCCAAAATCTACTACGTTATTGTATTGTACGGAGTTCCAATTCTTGGATTTGCAATGATGGGTAATACTGTTATCCGTGCCGAGGGCAAACCTAAATTTGCTATGATCGCCATGATTATCCCAACAGCAGGCAATTTATTAATGGATTATGTTTTCATTAACCTATTGGATATGGGCATGTATGGTGCTGCTTGGGCTACTACAGGATCATACCTGGCTTGTTTTTTATATATATTCTGGTTTTTCACTTCAAAAAACTCTGAGCTCAAGATTGGTTTTCGTCATTTGGGATTACAAAAGAGTATTGTTTCAGAGATTACATCACTAGGAGGAGTTACCTTGGCAAGACAAGCTGTAGTGAGTATTACGTATTTATTAATGAACAATATTTTGTTTGATATCGGGCAAGAAGGTCTGGTAGCGGTATATGCTATTATTGGTCGTATGCTTATGTTTGCTTTATTTCCGGTTTTTGGGGTAACACAAGGATTTTTACCCATTGCCGGGTATAACTATGGCGCTCAACAATACCCCAGAGTACGAGAATCTATAAACACCGCAATCAAATATGCCGCATTGGTGGCGACTTTGGTTTTTATTGGGCTCATAATTTTTCCATCAGAAATTACTGCCTTGTTTTTGAGTGATAATCCGAATATAAGTGCAAAAGAATTGGCTTTGAATCAATTTGTGTTATCGCATACAGCAGCACCCATGCGATGGGTATTTGCTGCAACTCCAATTATTGCATTACAACTTATAGGTGCAGCCTATTTTCAGGCAGTTGGCAAGGCAATTCCTGCTTTACTCCTTACACTATCAAGGCAAGGGTTCTTTTTTATTCCACTAATCCTAATTTTACCAAAATTTTATGGTGAATTAGGCGTTTGGATATCCTTTCCCATTGCCGATATCTTGGCGACCATCGTTACCGGGTATTTTCTCAATCGAGAAGTACGAACAAAGCTTATTACTCCTAAGCCGGTTAACTAATTTATGTTAATAATCCTTGTACAAGTAACATTCTGAGTTCCTTCTCCATGGGGAGAAGGTTAGGATGAGGGGATTTTCAAATCAAAAACCCTCACCTTAATCCTCTCCCAGAGGGAGAGGAAACTATGCTTTTATAGAAGGATTATTAACATAAATTAGTTAACCCTTTACTTCGTTCTGGTAGCAGCCTTACTAATAATCTTCCACTCACCTTCAATTTTCTTCAGTAAAAAAATATCTACATACCTAATATCTTTTCCTTTGGCCAGGATTTCAGCTTTTGCCATGGCAATGTCGTTTTCTTGATCGATTGAAAGTATGTTTCCTACTCGCCCATTAAATTTACCTTCCTCTTTTTTTCCAAACCAGGAAGCATATTCTGCTGCGGGCACAATCCATATTGGCTTTTCTTTATGAGAGAGAAACAAATTTGCCTCTTCATAAAAAGCCTCTTTGATCATATCTGGTTTGTTATATGATGTTCCTTCAATATATTTATTAATTGCTATTTTAATTTGATCTTCTTCAGACTGTGCAATGATCAAACTACTTGATATCAAAAATAAGAGTGTCAAAAAGTACGTTTTCATCTTTTAAGTTTTAAAGCGTATTATTTTTAATTCTCACAATCTTACCGTTATCTTCATCGGTAAGCATATACAATATCCCTTTGGGGCTTTGAGCGACCTTTCTGGATCGCACCCGATCATCGACAAACAATTCTTCGGCACTTTTGATGGTATCATTTTCGATCCTAAAACGCCAAAGACTTCCTCTGGATAAGCCGGGTACCAGGAGATCGTTTTTCCATTCTGGAAATTCATTACCTGTATAAAACATAAGACCCGTAGGTGCTACTGTATGTTGCCAATACCACATCGGATCACTAAACACTGCTCCTTCAATAGTTGGAGGCACATAATCCCGGCTTCGATATCCTCCTGTTGTAATAATGGGCCACCCATAATTGGCACCTTTCTTTAATAGATTAACTTCATCTCCTTGTCGGGTACCATGTTCGCTAAACCATATTTTGCCAGTCTCTGGTTGCACTGCAATTCCTTGTGCCGCTCTAATGCCAACCGCATACATTCCGGGTACCGCATCTGGACCAAAATCTGGATTATCATCTGGGATACTTCCATCGGGATTGAGTCGGTAGATTTTTCCGCGTTTATCTTTTAAATCCTGAGCGATTGGCATTTCGGGTTCATCAATCTCTTTAAACAATCGTTCGCCCATAGTGATATAGAGTTTCCCATCAGGGCCAAAGGTAATTCCGCCACCATAATGATGATACTCTCTAAAATATGGCCCGGCTTCAAGTATAGTTTTAATACTGGTTAAAGAATCATTTTGCAACGTAGCTCTTACCACTTTGGTGGCACTGCCTTTGCCCTGCCGTTTGGCAGCATAAGAAATATAGAGCTGACTGTTTTTCTTGAAATCGGGATGTAATCGTACTTCAAAAACACCTGAGTTATCCCCCCTCCAAACTACTCGAATACTATCGGTTAAATCCCGAGGAAACCCCTTGATCACTTTTTTCTTTTTTGAAGAAAGGTGCACTCTTAAAAGATCACCATCTTTTTCTGAAACCAAGACTTCTTCCTCAGACAAAAAAGCAATGCTCCAGGGATGGTTGAGACTATCAATAATAGTTTGTTTAATTGGGTTTGTTTTTGAAATAATATTAGCAGGCTTTTCCTTTTTACCACAGCTTATGGTAATAACTAATAACAGGATGAGTAACTTTTTCATTTTTTGATTTTGAAATATTTGAGTGCAAAATCAAAAAGTTCTATTCAAAACCCTTTAAAAAACATGATTTTTAAAACGAATAATTGTGATTTTTAAGAAAAAGGCCCTTCGAATAGGTATCTAGCTATGAAAAGAAGTTCAGACCTTCTTCGAAGAAGCAAAAGCTCCATTTTTGAATCAAAAACACTCAAAATTAAATGAAAAACACTCAAATTTGAGTATAAATTACTCTATACCGAAGCAAAAAGACTCAACGGTGAATCAAAAACATTCAAAATTCAGCAAAAAAGACTTTTCCGAGTAAAAAATGTACAGAATCGAGGCAAAAAGCTTCTTTTTTAAAGAATTTTGGTTTTAATTAGCTCAAGTGCTGATAACTTTTTAATAAATATTTTGAATTTACTTTTCCTTGGACGACATTGTAATAGCAATGGGCTAGATGAAGCCAGGTGTTAGGATGAGGGGTTCTTCACAAGAAAAACCCTCACCTTAATCCTCTCTTAGAGAGCTACCGTGTGTACATAAATATTAAAAGGTATTGAAAACACCCCTATAATCCCCTTAAGGGGGTATTAATTCCCCCTTTGAAGGGGGCTGGGGGGATGTTTTGACCAAGTTTTTATCTATAATTTCGACATTCAAAAGATATGTACACACAGTAGCCCAGAGGGAGAGTAAACTATTATTTTAATAATAAGGATTTACCAGCACATGAGCTAATTTTATTTTCAAGCTACTCTAAACCGATTTCTATATTGAGAAGGAGTAATTTCGGTTTCGGCTTTAAAAGCCAGGTTAAAAGAAGTTACATTTCCAAAACCAGAATCATAAGCAATGGTTGCTATTTTTTCGTTCGCATACTTAGGGTCTACTAATAATGTCTTTGCTTTTTCTATTCGATAATGATTTATAAATTCTGAGAAATTCTTTTGTTCATTTTCATTAATTACCTGTGATAATTCACGCGGGGTTACATCGAGTTGTTTGGCAACGCTATGTAATGAAATATCATTATCCAGATATACTTCGCTTTCTTCAAGCAAATTCTTTATTTTCTGAAGTACTTTTTTTGAGGTACCTCTATCTATTGTCGAATTGCTATATTTTTCCAGGGCAAATACATGTCGTTTCAACAAAAGATAGGTAAACAAATACATCAAGAATGAGAACGAAATTGCGCCCAAAATATAAAACGGAATCCATCTCGCCAAAATCCCAACATAAAGCACCCAAATCAAACTAACGCCACTCAAAATATTTCGATACCATTTTAAAAGTTGTGGTGTAATTTGGTCCCTACTTTTTAAAATATAATTCCAGCAAATACCCAGATAAATTCCTAAGTGAACAAATACCAATCCGTAGGCAATATATGAGGCAACGTCTCCTCTATTCGGGATTATTGGACTGAATAGAACAAACAATCCAAAGGGTAACAAATGTGCATACTGTGTATTCGAAAAAGTGTTTCGTTTCTCAAAAAGTGCTTTTCCATAAAACCATAAAAAAGGTCCTACGGCCAAAATGGTCGAAATTGCTAAATTTCTAATTCTGGGATCTACCTCGATATAGTTATGAAAAACAGATTTACCAATTCGAATCGTTAATGCCAGTAAAACAAATGCCAAGAATCGATTGGCTCTTTTATTTCCTTTTTTTACTGTAAATAAATAAAAACATAGAAATAGAGCCTGGATAACACCAAGACAACTGAGCACCAATATAAAACCTTGTTGAAGCATTGTTTCAAATTTAAGAATCATCCTTTCATATACAAGGTTAAAATTACGTGAAAATCTTTTGAAATTATTTTTAATTCCAGACTTTAGTGTCCCATCAAATCTACATGTATATTCTTACTAAGGCAATTCAACTAAAACTCAGCTAAACATGCACTCACATTTCTACAAGGTACTTTGTATTCTCTTTTTCGCTTTCGGAAGTATTTTTACCACGCACTCTCAAACGTATGACCAAGAACTCTACGATGCCCTCGAATATCGACTCATTGGGCCATTTCGAGGCGGTCGAAGCGCTGCAGTAACCGGTGTTCCCAATAAACCCAATTTATTCTATTTTGGTGCTACTGGTGGCGGTATCTGGAAAACGGTTGATGGTGGTCGAACATGGGAAAACATCTCTGATGGTTTTTTTGGAGGTTCTATTGGTTCAATTTCGGTGTCCGAAAGCGATCCCAATGTACTTTATGTAGGTGGTGGCGAGAAAACACTTCGTGGCAATGTGTCTTCTGGATATGGCGTATGGAAAAGTGTTGATGCCGGTAAGACTTGGGTACAATCGGGTCTCCCCAAAAGTAGACATATTCCTAGGATATCAATTCATCCAAAAAATCCCGATATTGTATATGCTGCTGTTCTAGGAAATATCTATAAACCTACGCAAGATCGCGGGGTTTATAAAAGTACCGATGGTGGTAAAACATGGAGCAAAGTCCTTTTTGCCAATGCCGATGCCGGAGCAGTAGATTTGACACTGGACCCTAACAATCCAAGGATTTTATACGCTTCTACCTGGAATGCCAGAAGAACACCATATAGTTTAAGCTCAGGTGGCGATGGTTCTGCGCTGTGGAAAAGTACCGATAGCGGAAAAACATGGAAAGAAATCTCAAAAAATAAAGGCTTTGCAAAAGACACCTTGGGAATTATGGGAGTTACCGTTTCTCCAGTTGATAGCGAACGTGTTTGGGCCATTGTAGAAAATAAAAAAAAAGGCGGTGTGTATCGCAGTGATGATGGAGGTGAAACCTGGAGTCAGTTAAATAGTTCTAGAAGCCTGCGTCAACGTGCCTGGTACTACTCTCGTATCTATGCAGATCCGAAAGATAAAGATGTTGTTTACGTAGTAAATGTATCCTATCATAAAAGTAAAGACGGCGGAAAGAATTTTAGTAGTTACAGAGCTCCGCATGGAGATCATCACGACCTGTGGATCGCACCCGAAAATCCTAAACGTATGATTATTGGTGATGATGGAGGGGCACAAATCACTTATGATGGTGGTGAAACCTGGAGCACCTATCACAACCAACCAACTTCGCAGTTTTATCGCGTAACTACAGATAATAGTTTTCCGTATCGTATTTATGTAGCACAACAAGACAATTCAACCATACGCATTAATCACCGAAGCACCGGTAGGTCTATTTCTGAAGACGATTGGGAACGAACCGCTGGTGGAGAATCTGCGCATATTGCTGTTGATCCAAAAAACAATGACATCGTATATGGTGGTAGTTATGATGGTTTCTTAACCCGTTTAAATCACAAGACTGAAACCGTACGTTCTGTGAGTGTTTGGCCAGATAACCCTATGGGACATGGTGCCGAGGATATGAAATATCGTTTTCAGTGGAATTTCCCTATCATGTTCTCCAAACATAACCTTAATAAGCTATATACTTTTTCAAATCACGTACATGTAACCGAAAATGAGGGTCAAAGCTGGCAGGTAATTAGTCCTGATCTTACTCGCAATGATCCAGAAAAATTGAAATCATCAGGTGGGCCAATTACTCAAGACAATACTTCTGTAGAATATTACTGTACGATTTTTGCTGCCGCCGAAAGTCCGCTAAAAGAGGGATTGCTATGGGTAGGAAGCGATGACGGATTGGTACATGTAAGTCAGGACGGAGGAAAAACATGGAATAACGTGACTCCGAAAGGCATGCCCGAATGGATGATGATCAACAGTATCGAACCTAGTGCTTTTAACGAAGGTACCTGCTACATTGCAGGAACCAAATACAAATCTGGTGATTTTGCTCCGTATCTCTACAAAACTACAGATTATGGGAAATCATGGACCAAAATTACAACCGGAATCTCACCAGAACATTTTACACGCGTTCTACGAGAGGATCCTGCACGTAAGGGATTATTATATGCAGGTACCGAAACTGGTATGTACATCTCTTTTAACGATGGAAAAAACTGGCAGCCTTTTCAGCTTAACTTGCCTATTGTACCTATTACTGATTTGACCATCAAAGAAAATAACCTGGTAGTTGCTACACAAGGAAGAAGCGTTTGGATTATTGATGACCTTACGGTGTTGCATCAGCTAAATGACAAATTAAAGACACAAAATCATATGCTATATCAGCCCAAAAATGCGTATCGCATGCGAGGTAGTAGTGTGAAAGACTCAAAGACTGAAGGAACCAATCATCCAGCCGGAGTGATGACGTATTTTTATCTAAAGAATTTTGACAAAGAAAAAGACACCATCGCACTTACCTATTTCAATACAAAAAATGACACGCTTAAATCTTTTAATAATAAAGCAAAAGAGAAAAAAGATCAATTAGAAATAGAAGAAAAAGGCAGTAATCTATTTACCTGGAACATGCGAGGTGATGGTGCCGAAAAATTGAAGGGGATGATCCTTTGGTGGGCCAATCTTGACGGGCCAAAAGCAGTTCCTGGTGACTACAAAGTAGGTTTAAGTGTAAATGGAAAAGAAGTTTCAAAGCAACCGTTTAAAATAGTTGCCGATCCAAGAGCCGAAGCAACACCTCAACAAATGCAAGCACAATTTGACTTTATAACCAGTGTGAACAAAACGGTAGACAGAGCCCATAAGTCAATCAAAAAGATTAGAAAAATCAACACACAACTTAAAGCATTCGAGAAACAATACAAACCCGATGAAAAGACAACAGATTTGGTAAAAAAGGCTTCAGAATTGCAAAAACAATTCGGTGAAATTGAAAAGGCTTTGTATCAAACCAAAAATAAGAGTAACCAGGATCCTCTCAACTTTCCGATTAAGTTAACGAATAAGCTTGGTCACCTTAATTCGTTAGTAGGCATGGGAGATTTTGGTCCTACAGAGCAAGATATTGCCGTAAAAAATGAACTTACCAAAAAGATAAAAGAGCAATTGCAGGCTTTTGATAAATTAATTTCAGAAGAAATTGCAGCATTTAATGCTGCGTTTAATACCTTGCAGCTTAATTATCTTTTTGTAGAAGAATAAATGCTCGAATACTATAATTACATAAAAGCCCTGCACCTAATCTTTGTGATTACCTGGTTTGCAGGGTTATTTTATATACCAAGATTATTTATATACCAGATTGAGGCTTTTGATAAACCTTCTCCCGAAAAAGAAATCCTGGGAAAACAACTCAAATTAATGGCTAAACGTTTATGGTTTATCATTACATGGCCATCGGCAATATTAGCATCCCTATTTGCAATATGGTTATTGATTTTGATGCCTGCCTGGTTGCAACAGCCCTGGATGCATGTTAAATTGGGATTTGTAATCCTGCTTTTTGCCTATCACCTAAAATGTCATCACATTTACAAACAACTACAAATCGATATCATAAAATGGTCATCAAACCAAATGCGTATCTGGAACGAAGGTTCAACCATCATTTTATTTTCGGTCATCTTTCTGGTGGTGGTTCGCGATGCCGTAAACTGGATTTATGGAGTTGTAGGGATTGTGTTACTTTCAGTTTTACTAATGCTGGGTATCAAATTATATAAAAGGATTCGAGATAAAAATCCAAACGCTTAATTAAGTATTGAGTACAAAGTACTTAGTAATTAGATTTTATTAATAATGTGAGCTTAGTTTAAAGCATTAGAATGTAGAAAAATAGTATCGAGATTCCGTATTTCGTTCAAAAAAATACTATTGTTGATACAGTGCTCTCCCAATAGTTGTTGGGATCGGATCACTTTAATTGACGAGGTCTTTTATTTCTAACTCAAATTATCCATATATTATTCTCTTTCATCATTATTATAGTCTTAATACTTTGTACTCTGTACTAACTTCTAAGTTTTCCTTATCTTCGTGCAACTTTTTAGACTACTACTATGATCAAATCGATGACAGGCTTCGGGAAGTCTATCCTTCAGCTACCTACAAAAAAAATTACGATCGAGGTTAAATCCCTTAACAGTAAAAATCTAGACCTTAATGCCAGAATCCCTTCGCAGTATCGCGAAAAAGAACTACAAATGCGTAATACCATTGCAAAATCTTTGGTTAGAGGTAAAGTAGATTTTGGATTGTATGTTGAAATCACTGCCGAAGAAACTTCTACAAAAATTAATGAAGCGGTAGTTAAAGATTATATCAAACAGTTAGAAGCTATCGATAATACCGGAGAAAGTACAGAACGATTAAAAATGGCAGTACGCATGCCTGATGCTTTAAAAACCGTTAGAGAAGAAATCGATGAAGAAGAATTTAAAGCAATTAATAAAGCACTCTTAGATGCTTTAAGTGAAATCGATGGGTATAGAACAGATGAAGGAAAAGCTTTAGAAAAAGACTTTAATCTAAGAATTAAAAATATAAGTGATTTACTAGAAAAAGTAATTGCAATAGATCCCGAACGTATCGAAGCAGTTAAAGAACGCCTGCATAAGGCTATCTCAGATCTTAAAGAAGAAGTAGATCAAAATCGTTTTGAACAAGAACTGATCTATTATCTTGAAAAATTTGATATCACCGAAGAAAAAGTTCGATTGGCTAATCATGTTGCCTATTTTATAGCTACGCTTAATTCATCTGATTCTAACGGAAAAAAATTAGGATTCATCACTCAGGAAATAGGAAGAGAAATAAATACTATTGGTAGTAAATCTAATTATGCCCCTATGCAACAATTAGTAGTACAGATGAAAGACGAACTCGAAAAAATTAAGGAACAATTGCTAAATGTGTTATAAATGAAGCAAGGTAAACTTATTGTACTTTCGGCACCATCGGGCAGTGGAAAAACTACGTTAGTTAAACACCTATTACACAAAGAAGAACTTAATCTTGGATTCTCAATCTCGGCAGCGTCTAGAGAGCCTAGAGGTGCAGAAGTGCACGGTAAAGATTATTATTTTTTATCCCTTCGTGAGTTTAAAGACAAAATCAAAGCCGATGAATTTCTAGAATGGGAAGAAGTATATCGTGATAACTTCTATGGAACATTAAAAACTGAAATACATCGACTTTGGGATAGTGGCAAGCATGTGATTTTTGATATCGATGTGGTAGGTGGATTGGATATTAAAAGAATCTATCCTGATCGTACATTAGCTATTTTTATTAAGCCCCCAAGTATCGAAGAGTTGAAAATTCGATTAAAAAAGCGCAAAACCGAATCTGAAGATAAAATCAATATGCGAGTGGCAAAGGCCTCTACCGAGATGGCAACTGCACCGCAGTTTGATGCCATTGTGACCAACGATGACTTAGAAAAGGCACAAGAAGAAGTATATCAACTGGTAAAGAAGTTTCTTTTGGGGTAAAATAAAAATTGATTATATTTGTAATATCAATACCTGCCTCGCCTCTCCTTTGGAAGCGCATTTTTGGCGGGTTTTTTGTTTTTTATGAGTAAAAAAATTAATTATCGTAAATCCCCCAAATCTTTTAAAGAACAGATCGAACTACTTGAAAAAAGAGGTTTAAATTTCAAGAATAAAGCGAAAGCTGAAAAAATTCTTGAAAATATTAGTTATAACAGGTTAAGTGCTTATTGGTATCCTTTATTAAAAGAACCAAAAGATGAAGAATTATTCAAATCAGGCTCTAATTTCGAAAAAGTTTTTAGAATTTATCAGTTTGATAGTGAATTGAGAATTATAATGTTTTATGCAATCGAGCAAATTGAAATAGCTTTGAGAACGCAAATAATTTTTCATCTTTCAAATAAGTATAATTCCGGTTTTTGGTTTCGAAATCCAGACGCATTTAAAAGTTATCCTCTTTTTGTCGATTTATTAAAAAAACTTTGTATAAATACACAAAATTCAAATCAAGAATATATCAAAAAATATTCTAGAAAATATAACCAATACATTCCTCCATCTTGGAAAAGTTTCGAAACGTTGTCCTTTAATACCTTATTTTCTATTCTTAAAAATTTAAAAGATAAAAACGAGCAAGTAATAATCGCCAAGCACTTTGGATTACATCATGATGTCTTAAAATCTTGGGTAAATACTATAATTTACATCAGAAACATTTGTGCACACCATAGTCGATTATGGAATAACGTTTTAACCATTAGCCCAGTATGGCCTAAAACACCCTATAACCATTGGGTAAGTACTTGGGAAAATAAAAATCAAGAAACTAATGATAAAGAATTAAATCTATATTCTGCTATTTGTATTACAGAATATCTAATCAAACAGGTAAATCCTTACAATAAATTTAGGAGCAAATTAGATGTTCTATTTGATGCCTATCCAGATATTAATAAATTTGATCTTGGTTATCCAGATAATTGGAAATCCGAACCTTTATGGGCTAAATAAATTATCTTTCCTATGAAAAAAATCGGATTGTATTTTGGAACTTTTAATCCAATTCATATTGGTCATTTAACCATTGCCAATCATATGGCAGAGTTCTCTGATCTAGACGAAATATGGATGGTGGTTACCCCTCATAATCCATTTAAAAAGAAAAATTCTTTGCTCGACGATCATCACCGATATGAAATGGTATATCGTGCTACAGAATCCTATCCCAAATTAAAACCCAGTGATGTAGAATTTAAACTACCTCAACCTAATTATACAATTAATACATTGGCTCATTTACAAGAGCAATATCCAGAGTATCAATTTAACCTTATTATGGGTGAGGATAATCTAAAAAGCTTTCATAAATGGAAAAACTATGATGTTATTCTGGAAAATCATGCTATTTATGTTTACCCCCGCATTGCAGAAGGTGTCGTAGAAAACCAATTTAAGGAGCACCCAAAAATACATCGAGTTGATGCCCCTATCATGGAAATCTCTTCTACTTTTATTCGTAAATCGATAGCAGAAGGTAAAAATATACGACCACTACTTCCTAAAGAAGTATGGCAATACATTGATGAAATGAACTTTTACAAGGTATAAAAGTGTTTAAAAAGTATCATTGCCAATAATCTCCTTTGCTCTCTTTATAAGACGATGCATTCTATCGCTTCCTCCAGCGATAATTCCTGCTGTAAGAACAATATCAATAGAGATGATTACTTTTATTTGTATTTCAGAAAGCTCTGATGCCGATTCTGGCAATATAATACCAGACATGAGACGTAGACCCGATAAGGAAAGTATTAAGCCAATGACAAAGGCGATAGTAATTGTTCTTTGTTGCCTGAGCTGACCATGGTTTAACAAAAAATCTTCTATTTCTCTTTTTTCTTTCATTAATCTAATTACCTTTTCTGTATTCGTTTCCTCAGGCAAAGATTGTATATCTATGATCATAGAGTTATCTGGATCATTTAGACTTTCTAGGTATTTGTTGATCTCTTCCACCCGTCTTTTGTTTTTAACTTTTGTTTTTTGATTAGGATCAAATACGAATATTTCTATAACCTGTTCTACAACTAACATTATAACAGACAAATAACCAAGTATAGATATAATATTGCTTAGTTCTAAGTTTTTGAGATGTACAGAAGGTAAATATTCTTTAAAATATACAAAACAAAAAATTGAAAGTACAATGAGAATAATAACCAATGGATTTTTATACAAAACTTTCATATTTTATTTGGTTTAAGAGTAACGATAAAATTACAAAAACTCTTTCTGATGATATCTGAGCTTTTTAAAATCAACGACAAAAAAGACCTCTTAGTGTTTCTTCTAAGAGGTCTTTATCATTTTATTTTAAAATTTTGACTTATTTTTCAGGAAAATCGGCTTTACACTTTTCTAAAAATGCAGTAGTTCCTTCTTTAAAATCTTCTGAACCAAAAACACTTGCAAATGCCTTTAATCTGCAATTTTATTAAAAAATAATTGTTGAAAGTTGCACTTACCTTAAAAGCCTAGAAAATGTATTGAGGACAGTTTCTATGAAACTCTTCCTGTTTTTTTTAAACCTTTAACCATTTTGTGAGTCTACATTATATTAACTAAACTTAAATATAAAGATCATGAAAAAAATCATTTTGCACTTGAAAATCTTACTCATTGGATTTTCAGTAACAACATTTGCGCAGCAAAACAATGTTTTAATTATCATTGCTGATGATCTCGGTGTAGATTATATGTCTACTTATGAAGAAGGGTCAGATTTTGCCTCTACCCCTAATATTAACACTTTATCGGCTACTGGAATCCAATTTAACAACGCCTGGTCTAATCCGGCATGTTCGCCTACCCGTGCTGGTATATTAACAGGACGATATGGATTTAGGACAGGAATTACAAATGTAGTAGGAGGAAGAAACGGCGGCCAAGGTATCAATACAGAAGAATTTACCCTTCCTGACGTTATTAAAGCTTCACTGTCTGGTTATACTAATGCATGTATTGGCAAATGGCATCTAAGTGATGATACTAACGGTGGTGAAGACAACCCTAATCTTATGGGATTTGATTATTATTCAGGGTTACTAACGGGTGCTTCCAACTATTTTGAATGGAATAAAACCACAAATGGTCTAACTGCAACTGTTTCTAATTATGCTACTTCCGAAAATGTTGACGATGCTATTCGATGGATCGATCAACAAGCAGGCCCATGGTTTCAATGGCTTGCTTTTACGAACCCGCATACTCCATTTCATCTGCCTCCAGCTGAACTTCACAGTTTCGATAATTTAAGTGGGTCATTCAGGGATATAAGAACAAGGCCTATACCATATTTTAAAGCAATGGTTGAAGCAATGGATACTGAAATCGGAAGACTTTTTCAGCACCTAAAACAAACAGGGCAGTTCGATAATACCAATATTATTTTCATAGGAGATAACGGCACTACCGAACAGGTGGTCCAGGCTCCTTTTGATCCTAACCGTTCCAAAACCACCTTATATGAAGGCGGAGTAAATGTTCCTATGATTATTTCAGGCCCCGCAGTAAACGGTGGTGGAAGGCAAAGTAATGCACTAATCAACACACTGGATACATTTGCAACTTCACTTGATTTAATGGGTATAAATACTTTAAATACTATTCCTGGCAACATTATAATCGACTCTAAAAGCTTGTTGCCAATTATAAAAAATGAAAGCACTGCTATAAGGAATTGGGTTTTTTCTGAACTCTCAGGTCTTAACGAACAAAATGATGGAAAAACTATTCGGAATACTACATTTAAGTTGATTAAGTTTGACAATGGAATTGAAGAATTTTATAATTTAAACAATGATCCTTTTGAAAACAATAACTTATTAAGTCAAACCCTTTCTGCCAATGCACAAAATAATTATATTGAATTATCTGATCAACTCAATCAATTAACGGGAGCTACAAACATGTCCAATACCACGGCAAGAGACGATCGTTTTATAGATGTATGGATATATCCAAATCCTTCTTCTGAACAAATAACCATTTCCGTTTCTGACGAAGTAGGCACATTCAAATATAACATTGTAGATATTTACGGAAACATTACAATATCCGGTTCTTCTGATAATAAAATAAAAATCGTTAGCGTAACAGAAATTGATCCGGCTCTTTATTTTATTGAAATTGAATTTGACAAAAAGAAAATAATCAAGCGTTTTTTGAAGAAATAGTTGTATTTAATAGAATAGGCCGGGAATTTTTACACCTGGCCTGATTTTTATTTCCCAGGAAATTCTGCTTTTCGCTTTTCTAAAAATGCCGAGGTACCTTCTTTAAAATCCTCGGTACCAAAACAGTTACCAAACTGTTCAATTTCGGTTTTAAAACCATTTACACCATCCTCGAATGACGCATTTACCGATTTAATAGCCGCACCAATGGCAACCGAGGAATTCCTCATAATTTTGCTGGCAATTTTCTCTGCAAGCGGAAGCAATTCTTCCAAAGTAGTTACATGATTTACCAACCCATATTGCAATGCTTGATTGGCATCGATCATCCCGGCGGTCATGATCATTTCCATAGCTCTACCCTTACCCACTAATTGTGGTAAACGTTGTGTTCCTCCGTAACCTGGGATAACTCCCAGTGAAACTTCTGGCAATCCCATTTTGGCATTATCACTGGCAATTCTAAAATGTGCTGCCATTGCCAATTCAAGCCCTCCGCCTAGAGCAAATCCGTTTACAGCGGCTATTACCGGGGTAGAAAGGTTGGCCACATAGTCAAACAGCAATTCTTGCCCTTTTGCTGCAAGCTTACCTCCTTCGGCCACCGAAAAATCTGCAAACTCGCTAATATCAGCCCCGGCAACAAAAGCTTTTTCGCCACTACCTGTGATAATAATTACTTTGGTATCGGCATCCAGTTCTGCTACTCGTAATGCGGCGTGTAATTCTTGAATCGTTTCTTTATTTAGCGCATTAAGTTTTGATGGACGATTGATCGTTATATTAGTAATCCCTTGGTTTTGAGATGTAGTTATGTTTGTATACATATTTTGTGTGTTTTATTCTTTCGGAAATTTGACTTTAAAAACGGTTCCTTTTTCTTCTTGGGAGGTAAAGGTAATACTTCCACCATAGGTTTCAACAATATTTTTTACCATTCCGAGTCCTAATCCCATTCCGCTGGTTTTTGTTGTAAATTTTGGTTCAAAAATCTTCTTTTTATTTTCTGTAGTAATACCAACACCATTATCGGCCACTGTAATCACTACCTCGCCATTTTCTGAAAATACATCTACGATAATTTTTGGCACGCGATCTTCGGGAATAGCCTGTATGCCATTTTTTACCAGATTAGTAACTACCCTAATAAGTTGTGTTCTGTCAAATTTGGCTATGATTTTCTCTTTTTCTGAAGGGAATATAATATAGTCTTCGTTAAAAATATCCAGCGCCAGCCCAACAATTTTGATCACATCTAGTGTTTCACTTTTTTGCGCTGGCATTTGCGCAAAATTAGAAAATGCCGAAGCTATCGAACTCATTGTATCAATTTGTTGAATAAGCGTATCACTGTACTCCTGAACTTTTTGATGTACATTCGGATCCTGGGGATCAAATTTTCTCTGAAAACTTTGCACGGTAAGTCGCATGGGTGTTAATGGATTTTTAATCTCATGCGCCACTTGTTTTGCCATTTCTCTCCACGCCGCTTCACGCTCACTTTTGGCCAACATGGCTGCACTTTGCTCTAACTCATCAATCATACTGTTATAAGCGTTTACCAACGTATAGATCTCTTCGCTGGCATCCCCAATATCAATTCGTTTATTACGTTTATCAAGTCGAGTTTGATCTATGGTATCTGAAATAGTTTTTAATGATCTGGTAATATACTTTGATAAGAAATATGCCAATGCTATGGCGATAAGAAACATAAATATGTATACCTGCCCTACACGTTGAAGAAATTCTATAAGTTCTCTGGTAATAAGATCATCGTCTTCTAAGTACGGAAGGTTTAATATCCCTAGTGGTTTTGCTCGACTATCAGAAATATAGGTATAAGACGATAAGAATTTTACTCCATTTTTTTGAGATTTAACCAGGTACTTCTTATCATAAAGTGACGCTAGTGTATCCAGAATTAGTGGACTAAGCTGTTTATCGGTTGTATCTTTTGCAAAAACCCCTTCGGATCTAATTAAGAGCTCTCCCGACAAGGCATAAACATTGATCGGCAATGTATGCTCCTCAGAAATTTGATAAATCCGGTCACGTTCTCTAAAAATTAGCCTAAGGTTTTCTTCATTTACGGGATAGGTAGTGCTCTTAAGTGCATTATTGATCGCAATCTGAATTCTATTCTCTTTTCTTTCTAGTCGCTCTTGATGATATTCTTCGGCCTCTTCTTTATATTGATAAATCGAAACCGCGCCTATTAATACAGAAGCTATAAGCACCAATAATGTCATTGAAATAAAAATGCGGGTACGTAGAGAGAGTTTTAGTAGCTTCATAGTATGCTTTGAGCCATAAATATAACAAATATCACACCAAAATAGTTCTAAAAAGGAATCTTGAAACGTATTGAATTTGCTAAATTTACCTAGCTTTATTTTTATGAACAATACAACATTACTTTCTGTAGAAAATCTTTGTGTTTCATTTTTCTCTGAAAAAAAAGAAAATCAGGTACTACATGATATTTCTTTTGAGATTCAAAAAAATGAAATATTAGGAATTGTAGGCGAATCTGGTAGCGGAAAATCTGTCGCTTCCCTTGCTATTTTAGGGTTATTACCTATCAAAACTGCAAAAGTCTCTGGAGAAATACGTTATAATAATACGTCTATTGCTCATCTTAGTCAAAAACAGTATCGATCTATTAGAGGCAACCAAATAGCGATGATTTTTCAGGAGCCTATGAGTTCTTTGAATCCATCTATGAAATGCGGAAAACAGGTCGTCGAAATTCTTTTAGAACACACTGCATTATCAAAAAAAGAAGCAAAAAATGAGGTCTTGTCTTTGTTTGAAAAAGTAAAACTTCCGGATCCAGAAAGAGCCTATAGATCGTATCCTCATCAATTAAGCGGCGGACAAAAACAACGAATCATGATTGCCATGGCGATTGCCTGTAAACCCAAACTGTTAATCGCAGATGAACCTACCACCGCCCTGGATGTAACGGTACAAAAAGAAATTATTGGTCTTTTAAAAGGTTTACAACAGGAATACCAGATGAGCGTACTATTCATTTCTCATGACCTATCGTTGGTTTCTGAAATTGCCGACAATGTTTTGGTGATGTATCAAGGGAAAAAAGTCGAATACGGCACCTCTGATCAAATATTTCATCATCCCGAGCAAGAATATACCAAAGCTTTGATCAATGCCAGACCTGATTTGGATGTAAGATTTAGGAAATTGCCAACTATTGCCGATTTTTTGGGAAATACAGACCAAAAAAGACAGGTAATTACCAAACAACAACGAGAAGAAGATCATAAGAAGTTATATAGCAGCCCCCCATTATTAGAAGTCATCAATGTAGAGAAGACGTACTTCTCTAAAGTTGGATTGTTTGATACAAAAGAATTTAATGCTGTTGATGGCGTTAGCTTCAAGTTGTATGAAGGCGAAACTTTAGGATTAGTAGGTGAGTCTGGTTGTGGTAAATCCACCTTAGGAAATGCCATTTTGCAATTAGATAAAGCAACTGCAGGTCAAATACTATATCGAGGAAAAGATATTACACAGTTGTCCGTATCAGAAATGCGAGAACTGCGAAAGGAAATTCAACTAATTTTTCAGGATCCATTTGCCTCACTAAACCCAAGACTTACCGTAGGGAAAGCTATTATGGAACCCATGCAGGCTCATAAATTATATAGCAACGATGTAGAAAGAAGAGCAAAAACTATTGAATTACTTGATCGCGTTGGTTTGGATTCGGTATATTTTGATCGTTACCCTCATGAGTTTAGCGGGGGACAGCGACAGCGCATAGGTATTGCCCGAACCATTGCCTTGAAACCTAAATTAATTATCTGTGACGAATCGGTAAGTGCTCTGGATATATCGGTACAAGCGCAAGTACTCAATTTATTAAATGAACTAAAAGAAAAACTAGGTTTTACCTATATTTTTATATCGCATGATCTTGCCGTTGTAAAATATATGTCTGATCAATTGTTGGTGATGAATAAGGGTAAAATAGAGGAACATGGAGAAGCTGATGCTATCTATGACAATCCAAAACAGAAGTATACTAAAAAATTAATAGCCGCTATCCCTAAAGGCAAATGATTTTCTAAAAATCAAACAGATACTATTATTGATTTTGATTCATAAAAAAACCTGTTAAGCTTATAAGTCTAACAGGTTTCATTCATCGCGACTTGGGGGCAAAGGATGCGCGATTTGTTAACAACAAAAATATCACATCAACAAAAATACTTTCTTGGCTAAATACATACAATTAGAAATCAATTCCATTGTAGGTTTAACTGACTTTTGTAGACGATTCATACGCTTTTTCATAATAGGGATAACTGTGTGGGTTAATAATTTATTTTAATCTTAAAAAACAATGTATGTAGGGGCATCATTTTCTAAGGGGATACTAATATGCAAATTATTTTCAATAATGACGTTTAAATACATTAAAAATCGACAAAATACACAAAATTTTAACATTTGAAGTGGTTTTACCCATTTTTACGGGTTAAAGTAAAGGTTTAAGACAATACAAACCACTCTGAAAGTGTAGTATTTTTCTTTCAAAAGTGAGTTTGTAAAGGCTTGAAAATAGATAACGTACTTTTAAAAGAATTATTATTCGTTGTGATCTAATTATTATTCGTTCGGGTATTTCCAGAATTAGATCAAAATTTAATCCAAAGACATCTCGGGAATATTCCCCTCAACAATCAGGTTTCCTTCGGTAGCATTCTTAATTTCTTCTACACTAACCCCAGGTGCTCTTTCCAAAAGTTTAAAACCTTTATCCGTAATTTCGAGCAAAGCCAGATTGGTAACAATCTTTTTCACACAACGCACTCCCGTGAGCGGAAGAGAACATTTTTTAAGTAATTTGGATGCTCCTGCTTTATTGGTATGCATCATTGCCACAATAATATTTTCGGCACTGGCCACCAGATCCATGGCTCCTCCCATTCCCTTAACCATTTTTCCCGGGATTTTCCAATTGGCGATATCTCCTTCCTCAGAAACTTCCATCGCACCCAAAATGGTAAGATCTACATGTTGACCTCGAATCATATTAAAACTGGTAGCCGAATCAAAAAAAGACGCACCAGGCATAGTGGTAATTGTTTGTTTTCCTGCATTAATAACATCAGCATCCTCTTCACCTTCATAAGGAAAAGGCCCCATACCCAACACCCCATTTTCACTTTGAAACTCAACTTCGATCCCTTTAGGAATATAATTAGCCACCAACGTAGGTATCCCAATACCAAGATTAACAAAGTATCCGTCTTTTAATTCCTTTGCGATACGTTTTGCGATTCCGTTTTTATCAAGCATACATTAATTATATAATAATTATAGTTAATTCAAATTAGGTTGCGGCGTCATTCTTAAATAAGGTTTGATCTCTTTATACCCCTTGGGAAACAAATTGGCAATCTCTTCATTGGTAACAGAGGGTACAATAACACAATCCTCACCTTGATTCCAATTGGCAGGTGTTGCCACTTTATGGTATGCCGTTAATTGTAATGAATCAATCACTCGTAATAATTCATCAAAATTCCTTCCGGTAGATGCCGGATAGGTGATTGTAAGTTTAATGGTCTTATCTGGCGCAATCACAAATACCGAACGTACCGTTAATTGGCTATCGGCTTTTGGGTGAATCATATCGTATAATTCTGATACTTTTCGGTCCTCATCCGCGATGATAGGAAAATTGACTGTTGTACTTTGGGTTTCATTAATATCCTTGATCCAACCATAATGAGATTCTAGGCCATCTACACTTAATGCTGCAACTTTTACATTGCGTTTATTAAACTCATCTGTATATTTTGCAACGGTACCGAGCTCGGTGGTGCAAACTGGTGTATAATCTGCAGGATGCGAAAACAGGACTCCCCAACTATCCCCTAACCAATTATGAAAATCGATCTCTCCTTCTGTAGTTTGTGCTTTAAAGTTTGGTGCTTCGTCTCCTAATCGTAATACTGCCATGATTTATGTGTTTTAAGGTTTAAAAAGTGTTTTGAAATTATTCTCTTTTCCGAACAGTACGCTGCTCGATTCGTTTTTCGTATTTCTCTCCTTGAAAAATTCGATTTACAAATATTCCAGGAATATGAATGTGATCTGGATCTAACGTTCCTGCAGGAACTAATTCTTCAACTTCAGCAACCGTAATTTTTGCTGCTCCGCACATACAGGGGTTAAAGTTTCTTGCCGTTCCTTTAAAAATTAAATTTCCAGCTTCATCGCCTTTCAAGGCTTTCACAAATGCAAAATCAGCCTTAAATGCGTGTTCCAGCACATACATTTTACCGTTAAATTCTCTGGTTTCTTTTCCTTCGGCTACTTCGGTACCATACCCTGCTGGAGTATAAATTGCAGGAAACCCCCCTTGTGCTGCCCTGCAACGTTCTGCCAAAGTCCCTTGCGGAATTAATTCAACATCAAGTTCACCGCTTAACATTTGTCTTTCAAACTCATCATTTTCTCCTACATACGAAGAGATCATTTTCTTGATTTGTTTTTTTTGAAGTAAAAGTCCTAATCCAAAGTCATCAACTCCGGCATTATTGGATATACAGGTAAGGTTTTTGATGTTTAGTTTTACGAGTTCGGCAATTGCATTTTCAGGAATACCGCATAAACCAAAGCCACCAAGCATTAGGGTCATATTGTCTTTTACACCCGACAAAGCTTCAGAAACGTTAGGCACCGTTTTACGAATCATACTATTCTATATTTTAGCACACTAAAAGTACTAAAAAAATAGTTCTACAACGTTTGAAAACCAATAGTTTTATGAATAATTTAATGGACTAAAAAAGGAAGTTACAGTGTAAATTCGTCATCAATATTCTCGTCCCTTACATTCCTCTTTTTAAATGCCTCGCAATCAATTTCGATCGTTAATCGCTCTGGTTCTTTAAAAGCATCTTTTGAAACGTTTAATGTTTTATCGGCATAACACTTTCTCATATACAATGCCCAAATTGGTAGTGCCATAGTTGCTCCTTGTCCAAACTCGGTATCTTTAAAATGTGTCGCTCTGTCATCTCCCCCAACCCAAACACCGGTACATAAATTAGGTACAATTCCCATAAACCAGCCGTCACTTTGGTTTTGTGTGGTTCCGGTTTTACCGGCAATAGGATTGTCAAATTGATATGGATGGCCCGTAACCACATTTTTTATAGAATACCTTGTAGAGGGTCCTGTTCTAAGTCTGGTTCCTGATCCAGATCGGGTAACTCCTTCCATCAGGTTGATAGTTACAAAGGCGGCTTCTTTGCTTATCACATCACGTGTCTCTGGAACAAACTGATACAATATTGCACCGTTTTTATCTTCAATACTGGTGATCATTACAGGTTTTGTGTAAATACCCTGGTTGGCAAAAGTGCTGTATGCTCCAACCATTTCTGATAATTTTAGATCTATCGATCCTAATGCAATAGAGGCAACTTCAAGAATGTCTGATTTTACTCCTGTTTTTCTGGCAAGTCTTGCAATAGGTTCTGGACCTATTTTATCCATTAAACGAGCAGAAATAGTATTTACAGATTTTGCTAATGCTTCTTTAAGGCTCATATATCCAGAATAATCAGCACTCGTATTTTTTGGAGTCCAATCATTCTCTAGAACACCATGAGAACCTATCGGAATCGTAATTTGCGACACGGGTAGAGTGTCACATGGTGAGAGTTTTAATTGATCTATGGCCGTTGCATATACAAAAGGTTTAAATGTAGATCCCACTTGTCGTGCCCCTTGGTATACATGATCATATTGAAAGTGCTTATAATCTACTCCCCCAACCCATGCTCTTACATGTCCGGTTTGAGGCTCCATAGACATTAATCCAGATCGCAAGAATTTTTTATAGTATAAGATCGAATCTTTTGGAGTCATAATGGTATCAATTTCTCCTTTCCAACTAAAGATTTTCATCTCGGTTTTTTCTTCAAAAGATTTTAATATCTCCTTTTCACTTTTACCCTGGCTTAACATTTTTTTCCTACGTGCCGAGGTTTTAATACTCCGTTTAATGATTCCTTCTACTTCATCCTTGGTTAAGTCTCTAAAAGGAGAAGTTCTGTTATTTTTTTCTTGTTTATCAAATTCCTTCTGAAGATTGGCCATGTGCTCTTCGGTTGCTTCCTCGGCATATTTTTGCATTCTAGAATCTAGGGTTACATTGATACGCAAACCATCCCTATAAATATCAAAATATTCTGTTTCTCCTTCTTCATTTTCTCCTTTTGGGTTATTTTCTACCCAATCAGACATCCAGCTACGCAAATATTCTCTAAAATAGGTTGCCGTTCCATCAGAGTGACCCTCTGGCGAATAATCCAATTGTAATGGTAATTGTTTTAGGCTGTCTCGTTCTTTTTCTTTTAAATATCCATATTTTTCCATCTGATTAAGAACCACATCCCTCCTGGTCTTAACCATTTCTGGGCGTCGCAATGGATTAAAAAGTGAAGAGTTTTTAAGCATTCCTACTAATACAGCTGCTTCTTCCTTTTTGAGATCTTTTGGGCTTTTGCCAAAATAAATTCTGGATGCCGAACTTATCCCGATAGCTTGATTAAGAAAGTCATACTTGTTAAGGTACATCGTCATGATTTCCTTCTTGGTATATTGTGTCTCTAAGCGCGTTGCAATTACCCATTCCTGTATTTTTTGGGTGTATTTACGAAAACTTTTTGCTCTTACCCCTGTAAAAAGCAACCTGGCCAATTGCTGTGTAATCGTACTGGCCCCACCTTTTTTACCTAGAAAGACAAATGCTCTTACCGTTCCTCTAGCATCGATACCAGAATGATCATAGTATCTTGCATCTTCAGTAGCTACCAATGCATCTACCAAATGCTGTGGCAAGTCTTCATAATTTACCGGTGTACGATTTTCTTTGAAAAATGTCCCTATCTGCACTCCATCTGATGAAATGATTTGGGTTGCCAGATCATTTTGCGGGTTTTCTAACTCTTCAAACTTGGGCATTTCACCATAAAAGCCCCAGCTGGCAAAAAGAAATAATAAAATCACAAGAAAAACTCCCGATCCAAATGTGATCCAGAATCCTTTTATATACCTCAAGGTATTGATTTCTGAGGTTTTTGTATTTGTTCTTTTCTTTTTCGATTTGGGTGTTGCCTTTGCCATATTTCTAAGGGTTTTGAGCATATTCTATTCTAAATCCGATATCCGTAATTCCTTCCAGAGCATATACACCATCAACTTCACCATTTTTTCGCATAGCATGTTGTAACGTGATGGTATACATTCCTTCTTCTGCAAAGATAATACGTTCTCGGTACCACAATTTGTTTTCTTTAAGGTCAGAGAAACCTGTTCCTAACCATTCTCCATTAGGAGCAGCCATATCATATTCGAGGGTATCGGTAATTACTTTGCCGTTTGGAAATTTCATTTCACTTATCAAAAATAAATTACTGTATCTGTATGAATTGTTATTACGTACATTTATAAATAAATTGTACGGTTGTATGGTATCAAGCTCGGGTAAAGAAAAGCTGATTTTTTCTTCTATTTCCCATGTTTCAGACACAGTTTGGTACTCGTCAAAAACTTGTCTATCGTCACAAGAAATTATACTTATAACCGTAAAAACTACTAAAACAAACCTAAGATTTATCATTATTCTTATTACGCGATCGATATCTTTTGTTACGTTGATTTTTTGGTTTACCTGCTTTTTTATTTTCAGAATTCCCTCCTTTTGTTTTATTTGGAGTTACTGCCTTTTTTTCTGAAGAACCACTTTTGTTTGTATTTCTTCTTTTGTTTCGATTTTTTTTCCTTCTTCTACTATGTTTTGGTTGGTCAAATCGTGTTAAGCTATCTTGTCCTACAACGTTCTCAAACTCTATTTTAGTATCTTCTAATAGTTCTGAAGCAAATTCTTCGAGACCAGCAACTTTCTCATTGTTATTATTTACAGCGATGATTTCTTTGGCGTGCTCTGTAGAAATTTTATGCCAGTTCATCCATTCGCCTTCATAAGCGTACCAAAGGTATCCTTTAAAAATGTCTATTTTTTGGCAAACTGCTGTTCCTTTTTCTGTCTGAAGTTTGGTTTCGGATTTTGGAAAATCTTGCAATGCATCTATATATGCATCTAGTTCATAATTAAGGCAGCATTTTAATTTCCCGCATTGGCCTGCCAATTTTTGAGGGTTAAGAGATAATTGTTGATATCGTGCTGCACTGGTATTTACTGATCGAAAATCGGTAAGCCAAGTTGAGCAGCATAGCTCGCGCCCACAAGAACCGATCCCTCCCAGCCTGGCCGCTTCTTGTCTGAAACCTACCTGACGCATTTCAATACGAGTACTAAACTCATGCGCAAATTCTTTTATAAGTTGTCTAAAATCAACTCGCTCTTCTGCAGTATAATAAAAAGTAGCTTTTGAGCCATCTCCCTGAAACTCGATATCAGAGATTTTCATTTGTAAATCAAGTCTTATTGCAATTTCTCTTGCACGAACCTTCATGGCTTCTTCTTTATCTCTTGATTTTTGCCAAATATCAATATCTTTTTGTGAAGCTTTTCTATAGATTTTCTTTACATCTTCGCTATCCAAATCTACTTTCTTCTTTTTCATTTGGATACGAACCAGCTCGCCCGTAAGAGAAATGATCCCAACATCGTGCCCTGGAGAAGCCTCTGTAGCAACAATATCACCAATGCTTAAAGAAAGATTTTCTGTGTTTTTAAAAAAACCCTTTCTACCATTCTTGAATCGTACCTCGACACAAGAGAAAGGGGTTGCGCCACCGGGAAGTGACATATTAGAGAGCCAATCAAAAACTGTTAATTTATTACAACCATCGGTACCACAGGTGCCATTATTCTTACACCCTTTTGGTTGTCCGTCTTTTCCGGAGGAACAACTACTACAGCCCATATTTTACTACTATATTGAAATTTGCCTGCGATAATAATCACAGCAAATATGATTCTTACTTTGGTTAAAACCTATCAGCTTTAACATCTTAATCGTTAAAGATACTATGAAATGAGGATAAAAAAAACTATCTGCTACAGTATCTTTGGGTTTTAAGCTTTACTTCTTGTATTTCAATGCTTCAGAACGGCCTTTTTTAAATATTTGATTGCTATTGCCTTTGCCTTTTCTAAGTGCTTTTTGTTCTTCATATGGTAATCTATTAATTTCCATACATTCGGTAGAACAACAGTTTTCAAGTTCCTTGGCACATTCTTGACACTGAATAAATAGTAAATGGCAAGCTTCGTTTTCGCAATTCACATGCACATCACATGGTTTGCCACATTGATGGCAGTTTGCAATCACGTCATTTGATATTCGCTCTGACCTTCTATGATCAAAAACGAAGTTTTTACCCAAAAACTTGTTTTCCAGGCCTTTTTCTTCAACTTGTCTGGCATATGCTATGATTCCACCTTCTAGTTGGTATACATTTTTAAAACCTTTGTGTTTGTAATACGCACTTGCTTTTTCACATCGTATCCCCCCTGTACAATACATCACGAGTTTTTTGTCTTCTTTGTGTTCTTTCAGGTCTTCTTCAATACTATCCAAAGAATCTCTGAATGTATCAACATCTGGCGTTACAGCTCCTTTAAAATGACCGATCTCACTCTCATAATGATTGCGCATGTCTACCAAAACAGTATCAGGATCTTCGATAAGTTCATTAAATTTTTTGGCATCTACATGCACTCCTTTATTAGTTACATCAAAAGTGTTATCATTGAGTCCGTCTGCAACAATTTTGTGGCGCACTTTTACTTTCAGTTTCAAAAATGATTTTGTGTCTTGCTCTATGGCAATGTTTAGTCTCACATTTTCTAAAAAAGAAATACTATCCAGGTGTTCTTTGAATGCTTTGAAATTTGGCGCAGGAACCGATAATTGGCCATTGATACCTTCTTTGGCTACATAGATTCTTCCCAGAACGTTAAGTTCGTTCCAATGAATAAAAAGATGATTCCTAAAAATCTCAGGATTGCCAATGTGTGCGTATTGATAGAAAGATAGCGTAAGTCGGTCGGTACCGGCTTGGTCGATAAGTGCTGCTCTTTCTTTTGCACTTAATTTATTGTACAGTTGCATGCTATACTACTATTTTAAGTTAAAAGAAATTATTATTTGGTGCAAAAGTAATAATACTAGCATCATATGCAAAAGGACTATCTTTCTTTATCAAAAGTACATTGTATTTAATTCAAAAATCCAGGTCTAAAGAATTTAATAATTGCCAACCTATATTCCATGAAAGAACAGTGTGTTTTCATGGAATATAGGTTCATCGAATTTGTTTTGTTTCTGTTACTGTGGATACATTTGTAAGAAACAATGAAAAACATTAGATCATGAAAAACAAAAAGAAAGCATCAAAACTCGGGTTAAACAAAATGGTAATTTCCAATATTCAGAGCCAAACCATTAAAGGGGGAGGAAGAAGTACTGGTTGTTATCCGACTATGCAAACTGGTTGTAATCCTACAGGGCAACCTACTGGAAACACTTGCAACAAAAGCGATTGTGTATGCCTTTAGTTTCAAACTAAAAAATTCGGTGAACGTTTTGCTCACCGAATTTCAGTTCTCTATTTTCTTAGCAATTCATTTTAATTTTGAAGAACAACGGTAAAAGGCACTTCAGAAACAACACCTGCGTCATTTATAATTGCTTTCCCATCAGGATTATTAAGAATAGCATTAGCTTGTTCACCAGTTACTTGACCTGTTAATACCGAAGTTGGGTAGGTAAAGTAATTTCCTATCTCTATGGTGTTGTTTGCAAACAATAAACGTTCAACAGACACTCCTTCTATATTTTGATTAAACTCAACTCGAATTTGACGATAAATACCCGACGTAGGATTACCATAAAATATAGCGTTGGTGGCAGCGATTGTTGGGTGTTGTGAAGCTGCCAACACAATGGTTACAGAAAGACCGGTATCTATCCAATCATATGCTTTTATATTATTGCGAAAAGACAAGGTATACGTACCCGTTTGTACTGTTTCTAGAACCTCAAAATTAATTTGATTTGCGTTACCATTTATGCTTTGTAAGTCATAGGTTTTAGACCCTGTTGTTGCTGTTAATCTAAGTTGACTTCCTTCCAAATAATAAAATGTTCTGGTATTGGGCTGAATAGGATAGAATAAATTTGCTCCTGTAAGTGTAATACTTTGTCCTTTTTCAACTATATTACTTGTTAAAGAGTCAATATCAGGAGAATTTGCTGCAATGATATTGATATTTTGTTTTTCATCATTTATAAAGTCATATACTGTTTTGGCACCATCGATTTCAATAACAAATTTAAAATCATTACCCCCATCAATACCTTGTGCTATCAAATCAGGAACGGTAAACGCAATTTCATCAAAATGCTGAAGACGTCTTGCATCACTCAATAAGACATCGGTCATTCCTTTTCTAAGATAAAATTTATGTTGATCAAATCGAGTATCATCTACATAGACCTTTGCAGAAAGTGCTTCTCCTGGTGATAAAACGGATCCATATGAAGTGCTCACGTTATTATCATTTCTAAAAGGGGTTACAAATACAAAATTAGGTGTTCCTTTCTCTAGTCGAAATCCGTCACTAATATCTGTATTGTCATCCTCGATAAAAATTTCAAAAGTGTAAGTACTGTTTCTATAAGATTGTGGTAATCGAACTGATACCGTGCTGGTCTCATAGTTGATACTTTCTATTACTAATTCAGTTTTACTATTTGGATCATTACCATCTATTAAGTTGATTCTATTACGTTCTTGAAAGGGGTTTAGACTGTTGATTTGTAAATCAATGAGGTCTCCAGGGCGCTTATCTAGAAATTGATTCCCTGTAAGTCCAGGTAATTGCACTTGTTCCAAGCTATTATCTACGATAATTATGTAATTTCTTTGATTGCCATTCTCGGCAGTTATAGTATACTCTACAGGATTAGTATAATCCAATGTTTCGCCAGAAGCAGGTATACTAGTAGCACCATCTGATAGTATAAAATTTGAAGTTAAAGCGGTTAGAGGAGTTTCGTAAGGTAACCTGGTTCTAACCGTTACCAAATCATCTTCATAACTAAAGCTTGAAGAGTAAGGACCATCGATATCCTCGAATCCAACAACTCTAATTGAATTCCCCTCGCGTGCGGCATTAGATGTGAGGTTAACCACATAGGTATTTGTGTTTCCATCTTCTGCTGTTACGGTATAGGTTACCGGTTTGGTAAAATCTTGAACAATACCAGACTCAGGTGAAATCGTTGCTTTTTCAGAAATTGTAATTATGGTATTCGATTTGGATAAATCTATACTTGCCGGAAAAGCCCATGTTATGCTATCATTACTTACATCGGGGACGTATTCATTTTCCTCTATTATAATTTTGAATGCTTTAATTTCATTTTCACTACTTAAAACTATGTCTGGCTCGCCATTATTGGTTACATCGTCTGAATCATCTTTGGAACATGAAAAGATCAGTAATAATGTGGTTACAGGAACCAGTAATTTTAAAAAAGATTTCATTTATACTTTATTTTGGGATTAAAGAAGCGCAAAAGTAAGGTTTTTCCGTAATTAACAAAACATTAAGACTACTAAATAGTTTCACACCATTATTATCTGCGCGCATACCTAAGAAATATTAGTATAAAAAAATGCCTTGAAGTAATTTTCAAGGCATTTTTTGGCTAATTCGTTATTATTAATTTTAACGATTAAAATCATTTAATAACGAAGCTAGCCACCTTCAACTATACAATTACTAATCTTAGTAATCGTACAACCATCATGGTGATGTCTTATGACTCTTTTAAGAAACTTCATGATTCACCTTTCTCCTTCTTTGTTCATTTTTGCTTTTTTGGTAGATGCCGAAGTAATGAAAGGGTTGCGTGATGAAATCATAAATAATGATTTGTACTTAGTAAGCTTCTTTGAACTGGAATACTTTGAACCACAAACTGACAGTAACAGAAACATTTTGACGCTAGTTGAGGGCGGGGGGACAAACAAAAAGAGACCATAAAAGATTTCTTATCCGCATTTGTCCTTAAAGCTGATCTAACTCAAAAATTAGCACAACAAAAAACCAGCTACATCGCTGCAACTGGTTTCTTTACTTTTTTATTATCCTTAACTGCCAAGCTGTAATGGCACTCGAAAGGATTCGAGCACGAGCCGGGGATCTTAATAAAAAAAGAATTAGTTATAAATAAATGATGTTTTATGTATTTCAACGATTATATTTGCTTTTAATCGTGTTTATTAATTTTTTGTGTTACTATAAAGTTAATGAAATATCAAATTAGTATACTTTTGAATTGTAAACAAATAACAACATAAATTTTTAGGTTCAACAGAACACAACGTCAAAATAAAATTACCCCAAAACCCCAAAATTACCCCGAATTTAACCTACAAAATGCCTCTGCGACCCCTCAGAGGTTTTTTTATACCCATAAAAAAGTGAATTATAAAATTTTTGAGGCTCTCCTAGCCGTTCAAAGAAAAAACGGCCACTTCTGGCCTTAGAAGTTTGGTGCATTTTTTAGGACGATACATCATACCACCACTAGATATACTTCCATTACTTTTTCTGATCTACAATAATCAATGCTTTCGGTAAGGACACATAAATATTGCTCTCTGGTAAACACATCAGCCCAAAATACTGTAGCAAAGCTTACAAAATATAATCCCGATTTATTATGAAACTTATAATTTCTGCTCATGACCCGAAAATACAAATAGGTAGTTTCATTTTTTGAAACTGAAAAAATAGCCACATTTCTGAGGCTATCTTGATCTATCATAGTTTTCGTTTTACTGCTTACTCTTGTTGCCAAGCGGGAGCGATCAATTACACGCTAGGAACAGCTAGGGGTGGCTACAAATCATTGTAACTGGTCTTTACTTTTATTTCTTACTCGTACCGCTACGAAGTCACAGACATTCGCAGAGCATCACTCTTCGAAGAGCAGGGTAATTGATGTATTTATTGCTAAAAGGAAGATTCAGTTTGTTTTATAAAAAAACCAGCTACATCTCTGTAACTGGTTCTTATCATTTAATTTCTCACTCTTAACCGCCAAGCTGATACGGTACCCGACAGAGTCGAGCACTAGCAATCACATTCTTGCGCCATCAGGGGTAAACTCCTTACTTAAAGAGTTTGACAAAACATTAATTCTATTATTTAAGATATTCAAAAAGATTTGGATCTTCTTAAAATTATTTCAAGTACTTTTCTAAACCAAAAACCACTCCAAAGAGTGGCTTTATATTTTTATAACATCTCGGAGTGCAAAGCCGAGCTATCGAGTTTTAGAACTATTATTTTTTTATGTTGAACAAATTGAAAAGTAATTCTTCTTTTGAGCTATTTTTAATTAGGTTTTCCATAAGAATAGCCATCTGAATATTATTTGGAGTATTATAGTTTTTCTTATATTCATCAACTCTTTGAAGAGAATAATTTTTCCCATTAAAATAATTATCCAAACCTATTTTGTAATAATGTAGATTAGAATTACTATCATCATAGGATTTTGTATTATCTGATAAAATAGTATAAGATTTTTCTAAAACTTTATCCGCTTCTGTATCATTTTGTTTTAGTAATAAAACCCCATATAACATTTTAAATGTTGGATCATTTCCTTTTGATAAATCATAAGCTAATTTGGAAGCGCCTAAGTAATCTCGGTAACTCACTAATAACTTAACCTTTTCCATCTTGAAAAAATTATCCTTTACATCACAAGCAATAGCCTTATCAATATAATACAAAGCAGAATCTTTATTCTTAACTATTCTATATTCAACATATTTATCATTGAACTTAGAACAATCAATATCTTGAGATGTATCTTTTGTTTTATTTGACTTACAGAAAGTAAGTGAAAAAGCTAATATCAATAACATGTATCTTCTCATTTTTTTCTATTTTAATTTAATCGTATTAGAAGTGTCAAACACTCCTGTTTTTCCTGTTTGTTGTAATTTAAATACTGCAGTAGAGTTAACACCAATGCTAAACGATAAACCTTGACGGGTTACACTTCTAAACTTTGATAGACTTATTGTTGAAGTCGCCTTTCCCGAAGCATGAGAGTCTTTACTGCTAAGCATGGGTCCTGCATATTGAAAAGAATCACTATTGTTAACACTATTTTTTCCTGTAGGAGTCCACTTTTCTAAACCAAAATTTCCTCCCACACTTTGCAATTGTACTCCAGGAGCCAATGTCTCTGTAGATAATGTAATATTAACATTCACTCCTGTTATTTCCGTTTCTCCATCAATTCGTTCTTGATTAAAATCTCCTGCATTTTCAATATTCAGATCAAAACTTATTTGTGCCACATTTTCTAAAATCGTAACTCCTAAAGCACCTTTTCCATCACCTTTTGATCCTCCAAGTGCAACGGCTTCCATAGTATTCCATTCAACATTTTGATCTTCGGGCACATTTAAATTCTCTTCTACTTCTTCTAAATTAGATCCTACATTTTCCCATTGATCTCCATTTTCAGAAGTAAAATTCTCATCCGTATTATCAAACCAAACTACTCGCCCTGTCTGATTTTGATACCAATCATAAACGCCACGCCCGTCTGGGTCAACAAAAAATATGGGGTTATTTAAAGTATAATTATATGTTGAAAAACTATAGTAATCTTCAGCCAAAGGATCAATGTTCATCCACCTACCAAGTTCTGGATTATAATTACGAGCTGTAATATCAATCCAACCCAGACCTAACTCATCTTGTTCTTCCTTACCACCAAAACCATAGGTATGATTTCTACCATTTACATCAGAGTTGTACCCTTTATGTTGTAGTCCAAAGGGATAGACGTTTATACGATTTTTTCAACATTGGCACACTTTCCCACGGTTCTACTCCAAGAACAGCTTACAGTTTTTTTTAAAGAACGTTCTTTCTATCATCATTTTGCACAGCTAAAATACTAAATAACTTCTATTGCCAGCCGCATCATCAAAGCTGTATTTACATAATTAGTATTATAGTCGCTCTTCCTACCGTCAGGGTCTATAACGCAATTATATAAAATAGCCGCGCACCAACTGCTATCATTCAAAAATCTGACTTCTAACAGGCTATTTTTACAGAAGATATTATAATACTATACCCATATTATCACCTCGTGGACGTGATCTGGACGAGTTTGAGGGCATTTGAAGCGGTTTTTATGCTCTTTGCGTGACGTTCAATCGCCACTTTGGCTATACTATAAAAGAAGAACAGCCCAAATGCATTAGCCTTACGCTATTCTCCTTTTATAGTTCTATTTTTTCTATTGTATCTTGAACAAACGTTTCTTCTTTTCTTTCTTTATTAGAGAACCATTGGCACTTGACTTTTCCTGTAAATTTATCATAACTAGCAGTAGACATGTTTAATACCATGATTAATTCAGATACTGTCATTTCTGGACCTCCAGATTTTAACTGAACTACATCTCCTAATTTAAATTTTGGTGTAATTTCTTCCATAATTTTAATCTATTATTTATCCATTTTACTTTTTACATTTGGATTAAAGTTGAAGTGCGCAACGGCAGTTGCGGCAGACCTTCAGCTTTAATCTAAATGCTAGCCATACGGCGATTGAGTTGCCTGCGTGGCAAACGCAATAATTATCATTAAACATAGAGTATTTTTTGTATAAGTTTTTACGGGTTTCCACAGTTTATAAGCTGCGTGCGCGCAAAACTTAGGCGTAGCCGTAGCGTAGAGGAGCAACCGACGTAGACCGAGAGTGTAACGAAGGGATGCGCCAGACGATTTTTAGGTTTCCGCTTTATCAGATATAAACTTCCACATAAATAATCGGCTAGGCTGCGACTAAGCGGCGGAGCCAATGAAGTGTGTAAGGGTTTTTTGTGGCGGGTATTATTGACTAATAATCGTGACACAAAAAAGACTGGGAACATGACGAGGAGGAACGAAGCGCGGACGGCAAAAGCTTTTTTTTAGTATGCGTAAAAAAGTTTTGCCATAGCAAGGGTGACGACGAGACCTTATAACAGCTTATGGGCAAAGCATTTTTCTTGCTGCGCCCATAATAACTATCCGAGCATAGCGAGACACTTGGCTATTTTATTGGTTTTTGTTTTGATGCTTTAAAGTAAATCAACTCGATTACTTTTTTACGAGGTTTTAATCGATAGATAATATAATTGTGTTTGCTTATCACTGCCCTTCGAACATATTTATGTTTTCCTGTGACCGGGTATATTAAAGGAGTTCTTTGTACCTGTGATTTAAAATCCTCGATATTTTGTTCTAAGGTTAGTATTTCTTTTGATGTCCAATGGGTTTCAAGATATTCCAAAACTTCATCTAAACCTTCTAAAGCTTTGGGCGTCCAGACGATTTTTAATGCCATTTCTTAAAACGCTTCATTGCTTCTTGATCCTCGATGTATTCTCCTCTATCTGCTTGAGCAATTCCGATTTCTATATCTTTTTGTTCTTGCTCACTTAAATCATACCACCAATCTGTTTGTTCTTCTTCAAAAACCTTTTTCAGCTTGGCAAGTAAGGATTCTTTTTGGGTTTGGAGCAATAAATGCATTAACTCTAATTTCGTGCTCTCAATATTCATTACATTCATTTTTACATTCATAACAAAGATAGTTTAATATAATAATATTTTTATAGAGGGACTCACTTGGCTTTTTATGGATGCTTTTTGATAAAATAAGAAGGATATAAACCTGTTACTTTTCGGAAGGCTATAGTAAATGATTCGGCATTATTAAAGCCCATATCTTTGGCAATACCATCAATAGTATATTTCTGTAATTCTTTATTATGCTTTAACTCCTCTACAGCATGATGTACACGAAGCTCATTAAGATAGCTTTTAAAGTTTTTTCTTTTATAAGAGTTGATGACCTTGGATAAATAACTGGTATTAGTCTTAAGCTGTTTTGCAACACTACCTAAAGTTATATTTTGATGTAAAAACATTCTTTTTTCTTCAAAGGTTTTTAAGCCCTCCAGTATTTTTTTAAGTGTTTCTCTAGGGATTTTAATGGTGTCTGTTTTCATAATATTAGCTGATTGGATGGAAGTTGTTAATGATTTCGTGTAGATTTTCCAGATCGTCTTGTAAGTATCGTTCTGTAGAACTGATGTAACGATGTCCTGCTAATACCTGCGTCTTTCTAAGATTGTATTGTTTCAACCAAGCTGTAATAACACTAGCTCTAATCTGCTTACTACTTTCTACTTTTTGATTGTATTTTTTAAGCTTTTTAATGATGGTATGGGTAATGATAAATCGATCTCCATACGGGAAGAGTTTATCTGTATCCCTTTGTAATCGTTGTGATAGATGGATTCTAATATCATTTATGTATTCCATAAAATCCATCATTTGCCACGGTTTTAGTTCTAGTTCCCTGGCGTTACTTCGTTTTCTACTGGGAACATAGATTTTACCTTTATGAAGCTGTAAATGTTCTAGTTTTAGATTTTTTAGATCTTGCGTGTCTAAGCCTTGATAGACCAGTAATCCAACAATGATTTTATTACGTTTTGAGGTGTATTTGTGATATGCTTCTTGGTAATTTTCTGTATCATAACTATAATACAAGTCCTCTAGCTCTTCGGGCTCGAGTAGATTATAATTGATGGTTCTTTGTGTTCCTCTTACACTCGTGTTTTCGATTGGATTATCAGTTCGGTATGATTCACTTATCAGATAATTAAAGTAGGTTTTTATACTCCCAAGTTTATGATTGACCGTCTTTTTACTATTGCCTTTTCGAGTTAGGTGTTTAATATATTTTAAACAAGTTTTGTAATCAATTTCGATAGGCGTAGTCGATTGCTTTTTACACCATTTTATAAAATATTGTGATGCTAGTTCTTTGGATGTTATGGTCTTTTCTGTATATCCTTGTTTTCTTAGATAATCGTTATACCTTTTCATTTTCTATGATTTTTAAGATGTGAGTATAGATTTGTGTGCTTTCTAAGCTACTATGCCCTAAAAAGTGTTTGATACTTTCTAGTGGTACTTCTTTTTGTAATAAATGGGTAGCGATTGAGTGTCGTAAAGTGTGTAATGTGATTTGCTTTTCTATAATCGTTGTATTCTCTGTAGTTTTTACAATAGTTTGTAATCTGTTGGATAAACTTGTACCAAGTAATCGTGTGCCGTGATGATTGAGCAGTAATGCTTCTGTATCGTGTTTGATGTTAAACTCTAATCGTGCATCGTATAGATATTCTTCAAGGATTTCAAGATTATACCTATTGATGGGCACAAACCTTTCTTTATAATTCTTTCCTTTTCGTACATAGATTCTCTCTTTATCAAAAAGGATATCGCTAGCATCTAAGTGTATAGCTTCATTTCTTCGTAGTCCGCAACTGTAGAGTAACGTTAGTATCGCTTTATCTCGTTGCCTGTAGCATTTTTTGTTATGACTATGATTCGTAGCTCTAAAAAGTTGTTTGATTTCTGATTGAGTGAGTATATTGATCTTTTCTTCGGTTGGGTAACTTTCAGATTTCAGATGTATACTGATTCCTTTGTGATTATGGTTTTGTAAATATTCTTTAAACTTCTTTAAAGCTTGTTGGTGTTTATTCAGGTAACTTTTACTTAATGCCCCGTATCGTCTTTCGTTACTACGTTGTTTGAGTTCTTTGTAATACTCTTTGATATGCTTTCCTGTAATTTCATTTATAGTATTGATCTTTTTGTTTTCCAACCAATAGAAGAACTCTTGCAAGTGGTTTGGTAAATTATAAACTGTGGTATCTGCATATCCTAAGATGTCCAACCATTCTTTAAAATTGGATATAAGCATCCTATAACTATCATTTTGTAGCTTTAATTTTTTCATCGGTATGTCTTTTTTGTATTTCTGTGGCGAGTTGTTGTAACTAACTAGCTTTCTTATTTTTAGTTTCGCCATTCGAGGTGTGGCGACTTGGTGGCGAACTGGCGAGTTCTATTTGTGTAATACAGTTTTGTAATGCTTCATTAATCTGGTCTTTTAACTCGTCATACTCCTGTAAATCTGCAATCTCGAAGCTGTAACTCTTAGTTTTAGCATTTTTCATACGTTTGATATAACCTTCTTCTAGTAACTGTTTGTTATACCTTCGTAATGTGGTTTCTTTTACTCGTAGATTTCTGCGTATTTCAGCATTGGTAAATGTAGTTTGTGTATTTTCTTTTAGGTAAGATTTTAACCGTTCTAAATGATTTCGGCAAGCTCCTGTAATCGTATCACTTTTGTGTAACAATACTTCTTTAATAATCTCATTAGCTTCTTCTATATCTTCGATAATGGTTTCTATATATTCCTCTCCTGTATGTTGATCATATTGCTTTTCCCTTTGGTATTGCTTGTAAAAGGTAATTGCTTCTATAAATTGTAGATAATGAGTATTTGTTCTTCTTGGTTTAAATACAGATTGTGGCAACTCTAAAAACTCTGCATATGGATTGATAACTTTAACAGGTTGCAATAGCATTTGTACACTTTGTAGTATATCTTTTGCTTTGAGTTCTGCATCGATATTTACTTTTCCTGCACTAATCAGTCTCTGGTAATACATAATCTTTTGATCTTGTTCGCTAGATTCATCGATGTAGAGTAAAAAACTACGGTTGCTATTATCTTCGTAGATACTTTCTTGTGTGGTACAGCCTGCAACACTTACAGGACCTTCAACCGTTAAGTGTATAGTTTTAGTATTACCTTTTCGGTCTTTATGGACTACCGTTTTGGTAATTCTGCGTTTGCTTTGTAATTCTCGTAATGGATAGAGTACAGATTCTGCACCGTCTAAATCTTCGATTAAGATCAGTTTATTTCGTAATTCTGTACGATTGAAGTAGTAAAAAGCATTCTCGGATAATACGGTAATCTCTACTTTTTCGTGATCTGGTATAAGTTCAGCAACTTTAGATTGTAAATGTGTTTTTCCTGCTCCTGAACTTCCTAAACTTATGCAATGTAAAGGATTGTAGCTTTTACGGCTTGTAAAAATCAGATACATCAATAATCGGTTGGTTTCTTCTCCTATCACACCACTTTGTTCGATAAGCTCATTGGTACGTTTTAGTAAATCTTTTGATTTTAAGAACTTGATAGCAGCTTTTTCTTCTGCTGTAGATAACTCTTTGATTGTAATTTCTGATTCATCATTATCAAGTTGACTTAATCGATATTGTTCTAGTTCATTGGTTAACTCTTGTAATGTCTTGCGTACTACACTTGTACCGATTTCTATACGTTCTGCTACTTTTCTAACCAACTTTTCTACTTGGTTATCGTTGTATAAATCTACATTGTGCCTTAGTTTAGTTTCTGATTTTACTTTGTTAATTCCTAGTGTAACCCGTAAAGCCTCTAAATGATTGAGTTTGATACCGCCTAAAATGGATATTTCTAAGTGTCTTGTAGTGTAGTTATAATTGTTGGGATTGGCTGTATTGAGCATTGTTGAAAAATAGTTTTAAAAAGTTTTTTAAGACTTATCATTCACAAAGCTACATTATCAATCTTATATAAACAAGCTTTTTCATTATTGTTTATGACTTATAAATCATCTATTTTTGCTAAAACACTGATTTTACAATCATTTTCAATACTTATCATTATGGATTTTGGAGATAATATGATGTTACTACGTAAGAAGAAAAAGCTTTCTCAAGCTGCCTTGGGTAAGATGATCGGTACTTCTGGTGATGTAGTAGGAAGGTATGAGCGTGGCGATATTAAACCATCTATTGATGTAGTGGTAAAAATCGCAGATTCCTTAGAGGTTTCTGTGGATTATTTGATTGGTAAAAGTAAATTAGAACTTGATAAACAAGCTTTAGCACGTCTGGAACGTATCTCTGAACTCTCCGAGGAGAACAAAAACTTCCTCTACAATATGATCGATATGGCGTTACGAGATTTTAAAACTAAAAATGCTTATACCTAAAAAATAAACAATGAAAAAAACATTTTTTTTAGCCTTATTTGCAATAGTGTGCGCTTGTAATAATAGCGCACAAAAAGAAAAAACCAATATTGATATTAAAAAATATGAGTTCTTAATTGAAAAAGGAACCTTAGCAATGAAGAATGGTAAAATTGAAGAGGCTATTAATAGCTTTCAAGATGCAATATCTATTGACTCGTCCAAAATAATAGGATATTATCGTTTAGGTGTTACACAAGGTATTCTATGTAATCAAGGTGATAATGATTATTGCAAAAAAGCATTAACTAATTTTGAAAAAGTTCTAGACAAAGATTCCAGTTATGAAAAAATAAGTTATAACATTGGGATAATACACTTTAATCAAAAGCGATACAATGATGCTTTACTTTTTTTTGATAAAGCTGTAAGCAAAGACTCTTTAGACATAGATTATTATATCAATAGAGGCTTTACAAAATTGAACTTAAAAGACACTGTTGGATCTTGCCCAGACTTTAAAAAAGCTTACAGTTTAGGAGATAGCGAAGCTAAATCTTTAATAGAAGAGTTTTGTAAAAACTAGATTAAATCACAAAAGCTAGAATAAATATTGTTATTATATAAATTATCGCTAGACTAGTTTTTAATAACTTCTTGTTTTTACTCTCTTTATCATATTTATCTTTTATTGCAGCATATTTCTTTTTCCTAATAAACAGAAAATAGCCTACTAATAAAATAGATATATAAAGCGCAATAAATATTTCTTTCTGCTTAAAAAAGTTACCTACAAAATCTACATTGTAATATTGAAGAATATTGACAATCACAAACAAGTTAAAAGACAGAACCAAAGCCAGAACTATATTGGCTATATGTTCTGGCTGTTCTTTCTTTGAAGGTGTTAATAATGTAAACTTGTAGAGTATATAATAAATATAATACATCTTTTAAAATTTAGGATTTCGTAACGTGGTTCCTCCACCTAATGCTTTTGGATGACTTGTTTTTCCTCCTCTTTGTTGTATTTCTCTAGATAATTGAGCACCTCTTTCGTGCCCCCCTAATAAATCTCCAACAACATAATAGGAAGCTGATGTTACCCAACCAAATGGACCACCAAATAAACCAATACCAGTATAAGTAGTATTCATTCCAAACCTTCCTCCTGATATTTGTCCTTCTTTATAAGCAAAATAGTCAAGTCCTATAGATGCACCACCAGCGACTCTTCCAAACGTTCGGAAAAATTTAGCACCAGTACTTGTATATGCTAAAGTAGATTTAGAATAAACGTGCCATCTACCTATTGAACCAACTGATATCTCACCTATTTTAGATACTCCTTTATAAGAAAGCCCCATCGCTCCTAATCCAAAAGCTCTTCCCATATTGCTAATAGATTCTTTAGAGTCTGATAAAAGTGGATTTTGAGTGTTCTGAACAACTTCTACACCATTAGCTCCCATAACAAGTGTTCCCCCATTAGATAATTGTGTTCCTGCTCCATTTCCTCCACAACAATCATTATTGGTGTTATTATTATCATTACCTGCTTCACCTGCTATATAATTAGGTCTTTTGTGATCAAAAAGATCAGGTTGTGATATATCAAAATCTTTTCCGGGACTAAATCGATCTACAGGAGCCTTCCCAGAATTAAATCTATCAAAATTCTCCGTTTCATCCATACTTCCAAGACCTATCGGAGCCATCCCATCAGGATCAATATAGTAGATCGGATTATCAAAAGCATAATTATAAGGAGAGTGTCTTCTCATTTCTTCTGCTAATGGGTCGATATTCATCCACCTCCCTAAAGCCGGATCATAATTTCTAGCTGAGAAGTCTAACCATTCTAAACCAAGTTCATTTTGTTCTTCTTTTCCATTATAACCGTACTGGTGATTTCTACCTCTATAGGTGTCGTTATATCCTTTATGTTGTAGTCCAAAGGGATAATAATTTTTCTCCTGGATAATCTCATCCTGGATAATGCTACCATCTTTATCAGCATCCTTATAAGACAATCTTACATTGCCTAAGTGGTCTTTAAATTGATACACATATTTATACCCATCTGCTTCTTTTTCTACAATCCCCTCTGGGTGGTTGAAGAACTCAAGAGTACCATTCTTATAGACGTAATTACCAGCATACTCTGTTGTTAAAGAACTTCCCTCTGTTACGATCTTCTTTAATTTCGCTCCAGTGGCATCGTAAATATAAGAAATTGTTCCTGTTCCTTCATTGTTACTTATAGAAACTGTTTCTGGTAAGTTTAAATGGTTATAGGTAATGCTTGAAATCCCTTTGTTTTGATCCAGGATCATGTTGCCATTGGCATCGTAGGCGTAATCTTGATTGGTATTGGTATTGGTATCATCCTTAAACCCGTAATCCTTATTCCCAAAGTCAGCGACCTTACGTAGTTTGTTACTATTGGTATGGTAATAATAATATAGGTGATCCATATCGGTAAAAGAACCATTGTTTTGAAAACCACTACGATTTAAGCTTAGAATATTTCCCATTTTGTCATAAGTAACATTGGAGAGAGTATATCTTCCTTCATTACTGGTTCCTGTGGTAATTCTGTTTAAAGCATCATAGGTATACTCATAACCCCTTGTCATGTTGTCGTTGGCAGTTATCCATGTTGTTTTAGAAATATTCCCATTATACAAAGGATTGGTACCTTCATTGTAATTAATCCCAAACCCAAATACATCATTCCCGATATTATCCACATCGTTGATCCCTTTAAGCCAACCTCGGATATTGTATTGGTAGTCTACGGTTTGGAGTCCCCCACTTCGAGTAGCCTCAGTGCTCGAGGTGCCTCCAACGTTTTTGGTCACTAATTGCCCCAGGTCATCATATTGGTTAGCAGCAATTTGTTCTGTATCCTGATTATTGATCTTCTGGGTTTGTTTGGTAAGCCTGCCCATATGATCATAGGTAAAGGTATCTACCGTTTTGATCTCTTCATGTCCCGTTTTGCGGTGTATGGTAGTGGCTTCTTCTACTTTACCCACAAAATCTAGCTTGGTTTCTACAATATCGGTGGTATTAAGATACTCATTGATACTAGCCACATAGATCGGCCTTGCCTTTTTATCATAATAGGTAACCGAGGTAGTCCAATAGGATGTCCCTAATACCTTTACCTTGCTTCCCGTAGCAAGGGATCGGGTACGATCGCTGGTGCCTACCCCGTAGACCGTACCTGGATTGTTGATCCCCACCATGTCAAACTCATAATCGTCATAGTAATTGATCGTTAGTACTTCTGCATTTTGAGCATTGGGATACCCCCCATTGTTGTAATACATTGTTACTCCACCAATCAATACTGCACTTCCTCTTGTTACCCATAAATCATCAGTATA